>NZ_CP014754.1:2957042-4435564 GCF_001447155.2 Marinobacter sp. LQ44 | reverse complement strand
AAGCTCAGTAGATTAAGGAATTAGCCAGGCGGGACACTAGCCTCCCGGGCACCCGGAAAATGATTACGCCCATGTTGACTAGATGGGTTCGTGAAGCCAAAAAAAAAAGAGCCCCGGGGGCTCTTTTTTCCACAAAACCCGGTGTCGGGCCTTGCTATTTGGTGGGTCGTGAAGGATTCGAACCTTCGACCAATTGGTTAAAAGCCAACTGCTCTACCAACTGAGCTAACGACCCATAACTGGTTGCCGGCGCTTCCCCGGCGAATGAAGGCACTCAAGACCACCATTCCGCAATTTGGTGGGTCGTGAAGGATTCGAACCTTCGACCAATTGGTTAAAAGCCAACTGCTCTACCAACTGAGCTAACGACCCAAACGAGGCGCACATATTACTGATATTTTTTTGCTGATCAACCCCTTTTTATAGGTTTTCCCAACTTTTTTCCGGGCCAGATCAACAACCAACCAACCGGACTAATCTGTGATCAGAATCACGCAGCCTCAAGGTATTTTCGAGCAAGGTCCGCAGCCCCGGTGTTCGGATAATTATCCACCACGCTCTGCATTCGGCGCTTCGCTTCGTCCTTCTCGCCCATACGATCCAGCGTTACTCCCAACTTGTAGACAGCGTCGGGCGCTTTACGGTGATCACTGAAACGGGTAGCGACAATGGTGAATGCCTGCTTGGCCTGCTCGAGACGGGGTTCCGCCAGGTACACCTCACCCAGCCAATAGTAGGCATTGACGGTAAGGTCCCCTTCCGGATATTCATCGATAAACTCGTACAGCCTACTGATGGCGGTATCAAAGTCTTTCTTGTTCCGGATCAGATCAATGATTTCGTTATAGGTTTTCTGCTCATCCGCACCGGGGGATCGGTAAACCCTGGCCGGCGTTAGCTGGCCACCCTGACCAGATTCGGCTGCACGGCTTGATTCCCGGGCGTCTTCGGCCTTGCGCTCAACAGCCTTGGACAGGTCCAGTATCCGCTGATCCAGATCCACATAGCGATCCCGGCTTTGCTGCTGCAAGCGGCTGATCTGATGCTTCTGTTCCTCCACCTGCCCCTGCAGCCTGCGCACATCGCTCTGGAGCTGCTGGATCATGTAGAACAGTTCCGCCGTAGCCTGGTTATTACCCGACTTACGCTGAGCCTCAGAGGCATTGTTCTGAAACGCGGGTGCAGACGACTGTGCCAGACTGCCTCCCGCCAGGCCGAGGCCCAGCGGGAGCAGCACTGTCGCCATGAGCAATTTTCTCATGGGACCTTCCGATCATTGATTTCGATTACTTGAACACCAGCTCAACGCGACGGTTCTGTGCCCAGGCACTTTCGGACGAACCACGAACAGCCGGCTTCTCTTCACCATAGCTTACGGTTTCGATCTGGCCACGGGAAGCACCATTAACGATCAGGAAGCGCTGAACCGCATTGGCACGACGCTCACCCAGTGCAAGGTTGTATTCCTTGGTACCACGCTCATCGGCATGACCTTCAAGACGCACATTCTGGCGTGGATTGTTGGCAAGGAACTGGGCGTGGGCAACCAGAACATCGCGAGCTTCCTGCTTGATCTCGGAGGTATCGAAATCGAAGTAGAACGTAGTGATGTTGCGCAGTGCTTCCTGCTCAGCCTGCTGGCGCGCGGCCTGACGCTCTTCTTCGCTCAGACGAGAGGAAGAAACGCCATCACCATCGGCGCCGCCATAAACGGTGGAACCACCGTCCTGATCAATAGCGGCCACATCGGAGCCATAAGCACCGTCTTCCATGGTATCGCCGGTGGAGCTACAACCGGCTACCAGGCCCACGGACAACAACATCGCAAACGCTTTAGTCTGTACTGACAGTTTCATGTGTGCACTTCCTTATCGTGATTGGTTTATTGGACAACAACGTGTTCAGCGAACGATAGGGCCCCAGGCGGGCTCACGGACATCACCGTCTGACGCCGGCAGGCTGTACGCCGCCCCGCCATTTGCCGAGACAACCGTGAGCACGCTGGTACCGTTTTGCTGTGTGGCATAAATCAACAAGCGTCCGTTTGGTGAAACGCTCGGTGATTCATCCGATTCGGTTCGGGTAATGACAGATTCCTCCCCGTTTTTCAGATTCGTGCGGGCGATATGGAACGCCCTTTCCCTTTGATGCACGTAATACACGTACTCGCCTTTGGCATCCGGTCTTGGGCGGGCGTTGTATCGGCTGCCAAAGGTAATGCGCCTTGGTTCGGCACCCGCTCTTTCCATATGGTAGATCTGGGGGCCGCCTGAACGGTCTGACGTGAAATAGATTCCCCGGCCGGTGTGATCCCAGGCACCCTCAGTGTCGATGGCCCAATGGTTGGTCATCCGGGTCAGGTTGCCTGAGGCAATATCAAGCCGGTAGATCTCTGCGTTACCGTCTTTGGACAGAGTCAGCAGCATGGACTTGCCATCCGGTGACCAGGCGGGTGCCGAGTTCAGACCAGGAAAATCCGCCACCTTCTTGCGGTTTCCACTGGCCAGTTCATGAACAAACACCACAGGCTTGCCGGTTTCAAAAGACACATAGGCCAGCTGCTTGCCGTCCGGAGACCAGGCAGGAGACAAAATGGGCTCGCGGCTTTCAAGGCGGATTCTTGAGCGCTTTCCGTCTACATCGCTTACGTGCAAACGATAGCGGGCGTTATCGCCGTCTCCGGTCACCGTGACATAGGCAAGCTTGGTCGAGAACACGCCAGGATCACCGGTAATAGCCTCGTACACCCGGTCACTGATGTGGTGACCGAGGGTCCGAATGTTACTGGCCGGTGCGCCTGCGGTTTCGCCGAGAATACGTTCCTCCCGGTTAACATCAAACAGCTCGTACCTTGCTTCGATACGGTCGCCTGAACGGGTCAACTGCCCCACCAAAACATAGCGCTGCCCCAGCAGACGCCAGTCCCGGAAATATACTTCCGAGCGCTGTGAAGGCAGACTCAGCATCCGGGACGGCTCAAGCGGGCGAAACTCACCGCTCATGGTCAGGTCTGCCTGCACGATGGTGCTGACTTTGTCGCCCGCCGGCATGGAACCGCTTTCGGCAAACGGCACCACCGCAATCGGTATCGCGGCGTCGGCACCTTCGGTGATGCGAATCAGCAGCTCTGCCCTCGCCTGACCGGCCAGCAGCATTAGAACAACCAGTGCTGCCAGCGCCGTGGTAAAGGGAAATCCCTGACGATATGAGTCATGTGCGTTCAATGTCATAGGCCTCACCGCAACCGTTGCGGATTGAATTCAATAGTAAACTGTCGGAAATAACGCTCAAACGTATCCCGATCTGAAGGAATCGGATACCGGTTCAACGACCGGACTGCACCCAACGCCGAGTTATCAAATGCCGTGTTCCCGCTACTGCTGACCAGACGGGCGTTAACCAGTTCCCCGGTCGGCAGCAGCGTTATCTGAACTCTGGCCGTCATATCTTCCGTCGCCGACGACGGCGGGTACCAAGCCTGGCTCAAACGCTCACGTATAAGTGCCTGGTACTTTTCGCTTTCTGACAGCATCTGCGCTTCACGGGCACGGGCCGCAGCGGCCTCCTGCTGGCGCCGGGCTTCCGCCTCCCGCTCTCGGCGGGATTCTTCGGCCAGGGCTTCGAGTTGCTGCTCTCTTAATCTGCGCTCGGCTTCCTGGCGTTTGCGTTCTGCTTCCTGCCGGGCAGCCTCCTCCTGACGTTTACGTTCCGCTTCTTCCTGCCGGCGACGCTCTTCCTGGCGACGCTTCTCTTCCTCGGCTTTGCGCTTTGCCTCTTCCTGACGCTTGCGTTCCTCTTCAGCACGCTGGCGCTCACGCTCTTTGGCCTCTGCCTCAGCTTTCTGGCGCGCAGCCTCCTGTTCCCGTGCCTGCTGCTCGGCCCGTTCGCGAGCCTGAGCTTCCTGGCGCTTGCGCTCTTCTTCCCGCTGCCGCGCCTGTTCCTGAGCCTGCCGTTCGGCTTCCCGCCGGGCCTGCTCTTCCTGCTGACGACGGCGCTCCGCTTCCTGCTGCTGGCGCTCAAGCTCCTGTTGCTGACGACGCTCCTGTTTGCGATCTCGCTGATCCTGCTCATCCACCACCGGGCTCGGCCGGGGTTCCGGGCTGACCAGCCGCGCAGAAATGGTTCTGGGCTCCGACTCAGATATCGGCGATGTCCAGGACCAGCCCGCCAGCGCAATCCCGACAATCAGCAGGTGTAATGCCACAGACATTACCACTGGCGATTTCAGGGGCGCCGTATCGGTACTGATGGTTTCCCGCTCGTGACCCTTCACAACAATAATGCCACCCTGTTAAGGCCTTTCCTGAGGTGCGTCGGTTATCAGGCCAACCCCGGTTGCGCCTGCCGCCTGAAGCTCAGCCATCAGTCGCACCACTACGCCGTACTCCACGAACTCATCACCGCGCACCAGCACCTCACCATTGGTGCGCTGAGACAGGATATTGGCCACCTGTTCACGCACCTCAGCCAGCGTCATCGGGTCGCTGCTGCGGTCACCGATATCCATGTAGTAGGCGCCGTTGGCGTCTACAGAAACGGTAATGGACTCAACGTCTTTATCCTGCTGGATCGGGTCTGACGTGGTTTGGGGTAAATCCACCTTTACCCCCTGGGTTAACATCGGAGCCGTCACCATGAAAATGATCAGCAGTACCAGCATCACGTCGATGTAGGGCACCACGTTGATCTCCGACATCGGCTTGCGCTTTTGCTGGGGCATCAAGCCCATACCTTTCATGCCGCTCATGCCGTTCTCCTCCCGTTATCGACGAGTGCCATCAGGCAGCCTGGTCACTGTTATGGACACGGCGATGCAGAATGCTGGAAAACTCCTCGGCAAAGGTTTCATAGTTCTTCAGCAACGCATCCGACATGGCAGAGAACCGGTTGTAGGCGATAACCGCCGGGATCGCTGCAAACAGACCCATGGCGGTTGCGATCAATGCCTCCGAGATACCTGGAGCCACCGTGGCAAGCGTTGCCTGCTGCACCTGCGCCAGCCCCCGGAAGGAATTCATGATGCCCCACACGGTACCGAACAACCCCACATACGGACTGGTTGAGCCCACAGTAGCCAGGAAGGGAAGATGGGTTTCCAGGCGCTCCTGCTCACGGGAAAAAGCCACCCGCATGGCACGCTGGGTGCCTTCCATGACGGCGTCTGCATCGCGGCTTTGCTGACGCAGGCGGGAAAACTCCTTGAAGCCGGCCCGGAATACGGATTCCATTCCGGAAAACGGCGTCGGATCTGCATTCACTTCTTTGTAGAGCTGCCCCAGATCCATGCCGGACCAAAACCGTTCTTCAAAGGCCAGCTGCGCCTGCTTCGCTTTCCGGAACACCTGAATGCGTTGAAAAATCAAAGCCCAGGACACCACCGATGCCAACACCAGCAACAGCATGACCAACTGCACCAAGACCCCGGCATTGGCAATCAGATACCAGACTGAAAGTTCCGCTTCCACTGTGCACTCCCAACTATGTTTGTAGGCTTTTCAATAAACTAAATGGATTTCTTCAGAATCTCTTGCATGTTTTCAGGCAGCCTCTTGGGCTTGCCGGTATCCAGTGCGATGCAGGCCACCCGCACATCGGCCTCGCACAACAACTGCTGATCTGCCGCTCGCAGCACCTGCTGCCGAAAGTTCATCCAAACCCGGGATGAGGCCGTGGGCTCTGCGGTAACCAGCAGCTGGTCGTCCAGTTTGGCCGGCACCTTATAGTGCAGGTTCATGCGCTGAACCACGTAACTTGTGTTGTCTTCCAGGCCGGCCCTCAAGCCAACACCGTGGCTACGCACCCACTCGGTCCTGGCCCGTTCCATGTAGTGAAGATACTTGGCATGGAAGACGATACCACCAGCGTCTGTATCTTCTATATACACCCGGACAGGTAATTCAAAGCGTTCTTTCGTACCGTTTTCAGTCAAAGAGGTCATCCTCAGCACCGGATTTCGGGGCCACCACACCAAAATGGCGGTAGGCGCTGGAGGTTACCATCCGCCCACGGGGCGTTCGTACCATAAAGCCCTGCTGAATCAGGAACGGCTCCAGCACGTCCTCGATGGTCCCCCGCTCCTCGCTAATGGCCGCAGCCAGGCTTTCCACACCCACCGGCCCCCCATCAAACTTTTCGATCATGGCCAGCAACAGGCGGCGGTCCAT
Source organism: Marinobacter sp. LQ44 (assembly GCF_001447155.2). Lineage (NCBI taxonomy): Bacteria > Pseudomonadati > Pseudomonadota > Gammaproteobacteria > Pseudomonadales > Marinobacteraceae > Marinobacter > Marinobacter sp. LQ44. The sequence continues at coordinate 4,429,400 of NZ_CP014754.1, read as the reverse complement.
GTGGTCAAAGCCCTGGTCGTCCACTTTCAACATGTTCAGAGCCTGGTCGGCAATGTCGGCAGTTATGTGGCCGTCTGAGCGAACCTCGGCAAAATCCCTCACCCGCCGCAGCAGGCGGTTGGCAATTCGTGGTGTGCCCCGGGAACGGCGGGCTATCTCGAACGCCCCCTGTTCATCGATGGTCACCGAAGACAAACGTGCCGACCTGAGAATGATATGCGTGAGGTCCTGGGTGTTGTAGAACTCCAGACGCTGAACAATGCCAAAGCGGTCCCGCAGTGGCGATGTCAGCAAACCCGCCCTGGTTGTGGCACCCACCAGGGTAAACGGGGGCAAATCCAGCTTGATGGATCGGGCCGCCGGCCCTTCGCCGATCATGATATCCAGCTGATAATCTTCCATCGCCGGATACAATACTTCTTCAACCGCAGCGCTCAGGCGATGAATCTCATCGATAAAGAGCATATCGCCTTCTTCGAGATTGGTCAGCATGGCGGCCAGGTCGCCGGCTTTTTCCAGTACCGGGCCAGAGGTGGTCTTGATCGACACCCCCATCTCGTTGGCAATAATGTTTGCCAGGGTGGTTTTACCAAGTCCCGGCGGGCCGAAGATCAGCACGTGGTCCAGCGCTTCCTGGCGGCCCCGGGCAGCGGAGATAAAGATTTCCATCTGCTCGCGAACCGTCGGCTGACCCACATACTCAGACAGCAACGTCGGGCGAATGGCCCGATCATGCACTTCCTCGTATTCACCGGCCTTTGCCGAGATCAGTCGGTCAGATTCAATCATGGCATTATCCGCTTGCTGGGAATAAACAACGTGCCCACAGGTTTGGCCTGACGTTCAAGTTGCCCCAATTGTACAAAGGGCATGGTTGGAGTCACGTTACGCTCTATACACATTGGTGTCATGGGGCGACACATAAAAAGGCCGGGGAGCAAGTTAACTACCCGGCCGGGATCATATTACGCAGGGCAAGGCGAATCAGCGCCTCGCTGGTCATATCTGGCTCAGCTACCTTGCTGATGGCCTTGGCCGCTTCCTGCGGCTTGTAGCCCAGGGCAATCAACGCGGCCTCGGCCTCGTCTCTCGCATCGTGACTTGCGGCCGGCGCAGTTGTGGAGCCGCCCGGAGCCGCTGCCCCCGGTACCGTCGGCGTGAACTGCCCTTCCAGTTGGCCAATGCGGTCAGCCATATCAATCAGGAGTCGCTCGGCGGTTTTCTTGCCAACCCCCGGCAGCTTCACCAGGGCGCTGACATCGCGGGCCTCAACACAGCGTATAAACTGTTGGGCGTCCAGGCCGGACAGTATGCCGACAGCCAGTTTGGGGCCAACGCCATTGACCTTGATCAGCAGCCGGAAAAGATTGCGATCCAGCCGGGAGGCAAAGCCATACAGGCTCTGGGCGTCTTCTCTGACCGCAAAATGCGTATGTAAGGTAACTTCCTGCCCGGTTTCCGGCAGGTGAAAGAAGGTGGTGTAGGGAATGTCGACTTCGTAACCCAAACCGGAGCACTCCACCAGTGCGTGGCCGGGGGCCTTCTCTATCAATATGCCTCGGATTCTACCGATCAATGCAGGCCTCCTGGGGCTTGTCTGAGCCTGTTATTGTTGCCGAACCCGCCCGCTTCGCGCTTTGCCACCGGTGCCGGCGAGCTTCAGTATGCTCTGGTTCATGTGGGCATGACACAGTGCGATCGCCAGGGCATCCGCCGCATCTGCCTGGGGCTTGCGGGACAAACCCAGCAGTGCCTGGACCATATGCTGAACCTGGGATTTGTCAGCGCCACCGGTACCAACCACCGCCTGTTTGACCTGGCGAGCAGAGTATTCATGGACAGCCAGGCCGCTGTTGGCGGCACTGACAATCGCCGCACCCCTGGCCTGCCCCAGCTTAAGGGCTGAATCCGGGTTACGGGCCATGAACACCTGCTCGATGGCAAACTCTTCCGGGCGGTACTCACCAATCAACACAGCAAGGCTGTGGAAAATGGTTTGCAGCCGCTCCGCCATGGGCTTTTCACCCACCCGGATACAGCCGCTGTCGATATACTCGATCTGGCGGCCTTCCGCACGAATGATGCCGTAGCCGGTGATTCGTGAGCCAGGGTCTACACCCAGGATGATGGCCATCCACACGCCCTCAGAGATAGCTTGAGCAAAAGCACTCAGCCCGGAGGCGCCACGGGCAACCTCCAGGCTTGTGTATCACTCGTTGTCTTCGGCTTTGTTGCCTTCAACCGCTTTGGCTGAGCGACGCAGGCGAATGTGCAGTTCTTTCAGCTGCTTTTCGTCTACCGCACCCGGCGCCTGGGTCATCAGACAGGTGGCGCTCTGGGTTTTCGGGAAGGCGATGACATCCCGGATGGACGACGAACCGGTCATCAGCATCACCAGACGGTCCAGACCGAAAGCCAGGCCGCCGTGTGGCGGGCAACCGAATTTCAGGGCATCCAGCAGGAAGCCAAACTTGGCGCGAGCTTCCTCTTCTTCGATACCGAGGATGCGAAACACCGTTTCCTGCATTTTGCCGTCATGGATACGGATAGAACCACCGCCCAGCTCGGTGCCGTTCAGCACCATGTCGTAAGCGCGGGACAACGCATTGGCCGGATCGGCCGCCAGCTCGTCCGGGCTGCAGGACGGTGCGGTAAACGGATGGTGAATCGCGGTCAGGCCGCCGTCCGGCAGCTCCTCAAACATCGGGAAGTCCACCACCCACATCGGCGCCCACTCACAGGTGAGCATGTCGAGGTCATGGCCGACTTTGATGCGCAGCGCTCCCAGGGCTTCGTTGACCACGGTGGTCTTGTCAGCACCGAAAAACACGATGTCACCATCTTCCGCCGCAACGCGCTCCATGATCGCCATGGCCACGTCGTCGCCCAGGAACTTAATAATCGGCGACTGGAGGCCTTCCACGCCCTTGGCCAGTTCGTTCACCTTGATGTAGGCCAGGCCCTTGGCACCGTATATGCCGACAAACTTGGTGTAATCGTCAATCTGCTTACGGGTCAGCGCACCGCCTTTCGGCACACGCAAGGCTGCAACACGGCCTTTGGGATCTTTCGCGGGGCCGGCAAAGACCTTGAAGTCCACGCCTTCCACCAGGTCGTTCACGTCTTGCAGTTCCAGCGGAATACGCAGATCCGGCTTATCGCTGCCGTAACGCTGCATGGCCTCGGAATACGGCATGCGCGGGAATTCCGGCAACTCGACATCCAGCACGTCTTTGAACAGCGCCCGGATCATGTCTTCGTTGAGCGTCATCAGGGTCTCTTCATCAATGAAAGAGGCCTCGATATCAACCTGCGTGAACTCGGGCTGACGGTCTGCCCGCAGGTCTTCGTCACGGAAGCACTTGGCAATCTGGTAGTAGCGGTCAACGCCGGACACCATCAGCATCTGCTTGAACAGCTGCGGCGACTGGGGCAGCGCGAAGAACGAACCTTCGTGGGTACGGCTTGGCACCAGGTAATCACGGGCACCTTCCGGGGTGGCGCGGGTCAGGATCGGTGTTTCCACATCCATGAAGCCGCGGCTGTCCAGGAAATTACGGATGTAGCTGGTTACCCGGGAACGGAAACGCAGACGGTTGATCATTTCCGGGCGGCGCAAATCGATGAAGCGATAGCGCAGACGAACGTCCTCACCCACATCCACGTGCTCGTCCAGCGGGAACGGCGGCGTGGCGGCGGCGTTCAGGATAACGACTTCCTTACCCAGCAGCTCTACCTGACCGGTCGGCATATTGCTGTTCTCGGTGCCAGCAGGTCGACGACGCACGCGGCCGGTGACTTTAACAACAAACTCGCTGCGAACCTTCTCCGCCAGAGCAAAGCTCTCAGGGGTGTCAGGATCGACAACCACCTGGGACATGCCATCCCGATCTCGCAGATCCAGGAAGATAACCCCACCGTGGTCCCGGCGGCGGTGTACCCATCCACAGAGAGTGACTTCCTGATCGATGTGGGATTCGTTGATCCCACCGCAATAGTGACTGCGCATATCGGTTCCCGTTGTATCTGAATGTGTTCTTGGTTTGCCGCATCGGGCGGGGGGTGTGCTTTCCGAAACACGCTGTGGATACGTCCATGTACGCTCTGCTCCGCCATCCATGGCCCCGCAAGGTTTCGGAAAGCACACCCCCCGCCCGACGCTACGTCGTTCTTGGCCGCACGGTGTTGAGGCGGCGCCGGTAAAAGCCGCCCATTATAAACACAATGACTGTGAAAATCAGGCGTCCCCAAGCAGAATTGAAGCCAGATATTGAACGCCGGGATGACTATCAAAAAACCGGGGGCTAGAATGCATGGTTTGAGCGGACCATGGAGTAAGACGTTGGCCACCAGAGCGGAACAAAAACTGAAAACCCGACGGGCTTTGATGGATGCCGCCCTGGCACAGTTGAGTGCAGATCGGGGCTTTGGCAGCCTGAGTTTGCGGGAGGTTGCCCGGGAAGCCGGCATTGCCCCCACCTCCTTCTACCGGCATTTTTCCGAGCTGGATGAACTGGGCCTGGCACTGGTTGATGAAGGCGGTGTTGCGCTACGACGGTTAATGCGTCAGGCGCGCAAGCGAATTGCCCGGGACGGCAGCGCCATTTCCACATCCGTAGATACGTTTATGGAGTATCTGGGCAACAACTCCAACCTGTTCCGACTGATGCTGCGCGAGCGCACCGGAGTATCGAAACCGTTCCGAACCGCCGTCAAGGCCGAGATTGATCATTTCGTTACGGAACTGGCAGATGACCTTGGACGGTTTGCAGATGAACAGAACAAGCCTCTGGCGGATGCCAGGCTGGTGGCCGAATCCATGGTCACCCTGGTGTTCAATCAGGGTGCGGAAGCGCTGGACGCCACGCCGAAGGAGCGGGACGAACTGAAAGCCAAGCTCAAAACCGAGCTGCGGATGATTCTGGTTGGCTCCCAAACCCTGGCGCAGTGGCAGCAGGGTCGGGAATAACCAGAGCCCGATTCAGGCCAGGGATTGCAGTAGGGGCTTTAACCTGGCGCGAATCTCTTCCAGCTCTTCCTCTGCGTAAGGCACAGGAGGCAGTTTACCCCATACAGGGCCTGGCCAGGCCGGGTCACCTTCAAAGCGCACGATGTGGTGCAAATGAAGCTGCGGCACCATATTACCCAGCGCCGCCACATTCATCTTGTCGCCCCTGAAAAGCTCCATCATGCCCTGGCTAAGCGTGGAAGACTCTTCCAGCAACCGCACCTGCTGCTTATGGTCCAGCTGGTAGATTTCCCGGATGTCCGGCACCGCCGGTACCAGAATAATCCAGGGCCAGGTGCTGTCGTTCATCAACAGGATTTCGCAAAGGCGGCTGTAACCCAGGTGGTGGGTATCTGCCGCGAGTCTTTCGTGTAGCTGAAACATCACCGGCCCTCTCGATCAGCCCGCGGAATGAAACTGGTTACGGCCACGGCCGATGGCGTAGTAAACCAGACCATGGCGCTCGAGCATTTCCGGTTCGTACAGGTTACGACCGTCAAACACCGCCGGCTGTTTCAGGGCGCCGGCAATCAGGTCGAAGTCCGGCGAACGGAATTCTTTCCACTCGGTACAGATGGCCAGCACATCGGCACCTTTCAGGGCCTGCTCTTTGGTGCCACACAGGGTCAGGCCTTCGTGGTCACCGTAGATGCGCTGGGTTTCTTCCATGGCTTCCGGGTCAAAGGCCTGTACCGTGGCGCCGGCCTTCCAGAGATCTTCCATCAGCGTCCGTGAGGAGGCTTCGCGCATGTCGTCGGTGTTCGGTTTGAAGGCCAGGCCCCAAAGAGCTACGACCTTACCTTTGAGATCGCCTTGGAAGAAGTGGCTGATCTTGTCAAACAGCACGTGCTTTTGAGCGTAGTTGACGGCTTCTACCGCATTCAGCAACTTGGCTTCGTAATCGCAATCACCGGCCGTCCGGGCCAGGGCCTGTACGTCTTTCGGGAAGCAGGAGCCACCATAGCCGCAGCCAGGGTAGATGAAGTGATAGCCGATACGGGGGTCAGAACCAATGCCCCGGCGCACCGCTTCGATGTCGGCACCCAGGCGTTCGGCCAGGTTGGACATTTCGTTCATGAAGCTGATCTTGGTGGCCAGCATGGAGTTGGCAGCGTATTTGGTGAGTTCCGCCGAACGGATATCCATAAAGATCATCCGGTCGTGGTTGCGGTTGAACGGGTAGTAAACCTCCCGCAACAGCTCCGCCGCCTGTTCGCTGTCGGTACCCACCACAATGCGGTCCGGCTTCATGAAATCGTTGATGGCGGCGCCTTCTTTCAGGAATTCCGGGTTGGACACCACGTCGAAATCCAGCTCCAGGCCGCGCTTGTCGAGCTGCGCGCGTACCGCTGCCTTTACCTTGTCACCGGTGCCCACGGGTACGGTGGACTTGTCGACAACCACCTTATAGTCATCCATGTACTGACCGATGGATTTCGCCACCGCGAGTACGTATTGCAGATCGGCAGAGCCGTCTTCGTCCGGCGGCGTGCCCACGGCAATAAATTGAAGGGTGCCATGTTTGACAGCCTGTTCGGTGTCGGTGGTAAACGACAGACGACCGGCTTCCACGGTGTGTTTAACGATGCTATCGAGGCCTGGCTCGTAAATCGGAATCTTGCCGTTCTTCAGTTTCTCGATCTTGCCCTGATCCACATCCATACAAAGCACATCGTGACCAACATCCGCAAGACAGGCACCTGTTACCAGGCCCACGTATCCGGTTCCAAAAATCGTAATTTTCATCCAGTTGTTCCTGAAATTAGTTGCTTGAAGAGGTTATCGGGAAGCTTTTTTCTTCTGCCAGACCGATTCCCAGGCCAGAGCGGTACGCACGATGGTATTGAGGTCATCGTAATCCGGCTGCCAGCCCAGAACATTCTTGATTCGCGTGTTGTCGGCCATCAGTGCTGCCGGGTCGCCGGCACGGCGGCCAGTTTCTGTCACCGGAAAATCGACACCGGATTCCGCCTTGACCACATCAATGACTTCCCGCACGGTAAAGCCGCGACCGTAACCACAGTTGAGTACCTGAGACTCGCCACCGCCGGCCATGTAATCCAGCGCCATCACGTGGGCCTTTGCCAGGTCTTCCACATGGATATAGTCGCGGATACAGGTACCATCGCGGGTTTCGTAGTCGGTGCCGAATACGTTCATGCCCTCACGCTGACCGGTCACACATTCGCAGGCCACTTTGATCAGGTGCGTCGCCTCCGGCGTTGCCTGCCCCAGCAGTCCCTCCGGATTAGCACCGGCCACATTGAAATAGCGCAGGATAACGTAGTTAAGGTTACTGGCCGCAGCCAGGTCCATCATCATGCGCTCGCTCATCATTTTCGAAGCGCCGTAAGGGTTGATGGGGGACAGCGGAAGGTCTTCGGTCAGCACCGTTTCTTCCGGCATGCCATACACAGCGGCCGTGGAGGAGAACACCATGTAGGGCACCTGGTGACTTTCCACCGCTTTGAGCAGGTTCAGGGTGCTCCGGGTGTTGTTGCTGTAGTACTTGAGGGGGTTGGAAACGGATTCCGGTACCACGATATTGGCGGCGAAATGCAGTACCGCCTCGAACTTGTGCCGTGCGAAAACGGCCTCAATGGCTTGCTCGTCGGCAAGGTCGCCCACCACCAGCTCGCCGGCGGTCACCGCCCATCGATAGCCGGTGGAAAGATTGTCGAAAACCACAATGTCGTGGCCTGCTGCTGCCAGCTGCCGGACCACATGACTGCCGATATATCCGGCACCGCCGGTAACAAGTACTTTCACGCAGAGTTACTCCTTCCCTGAATTCTGTTTACGCCGCCGCCGAATCTCCGCCCGCCGCCGGCTGAAAAAATCACTGATAACTTGGCCGCACTCGTCTCCCAGGACACCGCCTTCCGCTTCTACTTGCCAGTTAAGGTGGGCCTCGTCCAGCGTACACCGGGCAGATTCTACCGCACCCGCTTTGGGCTCGCGGGCACCATAAACAAGGCGGCTGATTCGGCTGTGCACAATGGCGCCCACACACATGGTGCAAGGCTCAAGGGTGACGTATAAAGTTGCCCCGGTCAGCCGGTAGTTCCCTACCCTGGCGGAGGCATCCCGCAAAGCCCGAATCTCCGCGTGGGCTGTGGGATCACAACCGGTAATGGGCGCATTGTAACCCACGCCCAGCTCCTTACCATCACGGACAACAATCGCGCCAACGGGCACTTCGCCTATCGAGGCCGCCCGCTCCGCCAGCATCAGTGCACGGGACATCCAGTATTGATCATTCTTTGGTGAATCCGACATAAACGCGGCTCTGCTGATAGCGCCCTATACAACTACGATAGTGGCCAACCCCGAAAGCGCCACGAAAATACCATTATTCGCCGTCTTAACCAAGCGACGGCCCCGGGCGCACCCGCACTGAAAGAAGATTTTTTACTCAGACAACTGTCATACCGTTTTACCTTTCGGGGCCTATACTGACATAAGTCATGTTTCAATCAGTGCAGTCCGTGCAAGACTTACACGGACCTGAATCGCATCTGCAGCCGCACACCCGTCAAGGAGAGAACATTATGAAAGCATTGGTATTTCACGGACCAGGAAAGCGTAGCTGGGAAGACAAGCCACAGCCTGCAATCGAGAAACCCACAGATGCCGTGGTGCGCATCACCCATACCACCATTTGCGGCACCGACCTGCACATCCTGAAAGGCGATGTGCCAGCGGTCACGAAAGGTCGCACTCTCGGCCACGAAGGCGTGGGAGTGGTCGAAGAAGTGGGTGACGGAGTAAGTAACATCAAGGTTGGCGACAAAGTGTTGATTTCCTGCGTCACCTCCTGCGGGCGTTGCGACTACTGTAAGCGCGGCATCTATGCCCACTGCCGGGACGGCGGCTGGATTCTGGGGCATTTGATCGATGGCACCCAGGCCGAGTATGTACGCATCCCCCATGCCGACAACAGCCTGTACCACCTGCCTTCAGAAATGGACCCGGCTGCTGCGGTGATGCTCAGCGACATCCTGCCCACAGGACACGAGATTGGCGCTCTCGCCGGCGAAGTCAAACTGGGGGACACAGTCGCCATCATCGGCGCCGGCCCCATCGGACTGGCCGCCGTAATGACCTCCCGCTTCTACTCACCGGCGCGTATCATCATGATTGATCCGGACGAGAACCGCCTGGCAATGGCCAGGATGCTGGGGGCCACAGACACCATCGCCCGAGACCCCATCGAAGCCATCAAAGAACTGACCAACGGTGAGGGTGTAGACGTTGCCATGGAGGCGGTCGGCATACCTGAGACCTTCGATATCTGCCAGAGCATCATTCGCGCTGGCGGCAACATCGCGAACATCGGCGTACACGGCAAAAGCGTGGAATTCCGGCTGCAGGACCTGTGGATCAAAAACATCACGGTACGCACCGGCTTGGTGAGCACCAACACCATTCCGGTGCTGATGAAGGTCGTCGAGAGTGGCGATGTGAAGCCGGAGGACCTGGTCACACACCGCCTCAAGCTCAACGATATCGAAAAAGCCTACGACATCTTCAGCCAGGCGGCGAAGGAGAAAGCGGTCAAGATGTTGCTGACCGCCGAATGACGACCTGAAAACGAAAAAAGGCGGCAAGCATCCCTGCTTGCCGCCTTCCCGCTCTAGCCTGCCCGACTTATTCCCATTCAATGGTCGCGGGCGGCTTGGACGAAATATCGTAGGTCACCCGTGATACTCCGGAAATCTCGTTGATGATCCGGTTGGATACGGTTTCCAGCACTTCGTACGGGAGCCGCGCCCAGCGTGCGGTCATAAAGTCCACGGTTTCCACGGCACGAATCGCAATCACGTATTCGTAGCGGCGGGCATCACCCACTACACCTACCGACTTCACCGGCAGGAACACGGCAAAGGCCTGGCTGGTCTTGTGGTACAGGTCCGCCCGGTGCAGCTCTTCCAGGAAAATGGCGTCTGCGCGGCGCAGAATCTCGGCGTACTCTTTCTTCACTTCGCCAAGGATACGCACACCCAGGCCTGGCCCCGGGAACGGGTGGCGATAAACCATGTCGTAAGGCAGGCCAAGCTCAAGGCCAATCTTGCGGACTTCGTCCTTGAACAACTCGCGCAGCGGCTCAACCAGTTTCATTTTCATGGTTTCCGGCAGGCCACCCACATTATGGTGGGATTTGATGACATGGGCTTTACCGGTTTTGGAAGCGGCAGATTCGATCACATCCGGGTAGATGGTGCCCTGGGCCAGCCAGTTCACGTCTTTGATCTTGGCAGCCTCGGCATCAAACACATCAATAAAGGTGTTGCCGATGATTTTGCGCTTCTGCTCGGGATCATTAACCCCCTTGAGCTTGGACAGGAACAGATCTTCGGAATCCGCACGGATGACTTTCACACCCATGTTGCTGGCGAACATCTCCATCACCTGATCGCCTTCGTGCAGGCGCAGCAGGCCGTTATCCACAAACACGCAGGTGAGCTGGTCGCCGATGGCCTTATGCAGCAAGGCGGCGGTTACCGAGGAATCCACACCGCCAGACAGCCCCAGCAGAACCTTTTCGGAGCCTACCTGTTCACGAATCTGGCGAACCGCGTCATCAACAATCTTGGCTGGCGTCCACAGGGCCTCACAGCCACTGATATTCAGGACAAAGTGCTCGAGAATCCGCCTACCCTGGAGAGTGTGGGTCACTTCCGGATGGAACTGGACACCGTACAGGTTACGGCTGAGGTCCTGCATGGCGGCAATCGGCGCGCTCTCGGTAGAGGCTAAAAGCTCAAAGCCTTCCGGCATGGCAACCACTTTGTCACCGTGGCTCATCCAGACGTCGAGCAGGGACTCACCCGCTGGTGTCAGGTGGTCGGTAATGTCCTGCAGCAGAGGGCCCTTGGCCCGAACTTTCACCTGGGCGTAGCCGAATTCGCGCTTCTCAGAGCTGGCAACACGGCCGCCCAGTTGCTCCGCCATGGTCTGCATGCCATAGCAGATGCCCAGAATCGGAATGCCTTTGTCGAACAGCCCTTCCGGTGCACGGGGACCACCCAGTTGGGTTACCGATTCCGGACCACCCGCCAGGATGATGCCTTTGGGATTGAACTCGTTGAGTTCTTCGTCTGTTACGTCAAAGGCCTTGATTTCACAGTACACGCCGATTTCACGCACACGGCGGGCGATCAGCTGGGTGTACTGGGAACCGAAATCAAGAATCAGGATACGGTGGTCGTGAATGTTCTGAGCCATGGAGTCCTCGGGCTTTAAAAAAACAGCGCGGCCCGGAAACCGGGCCGCGTCAAATCAGGCAGTTCTTAGCCGATTCGGTAGTTGGGAGCTTCTTTGGTGATGGTCACGTCATGCACGTGGCTCTCACGCATCCCGGCGTTGGTAATGCGCACGAATTCCGGCTTGGTGCGCATCTCATCCATAGTGGCACTGCCTGTGTAACCCATGGATGCACGCAAACCGCCCACCAGCTGGTGCACGATGTTGCGCATGGGGCCTTTGCAGGCCACACGGCCTTCAATGCCTTCCGGCACCAGTTTTTCAATACCTTTGCTGGCGTCCTGGAAATAGCGGTCGCTGGAACCCTGCCCCATGGCACCGATAGAACCCATTCCACGGTATGCCTTGTAGCTCCGACCCTGGAACAATTCCACTTCACCCGGGGCTTCGTCAGTACCCGCCAGCAGGCTACCGATCATGACGCTGTGGGCGCCCGCTGCGATGGCTTTTGCGATATCACCGGAGAACCGGATACCACCATCGGCAATCACGGGGACGCCGCGCTCTTTCAGCGCTGCGGCCACATTGGACACCGCCGAAATCTGCGGCACACCAATGCCGGCGACAATACGGGTGGTACAGATGGAGCCGGGACCGATGCCCACCTTGACCGCATCCGCGCCGGCATCCGCCAGGGCAATCGCTGCACCCGAGGTGGCAATATTGCCGCCAATCACCTGAACATCAGGGTAGTTCTGCTTTACCCAGCGAACCCGGTCAATCACACCCTTGGAATGGCCATGGGCGGTATCCACGACAATCACATCCACGCCGGCTTCGGCAAGCGCTGCAATCCGGGCATCGGTATCGCCACCGGTGCTCACCGCCGCACCCACTCGCAGACGGCCCTGCTCGTCTTTGCAGGCCAGCGGGTAGTCTTTGGCTTTCTGGATATCCTTGACGGTAACCAGGCCCCGCAATTCGAATTCGTCGTTCACCACCAGGACTTTCTCGATGCGGTGACGGTGCAACAGCTCTTTGATCTCTTCCAGGCTGGCGCCTTCTTTGACGGTAACCAGTTTTTCCTTCGGCGTCATGATGTCACGCACCAGCGTGTCCATCCGGCTTTCAAAGCGAATATCGCGGCCAGTGACGATACCAACCAGATCGTGGCCATCCACAACCGGCAGCCCGGAGATGCTGTTGGCCATGGTGATATCGACCAGCTCACGGACGGTGGTTTCAGGCGTTACGGTAATCGGATCTTTAACAACGCCGCTCTCGTATTTCTTGACCTTGCGTACGGCAGCCGCCTGCTGTTCCACTGACATGTTCTTGTGCATGATACCGATGCCGCCTTCCTGAGCCATGGCAATGGCCAGCTCGGCTTCAGTGACCGTATCCATGGCCGATGACACCAGCGGAATATTCAGGGTGATGCCTTTGGTCAATTGAGTCTTCAGCTCCACCTGATGAGGCAGAACTTCGGAATATCCGGGCACGAGGAGAACGTCGTCAAACGTGAGGGCTTCTTCGGCAATACGCAGCATTTGGGTCCGCCTTTTGAACATGCTAAGTTTGGAAATTCCATGCTGTACCCGCGGCGGCACAGCAAGGCAAAATCCTTAATCGATCTATTATAAAGTGGTGCCAACAGACAGTAAACCGCGAGGTTTTTGGTGTTTGGTTGCATCTTTTTGAATTTCCGTTATTTTTACCCCTCTCTTTCGGCTATTGCGTATGAATAATCACGGAGCGCGCCCTTTGATACCCCCTTACCCGGATTCCCGGCCCCGGGCCCTGTCGGTCAGTGAACTCAACCACCAGGCACGGCATCTGCTGGAAACCAGCTTTATGCAGGTCTGGGTGGAGGGCGAATTGTCCGGATTTTCAAGACCTTCCTCCGGCCACTGGTACTTTTCCCTGAAAGACCAGAAGTGCCAGGTGCGCTGTGCCATGTTCCGGGGTGCCAACCAACGCCTGCGCACCCTGCCCCGTGAAGGCGACCAGATTCGCATCCGCGGAAAGGTCACACTCTACGAGAACCGGGGCGACTATCAGATCATTGTCGAACACCTGGAACCGGCAGGACTGGGTGAACTGCAACAGGCCTTTGAGGCCCTGAAGCTGAAACTGCAATCGGAGGGCCTGTTCGACCCGGCAAGGAAAAAGGCCATTCCAGCCACACCGCGCCATATTGGTGTTGTGACTTCGCCCACGGGCGCCGCCATCCATGACATATTAACCGTACTTGCCCGCCGCTGCCCCGCCATACCGGTCACCCTCTACCCCACAGCGGTTCAGGGCCAGGCCGCCACGGGCGACATCGTCAACGCAATCCAGCGCGCCCAGCAACACGGCGTGGCCGATGTCCTGATCATCGGGCGCGGCGGCGGTTCGCTGGAAGACCTGTGGTGCTTTAATGAAGAAGCGGTTGCCCGGGCTATCGCCAGTTGCAGCATTCCAACTGTCAGCGCAGTGGGCCATGAGGTTGACGTGACCATTGCCGATTTCGTGGCAGACCTTCGGGCCCCCACCCCCTCAGCGGCCGCTGAGAAGGTTTCCCCGGACCAAAACCACTGGCTGCGCCGGCTGAACGAGCAGGAACTGAGGCTGAGCCAGGCGGCGCGCCGGCTAACCCAGCGCCTGCACACCCAGCTTGGCCACCTGTCTGCACGGCTGCGGGACCCACGCAGGGAATTGCAGGAAAAGGCCCAGCGCATGGATGAGCTGGACGTTCGGCTGAACAAGGCGATCGCCCAGCGACTGACCCAAACCCGGGTAAAAACCGATCACCTGACCCAGCGCCTTGCCACCCAATCCCCACGCCGGACACTGATCGCCGCCCGGGACCAGGTGACCCGGCTCCATGAACGCCTGGAGATGGCCACCCGCCATTACCTGAAGCAGCAACAGGAACGCTACCAATACAACGCCCAGGCACTCCACGTTGTCAGCCCGCTTGCCACCCTGGGGCGCGGTTACGCGATTGTGAGGGATGAGCAGAACCAGATTGTTCGTGACGCCAGCCAGCTTGGCGAAGGCGCCGCCATCACCGCCCGACTGGGCCACGGCAGCGTGACGGCGAAGGTGACGGAGATCAATTCCAACGGGGATTGAACAGGCAAAAACGGCCAACTACGCCTATGGTCTAGTAGCCCCTGTTTCTAAAGCTCCTACAGTTGTGCATAACAGCCACAGAACAATAACAGCACAACTGAGGTGGAGAGCATGACATACCACTCCGAGTTCCGCCGGTCTATCGACCAACGGGATGACTTCTGGCGCGAGCAGGCCCAGAACATTGACTGGATCGAAACCCCGAACACCATCTGGCAGGCACTCGATAACGGTCACGGCCAGTGGTTCCCCGACGGCCTTCTGAATACCAGCGACGTAGCGCTTGATGCCAACATCCGGGCGGGCCGTGGTCAACAGACAGCCCTGATTTACGACTCGCCGGTGACCAATAGCCAGCAACACTTCACCTATGACCAATTACGGGATGAAGTAGCCCTGTTTGCCGGCGCCCTGCGTGCTCGCGGGATCGAGAAGGGTGACCGGGTCATTATCTACATGCCAATGATTCCGCAGGCAGCCATTGCCATGCTGGCCTGTGCCCGCCTGGGTGCCATCCACTCAGTGGTTTTCGGTGGGTTTGCTGCCCACGAACTTGCGGTGCGCATTGAGGATGCCAAGCCCAAGGCGCTGATCACGGCCTCCTGCGGCATTGAAGTCACCAAGGTCATTGAATACAAACCGTTGGTGGACAGGGCCATTGAGCAATCCAGCCACAAGCCTGAGCTGTGTGTGGTGTACCAGCGGCCGCAAGTCACAGCCAACCTGTCGGAAGGACGGGATTACGACTGGAACGACATGACCGCCAATGCGGAGCCAGCAGATCCGGTGCCAGTGAAAGCCACCGACCCGCTTTATGTGCTTTACACCTCCGGCACCACCGGAAAGCCAAAAGGCGTGGTGCGGGACAACGGCGGCCATGCCGTGGCACTCAAATACAGCATGAAACTGGTCTACGACGCCAAACCCGGCGATGTCTTCTGGGCGGCGTCAGACGTGGGCTGGGTGGTAGGCCACAGCTACATTGTCTATGCGCCCCTGTTCGCCGGCTGCACCACCATCCTGTATGAGGGCAAACCGGTAAAAACCCCTGACGCCGGCGCCTTCTGGCGGGTAGTCCAGGATCACAAGGTGAACATGCTGTTCACCGCGCCCACCGCCTTCCGGGCCGTGCGCAAGGAAGACCCCGAAGCAGATCGGCTAAGCCGCTATGATGTCTCGTCGCTGAAACGCATTTTCCTGGCCGGCGAGCGGTTGGACCCACCCACCTACGAATGGCTGAAGGAACACACGGGCCTGCCGATTCTCGACCACTGGTGGCAGACCGAAACCGGCTGGGCCATCTGCTGCAACCCGGTAGGCATTGAAATGATGACCACCAAACCGGGCTCGGCGACGGTACCGTCGCCCGGCTTCAACGTGCAGGTCGTCGATATGGAAGGCAGCCAGGTACCGGCCGGCGAGCAAGGCCAGATAGCCGTCAAACTGCCCCTGCCACCGGGGTGCCTGATGACCGTATGGGGCGACGACAAACGCTTCCAGAGCAGCTACCTGGATCCGATTCCCGGCTTTTACAGCTCCGGCGACGGCGGCTTTATTGATGACGACGGCTACGTGTTCATCATGGGCAGGACCGATGACGTGATCAATGTCGCCGGACATCGCCTGTCCACCGGCGAAATGGAAGAGGTGGTAGCTTCACACCCGGCAGTCGCGGAATGCTGTGTTGTAGGCGCCCACGACGACATGAAGGGCCAGACCCCGGTCGGCCTGGTGCTGATCAAGGACGGCGCAACCATAGACCAGGATGAACTGGAAGAAGAACTGGTAGAAATGGTCCGCGACAAGATTGGCGCCATAGCGTGCTTCCGTCGGGCCATGGTGGTAGAGCGTTTACCGAAGACCCGGTCTGGCAAAATTCTGCGCCGCGTCATCCGCCAGATTGCGGACGGTGAAGAGTACAGCGTACCCAGCACCATTGATGATCCTGCCATCCTGGAAGAGATCAGCGAGAAATTCGTGCGCTGACCAACCCCGCCCGTGCACACGGACGACAACACAACTCTGCCTCAATGACCGGCAGAGTTGTGTTTCATCGTTATGACAACCCGTTGTTTTTTATCAATTAAAATCCCGACACTGATCACTAAAAAAACAATTGACGCCCCCCAAAGTCGGTCTATACTGAAAATTGCTGTGCTCTTCTGCAGCGGTATTTGACGAATGCGCTACAACGTCCTGCCCAGGCTTCGCGTTGCCCCTTCCTCAGTACGCTCCGGACGACTCAGCATCGACGGCTTCCGCTCCGGCGGAAACCGCGTTTGTATGGATCCAGAGTCTGTGCGAAACAAGAAGGTCCCGTGAGGGCAAATTTTCAGAAAGACAGGAAAGATCGATGTCCGATACCAAAACTGGCCACGTGAAGTGGTTCAACGAATCCAAGGGCTTTGGCTTTATTGCCCAGGAAGGCGGCAGTGACGTTTTCGTTCACTACAGTGCAATCAACTCCAACGGTTTCCGTACCCTGACAGAAGGTCAGCAGGTGCAGTTTACCGTTACTCAGGGACCCAAAGGCCCCCAGGCGGAAAACGTAACCCCTCTGTAAGGGCGACAGTTTACCGCCGGATGCCCCTCACGGGCAGACGGAAAACAGAACGGCCGGCAACTATGCCGGCCGTTCTGCGTTCAGGCGTAGACAGAACCGGGCATCAGACCGCTTCCGCCGCTTCCGGCGTCTTTGCTGCCGGCATATCCGTGCCCACCGCCTGGGCCACTGCTGAAAACAGCGCCTGCAGGGTCGCCGAGGTGGTATCTTCCGCCAGGGCCGCTGCGCTGCAATGCTGACCATTGGCGGTCAGGCGAATACAGGCCAAGGCATTGGCGTTGGTGCCCTCGCCCAGAGCAAACTCATCGTATGCCTCTACCGCCACCGTAACGCCAAATCGCTTGGCCAGCCCGTCAGACACCGCCTCAACCGCACCCAATCCGCAGCCCTCAAAGGTCACGGGAGACGTGTCGCTACCGACCACCACTTCCGCACGAACACCCGCTTCGTCCCGATGCAGATCGTAGGAACGCAGTGACCAGTCTTCATGAACCTTCAGGTAGCGGTCTTCGAACAGGCGGTGGATGGTGTGGGAATCAATTTCGCCACCGTTGGTCTCGGCTTCTTTCTGGACCACTTTACTGAATTCAATCTGCAACCAACGCGGCAGGGTAATGTCGTAGTCCCGCTCCAGTACATAAGCAACGCCACCCTTGCCGGACTGGCTATTGATGCGCACCACCTCTTCATAGCGACGGCCCACATCGAACGGATCGATGGGCAGGTACGCCACGTTCCAGGCGTCGCCCTCCTTACGGCGGGCCAGGCACTTACGGATGGCGTCCTGGTGGCTGCCTGAGAAGGCGGTGAACACCAGCTCGCCCGCATACGGATGACGCGGGTGGGTGGAAATCTCGGTACAGGCTTCCACCACCTCGGTAATTTCCGCCATGCCGGACAAGTCCAGGGTCGGATCAATGCCCTGTGAATACAGGTTCATGGCCATGGTTACCAGATCCATGTTGCCAGTGCGCTCCCCGTTACCCATCAGGGTACCTTCAATCCGGTCAGCGCCGGCCATCACGCCCAGTTCGGCCGCAGCCACCGCACACCCCCGGTCGTTATGGGTATGCAGACTGATGCTGATGTGCTCGCGATACCGGATGTTTTCGCAAATCCACTCCACCTGGTCGGCAAACACGTTAGGGGTAGACATTTCTACGGTAGCCGGCAGATTGATAATCACCGGCTGCCCCTGATCCGGTCGCCACACCTCGGTGACCGCATCAATCACTTCCGCAGCGAAGTCCAGTTCGGTGCCGGTGAAGCTCTCCGGGGAATACTGGAAGGTCCAGTCGGTGTCCGGATAACGGGCGGCAATCTCCTTCACCAGGGTGGCGCCTTTGACAGCGATATCGCGGATACCGGCCCGGTCGAGGCCAAATACCTGTTCACGCTGCACTGTCGAGGTAGAGTTGTACACGTGCACAATGGCTTGCTTCGCACCCTTCAAGGCTTCGTAGGTACGCTCGATCAGTTCCGGGCGGGCCTGGGTCAGCACCTGAATCTTCACATCGTCCGGAATGCGGTTTTCTTCGATCAGCTTGCGGCAGAAATCAAAATCCGGTTGGCTGGCGGCTGGAAAACCAATCTCGATTTCCTTGAAGCCCAGCTTGACCAGCAAATCGAACAGGCGCTGCTTTTGGGCGACAGACATGGGCTTGATCAGCGACTGATTGCCATCCCGCAGGTCGACAGCACACCAGGTGGGTGCTTTCTCGATAACCTGGTCCGGCCAGCGGCGGTCTTTCTTGGCAACCGGTTTGAAGGCGACGTATTTACGATGATCAAAGGCCATAATGGAACATTCCTTTCGCTGTTCGTATCAATGGGGAGAGTGTAACGCCCAAACGACGCTATTTGGTTGCTATTTTAGCCAAAAACCGCTATTCATAAGCCACACATTGCCAACAAGTCAGGATTTACAGCATATGATTGCGAACAATGACAAGACACTGGTCAGAATTGACAAAACTGACCGGAAAATCCTGGAACAATTGCAGAAGGACGGCTCCCTGACCAACCAGCAACTGGCGGAGAAAGTCGGGCTTTCGCCCTCCCCTTGCCTGCGCCGGGTGCGGGCGCTCGAAGACGCGGGCATCATAGTGCGCACAGTGACCATTCTGGACCACAAAAAACTCGGGTTATCTCTGACCGCCATCATTCTGATCGGCATGGACCGACATACACCGGAACGCTTTGCCGCTTTCGAGGAACAGGTGGCGGTCTTTCCAGAGGTGCAGGAGTGCTATCTGATCACCGGCCAGAGTGCCGATTACATGCTGAAAGTGGTGGTGCCAGACATGGATCATTACCACCAGTTTCTGCTCAACCGCATTACCCGGATTCAGGGTGTCAGCGGGGTGCACTCCAGCTTTGTACTGCGGAGGGTAATCGACAGTACCGCCCTGCCCCTGGGCTATCTTTCCTGACGTGTCAGCTCTGCCAGGTAAGCCCTGGCCATACACTTTAACTCCACCACCAACTGCTGCCCCTGGTCGTCCGGCAGGGTGGCTGCAAGCCGGAGGATGGTTCCGGCAGATCGGGGCAACAACAGGCTGGCAGTCCAGCTGCGCTCTTTCGGCAGTGCCGGGTACTCCTGCTGGAGCCTGGCATCCAGGTCTCGAGCGTTGCTGTAGAGTTCCCGCAGGTCCAGCTCCCGAAGTTCTGGCATGGACTCCACGCCGCTCCAGATTGCCGAGTACGCCGGTTCGGTGCGGTAGAAGTCGTAGAACTGATCAATCAGCACATCCACCGCGTCGTGCAGGCTCAGCTCAGGCAGCTTCTCCCGCAGCGCGGTTTCCATTTTCTCGACATGCCCTTCGGCAATGGCATGAACGATGGCCGCCTTGTTCGGAAAGTAGCGGTAAAGGGACGCTAACGACATGCCAGATTGCCGGGCAATGGCGGACATACTGGTACCATCCACACCGTTCTCATGAAAAATGGCCGCGGCATGGCTGAGGATATTGCCTACCCGCTCCCGACTGCGCGCCTGAACCGGTCGCCGGCGAGGTGTTACGTCGATAGATTCGTCAGTCATCATCTGTACCTTGTGAAGCAGGCTCCGTACAATAACGTCCACTTTACGACAAAGAAAGGCAGAAGCAGGCCAGAAGCCCTGCCAATTAGTCTTAACCCCCACTTTTCAATAAAGCGGAAGACACGATGCGAGCAAGCCGTTACCTGATTGCCACCCAGAAAGAGACACCCTCAGATGCAGAGATTATCAGCCATCAGCTGATGCTGCGCGCCGGAATGATCCGGAAGCTGGCCGCAGGCCTCTACACCTGGCTCCCCATGGGCCTGCGCACCCTGCGCAAGGTGGAACGAATTGTTCGCGAAGAGATGGACAAGAGTGGAGCCCAGGAAGTTCTGATGCCGGCCGTGCAGCCAGCCGAACTCTGGCAGGAATCCGGGCGCTGGGAGCAGTACGGCGGCGAACTGCTGCGTATGAATGACCGCCACGGCCGGGACTTCTGCTTTGGCCCAACCCACGAAGAAGTCATCACCGACCTGATCCGCAACGAGCTGAAAAGCTACAAGGAACTGCCGGCTAACTTTTATCAGATCCAGACCAAGTTCCGTGATGAGCGCCGCCCCCGCTTCGGCGTTATGCGTGCCCGCGAATTCATCATGAAGGATGCCTATTCCTTCCACCTGAACGCAGCTTCGCTGGATGACACCTACCAGGTTATGCACCAGACCTACTGCAACATCTTTGATCGCCTCGGGCTGGATTATCGGCCGGTGCAAGCGGATTCCGGTGCCATTGGCGGCAGTGCCTCCCACGAGTTCCATGTACTGGCATCCTCCGGCGAAGACGCCATCGTGTTCAGCACCGAAAGCGATTACGCCGCCAACATCGAAAAAGCTGAAGCCATTGCCCCTGCGGGTGATCGCCCGGCTCCTGGCGAGACCATGACCGAAGTGCACACGCCAGGCCAGAAAACCATCGAAGCCGTTTCCCAGTTCCTCGGCCTGCCGGCAGAGCGCAGCGTGAAGACCCTGCTGGTCAAAGGCGAAGCCGACGAGAACGGCGAATCCGGCCTGGTTGCACTGATTCTCCGGGGCGATCACACCCTGAATGACATCAAGGCCGAAAACCTGAACGGCGTTGCCGAGCCGCTGACCATGGCCACCGATGAAGAAATCGAAAAGGCCATTGGTTGCAAACCCGGCTCCATCGGCCCGGTCAACCTGGCTGTGCCTGTGATCGTCGACCGCAGCGCTGCCCACCTGGCAGACTTCGTGTGTGGTGCCAACAAGGACGACTACCACCTGACCGGCGTTAACTGGGAACGCGACGTACCCCTGGGCCGGGTGGAAGACCTGCGCAACGTGGAGGAAGGTGATCCCAGCCCGGATGGCAAGGGTACCCTGGAGATCCGCCGTGGTATCGAGGTCGGCCACATCTTCAAACTGGGTAACAAGTACAGCTCTGCCATGAACGCCACCGTTCTGGATGAAAACGGCAAGACGGTGATCATGGAAATGGGCTGCTACGGCATTGGCGTTTCCCGCATTGTGGCCGCGTCTATCGAACAGAACCATGACGACAAGGGCATCATCTGGCCAGACGCCATCGCTCCGTTCCAGGTGGCCATTGTTACTCTCAATGCCCACAAGAATGCGGTAGTGGCCGAAGCTGGCGAGAAACTTTACAGCCAGTTGCGCCAGGCGGGTTACGACGTACTGCTGGATGACCGTAACGAACGCCCGGGCGTGAAGTTCGCCGATATGGAATTGATGGGCATTCCTCACCGGTTCGTGATTTCAGAGCGCGGGCTGACCGCCGGCACCCTGGAATACAAGGGCCGCCGCGATGAAGAGAAACAGGACATCCCGGTGGAAGAAGCGCTGGCGTTCCTGGTGAAAGCCTCCCCGAAGGGCGGCCTCTAAGGCCGCTCGATCATCCCCTGGGCTGCCTGAAAGGGCAGCCCCCCAGTTTCTGACCAGCCACGCTAACGAGCGCCAACGACCCCCGGTTCCATTTCAAGCTCAACCCCGAAGGTTTCCTGCACAGACCGGCGCACCTCGTCAGCCAGCGCCAGCACCTCGGCACCAGAGCCCCCCGAGTGGTTGATCAGCACCAGAGCCTGTCGGTTATGAACACCCACCCGGGTATTGCGAAAGCCTTTCCAGCCAGCCTGGTCAATCAACCAGGCCGCAGCCAGTTTGACACCCTGCTCTACCGGATAGAACACTACGTCAGGAAAGCGCTCCTGCAACCTTTCAAACGCCACCTGATTGATCACCGGATTCTTGAAGAAGCTGCCCGCGTTAGGCAAAACAGCGGGGTCCGGCAGCTTTCGGTGCCGCACCGCCATCACCGCTTCAGCAACCTCCAAAGGCGTAAGGGCGTTGACATCGGTATCCCCGAGATAATCCTGAAGATCCCGGTAATCCAGCTTTAATGGCAAGGATCGGGAAAGTTTTAGTCTAAGTTCAAGGATGGTGTAGCGGCCAGGCTGCCGTTTGAACAGGCTGTCACGGTATCCAAACTGGCAATCGCCGGCGGCCAGGGTAACCACACCCCGGGTAACACGATCCAACGCTGTCACACTTACCAGGGTATCGGCAAGTTCAACACCGTAGGCACCAATGTTCTGCACCGGCGCAGCGCCGGCGGTGCCGGGAATCAGAGCCAGGTTTTCTATGCCGCGGTAACCCGATCGGGCAGCGTATAAAACCGCCTCATGCCAGTTTTCACCAGCCCCCAGAACCAGTACGGCTTCGTCGCCGTTTACTTTTTCCCAATGCCGGCCCCGAATCTGCATATGCAGAACGGCACCGTCAAAATCGCCGGCGAACACAAGGTTACTGCCACCACCGAGAATCAGGGTGTCCAGTTCGCGGGCCTCAGCCCAGGCCAGTGCGGCGGTAAGGTCATCCACGCCGGAAATCCGGACCAAATAACGAGCCCGCGCCGCAATCGCGAGTGTATTCAGCTCACGCAGATCAGCATGCTCGGTGACCCTCAGCGCGCCATTCAAGCCAATCGCCCCCGGATATCCTCCAGTAAGCCTTGACTGGCTTCGTGAATCAGGTCAAGCACTCGTTCAAAACCGTCCTCACCGCCGTAGTATGGATCCGGCACCTCGGCCTGGCCGGACTCACCAAACTCAAGAAAAAGGCGAGGTTCGGTGCCGCCATTCTGATGCCAGATATCCCTGACATCGGCCAGGTTCTGCCTATCCATCACCAACACGTAATCAAACCGGTCGAGGTCTTCAGCCTTGATCTGCCGGGCCCTCAGGTCACTGATATCCACACCGCGACGGTCTGCCGCCGCCATGGCCCGGGCATCCGGCGACTTACCAATATGCCAGTTACCGGTGCCACAGGAGTCAATGTGCAGATGTTCTGTCATTCCCTGCTCAGTGACCAGTTGCCGGAACACCCCTTCGGCCGTTGGCGAACGACAGATGTTACCCAGACAAACAAACAACACACTGACCTGATCAGGCATAACGTCCTCCTGCTTCTATCAGAGCCCGCACCCGGGCCAGATCCTCTTCGGTATCGACACCCGGTGCGGGCGGTCGATCAGCGATATCCACGTGAATGTGAGCACCGTTATACAAGGCCCGGAGCTGTTCCAGCGCTTCCACCTGTTCTGTCGGTGCCGGCAGCCAGCTGACAAACTGGCTGAGCACACTGGCACGGTAGCCATAAATGCCAATGTGCCGGAAGTAACCAATGCCCTCGGGTAAGTCTACGTCCGCCACCGATGCGTTGGCAGGCCAGAAGTCCCGCGCCCAGGGGATGGGTGCTCGGCTGAAGTAGTGCGCCATTCCCCGGCTATCGAACACCACCTTCACCACGTTCGGGTTGAATACCTGCCGCGCGTCGTGGATACGCTCGCACAGGGTGGCAATACTGGCCTCAGGGAAGTAGTCGAGATTATCGGCCACCTGGTTAATCAACGCCGGCGGTATCAGCGGCTCGTCACCCTGGACGTTAACCACCCGGTGGTCCGGGTCCAGCCCCAGCTTTCGGGCAACCTCCTCAAGCCGGTCCGTGCCACTGGCGTGGTGTGGTGACGTCATGACCACCTCGGCACCGAATGCCTGGCACGATGCCTCAATGCGCTGGTCGTCGGTGGCAACCACGACCCTGCTCGCCCGACTTTCCTGGGCACGCTCACATACGTGCTGGATCATCGGTTTACCAGCAATCATGGCCAGCGGCTTACCGGGTAACCGGCTGGAGGCGTAGCGGGCGGGGATGACAACGGTAAATGACATACTGATGCGTCCTGCTGGTAGGTGTGTCAGTGCTTATCAAGCCGTTCGTCGGTACTCAGGGTACGGGCCTCTGCGGCTAACATGACAGGGATACCCTCACGAATCGGAAACGCCATGGCGTCCTGGTAACAGATCAGCTCGGTACGGGCATCGTTGAGCTTGAGTTCACCCTTGCACACCGGGCAGGCAAGCATGGCCAACAGTTTCTTATCCATGGTTGGTTCTCTCAGTATTTTGTTGATGCAACTGCCCAGAGCATGCCCTGAGCCGTTCCAGAAAGCGATGTTCAAAAGGTTCCGACAGACAGGCATCCACCGTCAATACCCAGGCGTTGTCGGGTGCAAAGCCCCGGCATTTGACCGCGTCTTTCGCGGTCATGACCAGCCACTCACCCGCACTGGAGCCAAGGTCTTCCGGGCGGAAACGGTGATGATCGGGAAAAGCCGCTTCGGTGACCTGTGCTCCCAGGCTCCTCAGTGTGTCAAAGAAACGTCCCGGGTTGCCTATTCCGGCAACCGCACGCACTGACCGCCCCCCGAGTGCTGAGGGCGCCAGAGTCTCCCCGGAATTCAGATTGACCAACGACGCCGGCTGCAGTGACATGGCATGGATCTCAGGATGCGCTATGCCGGCAAACTCGTCGATCTGCTGACCCGGCGGCGGGAACACTTCTCCATTGAGAATCACAAAATCCACACTCGAGAGCCGTGTTACCGGTTCGCGCAGGGGGCCCACCGGAATCAGGGCACCGTTACCAATGCCCCGGCCGGCATCAAACACCGCCAGTTCAATATCCCTGGGCAAGCGGTAATGCTGCAAGCCGTCATCACAGATCAGGACGTCGCCGAGTGCCTGCGCCAGGGCCCAGTGCCCACCGCGACAACGGTCGGGATCGACCACCACCGGGCACCCCGTGGCCAACGCCAGCATCAGCGGCTCATCACCGCAGACCGATGCCGGCGTGGTGTCTTTTACCAACAGAGGATAATGATCGCTTTTGCCGCCGTAGCCCCGGCTCAGGATAACCGGATGCCAGCCGTCCTGCTTCATGCGTTGAACCAGCCGGGCGGTCAGGGGGGATTTGCCGGTACCACCCGCGGTGATGTTGCCAACCACTACAACCGGCACGGGTAAGCTTTCGTTGCGGGCCTGCCAGGCTTTCCGGCGCTTCGATTCAGACACCACCCGGTACAGCCAGGCCAGTGGGCCGAGGATGGCCAGGGGCTTGCCCTGGCTGTACCACAAGTGGTCAATCCAGCTGCTGCTCATGCATGCTCACTGAACTGGATCTGATGCAACTGGGCATAGGCGCCATCTGCCGCCAGCAATTCCTCATGCGTGCCGGATTCGACAATGTGGCCTTTGTCCATCACCAGTATCCGGTCCGCCTTTTCGATGGTGGACAGGCGGTGGGCAATGACCAGCGTCGTCCGGCCTTGCATCACCGTCTCAAGGGCTTCCTGAATATGCCGTTCTGACTCTGTATCCAGTGCCGACGTGGCCTCATCAAGGATCAGGATCGGGGCGTTCTTCAGCAAAGCCCGGGCAATGGCCAGGCGCTGGCGCTGGCCGCCAGACAACATCACGCCGTTATCCCCGATCATGGTATCCAGGCCTTCCGGCATCCGGTCGATAAACTCCAGGGCATGAGCCTTGGCGGCGGCTTCCCGGATTTCTTCACGACTGCAGTTGCGCAAGGCACCGTAGGCGATGTTGGCGGCAATGGTGTCGTTGAACAGCACCACGTTCTGGTTCACCAGAGCAATCTGGGAACGCAAACCCTTGAGCGAGAACTCCTTGAGAGACCTGCAATCGATTCGGATGTCACCCTCGGTGTACTCATAGAATCGGGGTAGCAGGCTGACCATAGACGATTTACCACTGCCCGAACGGCCGACCAGTGCCACACTCTGCCCGGCCGGCACCTTCACTGAAATGCCGTCCAGGACATTATCCAGTTGATCACGATAGCGGAAGCACACCTTATCGAACTCAATATGGCCTTCCACACGATCTGGGGTGTATTCGCCGCGATCTTCCTCTGGCTGCTCGTCCATGGTTTCAAACACGTCATAGGCCGCAGCCACGCCCTTCTGAATCATGGCGTGCACCGAGGTTACCTGACGAATGGGCTTGGCCATGGTCGTCGCCGCGGTAATGAAGGCGATTAACTGGCCGGTACTCATCTCACCACGGATTTCCGGAGACAACATGGTCCAGACCAGCGCGGCAATGGCGATAGCCACCAACACCTGGATGACCGGCACGCTGATGGCCTGAGTAGAGGCCATTTTCAGGCTTTGTTTGAGGTTCTGGTCGCTGACTTCCCGGAAGCGTTCACGTTCGTAGTCTTCCCCCCCAAAGGTTCGCACCACCCTGTAACCGGAGATGGATTCTGAGGCCACGTGGGTGATATCACCCATCGACCCCTGAATGCGCTTGCTGATTCGGCGAAAGCGCTTGCTGGCGTAATTCACCACCAACCCGATCACCGGCCCCACGGTCAGGAACACCAGGGTCAGCTTCCAGTTGGTATACAGCATAAAGCCCAGCAAGCCGACGATGGTCAGGCCTTCACGGAGGGTGATGGTGATGGCGTTGGTTGAGGCCTCGGCCACCTGCTCGACATTGAAGGTAAGTTTGGACACCAACCTGCCAGAAGCATTGTCATCATAATACCGCGACGGCAGTGTCATCAGGCGATCGAACACATCATTGCGGAGGGCATTGATTACCTGCCGCCCGACGTAACTGATGAAGTATTGACTGAAAAAGGTGCCCACCCCCCGCAAGGCGAAAATGCCGACAATCAGGCCCGTCAAGAACAACCGGTTCTGATCCGTCGGATTCTCAATGGCGGTGATCACATACTCCATGGCAGCCGCCATGCCTGTGGAGGCCGCAGCATAGATAATGTTCCCCAGCACCGCCAGGGAGAACGCGAACCAGAAGGGTTTCACGTAGGCGAGCAATCGCTTGTAGGTTGCCCAGCTTCCGGTTGGCGGTACCTTCAGAGGTTCCGGCCTTGCATCGATCACGGATTCTCAGCCTCCCGCTCTGTGGTTATGCTCAGTTTCGCAAACCCCAGGCGGCCGGCCACATCCATGGCGCGCACAACGTATTCATGGGGAGTTCTGGCATCGGCCGTAATGATAAACGGCAAGCTGTTGTCTCCCTCAGCTAATTCCCTGACACCCCGCTCAAGGGTTTCACGCCGATTATTGACCAGGGTCCTCTCGTTCAGGATGTACTGGCCCTCAGCATTGATCACCACATCGATCTGCCTTACCTCAGAGGGCGAAACCGGTTCGCCGCTCGCCTCGGGCAAATCCACCTGCAGGTGGCTTTCCCGGGTAAAGGTGGTGGACACCATAAAGAAAATCAGCAACAGGAACACCACATCGATCAGTGGCGTCAGGTCAACCCCGACCTCCTGGCTTCTCTGGCGCTTGAACTTCACGGTGTTCAGGCTCCTTCCACGTCGATTTCACGGTCGCCATGAACCACTTCCACCAGCTTGATGGCTTCCTGCTCCATGTTAACGACCAGCTCATCAACGCGACGAATGAAGTAGCGATGACAAATCAGGGCGGGAATAGCCACGCTCAGGCCCGCGGCCGTAGTGATCAGCGCTTCCGAAATACCGCCAGCGAGATTACCGGCGTTACCCACGCCCGCCAGCTGAATTTCCGCAAATACTTTGATCATACCGATGACCGTACCCAGCAAGCCCAGCAGCGGTGTAATAGTGGCAATGGTGCCGAGGGGGTTCAGGAAGCGTTCCAGATCATGGATGACCTGGCTGGCTTCGTGCTCGATGCTCTCTTTCATGATCTCCCGGCCGTGCTTGGCGTTGATCAGCCCGCCAGCGAGTATACGGCCCAGCGGTGAGGAGCCCTGAAGCGCCTTGAGCTTGCGCCCGTTCAGTTCTTTTTTCTTGATCCAGCGCCAGAGTTCGTTAATCGATTGTGGGGGCGCTACCCTGGAGGCTCGCAGAGTCCAGAATCGCTCCAGAACAATGGCAAGCGCCAGGATGGAACAGGCAACAATGGGCACCATCAGGATGCCACCGGCTTTCAACAGCTCGAACACGCTTGATCTCCCTGATTAATTACAAGCCGCGCTACTTTAGCATAGCTGCCCGTTCAGGCCACACCCGGAATGTCACGGTATTTTACATTGGTCACGGGTCAGCCCCGGACCCTGGATCCAAAACGGAACCGTGTGGCGCAGCTCACTGATTTTCGGGCCATGCTTACTCAAGTTAATGACGATCTCTCCGGAGCAGGCAGTGTTGAGTGGGCGAGCATTCGCCAGCTGGTACCGGGCCACCACATCAGGATGGGGGTGGCCGTATCTATGCCGATAGCCCGCTGTGTAGATTACCCAGTCGGGCGCGACACGATCGATCCACGGTGCAGAGGACGATGTTTTGCTGCCGTGGTGCGGCGCAAGCACCAAGCGGAAATCCACTGCCTTGCGCAACCACGGCACCGCGCCGGGGGCAAGCATCTCTGCCTCTACCCGTTTACTGATATCCCCGGTAAGCAGCACGTCAGAACCACTGGCGGGATGGTGAACCCGGACCACACAGGACGCATCGTTTCCGGTGCGCTCGGCTTGGGACTGCCAGAATTCGAACACCACCCCATGCCACTCGAACGGCTCTGACCGACACTGTCCTACCGATTTCCCCGGCACTTCGTCCAGAATCCCGGCCACGACTTCCGGCTCACCGCTCTGTATCTGCCCCACCTCTACGGCTTGTACCAACTGTACCAGGCCACCGGCGTGGTCACTGTCACCGTGGCTGATTATCAGACGATCAAGTTTGTTAATCCCCAGGGCCCGGAGGTTCGGAAGCAGTGTCGAGTCAACAGCCGAAAACACACCCCGTACTTCCGGCCCTGTGTCGTAAACCAGTGCCTTGCGCCCCACACGCACCAGAACAGACAGACCCTGGCCCACATCCCAGACACGAATTTCCGGCTCCACCACCTCCGGGTTAATGGCGGCAGGCCTTGTCAGCACCGCCGTGACCGCCCAGGCCCCGACTAACGCCACGGTCATCAGGCGAAAAACCCTGTCAGGGAAACGGAGCAGCAGAACGACGACAGCCGCCAACAATGCCAGCAAAAAGGGTGATGCCTCTGGCGTTAATACGGACACTGGAGCAGCCAGTTGCTCCACCCACTGCAGCCAGGCCATCAACGGGCCCAGTACTGCATCAAGCAGCGAACTTACCCAACCCGTCACCGCGCCACCGGACACCAGCACCAACAAAGCACCTGCGAACAGCACCGGCATCACAACCAGCGATACCCAGGGAATCGCCACCAGGTTTGCCACCAAACCGGCCAGCGGTTGGCTCTGCCCAAGCCCGGACAACAATGGCCACAAGCCCGCAAAAACCGCTACCTGTGCCAACACCAGCCCCTTGAGCCAGCCGGGGCCTGCCAGACGCCCGCTGAATACCGCCAGCAAGACCGCCACCGCACCAAAGGACAACCAGAACCCCTGATCCAGCGGCGCGAACGGGTCAAGTAACAGCACCAGAAACAAGGCGGAACAGAATGGTCGCCAGACACTGGCCTCGCGGGCCAGAAGCAGATACCAGCCGCCAACCAGAACCATGATCAAGGCCCGGCGGGTTGGTACGGTAAACCCCGCAACCAGGGCATAGAACAGGCAACACAGGATAACCAGCGCAAAGCCTGCGATTCGCCTGCGCCGCTCATCCAGCCAGTGCGCCGGCACTGACAAGGTGAAGCGGCGGGCAACCAGGCCAGCACCAACCGCCACCAGTCCCAAGTGCAACCCTGATATCGCCACCAGGTGAATCGTGCCCGTCGCCCGAAGCGTTTGCCAATGCCGATCCGTGAGATAACCGCGGTGGCCGATCAGTAACGAGGCAATCAATGGGTATTCACCGGCATCGGAAAAATGCCGATGAACCTGCTCAGCAACCGTTTGACGCCAGGCGTGGTACCGGCAATGCCAGCCACAATGAAGATCCTGGTCCAGGGCAACCGCCCGAACGCTTCCGGTTGCCCGGTAACCTTTCCTGAACAGCCAATCCTCATAACGAAACCCCTCGGGATTCAGGTTGCCGTGCGGCCGTTTAAGGACCACCTCCAGCCTCAGCCGATGGCCGGGCAGCGCCTGATCATTCCGGCCATACCAGGAGAGACGCACTCTGCGGGGAAGTACCGGTGTGGCGCCCTGTTGGCCTTCGCTGTGCCAACTGACAACACACACGCTAAAGCGCAAACTGCTGAAACTGCCAGCCTGCGGAAGCTCACAAACATACCCTGATAGTTCCAGACGCTTGCCTTCCATATCCGCCGGCAAGCGCTCCGCCAGGCGCGCTTCAGAATGCCAGCCAGCCCAGGCCAGACCCAGCACAAGCAGAGCCAACAGCCTGACCAGACGGCGCATGGTGCCCTGACGGATCAGGAGAGACGCACTGACCATCAGCAGCCCGACCAAAAACAGCCACCCGGGCGGTGGTAAAAGCGTCAGTTGATACAGTAAGATAACGCCGCACGAGAACGCGACAATGCCGGGCGCGCCGACTACGCTGTGTTCAGGCGTTTGGTGAGTATGAAACAGACCGGACAATCCTTGTCCTCCAGTGCATTAGCCCGGCTCGCTCAGGGTGCCGGAAGTTATCCATTGCGAAGCAACAGGCCGAACTTCCTATGCCCAAGAAGTTCATGAAACGGTATCTGCCTTCCCCGGAAAAAGTGCAATCCATCGAATCATTGCGCTTTCTGGGCGATATCCTTCATGAACCCAACCTGTGGCACATCAACCGGCACAGTGTGTCTCGCGCCTTCCTGATCGGGCTATTTCTCAGTTTTATCCCGATGCCATTCCAAATGGCGGCGGCAGCAGGCATGGCCATCTGGATCAATGCCAACCTGCCGTTGTCCGTCGCCCTGGTCTGGATCAGCAATCCGTTGACCATGCCGCCCATCTTCTACTTTAACTACAAAGTAGGCGCCTGGATTCTGGACCGCCCCGTGCTGGCTTTTGAATTCCAGCTCTCCTGGTCCTGGATGAGCAGCCGCCTGATGGAGATTGGCGTGCCGCTCTATGTCGGGTCAATTGTGGTGGCGACTGCTGCGGGCTGCAGCGCCTATCTGATCATCCAGTACCTTTGGCGGCGAAAAATCCGCACCGACTGGCAGATTCGGCGCTTTTCAAGAAAAGCCCGCAAGAAGGCCCGTAATCAGGCCTCCTGAATCAACCGCCCTTGCTCCAGTCGCAACACCCGGCCGAGGCTCCGCGCCATTCGCATATCGTGGGTGACCATAACAAAGGCAATGCCAGACTGCTCTCGCAAATCCTCAATCAGAGCCCTGATACCCTCGCCGGTATGCTCGTCCAGGTTACCGGTTGGCTCGTCCATCAACACACACTGGGGCTCGTTGACCAGTGCCCGGGCAATGGCCACCCGCTGGCGCTCACCGCCAGACAGCTCGGAAGGCTTATGCTTCAATCGCTTGCCCAGGCCAACCCGGTCCAGCAATTTTTCGGCTTTCTGCCTGGCCACAGCCAGCGACTGACCGCCCAGTGCGCAGGGCATCATCACGTTTTCCAGCGCTGTGAACTCCGGCAACAGGTGATGGAACTGGTAGACAAAGCCAAGGTGGCCATTGCGGAAACGTGCCCGGCCGGCTTCCGACAACCGGTGAATATCCTCACCACAGATATGAATCTGGCCGGATGATGGCCGGTCCAGGCCGCCAAGCAGGTTCAGCAGCGTGGTTTTGCCAGCACCACTGCTGCCCACGATGGCAACAGTTTCGCCTGCCGACACTTCCAGGGAAATGTCGGAGAAAATTGTCAGTGTCTCGGGGCCCTGGTCGTAGGTTCGGGTAACCTGGCGGCAGTCGATTACCAAAGGCTTGCTGGTCGTCATTTCTACTTCACTCATAACGTAACGCCTCTGCCGGTTCGACCCTGGATGCCCGCCATGCCGGGTAAATCGTTGCCAGCAGGCTCATCACCATTCCGGCACTGCTGATAATGGCCACATCCTGCCACTGCAATTGGGACGGCAGGTAACTGATGAAGTAGACGTCGGCACTCAGGAATTGATGCCCCATCAGCTCCTCAAGCCAGGAAATGAAGCCACTGATATTCAGGGCTCCGAAGATTCCGAGCGCGGTTCCCATCAGGGTGCCAAAGATACCTATTACCGCCCCCTGAATGATGAAAATTCGCATAATGCGCCCGGGTGTTGCCCCCATGGTTCGCAAAATCGCGATGTCTGCGGTTTTGTCGGTGACCACCATGACCAGGGTGGAAACAATATTGAAAGCGGCGACGGCCACAATGAACATCAGCAACAGGCCAATCATGGTCTTTTCCATCCGTATAGCCTGGAACAGGTTGCCGTGGGTACGGGTCCAGTCAGATACGTAGTAACGCCCTCCCAGATCCTGCGCAACCTGGTTGACCACGCGCGGTGCTGCAAACAGATCATCCACCAGCAGGCGCACGCCCTCGGCACGGCCGCCGGTTCGCATCAGGCGGGCCGCATCATCCATATGAATCAACGCATAGTTGCCATCCAGCTCGGCACCGACACTGAATATGCCTTTGACGGTAAATCGTTTGAGTCTCGGCAGTACGCCGGCAGGGGTTACCGAGGCTTCCGGCAGGACAACCGTCAGTTTGTCTCCGACCTGGAGCCTGAGGCTGTTGGCCATCAGCCGACCGATGATAATGCCGAATTCTCCCGGCTTGAGTTCATCCAGGTTGCCTTCAATGAAGTGATTCTCAATGATCGATACCGTGGCTTCCTGCTCGGGCACAATGCCGCTTAGCATCACTCCCCGAACATCACCACCGCCTGTCACCATGCCCTGGCCCTGAATAAAGGGCGCGGCCGCCAGTACCCGTGGATGCTCCTGTACGCGGCGATCAATCTCTTCCCAGTCTTCCAGCGGGCCCGACGCCCCCTGAATAGTGGCGTGGGGCACCATGCCCAGAATGCGCTGCTTCAATTCCCGGTCAAAACCATTCATGACGGACAACACGATGATCAGGACCGCCACGCCAAGCATCAGCCCGAGCATGGAGGTCAGGGATATAAAGGATATAAAGTGATTACGTCGCTTGGCTGCGGTGTACCGCAAGCCGATATAGAACGATAAGGGTCTGAACATGGGGAGGTGCCTGTCGCTACCTTCTGGCCTGTCGTGGTTTGGTACCCCGGATCACTCGCGAGCCTCCGGGAAACTGCTAAACTACTCTTTACCAATAAAATTTCAGCCCGCCGGAGACAGAATGCCAGGCTCGCCTATCACGCCACCGATCACCGATGCCAAAGCCGACCGACGCGAGTATTTCCGGATCGAGGACCGTATTGGTCTTGAAATCCGCCGTCTCTCCGGGAACGCTGACAGCGAGCAGGATGATCCGTTCAATGGATCGCCACTGGAAAGCCTCAAAGCTGAATTCCGCCGGCTGGACCAGGACGTAAAAGCACACCTCGCCAGCCTGGCGGAACGTGACCGGCTACTGACCGGATTGATCAAATCCATGAACAGCAAGCTCGACACGCTGGCGCGCATTATCGCCTTTGAGCAAAATCCGTTGCAACCGGAAGACTGGCAGGATGTGACTCTCAGCGAAGGTGGCCTGTCCTTTTTCAGCAGCACCCCTGCCTGGAATCAAGGCGACCGCATTGCAGTACGGATGACCCTGCCGCCGGAACTCTATCAACCTCAAGCCATTGCCGAAGTTCTGGGCACCGAGGTGGATGATCGGGGCGGAGCAAGGGTTCACACCGAGTTCGTTCAACTTGACGACAGTAGCCGCCAACAAATTGCCCGCCATGTGATGCGTTGGCAAATCCGGCAGCGGCAAAAAGAGTAAACTTTGAAAAAGCGCTGACTTTTGCCCGTTTTTTCGGGATATTACGTTTTATCCATGTCCTGCGGAATTGTTCGTGGGAACCAGGCATTAATGGAGAACCCAATGAAGAACAAGCGAAACCTGATTACCGCCGTGGCACTGGCGTCCCTCATGTCTGCCGGCCTGGCAACCAACCTGCATGCCGAACAGCTGACAATTCCCGTTGGCAGCCAGGCCGATCGCAGCGAGGTCAGCCTGCCGACCACCGGCATGACCCAGGCCTCGGTTCGTAACCGCTGGGGCGCTCCGCAGGATATCCAGGGCCCAGTGGGTGAGCCCCCGATCAGCCAGTGGCACTACTCCGATTTTATTGTCTATTTCGAACACGACCGGGTGCTGCACGCCGTCGTCAAGCGCAACCGCTAACCCCCTCCGGACAAAGGTTCAATTTTCTCCGCCCATGGCCTGACGTTGCGGCAATGGTCAGATAGAATGGCGGCTTTTGCGAACCAAGGTGACGAATACAGTGACATCCAAGCGAGTGTTGCCTGCGGAGTGGGCGCCCCAGAGTGCAGTCATGTTGACCTGGCCTCATCCGGGCACTGACTGGGCCCGGATAATGGACGAGGTTGAACCTGTCTTCCTGAACATTGCTCACCAGGTGCTTCGATTTGAGCATCTGGTGATCAGTTGTGAATTCGTTGCACGGCTGCAAAAACTCGGCCAGGAACTGAACCATTTCGCAGAAGAGAACGGCCTTCCGGGGCGTGTGATCACCGTCCCGGCACCCGCTAACGACACCTGGGCGCGGGATCACGGCCCGATAACGGTCAACACCGGCGACGGCCTCACCCTGCTGGACTTCCGGTTCAACGCCTGGGGTGGCAAGTTTCCGTGGGAGAAAGACAACGCCCTCAATCAGCATCTGGCGAATGCCGGCGTGTTTGGCGGCCATCGTTTGCAGTCTGTGGATTTCGTTCTGGAAGGTGGCTCCATCGAATCCGATGGCCAGGGGACAATCCTGACCACCAGCGAGTGTATGCTGACGCCGTCCCGAAACCCCTCCATGGACCGCTCGGCTATTGAACAGCTCCTGTCGGAACTGCTGGGGGCCGATCGGGTTCTCTGGCTGAACCACGGTTACCTGGCCGGTGACGACACCGACAGCCATATCGATACCCTGGCTCGATTCTGTGCTCCCGACCACATCTGCTACGTTACCTGCCCGGACGCAGCCGATGAGCATTACAGCGCACTGGCGGCCATGGAAGAAGAACTGCAGGAGTTCCGGCAGAAGGATGGCAGCCCGTATAAACTGACTGCCCTGCCCTGGCCGGATGCCATCCATGATGAAGACGGCGAGCGCCTGCCGGCCACCTATGCCAACTTTCTGATCATCAATGGTGCGGTTCTTCTGCCTGTGTACGATGTACCGCAAGATCAGGAAGCCATCCGCATCATGGCCGGGATCTTCCCTGACCGGGAGATTGTTCCGATCAACTGCCGCCCGCTGATTCACCAGCACGGCAGCCTTCACTGTGTCACCATGCAGATTCCCGCAGGAGTGGTCACGCTATGACTAACCGGCCCGAAAACCCGCAGCTGAAAATTGCTGCCATCCAGCAAAAGTGTACTGACGACAAGGCAGCCAGCCTCGCCACGTCCGAGAAGCTTATCCGGGAGGCCGCGAAGGGAGGCGCGCAACTGGTGGTGCTGCAGGAACTCCACGCCACCCTTTATTTCTGCCAGACCGAAGACACAAGCATTTTTGAACTGGCGGAACCCATTCCCGGGCCCACCAGCAACCGGCTGGCAGATCTGGCCGGGGAGCTGGGGATTGTGCTGGTCGGCTCAATCTTCGAACGACGTATGAACGGCGTTTACCACAACACCTCGGTGGTGTTTGATACCGACGGCAGCCTGGCTGGCATCTACCGCAAGATGCACATCCCCGATGACCCGGGCTTCTACGAGAAATTCTATTTCACGCCTGGAGACGCCACGTTCAATGACGGCCGCAGCGGCTTCACCCCGATCAATACCTCTATCGGAAAGCTCGGAGTTCTGGTGTGCTGGGACCAGTGGTACCCGGAGGCAGCCCGCCTGATGGCACTGGCCGGTGCCGATATCCTGATCTACCCCACCGCCATCGGTTGGGACATCACCGACGACCCCGAAGAACAGGCCCGGCAGCTGGAAGCCTGGGTTACGGTGCAAAGGGGCCATGCCGTTGCCAATAACCTGCCCGTTATTGCTCCCAATCGGGTTGGCACCGAACCGGATCCCACCGGCCAGGGTAATGGCATCCGATTCTGGGGCAACAGCTTCATCTGTGGCCCTCAGGGCGAATTCCTGGCCAGGGGGGATGACCACAGCGAGTGCATCCTGACAGCCACCCTTGATCGCAACCGTACCGAATCCGTTCGGCGGATCTGGCCGTATCTCCGTGATCGTCGCATTGATGCCTACGAAGACATTCTGAAACGGGTACGGGACTGAGACCTGCATGAAACAGAAGATCGATAGCGTTGTTACCGAGCTCAACAAGATACTGCTGGGCAAGGACACCCAGGTTCGGCTGGCCCTGTGCGGATTGCTGGCCCGCGGTCACCTGCTGATCGAGGACATTCCCGGGATGGGCAAGACTACCCTGTCCCACGCCCTGGCCAAGATCATGGGCCTGAGTTACCAGCGTATCCAGTTCACCAACGATCTGCTACCCGCCGATGTTCTGGGCTATTCCATGTATGACAAGCAGGCCGGCAGCCTGGTTTTTCATCCGGGCCCGATCTTCGCCCAGGTTGTTCTGGCAGACGAAATCAACCGGGCGTCGCCCCGCACCCAAAGTGCGCTGCTGGAGGCCATGGAAGAGCGACAAGTGTCAATCGAGGGCGAAACCCGGCCGCTGCCCTCGCCGTTTTTCGTGATTGCCACCCAGAACCCGATCGAACAGGGCGGCACCTTTCCGTTGCCCGAATCCCAGCTTGACCGCTTCCTGATGCGCCTGCGCCTTGGATATCCGGATCCGAAAGCCGAGCGGGAACTGCTGGAAGGTGAGGATCGTAAGACTCTCACAGACAGGCTCCAGGCCATCCTCCCCCACGATCAACTGCAGGCACTGCAAGGTGCCGTGAACGAAGTCACTGCCAGCCCGGCCCTGCTGGACTACCTACAGCGGCTGCTTGAACAAAGCCGTCGCATGCCCGGACTGCTGTACGGCCTCTCCCCGAGGGCAGGCCTCGGATTACTCCGGGCCGCCAAAGCCTGGGCATTGATGGCAGACCGTAATCATGTGCTGCCCGACGATATTCAGGCGGTCTTTCCGTCTGTTGCCGAACATCGCCTTGAACAGGGAGAGTCCGGCAAAAGCAAGGAACGGGTCCGGCAGTTGCTGACCACCGTCTCAGTACTTGAATAATCCCGCAAAGCCCATATAGCAAAGCTTAATTAACCGGATTACTGGAAACGAATGGCAGCCTGGCTATTTCATGTTAGCCTTTCACCTTCCTCTTAAATGAGCAGCCCGCCACGCCGGGCTGAACCTGTATACCAAATACCAGCGAGCATTCCATGAGCGAAACCCGACACTCCCGACTGATCATTCTTGGCTCCGGCCCGGCCGGCTACACTGCTGCAGTCTACGCCGCGCGCGCCAACCTGAACCCGACACTGATTACCGGTATTGAAGTGGGTGGTCAGCTCACCACCACCACCGACGTAGACAACTGGCCGGGCGACAACGACGGCGTTCAGGGCCCGGAGTTGATGCAGCGCATGCAAAAACACGCTGAGCGTTTTGACACCAACACCATCTACGACACCATCAACGAAACTGACCTGCAGAGCCGCCCCTTCCGCCTGAAAGGCGATGGAGGCGAATACACTTGTGACGCCCTGATCATCGCCACCGGCGCCTCCGCCATGTACCTGGGTCTTGAGTCTGAGGAGAAGTTCAAGGGCCAGGGCGTATCTGCCTGCGCCACCTGTGACGGGTTCTTCTACCGCAAGCAAAAGGTGGCGGTGATTGGCGGCGGCAATACCGCCGTGGAGGAAGCGCTGTATCTTTCCAACATTGCCGACGAGGTGACACTGGTTCACCGTCGAGACAAGCTGCGTGCAGAAAAAATCCTTCAGGACAAACTGTTTGAAAAAGCTCAGAACGGCAATGTGAAGATTGTCTGGAACCACACGTTGGACGAAGTACTCGGTGATGGCACAGGGGTTACCGGCATGCGCATCAAGAGCACGGAAGACGGCAACACCCGGGATATCGACCTGGCCGGTGTCTTTATCGCCATTGGCCACAAGCCCAACACCGGCCTGTTTGAAGGCCAGCTCGAGATGGATAACGGTTACATCCGCATCAATTCCGGGCTCAACGGCATGGCAACCCAAACCAGCATTCCCGGCGTGTTTGCCGCGGGCGATGTGGCTGACCACGTGTATCGCCAGGCGGTTACTTCTGCCGGATTTGGCTGCATGGCCGCCCTGGATGCTGAAAAATTCCTGGATCAACAGGACTGATCCAGGTAACCACAACATGACGTCGCTACCCTGGCTGGACCCGGATCAGCTCTGGTTCCCCCCGGCAGACGAAGCACTGGATGACCCGGACGGCCTGCTGGCCCTGGGTGGCGACCTGTCATCAGAGAGACTGTTGCTGGCTTATCGCAACGGCATCTTTCCCTGGTTCAGTGACGACCAGCCCATCCTCTGGTGGTCGCCCAACCCACGTTGCGTGCTCTTCCCCAACGAGATTCACATCTCCCGTAGCCTGCGGCGCACCCTGAACCAGCGTCGTTTCGAGGTCACCGCCGACCAGTGTTTCAGCCGGATCATCCGCCTTTGCGCAAACACCCGTGCCGAGGGCACCTGGATTACGGATGACATGGTCACCGCGTACACCAGGCTGCACCGGCAAGCCATCGCCCACTCCATTGAAATCTGGAATCAACAGGGCGAGCTGGCTGGCGGCATGTACGGCCTGGCGCTGGGGCGATGCTTCTTCGGTGAGTCGATGTTTTCTCTGGAGACCAATGCCTCCAAGGTGCTAATGGTGCACCTTGCCAACCAACTGGCAGCCTGGGACTACCAGATGATGGACTGCCAGGTTGAGAGCAGCCACCTGCTGAGCATGGGTGCCAGGGCTATCCCGCGGGCGGAATTTTTATCTATACTCAGGGCATGTGTGGATCGGAAAGCAGATCAGCCAGACTGGACATTTACCTGGCGCTGGCCCGGCCCGGAGGCATGAATGAGCAACCTCAGAACCCTGGTTTTCTTTGCAACACCAGCCCATGATTGCAGCTACCTGCCAGACCGCGAAGCCACCACCATGTTTGTGGACCCACGGGCCCACATCGACAAAAAACTCTACAGCCAGTTGACGGCCCTTGGCTTTCGTCGCAGCGGCTCACATTACTACCGCCCCCACTGCGAAGACTGCAACGCCTGTGTGCCTGTTCGCCTGAAAGTGGATGAATTCAAGCCTGATCGCAATCAACGGCGGGTGCTGCGCAAGAACGAGGACCTCAGCTGCAGACTGGTGCCAGCCGCCTTCAGCGAGCGCTACTATCGCCTCTATGCCCACTATATAGAGGAACGCCATAAGGACGGGGACATGTACCCACCCTCCCGGGAGCAGTTCATGTCGTTTCTGGTAGAGGGTGCAACAGACTCCTGGTTCCTGGAGATTTCCCTGGACAGTGAACTGGTGGGGCTGGCCGCAGTGGATCTGCTGGACGATGGCCTGTCGGCCATCTACACCATATTCGCCCCGGAACTGGAACACCGAAGCCTGGGAACCTTTGCCGTGCTCTGGCAAATTGAAGAAGCCCGCCGGCGGGAATTGCCCCATCTTTATCTGGGGTACTGGATCAAAGAATGCCGGAAAATGAACTACAAAACCCGCTTTACTCCGATTGAAGCCCTGCGCGACGGCCACTGGCGAGAGATGCAATTGGACTGATTTTTGCCAAACGTTAAGAAATCAGGCAGAATTGCGCAATTTAAAATCACCGAAAGCATTCCCGAACGAGGTTTTTACTGAATGGCGAAATCAGATGTCATTGAAATGGAAGGGGTTATTATCGACACCCTTCCCAACACCATGTTCCGCGTTGAGCTGGCCAACGGTCACGTTGTAACCGCTCACATCTCAGGAAAAATGCGCAAGAACTACATCCGCATCCTGACTGGCGACAAGGTCAAGGTCGAGCTGACTCCCTATGACCTGAGCAAGGGCCGCATTGTGTACCGCGCCCGTTAATGCTTCAGTGACATCTGAAAAGCCCCGCTTTTGGAGGCTGTGTAAAAACTCAATTTACATAGCTTCTTAGCAGGCCCACAAATGCCTCGGACATCGCCCGGGGCATTTTTGCTTTCAATCAGCCTATATTTCAACCGGTTAACAGCCAGCGCCACCTGCACCAAGACAGCGCCCGTCACGGCGCACCACAAAAAACCGCTGCCGGGCATAGCCCGACAGCGGCTTCCATTACCAACGATTGCGGTCAGACCGCTTCGGCTGGCTCGTCCTCATAGTCAAAGACCAGCTCATCGTCCTTCAATTGAATGAACACGTCTCCGCCCTTCTCCGACAACCGGCCAAACAGAATCTGCTCCGCCAGCGGCCGCTTGATCTTGTCCTGGATCAGGCGAGCCATCGGTCTGGCTCCCATGGTGACATCGTAGCCCTTCTCTGCCAGCCAGGATTTAGCCGCATGGTCCACGTGCAGCACCACGTGCTTCTCATCCAGCTGGGCCTGAAGTTCGGTCAGGAACTTGTCGACCACGTGGGTGATGGTTTCCTTCTGCAGGTCGGCAAACTGGATAATGCCGTCCAGGCGGTTACGGAACTCCGGCGTAAAGGTCTTGGTGATCACTTCCATGCCATCGGTGCTGTGGTCCTGCTCGCTGAAGCCAATGGAACGGCGAGCCATACTCTCAGCACCGGCGTTGGTGGTCATCACCAGAATCACGTGACGGAAATCGGCCTTCCGACCATTGTTGTCGGTCAAGGTGCCGTGGTCCATCACCTGCAGCAGCAGGTTGAACACTTCCGGATGGGCCTTTTCAATTTCATCCAATAACAACACGCAATGCGGATGCTTGTTAACCGCCTCGGTCAGCAGGCCACCCTGGTCATAGCCGACATAACCCGGAGGCGCACCAATCAGCCGAGACACGGTATGCCGCTCCATGTACTCGGACATGTCGAACCGCACAAGCTCTATGCCAAGCACCTTCGCCAGCTGTTTGGTCACTTCTGTTTTACCAACCCCAGTGGGGCCGGCAAACAGGAAGGCACCTTCCGGTTTCTCCGGCGCTTTCAAGCCGGCACGGGCCAGCTTGATAGCTGTCGCCAGAGATTCGATGGCCGGGTCTTGTCCGAATACCACCATTTTCAGATCGCGCTCAAGGTTACGCAGCAGATCCTTGTCGCTGGTGGACACATTCTTCGGCGGAATCCGGGCGATATTCGCGACCACGTCTTCAATGTCGGTAACATCAATGGTCTTCTTGCGCTTGTCTTCTGGTTGCAGGCGCTGCCTTGCGCCGGCTTCGTCGATCACATCGATGGCCTTGTCTGGCAGATGCCTATCGGTGATGTAGCGGTCCGCCAGCTCAGCAGCCACCCGAAGCGCCTTGTCGGTGTACTTCAGGTCGTGGTGCTTCTCGAAGCTCGGCTTAAGCCCTTTGAGAATCTGGTAGGTATCCTCGACGCTCGGCTCGTTCACATCGATCTTCTGGAAGCGACGTGCCAAAGCACTGTCTTTCTCGAAGATGCCGCGAAATTCCTGGAAGGTGGTGGAACCGATGCAACGCAACTCTCCGGAGCTCAGCATGGGCTTGAGCAGGTTGGATGCATCCATCACCCCACCCGAGGCCGAACCTGCACCAATGATGGTGTGGATCTCGTCAATAAACAGAATGGCGTGATTCTGCTTCTTCAGATCACTCAGCAAGCCCTTCAGGCGCTTCTCAAAATCGCCCCGGTACTTGGTGCCCGCCAGCAGGGCGCCCATATCCAGCGAATACACCACCGCATCGGAAATGATCTCCGGCACCTGGCCATCCACAATACGCTTGGCCAGCCCTTCGGCAATAGCGGTCTTGCCAACACCGGCCTCGCCCACCAACAACGGATTGTTCTTGCGACGGCGCACCAGTATCTGGACCACACGCTCTACTTCGTGCTCGCGACCAATCAACGGGTCGATACGGCCCTGCCGGGCCTGTTCATTCAGATTGGTGGCATAGCTTTCCAAAGGCCTGGATTGGGAGCCTTCCTCACCAGCCTCTTCATGGGCAGCATGGTCAGCGCCCTCCTGGTCTTCCGCGCCCTGAACCCGTGAGATACCGTGGGATACGAAATTGACCACATCAATCCGGGCAATGCTCTGCTTCTTCAGGACATATACCGCCTGGCTCTCCTGCTCGCTGAAGATAGCCACCAGTACATTGGCACCGGTTACCTCTTTCTTGCCAGAGGACTGGACGTGGAATACTGCTCGCTGCAGCACTCGCTGGAATCCCAGCGTTGGCTGGGTTTCACGCTCGCTGTCGGTGCTTGGAATTAATGGTGTAGTGGAGTCGACAAATTCGACCAGTTCATCTTCAAGGCGCTTGAGATCTGCACCACAGGCTTTGAGGACACCCACCGCCGATTCGTTATCGAGGAGAGCCAGCAACAAATGCTCGACCGTCATGAATTCATGGCGCTTGTCACGGGCATTTTTGAAGGCCGTATTCAGCGTAATTTCAAGATCTTTGCTCAGCATGGGCCACCCCGCCGTCTATCAGTCCGCACGTTCAATCTCGCAAAGGAGCGGATGCTCGCATTCCGAAGAATACTGGTTCACCTGTGCCGCCTTTGTTTCCGCGATGTCACGGGTATATACCCCACATACGGCTTTTCCCTGCGTATGGACGAGCAGCATCACCTGCGTCGCCTTTTCTTCGTTCATTCCGAAGAACTTCATCAGTACATCCACCACGAAATCCATGGGTGTGTAGTCATCGTTCAGGAGCACAACCCGATACCGGGCCGGGCGCTTCAGAGCTGGCTTCTCGGGCGCAACACTAACACCGTCATGACGCCCGGGCTGTTCGTCCTCCCCCTGATTAAATACTAGTAGAGAATTCTCAATTGTCCGCATGGTTCTGTTTACCGGTTATTCGGTTTCCTGACTAAATGTGGTTGCCCGCAACCCGGTTTTCAAGCGAAAGCCCGGTTCAAGCGTGAGTTATTTATCAATACGGACATGATACCGCTTCCGGACCTTGTTGAACCACTCATTCGGCGACTACTGCCCCTTGACTCGAGCCCGGGTTTGGCCGACAGTTAAGGTGCATTGTAAAATAATGTAAACCTGTGCAACCGGCAT
This sequence comes from Marinobacter sp. LQ44, assembly GCF_001447155.2. Classification (NCBI taxonomy): domain Bacteria; kingdom Pseudomonadati; phylum Pseudomonadota; class Gammaproteobacteria; order Pseudomonadales; family Marinobacteraceae; genus Marinobacter; species Marinobacter sp. LQ44. The sequence goes on along the minus strand of NZ_CP014754.1, from coordinate 4,385,993 downwards.
GTAACAGCAGGCGACACCTGCCATGTCGAATCGCACCATTTATGACCCGGCCCGTCCGGGTCTCAGGCAGCAATTCCAATAATAAGAGTGACAGCAAAGGAACAGGGGAGTTCATCATGCCTAGAGGCAAGGTCAAATGGTTCAACAACGCCAAGGGATACGGCTTTATCATCGAAGACGGCTGCAGCGATGACCTGTTCGCCCACTTCTCTTCGGTGCAAATGGACGGCTATAAAACGCTGAAAGCTGGCCAGGCGGTCACCTTTGAGAAAAAGCCCAGTGACAAAGGGGTGCACGCCGTCAATATCGTTCCTGACGAAACCCAGGCAAAGCAGCCTTCTGAAATTGGGGGCAAGCAGTCTGAGCCGTCCTCCCGGGACCAATCGTCAGGCCGGGACGGGTATCCGCCCAGAGCCGTTAACGCCTGAGAAGGCGCCTTGGCCAATCACTCTCACCTGCCAGTTCAGCTGGCAGGTACGTTTTTTTATGCTTTTTTCACAGGGGTTAATCCTATACGCTTGCCGCTTTCGAGCACCCGTTAGCGAGACAGGACCCCGTGCATGGCGGAGCTGATTCTATTCAACAAGCCATTTCAGGTGTTAAGCCAGTTCACCGACGAACGCCAGAACAATCCCCGCGCAACACTCGCCGACTGGATCAGGAAACCGGGCTTCTACCCCGCCGGCCGACTGGACTATGACTCCGAAGGCTTGCTCCTGCTGACCAACCACGGCCCGCTACAACATCGAATTGCCGCTCCCGACAACAAGATGCCAAAAACCTACTGGGTACAGGTGGAGGGTGAGATTTCCCAGCAGGCCATTGAGCAGCTTTGTCAGGGCGTTAAGCTGAAAGATGGGTTAACCCGGCCCGCCACAGCCCGCCGAATGAACGAACCGACCGTCTGGCCCAGGTTTCCGCCAGTCCGACACCGGGAAACCATTCCGACCAGCTGGCTTGAGCTCACCATCACCGAAGGCCGCAACCGCCAGGTACGGCGCATGACAGCAGCCGTTGGCTACCCTACCCTTAGACTTATTCGGTACCGGATTGGTGACTGGACGCTCGACAACCTCGCGCCCGGCCAGTATCGGCTTGAGGCTGTGCACCTGCCCGACAGCCCGGTAACCAGCAAACCGAAACCCGGCCGCCACAAATCGCGCCCGTTCAGACACAGGAGACCCCGTTAACCATGACCTGGAAACCCCATGCCACCGTCGCCGTTGTGGTCGAGAACGAACAGGGTCAGTTTCTGCTGGTTGAGGAAATCAGCAACGACAAGGTGGTGTTCAATCAACCAGCGGGCCACATTGAAGAAAACGAAGCCGTGCTGGATGCGGTGCGCCGTGAAACCCTGGAAGAGACCGGCTGGGAAGTGGAGCCTCAGTTCTTTTTGGGCGTATACACCTATAAAGCACCGGCCAACGGCGTTACCTATCACCGCTTTTGCTACGCCGCCCGCGCGATAAAGCAGGTCACCACGGAGCTGGACACCGGCATTATCCAGCCGCACTGGCTCAGCATTGAAGAAATTCGGGGCCTCGGCGACAAGCTCCGCAGCCCGTTGGTGCTGCGCTGTATCGAGGATTACCGAAATGGCCGGCAATTCCCCCTTGATGTCGTGGTGGATGACCAGACGTAACCACCACAAGATGATAAAATCGCCCTTTTCAACCGGCTACCGAAAGGCTCATGATCCAGAATCCTGACTCCAGTACTCCCAAGAACACCCGCGTGATTGTCGGCATGTCCGGTGGCGTGGACTCCTCTGTTGCCGCCTGGCTTCTGAAAGACCAGGGCTACCAGGTGGAAGGCCTGTTCATGAAAAACTGGGATGAAGACGACGGTACTGAGTACTGCACCGCCATGACCGACCTCGCCGATGCCCAGGCAGTGGCGGATGCCATTGGTATCAAGCTGCACACCGCCAGTTTTGCGGCTGAATACTGGGACCGGGTGTTTGAGCACTTTCTGTCAGAATACAGCGCAGGGCGCACCCCCAACCCGGACATCCTGTGCAACAAGGAAGTTAAATTCCGGGCATTTCTGGATTATGCCGTCACCCTGGGCGCCGACTACATCGCTACCGGCCACTACACCCGCCAGCGCCCTCTTAATGACGGCACTGGAAAGGCTCAACTGCTGAAGGGTCTGGACCCCAACAAGGATCAGAGCTACTTCCTGCACGCGGTGTCTGGTGACCGTATTGCGCGCACCTTGTTCCCGGTAGGAGAGCTGGAAAAACCGGAAGTTCGCCGTATTGCCGAGGAACAAGGCTTTGTTACCCACGACAAAAAAGATTCTACCGGTATCTGCTTCATCGGCGAGCGCAAGTTCACCGACTTCCTGAAGCAGTACCTGCCGGCCCAGCCCGGCGACATCGAAACACCGGAAGGCAAAGTGATCGGCAAACATCAGGGCCTGATGTATCACACCATTGGCCAGCGCCAGGGGCTGGGTATCGGCGGCCTCGCGGAATTTGGCGACGAGCCCTGGTATGTGGCTGAAAAAAACCTGTCCCGCAATGTACTGATTGCCGTTCAGGGCAAGAACCACCCACTGCTGTTTTCCCGCGGCCTGGTGTCTGGTGCCATTGACTGGGTGGCTGGTGAGCCGCCCACCCGGAGCTTCCGCTGCAAAGCAAAAACCCGCTATCGCCAGCCAGACCAGGACTGCGAAGTGACCGTTATCGAAGGCGGCGTCAAAGTGGTCTTTGACGATGCCCAGCGAGCCGTCACACCCGGCCAGTCCGTGGTGTTCTATCAGGGCGATGTCTGCCTGGGCGGCGGCGTGATCGAACACACCTGGCGGGATGGCGAAGCGCTGCCATCACGGCTGGAGCTAACTGTCGATGCAGGGGCCCGCGCATGAGCAAATCCCTGCACGACCAGACCCTGGCGTTGGCTGGCCTGTTCCAGGCAGCAGCACTGGTGCGGCAGATTGCCCATAATGGGAGCTGTAGCGACGAGTCCCTGGAAACCTGCATACGCTCTCTGTTCGCCACCGATCCAGCGTCCACCCTGGATGTTTACGGGGGCGAATTGTCCGACATCCGTGAAGGCCTGGAGGCCCTGTCTACCTCACTGGCGCAACAGAGCCGCCCACAGGACGTCGAGATATTGCGATACGTGCTGAACCTCGTTCATCTCGAGTCCAAACTCAAACGCGACGGCGACATGCTCGATGTGATTGGCAGCCGGATTGAACAGGCACGGCATACCGCCAGCCACTTCGGATACACCCACAGCAACCTGATCGGCAATCTGGCGTCCATTTACACAGACACCATCAGCACGTTCCGCCTACGCATTCAGGTCAGCGGCAACCCCCAGGTGCTGCAGCGGGAAGAAAATGCAGCGAAGGTCCGCGCCCTGTTGCTGGCTGGTATCCGCTCGGCAGTGCTCTGGCGTCAGAGCGGCGGCCACCGCTGGCAGCTGATCTTCAAACGCAAAAAGGTCATCATGCACGCCCGGGAGTTGCTGCGCTGATTCGCAGCGCCCTCTGGTGTATCATTAGCGCCTTCTTAATATTCCCGATCCGATTTTTCTTTGATGAACTGAGAGGTTTTCGATGGAACTCACCGCCCTGACCGCCATTTCCCCGGTCGATGGTCGCTACGGCAGTAAAGTCAGCGTATTTCGCAGCATCTTCAGTGAATACGGCCTGATCCGTAACCGGGTAACTGTCGAAATCCGCTGGTTGCAGAAACTGGCCGCTCACCCGGCCATTACCGAAGTGCCAGCATTCTCCGACGAAGCCAACGCCTTCCTGGACAAAATGGTCAGCGAATTCAGCCTGGCTGACGCCGAGCGCATCAAGGACATCGAACGCACCACCAACCACGATGTCAAAGCGGTCGAGTACCTGATCAAAGAAAAGATAGCCGATGTGCCCGAACTGCACGCGGTGACCGAATTCGTTCACTTTGCCTGCACTTCCGAAGACATCAATAACCTGTCTCACGGGCTGATGCTGCGCGAAGGCCTGGACCACGGCCTGTTGCCGGCTATGGACAAAGTCGTCGACAAACTGGCCGAGTTGGCCAAGGAACATGCCGAACAGCCCATGCTGTCTCGCACCCACGGACAAACCGCGTCTCCCACCACCGTCGGCAAGGAACTGGCCAACGTAGTGTATCGCCTGCGCCGCCAGTTGATGCAAATCCGCGAAGTGGAAATCATGGGCAAGATCAACGGTGCGGTCGGCAACTACAACGCCCATCTGTCCGCCTATCCGGATGTGGACTGGGCAGCCAACGCCGAAGAGTTCATTGAGAGCCTGGGCCTGGACTGGAACCCGTACACCACTCAGATCGAGCCCCACGACTACATCGCCGAACTGTATGACGCCATTGCCCGCTTCAATACCATCCTGATCGATCTGGACCGGGACATCTGGGGTTACATCTCCCTGGGCTACTTCAAACAGAAGACAGTGGCCGGCGAGATTGGCTCCTCCACCATGCCCCACAAGGTAAACCCCATCGACTTCGAGAACTCCGAGGGCAACCTGGGCATCGCCAACGCGCTCTTCAGCCACCTGTCTGCCAAGCTGCCAATCTCCCGCTGGCAGCGTGACCTGACCGACTCCACAGTGCTGCGTAATCTGGGCGTGGGCTTTGCTCACAGCCTGATTGCCTATGAGGCTACCCTGAAGGGCCTGGGCAAACTGGAAATCAACCCGGCCCGCCTCAACGAAGACCTGAACAACGCCTGGGAAGTGCTGGCCGAGCCGATCCAGACCGTGATGCGCCGTTACAACATCGAAAAACCCTACGAAAAGCTCAAAGACTTGACCCGTGGCAAAGCCATGAGCCCGGAAGTCATCAAGAATTTCGTCGAAACACTGGATATTCCGGAGCACGCCAAGGCCGAACTGCGCGCCCTGACACCGGATACCTACATTGGTAATGCCGTCGAACAGGCCGGCAATATTTAACCTGGAGCAACACCATGGACATGCTTGGCGGACTGACAGCTTCTGAATTTCTGCGGGACTACTGGCAGAAGAAGCCGCTGGTTATCCGTCAGGCATTTCCCGGCTTCCGGTGTCCGGTCAGTCCGGACGAACTGGCCGGGCTAGCCTGTGAGGAAGCAGTAGAATCTCGCATCGTGATCGAGAACGATGCCGGTAAACCCTGGCAACTGCACAACGGTCCTTTCAACCCGGACCGCTTCAGTGACTTGCCGGAACAGGACTGGACCTTACTGGTTCAGGGCCTGGACCACTGGGTACCGGAGATTGCCGACCTGCTCGACAACTTCCGCTTCATTCCCAACTGGCGTCTGGATGACATCATGGCCAGCTACGCCCCGAAAGGTGGCAGCGTTGGCCCCCACTACGACATGTATGATGTTTTCCTGCTGCAGGCCCAGGGCCACCGGCGCTGGACGTTCGGCGGCCACTGTGACCATACCTCGCCGAGAGTAGAAGGCACCCCACTGCGCATCCTGAGCAGCTGGGATGGCGAGGAAACCGTCACCCTGGCCCCGGGCGACATGCTGTACCTGCCCCCGGGTATAGGCCACCACGGCGTGGCTGAAGACGACTGTATTACTCTGTCCGTGGGTTTTCGTGCCCCGACCATCGATGACTTGCTCACCAGTTTTACCGATTTTCTCAGTCAGAAAGAAAAAGCCGCCGAGCATCTGGATGACCCGGACCTTCGAGTACAGGACAACCCCGGTACCATCGGCCCGGAGGTCATCAACCGCCTGGACACCATCATCCGTGAACAACTGGGTGATCGCCGCAACCTGGCCCTGTGGTTTGGCCAGTTCGCCACCGCTCCCAAGAGCCTGGAAATTGTGGTGCCGGCGGATGAACCTGCAGAAGCAGAAGATCTGGCTGAAGCCATCCGCGCCGGCGAGCAACTGCGCTGGAACGAGGGTTCCCGCTTCGCCTATCATGAACTGGACAGTGAAACTGCCCTGTTTGTGGATGGCGAACAATACCTTCTGAAAGGCGATGCCCGGCCACTGGCGCCACTACTCTGCGCCAGCGCCAGGATGAATATGGCCGCGCTGGCAGAGTTTGCCGGCGACGAGGCCTTGCTTGGCCTGCTAACCAATCTGTACAACCAGGGCTCGGTGTATTTCGAGTAAGCCATGAACCTGAGATTCCGAAAATACAGCTGGCAACCGGCGCCATCATCCATCAGGGACATCCGCCAACGGGTGTTCGTTGAGGAACAGCAGGTGCCACCGGAGCTGGAGTGGGACGACACCGACGAGATTGCTGACCATTACCTGGCGGTGGATGACAGCAACACACCGGTGGCTACCGCTCGCCTTTTCTCCACAATGGAGGAAACCGGTTACATCGGTCGTATGGCGGTGTTGCCGGAGTATCGTGGCCGGGGGGCTGGTGATGCCCTGCTCAGACACCTGCTGGCCGAATCCGCTGGTCGCTTCCAGGAACTGAAACTCTCCGCCCAGCAGCACGCCACCGGGTTCTACCAACGCTTCGGCTTTCACATCTGCTCGGATATCTATGATGACGCTGGCATTCCCCACCTGGATATGCGCTGCCTGGCTCCCACACTGGCCAGTAATCCAGGTGATCAACGCGCGAAGCCACTGATTCTTGGCGAGGATTCCGAAAGCTGGCTGTTCGGCGATGAAAGCACCATGCTGGAATTGATGGACTCATTGGTAGCCCAAGCCGGCCAACGCATATGGCTGTATGACGACGTGCTTGATCACGGCCTCTACGACCGCTACCCGTTACGGGAACTGATCTCTGCGGTGGCTCGCCGGCACCGGCTTAGCGAAGTGCGCATCCTGATTCACGATGACAAGCCGTTGGTTAAACGCCGGCACCAACTGGTAGAGCTGATGCGCCGGCTCACCAGCCGGATTGAGCTGCGGTTGGTCAACACCGATTATCCGATGGAAAACCAGCCGTTCCTGCTGGCAGACCGTGAGGGTGTACTGTACCGCCACGATTTCAATAAGCCGGAAGGCTTCGCCAATTTTGCCAACCCGGGCCGGGTCAAGCTCATGGAGGAAGCCTTCCAGCGCATGTGGGATGCTAGCCGGGGCTCGCTGGAACTTCGGGAACTACCGCTCTGAATGCAGCCCCGGGGTAGCTTGTGGCGACTCAAATCTGGCACCGAAGGGTGCAAACTCCTCGTCCACTTCTTCCGCCACCTCGGCAATCAGCTTACGCAACCATTGATGATCGCTGTTGTGCTGCAGTAATGGACTCCAGGCCATTTTCAGCTCGAACGGCGGAATCTCGAACGGTGGCACCTTCACCACCAGGTTCGGGTTGTCTTTCTGCAACCAGGCCGCGCGAGATGGCAGAGTGGCAATCAGGTCATGCTGCTCCGCCAGCAACATGGCCACCTGATAATGCCGGGTGAAAACCGAGATCTGCCGCTTGCGGCCCATTCGCCCCAAGGCTTCGTCTACCCACCCCAGCCGCTGGACATCCTTGGGGTTCACCCCCACGCCCACACCAAAACCGGTTTTACTGACCCAGATATGGCTGGCATCCAGGTAGGTATCCAGGGTAAACGGCTCTTTAAGAATGGGATTACGGGCATTCATCAGGCAGGCAAAATACTCGATCCACAAGGTTTTCTGGTGGAACGATTGAGGAATCTTGTCGAAACGGTTGATGGCCATATCCAGCCGGCCCTGCTCCACATCCAGAAAGCTCACGTCGCTGGGGGTCAGCACGTCCAGGGTAACGTGGGGCGCCTCCTGGCGAATCCGCCGCAACACCCTGGGCATCAGACAGGATTCCGCGTAGTCACTGGCCATGATACGGAATACCCGCTGGCTCTCCTGGGCAGCAAAGGGGGTTTTCTCCTGCACCGCCTGTTCAATGTCCGACAGAATGCCACGGACCAACGGCTGCAGTTCCCGGGCCCGCTCCGTGGCTGTCATGCCTTCACTGGTACGCACCAGCAACGGGTCGCCAAACAGATCCCGTAACCGGCGCAAACCGTTGCTCATAGCAGGCTGGGTGATGCCCAGATGATTGGCGGCCTTGGTGACATTGCGTTCACGCAGCAGCACGTCAAGGTATACAAGCAGATTGAGATCTACCCGGGAAATGTCCATGCAAAAAATCCTGGAAAGCAGAGTGGCGGCACCGGTCTGGCCCGCCCACACATTCACCAGACCAATATACAGGAAACCCACAATTCATTAAATGAATGAAGTATTTCCTGTACTTACAACCGGAAACGGACGATTGCCCAGATTTCTGCTAGGCTTTCAGGGCGTTACCCAATAATATCTGACAATTAGAGGCGCGCCCCCAAAGGCGGTCCGTTCACTGTAATCCGGAGCCATTACCGACACCATGGATACCACCACCATTGTGCTGCTGCTCGCGGCGATCGTCACCGTCTCACTGGTCATTATCGTTATCAGTCAGATGCGTGAAAAGGCGCGGATTGAGCGGGTTCGCAAGATGACCGCCCGGGAAGACGAATACAATCGCGCCTACCGCCTGTTCTCGGAGATTCCGGCCCAGTACCTGTCTCCCGACCTCAAGCTGCTGCTGCTCAAGCGCATGGAGGAATCCTGTCACGATCTGGTCGCGCTTAAGTCCGAGCAACCGGTCAGCGAATGGCTCGACACCATCAAACAGACCAGGAAACAGGTACTGGAGAACAATGATAACCGGGCATCGGTCAGAATCGACTCCCCCGAGAAAGCAACCTACGTCAAAGAACTGCTTCAAAGCCTGTTCAAAATGATTGAGGCCATGCACAAAGCCGGCCGGCTCGACACCGCCAGCGCCAAAAAGCACCTGAAGCATGTGCTGTTTCTGGTGCACAAGACCCACGCCGACCTGCACGTTTTCCAGGCCCGGGACCATATCCGGCAGAACCAGATCCGCAAGGCTATCCATGCATACCACCTGGCCAGCACGGAAATGGGTAAATCCAAAGATAATCCGCTGGCCATGAAAGCCGTCAAGAGCTTCAGAACACGCATCAAGGAGCTTGAAGCCGGTATGGCCGACGGCACCACACAAACCGAGAGCCACTCAAAGCTCGACCGGGAATGGGATAACTTCTTGCAGGATGATGGCACCTGGAAGAAAAAGGCTGATTACGACGACTGAGGAACACGCTTTACCCCATTGACCAGCCACAGGGACGACCATTCACCGTGTTAAAGAGCTTCCGGCACAGACTTTCCTACCGCCTTACCCGCGACACCGTACTGGTGGCCATGGCTCTTGGCCTGATTCTGAACCTGATTCAGATCACCCTCGACTATTTCTCGGCGAAAGACGCCATGGAACAGGACATACGGGCACTGATCGAGATCAGTAACAGTCCAGCGTCCCAGATTGCCTACAATATCGACGTGAGGCTGGCCGAGGAACTGCTGGATGGCCTGTTACGCCACCCGGCGACCATAGATGCGCGGATTGTGGACAGTGATGGCCAGACCATGTCGGCCGCCAGCCAAAGTAGCCCGATCTCCCGATACCGCTGGATCAGCGATCTGCTGTTCGGTTCCAGCAGTGTCTTCAGCACAGAACTCCAGGTACCCCAGTTACAGGACCTGCCATTGGGCCATCTGGTTGTCACCATCGATACCTGGCACTACGGCTGGCAGTTCCTGCAGCGGGCAGTCAACACATTCGTCATTGGACTGTTCAAGAGCCTGGTGCTGTCGGTTGCGCTGCTTGGCATTTTCTATTTCGTGCTGACCCGCCCCATGCTCAACGTGATTGAAGCATTGAGTCGGGTCAGGGCCAGCACCCCGGAAAAAGTCCGGCTGCCGGTGCCTGCCAACCATCGTTTTGACGAAATCGGCACCATGGTTGGCATCATCAACCAGCACCTTGAACACATGGAAGGCAGCGTGGCCCAGTTGAGGGCAGCCGAAAGCGCCATGAAAAACTACTCCAGCCAGCTGGAGCAGGAAGTTGAAGATCGAACACGGGAGATTTCGGAAAAGAATCAGGCCTTGCAACGGGGTAATCGGGCGTTGGTTCGTGCCAAGGAAGACGCGGTGCGACGGGCCCGGGCACGAGCCAACTTCCTGGCCAGCATGAGCCATGAGATCCGCACCCCCCTGAACGGGGTGCTGGGAATGCTCGGGCTGGCGCTGGAAAGTGAACAGGACGCTGGCCAGAGAAACCGCCTGGAGATTGCATTGAACGCCGGTGAGAGCCTGCTTGGCCTGCTCAACGACATTCTTGACATCTCCAAGGTCGAAGCCGGAAAACTCAATCTCGAGAATATTCCGTTCAGCGTTCGCGACCTGGTAGAGGAATGCTCAACGCTTCACGCCCAACAGGCTCGCCGCAAACACATCAATCTGGTCAATGAAACCGACCCTATGCTACCCGAGCAGTTTCTGGGCGACCCGACGCGCACGCGCCAGATCCTCAATAATCTGCTCAGTAACGCGGTCAAGTTTACCGACGATGGCCATGTCAGGGTGCGCACCACCTACTCCGGTGGAAGTCTTCGCGTGGAGGTTATTGATAGCGGCATAGGCATGTCCAAAGAAGGCTTGCACCGGATCTTCTCGCCGTTTTCGCAGGCCGACACCGACACCACCCGGCTGTACGGCGGCACCGGTCTTGGCCTGACGCTGTGCCGCCAACTGGTGGAACGTATGCACGGGCAGATACTGGTGGATTCCAGCGAGGGCGCCGGTACTCATTTCACCGTCACCCTGCCCCTGCCGGTACATGAACCCGCACACCCGACCCTGCCAGAAGCCGCTGCCACCCGGCTGTGCGAAACAGGTGTTGCCATGGCCATACCGCAGGATCACCCGCACCGGCTGGCGATTGAATCACAACTGCGAGCCTGGGCTATCCCGGTCAGAAGCGCCAGCCGTCATCCAAAGGGCATCTTGCTGGTGGCCGCAGAGCCAGGCGACGAAGAGTGCAAGGCCTTTGCCGATGACTGGCAGGGAATGGGCGTTATCCTGGCAGACAGCACTGGCTCAATCAGTTCCCGCCGTCCCGGTCAGTTTATTCTGCCGCTGCCGCTCAGACGCACCGAACTCTACCACTGCCTCTGCGCCGCCGCAGGATTGCCGGACAGCGGAAGTTCACAACCGCTGGATCAATCAACCAGGGCCGCGAGAACCGAGAACCAACTCACCCTGCTGTTGGTCGAGGATAATCAGGTCAATCAGCTGGTCGCCAGCAGCCTGCTGAAAAAGCTGGGCCATCGGGTAGACCATGCAGAGAATGGCCAGAGGGCATTGGAGGCGTTGCAAAAGCGCCGTTACGACCTGGTTCTTATGGATTGCCAGATGCCCGTTATGGATGGTTATGAGGCAACCCGGGCCATCAGGCGCAACCCGGAATGGCAAAACTTGCCGATTATTGCGGTGACCGCCAATGTTATGCAGGGTGATCGGGAGGATTGCCTGGAAGCCGGAATGAACGATTACATCACCAAACCCTACAAGCGTGAGGAGCTCAGGGCCGTTATCAATCGCTGGGCCCCGAACGCTCCAGAACCTCAAGCAGACTTCTGAGCTCCTGCCGAAGGGCGACCAACCGTTCCGGCGCCACATCCAGGCCGCACATCAATTGCCCTGGCACCCCGCGAGCCTGTTCCCGTAACCGCCAGCCGTCGCCTGTCAGGCTAAGGCGAACAACCCGCTCGTCACTTGCCTGCCGGCGCCGGATGAGCAGGCCGCGCTCCTCCAGCCGCTTCAAAAGCGGCGTGAGAGTGCCACTGTCCAGGCGCAACCGGGCGCCTATATCCGATACCCGGGCGGCCTCGCCAACCGGGCCATGCTCCCAGAGAGCCAGCATCACCAGATACTGCGGATAGGTCAGTCCCAGTTCCGCCAGCACGGGACGATACCGCGCTGTGACGGCCCGATTGAGGGCATAGAGGGCAAAGCAGATCTGGTTATCGAGCGCCAGCCTCTGATCATCACCGTTCATGTCAGAGCAGCTTCTCGATATCAGCACGAATGTCAGCGGGTTTCGCTGTGGGTGCGTAACGGCGGATTACCTGCCCGTCGCGGTTGACCAGAAACTTGGTAAAGTTCCACTTTACCTTCTCAGAACCCATCAGCCCCTTCGCTTCCCGCTTCAAAAACTGGAACAGCGGATGCGCGCCATCCCCGTTCACATCAACCTTGGCAAACATCGGGAAGCTGACACCGTAATTCAGGGAACAGAACTGACTGATGGCATCCTCATTTGCGGGATCCTGATTCATGAACTGGTTACAGGGAAAGCCCAATACCTCGAATCCCTGGTCACCGAGTTCCTCATGCAGCGCTTGCAAGCCCTCAAATTGAGGTGTGAAGCCACACTTTGACGCGGTGTTCACAATCAGCAAGACCTTTCCCTTGTAATCCGCCATGGAGGCTTCATTGCCCTTAATGTCACGAACACTGAAATCGTAAATGGATTCGCCAGACATACGTTTACTCCTGTCGATGATTTGCATGATTTTATATTGTGCACAATATAATTTTGTAAAGCCACACTCAAAAAAGTCTTAACGGGCCAGTGATCCAGAGTTCACTTTCAAAAACCGCCGCAAACTATCCGTATTTGCCCACAATTCAACACATTTGCCCCTGTTGCCCCGGGGCTCCCCTCCGCTAGAATAGGATGCTTCCGTTTACCGGAACCTCTTTCAGACTGTTTGTTAAGGACGCCAGCGACCCATGCAGAACTATTTCAAATCCGCCAAGCTCGACAATGTGTGTTATGAAATTCGTGGCGTGGTTCTGCGTGAGGCGCGTCGCCTTGAAGAAGAGGGCCATCGGGTTCTCAAACTCAACATTGGCAACCCGGCAGCGTTTGAGCTTGACGTGCCGGAAGAGATCCAGCAAGACGTTATCTACAACATGCACCAGGCCCAGGGATACGTGGAGTCCAAGGGGCTTTTCTCTGCACGAAAGGCCGTGATGCATTACTGCCAGCAACGGGGCATTGCCAAGGTCGATATTGACGACATTTTCCTGGGCAACGGCGTCAGTGAGCTGATCGTCATGTCGATGCAGGCACTGCTGAACACCGGCGATGAAGTGCTGATTCCGGCACCGGATTACCCGCTCTGGACCGCCGCTGTCACCCTCTCCAGCGGCAAGCCGGTGCATTACCGGTGCGACGAGCAACAGGGTTGGTTTCCGGACATTGATGACATCAAGAAAAAGATCACCCGACGTACCCGGGCCATTGTGTTGATCAACCCCAACAACCCCACCGGTGCCGTCTATTCGGAAGAGCTATTGCAGCAGGTCATCGAGCTGGCCCGCCAGCACAACCTGATCATTCTCTCGGACGAGATCTACGACAAGATCCTGTATGACGGCACCCAGCACACTTCCATTGCCTCACTGGCCGACGACGTGCTGTTCTTCACCTATAACGGACTGTCGAAGAACTACCGGGCAGCCGGCTACCGATCCGGCTGGATGATCATCAGCGGTGCCAAACACCGTGCCCGGGACCTGATCGAGGGCATCGAGATGCTCTCCAACATGCGCCTGTGTGCCAACGTGCCGGCACAGCTGGCCATCCAGACGTCCCTGGGTGGCTACCAGTCCATCAACGATCTGGTAGCACCTGGCGGCCGGCTGTACGAACAGAGAGAAACTGCCTGGCGCATGCTCAACGACATTCCCGGCGTCACTTGTGTTAAACCCCAGGGCGCCCTGTACCTGTTCCCAAGGCTGGACCCAAAGCACTTCCCGGTGGTCAACGATGAAAAGCTGGTACTCGACCTTCTGCTGCAGGAGAAAATCCTGCTGGTACAAGGCTCCGCCTTCAACATTGATGACAAACAGCATCTGCGGGTGGTCTTCCTCCCCCGGGAGGATACCCTGGCAGACGCCATGGGCCGACTGGGCAATTTCCTGGAGCATTACCGCCAGTAACCGGAGCTGATATGGCCGACATACACGTCGAGGAGTTCTACAAGGACGTCGCAATTGCGTTGATCCAGCTTTATGCTGCGTTTCCGAGACGGATTAACCTGTTCGTCGAAGACATCGCCGGGCCGGACGAGCCCGACGAATTCGGCCTGCACAGCAAACGGCACATGGCTTGCTTCGGCGCGCTCCTGTGGCTTTCGGAAGAGGGTTTGCTGCGCTACGTTGACACGATTCGGCAGGAAGCCCTGGATCAGGCGGTACTGACCCGCGAAGCCTTTGTGCGCCTCAGCGCCCCCGCACCCCAGGCGTTGATCCGGGAGTTGAATGCCTCCAGCGCTGAAGCGGAACTGCCACCGTCTGTACAGAAAGACCTTTCAACCTATATCCACCTGCTGAGATCGGCCCTCAAGAGTGGCAGCTCCAGCCGTATCAGCCTGGCCGTTCAGTCCTCCTTCTTCCTGGATACCGGCGCGGGGAGCGTGCATTAAATCCAGGTAAGACTCTTGAAGGCGTGAACCCGGACCACATATATCGGTCAGAAAGGCAACCAGTTTCAGGGAACGTTAACACGGGAATAGACTATGCGGATTTTGTTGTTTCTGGCCACCAACCTGGCGGTCATCCTGGTCGCAAGTTTTACCTTGCGCCTGCTGGGCGTTGACAGCTACCTGGCCCAACAGGGCATCAATTACGGTTCGCTCCTGGCGTTTGCGGCCGTATTCGGCTTTGCGGGTGCCATCATCTCGCTGCTGATTTCCAAACCCATGGCCAAGTGGAGCACCAAAGCCCGGGTTATCGACTCCCCCAGAACTCCGGCCGAACGCTGGCTGGTGGACACGGTGGCAGAGCTGTCAAAGAAAGCGGGCATCGGCATGCCTGAAGTCGCGATTTTCCCTGCCTCCCAGTCCAACGCTTTTGCCACCGGCTGGAACAAGAACGACTCACTGGTAGCCGTTAGCGAGGGGCTGCTGCACCGCTTCAACAAGGATGAGATCCGGGCCGTACTGGGCCATGAGATTGGCCATGTGGCCAACGGCGACATGGTCACACTGGCGCTGATCCAGGGTGTGGTGAACACCTTTGTGATTTTCGCCTCCCGGGTCATCGGCTCCTTCGTCGACCGGGTGGTGTTCAAGAACGAAAATGGCCATGGCATCGGCTTTTTTGTCGTCAGTATCGCGGCCGAGATTGTCCTGGGCATACTGGCTAGCACCATTGTGTTCTGGTTCTCCCGCCGCCGGGAGTTCCGGGCTGACATCGCTGGAGCTCAGCTTGCCGGTACCGGAGCGATGATCAGCGCGCTGGCTCGCCTGAAGCAGGAGAGTGAAGTGCCGGATCAAATGCCCGATACCCTCCAGGCCTTCGGCATTAATCGCGGCGCCCGGGCCGGCCTGGCAGCCTTGTTCATGACTCACCCACCACTGGAAGATCGCATCGCAGCTCTGCAGAACGCCAGGGTTTGACAGAAAACAAAAGGGGGCGCTATCGGCGCCCCCTTTGCATGTGCAATCAGGTAATGTTGATCAGATCTTGAGTTTGCAGCCCAGCGCACGGAAACCGTCCTGGAGCGATTTACTGGTCCCTTTGAGCTGAACCTTCAGGCTGGAGCACTCCCGGCGCACCGGATAGTCCCGGCGCAGGCGGTCAAACGCCACCGCCCGTTGCTCCGGATTTCCCCGCATGGCCAGTCTCAGCCTGGCATCATCCCGCCTTGGGTCATAACAGACCCGCAGTGCCGTACGAATGGCCTCATCTTCCTCGGCTGAACTGGTAAACGAGACTTTGCTGACCGCTGGTTCAGGTAAAAACTGGCCTGCTTTCTTGCGTATGGGCAGGCCCAGGAACTGACACAGCGCCCGATAAACCATTTCCGTGCCCTGCATCTTGCCTTCCAGGCTGTACCCGGCAATATGGGGCGTCGCGAGCCATACCTTGTCCACAAGATCGGGACGTATCCCAGGCTCATGCTCCCAGACATCCAGGGCCACCAGCGGTGCATCAGCCTGTTCCAGTCTGCGCATCAAGGCCTCGGAATCAACAACTTCTCCCCTACCACCGTTGATCAGCAGTTGATCGGCGCCGATCAACGCCAGCTCCGGGTCAGACACCATGTGCCAGGTGGCGTGGGGCTGATGGCGGGTTAATGGCGTATGCAGGGTAACCACGTCACACTCCAGCGCCTCAGCCAGACTGACAAAGGGCAGCTCAGCACCGGGTTCCCGTTCCTGCCTCGGCGGGTCACACAGGCGCACCTCAAAACCAAGGCGCTCCAGGCATTGAGCCAGCTGACCACCGACATTACCAACGCCAACGATACCAACCGTCAGGGATGTCCAATCGTCCAGCCCCCGTCGCTCAGCAAACAGCGATACCACCGACAACACGTATTCGGCCACACTGGTGGCGTTGCATCCGGGGGCGGCGGCAAAGCCGATACCCCTCGCCTGCAACCACTCCAGGTCAATATGGTCTGTGCCAATGGTCGCAGTACCCACAAAACGAACCCGGCTGCCTTCAAGCAACTCCCGGTTAACACGGGTCACCGAACGAACCAGCAGGATATCCGCATCCTGCACCTGCTCACGACTCAGTGTTCGCCCTGTAACCCGGCGTATTTCTCCAATATCACCGAAGAACGCGTCCAGTAAAGGAATGTTCTCGTCCGCAACGATCAGCATAACCTGGTCTCCATCACCCTAAATCGCCCTGTACCAACGCGACTCAGTTGCGCCGGGGCCGCGAACCGCCACGCCCTGCCGGCCCGCGGCCGCTCTGGGGGCGGCGACCACCGCGCTTGCGCGTGATCGGCGGGTTATCCATGGTGGCCATCAAGTCTTCGTCTGGCACCGCGGTTTTCAGCTTCTGGCTGATGTACTTCTCGATCTCCGGTAAGGCAAAAGAGTCGTCTTCCCCGGCAAAGCTGACGGAAACACCGGTCTTGCCTGCGCGCCCGGTACGACCAATCCGGTGTACGTAATCCTCGGCGTTCTCAGGCAGGTTGTAGTTGAACACGTGGGTAACGCCATTCACGTGAATGCCCCGGCCTGCCACATCGGTAGCCACCAGCACCTGGATCTGCCCCTTTTTGAACTGGTCCAGGGTTTTCAACCGTTTGTTCTGGGCGATCTCACCAGACATCAGGGACACCTTCACGCCCTGATTCTTCAGATCCTCCTCAAGATCCCGGCACTGGTCACGACGATTGGCAAACACAATGGCCTTCTCAACTTCCGGACGTTTGAGGTAGTTCACCAGCACCGGCAGTTTGTCGTCGTCAGACACCAGATACACGGTCTGCTCTACCCGTTCGGCGGTTTTCTGCTCCGGCTCGATCTCAACAAACTCTGCGTTTTGGGTCCACATGGACGCCAGGTTCAGAACGTCCTGGTTGAAGGTGGCGCTGAACAGCAGGGTTTGGCGATCTTCTTTGCTGGTGCACTTGCGGATAATTCGTTTGACGTCAGGGATGAAGCCCATATCCAGCATGCGGTCTGCTTCATCCAGGATCAGGATGTCGATCTGGTCCAGAAACACGTCCTGGGAGCCCAAAAAGTCGATCAACCGGCCCGGGGTTGCCACCAGAATGTCGACAATCTCGTTCTGCAACTGCTCGCGTTGCTTGTCGTAGTTCATACCGCCCACCACGGTAACCACATTGTGGCCGGTGTACTGGCACAGCTGCTCTGCGTCCTTGGCAATCTGCATCGCCAATTCACGGGTTGGAGCCAGGGCAAGCACTCTGGGCTCAGAGGCAAACCGGTCTTTTTCATCCACCGGTGTTTCCAGCAGAGTCTGTATCGCCGTAATCAGGAAGGCTGCCGTTTTACCGGTACCGGTCTGGGCCTGGCCGATCAGGTCTTCGCAAGCCAGGGTCCAGGGCAGGGTTTCGGCCTGAATGGGCGTGCAGTATTCAAATCCGATTTTACTGATGGCATCCAGCAGGCGCTTGTCGAGGTTCAGATCGCTGAAGCGCAAATCGCCGGTATGTTTTGGGTCAGATGTCATAAAGGCTCTAATATCCTTGAGTGGTCGTATTCGGGAGCCGTGGGCGCCACGCGGCGCTTATCCTGATGCCAGCACTGCTGGATTCTTTCGGCCGTCCCGTAGAAAGACTTGAGTGTATCGAAAAATTGCTGGGCCCTTGATGGCAGGCCATGAACCAGATATTGGGAGGCCTGCAGGCACACATTATGGCGGAAGCCTCGCTCATCGGCCGCGCCGCTGCCGGAAAGGTTATCAACGCTGATATGAAAGCGCGTGCCGGCCGCCAGGGAAAACAGCCATTCAAGGGCCTGAGGCTTGACCTCCACCTTTTCAAACGCCTGCTGTTGCTCCAGGCTGCGACCATCCGGACAATACCAGTATCCGTAATCGTGCAACGTGCGCCGATGCTCACCGGCTAAACACCAATGGGCAATCTCGTGGAGGGCACTGGCAAAAAAACCGTGGGCAAACACTACCCGGGCAAGTCCGTCTGGCTCGCTGGCAGGCAGGTACTCCGGTTCGTCACTGCCCCTGACCAGAATGGTCCGGAAGGATTCCCGGAACAGGTCGTTGAACAGCATGATAAGATCGTCTGGATTGTGATTCATCGGTTGGCTATTGTGCGACTTTAATACAAGCAATACCAGAGGGAACTTTGCCATGGCAATGATGTCACTGGCAGCAAGGCGACGAGCCGCAATACCGCCCCCCATTGGAAACACCCAGGATAACGAAGAATTCATGACAGCTATTCCAGACTCCCATCAACGATTGCGCCGCCCGGTCTCCCAGCTCGGGGCCTTGCTGGCACTGCTGTTTACCCTGCTTCCGGCCTCCGCCCTGGCCTTTGGCAACTCAGGAAGCTCCCTGTTTGGTGGCGGCAACAACGGCTTCCTGCCCGTAGACGAGGCGCTGCCCTTCAACCACAGCACGGAAGGCGACAGCGTTGTCCTGTCCTGGAATATTGCCCCGGAACACTATCTCTACAAAAGCCGTATACAGATTACTCCGGTCACTGAAGGCGTCAGCATTGGCGAGCCCGAGTTCTCCCTGCCCGGCACCCTGACCGAAGACGAATACTTCGGCGAGATGATGGTGTTCTTCGATCCGGTCGAGGCCCGGGTGCCGGTCATCCTTCCCGAGGGTATACAGGAAGCGGAACTGCAAGTGACCTACCAGGGCTGCGCAAAGGCGGGTCTGTGTTATCCGCCGCAGACGCGGGACGTTCTGTACTATCCGGGTAAAGGTGATAGCCAGGGCAGTCGTTCCTCACCCGCTTCAGGCAGCGTCTCCAGCAGCGGAGCATTCAACACGACAGATAACACTTCTTCGGCAACCGGCCTGGCCGGATTCCTGTCCAGCCAGTCGATCTGGATGATCGCTGGGGTATTCTTCCTGCTGGGGCTGGGGCTGACCTTCACCCCGTGCGTGTTGCCCATGGTGCCGATTATTTCCACTATGGTCTCAGGCCACAACACCCGCACGACAGGCCATGCTCTCCTTCTTTCCGGCAGCTACGTGCTGGGCATGGCGCTTACCTACGCCGCCGCTGGGGTGATTACCGGCCTGCTGGGCGCCAGTTTCAACCTGCAGGCACAGCTCCAGTCGCCCCTCGTACTCGGTGTTTTTGCGGCACTGTTTGTGGTGTTTGCCCTGGCGATGTTTGACCTGTTTGAGATTCAGCTACCCAGGTTTATCCGCGAGCCGCTGAACGATGCCAGCCAGAAGCTGACCGGCACCCGGGTGATCAGTATCTTCGGCATTGGTTCATTGTCGGCACTGATTGTCTCGCCCTGTGTCTCTGCGCCTCTGGCCGGTAGCCTGCTTTACATTTCAACCACACAGGACGCCGTCATAGGCGGCGTTGCCCTGCTTGCACTTGGGCTTGGCATGGGTGTGCCACTGATTCTTGTGGCCGTCGGCGGACGCAAGCTGCTGCCTACCTCAGGCCACTGGATGACGACCGTCAAACATTTTTACGGCGTGATGCTGCTTGCCGTTGCCATCTGGCTTATCGAGCGGATGGTACCAGCCTGGGCAGGCCTGACCATGTGGGGGCTACTGGTGGCCATCACAGGCGTTCAGTTGGGTGCTTTTGATGCGGCCAGGGCTGGCTGGGAACGCACACGCAAGGGCCTGGGCCTGGTAATGTTCGCCTATGGCCTGGCGCTCCTGGCAGGGGCGTTCAGCGGCGCCAATGATCCGCTGCGGCCGCTGGCACCGTTTACCGCATCTGCCGGCCAGGTTCAGGGCGGCGGCGCCAGCCATGCAGACTTCCAGCGGGTCGAAGATCCGCAACAGATTCGCGCAATGCTGGCCGATGCCCGCGCCAACCAGCAACCTGTTGTGCTCGACTTCTACGCGGATTGGTGCGTGTCGTGCAAAATCATGGAGCGGAACGTGTTCAGCGACCAGGACGTGATCCAGGCGTTAGCACCCTACACCCTGTTGCAAATCGACATGACCGACAACACCCGTGACCAACAGGCCCTGCTGAATGAACTCGGGCTATTTGGTCCGCCGGCCATTCTGTTCTATCGAACCAACGGCGAAGAGCTACAGGAAGCACGGGTGCTCGGGGAAATGAACCGTAGGCAGTTCCTTGACCATCTTGGCAAGGTGGCCCGGGAGAGCTGAGCGGTGTGCTCAGCTCTCACAACGGCGAATCAGGAAATGGAATTCCCCTTCCAGTTCCTGTTGGCTCAGCAGCTCATGGCTCAGGAACTGGCAAAAACGGGGTATATCCCGGGTTGTTGAAGGATCGGTCGCTACAACGCGCAACACTTCCCCCACGCCAACATCGTTGATCCGGGTGTGCAGCATCATTACCGGTTCCGGGCACAACAGCCCTCGAGCGTCCAGCTCGGCTTGAAACTCCAGGGTTGTCACAACAGCCACCTCCAGTTCTCGTGATTTTCAGAATCCGGTGCTAAATTATTGTTTACAGCAACGAAAATAAAGGACCAATTGCATGATTCGGGTTTTGATTGAACGACACATCGCAGAGTCTCTGGAAACCGCCTACGAGGAGCGTTCACGTTTGGTACTGCAGCAGGCCGTTAGTACACCCGGTTTTATTTCAGGTGAGACGCTGGTCGACAGCCATGACCCGAACCACCGTATCACCCTTGCCAACTGGCGCTCTGAAGCTGACTGGGATCGCTGGTACCACTCCCGGGAGCGGCGCGAGCTGATGGCAGAACTGGTGCCCATGATGGACCGCGATGAAATCATCACAGTTCTTGAGCAAAGCCCTATGCCCTGAGCCACTCCGGCTTAGTCCAGGCGCTCGATAAAACAGGTGATTTCCTCTCGATCATGATAAAGGTGGCGGGCCCGTACACGGCAAGTCAGGCCCGCCTCCTCAAGACCACGCACCAGGATGTCCTGGCATACCAGCCATTCGTCGTAGCGCTTCTTCATCGGTAACTTCAGGTTGAATACCGTGTAACGGCAAAGCCTGTCTGCCAGCCAGTCCACTGCCATCCGGGCGGTGCGGCGCGGCTTATCGACTATGTCGCAAACCATCCAGTCGACCGCCCGCTTCGGGCGCCAGGCATAACCATCCGCCTCAATGTGCTCAACATGCCCACTGGCCATCAAATCCGGATTCATCGGGCCATTATCAACAGCCGTCACCATCATACCCTGGTTCACCAGTTGCCAGGTCCAACCGCCGGGCGCGGCTCCCAGATCGACGGCTTTCCTGCCACCACCCAGGTAGTCGAGCCAGCGATCCTCCGGCAGAAATACTTTCCAGGCTTCCTCGAGTTTGAGCGCGGAGCGGCTGGGGGCCGAGGCGGGTAATCTGAGCCGCGGCACGCCCCCAGGGAACGGCGACCGGTTACCAGCGAGGCTGTACCCAATCACAGCCATACCAAAGTCTGCCAGCAGTATTTCCAGCCGTTTTCTAGTCTTTGCATCCGCCGTTTCCTGAAGCAATCCCGCGCCCCGCAGGCCCTTGGATAACGGCGCCACCCATTTTCGGGAAAAGTTACCCAGGTCCCGGTCCTCGTTGTTCTCCGGTAAACGCACCTCTACCCGGGCACAGCCACTCCCCTTCCAATCCTGATCTCGCAGAAAACCGACCACGGCCCCAACCCGATCCTGTACTGGCAACGCACAATCGCCCAGGATAACGAACCAGTCCCGAACAAATACCAGTTCGTCCAACGGCAGGCGGCCCATCAGTTCCTCCGGGCTTTCCTCACTGCCAATGGTAAACCGGACCAACCCGCTGTTCCTGACCGGCTGAAAATAACCAAACACGCCTTTAAGGGCTGCCTGATCCGTCACTTCCTGGCCCGCCTCGGCTTCGAATCCCGGGCGGCACACCAGCATAACCTGTTGCATCTATCACCTTTTCATTCAAAATTGTCAGGAATCTGACACCCCGACAAACAAGAAACTTGAACCTGTTTAACAGCAGGATTTGTTTACGCTGGCTACACTTCCGCCTTCATTCGACACGGGATTTCGTTGATGACGCCTCGATTCTGCGCCCTGCTGATGCTTGGCCTGCTGGCCTTTGCCGGCATTATGCCCGGTTACAGCATGGCGGCGGAACCATGCCCGACCCTACAGGCAACCAACCCCGAAGCCCGGAGCGCAATTAATCATCACTTGTGTTTCCATTCCGCCCGCCCCGGCGAGCCAGCCCACGCCGCTCAGAGCGCATCAGAACTGCCGGTGGATATGCCCTGGACACCCGCCAATGGCCACGACCTGGTGTTCAGCCATACAGACGCCGTCTACTGGATACAACTGACCGTCCACAACCCGGGCGCCAACCGGGCGCTCTGGTATCTGAAACTTAATTACCCGCTGCTGGACGAAATCACCTTCTGGCAATACCGCCACCAGCCGGGCAGCCCGGATGTCGTCACCGAGGCGGCGCCGCCACTGACCACAGGTGATTCCCTGCCGTTTGCCACCCGGGGCATAGATTACCGTTATTACCTGTTACCGGTCACGCTGGATCCGTCCGAACGGCGCACCATTACCATCCGGGTTCACAGCAGCGGGGCGCTGAATGTGCCCCTGGCCCTGATGACACCGGAAGAGGTCATTGCAGAAAGCAATCACCTGACCTTGATCCACGGCCTGTTTTACGGGGCGCTGCTGATTCTGGCCGCCTTTAACCTGCTGCTATTCTTCAGCTCCGGCACCCGGTACTACTTCTATAACGCTTTCTATATCAGCTCCATGGCGATGTTTCTGTTTGCCATGGGCGGCTTCGCGAATCAGTATTTCTGGCCCGAGAGTGCACAGCTGGCGAACCTGTCGATCCCGCTCACCCTGGTCATCTGCTCAGCCGCCATGGCACTGTTTGGCTGGTCATTTCTTGATGTCAGCGCCGGCACGATTTCAGAATCCGTGCTCCGGGGGTTGGTCTGGTCTGCTGTGGGCTTCCTGGCCCTGACCTTCCTGCTACCCTACTCCAAAGCCATCCTGCTCAACACAGCCCATGCGCTGATGGTGATTGCCGCGTTGTCGGTCATTGCGACTATCCGCTGGCGCCAGGGTTACCTGCCCGCCTTCTGGTACATCGCTGCCTGGATGATCATGGTGGTCGGTGCCCTGGCCTATGCCCTGGCGGCCTTCGGCTACCTGGGCGACTACCTGGCCCGCGAGGTCATGATGCAAGCGGCTGTCGGGGGGCAGGTTATCCTGCTGAACTATGCCATGGTGCAACGCTGGCGCCTGCTGAATCAGAAGTTGCTGGATATTGAGCACCAAGCACGCACAGAGCTGGAGTTCAAGGTTCACGAGCGCACCGCACAACTGCGCAATACCATGCGGGAACTTGAGCAGGCGAACCGGAAACTGGCGTCCCTCAGCCTGAACGATGCCCTGACCGGACTACACAACCGCCGGCATATGGATAACCTGTTACCGGAACTCTGCCGTGAAGCCCGTCGAACCGGCCAGCCATTGTCGCTGGCGCTGGTTGATGCCGATCATTTCAAGCGGATTAACGACAGCTGGGGCCACGATTTCGGTGACCAATGCCTCAGGCACATCGCGACCTGCCTGAAGAACCAGATCAAGCGACCACGGGATGTCGCGGTCCGTTTTGGTGGTGAGGAATTTGCCCTGCTGCTACCCGGTACAGACGCCACCGGCGCTTCCAAGTTGTGCCAGGATATTCTTGAGGCGGTGCGGGACTCTCGCATTACCGCTCCCGATGGTACAGCCGTCAGCCTCACCGTTAGCGCAGGCATCGCGGAACTGGGCGTCGAAGAGCAGCCAGACAGCCTGTTCCGACGCGCCGATGAAGCCCTCTATGCCTCCAAAGCCGCCGGCCGGGACGCAATTACCCTTGCTCAACACAGCTCCGAGCCCGCCAGCAACTCCTGAACAAATCGGCCGGTTTCGCCAGCCGCCTGCTCGATAAGGGTTGCCTGGCTGCCGGGATGCTTTGCCGGTGTCTGAAAGTCATGGTTTCCGCCATCCAACCAGCACAGCCGGGAAAGCCCCGGCATCTCACCCTGGGCCGCTACCTCCTCCAGCTTGCCGAAAGGGTCCCGGGTTCCTTGTACAATCATCATCGGGCAGCCAACGGTCGAAAAATGATCAATACGCCACCGATCTGGCTTGCCCGGGGGATGGAAAGGGTAGCCATAGCAGATAACCCCGGCAATACCCGGAGCATGTTCACTGGCCAACATTGAGGCCACCCGACCACCCATCGACTTGCCTCCAACCAGCATCAGGCAGTCCTCACTCACCTCATCTCGCACCCGTGCCACTTCGGCCCGGAATGAATCCAGCAACACAGGCATTCGGTCCGGTGGCCGCTTGCGGCCGTCTTCCCGCCGCCGAACCATATACGGAAACTCAAACCTGACCGTTGCAATCCCCTGCCGATCCAAAGCGTCAGATAGTTGCTCCATGAAAGGAGAGTCCATGGGCGCGCCGGCCCCATGGGCCAGCAACATGACACTTTTGGCCCCTTTACCGTAACCTTTGGTCTTAATCCGGTTCACAACATTCAACTCCTCGCTGTCAGCGGGTATCATTAGCGACCGAGCGGAAACCTTCAAGGCGCTTTTGTAACGCGGTTCAAGCCTTGCAAACTGTTGGCCAAACTGCTGATTCCAGCGGATTTGACGAATGTCAGGAGTTGACCTGAATCATTGCAAAGGCCTAATGGTTTCTCCATACTTGCGCCCGCATATTTCCCCATCCTAAACCCATTGGTAAGGCTATGAGCACAGTAAATGCAAACCTGACATACAACTACAAGGTGGTGAGACAATTCGCCATCATGACAGTGGTATGGGGTATTGTAGGCATGGCTCTGGGTGTGCTGATTGCAGCACAGCTGGTTTGGCCATCCCTCAACCTCGATCTGCCCTGGACTCACTTCGGTCGCCTGCGGCCGCTGCACACCAACGCCGTCATCTTCGGCTTTGGTGGAAGTGCCCTGTTTGCTACCTCTTACTACGTAGTACAGCGGACCTGTCAGGCCCGCCTGTTCTCCGATGGTATGGCAGCGTTCACATTCTGGGGCTGGCAGGCGATCATTGTATCGGCCGCCATTACCTTGCCACTGGGCATCACGTCTTCCAAGGAATACGCAGAGCTGGAATGGCCGATTGATATCGCCATTGCCATCGTGTGGGTAACCTACGCTCTGGTGTTCTTCGGCACCGTGATGAAGCGCAGCACACCGCACATCTATGTGGCCAACTGGTTCTACGGCGCATTCATCATTACCGTGGCAGTTCTGCACATCGGTAACAACATGGCCCTGCCAGCTACCGCCTGGAAATCCTACTCGGCGTACGCGGGTGTCACTGACGCCATGATGCAATGGTGGTACGGCCACAACGCCGTTGGCTTCTTCCTGACCGCCGGCTTCCTGGGCATGATGTACTATTTCGTACCCAAGCAGGCGAACCGTCCGGTTTATTCCTACCGCTTGTCGATCGTGCACTTCTGGGCGCTGATCACCACCTATGTGTGGGCCGGCGGCCACCACCTGCACTACTCTGCCCTGCCTGACTGGGCACAGACTGCGGGCATGGTGATGTCCCTGATCCTGCTGGCTCCGTCCTGGGGCGGCATGATCAATGGCATGATGACCCTGTCTGGCGCCTGGCACAAACTGCGCACCGATCCAATCCTGCGGTTCCTGGTGGTCTCCCTGTCCTTCTATGGCATGTCCACCTTCGAAGGCCCGATGATGTCCATCAAGACCGTTAACGCACTGTCCCACAACACTGACTGGACCATCGGCCACGTGCACTCCGGTGCCCTCGGCTGGGTAGCCATGATCAGTATCGGCGCCGTCTATCACCTGGTTCCGAAACTCTGGGGCGTGCAAGCCATGTACAGCACCGCACTGATCAACGTTCACTTCTGGCTGGCTACTGTTGGTACCGTCCTGTACATCGTTGCCATGTGGGTTAACGGCATCATGCAGGGCCTGATGTGGCGCGCAGTTAACGAAGACGGCACTCTGACCTACAGCTTCGTTGAATCTCTGGAAGCGTCCTACCCCGGCTATTTCGTCCGGTTTATTGGTGGCGCCATCTTCCTGGCCGGCATGCTGATCATGGCTTACAACGTGTACATGACCGTACGCCAGAAAGAAGCCGCAGCACAGGACAACGCTGCCGTTCAAGCGGCGTAAGGGGAGAGACCAGATGAGACACGAAATAGTAGAAAAGAACCTTGGCCTGATGATCGTCCTGATTGTGGTGGTCATCAGCGGCGGCTTTCTGGCCGAAGTAGTGCCCCTGTTCTTCCAGAAGGATGTGAACCAGCCAGTAGATGGTCTGGAACCGCTGTCCGCATTGGAACTGGAAGGCCGGGACATCTATATCCGCGAAGGCTGCCACGTGTGCCATACC
Source organism: Marinobacter sp. LQ44 (assembly GCF_001447155.2). NCBI lineage: Bacteria > Pseudomonadati > Pseudomonadota > Gammaproteobacteria > Pseudomonadales > Marinobacteraceae > Marinobacter > Marinobacter sp. LQ44. The sequence continues at coordinate 4,359,301 of NZ_CP014754.1, read as the reverse complement.
CAGCAGATTCGCCCGTTCCGGGCTGAAACCGAGCGTTATGGCCACTACTCCGTGGCGGGCGAGTTTGTTTATGACCGCCCGTTCCTGTGGGGTTCCAAGCGCACTGGTCCTGACCTTGCCCGCGTGGGTGGCCGTTACTCCGATGCCTGGCAGCGCCAGCATCTGTACGATCCGCGCAGCGTGGTGCCTGAGTCCAACATGCCGGCTTTCCCCTGGCTGTTTGATAACCGTGTGAAGCACACCACCATCGAAGCTCGAATGAGAACACTGCAGACCCTCGGCGTGCCTTATACCGACGAGCAGGTAGCAAGTGCTGCCTCAGACATCGAAGGCAAGTTCGAAATCGAAGCACTGGTCGCATACCTGCAACAGCTGGGTACTGTGATTTCAGACAAACGGTGATCCCATGGATATTAATGAGTTACGCGGCATACACTCGCTGGTAATCATGGCGATTTTTCTCGGCATCATTTGGTGGGCGTTCAGCGCCCACCGAAAGAAGGCAAATGAAGAAGCCTCAAAGCTGCCCTTCTCCGATGATGACGATGAAGTAGCCAAGCGTACGCTCGAACAGGAAAAAACGGAGAAGAAACAATGAGTACCTTCTGGAGCATCTGGATCAGCGTGATCGTGCTCGGTACCATCTTCGGCTGCTGGTGGCTGCTTTGGGCCACCCGCAAAAGCCAGACGACCGATACCGAAACCGACCGCACAATGGGCCATTCCTTCGATGGCATCGAGGAATACGACAACCCGCTGCCAAAGTGGTGGTTTTACCTGTTCATCGCAACCTGTGTGTTTGCACTGGGATACCTGGCTCTCTATCCGGGCCTGGGTAACTTCAAGGGCATTCTGGGTTGGACCTCTGCCAACCAGTGGGAGGCGGAAGTAGCCAAAGCCGATGCCAGGTACGGTGAAATCTACGCCCAGTTTGGCGACACCCCGATCCCGGAGCTGGCGCAGAACGAAGATGCCATGAAAATTGGCCAGCGTTTGTATGCCAACAACTGTTCGGTGTGCCACGGTACTGCCGCTCGCGGCCAGGTGGGCTTCCCCAACCTGACCGACGACGACTGGCTGTGGGGCGGTGAGCCTGACCAGATCTGGCACAGCATTGCCAAAGGTCGTCAGGGCAACATGCCGGCCAAGGGTGTCATGCCCAACATGACCAGCCAGCAGGTTGATCAGGTGGTTAATTTTGTACTCAGCTACAGTGGTCGTGAGCGGGATGCCGAGGCTGCAAAAGCGGGTGAAGCTGTTTACCAGCAAGCCTGTGCGGCTTGTCACGGCGCCGATGGAACCGGCATGACCGCCATGGGGGCACCTAACCTGACCGACAACATCTGGCTGTACGGCTCTACCTACGAGTGGATCCGGGAGACCGTCGAACACGGTCGCCAGAACGAGATGCCAGCTCAGGAAGGCCGTCTGACCGACGATCAGATCCAGATCCTGGCAGCCTACGTTTACAGCCTGTCAAACTGAGCCAGACCGGCCGGGCATTCCCCGGCCCGGTCTTCTCAACCCTGCACCTGCCTCGCGGGTGCAGGCTTGAGAAGATCAGCTGACCCTCGAGGCCCGCTCCCAGCACGACACCTTTCGGGAGATACCCATGAGCAATGAAATTCCGGTCACCCAGGTAGACCCTTCCTCCGAGCCTCCCAATAAAAACAACAAGCCGGAAACCGTCGATCTCTACGCCAGCCGTAAGAAGATTTACGTCAAGGAAGTGAAAGGCACGTTCCAGAAGATCCGCAACGTCAGCCTGACGCTGCTCATGGGCATGTACTTTCTATTTGTGTGGCTAACCCTCAATGGCCAGCCGCTGATTCACTTCGATCTGCCGGCACGGGAATTCCACCTGTATGGCGTAACCTTCTTCCCCAAAGACTTTTTCCTGCTCTCGGGCATGCTGATTATCTGTGCCTTTGGCCTGTTCTTCATTACCACCCTGTTTGGCCGGGTCTGGTGCGGCTATACCTGCCCCCAGACCGTCTGGACCTTCATCTTCATGTGGATCGAGGAGAAAGTTGAGGGTAGCCGCAACAAGCGCATGAAGCTCGACAAAGCCCCCAACTCAACGGAAAAGGTCACCAAGAAAACCATCAAACACAGCTTGTGGCTGTTTGTCGCTCTGGCAACGGGCCTTACCTTTGTAGGTTATTTCTACCCGATCCGGGAACTGATCGTTGATCTGTTCACCCTTCAGGCCAATGGCTGGGCCTATTTCTGGGTAGCCTTCTTCACTGTCGCCACCTACCTGAACGCAGGCTGGATGCGCGAGCAGGTGTGCCTGTACATGTGCCCCTATGCCCGTTTCCAGTCTGTCATGTTCGACCCGAACACCCGGATTGTCTCCTATGACCCAAACCGGGGTGAGCCCCGCGGTGGCCGCAAGAAAAGCGTCAATCCCGCAGACGTCGGCCTGGGTGACTGCATTGACTGCGGCCAGTGCGTGCAGGTATGCCCCACAGGTATCGATATCCGCGATGGCTTGCAGTATGAATGCATTGGCTGCGCGCTGTGTATTGACGCCTGCGATGAAGTGATGGAAAAAATGGATTACCCCAAAGGGCTTATCCGATACACCACCGAGAACGAGCTGGAAGGCAAAACCTCCAAGCTTCTTCGGCCAAGGACCTTTGGCTACGGTGCGGTTCTGACCCTGATGATCGGAGCGATCATTTTCACTCTGGTCACGCGGGTACCGGCCAAAATGGACGTACTGCGTGACCGTGGCGCGCTTTTCAGCTTCAACGGCGAAGGTCACGTTGAGAACTCGTACACGATAAAAATCCAGAACATGTCGGAGGTTCCCCAGACCTTCAACCTGTCGGTTGAGGGGCTTGAGGGCATCCGGATTCTGACAACAACCAACGTCACAGTTGCCAGCGCTGAAATCCGCTCGCTGCCGACTGTCGTGGATGTTCCGCCAGAATCTATCCCGGACACCAATAACACCATCCGTTTCTATGCGGAGTCCGAAACAGATCCATCACTTATTCTGGAAACTGAAAGCCGTTTTGTTGGTCCAAGGCCGCGATAGAATATCGCAAGCCGCAGACCCGATACACTGACAAGAGTTGATAGCGTAATGACTGACAACACCCCCGTGGCACCCTGGTATCGCCAACCCTGGTTCTGGTTTTTGACGATATTTCCGATCGCTGCAATTATTTCCGGTATCACCATACTGACGGTGGGTAGCATTCTTTCTCCTTCCATGGTGACAGATGACTACTCCCGTGAAGGGCGCGGCATCAATATGGCCATCGCACGGGACCAGAAAGCCCTGGATCTGGGTCTGAAAGGCGGACTGACCGTTGACGAACGCTCTGCACGCCTGACGCTGGAAACCAAAGAAGGCGCAGCAGACTACCCGTATCTGGTTCTCAACCTTTACCACCCGACCATGTCGGAGCGAGATCGCACCATCCAGTTTCGTCGAATGGCCGCCGGAGAGTACACCGGTAACTTGATCGAAGATATGGACGGCCGCTGGTACTACGACCTGCAGGGCCCAGACAACGACTGGCGTGTAAAAGGCGAATTCTGGCTGCCAGCGTCCGACAAAATCGCCCTGAAAGCGACCAGTCCTACCCAGGGGTGAGTGCCCTGAAGTGCTTCCATTGCGGTGAGCCAGCGGACGGCCACCCGCCGATAACCCTGGAACTTGACGGCGAAACCCGACCCTTCTGTTGCCAGGGTTGCAAGGCTGTGTGCGAAACCATTCATAACGAAGGGCTCACAGGCTTCTATCAGTTTCGAACAGAACCCGCCGTCACCCCGCGGGAGCTGACCCGTTCAGAAACCGATCGCCTGAAGGAGCTGGACCATCCGCTGGTCCAGAAATCCTTCGTTGTCCCGGTAAAAGGCGGGCAGGAAGCGAACCTGCTGATCAGCGGCATCACCTGCGCGGCCTGTATCTGGTTGCTGGAGAACCACCTCAAACAACACCCCGGCGTTCAGGCTTTCTCGATTAATCACAGTACCCAGAGAGCGCGCCTGGTGTGGGCACAGGATCACACTCGCCTCAGCGATCTGCTGATTGCCATCCACCAGCTTGGCTATACCGCTCGCCCCTACCAGGCCGACGAAGCCGAGCAGACCCTGAAAGCCGAGCACCGCACCATGCTCATCCGGCTGTTAGTTGCCGGCGCCGGTTCGTTCCAGACCATGATGCTGGCGTTCCCGCTCTATTTTGAGCTGATCAGTGAGTTATCTCCGGAATACGTCAGCTTCTTTCGGTGGTTCAGCCTGATCGTGGCAACGCCAGTGTTGCTGTACAGTGCGCGACCGTTTTTCGAGAACGCCTGGCGCGACCTGACCACCCGCCATCTGACCATGGATGTGCCCGTGGCCATTGCTATCGGCCTCGCCTATGTGGCCAGTGCCTGGGTCACTGTGTTCGGTGGCGAAGAGGTGTATTTCGAATCCGTATGCATGTTTACCTTTTTCCTTCTGCTGGGGCGCTACGTGGAAGTCCAGGCCCGCTACCGCGCGGGCCTGACAGGCGGTGCCCTGGCGGGATTTCAGCCAACCGTCGCCGCCATGGTACGGGATGGCGAGACAGATCTGGTGCCGGCCCACGAAGTCAAAGCTGGTGATATTATCCGTGTACGCCCGGGCGAGACACTGCCGGTGGACGGAGAGATTGTGTCTGGTGAATCTACCCTCAACGAAGCCGCCCTGACCGGCGAATACCTGCCTGAATCCCGGGGGCCCGGCGATACCGTTCATGCCGGTAGCATCAACGGCGAGAATCCGCTGGATATCCGGGTGGTCAAAGCCGGTGCGGAAACCCGGCTTTCCGGAATCCTGCGGATACTGGACCGGGTTCAGTCGGAGAAGCCTCCGGTGGCGCGCCTGGCAGATCGCATCGCTGGCAAGTTTATTCGCCAGGTACTGATACTGACGCCCCTTGTCTGGGGCGGCTGGGTTCTCGCCGGCGCCGGCAACGCCTTCGACATCGCCTTGTCCGTGCTGGTGGTTACCTGCCCCTGCGCCCTCTCTCTCGCAACACCAACGGCACTCACCTCAGCCACCATGCGTTTGCGAAAACTCGGCTTCCTGCCGACCAAAGGCCACACACTGGAATCCCTGTACAGCATCGACACCGTGGTGTTCGATAAAACCGGCACCTTGACTCGTGGCGAGCTGACCCTGACTGGTAGCCAGACCTTCGGTGACATGGACCAAGCCAGCTGTCAGAAACTGGCAGCCGGCCTGGAAAAACACTCCGAACATCCGATCGCCAGAGTTTTTCACGAATGTGCATCGGTGGCCGTGGAGAATGTGAACAACCATCTGGGCGGAGGTTTGTCTGGTACTTTTAATGGCAAGCCCGTGTTTATCGGTCACAAGGCGTTCGTTGAGCAACACACTTCCGCTCCGCCCCCCCATGCGGACATTGCTTCTGGCATGGAAATCTGGCTCGCTACCGCCGATCAATGGCTTGCCAGCTTCCAACTGGATGATCAAATCCGCGAAGATGCCGGGCAAGCCATCAAGGCACTCAATCAAGCCGGAATACGGTCCCTGCTCCTCAGTGGTGATCGATCGGCCCATGTCCAGCAGGTTGCTGAGACACTGGGTATAAAAACGGCGATTGGCGAAGCCTCACCGGAACAGAAGTTGGCGGTGCTCGATCAGCTTCGCGATGAAGGTCACAAGGTAATGATGGTGGGCGATGGCCTGAACGACCTCCCCTCCATGGCCGGTGCGGGTATCTCGGTCGCCATGGGCACCGCCGCCGACCTGACCCAGCTAAAAGCCGATGCGGTGCTGATGAATGGTCAGCTGATGCAACTGCTCCAGGCCATCAAGGCAAGCCAGCAGACCCGCAGGATCATTCGGCAGAACATGCTCTGGGCGCTTGCCTACAACGTCGCCGCCCTGCCCCTCGCAGCAGCAGGCCTGGTCACCCCATGGATGGCGGCCATCGGTATGTCGGCCAGCTCTCTTTTGGTCGTGCTTAATGCCTTGCGGCTTGGCACATCCTCAAAGAGGTCCGGCCAGGAACCTGATACAGTTGGCTCTCATGCTACGGCTTGATACCGTAATCATCTACTTATCGTTTAGGAGCGCATCGTGCAGATAGTCATGTTCCTGGTCCCCCTGATGCTGGTTCTGGTGGCACTGGGGGTCGTGCTGTTTTCCTGGGCGGTGAAGAACGGCCAATACGATGATCTGGAAGGCCCTGCGCACCGGATTCTCTATGACGACGACAAAGACATGATTCCTGACGAAGCTCGTCAGGATAAAGTCCGCCCAGACGAAAACGACCCCGAGCCTTCTTCGAAACAGAGCGACCCGGAAGACAAAGCCTGAATGCATCCTGAACTCTACCTAAGTTACTCCAGTGCGTTTCTGATCGGGCTGCTGGGGAGCACCCATTGTCTGGGGATGTGCGGTGGGATCAGTGCCTCGCTGTCGATGACCCTGCCGGTGGGCAAAGGGTTCAGGCTGCGCCAGACCATGATGTTGCTGGCCTTCAATCTGGGCCGGGTTGGAAGCTACGCGCTGATTGCCGCCTTGATTGCCATTTTCAGTACCAGCGCCGCGGGCCAGTGGCGCTGGGCAGCCCTGTTGTTGATGACCCTGGCAGGGCTGCTACTGATCTTTATGGGGCTGTCGATGGGCCAGTGGTGGCAGGGAATCCGCTTTGTTGAGAAAGTAGGGGCCCCGGTGTGGAAACGCTTGGCCCCGCTGACCCGCCGCTTTATTCCCGTCAACAATCCCGGCCAGGCCTTGGCCCTGGGTGCGCTTTGGGGCTGGTTACCCTGTGGTCTTGTTTATAGCACCCTGGGCTGGGCAGCCCTGCAACCCACGATTGGCGCTGCCGCTCTGACCATGCTGTTCTTCGGTCTTGGCACCCTGCCATCTATGCTGGCCACCGGTTACGCCGCCAACTGGATTCGCAACCTTCAGGGCAACCGGGGGTTCCGCAGAATCAGTGGAGCGCTGCTCATCCTGTTCGGATTATGGACGCTTCCGTTCCAGGCCTTGATGCACTGAGCCGACCCTCAGAGATTCAGCACATCCAGGCGGCCGTAGTCCGGCTCAGGGCTGGCTGGCTGCACCGCCTGGCGCTTGCCCCCCAACCGTTTGCCTTCCTTGAAATCGTATAGATTCGGATCAGCCAGGTGTGAAGGCTCCACATTGCACAAAGCCCGAAACATGGTTTCCAGGCGGCCCGGATGCTGCTTGTCCCAGGTCTGGAACATGTCCTTGATCACCTGGCGCTGAAGGTTCTCCTGGGAGCCGCACAGGTTACACGGAATAATGGGGTATTCTCGCAGTGAGGCGTATCGGGCAATGTCTTTCTCGCGGGCATAGGCCAGCGGACGAATCACGGTATTGCGGCCGTCATCACTGTGCAAGACCGGCGGCATGGACTTGAGTTTGCCCCCGTAAAACATGTTCAGGAACAGGGTTTCGAGCATATCGTCCCGGTGATGGCCCAACGCAATCTTGGTGACACCGTGCTCTTCCGCAAAATTATAGAGAATTCCCCGGCGCAAGCGTGAACACAGTCCGCAAGTGGTCTTCCCTTCAGGAACTTTTTCCTTAACAATACTGTAGGTATCTTTTTCGATGATGTGATACTCGATACCAAGCGACTTCAGGTATTCCGGGAGCACATGCTCGGGAAAACCCGGTTGTTTCTGGTCAAGGTTCACAGCAATCAGTTCGAAGTCGACCGGCGCGCTTTTCTGAAGGTTCAGCAGGATATCCAGCATGGCGTAGGAATCCTTGCCACCTGACAGGCAGCACATGACCTTGTCGCCGGCTTCGATCATCGAAAAATCGGCAATGGCCTGCCCGACTTCCCGGCGCAGGCGTTTCTGCAGTTTGTTCAGTTCCAGTTTCTGGCGACGATCCTGCTCAGAAACAGCGGTCAGTTCGGGATTGGCGGTCATTGCTTGGGACATACTCTCGCACGTTCACAGGATAAGTGAGCGGGCAATTATACGCGTCACAAAGTATCAGGGACAGGATAGCAACATGGATATGTTGAAATTGAGCGACGACGTTGGCGGAAAACGGGCAATGAACCGGATCCGCAACCGCAATGCCATACTGGTCGCGGCCAGGGAATGCTTTCGCGAAAATGGCTACGATAACTCCACCATCCGTGACATGGTCCGCAGAACCGGCCTGGCGGCGGGTACCTTCTACAATTACTTCTCCAGCAAACAGGACATCTTTGCCGCACTTCTGACGGATTTCCTGAGTCACCTTAATGAAGATATGAGCCGCTACCGCCGGTCCGCCAGCTCAACCCGCGACTTTATCTACTACGCCTACCTGGCACTCTATTCCGCCACCGCCAGAGACCCGGCGATCTATGAACTGGCACACCAGAACCAACGCGCCTTGCGGGATCTTTTCGGCTCAGACATTCTTGGCCTGGCCATGTTATCACTGGAAGAAGACGTGCGTGACGCCATCACCAGGGGCCTGCTGCCGGATCTCGACCCGGAGTACCTGTGCGCAGCTTTCTTCGGTGTTGCCTATGACATCAGTACAGTGGTGGCCAGGCGCGCACATCAAGAGCCGGAGCTTGCTCAGCAGGAGGCCGAGAAGGCGGCCCGTTTCTCCACCGAGCTGTTCCTGGGCGGGCTACCCGCCATGGCCGAGCTTTCAAGCCAGGGCTGAGTCGCATACCATGGAGTCATGATGACTTCCCCAGACGTGACCGCAACAGAACCGGATACCACTGTCGCCAGCTCAGAACTGCGATGGCTGGAGCAACACACTGAGCACTTGCTGGTGGCGGTCGAGCATGAGCTACGCCAGGTGGGGCCAGGCGGATTAAGTGAGCTGGAGCTGATCAAGGCGCTTCAGGCAGAACCCTGGGCGCTGATTGGCAGCGTCAATTACCACGAACCGGATCAGCTCTACCCGGTGCATTTTCTGCTCTTTCACGTACTCTACCGACTGCGGGACCAACTGGCTCCCGGTGGGGAGTCGCTGCTGATTTCACCGTTGCGCCTGACCATTACCCAACAGCAAACCGTTGCTGGTGATGGATTGCCGGGGGAAGAAGACAAACTCAGGGCGTTCTATCTGGATCTGTCCCAGTATCATATGCCCGAAGCAACCATCCACCAGATGATGGATAACTTCTGGCGTGGGCAGTGCCGCACACGGCCAGACCTGCCGGCGGTATCAGAGGCCGCCGGAACACTCGGTTTTACCGAACTGCCTGAACACTTCTCCCCGATCAAACAGCGGTTTCGCAAGCTGGTGATGCAGGCTCACCCCGACCGGGGCGGCAATACCGAAGCAGTCCAGAAACTTAATGAGGCCTTTTCGGTCTTGAAAGCACACTACGCATAATCCATTTAACCGATATTCAGGACAGACGACGATCATGATCAAATGGTTTACGTTCCTTATGATGATCACCGCCCTCTCCATGGCGGGCGCCAGCGCAAAAGCGGATCTGGTGGTTCTGCAATACCATCACGTGGACGACAGTACGCCGGCATCAACCAGTACCTCCCGGTCACTGTTTGAAGCCCAGCTGCAGATGATCGCAGACCTGGAACTGGAGGTGGTGCCGCTTCTGGAAGGTACCCGGCAGGCATTGGCCGGCGATCTGGATAGCCGCCAGCAGATTGCCATCACGTTTGACGATGCCTATGAATCCGTCTATAGCGCAGCGGCTCCCCTTCTCGAACGTTTCGATATGCCCTATACGATTTTCGTGAATACTGATGCCATCGGCTCAAGGGGCTACATGACGTGGGACGAACTCAGGGAACTGGGTAGCCATGAAAGCGTAACCATTGCCAACCACAGCACAGACCATGGGCACCTGGCACGCAAGATCGATGAACCCGAAGCCGTGTGGATAGAACGGGTAACCCGCAGCCTGGATGTTGCCCAGAAGGTTCTCAAGGAAAGACTGAACGTTGAAGAGCCGATGTTTGCCTATCCTTACGGCGAGTATGACGAAGCCCTGGAAGCCAAACTAGCGGAGCGAGGCTGGTACGGCTACGGGCAGCAATCCGGTGCCATTGGCCGTTGGTCACACGAGACACGCCTGCCCAGGTTCCCCATGGCCAACCCATACGGCCAGCTTGGTAGCCTGAAAGACAAGCTATTGAGCAAAGGCTTCCCCGCCCCCGCCAAAGACCTGCCAGACGGTATTCTGGATAAAAACCCGCCCCTACTGACCTTCCCACTGGGCGACAAACTGGATGCCAACCGGCTCACCTGCTTTGCCACCGGCCAGGGCCGGATCGACTTCGACGTGGTTGACGGCGTCGTCCGGGTTCAGGCTCCCAAAGCCGGGCAAAGCCGGCGCTTCCGCTACAACTGCACCCACCCCGCCGGCCAGGGCAGCTTCTATTGGTTGTCACAACAATGGCTGGACCGGTCGAAACCCGAAGACTGAGCGGTTAATCTTCGAAGGTGGCGATACCGAACTCCCCAAACCGGACGTGCGGTATCGCCTTCGGACCCTGTCGGGTCTCAACAACGGTTTGAGCCTGCAAATCCTGCTCACGGGTATAAAGCAGCAGCCAACGCTCGCCCTGGCCCGGGAATACCGGCACCCAGGCTTCCAGATATCCTCGTTTGCGCCAGGTCTCAGGTGAGTAATCCATGACCAGATCGGTCACCAACCGGATTGGGCGCAAATCCTCGTCAAGAAACGCCAGGCTTGGAATAACAAGACCGTTGTGGTGATAACTACGTATTCGGGCGACAAAGGCCTCTACAGAGGACCGCGCTGGCAGGGCGATCAACTGGAACGGAGATCGGCCGGTGTCAAAATCATGCTCCGGTGACGACGCTTCAAGCCGGACAGCAAACTCACGCCCGCCCTGCCAGGTCTGGCTGGAGCGGGATGTCAAGCTGTCACAACACTGGCGACTGAATGCATCAAACTCACTTTCAGGCTCCTGCTCGATGCCCAGTATGGCAAAGGCATCGGGATCGTAACCCTCCACCGGTTCGGCATAGCGGCCTTCACTCGGGTGATAAACGCTGGCCGGGCTCAGTTCCACTGGGGCGGCAATCAGGCCCTTCTCAACGTCGCTACGGGTGTCGGGCGTAAAATAGCTGACACGCACATTGCCGTCGGCATCCCGCCAGGTGAAATAGGGTTGTCGCTGACCCGGCCGAAGATTGCCGGCTTTGTTGAGTTCATCGCCATCGGGATAGCTGTCGAGGGTGTATTCTTCATCCGGCTCAAGCGCTGGTTCCTCCCGCTCGGCGGGGCGCCGGGCGCCCTCCGCCTGCGAAGATGTCGGCCTGGCTTCTGCGTCCGGAATGCGGGTGTACTGAACACGCCCCTGCTCATCCACCCATGAGAAATAGCCCTCCCGCTCCCCTGCGGGTGTTCCAGACGATTGGCACCCCATCATCACCATCGCTGCCATGAATGCCGTCAGGCATCTCAATTGAGCCGTTGTCATACCCGTTTCCCGCCAGCAACAATCAGAACTTGGTCCGGAAGCTCAGCCCCGCCATGACCACCCGCAACGAGGTTTTGATATCCAGCCCGGCATAGGGGTTATAGATGATATTGGTGATGTTGTCACAGTTCACGTTGCAGCTGGTATTGGCCGGAATGGTTTCAATGGACTGCAGGTAGGACAGGTTCATATCGATCTCGGTGTTTTTGTCCCACTTGTACCCCATCCCGATGCTGTAGAGATTGGCGCCACCGAACGGTGCCATGATCGATCGCTGGTCATCGGGAATGACTGAGTCTCGAATCTCGACACCGGCCCGTAGATCCAGTCGTGATGACGCATGGAACTCAGCACCAAACGCCCAGTTCCACTGACTCTTGAAGCCCAGCGGCAGTCGGAGAGTGTTTGGCGTTGCATTGTCGGGCGACAGAATCCGCGCCGCGTTCAGGAATTCCAGATTTCGGTCAAAGCGGAACACGAAGGCATCCCACTGGGCGTAGTCTGTCCAACCCACATCAGCATTCAACGTCAGTTTGGGGTGAACATCGACACTGATACCGGTCTGGAAATGCTGTGGGTAGACCAGATCCATGCTGACATTACCCGCTTCCCGGGGTGCCCCAGACGGCAGGCTCAGGATGGCAGAGGTAATAGCCCCCAATACCGAACCGTTAACACTCTGCCAGAAACCGGACCAGTCGTCGGTGTACTGGATCTCGAACGTCCCTTTGAGGTTCATGTCCGCTTCAGAGGTATAGCTTGCCCCCCAGCGAAACCAGTCGTTCGGCTCCCAGAGCACCCCCAGGGTGTAGGTTGGCGATATGGTTTCCTGAACATTGATGCTCAAAGCACCAATATCATCCCAGGGGCCCACGTTACCGCCACACAGGGCCAGCCAGGGCTGCAGGGGCTCATCGCCACTCTCACAGTTGAACGCATCCTGAAGCACTTCCGCAACACCCAACAACATGTTGGGCGCCCGCATATACTGATCGGCGGCAATACCCATGTGTGACAGGTGAATACCCGCACCCACCGACCACTGGTCATTGATTTCATAACCAACGCTTGGCGACAGATAGGTGGTGCGCTGCAAAGCCGTGGCCTGGGGTTGGTAACGGCCCGGATCATCCTTGTCCCGATAGAAACCTGCAGCCAGCGGCAGGTAGAAAGCGTTGGCAAAGGTCAGTTTTGACCCCGGAGGATTGATGCTGATGCCAGCTGACGGCGCAACCGCAGGGCCCGGTGGCGCTTTCAGAATCCCGAACCCCGGAACGTAGAGTGCAACATTGTTGGTATGACTGTGGGTATTGGCCACGGGATCCCGCTGTTTTCCCGTGTTCGGGTCGATTTCAAGTCCGTCGATACCGAAGATTTCATAACCATCCGGAGCAATAAAGTCGGCATCGATGTCCAGGTAAACACTCAGGAGGTTTACCTCAAGTTGCCGGTCTTTCAGTTTGGTCAGGCCCGCCGGATTATAATGGATGGCCATGACACCGGGTGGATCCGCTGTCACGGCATTGCCCAGCGCCAACGCCTTGGGATGGATGGTGAGATTCTGGGCAAGCTGCGCCTGTGCTCCACATGAGAGTGTCGCGGCGATGACGGCCCCCAGAAGCTGCTTTGTTTGGCTGAAATGTGCCATGAAATTCGTCCCTTCCCTTAAATCGTCTGCAGCTCCAATCACTCTTTGAGGCCGGAGAAATTAATGGGCAGGGATATACCCAGGGAGAAATCCGGAGCATCTTCGGTCAGCCCAATGCCCAGGCTGGTGTTGACGATGGTGGTGTCACTCACCCGGGTACCCAGAGACATGCTCAGAAAGCCGGTCATCTGGTCTTGTGCAACGGCTTGATCGCCATTGCGGAACGTGAGCACAGTTTCATCGCTGTAACTGAGCTGGGCGGAAATGCTCAGGGAAATATCGTAAGACAGCGAGTAGGCAAAACCGGCAGAACCGGACAACCCGAAGCCGGGCTCAACCTTGGTCAGCAGGCGAGCGCCCCGGACCTGCTCCAGACCATCCTCTTCAATGTTGTAGGTAGCACTGACCGAGCCGAAGACCACCACCGGGTCCAACACCTTCGACATACTGAGGCCGCCGCCGATGGAGTAATATCCGCTGCCCGTGGACAGCTGCTCCTTGATGTCAATTTCATAGGGGCTGACACCGGTTTTCGAGGTCAGCGTTCCAAAGAAGGTGGTCGATACCTTGCCCGGCACGTAAGCGAACGGCTGCCAGCGGCCGGTAAAAGAGATGTCGCCGAAGTCATACACGGACAATTCGTCCTCGGTGTCGTATTTCACCACCAGGGGAATACGCGTGCCGATGGTCAGGTTATCCAGCAGGCCGTAGTCGTATGAGAAAGCGTTGGTGAAGTTGTGCGTGGCTGTGGGCACAACATCAAGATTCCTGACCGAACCATTGGTAATGGCTAGATCGAGACGCTGGTCACCGGTGTAGGAGTAGTCAAAGGAATAGTTCAGGGAGTGAGTGCCCTTTTTCTGCAGCGAATAGTTCTTTTCCGCCGCCTGGAACACTTCCTCCAACTGCCTTGTGGCATCCTCATCGCCTTCCTGACGGGCCAGCGCTTCCCGCGCCTGATCAACATTGCCATCCTGCGCCACTGACATGGCCGGAAGCAGACCCGAGGCGGAAACAAGGATAAAGCCTCGCACTAACCAACGATTCATCCTGACTCCCTACTTTTATTGGTTTTATTCCTGTTCCGGGCTTACCACCCGAAAAATTAGTTGCGGCGGTAGTACAGCTGTTTTCGAGTATTCTCTACGCTGCCGTCCGGGTTGTTTTTCTGACGTTCGAGCACATTCTGGATACGTCTTTCGGTAGATTCATGGAATACAGGCATTTGCTGTAACGCCAGCAGGGTCATTGTCTGGTCATCCACAAATCGCAGATCTTCTTCTTTGAGTTCAAGGTTATCCAGCGGCTTGTCGCTACCCGGAAAAACGATAAACAGAACGTTGTCGTCCCATTTTTCTTCGAACTGATCGAGCGTGAAGGAGATGTTGCCAACGGCAGGATCCGCCAGGTATACCCGCCCGTCACGAATGGTCCTGAGCACCACAAAATGCTTGAAACCGGCGTGATCGATGGGAACGATGGCGGGGTGGTCCAGCTCCATGAGGTCATCAATCTTGGCCCGGAAGCCACCGGAGGGATAACCCAGGGCAGTGACCAGTCGTTTCATGTCCAACATTGAAAACGCCCGGCGCTGAACAATGCGCTCACTTTCACCGTAGTGGAGCAATCCTTCCATCACCTGACGTTCAGACAGATTTCTGCCCAGATAGAAATTCAGGACGGTTGTCAGTGCCGCACTGCCGCAGCTGTAGTCGTATGCCTGACGCACGATATTACGGAATTTCTGTTCAACCAGAGGCTCAACCCGAACATCAGAACGTAGCAGCGCCGGGCTGGTGTCCACGTTCTGCTGGATAACAATCGTGCCCCGATCAAACGGCTCAACCTCGGTGGCTTCCTGCACCATAGTGAACGTGAGAATGGATCCGGCCAGCACCAGCAGCATCTTGGAAAGTCCCTGTTTTTATTAGACGTGCAACTTATCGGGTTACATGTTGTTACGGTACGATACCGAAATCGCGACTGGCTTAAAGATAACTGTGCCTCAAATCTGTCGCTGCAGAAGGGGCCTGACATGGATGGACTGAGAACTGGTTCAAGGCTCAAGGTAGCCGGCAACACCCGCCTGTTCCCGAAGGTATCGGAAACAGGCAGGTGGGAAGGAAAACCGATGGGCAAGGTACCCCATCAGAGGGTAAAGACAATCCCGAGTAGCAGGTAGCTGAGCAGGGTAACAACGATGATGCCGATAATGTTCAGGGCAAAGCCGGCACGAATCATATCGGCAATTCGCATATGGCCACTGGAAAACACAATCGCGTTGGGCGGAGTCGCTACCGGCATCATAAAGGCACAACTGGCCGCGATGGCCGCAGGCACCGTCAGCAACAACGGCGACACACCCTGCGACATGGCCAGGGCACCCAACAGGGGCAGGAACGCTGCGGCGGTGGCGGTATTGCTGGTCACTTCCGTCAGAAAAATAATGACGGTAGCCACCAGAACAATCATAACCAGTGTCGGCAACGCCCCGGCAACACCAAGGCTTTGGGCAATCCACTCCGCCAGCCCTGAGCTACTGATAACACCCGCCATGGCCAGACCACCACCGAATAGCAGGAGCACACCCCAGGGCAGCTTGTTGGCCGAATCCCAGTCCAGCACAAACACCCGCTCGGCGGTGTTAACAGGAATAACAAACATGGCAATGGCAGCCGCAATCGCGATACCGGTATCGCTGAGCCACGGCATCAGGTTGGCGGACAACAAAGGCCGGAAAATCCAGGCGGCCGCCGTGACCAGAAACACCAGGGCAACCAGCTTTTCACCCCGGCTCATAGCGCCGAGCTTGGCCAGCTCATCACGAATCATCTCACCGCTGTCTGCCGAGCCCCCAATACCGAAATCCTTACGGGTCAACCACCACCAGGCAAGAACCAGCATGACCACCGATACCGGCACACCCAGCAGCATCCATTGGGCAAAACCCACGGAAATGCCCTGGTTTTCGCTCAGGTACGCCGCCAACAAGGCATTAGGCGGCGTGCCAATCAGGGTGGCAATTCCGCCAATACTCGCCGAATAGGCAATGGCTAACAGCAAGGCGGTTGCATAGCGCCGAACACCCTCAGGGTTGGAGCTATCCATCATCGCCACCACAGACAAACCTATGGGCAACATCATGATGGCCGTGGCCGTATTGCTGACCCACATGCTGAGAAATGCGGTGGCCAACATGAACCCGGCCACCTGGCGCTTGGGCTGGTCACCCACGGCCCTGAGCGTGAGCAGAGCTATTCGACGATGCAGGTTCCATCGCTGCATGGCCAGCCCCAGGGTAAAACCACCCAGGAACAGAAAAATGATCGGATTGGCGTAAGGTGACGTCGCCTGACCAATGGATCCCAGCCCCAGGGCCGGGATCAGTACAATCGGCAGTAATGCGGTTGCAGGAATCGGGATGGCTTCGGTTGACCACCAGGTTGCCATCAGCAACATCAGCCCCAATGCCGCCCAAGCTTCCGGACTCATAGTCGCCGGCGCCGGCACCATAAGGGTTATAAGAAGAAACAGGACACCCAGCAAGAAACCGATAACCTGGCTTTTGGGTAACCCCCTGGGTTTGCTCTCAGAAGAGTGCGTTGCTGTCATGTAGTACCACCCTGGTTTGGGACGATGGATTGGCCTGCTCAGTCAGCGGCGCAATTTACACAAACTGTGGTGTAAGGCAACACCTGCAAACGTCTGGGGTCAATCTCCTCACCACACTTCTCGCACTCGTCCCCAAGCCCGCTATTCATACGATCCAGAGCATGGGCAATCTGCACCAGTTCTGCCCGGGTTTCCGCTTCCAGGGAATCCACTACTTCATCGTTCTGGGTCTGGGTTGCCTGCTCTTCAAAATCCTTGTCGAGGGCACCGGTTTCACGACGCTGATGGGCCTGGTAACGCACCAGTCTGGCTTCAAGATCGGCTTTCAGGGTTTCAAGTTCAGATTTGCGATTGCTCATGGCCATCTCCCGGCGGGTTGTTATTGGTCTATACCCTAGAGAATATGCTGAATCCGGGTTTGACGCCTGTCAAAATCGTGTCATTCCCCATACGGTAGACTAGCTGCTCAGTCATCCCATATACAAAGGAGTTGTATTAAATGAGCACAGACCTTTTCGAAAAAGCCAACCGTCTGAACCAAACCCTGTTCGCCCAGTTCAGTAAAGCTACCGAAATGCAGATGGAAGCCTTTCGTCGCTATGCCGACGTTGCCATGGATCAGGCCCGCAAGGTATCCGAAGTACGCGACCTGGATGGCCTGAAGCAGGTGTAGAAAGTGTTCGAGACCGAAGCCACTGAACCAGCTAAAGTGAAAGCCCTGCAGCTACGTGAAAGTTAAGGCAGCGGAGGCCGGTCGTTGCTAAACTGGAGCGGTGATAAAACGCTGATAAAAACAGGATTATCGATGGCGCAGCCGCTCCCCATTTCCCGCATTATGTACAGCGGGCTTTTACTGCAATGTAGTCCTCAAACCAGTATTGCCGACGCAGCGGCGCGAATGTCGGAAAACTCCGTTAGCTCGATCCTGATCGCGGACCAGGATCAGGTGATCGGCATCTGGACAGAACATGATGCCCTGGCACTGGATTTCAGTGACCCCGACCGGTTCAACCAGCCGGTCAGCACGGTGATGAGCTCTCCGGTTCTGACCTTACCCAGCACCATGGACGCCGGCCAGGCAGCCATCAGATTGAGAGACAGCGGCAAGCGACACTTCCTGGTCGTCGATGAAAATGAAGCACCCGTTGGCATCTTGTCCCAGACTGACCTGGCGCTCAATCAGGGGCTGGAACCCTACCTGAAACTCCGGGAAGTCCGGGCCGTGGTTGCCCGGCCACCCTTGTTGGCCAATGGAACCCAATCACTCGCTGAAGTAGCCAGCCAGATGCACCATCACCACGCAGATGCGGTGGTGGTGACTTGTGGCGACGGTGAACTGGGCATCCTGACCGAAAGGGATATGGTGCGTTTTATCGCCCGCCACACCAGCAACACTCCGGTACATGAGCTGGCGACGCGCCCCCTGCTCACCGTCAACGAAGAAGACCCGTTGATCCACGCCCGGGATTTGCTGATTGATCACCGGATACGGCACTTGGCGGTGGTCAACCTGAGTGGTGAAGTGACCGGTCTGATCGGCTACCAGGATATGCTCGCTGGCGCCGAACAGATGTACCTGGATGACCTGCGGGAAGCGCTCGAACAGCGGGACCAGGCGCTGGCAAAGTCCCGCCGTACTCTGCAGCTGGCCGAGAGGGTTATCGAATCCTCGTTCGAAGGCATTATGGTGACCGACAAGGATGTCAGGATCGAATTCGTGAACCCGGCCTTTACCCAACTGACCGGATACAGTCCGGACGAGGTCATCGGGCGCACACCAGAGGTACTATCCTCCGGCCGGCACGATGCGGAGTTCTACAAGCGCATGTGGCAGTCCCTGACAACCCATGGCTACTGGCGCGGTGAGATCTGGAACCGGCGCAAAACCGGCGAGCTTTACCTGGAACTCCTGACCATCACCGCCATCACTGATGATCACGGGCAGACCACGCACTACGCCGGCCTGTTCACCGACATTACCCAGAATCGCAAGAACGAAGAGCAGATCCGCCAGCTCGCCTACTACGACGCACTTACCGGCGTTCCCAACCGGCGACTGCTGGAAGATCGTCTGGAACATGCCATACGCCACGCACACCGAAAAGACATGTTGCTGGCGGTGATGTTTATCGACCTGGACCAGTTCAAAGAGGTAAACGACACCCTTGGCCATGCGGTCGGTGACGAGCTTCTGCTGCAATTTACCACCCGGGTGCGCGATTACCTGCGTGAGGACGACACCCTCGCGCGGCTCGGCGGCGATGAGTTCATTGTGCTGCTGCCGGAACTCGACAAGCTTTCGGACGTCATCCAGGTGGCGGAGCGGCTGATCGAGCTGAACCGAAATCCCTACAGGATCAATAACGACAATATCCAGATCGGCTCCAGCATCGGCATCAGCCTGTATCCGGAAGACGGAACCACGGTGCAAGAGCTACTGCACGGAGCCGACATCGCTATGTATCGGTCCAAGCGGGACGGCCGAAACCAGTACCATCTGTTTAATCCGGACGTCGCAGAGACGGCCTGAGGTCGCCGGGCTGCGACTATCCGTCAGGCAACCTCGGCAGAGACCTGAAACTGTCCCGTCAGCCTCTGCAACTTTGCCGCTGCGGCCTGCGTTCGCTCTGAGCTCGCAGATAGCTGTTCTACCACGCCACGCATGGCCGCCGCACTTTCCGAGACGCCGTGGGTCTGCTGACTTTGCTCGCGATTCGTTTGCTCAATGCTGGCAATGGCCCGAAACAGCTTGCCAACCATATGATGCAAGTCCGAGCTGTCGTCGGCGGCAGCTTCCGCTTTGGCAAGCCGGTTCTCCATTTCCGAAATCCCCTCCTCCATAACGGCCACGGCCCTTTGTGTCTCGTCTTGCACGCCTTGCAGACGCTGGCCAATCTCTTCCGTTGCCTTTGCTGTGCGGCTGGCCAGCTGGCGCACTTCATCCGCGACTACCGCAAATCCGCGGCCTGACTCCCCAGCCCGGGCGGCTTCAATCGCCGCATTCAGGGCAAGCAGGTTGGTCTGGGCTGCAATATCGTTGATGACCAGGGCAGTTTTGCTGATTTCCTCAGTCCGATCGTTGGCAGCCCGGATTCCATCGGCTGAACGAGTGATCACCGTCCGGATACTCCGTGCTTCCTCACTGACCCGGGCAAATTGCGCCTGGGCACGGCTGACCACCGCGTCCATGCCTTCCCGCATTTCCTCAGCGGTCGTTGACGCGTTATTGATTTCTTTTTCCTGAACACCGGCACCGTGCACCATATCGTCGATATGAGCCAACACAGACTGAACCCGCTCATAGGCGCTGCGATTGTGGGTCACCATCTGGTCACTGGCTTGCCGGGAGTCTGCGGCCAGTGTCAACACCTGGCCCACCATGCCATCCAGGCTGTCAATAAAGCTGTTGGTCCAGCGGGCCAGATCCCCGCTCTCATCCCGGCGCGTCCGGCTCAGGTCAATCCTTTGCCGCAAGTTGCCTCCGCCCTCGGCAATGTCACGGATGATATCCCCCATGGCGGACAACTGCTCCGACACCGGTTTGACGGAAGTGGACCGGAAGATCATCACCATGGCGAAAATCGCCAGGGCATTGATCCCGCTTTCGAGCCATACCGACACCCCCAACGTGGACAACGCAACATTCACCAGCCACAGCGCCGCGGCCAGCAAGCCCAAACGACTGGATAACCGCCAGCTGATGGAGCGCCGTCGGTATACCTCTTCCAGATCGCCTTCACACATCATGCCCCAGGTATCAGGCGAACCAGGCATCTGAAAGGTGATGCCCTTGCCAATCACCGGGATGTGTCGATAGTCGGAATAGCCCGGGTACAGCACGTACAGGTTCTCACCATTGGCAATGGTCTCCCTGACACCGGGGTGCAAGCGGCCGGTTGCCGGATCGGTAAACCGGATCTCGAATTCAGTGTGCTCCCGAATACGCACCACGCCAAAGCCGGTTTCTATGCCGTCTTTGAGATTATCGCCGTGGCTGAAGGTGGCATCTTCGAAGCGGGATCGGGACAGCGCCGTTCCCGGCGAGATGGACTTGTCAAAACGACTGTCGATCATGAACAGGTAGTTGTCGCCGGACTCCTCAAAAACGTGTCCGGCCTCACGCTGAATCAGATCGCTCATCACATCATTGGGAATTCGCGCACACACAGCTGCCCGCTGCCCCCCGGCCAACTCGATCGGCTGATAGAACATCAGAGTCACCGCATCGTGAAACCGACTGGTGGTTTTGCCCAACGACGCCGTTACCGGGTCCCGGTAAGGACCATGCAGGAAACGCTCACCCGTTCCCCTCCGGACTGCCTCCGGAGCCAGGTCACGCTTGCCGTTGCGGACAGGCACGCTGGACGCAACAACCTGGCCATCCTCGGCCACCACAAACAGCTCGGATATCTCCCTTAGCCGGGTGGAGGTCTGGGCAATAGTCTCCCCCAGAGCTTCGGGGTTCTTGCCATACAGGCGGCCAGCAACGGATTCCAGAAACGACCACTTGTGGTCTGCCCACCCAATCAGGGCATCACGCCTGGTTCTGGCCAGGTTCTCGAATATCTGTTCATTGGTCTCGTACATGTTTCGGTTCAGGAAACTGGACCAGCGCATGGCCAGCTTTCCGTTACGCCCAAAGACAGGCAACCAGGAACGCTCACCGGCAGACAGGTTCATTTTGTAGCTTTTCAGAGTCATTTCAGGATTCTCCAGACCGGACATCGGAGCAGAACAGAGTTATTCGCCCCCTCGGAACCCTGAGACCTCAGCAAAGATCGGGCCTGCCAGCGCCCCAACGCCCAAACGTGAGCCAATTCACACCAATCCCCCTGCAACACACAGATTACCGGGCACCAGTTTGGTGCACACACAAAACCTGACACCAGATTACGCACTATTTTCGCACAACCTGATGTATATCAAGACCCTACAAATTGTTACGCCAAATTCCACTTTAGTCCCATTGTTGGTCCACTAACGAGGGCAGACACTAATCCTGTTTGATCCGAACAACAAAAATAACCCGCATTCGGGGTCCAAACCGTTGGAGGCCAACCACAATGACTTTCAGAAACTTCCTGCTCACGGCATGTCTACTGCTGCTGGGCAGCTCGGTAGTGTATGCAGAAGCACTCAAGATAGGACTCAACTACCCACAGACTGGCCGGTACAAAGACCAGGGGCTTCAACAACGACTGGGGGCTTTCCTGGCGGTTGATGAGATCAATCGAGCCGGCGGCGTGATGGGGCAACCCCTGGAACTGGTTATCCGCAATTCCCGCGGTGAACCCGACCAGGGCGCGCAGAACACTGCCGAGCTTATCGACCGTGAGGGTGCACAGATGGTCTTTGGCGGAGTATCCAGTGCCGTTGCCATTTCATCAGGCAAGGCAGCCAGGGATCGCAATCGACTCTATTTCGGCACCCTTACCTATTCCAATGCCACCACCGGCAGTGAAGGCCACAGCCATATGTTCCGGGAACCCTACAATGCCTGGATGACCGCCAAGGCCTTGAGCCAATACCTCAATCGCCACCACGCAGACCAGAACTACTTCTACATCACTGCTGACTACACCTGGGGCTGGTCAGTGGAAGAGTCTGTGCGCAAGTTTTCCAACACCGAAGACACAGAACAGCATAAAGGCGTGAAAACGCCCTTCCCCCGGGCGCTGATTACTGACTTCCGGGTGGCCCTGGAGCAAGCAGCCGAGAGTGACGCCGAAGTACTGATGCTGGTGCTGTTTGGCGACGACATGGTCAGAGCCCTTAACGCCGCCTATGAAATGGGCCTGACCAAACGAATGCAGGTTGTGGTGCCAAACCTCACTCTGGGTATGGCACGCCAGGTCGGACCAACCATCATGGAAGGGGTGGTAGGCGCCGCCCCCTGGGTATGGAACCTGCCCTATGAAAACAACTATCAGCGCGGCAAAGATTTTGTTGAGGCCTTTTCCAGCCGCTATGAAATGCGCCCATCTTCGTCTGCCGCGTCGGCCTACAGCATTGTTTACCAGTACAAAGCCGCCGTCGAACGGGCCGGCACCACCAATACCCGAGCGGTCATCCGGGAACTTGAGGGGCATCGCTATAGCTTCCTGAAAGACGAGCAGTACTGGCGGGCGTTTGACCACCAGAACGTGCAGACCGTCTATGTGGTGAAGGTAAAACCCCGTGAGAAGATCATGGCGGACCAGTTCAGCTCGGACTACTTCGACATCATCGATTCCATGCCCGGCGACGAGGCCGCCCAGACCAGGGAAGAGTGGGAAGCTCGCCGCCGTGAAGCCGGCAAACCGGTTTCACTCTGACCCGGCCGGCCCCGGGGCATCCTGCCCACGGGGCGGCCATTCAGTGACGCCGTCGCTTTACCCCCTGCGTTCATTCTCTGATAATCAGCATTCACTCAAAGGATGATCAGGGGCAAGCAGGCGTGTTAACAGGGCAAAGCAGTCAACGAATGGAAGCAAATGAACCGTCAGGCGTTCCTGACCAGTGCGATCTGCTGGTTATCGGCGGCGGTGTTAACGGTACCGGTATTGCCATGGACGCTGCCGGGCGTGGCCTGAACGTCATACTGTGCGAGATGAACGATCTGGCATCCGCCACCTCATCAAGCAGCAGCAAGCTGATCCACGGCGGGCTTCGGTACCTGGAGCATTATGAATTCCGGTTGGTCCGGGAGGCCCTGGCCGAGCGAGAGGCGCTGTTACGCAATGCGCCACACATCATGTGGCCCATGCGCTTTCGACTGCCTCACCAGCCCCACTTGCGCCCTGCATGGATGATTCGTACCGGGCTGTTTCTGTACGACCACCTGGCAAAGCGGGAAATGCTACCTGGCTCACGGGCCATCAGCTTTGACCAGAACTCTCCCCTGAAACCCGACATTACCAAAGGTTTCGAGTATTCAGACGGCTGGGTGGACGATGCCCGGCTGGTGGTGCTGTCCGCCCGCAAGGCGCAACAGAAAGGCGCCACCATACTGACACAAACCCGGTGTATTCAGGCCAGCCGCCAGGGCCCGCGCTGGAGAGCAGTACTGGAAGACACCCGCAGGGATCGCCAACACACGGTCCACGCCAAGGTTATTGTCAATGCCACCGGCCCCTGGGTCAGCCAGTTGTTCGGTGACAGTTTCGGCATGCAGGCCCCGAAACAGATACGGATGGTGAAAGGCAGCCACATTGTGGTGCCCCGCCTGAACGCCGACACCGAGGCCTACATCCTGCAGAATCAGGACGAGCGCATCGTCTTCGTCATCCCTTACGAAGAACACTTCTCCCTCATTGGCACCACCGATGTGGATTACGAAGGCAACCCGTCCGAGGCCCGGATATCACCGGAAGAAACTGATTACCTGCTGACCATCGTCAACCAGTACTTCCGTCGACAGCTTGGGCCGGAAGATGTGGTGTGGAGCTACTCCGGTGTCCGGCCACTGATGGATGATGAACAGGGGACCGCCCAGACTGCCTCCAGGGACTACTCCTTTGAGGTAGACGAAGAGGACGGCCAGCCGCCCCTGATCTCCGTTTTCGGCGGCAAGATCACCACCTTCCGGAAGCTGGCCGAGGCGGTGACCGACAAAGTATGCGAGTACTTCCCTGGCGCCGGAAAATCCTGGACCAGGCAGGCCATTCTGCCGGGTGGTGACTTTGGTAACCAGCAACAACTGGCGGCGGAGCTTGAGATTAACTACCCGTGGCTGAACACCGACAGTATCCGAAGATTCGTGCGCTGTTATGGTACCGACAGCCATCAGATCCTGGCCGGCTGCAAATCCAGGGACGACCTCGGGCACTGGTTTACCGACACTCTCAGCCAACGGGAGGTCGATTACCTGGTGACGAGGGAATGGGCTGTTACTCCGGAAGACGTCCTTTGGCGAAGAACAAAACAGGGGCTCTACATCAACGAGGCGGAACTCCAGAAGCTAAAAGACTACCTGCAGTCCCAATTCAGCCCGGAAATGCTAGAGTGTTCTTCCTGATCACAATGATTGACTAATACGTTTAACCCTGGCTCGGCCAGAGGACAATAATAAGATGTCTGAGAAACCGCTCATGCCAACCACACCGGCGCCATCAAATCTGACCTTTATTGCCGCTAAAACCAGCGCCCCTTTGCCGCCGGCCGGATTGTTAGCCCGGGAAAAATTTAACGACCTGCTGCAGACTCGGGAGCCGGTCTCCCTGTTGCTGGTTCATGCCCCGGCAGGCTATGGCAAAACCACCACCCTGGCCGAACGCCTGGACGATCTGGAGGCAAAGGCCGCATGGTACCGCCTGGAAAATACCGACAACGACCCCGTCCGGTTTGCCGGGTACCTGGCCCATGCCGTTGGTCAGATTGTCGATACGCCGGATATGCCTGCAATTGATCCGACAGGGGACCAACAGGGTCACGGTCTCGAATCATTTCTCACAGAACTCCTCGCCGGACTGCCACCTTCTGAGGAGCCCAGTTACCTGGTTCTTGATGACTACCAGATCATCACCAACCCGGAGATTCATCAAGGGATCAGGTTCCTGCTGCGGCATCTGCCGCCCTACCTCACTCTTGTTGTCATCTCCAGAACACTCCCGCCCCTGGGTGTTGCCCAGCTCAGGATGAAGGGGCAAATGATTGAAATTACCAGCAGGGATCTCGCCTTTGATGCCGATGAGGCGCAAAGCTACTTCGAGCAACGGCTGCCATTTGAGGTTTCCCGGGAAAACATTGAGCGTGCGGTTCGAAGGGTAGAAGGCTGGGTCTCGGCGCTGCAACTGTTGTCTGCCTCCGCCCGCACCAGCATCGAGTTCAGTCATTTTGTCGACCAGCTTGACCAGGGTAACCAGCACATTTTTGACTACTTTGACGAACTGGTCGGGCAGGACCTGAGTGAACAACAACGCTCCTTCCTCTTGCGCACCAGCATCCTTGACCGTTTCAACGCGGGCATGGTCATGCGGGTAATGAACGATTCCGATGGCCAGGCTCTGCTCGGCAGCCTGCTGGCCATGGGGTTGTTCATCACGCCCGTTGATAACAGCGCGCTCTGGTTTCGTTACCACCAGCTGTTCTCTGTCTACCTGCGGCACCTGCTTGCCAGTACCACACAGGAAAATCAGAAAGCCCTGCACCAGCGCGCCACCGATGCCTGGCTGGAGCTGGACCACGCAGAGGAAGCCGCCCGGCATGCAGTCGCCGCAGAAGACCCGGAGCGCATTACCCGGGTCCTGAACCAGCATGGCCGAAAGTTCTTTACCGAAGGCCAGTTTACGCTGCTGCAACGATGCCTGGACGCCCTGCCCCAGAAAATCATTGCAGAAGATCCAACACTGACGTTGCTTCGGGCCTGGGTAGCCCAGGGACAATACAAGTTCGACGAGGTGGAAAACTGGCTATCCGCCGCTGAGACCCAACTGAAAGCGGTCATGAGCGAGGAGTCCCAGCGGACGGTCCATGGCGAATTCAGTGCCATACGGGCACAGGTGGCCATGAACTATGGCGACAGCGACCGCGCCCTGGCATTGGCACGGGAAGCGGTAGCGCAAGAAGCCGCCTACCTGCCCACCTCACGGGTTGCAGCTGCTTCGGTTCTGGGTGAAGCCCTGTTTGTCCGGGGCGAGCTGCAGGAAGCCTTGACCCGGATGCAGGAAACCGAACATATGGCCCGGGCCCATCAGGCGCACCAGAATGTGATCTGGGCCCTGTGCCAGCAAAGCGAGATCAGCGTGGCCATGGGGCTTTTGCAAAAGGCCTACAACATTCAGGAGCGGGCATTTCAATATGCCGAAGAAAACCAGCTGAACCACCTGCCCATTCTCGAGTTCCTGTTCCGCATTCGCAGTCAGGTGATGTGGGAATGGCATCACCTGGAGAGCGCGGAACGTTGCGCACTCCAGGGCATAGAGATTCTGGAAGCCCAGGGCGAACGCTGGTATGTCCAGAGCTACACCACTCTGGCCAAGGTTGCACAGGCCCGCGGCCGCCAGAGCCTGTGTGCAGACTACATAGCCAAGGTCCAGAAGATGCTCGCCGCTGGCGACTACCATCTGGACTGGGTTGCCAACGCCCATGCCACCATGCTGACGTACTGGGACGCCGTGCGGGACCAGAACGCCATTGAGCGTTGGCTGACCATTGCACCACCGTGTAAACCGGAGGAGGCAACCAACCATTTCTATCAGTGCAACGGTCGAAACCGGGCCCGTGCCCTGATGAGTCTGGGCCAATATCAGGGCGCCCGGCCAATCCTGGAGGCACTGACCAGCGTTGCCGGCCAGATTGGCCTGAAAACCGACCTTAACCGCAACCATATCGCGCTGGCCTATCTGTTCTGGCAGATCGAAAACCGCGAAAAGGCTCTGGAACACATGCGCCTGGCCCTGGAACTTGCCAGCACCACCGGCGCAGTGGGAAGTTTTCTGCGCCTGGGCAAGGTTCTGATTGTCATTCTCAAAGCGCTGATCAACGACGGCCTGATTGAGGGCATGGAACAACAGCGGGCCGAACGCCTGATTCAGCTTGCCCAACAGCAGCGGGATTTCAGCCGGGCGATCCGGATTTCCCTGGACGAAGCCATCATCCAGGACATCATCGACCGGCCCGATGTGCCGGAGCTGATTCGCACCTCACCCCTGACCCGACGAGAGTGGCAGATACTGAGCCTGATTCATGCCGGCCTGTCCAACGACCAGATTGCCGAGCATCTTAAAGTGGCTTCTACCACGGTAAAAACCCACATCCGCAGCCTGTACCAGAAGCAGAACATCAGCCACCGCTCCGAAGCGATTGAACTGGCCAAGGACCTGCTGAGCAAGATCCAGGGGGAGTGAGCCGGCATCGGCTCCTCCACCCCTCACGCCCACTACTACCCTATACGCCCCGCTACGCCCCCCTCCTCCCCCCGGCTACGCCGACAAAAACACGGGCAGGAGGATGAACCACCCAAGGCAACATCGCACCATGGCAGGTGTATTGATCGGTGGGGACTCGCCTCCATCGCACAACAAGAACTTTTCACCACCAGGGTGTAAGTGAGGCAAGATGAGCAGAAATCCGGACTGGTGGCGTGGCGCCGTTATCTATCAAGTGTATCCACGCAGCTTCTATGACTCCAACGGCGACGGAGTGGGCGACCTGCCCGGGGTGACCGCGAAGCTGGACTACATCGCCAGCCTGAATGTGGATGCCATCTGGCTGTCCCCGTTTTTCACCTCTCCGATGAAAGACTTTGGATACGACGTCTCTGACTACCGCAATGTCGACCCGATATTCGGAACCCTGAAAGATTTCGATGAACTGATCGCCGAAGCCCACAAGCGCGGCCTGAAGATCATGATCGACCAGGTGCTGAGCCACTCTTCCGACCAACACCCCTGGTTTGTGGAAAGTCGCCAGTCCCGTGACAATCCAAAAGCCGACTGGTATGTGTGGGCCGACCCCAAGCCAGACGGCACGCCGCCCAACAACTGGCTGTCAGTGTTTGGCGGCTCCTCCTGGGCCTGGGACAGTCGCCGCAAGCAGTACTACCTGCACAACTTCCTGGCCAGTCAGCCAGACCTGAACTTCCACAACCCGGAGGTTCAGGAACAGGTGCTGTCCGATGTGAAGTTCTGGCTGGACCGGGGAGTTGACGGGTTCCGCCTGGACGCCATCAACTTCTGCTTCCATGACCGCAAGCTGCGGGACAACCCACCAAGCAAGGCATTGCAGGAGGGCTCCATCGGTGTTCGCAAAGAAAACCCCTACGCCTACCAGCATCACAAGCACGACAAAACCCAGCCGGAGAACCTGACGTTCCTGAAGCGGTTACGCGTGCTGCTGGATCAGTACCCGGGCACCACGACCGTGGGCGAGATCGGCGATGATGATTCGTTGCAGACCATGGCAGACTACACCAGCGGCGGTGACAAGCTGCACATGGCCTACTCGTTTGACCTGCTGACCGAGCAACATGGTGCCGACTTTTTCCGCAAAACCGTGGACACCATTGAACAGAAACTGACCGATGGCTGGCCGTGCTGGGCTATTGGCAACCACGATGTGGCACGGGTGGCCACGCGCTGGCAGGCCCGCTCGGAACAACAACTTAAAGCCTACATGGCCATGCTGCTGACACTGCGGGGCAGCGTGTGTATCTACCAGGGCGAAGAACTTGGCCTGACCGAAGCCGAGCTCCAGTACGAAGACCTGGTGGACCCCTACGGAATCAACTTCTGGCCAGAGTACAAAGGCCGGGACGGCTGCAGGACTCCAATGGTCTGGCATCACGAAGAAACCCACGGCGGCTTTTCCAGCACCAGCCCCTGGCTGCCCGTGTATGATGATCATTACAACGCCGCCGTTGCCCTGCAGCATGCCGAAGATAATTCCGTGCTCACCGCCTACCGGAGTTTTCTGGGCTGGCGCCGGGAGCAGGCTGTACTGCTGGAAGGAGATATCGAATTCCTCAAGAGCCCGAAAGACACACTGGTATTCGTCAGAAGTCTTGGTGAGGAACGCTTGATCATCGCTCTGAACCTGAGCGAGACCGGAAGTACCGTGACCCTGCCGGCGCAAGGCTCTCCCATTACCGGAACCCCCGATTTCATCGGCGGTCAATGGCACGGAAAACAACTGAAACTGGGGCCCTGGGGTATTGAAATCGCCAGGCTCTGACGGGTGACCATCGAACAAGAAGATAAACGCTATGGCCAGTGTAACCCTGAGAAATATCTGTAAAAGCTATGACGACGCCCAGGTAACCAAGAACGTTAACCTGGACATCGATGACGGCGAGTTTGTGGTGTTCGTCGGCCCCTCCGGCTGCGGAAAGTCGACCCTGCTGCGGATGATTGCCGGGCTGGAGGACATAACCACCGGCGACTTGTACATCGGCAATGACCGGGTGAATGACCTGCCCCCCAAGGAACGGGAAGTGGGCATGGTCTTCCAGTCTTACGCCCTCTACCCCCACATGGATGTGGCGGAGAACATGGCCTTCGGCCTGAAGCTCGCGAAAACCCACAAGGACGAAATCAACCGGAGGGTTCAGGATGCCGCCACCCTGCTGCAACTGGACAAGCTCCTGGAGCGCAAGCCCAAAGACCTGTCTGGCGGCCAACGCCAGCGGGTCGCCATCGGCCGCACCATCGTTCGCGAGCCGGCGGTGTTCCTGTTTGACGAGCCGCTGTCCAACCTGGATGCCTCGCTGCGCGTTCAGATGCGGATCGAAATATCACGCCTGCACAAACGCCTGGGCGCTACCATGATTTATGTCACCCACGATCAGGTAGAAGCCATGACCATGGCCGACAAAATCGTGGCGCTGGATAACGGCTGCATTGCCCAGGTGGGCAAGCCCATGGAACTCTACCACTATCCGGCCACCCGCTTTGTGGCAGGCTTTATCGGCTCACCGAAGATGAACTTCATTGACTGCCAGGTGGCTTCTGCCAGTAACCAGTCGGTCACCGTGACCCTGCCGGGTGACCATCAGCTGGAGTTGCCGGTGAACGGTCATAACCTGCTTGAGGGCGAAAACGTCACCCTGGGTATACGTCCGGAACACCTGACCGAAGACCAGGAGGCCGACATGTACCTGCAAGGTGAGGTTCACGTTGTTGAGCGTCTGGGTTATCAGACCCTGGTGCACCTCGACGTTAACAACGTTGAGGGCGTGCTGACCATGCGCACCGATGGCGGTAACCCCGTTCAGGAAGGCGCACCCATGACATTGGGGCTGAATGCCAACAAATGCCACCTGTTCCGGGAAGACGGCACCGCCTGCCCCCGCCTCTATCGGGAACCGTGCATCGACTTCTAGGGCCCTGCCCGCTTCTGATTTGATCTGCAGTACACTCTCCTTGGCCGGTATTTTTTACCGGCTTTTTTGTGCCCACTATCTTGACCTCACTGGTGACAGCCGGCCGCACGCCCATGTGGGAGGCCCTTTCCAAAACACGCTGTGAATACATCCCTGTACGCTCGGCTCCGCCATCCCTGGCTCCGCACGGTTTTGGAAAGGGCCTCCCACATGGGCGCGCTACATCAGGCGATAGGCAACCGGAATCAAGGGGCTGTGCACCATCCTGTTAAGTCCACAAAAAAAAGCCCGGTCAGCAGGGGGGATAACTCTGACCGGGTCGCGAAAGATAACGCGGGAAGACGCAGGTCGCGTAAGGAAGCCGTGCGGGATCTTCCGCTACGGCCTGGGAGAGCGGGCCCTCGCGGGCCCTGAGAGCAACAACAAAGCTAGCCTTTAACACCACCGGCGGTCAGCCCGCCGACAATCCACTTCTGGCAATACAGGAAAATCACGGTGATCGGCAGACCAGACAACACCGCCGCCGCGGCAAAGTCGCCCCACAGGTAGTTCTGCTCGTACAGGTACTGCTGAGCACCCACCGCCAGGGTCAGCTTGTTGGTATCCACCAGCAGCACCGAGGCCATCGGGTATTCCATGATGGTCATGATGAACGCCAGGATGAACACCACCACCAGAATGGGCACCGACAACGGCAGCAGGATGTAGCGGAATGCCTGCCAGGTGGTGGCACCGTCAACGATGGCGGCTTCCTCCAGTGACCGGTCGATGGAATCGAAGTAGCCTTTAATTGTCCAGATGTGCAGCGCCATGCCGCCCAGAGAGGCCACGATGACGGCACCATGGGTATTCAAACCCAGCCAGCTGACATGATTGCCGATCTGGTCGAACAACGCATACAGCGCCACCAGGGACAGCACCGGCGGGAACATCTGAAAGATCAGCATGGATTTGAGTACTGCGCCTTTGCCCGCAAACCGCATGCGGGCGAAGGCATAGGCACTGGTGGTAGACAATGCCAGAATCAGAATGGACGAAACCACCGCCACCTTGATTGAATTCCAGAGCCAGAGCAGCACAGGAAACGGCGGTTGGGTAGTAATGCCGGCGTCGTCTGTGTAGGGAATACCCAGCGCCAGATACCAGTGTTCCAGCGAGGGATTCTCCGGCAACAGGCTACCGGAGGCAAAGTTACCGCTGCGGAAGGAGATGGAGATCACCATCAGCAGCGGGAACAGAATCACCGCGATAAATGCCAGCATGCCCAGATGGGATGCCAGCACACGGTATTTAGTGGAGCGCGGTTGAACCATCGCCATGGGAAGCTCCTTATACCTTGACCTTGGACAGTTTCAGGTTGATCAACGACAGCGCGCCAACCACCAGGAAGATCGCTGTGGCGATGGCAGCCGCCAGCCCGAAATTCTGCCCGGAATCCTGGAATGCAATGCGATAGGTGTAACTCACCAGCAAATCGGTTGTGCCAGCGGGCGTGCTGGCTCCGATAATATCCGGTGCGCCACCGGTCAACAGGGCAATCAGAACAAAGTTGTTGAAGTTGAACGCAAAACTGGCAATCAGCAACGGCGTTAGCGGTTTGATAATCAGCGGCAGAGTGATGTTGAACAGATTGCTGATGGGCCCGGCTCCATCCATTGCCGAAGCCTCATAGAGATCCCGGGGGATAGCCTGCAACAGGCCCATGCACAACAGCATCATGTAGGGATAACCCAGCCAGGTGTTGACGATAAGAATCATCGAACGGGCCAGGGCCGGATCACTGAACCAGTCCGGGCGAACACCGAACAAACCTTCCAGAACCAGGTTGATCTCCCCGAAGTTCTGGTTGAACAGACCTTTGAATACCAGAATCGAGATGAAGGCGGGCACCGCATAAGGCAATATCAGCATGGTGCGGTAAAAGCCCTTGCCTCGAATCTGGTCCCACTGCAGCAGATTGGCCAGTACCAGCCCAAGCGCCAGGGTAAACACCACCGTTGCCAGGGCGAACGACAGCGTCCAGACAAAAATCTGCAAAAAGGGCCCGCGAATACTGGGGTCGCTCACCACTTTCAGATAATTGTCCCAGCCAATATTGACTGTCCAGCCCGGAGAAATGGCATTGCCATCGGCGTCACGGTAGAACCCCGTCTCGTGGTCTGGAAAGTAGGTCACGCCGGTTTCGTTATTGGTCAGGGTTTCGTTATCGTGCAGCGTAAACCGGCTGTGTATCGCCGCGAAGGAGCGCAGGCTCGCCAGGCTCAGCTCCCGGCCATCTTCGGTGACCAGCTTCAGCTTCGACAGGTCGCTCCGCAGCTGGATGATGTCGCGGATGGCCAGAGGCTCGCCCTCCGGGAGGTCCGCCGATGGCAATACCGGAAAACGGGACTCTTCCGTTCCCAGTTCAATGGGGGGCGACACCAGGTCCTGATGGACGCCGTCCAGGTACAGGACATAGCCTTGATCCGTCTGAAACAGCTGGTAGTCATAGCGAACCGACTCGGATTGATAGGTCCGGCCAAGCAGATTTTCTTTCACCTGGTCAAAGCTCAGAAGATTGCTGGCGCTGTAATTGGTGAAACCGATGCCCACTGTGTACATCAGCGGGAAGATCACAAAGACGCCCATACCGGCGACCGCCGGAAATATGTAACGATGCGCATAGAGTTTCCGGCTGACAAACACTGCCACGGCAGAGGCGGTCAGCACCAGAAACAACATGGCGAACACAAATTCGCGCTGGGCGTACAACGCCAGGATCAGGTAGAGCGCCGCTATCAGCAATGCCGCCAGCGTGCCCCACTTCAGGAATACTCGTGTCATGGAGTGTCTGCTATCAGTCGCGGAGGGAGACAGGGTTTCCGTTATCATTGTAGTCAGCCTGTAGGTTGCCGTCGCCTCGGGGCAACGGCTTCATCACTCAGGGTCCGGCATGACAGGCCGGGCAGGCGTTACCCTGCCACGGCACAATCACAGGCGATCAGCGGGTAATGCGCTGGGCCGCGGAGTTGAGGGCGTCTTCCACGGACTGGCGTCCAGAGGTAATGTTCTGAAGTGCCGGCCCCATGGAAGACCAGAACGCACCCATGGCCGGTACGTTAGGCATGGGCTCACCCAAGCGGGCGTTCTCGAAGGTAGCCTTGATGTTGTCATCGGAGGACAGTTCCTCCATGAATTCCCTGTTGGCCACAGCACCCAGGGGAACATCGTCGTTCACCATCTTCAGGCCTTTCACCGACAGCGCGTAGTTCTCAAGGAACTCAACGGCCAGGTCCTTATTGGGGCTTGCAGAATTCAGAGTGGCGGCCATTACACCAACCATGGGCTTGCCAGGTTTGCCGTCAATCGCCGGAATGGTAGCCACCCCAAAATTGATACCGCTCTTGCGGAGGTTGGCCCAGGCCCAGGGGCCATTGATCATCATCGCCGTCTCGCCTTTGTTAAACGAGGATTCCATGGCACTGTAATCTGCCCCACGGGGCATGACGCCCTCCTCGATCAGCATCGCCAGGGCCTTGGCACCTTTCATGGCACCGTCGTTGTTCACGCCGGTATCCTTCACATTAACGCTACCGTCGCCATTCTCGCCAAAGATATAACCGCCAGCGGCGGCCAGCATCGGCCAGGTGAAGTAGGTGTTGTTGTAATCCCACAGGATGGCTCGCTTGCCATCCTCTGCCAGTTTCTTGTGAATCGCGGGGATGTCTTCAAACGAGGCGGGCGGCTCCGGCAGCAAATCCCGGTTGTAGATCAGGCCGATGGACTCAACGGCCATCGGGTAGCCGTACATCTTGCCGTCGACGGTGACGGCTTCCCAGGTAAAGTCGTAGTTGGCATCAATGACATTCTGGGAGGGCTGGATTTCAGAAATAATGCCGCTCTGCGCCCATTCGCCGAAACGGTCGTGGGCCCAGATGAAAATGTCCGGGCCGTTTCCGGTCGCGGCCGATTGCTGGAACTTGTCGGTGGCGCTGTCCGGATGAGCCACCTCCACCGGAATGCCGGTCTCTTCGGTGAACCAGTCGCCCACCTCCTGCAGGCCGTTGTAGCCTTTGTCACCGTTAATCCAGACCAGCAGTTTGCCTTCTTCAATACCCGCGAATGCGGGTGATCCGGCGCCCAGGGTGGCGGCCATTACCGAAGCGGCGAGCGTGCTGCGAATAAAAGTTCGACGATTCATCAGGTCTTTCCTCTGTGTGTTCCTGCCTTTTTGTTCTTGTCCGGCCTGCCAAGAGGTCGCCTGGCCGGGCTTGCCGCAAAACCTTCTTTTGCGAGTGTTCAAACTGTGTTGCAAATCCGGGGAATAAGCATCACCCCTTATATCATTCCCCGAGGCGTAGAACGGGGGAGTAGTAGGGAGTAGAAAATTCCTTCTACCCGTTACCCCAGGACTCTGGTTTGATGTGCCCAACAACAACGACAATCCGACCTGGAGTCATTGCCATGGTTCACATTACTTCGCCGCTCAAACGCCCGCTTCTGCTGTCTGCCTTTCTTGGGCTTGCTGGTTGTGCCACCACTGTCGACGGGCCAGCTCAGGCCATTCCCGGCCCTCCGGCGCTCAATGATAGCAACGTTTTCTGCGAGGCTTCCCGGACTGAGTTGGTAATTCCGGTCGGCGGGGCCTTTGCCGAGGGCTCTCTGGTGAAGGATTTTTACACCGGCAACACCGCCCGCGTTCGCGATGGCCAGGTCAGGATGACTCCAGACGATAACGCCGAGGGTCTTCTATTGCTGGAGCCGGTAGACGAGACGGTACACGCCTTTACCTGGGCTGGCGCCACCGTCTACTTCGCGGTGACCGACAGGTTTGCCAACGGCCGCACCGATAACGACATCAACTATGGCCGGCAGAAAGACGGAAAAGACGAGATTGGCACCTTCCATGGCGGCGATTTCGCCGGCCTGACCCAGAAACTGGATTACCTGGCTGATCTGGGCGTCAACGCCCTGTGGATTACCCCACCCTTCGAGCAGATGCACGGATGGGTTGGCGGCGGTGATCGGGGCGACTTTCGGCACTACGGCTACCATGGCTACTACGCCCTGGACTTCACGGTACCAGATGCGAATTTTGGCACCCGGGAGGAATTCCGGACGCTGGTGCAACAGGCCCATCAACGGGGTATCCGGGTGGTCATGGATGTGGTGATGAACCACCCCGGCTACAGCTCGCTTCAGGATATGCAGACCTTTAACTTTGGCGCCCTGCACTCGGGTTTCGAAAAACACCTGCCGGAGCACTGGGGTGACTGGCGCCCGGAATCCTGGGAAAACCATCATGCCTATCACGCCTTGATCGATTACGATCACGCGGACTGGCGTAACTGGTGGGGTAAGGACTGGGTGCGGGCTGGTATCGCCGATTACGACACGCCACCCAGCGCATCCGTCGACCCGGTACGTGGGTCCCTCGCCTTTCTGCCGGACTTCAAGACCGAATCGACCAACCCCGTGGAGCTGCCCGTCTTCCTGCGCAATAAAGAGAGCAGCCGGGCGGAACACCTGGACAACGCTACTGTTCGCGAGTACCTGATTACCTGGCTCACGGATTGGGTAAGGGAGTTCGGTGTTGACGGTTTTCGCGTAGACACGGCCAAGCATGTAGAACCCGACGCCTGGCGTGAACTGAAAGCGCGGGCGCAGGAGGCCCTGGACGATTACCGCGAGAGACACCCGGACACTGCCCTGCCCTCCGAAGAATTCTGGATGGTCGCCGAAGTGTTTCCGCACTCGGTTCGCAAGACCGGCTACTTTGACGCAGGCTTTGATGCTGTCATCAACTTCGATCTGCAGGCAGAGGCCAAAGCAGGCGCCCGATGCCTGCAGGCCATGGAGCCAGTCTACCGCGAATACGCCGATAAGCTGCACGGCGATGACCCGTTCAACGTGCTGAGTTACATTTCGTCCCACGACACCAAACTGTTCGCCCAGATTGCCGGTGATGACAATACGCTGAAAAAACGCGCGGCCGCTGCCCTGTTGTTCACGCCAGGGGCAGTCCAGCTGTTCTACGGTGACGAGTCCGGCCGTGCCTTTGGCCCCACCGGCTCTGACCCTCATCAGGGCACCCGCTCTGCCATGAACTGGCAGGCCATAGAGGCTGGTGAGGTTTCCGACATCCTGAACCACTGGCGCACCCTGGGTCAGTTCCGCCAACGCCACCCCGCCATCGGTGCCGGGGAGCATAAGCTGATCAGCCAGCAACCTTATGTGTTCTCACGACAGCATGGGGATGACACGGTGGTCATCGCGTTCGGGAGCGGGAATTGATGCAAACAGCCGGGCCCGAATATCTCAAACAAACGCCTCTGGTTGTCGGATTGATGCGCCTTCTGGAACATCGGGAGCTGCACTCCCCTGGGGCTCTGGCCGACTGGATTACACAGTGCCTGGACGATGGCCTTGAGGTGTTTGACCATGCCGATATCTACGGTGACGGTGAATGCGAACTCCTGTTTGGCCGGGCCCTGCGGGCAACTCCCCACCTGAAGCACAAGGTAAAACTCATCAGCAAGGCCGGTATCGTGCTGAAACATCAGGACACAAGCCCCTGGCGGAGCAAGCACTACCGGGCGGAGGCAGGTTATATCAGCGCCGCCATTGACGCGTCGCTTCAACGATTGCAGGTAGACCAGCTACACACCTTCCTGATCCATCGGCCCGACCCGTTGCTGGAAGCGCCGGCCCTGGCCAGGGTGCTTGAGCAAGCCGTCGAGTCCGGCAAGGTCGGGCATATCGGTGTGTCCAACTTTTTGCCGGAGCAATGGCGATGGTTACAACAAAACACCCATCTGCCACTGGTCTGCAACCAGTCCGAACTGTCTCTTGGTCACCCTCAACCACTCTTCGATGGTGGCCTGGAAGCCATGCTGTCTGACAGGCTACGCTGGCTTGCCTGGTCACCGCTGGCCGGCGGCAAGTTGCCGGAACGCATTCCAGGGCAACTGCTTACCGACGCCCAACGGGAAACCGGGCTCTGTGAGACGGGGCTGGCCATCGCGTGGATTCGGCAACTGCCCGGCGCGCCGATTCCGGTGATTGGCTCGCTTCGATCAGATCGGCTTCAAGCCGCTTCGCGGGGCGCCCAGGCTGATCTGCCCCGGGGGCTCTGGTATGCCTTGCTCGAAGCGGTGCAGGGAAACCCGGCCCCCTGAGCTCAGGCAGTCGCAAGCAACCTTCTGACACGTCCCTGAAGCGCCGGAATCACGTCCTTTTCAAACCAGGGGTTACGGCGCAGCCAAAGATTGTTGCGGGGACTGGGGTGCGGCATGGGTAGCTGCTGAGGCCAGTAATGACGCCACTGTTCTACATTAGCGGTCACCTTTTTGCTGCCGTCGGGCAGATGCCAGGCCTGGGCGTACTGACCGATCAACAGGGTCAATTCGATGTTGGGAAGACGAGCCAGAAGGGCCTCCCGCCAGGTATCCGCGCACTCCGGGCGCGGAGGCAGGTCACCGGATTTGCCGGTGCCCGGGTAGCAGAACCCCATCGGAAGAATGGCCAGCTCCTTCTCGTTATAGAAGGTGTCCCGGTCGATGCCCATCCAGCCCCGGAGCCGATCACCACTGGGATCATTGAAAGGCAGGCCCGTTTGGTGAACCTTGCGCCCGGGGGCCTGGCCGACCACCAGGATGCGAGCCGATTCACTTAATTGCACCACAGGGCGCGGCCCCTCCGGCAGTACCTCGGCACATAGCGTGCAGGCACGCACACGGGCAACCAGTTCGGGAAAGGAAAGATGGTCCAGATTGCCTGGCATACTGTGGCTCTCCGTTTGCCTGCCCGACGCCATTTCTGGCCTTTAAACCTCCGGATTCGACAGGGCCTCGGCGGCGCCAAGCAGTCCGGTATAAGGCTCCGTCACGACGTATACGGGCGTGGACTCCAGAAGGGGCCGCATTCTGCCCTTGTCCTCGAACCCGTTCCGGAACGGGCTTTCCAGAAAGAACTCGAGGATACGTGGGAGAATGCCCCCGCACAGGTAAACACCACCCAGACTACCCAGCGTCAGCACACCATTGCCAGCCACCCGGCCAAGAATTTCACAGAAATGACGAAGGCTTTCCCTGGCCAGAGCATCTTCGTTGGCCACTGCTGCCGCGGTGATTCTCTCCGGGGAATCCAGAGCTGCGGGTACACCCCGGATTTCCGCATGGGCCTGATACAGATTCAGCAAACCCTGACCGCATAGAATACGCTCCACCGACACCCGGCCGAACCGGGCCCGGAGAATCCGCAACACGTCCATTTCCAGGTCATCCGTCGGTGCGTAGTCCACGTGTCCGCCTTCGGTCATCAAGGGCACCCAGCCATTGTTGATGGGCACCAACCCCGACACGCCTAAACCCGTGCCCGGCCCCATCACCAACCGGGGCCGGCTGGGGTCACCCGGGCCACCACAAACGTGTACCAGATTGGCTTCCGGCACATGGGGCACGCCCAGGGCCATGGCGGTAAAGTCGTTGATGACCTTGAACGCCGACCAGGAAAACTGCCGGCGAATCTCTTCGGTATCGAAGCGCCAGTGGTTGTTGGTCATTCGAACCTGAGTACCACGGACCGGGGATGCAACCGCCAGGCACGCCTGACCAACTTCCTCGACCCCGACGCGCTGAAGGTAATCCACCACGGCACAGTCCAGGTTTTCGTAGTCACGGCAGGCAAGCACCTCGATTTCCCGGGGCCGCACGTCGCCCTGCGCCACCAGAGCAAAGCGCGCGTTGGTACCCCCAATATCACCGACCAGTGAATACAGCATGTCTGTCATGACTCGTGATTCCAGAAAAAGCTCGCCCCCTGTTCCGGATTGCTGGCCGACCGACGCAGCCAACCGAACAGCTCCCGGCCAAACCCGTGATGATAGCTGCTAATGTCCGCTTTTTCAGGCTCACGGGCGGCAAGCTCCTGATCAGTGAGTTCAATACTCAAAGTGCCTTTGACGGCATCCAGGCGGATGAGATCACCGTTGTGCACCCGCGCCAGCGGGCCGTCGTCCAGAGCCTCAGGGTACACATGAATCGCCGCCGGCACTTTACCGGAAGCCCCGGACATCCGCCCGTCGGTCACCAGGGCCACTTTGAAGCCACGATCCTGGAGCACCCCGAGGTAAGGCGTCAGCTTGTGCAATTCCGGCATGCCATTGGCTTTCGGACCCTGGAAGCGAACCACAACCACACAGTCTTTATCCAGATCACCGGCCTCAAACGCAGCCTTCAGTTCGTTCTGCTCATTAAACACGACGGCGGGTGCCTCAATCACATGATGCTCCGGGGCAACCGCAGATACTTTGATCACCCCCCGGCCAAGGTTGCCGTCCAACACTTTCAGGCCACCGTCAGGGGCGAAAGGCTCAGCCGCGCTGCTCAGCACATCCGGAGCCAGGCTTTTCTCAACGGCGGGCTTCGACACCAGGCGCTCACCTTCCATCTCAGGCATCTGAGTGTAGCGCTCCAGTCCCTGCCCCACGACGGTCTGCACATCGTTATGCAGATAGCCGCCCTCGAGAAGTTCCCGAATCAGGAACGGCGTGCCGCCGGCTTCATGGAAAGCGTTGATATCTTCCTGCCCGTTCGGATAAATACGGGTCATGGACGGCACCACCGACGACAGCTCCGAGTAGTCGTTCCAGTCAATGATAATGCCGGCGGCGCGGGCGATCGCAATCCAGTGAATGGTGTGATTGGTGGAGCCACCGGTCACCAGCAAGGCCACCAGCGCGTTGACGATGGCTTTCTCATCCACCATGTCGGCCAGCCCCAGATCTCCGCCGTGGGGCCTGGACAGCTTGATCACCTGTTCGGTGGCGGCACGGGTCAGCGAGTCCCTCAGCGGAGTGCCCGGGTTGACGAATGCCGAACCCGGCAGATGCAGCCCCATCACCTCCACCAGTAACTGATTACTGTTGGCCGTGCCATAGAAGGTGCAGGTACCCGGGCTGTGGTAGGACTTACTTTCCGCTTCGAGAAGCTCATCCCGGCCAATTTTACCCTCTGCATACAGCTGGCGGATGCGCTGCTTCTCTTTATTCGGAAGCCCGGACGGCATTGGGCCGGCGGGAACCAGAATGGTGGGCAGGTGACCGAAGCTCAGGGAGCCAATCAACAGCCCCGGCACGATCTTGTCACAGATCCCCAGTAACAGCGTGGCATCGAACATATTGTGGCTCAGCGCCACCGCCGTGCTCATGGCAATGGTGTCGCGGGAAAACAGGCTCAGCTCCATGCCCGGCTGGCCCTGGGTAACGCCGTCGCACATGGCGGGCGTGCCGCCGGCGAACTGGGCCACCGAGCCCATACCGCGAGCCGCCTCACGGATAACGTCCGGGAATGTCTGATAGGGCTGGTGGGCAGAAAGCATATCGTTATAGGCCGAAACGATCGCCACATTCGCCTTGTTCATAAACTTCAAGGTGTCTTTGTCCTGCTGACCACAAGCCGCAAAGCCGTGAGCCAGATTGCCGCAGGACAAGGTGCTGCGATGCGGAGATTGCTCCTTCAACGTGGTCATTCGAGCCAGATAGTCCTGCCGGGTAGGCCGGCTGCGTTCGATGATCCTGTTCGTGACCTTGGTAATGATGGGGTGCATGGCAGACTCCGTGATTTCACTTATGTTTTGCTATATGACGTAAGTTTACTTACTTTTTTTCATCATTACAGCCAATCGACATTCATTTATGAAATTTTTGTTGTTATATTTACTACATC
Source organism: Marinobacter sp. LQ44 (assembly GCF_001447155.2). NCBI lineage: Bacteria > Pseudomonadati > Pseudomonadota > Gammaproteobacteria > Pseudomonadales > Marinobacteraceae > Marinobacter > Marinobacter sp. LQ44. The sequence goes on along the minus strand of NZ_CP014754.1, from coordinate 4,318,105 downwards.
AATCCTGAAGACTGAACAAAAAACCGACAACAAGGAGTCTGGTCATGACTATCCGCATCGCCATCAACGGATTTGGGCGTATTGGCCGCAACATCCTGAGGGCCGTTTACGAAAATAACTACCGAAATCAACTACAGGTAGTCGCCATCAACGATCTTGGCGACGCCGAAACCAACGCTCACCTATTCAAATACGACAGTGTACATGGCCGATTTGCCGGTGTGGTCAGTCACGACGCAGAATCGCTGACCGTCAACGGCGACCGTATCGCCATTACCGCCATCCGCAACCCGGAAGAGCTGCCCTGGAAAGACTACCACGTGGATGTGGTGTTCGAGTGTACCGGGCTGTTTACCAACCGGGACAAAGCCGCCGCACACCTCAACGCCGGCGCCCGGAAGGTGATTATCTCCGCCCCATCCGCAGACGCAGATGCCACCGTTGTCTATGGCGTCAATCACCAGGAACTGACTGCCAGGCACCAGATCATTTCAAACGCCTCCTGCACCACCAACTGCCTGGCACCGGTGGTGGCTGCCTTGCACAACACCGTGGGTATCGAGAGTGGCCTGATGACCACCATCCACTCCTACACCAACGACCAGAAACTGAGTGATGTTTACCACTCTGACCTGTACCGGGCCCGGTCTGCCACCCAATCAATGATCCCCACGAAGACCGGTGCTGCCGCTGCCATCGGCAAGGTTATCCCGGACCTGGACGGAAAACTCGACGGCCTGGCCGTTCGGGTTCCTACCATCAATGTGTCGCTGGTGGATTTCGGATTTATTGCCAACCGCAACACCAGCGTAGCCGAGATCAACGAAGCCGTCCGCGCCGCCGCGCAGAACAGCCCGATACTCGGCTACAATACCGAAAAGCTGGTCAGTATCGACTTCAATCACAACGCCCTGTCCAGCGTGTTTGACGCAAATCATACCCGGGTCATCGGCCGTCATGTAAAAGTCATGGCCTGGTATGACAATGAATGGGGCTTTTCAAACCGCATGCTCGACAACGCCATCGAGCTTATGAAAGCCGCTCAGTAACACCCAATAAAGGATCCACATCATGCTCAGGCGCACCAAAATTGTCGCCACACTCGGCCCCGCTACCGATACCCCGGAAGCCCTGGCCGCCATTATTGCAGCCGGGGTAGACGCCACCCGGCTTAACTTTTCTCATGGCAGTGCTGATGAGCATATCGCCCGGGCCCGACGGGTAAGAGAAACAGCTGCAGCCCAGGGGCGCTTCGTTGCCTTGCTGGCCGACTTGCAGGGCCCGAAACTGCGAATAGCAAGATTTGCTGAGAACAAAGTTATTCTGGTGGCCGGCCAGACCTTCGTTCTGGACGCCGCCATGGACAAAGAGGCCGGCACCAATGAGCGGGTTGGCATCGATTACGAGCAACTGATCGAGGATGTAGAACCGGGGGACATTCTGGTCCTCGATGATGGTCGCATCGAAATGGAAGTCCAGAGCGTGGATGGCCACAGCATCACATCCCGGGTTCTGATTGGCGGCCCGCTTTCCAACAACAAGGGCCTGAACAAACGGGGAGGCGGCCTGTCTGCCGAAGCCCTCACCGACAAGGACAAACAGGACATCGTCACTGCAGCCCGCCTGGGCGCGGACTATGTAGCGGTGTCTTTCGTTCGAACGGCCGATGATATGCACATCGCCCGGAAACTGCTACAAGACGCCGGTTCGGATGCCGGGCTGGTCGCCAAGATCGAGCGGGCCGAACTGGCCCATGACGAAGCGGCACTGGATGCCGTTATTCTGGCGTCCGACGCTGTCATGGTTGCCCGAGGTGATCTGGCGGTGGAAATCGGCGATGCCGAACTGGTTGGTGTTCAGAAACACATCATCTCCCGGGCGCGGGTATTGAACCGAGCGGTGATCACCGCCACCCAGATGATGGAATCGATGATCACCAACCCCATGCCAACCCGGGCAGAAGTGTCGGATGTGGCAAACGCCGTGATGGACTACACCGACGCAGTGATGCTGTCGGCGGAAACGGCCGTGGGCGACTACCCCACGGAGGCCGTTGAAGCGATGGTGCGCATCTGCCTTGGGGCAGAACGCCACCCTTCCATGCATCAGTCCAAGCACCGTATCCACGAGAGCATGGAGCGGGTTGATGAGGCCATCGCCCTTTCGGCCATGTATGCCGCCAACCATCTGGAGGGCGTTCGCGCCATCATCTGCATGACCGAAACCGGCGCCACTCCCAGACTGATGTCCCGCATCAAGTCCAGCCTGCCGATATTTGCTTTCTCACGGCACCACTCCACGCAACACCGTGTTGCCCTTTTCCGCGGGGTGCAAACCGTGCCTTTTGATTCCGCCAAGATTGCCAATGAGCAAACCAACGCCAATGCCGTTGCCGAACTCAAACGCAGGGGCGTGGTGAAGGAAGACGACCTGGTGGTGATTACCAAGGGTGATTACGTCAACGCCCAGGGAGGCACCAACACCATGAAGATTGTCCGTGTTGGAGCCGACATTCGCTGACGCCGGGCCCGAGCAACGCAGCCTGATAGCAAAAAGCCCACTCCTGGAAGTGGGCTTTTTCATGCCTGTGGGCAAACAACGTCACCTGAGCCGATCAAGACTGGCCCGCGCCACCTCGGTGATCACCTCCCACTCCCGGCGCTGGATCGCCTCCGCTGGCGTCAACCAGGAACCACCCACGGCCGCCACATTGGGCAGCGCCAGGTAGTCCCGCGCGGTATCCTGGTTAATCCCGCCAGTCGGGCAGAAGGTCACGTCCGGGAAAGGGCCCCGAAATGCCTTCAGCGCCGGCATACCGCCTGACACTTCAGCCGGAAAGAACTTGAATTCACGGTAACCCAACGAGTACCCCAACATCAGCTCGGAGACCGTGGCCACACCTGGCAATAATGGTGCCTCAGAGGTTAGCGCAAACTCCAGAATCGCCTCGGTAACACCCGGCGTAATCACGAACTGGGCACCCGCAGCCTCCACCTGCCGGTACTGGGCGATACTGGTTACTGTACCCGCACCAACCCATGCCTCGGGAATGGCTTTTCGAACCTGTTCAATGGCCCGCACCCCATGTTCGGTTCTCAGGGTAATTTCCAGCACCTTGATACCGCCATCCACCAACGCACGACACAAGGGAATGGCATCTTCCGGTTCATTGATGGCAATAACCGGCACCAGTGGCGAGGCACTGAGTACTGCCTGAACACGGTCTCTGTGATAATCGGAAAGTTGAGTCATATAGTTCTCCTGAATGCAGTTACTGACCGCTTTGTTTCGTACTGCCTCATCATCACGGACTCCAGAACACCTTCAGTCCAGGCTTGAGAAAGGCCCTGACCGGCATAGCCATAACGGCCTCCGGCCTGGCCATGGCTGCGGTCAGGGTATCCAGCTTGTCATTCCCCTTCAGGTGCAGGGCGGTATACCTGGCACCGGCCAACACCGGACGCGTCAAGGTAATGCGCTGCTGGGCCTGGGACGGCGGATTCATCGCCAGGACCAGATCCCTGGACTCCGGGTCCATGGCCGCTGGCAACTCCGGCGCGTCCGGGAACAGAGACGCGGTATGACCATCATTCCCCATACCCAGGATCAACACATCCAGCGGCAGTTTCAGCCCGGCAAGTGCAGAGCGAACCCGTGGCAGGCCCTCCTCAGGCGTTGCACCAACCTGCTTCAGAGAAAGAAAGCTGGCATTAGCAGCCCTGTTCTGCAGCAGATTCTCACGCACCAGGGTGGTATTGCTGGCCGGATCTCCCTCGGGCACCCAACGCTCATCGGCCAGGAGCACATCCACCCGTGACCAATCCAGATCCACCTGTGAAAGCGCCTTAAAAAACGGCAAAGGCGTGGACCCACCGGAAACCACCAGGCTCGCCCTGTCAGCTCTCTCCAGACGCTGCACCAGAAAACGGGCGACATCAGTGGCAAGGGCTTCAGCCACCTGTTGAGGATCTTCCCCCGCCTCCAAAACCACGCCATCCGGCAGGCGAATATCAGGCATCTTCATACCAGCTTCTCCCATCCCGGGTAATCATGGCGATGGATGCCACCGGCCCCCAAGTTCCTGCGGCATAGCGTTTGGGTGGTTCGCCGCTGTCATGCCAGTTTGCAATAACCTGATCCACCCAGCGCCAGGCGTACTCAACCTCATCACGACGCACAAACAGGTACTGATTCCCCTTCATCACTTCCCACAGTAAACGTTCATAGGCATCAGGAATCCGGTCGGTTTCGAACGTCTCCGAGAACGTCAGCTCCAACGGCCCCTGGCGAAGGCGCATACCTTTATCCAGTCCCTGGTCCTTGGTGAGAATCTTCAGGGACATGCCCTCATCGGGCTGCAGGCGGATAATGAGTTTGTTATTGGCCAGATGCTTCTGGTCTGGATCAAAGATGTAATGGGGCGCCGGCTTGAAATGAATAATAATCTGGGACAACTTTTCCGGAAGCCGCTTGCCGGTACGGATATAGAACGGCACGCCAGACCAGCGCCAGTTGTCGATCTCCGCCTTCAAGGCCACAAAGGTTTCCGTCTCGCTGCCCTTGTTCGCCCCTTCTTCTTCCAGGTACCCCGGTACCGGCTGGCCGCCACTGGTGCCTGCGGTGTACTGGCCACGAACCACATGGCTGCCCATCAATTCAGGGGTAATCTGCTTGAGCGCCTTGAGCACCTTCACTTTCTCGTCGCGAATGCTGTCCGCGGACAGATCCGCCGGCGGATCCATCGCAATCAGGCAAAGCAACTGCAGCAGGTGATTCTGGATCATGTCCCGTATCTGACCGGCCTTGTCAAAATACCCCCAGCGCCCTTCGATACCCACGCTTTCCGCAACCGTAATTTCCACGTGGGAGATGTGATTTTGATCCCACTGGGAAGCAAAGAGGTTGTTGGCAAAGCGCAGGGCAATCAGGTTCTGCACGGTTTCCTTGCCCAGATAGTGATCAATCCGGAAGATCTGATTCTCGTTGTATACCTGCCCCAACTCATCATTGATCACCCTGGAGGTTTCCAGGTCGTGCCCAATGGGTTTTTCAACCACAACCCTCGTCCGCTCATTGCAGCAACGGGTTGCCTCGAGGTTGCGGGCAATCACCCCGTACATTGATGGCGGAGTTGCCATGTAGACAATCAACTGGTTATCCGGCTCGTCCCGCCAGTCCCGAAGCGCCTGGTAGCCCTCCGGGTCATTGAAGTCGAGACGCTGATATTCCACTCGCTGGAGAAAAGACTGCGCGATATCCGGGTCAAACTCTTCGGACTTCACGTGTTTTTTCAGTTTCTCCAACAGCTGTTCTTTCACCTTGTCCGTGCCGGCCTCGGTTCGCGCAACGGCAAGTATGCGACTGCCAGGCGCCAGCAGGCCCGCCCGTTCAAGTTGATACAGGGCCGGGAAGAGTTTGCGCTGGGCAAGATCCCCCAGCGCCCCGAATAGCATTAGGTCACAACGGGTAGCGGTACGGTTGACCATCGGTTCCTTCTCTCAGTTTAAAGCGACACCAGCCGCCTGAAAGGCATAATGTAGTAATTTTATAAAAATAATGACAGCTTGACCGGCATTTTCCAAGGGTATTTTTCATTAATTGATATTTTTACTACACCAAAAAGTTCATAAACACGGTATAATCACTACAATTTCCAACAACGATGGCACACCCCGAGGGAGTACCCAAACATGGCCGCAAACCATGCGCACCGTGACGACAATCTGCTGGAAGACATTCAGTCCCGGCTCGACAGCCTGAACAAATCTGAACGCAAGGTTGCGGAAGCCATCCTTCGTGACCCCAGCGCAGCTACTCGTTACAGCATAGCTGCCCTCGCCCGCGCTGCCGATGTCAGTGAACCCACGGTGAATCGTTTTTGCCGGGGATTCTCGGCCACCGGGTTCCCCGACTTCAAAATCCGCCTCGCTCAGAGCATCGCCACCGGCACCCCCTACGTGGGCCAGAATGTCGAGCCAGACGACACCGTGGCGGAGTTCGCAGACAAGATCATGCTCAGCACCATCGCCAGCCTGGACAAAGCCCGCCAGTCCCTGGACCCCAAAGCACTGGGCACCGTCATTGACTACCTGATTCAAGCCAAACAGATCAACTTCTTCGGTATGGGTGGTTCGGCGTCCGTTGCCCTGGATGCACAACACAAATTTTTTCGCTTCAACATTCCGGTCACCTCTTACGACGACGCCCTGATGCAACGCATGGTAGCCGCCGGCGCCCAAGTAGGTGATGTCATCGTATTAATCTCCTACACCGGCAGAACCAAAGAGGCCGTTGAGATTGCCAAGGTGGCACGCGCCAATGGTGCCACCGTGATTGGCATCACAAATCCGGAATCTCCGCTGGCCGAATGCTGCACAGCGGTGCTTGGCGTAACCGCTCCGGAGGACACCGAAGTCTATATGCCCATGTCGTCACGCATTATCCACCTGACCGTGATCGACATCCTGGCAACCGGTGTGACACTCAAGCGCGGAAAGGATTTCCTGAGCCATCTCAAGAAGATAAAGGAAAGCCTCAAGGCAACCCGCTATCCGCTGGAGTAGTCACACATAGTACTCGCCTGAACCACTCAGACATCCTCCGGCAGGGGCGCAGCCATCTACGCCCCTCCTCCCCCCTGAAACTCACCCCCCAAATTCCCTGACTCGGAGGATGTACAAAGACCCGCCTTGAGGAACCATGAAATTCGGTTTCCCAATGTCTGATTGGCAGAAGCTGCAATCAAGGGAACCGGAAGCCTGACCGGGACCTAGGAACCGGAAATTCCGCTTCCCTGACATGCAAGAATGACAAAAACACAGGACTCAAACGATGCACAATAAAAAGCCTCTCTTCGCTAGCAAGCTCCCACTGGCAGCTGCCATCACCGCAGCGGTCATGGCAACACCGGCCATCGCGGTGGACTTCCACGGCTATGCCCGGGCAGGAGCCTCCACCAATATCGGCAGCGGCGGCGAACAAACCTGTTTCGGCAATGGCGCCAGCGGTCACTATGTAGGCCGCCTGGCTGACGAATGCGACACCTATGCCGAGCTGTCACTGGGCGACGAGCTGTTCAGCCAGGACGGCAAGACCTTCCGCATTGACTCCATGCTTGCCTACAGCGCTGAGCCCCAGGGCAACGATTACCAGGCACTGAATGGCGGCAACAACATCAGCGGTATCGACTTCGCCAACGAAGAAGTCACCCGCAACAACGCAGACCCCTTCGGCGGCGGTGAGATTGCCCTGAGACAGCTTTATGTGTCTGCCAAAAACGTCGTCGAGTCGTTGCCCGGCGCCACCCTCTGGGCCGGCAAACGCTTCTATCAGCGTAAAGACATCCACCAGATGGATCTCTTCTACGTCAACAACTCCGGCTACGGCGCGGGTATCGAGAACATCAAGGCAGGTGCCGGCCACCTGTCCGTTGCCTATACCAATGCCGACACCAGCGACGGTGATGGCCTGGTTCAGAACAACAAACTTGACGTTCGATACGCCTTCCCGGTAGCCGGCGGCCACACCCTTGAGCTGATCGGCATCTACGCCATGGCGGACCTGACCGACCAGCAGAAAGACGCCGGTATTGAAGACGAGAACGGCTATTTTCTCACCGCCGAGCTGTCTTCAGGTGTTATGGGTGGCTTCAACAAGTTCGCCGTGCAGTATGGCGCCGACTCCATGGGCTTCGCCAATGCCGAAGGCAGCAGTGGCGGGCGAGTGGATAACGGCAACGTTGCAGGCTACTTCGAGTCCAGCTGGCGCGTGCTCAACCACGGCGTGATCAAACTGGGCAGTAACTGGGATCTGGGCCATTCCGTTGTCTATGAGAAGGCCAAACCCCATGATGCCGGCGCCCGTGATGGTGAGCGCCTGAGCATCATCGCCCGACCGATCTACAACTGGTCAACCGTTATGAGTACCGCGATTGAGATCGGCTACAGCGATACCGACCGCCCCTGGTTCACCGAATCCCAGGACCTCGGGAAAGTGGCCATCGCCCAGCAATGGCAGGCCGGCCCTGGCTACTGGGCGCGTCCCGTTATCCGCGCTTACGCTGCTACCTTCTTCGGAGATGAAGCCGAGGCCGCACGCGGTGGCGAAGGAATCGATGGCGACATCCAGATCGGCGCCCAGATCGAAGCCTGGTGGTAAGGCTCTAAACTCCACACGCTCTACTTGGACCTCCTTCAGGGCCGGCATTTGCCGGCCCTTTTTTTGCCCCTCACCCAATGACATCTACGCCCCGCTGCCACCTACGGCTACGCCCCGAAAATCCGGTCCCGGAGGGATGTTCTCGTGCATGCTTCGCGCAACCATGAGGAAGATCCGGAGCGGATCTTCCACCAACAAAAACAATTGGAAAGAGGATGTTGACAATGCCTGACCATAAACGGCTCACGGGTGGCATAGTGCTGACCCTTGCGCTGGCTCTCACCGGCTGCAACTCCGGCAGTAGCAGCGACTCACCGGCCAACGGCGGAAACACTGGCGCTGACGGCCTGCTCGAACCCGGGGCCAACGAGGCCCTGCTCTATTACAAGCGACCAGATGCCAGCTATGACGGCTGGGGCCTGCACCTGTGGAACGACGCCGGCGCTGGCTGTGATGGCCTGGCCGATGGTGTGCCCACCGACTGGGACACCCCAAGACGGGCGGACGGCATCAGCGACACCTACGGCGCCTATTATCGGATACCCATGCGCGAGGCCGGGGACTGCCTCTACTTCATTCTCCATAAGGGTGATGAGAAAGATCTTGGCGGCCAGGACCACCGCTGGCACTTTGGTGCACTCGGCAACCGCATTTTCACCGTCAGCGGCAGCCAGCTGTTATCCAGTACACCGATCGAGACCGACGGTATTGCCATTGCCGGCGCCAGTGCCCATTGGGTTGATCGCAACACTCTGGTCTTCCGGGACACCGGAAATCTGCCACGGGTTGAACTTCGCTATGACCACAATGCAGGGATTGCCGTCAGCGACTCCGACACCCTGAGTGGTGGCAACGTACTGGAACTGACACCCACCACGTTACCTGAAGCCAGTGCAAACAAGTTCCCCCACCTGGCAGATTGGCCAGCCTACGAGATCATCGCTGACAGCGAAACCATCCAATCCGCGTTAAAAGGCCAACTGGTCGCCGCCGCCTACAACAGTAACGACGAGCTGGTAGCCGCCACTGGCGTGCAGATTCCGGGAGTTCTGGATGACCTGTTCGCCTACACCGGTGAACTGGGCGCCGTCGTTGAGGGAAGTAACGTCAACTTTGCCGTCTGGGCACCCACCGCTCAAACCCTAAAGCTTCATGTCTTTGATGACAATGGCACCCCGCTGCCCGGCTATCCGGTGCAGATGACCGAAACCAACGGCGTCTGGAGTCACTCCGGCAGCCGGACTGACCTGCTGGAGATGTACTATCAGTACGAAGTCTCCGTTTACCACCCCAGAACCGGCGAAATCGAAACCACCCTGGTATCCGACCCTTACGCCCTCAGCCTCTCGGCGAATGGCCAGTACGCCCAGGTGGTGGACCTTGGCACAGACTACAAGCCATCCGGATGGGACAGCCTTACACTTCCAGCGAGGTCAGCGCCGGAGGATGTCGTGGTGTATGAGGTGCACGTTCGCGACTTCAGCGCCACAGACGAAACCGTTGAGCGGACCCATCGAGGCAAATACAAGGCCTTTACAGCCCCTTCTGACGGCAGTGTCGACAGCGTCGCACACCTGAGGGCCCTGGCCGAGGCTGGCGTAACTCACCTGCACCTGTTGCCCTCCTTTGATATCGCCACCGTGAATGAGAGCCCGAACCAGGTGGTCGATATTCAGGACGATTTCAGCCGGCTGTGTGAGCTGTCTGAAGCAGCTGCCAGCGAGTTCTCTGAATACTGCACAAGCGGGCAAACGGTTCGCCAGGTTCTGGAAGGGTTTGACCCGCTCACCGGTGACGCCCAGGCTCTGTATAACACGTTCCGCGACCTGGACAGCTTCAACTGGGGGTATGACCCGGTTCACTTCACCGTGCCGGAAGGCAGCTATGCCACAGACGCCCAAGGCCCTCAACGCATTATCGAGTTCCGGGAACTGGTGATGGCGGCCTCCGAACTGGGCCTGAACGTGGTTCTGGACGTGGTCTACAACCACACCAATTCGTCCGGCCTTGCCGACAACTCGGTTCTGGACAAGCTGGTACCCGGCTATTACCACCGCCAGAATCCTGAAACCGGGGCCGTCGAACAGTCCACCTGCTGCGAGAATACCGCCTCTGAGCACGCCATGATGGAAAAGCTAATGGTGGATTCCCTCGTTACCTGGGCCCAGCACTACAAAATATCCGGGTTCCGGTTTGATCTGATGGGCCACCACATGCTGAGCAACATGGAGAAGGCCCTGGCCGCGGTGCAGGCGGTCGATCCGGACACCTATTTCTATGGTGAAGCCTGGAACTTCGGCGAGGTGGCCAACAACGCCAGAGGTGTAAACGCCATCCAGACCAACATGGCCGGAACCGGTATTGGCTCGTTCAACGATCGCCTGCGGGATGCCGTACGTGGCGGCGGGCCCTTCGATGAAGGTGATGCCATTCGGGCCAACCAGGGATTTGCCAATGGCCTGTTCACCTACCCCAATGATCGGAACACGGGCAGCGAAGATGAAAGAAACCGGTTACTGCAGGTCAGTGACTGGATTCGTGTGGGCATCGCCGGCAGCCTCGCAGACTACCCGTTCGAGACCGCCACAGACGAGCTGAAAACCGCTGCCGAAATCGACTACAACGGGCAGGCCGCCGGTTACACGGCAGATCCCCAGGAAATCATCAATTACGTTTCCAAGCACGACAACCAGACTCTCTGGGACAACAACCAGTACAAAGCCGACTACTACGCCAGCACCCAGGAGCGGGCGCAAATGCAGGTTGTTGGCCTGGCCGTTCCGATTCTCAGCCAGGGCATCCCGTTCCTGCATATGGGCTCTGAACTGCTGCGTTCCAAATCCATGGAACGGGACAGCTACGATTCCGGGGACTGGTACAACGACGTGGATTTCAGCTTCCAGGCTTCCGCCTGGAATCGCGGCCTGCCCCGCCAGGATAAGGATGGCTCTAACTGGGACCTGATCACCGAGGTCATCACCTTAGCTGGCAGTCACGCCGACCCCACTCCGGCGACGATCAGCTACACCAGGGATCAGGTGCTGGAGCTGCTCAGGGTGCGCAAGGAAAGCCCACTGTTCCGGCTTCAGACCGCCGAGGACATCAAGAACCGCCTCAGCTTCCTCAACACCGGCTCGCAGCAGATTCCGGGGCTGATCGCGTTCAGCCTGCTGGATGACGGTACCGCCGGTTTACGGGAGCTGGACGATGCCAATAACGAGATTGTGGTGGTGATCAACGCCAGCAACACCACCCAGACCCTGAACCACACCCTGGACGGGGATTTCTCCGTCAGGGCCGATACCTCCCCGGCCCAGTCTGCGGCTGCCGACGCTGGCGAGTTCCTGGTGCCCGGGCTCTCGGTTGCGGTATTTGCCCGCTGACCGGCGGGCCTCAACACAGCCGGCCATGCCGGCTGTGACCATTGATAACAAGGAGAACAACATGAAAAAAGTACTTGGCAATCTGGCTCTGATATCTGTGCTTGCCATGACCGGTTGTGCCACCACCGGTGGTGAGCGTGACTACAGCCAGTCACTGTATCTGCGCGGGCAGTTTGCCTGGTGGGATGCGCTACCCGAATACAAGGTCAAGAAGGTGGACACCGGCGTCTATCGAACGGAAATCGAGTTAAAGGCTGACGGCCAACCCTATGAATTCAAGTTTGGCGATGCCAACTGGAGCAATGGGGCCAACTGCGGTTACCTGTCCGAGAAAGACGACAAGGAGGTAGCGCTCAACACGCCGGTTCGAGCGAACTGTTCAGCCGTGTTTGAGAACTTCCGTTTCACGCCACCGGAATCGGCGGTATACGGCTTTTATTTCGACGTCACCGGTGAGACTCCCACGGTGTACATCAAAAAAGCCAACTGATTCCCTAACACGTAAAAAAAAGGGTGCCTGATCGGCACCCTTTTTTAATCACTCTTGATCGCACCCGGGAATCAATCCCTGTCGACCTCCGCGGTGTTTCTCAGGTATTGCTGATAAGCCATGTACTCACGCTGGCCCTCGAGCTGGGCCAGGAATTGACGCAACTGCTGGTATTCAGCGCCATCTGTATCCACCGCACCTTCGTTTACGGCATCAACCAGAATAATCGCCGCCTCACGCTGGCCCACGGCTTTGGCCATCGAAGGATTACCTTCCTCCGGGCGCGGCATGGCAAAGGCACGCTGCACCACAAAGCGGCTCAGGTTAGCGCCGTCTCGCCCCTGGTTCTCGAAGCGCTGCCAGTCACCGGCATTCAGCGATTCGGGATCTTCTCCCGCTTCCAGGGCTGCCATCAGCTCGTCTACCCGAGCCTCAAGCGCCTGCCGGGTCTTGCGCGCTTCCAACATGGCGGCAATGTCGTCACGAACGTCGGCCAGCTCACGCTGACGAGGCTCCAAGTATTCGCGGACGCGAGCCACCACAGACGCGTTGTCACCAACGTCGATCAGCTCGGTGTTGAAACCGCCCTGCAGTACATCATCAGAGAACAGCTGACGCACCAGCCCGGCGTGATCGAAAGGCGCGGCTCCACCCTCCCGGGTTACCCCGTCCACTTCCCGCACTTCCAGGCCAAGCTCGGCTGCCGGGCCCGCCAGATCGTCCGCAGCGTAGGCCGCATCCGCCAGCTGAGCACGTACTTCAGCGAAACGCTCACTGGCGCGGCTGCGGGCCAGTTCATCACGCAACTCACCCCGCAACGACTCAAACGACGGAACATCGGAACGACGCACGCCCTCCAGCCGGATCAGGTGGATACCAAAGCTGGTTTCAACCGGGCCCGACACTTCACCTTCTTCCAGGGCAAAGAGCGCGTTCTCGAAAGCCTCATCGTAGACACCTCGGCCAGCATAACCCAGGTCACCACCGTCACGGGCTGAAACCGTATCAGCGGAGAATTCCTCGGCCAGTTCCGCAAACGATTCACCTGCCTCCAAACGCTCCTGAATCGACGCGATGGTAGCCTCAGCATCGCTACCGTCTTCAATCAGGATATGGGCAGCGCGCCGCTCCTCACGGGCGTATTCTTCGGCCCGCTCATCGTAGAAGCCCCGCAGGTCTTCCTCGGAGATTTCGATCGCATCCGCCAGGGCGCCCAACGACAGCGTAATGTAAGCCACGTGCACCTGCTCGGGCTCACGGAACTGATCGGCGTTGTCGTCGTAAAACGACTGAATCTCTTCCTCGGTTACCTTAATCTGCTCAGACAGGGAGTCTGCGCTAACGGTCAGCACACGGAAATCGCGGGTCTGATTCTGGATACGCAACAGTTGTGCGACGTTTTCACTGGCCACAATACCGGTCTGCGCGATGGACGCACGAATCTGGTTGACCACGTAGTTCTTCCGCAGGTTCTCGCGGAATTCACCCACACCCATGCCAACATTGCGTACCGTTGCCACAAACCGATCACGGTTAAACTGGCCGTCTACCTGAAACTGGGGCATCTGGGTAATCAGCGCATCGATGTCGGCATCCGACAGCTCCAGACCCTGGGCTTGGGCGTCGAGGGTCAGTACCCGCTCCTGGATCAGGGATTCCAGCACATCCCGGCGGATCTGATCTTCATCCAGCATGGAGGGATCCGGGCTGTCCATCTGCATGAGCCGCTGCTGTGTTTCCAGCTGCACGGTGCGCAAAAACTCACGCTCGGTGATGGAGTCTCCGTTAACAGTGGCCACTTCCGGCTCACCGGAAAAACCGCCAACAATGGCGTCCATCCCCCAGATTGACAGAGAAATAATCAGAAGGCCGATAATAACCTTTGCAATAGTACCCTGGGCGTTATCCCGAATATCTTGAAGCATGTTGTTCCTGAATCCCTGTTCAAGGTCGTGCTGGTGTTATTGGTGAGACGGCTGCACTTTAACGTAAAAAAGGCGCACCCTGTCCGGAATGCGCCTTGAATTCTTGCGGCAGCTTTCGCAAGCGAAAGCTGCCAAAGAAAGAGCCTTTACTTAACGGCGTCTTTCAGGGCCTTGCCTGCTTTGAATCCAGGCACTTTAGAGGCCGGAATCTTGATTTCAGCGCCAGTCTGCGGGTTGCGGCCGGTACGGGCAGCGCGCTCTTTCACAGAAAAGGTACCGAAGCCGATCAGGGTAACCTGATCGCCTTTCTTCAGTGCTCCAGTGATGGAGTTGGTCATGGCATCCAGCGCACGGCCAGCTGCAGCTTTGGAGATATCTGCGGACTCTGCAATTGCATCGATAAGTTCGGACTTGTTCACACTAAACCCCTTCGATTTCAGGTTGAAGATGTTATAGGTCGGTTTGTTTTTCGAGGACGTTCCCGACTATCGCATATGCGGTCGGAGAATTCCATTCTTCAGTTTTCTTATTCCTTTCGGTAGTACACCGGTGTTCGGAATAGGCACTTACTGCGCGGGAGCCCTTGGTATTGGCTGCTTCACGGCGAAACAGTTATACCAACGGGCTCTCAGGCATGTCAACAACTCATCGGGTGTTTAATGTGTATTTATGCGCTCGGCAGCATCGCCGGCATCATCTCCGGCTTTCGACGAGGCTCCCTCTTTTGCCGAATCAGCCGTGCGCGGCTCCGGCTGGTAAGCCAGTGCAATGTCCAGAACCTCATCGATCCACTTCACCGGGCGGATCTCCAGAGACTCTTTTATATTCTCTGGTATCTCCTTGAGATCCCTAACATTTTCATCCGGGATAATGACGGTCTTGATGCCCCCCCGATGGGCTGCCAGCAGCTTCTCCTTGAGCCCACCAATCGCCAAAACCTTGCCCCGGAGGGTAATCTCACCGGTCATGGCCACCTCGGCCCGAACCGGAATTTTGGTCAGTGCAGACACCAGCGCTGTGCACATACCAATACCGGCACTGGGACCATCTTTTGGCGTTGCACCCTCAGGTACGTGCACGTGGAGATCGTGTTTTTCATGAAAATCATCGGCAATGCCAAGGCCAGAAGCCCGGCTGCGAACCACCGTCAGGGCCGTCTGAATCGACTCCTGCATGACGTCCCCCAATGAACCGGTCTTGACCACTCGACCTTTACCTGGGGTCAGAGCACATTCGATGGTCAACAACTCGCCACCCACCTGGGTCCAGGCAAGCCCGGTCACCTGACCAATCTCGTTCTTCTCTTCCGCCAGACCATACTTGAATTTCTTGACGCCGGAGTAGTCCTCCAGCATCTCGGGCGAGAGGGTCACAGAGGCCTTGTCGTTGGCCTCTACGTGCTCCCTGACCACTTTCCGGCAGATCTTGGCGATTTCCCGCTCCAGGCCGCGCACACCCGCCTCACGGGTGTAGTAGCGGATCAGGTCACGGAGTGTCGCTTCGGGAATCTTCAGTTCGTCCTTGCGCAAGCCGTTTGCCTTGATCTGCTTGGGCAACAGGTAGCGCAGAGCAATATTGACCTTTTCTTCCTCGGTGTAGCCCGGAATCCGGATGATCTCCATCCGGTCCAGCAGGGCCGGCGGAATATCCATGGAGTTGGAGGTACACACGAACATCACGTCCGAGAGGTCGTAATCCACCTCCAGGTAATGATCGTTAAAGGTGTGATTCTGCTCAGGGTCCAGCACCTCAAGCAAGGCTGACGCCGGATCACCCCGGTGGTCCATACCCATCTTGTCGATTTCATCGAACAGGAACAGCGGGTTCTTTACTCCAACCTTGGACAGCTTCTGCAGCAGCTTACCCGGCAGAGCGCCAATATAGGTTTTCCGATGCCCGCGAATCTCTGCCTCATCCCGAACGCCGCCCAGAGCCATCCGGGTATACTTGCGGTTAGTCGCCTTAGCGATGGACTGCCCAAGCGACGTCTTGCCGACGCCGGGAGGCCCAACCAGGCAAAGCACAGGCCCCTTGACCTTCTTCACACGGCTTTGCACTGCCAGGTACTCAAGGATGCGCTTCTTCACCTCGTCCAGGCCGTAGTGGTCCTTATCCAGGATCTCTCGGGCCTTCTCCAGATCGTGACGCACGCGGCTGCGTTTTTTCCAGGGCACCGCCAGCATCCAGTCGATGTAACCCCGCACAACGGTGGCTTCCGCCGACATGGGTGACATCATCTTCAGTTTGTTGAGTTCTGTTTCGGTTTTCTTGCGCGCCTCTTCCGGCAGGCCGGCTTCCTCAAGCTTCTGCTCGAGTTCTTCGAAGTCGTTATTGCCTTCGCCCAGATTGCCCATCTCTTTCTGGATGGCCTTCATCTGCTCGTTCAGGTAATACTCGCGCTGGCTCCGCTCCATCTGTTTCTTGACGCGGCCGCGGATGCGCTTTTCCACCTCAATCAGGTCGATCTCACCGTCCAGTTTGCCCAGCAGCAGGTCAACACGCTTGCGAACGTCCAGCGCCTCCAGCAATTCCTGCTTCTCGGGAATGCGCATTTCAAGATGGGCCGCCATGGTATCCACCAGGCGCTCCAGCTCCTGAATACCCGTCAAGGCATTGGAAACCTCTGACGGCACCTTCTTGGACAGCTTCACATACTTTTCGAACTCGTCCATCAGGGTCTTGGTGAGCACATCCTCTTCGCGCTCAGGTAAAGACTCTTCTTCCATCAGAATGGCCTGTCCTGACAGGAAATCACCCTCGGAAATATCGGTAATGCTGGCCCTGGCATTGCCCTCAACCAGCACCTTGACGGTACCATCCGGCAGACGAAGCATCTGCAGTACGGTGGCCAGAGTCCCCATCGAGAACACATCCACTGCACCAGGCTCATCGGTTGAGGCGTCTTTCTGGGCGACCAGAAGGATTTCCTTGCTGCCCTCCATCGCGGCTTCCAGTGCCTGGATGGACTTCTCCCGGCCCACAAACAACGGGACCACCATGTGCGGAAACACCACGACGTCCCGCAGCGGGAGCAGTGGGTAGTCTTGCACGGTTTCTTCAGATATACGGGTCATAGGGAATCCTCTGACAGCATTTTATTCAGCATATCACCCATCATTGGGGCGGCGGCGAAAATTGCAATCTTTTTACGAAAGGAACCGATGGGCAGGAACAGCATTCAGCTGTCATAGCGAGTAGGGTGAGGCGTTACCGCCTCATCCCTCTCCCAGAACCGTACATACGGGCCACGTATACGGCTCATGCCATTAACTTACCCCGAACTCGGGGACAGTGATGCCGGTTTTAACCTTCGCAAGATCTATCAACTTCAGGTCATTGTGCAGGTAGGTGTTGGGCAGGGCCAGACTGGCCAGTGGGGACGCCGCGTTGCGCCAGCTTTGCATCTTGATATGCCGGAACGGGGGTTGGTAACCTAGCTGTTTCAGCCTCCGATGCAGCCGACTCGGCTTTTTCCACTGCTTGAGCTGGATGCAGCGCAGGCGCCGCCTTAACCAACTCATCACCTGCTTCAGCACCCTCGCGCAGTTCGCCACCCGGAAGTAGTTGGCAAAGCCCCGTAGCACCGGATTCAGCTCGCGGATAATCGCCGCAAGCCCGATGCCCCGGTTACGCTTTGTCAGCGCTTTCAGCTTCTGCTTGAGTTTCACCACCTTCTTGTCCTGGATGCGGGTGTAGTTCGTGTAGATCACCACGCCCAGGAACTTTACCCCCTCATCGCTGTGGGCGATGTGGGTCTTGGTGACGTTCACCGTCAGCTTCAGCTCTTCTTCCAGATAGCGTTGGGCCACCCGTAACGCATTCTCCGCGCCCGCTCGTGAGCCGCACAGGATCAGGATGTCGTCCGCGTAGCGGACGATCCGGTGCCCCCGCGCTTTCATGAACTGGTCGAAGGCGTCCAGGTAGGCGTTTGCGATCAGCGGACTGATCACGCCACCCTGAGGGCTTCCCAGTTCCGTCTCTTCGAGGTGGTATCCCACCATCACGCCACTTTCCAGGAACTGGCGCAGCAGTGACAGGACACTGCCGTCCGTGATCCGTTGGCGGAACTGGCGGATGATCAGGTCATGGTTGAGCGTGTCGAAGCATTTCGACAGGTCCATGTCCACAACCCAGTCACGCCGGTATCGGCGGATAAACAACTCCGCCTTGCCGATGGCGTGGTGACCACTGCGTCCCGGACGATACCCGTAACTCGACGGGTGGAAATCCGGCTCGAAGATCGGTTCGATAATACGGCGCAGCGCCTGTTGCACAACCCGGTCCCGAACCGTCGGAATGCCCAGCAGACGCTCACCGCCGTCATCCTTGGCGATGGCTACGCGTCTGACTGGCTGCGCCCGATAGCGCTTTTCCTTCAGCTCGAGCAACAGGCACGACAGCTCCACCTCCAGATTCGCCTCAAACCCACTCAGGCTCTGCCCATCGATTCCGGCCGCGCCCTTGTTGCGTTTGATGTGTCTGAAGGCTTCATACAGGCGCTGTTTTGACAGCAATTGCCCGTACAGACTGTAGTATTTCCTCATGCCTGCTCATCTCCGCGATGACGGCTTCGAGGGTTGGCTTGGCTGCCGGTGTGTTTCAAGCGATCCGCCCGGGTGCTAGCGCTCAGGCAATCTGCCGCCACGGTATCGCTCTACTCCCTTGTTCGGAGAACACCAGAGCCACTGCGTTCCCGCAGTACCCCAGTGCACGTCCCTGCCCCGTCGGGCAGCTTGTGAACACAGCGTCCACCTCTCACTCGTCGTCCGTCATTCTCGTTAATGACTTCCGCCCTTCGCATCCGATCAGAGCTTTTGACCCTGACCGGTCCGCTGAACCTCCGTCAGCGGTCATTCCGGTTTTATCCTCCACGCTGTTACCAGGCTTCTCAGGCCGGAACTTCCTCACTACTACGGCTTCATCTGCCACCTCGCACCAACTGCGGCCTCGGCTTTCACCTTGCGCCACAGCCTCCGACAACGCCGGATTCGGTGTCAGGCTTCCCCGGTTACTGCACCGGCTCCCTGTTAACGATGCCACCCTCAAACACAGCCCAGGTCTGACTGAGTATCGGGCGTCGCGTTATTTCGCACGCTGGCCCACCTGACCTGCCGAAGCAGGTTCACTTGCGTTGTGTACCGTTAACTTCCTATGGCTTCCTTCAGACCCCACCGTTGGCCAGTGGCGCCCTTGCCAGTCGGATTGTCTTCCCCTCAGTCGGGGTGACGCCACCTTCTTTCAGATGGCCGGGTTTGCCGGCTTCGCCGGGCAAACGAAAAAGGGGCGATAGCCGCCCCTTTTCAATGCACTGCCAAATACCCACAGAACTGAGTCAGTCCTCGGGTACCGCTTTGGCATGGTCACTGCTTGCGTAGATCTTGAACGGCTCAGAGTCACCACTGATGACGCTGGCATCAATCACCACCTTGGAAACATCATGTTCAGATGGGATCTGATACATGGTATCCAGCAGTGTGGCTTCCATGATTGAACGGAGGCCCCGGGCACCGGTTTTGCGCTCCATGGCCTTGCGCGCTACCGCACGCAGCGCGTCTTCCCGGAAGTCCAGCTCCACGCCTTCCATGTCAAACAGCTTCTGATATTGCTTGGTCAGCGCGTTCTTGGGCTCGGTGAGGATTTGCACCAGGGCTTGTTCATCCAGCTCTGTCAGCGTAGCAACCACCGGCAAACGGCCAACAAACTCCGGAATCAGACCAAATTTCACAAGATCCTCGGTTTCGACATCACGGATGATGTCACCGGTATTCTTGCTGTCGTCCTGGCTCTTCACCGTTGCGGAAAAGCCTATGGAACTGCGCTCCGAACGCTCCTGAATCACTTTCTCCAGGCCGGCAAAAGCGCCACCGCAAATAAACAGCATGTTGGTGGTGTCTACCTGCAGAAACTCCTGCTGCGGATGCTTACGACCACCCTGGGGCGGCACAGACGCGACCGTACCCTCGATCAGTTTCAGGAGCGCTTGCTGCACACCCTCACCCGACACATCACGGGTGATTGAGGGGTTATCGGATTTGCGGGAAATTTTGTCGATTTCGTCGATATAGACAATGCCGCGCTGCGCCTTTTCTACATCGTAGTCACACTTCTGCAGCAGCTTCTGGATGATATTCTCGACATCTTCACCCACATAACCGGCTTCGGTGAGCGTGGTGGCGTCTGCAATGGTAAACGGCACATTCAGCATCCGGGCCAGCGTCTCGGCCAGCAGGGTCTTGCCACTCCCGGTCGGACCGATCAGCAAGATGTTACTCTTGCCCAGCTCAACGTCGCTTTTGCCTTCGCCATAGCGCAGACGCTTGTAGTGGTTGTAAACCGCGACAGACAACACAACTTTGGCGCGATCCTGGCCAATCACATATTCGTTCAGGGTCTCGCGGATTTCCGCCGGCGTGGGAAGACGATCGCTGGCCTCTTCCTGGGCGTTTTCCTGAATCTCTTCGCGAATAATGTCGTTGCACAGGTCAACGCACTCGTCGCAGATGAACACCGAGGGCCCTGCAATGAGCTTACGGACTTCATGCTGGCTCTTTCCACAAAACGAGCAGTACAGCAACTTGCCGTTATCGTCGCCTCTGCCGTTTCTTTCATCTGCCATTGAAATACCTCTGTTCTTCGTTGGTCGGCGCAATCAAACAATACGCCGACCAGGGATGATGCGATGACTTTCAGTATTATTTATTCGGTACGCGCTTATCAAGTATTGTATCGATCAACCCGTACTCTTTCGCCTGCTGCGGATCCATGAAATTGTCGCGGTCAGTGTCGCGCGCGATGGTCTCCAGATCCTGGCCGGTATGTTCCGCCAGCAAGGTGTTGAGGGTATGGCGAATCTTCAGGATTTCGCGAGTATGAATCTCAATATCCGTCGCCTGCCCCTGGTAACCACCCAGCGGCTGATGAATCATCACCCGGGAATTCGGCAGGCACGCCCGTTTACCCTTGGTGCCCCCTGACAGCAGGAAGGCGCCCATGCTGGCCGCCTGGCCGATACACAAGGTGGCAACATCCGGCTTTACAAACTGCATGGTGTCGTAGATGGACATACCGGCAGTCACAGAGCCGCCTGGGCTGTTGATATAAAGGTGGATGTCCTTGTCCGGATTTTCGGATTCCAGGAACAGCAGCTGAGCAACGACCAGGTTTGCCATGTGGTCTTCGACCGGGCCAACCAGAAAAATCACCCGTTCCTTGAGCAGCCGGGAATAGATATCAAAGGAACGCTCTCCGCGTGCCGTCTGTTCAATTACGATCGGCACCAGACCGGCGTTGGTTATCATTGTAGGGCCATCAAACGGTTTCTGCGTCATGTGCGCCTGAACTCCTTATGGACAATGGGCATGGACTCCTGTGGCAGGATATCCGGAAGTTATCGTCAGGATACCCTTATACTCTGCCACCAGTGAGCCCAGATGAAAACAGCCGGACACGCCGGCTGTTTCCAGAAAGCGACTCCGGGCCAGGCCCGGGGCCATCAGCGCTGGGGCTGACCGGCCTGAACCGCTTCTTCGTACTTCATTTTCTTCTCTTTCACCTTGGCCTGACCAAGCACATAGTCGACCACGGCATCTTCCAGAACAGACGACTCGATCTGAGCCTTCTGGTCCGGGTTGTTGGTGAAGTGCGCAACAACCTCTTCAGGCTGTTCATACGTAGATGCGATCTCCTGGATCTTTTCATCTACCTGGGCCGGCTCGGCCTTCAGGTCGTTCTTCTTGACCACTTCCTGGAACAACAGACCAGTCTTCACGCGGCGCTTGGCCTGCTCTTCGAATATTTCCTTGGGCAGTTGCTGGAAGTCAACCTGGCCGCCGAAACGCTGAACGGCATCCTGACGCAGGCGATCAATTTCCTGATCCACCAGGGCAGCCGGAATCTCCAGTTCGGTGGTTTCCAGCAGTCCGTCAACAACGTCGTTCTTGACCTTGTTGGACACCGCCTGCTTGAGCTCGCGCTCCATGTTTTTCTTCACTTCTTCACGGAAGTTCGCTTCGTCTTCGGCTTCAATACCGAACTTCTTGAAGAACTCCTGGTCCAGTTCCGGCAGCTGCGGCTCTTCTACCTTGTGGATCTTGATCTCGAACTTGGCAGGCTTACCAGCCAGGTCTTCGTTGTGGTAGTCCTCGGGGAACTCCACTTCGATTTCCAGATCTTCACCGGCCTTACCACCAACAATGGCTTTTTCGAAGCCGGGGATCATCTGACCAGAACCCAAGGTCAGACGATGGCCCTCAGCGGCACCGCCTTCAAACTCTTCGCCGTCAATGAAGCCTTTGAAGTCGATGGTCAGAACATCTTTGTTCTTGGACTTGCGCTTGACTTCTTTCATGGTGGCCTGCTGACGACGCAGGTTGTCAATCATGGTATCGATGTCTTTGTCGGTTACTTCAGCAACCGGCTTCTCTACCTCAACCTTGGACAGGTCGCCCAGCTCGATGTCAGGCAGCACTTCGAAGATGGCTACGAACTCGAGGTCTTTGCCCTCTTCCATGGTTTTCGGCTCGAACTTCGGCCAGCCAGCCGGGTTGATATCCTGCTCCTGCAGTGCCTTGATGTAATGGTCGCGCATGGCCTCGCCAACCACTTCCTGGCGAACGCTGTCACCGAAACGACGCTTGACCACGCTCATGGGCACCTTGCCAGGACGGAAACCGTTCAGGCGTACGGAGCGGGCAGTTTCCTGCAGGCGTTTCTGAACCGCCTGATCGATTTCCTGGGCGGGCACACCAATCGTCATGCGACGCTCGATGTTAGAGGTCGTTTCAACAGACACTTGCATGGAAGTTCCTCAAATTACAGATTCTGTAGGTGAATGAAAATTAAGACAAAACCCTGTTCAAAGCGACGAGCCCGAAAGGGACGCAAAATTAAAAGCCGGTAGTTTATCACGATTTACCCCACCGAGAGAATCACCCGGTAAGGCTGAATATCGCTTTGAGACCAGCGCCACAACCGACATAGACAAAAATGGGGGCATTACCGAAAAAAGAAAGGGTGGTGCGAGAGGAGAGACTCGAACTCTCACGGGTTGCCCCGCTGGAACCTAAATCCAGTGCGTCTACCAATTCCGCCACTCTCGCGTATCTGGCACTGTACCGAAACGACCCAACGCCGTACAGACAGGCAGAAAAACAAACAAGGGGAAAAGTGGGGTGGACGAAGGGGTTCGAACCCTCGACCGCAGGAGTCACAATCCTGAGCTCTACCAACTGAGCTACGTCCACCACATCAGGGAGGTGCCTTTGGCACTCAACTGCTTGCTTCAACTTTGCTGGTTTGGCGATCCGGTCCGGACTCACGACTTGATGGCGCGCCCGGCAGGACTCGAACCTGCGACCATCCGCTTAGAAGGCGGATGCTCTATCCAGCTGAGCTACGGGCGCTTGACCGTTCGCCCACCTGAATATCCAGAAAATGGTCGGGGTAGAGAGATTCGAACTCCCGACATCCTGCTCCCAAAGCAGGCGCGCTACCAGACTGCGCTATACCCCGTTTCGACTGAACAACAAGTGCCTCAGCAAAGTTGGCGCGCATATTACCGGCGGCTGAGGCATCCGTCAACAACGATTTCAAAAATCATAGAGATAACGTTGGTTAAGAAGACCCGGACAGGCACAAAAAGTTCCCCGGGCGCATTGTCTGCGACCCTGTTCAGCGCATTGGCGTAGATGCCGAAGCATGAGACAATGCCCGCCCTTCACTTCTTCTCTATTCATGCCCAACCGACAAGACGGAAACATGAGCGCCAAACTGATTAACGGAAAAGAGATCGCTGCCCAGGTTCGGCAACAGGTTGCTGCGGGCGTACAGGCCCGAAAAAACAAAGGCCTGAGAGCACCCGGCCTGGCAGTGGTTCTGGTGGGCAACGACCCCGCCTCCCACGTGTACGTAGGCAACAAGCGAAAAGCCTGTGATGAAGCGGGCATTCTGTCGCTGTCCTATGACTTGCCCGAAGACACCCCTCAGGCAGCCCTGGAAGCACTGATTGATGAGTTGAATGAGAACCCCGCCGTCGATGGCATCCTGGTTCAGCTCCCCCTACCCTCACACCTGGACGCCGACCCGATTCTGGTAAAAATCCGCCCAGACAAAGATGTGGACGGTTTTCA
Organism: Marinobacter sp. LQ44; assembly: GCF_001447155.2. Lineage (NCBI taxonomy): Bacteria > Pseudomonadati > Pseudomonadota > Gammaproteobacteria > Pseudomonadales > Marinobacteraceae > Marinobacter > Marinobacter sp. LQ44. Next base: position 4,294,023 of record NZ_CP014754.1, on the reverse strand, counting down.
CCCCTACAACATCGGCCGCCTGATGCAGCGCAAACCCAGCCTGCGACCCTGCACACCGGCCGGCGTGATCACCCTACTCGACTCCATTGGTACTCCTTACAAAGGCCAGCACGCGGTCATTGTCGGCGCTTCAAACATCGTAGGCCGCCCGATGAGCATGGAACTGCTGCTGAAAGGCGCCACCACCACCGTATGCCACCGGTTCACCGACAATCTGGAGAAGTTTGTGGGCGAGGCCGATATCCTGATTGCCGCCGTCGGCAAGCCAGGCATTATCAAAGGCGAGTGGGTAAAACCCGGCGCTACCGTGATTGATGTAGGCATCAACCGCATGGACGACGGCAAACTCTGCGGCGACGTAGACTTCGCCGCAGCCGCCGACCGCGCCGCCTACATCACCCCGGTACCCGGCGGCGTAGGCCCCATGACCATCGCCACCCTGCTGGAGAACACCCTCTACGCGGCGGATGTGCTTCACAGGGGTCTGTCCCCGAACGGGGACTGACCCACTTTTGCCCGTCCTTGCCCCGCAGCTAGAGCCCATGGGCCCAAAATGGGTCAGTCCCCCAAGGGTCTGTCCCCAAAGGGGACTGACCCACCTTTGCCCGTCCTTGCCCTCAAGCTAGAGCCCATGGTCCAAAATGGGTCAGTCCCCGTTCGGGGACAGACCCCAATGCCAAAGCTAGAACCCATGGTTCCAAAATGGGTCAGTCCCCATGCGGGGACAGACCCCAGGGGGTCAGACCCAAAAAAACCCGCCGAAGCGGGTTTTTTTTAACACGGAGCAGATTACTGCCCGTACTTGGCCTTGGCCTTCTGGCGGTAGGCGTGCAGAAGCGGCTCAGTGTAACCAGCCGGCTGCTCACGGCCTTTCAGAACCAGATCCACAGCCGCCTGGAAGGCGATGCTGTCGTCAAAGTTCGGGGCCATGTTGCGATAAGCAGGATCACCGGCGTTCTGCTTGTCTACTACGGCGGCCATACGCTTCATGGTCTCCATGATCTGCTCTTCGGAGCAGATGCCGTGGTACAGCCAGTTGCACAGCAGCTGAGAGGAGATGCGCAGGGTCGCACGGTCTTCCATCAGGCCGACATCGTTGATATCCGGCACTTTGGAGCAGCCCACACCCTGATCAATCCAGCGTACAACGTAGCCAAGGATACCCTGGGCGTTGTTGTCCAGTTCCTGCTGGATATCTTCGGCGCTCAGTGACGACGGATCGTCCATCACCGGAACGGTCAGGATGTCGTCCAGAGACGCACGCTGACGGTTGGCCAGTTCCTTTTGCACATCAAACACGTTCACCTGGTGGTAGTGGGTGGCGTGCAAGGTAGCGGCCGTCGGCGACGGAACCCAGGCGGTGTTGGCGCCGGATTTCGGATGGCCGATTTTGGCCTCCAGCATGCCGGCCATCAGGTCAGGCATGGCCCACATACCCTTACCAATCTGGGCAACGCCAGACAAACCCGCTTCCAGGCCGATGTCTACGTTCCACTGCTCGTAGGCGTTGATCCAGGTAGCCAGCTTCATCGGGCCCTTACGGATGAACGGACCCAGCTCCATGGAGGTGTGAATCTCGTCGCCGGTGCGGTCCAGGAAGCCGGTGTTGATGAACACGGTGCGATCTTTGGCAGCGTGGATACAGGCTTTCAGGTTCACCGTGGTACGGCGCTCTTCATCCATAATGCCCACTTTCAGGGTAAAGCGCGGCAGGCCAAGCGCATCTTCAACACGACCGAAGAATTCGTTGGTGAACGCCACCTCTTCCGGACCATGCTGCTTGGGCTTAACAATGTACACAGAACCTTTGGTGCTGTTCTGGAACTTGCCATCAGCCTTCAGATCGTGAATGGCGATCAGGGAAGTGACCAGGCCGTCCATCAGGCCTTCCGGAATCTCGTTACCGTCTTTCAGCAGGATGGCCGGGTTGGTCATCAGGTGGCCAACGTTGCGAACGAACAGCAGACTCCGGCCCTTCAGGGTCAGTTCGCTGCCATCGGCGCCAGTATAGGTGCGGTCGCCATTCATGCGGCGAGTCATCATCTGGCCGCCCTTCTCGAAGGACTCTTCCAGGTCACCTTTCATCAGGCCGAGCCAGTTCTTGTAGGCTACCACCTTGTCGTCTGCGTCTACCGCCGCAACGGAGTCTTCGCAGTCCATGATGGTAGTCAGGGCAGATTCCATCAGCACGTCTTTGACGTTGGCACCGTCGTCTTTGCCGATCGGATGGCTGGCATCGATCTGGATTTCAAAGTGCATGCCGTTCTTCACCAGCAGCACACCAGTGGGGGCATCGGCGGCACCGGTGTAGCCAACAAAGCCGGCTTCGTCTTTCAGGCCGGTGACTTCGCCATTCTGCAGTTTCACCGCCAGCTTGCCGCCATCGATGTAGTACTTGGCAGCGTCTTTATGGCTACCGGAAGCCAGAGGCGCAGAGCCGTCCAGCAGGTTGCGGGCCCACTCGATAACCTTGGCACCGCGAACCGGGTTGTAACCGCGGCCTTTGTCGGCACCGTTTTCTTCAGAGATGGCATCGGTGCCGTAGAGGGCATCGTACAGGCTGCCCCAGCGTGCATTGGCAGCGTTCAGGGCGAAACGGGCGTTCATAACCGGCACAACCAGCTGTGGGCCGGCCATGGTGGCGATTTCCGGATCTACGTTGGCAGTAGAGATTTTGAAATCGGCGGGCTCATCGACCAGGTAACCGATCTCTTTCAGGAACGCCTTGTACTCGGCCATGTCCAGCTTCTGGCCCTTGTGGTCACGGTTCCAGGCATCCATCTTTTCCTGAAGGGCATCACGCTTGGCCAGCAATTCGCGGTTGCGCGGAGCCAGTTCGTTCACAATCTTGTCAAACTCGGCCCAGAATTTGTCAGCGTCAACACCGGTGCCCGGGATCGCTTCGTTATTTACGAAATCGTACAGATTCTTGGCGATCTGGATGCCGCCAACTTGAACGCGTTCTGTCATCGTTGCTTGCCTCAATGGGTTTGTAGTTCCCGACTCCCCTTCTAGCGCCAAGGGCGCGGGGCATTCTGATTTGAGCGCCGCATTGTACGTGAAATTCCCTACAAGGTCATTCCCATACAGCACAATGCGGCTTTAGGTGTAATGGTGCGAGTCAGGCCCGGCGCCAGGTGGTGCCTTCGCGACTGTCGTCCAGAATAATACCCTTTTCCAGAAGCTCATCCCGGATACGATCGGCCCCAGCAAAATCTTTCGCTTTGCGGGCATCGGCGCGGGCCTGAATCATGGCCTCAATATCTTCAGCCGTCAGCTCACTACCGGTATCGGCCTGGAAGAAAGCTTCCGGGTCTTGCTGAAGCAGCCCCAGCACGCCACCCAGACGAACCAGTATGGCTGCGCTGCGTTTGGCCTGCTCGTCATCGCCTTCACGGCGGTGATGATTGATGTCGTTGGCCACGGCATGCAGCACTGCGATAGCACCGGCGGTATTGAAATCGTCGTCCATCACTTCGGCGAACCGGCGATCGTGGTCGGTTTCCGGCACGTCACTATCCTTGGCCGGGGTAATACCCCGCAGGGCGTGGTAGAGCTTTGTCAGTGTGCGCCCGGCCTCAGCAAGGCTTTCCTCGGAATAGTCCACCTGGCTGCGATAATGGCTGGAGACCAGGAAGTAGCGCACCACTTCGGCCGGATACTTTTCCAGGATCTCACGGATGGTAAAGAAGTTGCCCAAAGACTTGGACATCTTCTCTTTGTTCACCCGAATGGCGCCGGCGTGCATCCAGGTATGGACAAACTTGTGGCCGGTGGCACATTCCGACTGGGCAATTTCGTTCTCGTGGTGTGGGAACAGCAGATCCGGCCCGCCACCGTGAATGTCGAAGGTGTCGCCCAGGCACTTGGTGGACATGGCCGAGCACTCGATATGCCAGCCCGGCCGGCCATCGCCCCAGGGAGACTGCCAGCTCACTTCGCCAGGCTTGGCGGCCTTCCACAAGGCAAAATCCGCAGGACTACGCTTGGCTTCCTGCACATCCACCCGGGCACCGGCCACCAGGTCTTCGAGTTTTTTCTTGCTCAGTTTGCCGTAATCCGGGAAGGAATCCACCGCGAAATACACGTCACCGTTATCAGCCGCGTAGGCATGGTTGCCCGCAATCAGCGTCTGGATCATAGCGATGATATCGTCGATGTAGGCGGTAGCCCGCGGCTCATCGCTCGGAGCCAGCACACCCAGGCGAGCTTCGTCTTCATGCATGGCGTGAATCATGCGGTCGGTCAGGTCGGTGTAGACCTCACCATTTTCATCGGCCCGGCGCAGAATTTTGTCATCGATATCAGTGATGTTGCGCACGTAGGTCACATCGTAACCACGGTGGCGCAGGTAACGGGTAACCACATCGAAGGCCACCAGTACCCGGGCATGGCCCAGGTGACAGTAGTCATAGACCGTCATGCCACACACGTACATGCGTACCTTGCCCGGCTCAATGGTCTTGAACGCTTCCTTCTGCTGCGTCAGCGTATTGTAGATACGCATTACTTGCCTCCCTTGCCCCAGGAATCCCGAAGTGTAACGGTCCGGTTGAACACCGGCTTGCCGGCCTTGGCGGTCAGCTCCTGATCACAGAAGAAATAGCCCTCGCGCTCGAACTGATACGGTAAATCGGTCCTTGGCTCGGCCAGACTTTTCTCGACACGGGCGCCCTTCAGCACCACCAGGGATTCCGGGTTCAGGTGGTCCAGGAAGTCACCTTCCTTGTCGCTGTCCGGGCTCTCGTGGTTAAACAGACGGTCATACAGGTTGATGTCGGTGTCGACGCTGTCATTGGCCGATACCCAGTGAATCACGCCGTTAGGCTTGTAACCTTCCGGGTTCACACCCAACGTGTTCGGGTCGTACTCGCATTTGAGTTCAACGATCTCACCGCTGTCATCGCGCACCACCTCTTTACAGGTCATCACGTAACCGCCGCGCAGACGCACCGCCTGCTCCGGCGCCAGCCGTTTCCACTTACGCGGCGGCTCCACCTCGAAGTCTTCGCGGTCGATGTACAGGGTCTGGCTCCAGGTGACGTCCCGCTCGCCCATCTCCGGCTTCTGCGGGTGCACTGGCAAGGTCAGGGTTTCGGTCTGATCAGCCGGGTAGTTGGTGAGAGTCACTTTTAGCGGGCGCATGACGCACATGGCGCGGGGTGCACGGTCGTTCAGGTCTTCCCGGATGGCGTACTCCAGCATGCCCACATCCACGGTACCACCAGCTTTGTTAACACCGATCATGTCGCAGAAGCTGCGTATGGATTCCGGTGTGTAACCACGGCGGCGCATGCCGGAAATGGTCGGCATGCGCGGATCGTTCCAGCCGTCTACCACATGCTCGTCCACCAGGCGCTTCAGCTTGCGTTTGCTGGTGATGGTGTAATTCAGGTTCAGCCGGGCAAACTCAATCTGGCGCGGATGGCAAGGAACGGTGATGTTATCCAGCACCCAGTCATACAGGGGCCGGTGGTCTTCGAATTCGAGCGTACAGAGGGAGTGAGTAATCCCCTCCAAGGCATCAGAAATCGGGTGGGTGAAGTCGTACATCGGGTAGATGCACCACTTGCTGCCAGTCTGGTGGTGGTCGGCGTAGCGAATGCGGTAAAGAATCGGGTCCCGCAGGTTGATGTTCGGGGAGGCCATATCGATCTTGGCCCGCAGCACCAACTCGCCGTTCTGGAACTTACCGTCGCGCATGTCACGGAACAACTGCAGGCTTTCCTCCACCGGGCGGTCCCGGTATGGGCTGTTCTTACCCGGCTCTTTCAGGGAACCACGGTATTCAGCCATCTGCTCAGCATTCAGTGCACACACATAGGCCTTGCCTTTTTCGATCAACTCCTCGGCAAAGGCGTACAACTGGTCAAAGTAGTCTGAAGCGTAACGTATTTCGTCCGCCCACTCGTAGCCCAGCCACTCGACGTCCTGCTTGATGGCATCGATGTATTCCTGACTTTCCTTTTCCGGGTTGGTGTCGTCAAAGCGAAGGTTGCACTCGCCACCGAAGGTTTGCGCAATACCAAAGTTCAAGCAGATCGACTTGGCGTGACCAACGTGCAGGTAGCCGTTGGGCTCCGGCGGAAAACGGGTAACGACCTTGCCAGTGTGCTCACCCTTGGCGATGGCGTCTTCGATCAGGCTCTGAATAAAATTGTGGGCTTTCTTCGACTCGGCGCTCATACAATCTCTGTCAACAGGGAATGGATCCGGGGAGCACGGTGCAGGCTCCCTTAAACCGCCTATTATACTCACAAATCGTTGCCGGACTCATGCACAGGACGAAACTCTTGAGTACAATGCAACCTTCAGACCCACAACCCCTATTTAACAGGACGACCTGATGATTCTGCTGCAGACCAACCACGGTGATATCAAACTGGAACTGGACTACGAAAAAGCCCCGGAAACCGCAAAGAACTTTGAGCAGTATGTTCGCGACGGCTTTTACGATGGCCTGATCTTTCACCGCGTTATCAGCAACTTCATGGTTCAGGGCGGCGGCTTTGAGCCGGGCATGACCCCGCGCAAAACCCGCGAGCCCATCAAGAACGAAGCCGACAACGGCCTTAGCAACATGGTCGGCACCATTGCCATGGCCCGCACCATGGACCCGCACTCAGCCACGGCCCAGTTCTTCATCAACGTGGAAAACAACGGCTTCCTCGACCACACCGCCAAGAATGCCGAGGGCTGGGGCTACTGCGTGTTCGGCAAAGTGGTTGAGGGCATGGAGACCGTGAACAACATCCGCGCTGTTCGCACCACCATGCGCGCTGGCCATCAGGACGTGCCATTTGAGGACGTCATTATTGAAAAGGCTGAGGTTCTGGAGGACGCGTGACCACGCTGTTTATCTCGGATCTGCACCTTGAAGAGTCGCGCCCGGATATTACGGACGCGTTCCTGACGTTCCTGCGAGAGAGGGCAGCAGGGGTTGAGCAGCTCTACATTCTGGGCGACTTCTTTGAGGCCTGGATTGGTGACGACGAGCGCACACCGCTCCAGGAGCAGATTGCCGCCGCCCTGAAGCAACTCAGCGACAGTGGCACCCGCATCTTCCTGATGCATGGCAACCGGGACTTCCTGATCGGAGAAGATTTCTGCCACCGGGCCGGCGCCACCCTGCTGGACGACCCGACGGTGATCGATCTGTACGGAACGCCTACTCTGCTGCTGCACGGCGACAGCCTGTGCACTGCCGATGTGGAATACCAGAAGTTCCGCGCCAACATGCGCAACCCGCAGATGCAGAAGATGATGCTGGCCCGCCCCCTGGAGGACCGCCAGCAAATGGCAAAGCAATTACGGGCGCTGTCGATGGCCAAGAACCAGGGCAAAGCGGAAGACATCATGGATGTGACGCCAGAGGAAGTGGTCAAGGAGCTCGAAGCCCATGGCGTTCAGTTGATGATTCATGGCCACACCCATCGCCCGGCCGTGCACCATCTCGAAGCCAATAACAAACCCGCGCGCCGGATTGTGCTCGGTGACTGGCACAGCCACCTCTGGTGGCTGGAAGTACAGCCCGGCAAGGAAGCTGAGCTGAAAAAGCAGCCCCTGCAGACTTGACGCCGCAGAGGCGCCCCTTCCTCCGACCTTACCGGGCGGTGGGCTCCCGATAGGTTTCCAGACGGCGCAGCCAACCCGGCAACCAGCGTTCCCGCTCTATGGCCTGCTCTGCCAGCTCGGCGCGCCGGGTAAGCACCCGGCCCGCAGCCTCCCGAAAGCGATCCAGCGGGCGGAGCCCCGGGCTCGTATCCATAGCCTGCAAGACCTGCAACAACCCCCAACCTTCGCCCTCATAGCGCTCCGTTTCTGAAAGCCCTTCGCCCTTGAAGTTGACATAGTCCATCAACGCGTAGACACCACCGGGCGTTTGCCCAAGCTGCCACAGGCGCTCCCGGATAACCGGCCGCTGCGCTTCGGGCGCGGCATCAACCACGGCTTCCAGGGAGCGGGCGGCGCGCTCCTGAATAAACCGCACCTGATGCCCTCGGGTTTCATACAGCAGCACCCGCAGCGCCTCTACTTCCTTGGCTGCAGTTGCATTGCCGAGAAACGATGCGCGGTCCGGCCAGGGTGCTCCTTGTGCATGGGCCTCCTCCAGCCAGCCGGGAAGCTGAACACCACGATCAGCCATAAAGTCCAGAAGCGCCGGGAAACTCTCGGTAAAACGTCCGCTTTCGCCCTCGGGATACCAGATAAAATGGCCAATCCCCAACGAAGGAAATGCTTCGCCCTCATTCCAGTGCACCAGGCATTCATGCCGCCCGGCACATTCGTTTCGAAAAATCCGCTCTCCAACCCAGGCAAGCTCTTCGTCCGTCAACGTCATCACCTGAGCCTGCTCCTGCACCCTGCCGGACACCCGCAGCAATCGCCCATCGGCTGAATCGGTCAAAAGATACAGAGCACCATCGGGCCCTTGCCGCACATCGCGGATGCGCTCACCAAGCTCAGAAAACAGGCGCTCGGTTTCCACAACCCCGCCCTCGCTGAGAACAATCCGGTGCACACTCTTATTGGCCAAGGCACCGACGAACAGATTGCCCTGCCAGCTGGGGAATTGATGACCGTCGTACAAGGCCAGGCCCGAGGGCGCGATAGACGGCGTCCACGACCACAGGGGCGGCTCGGTACCCTCATAACGCTTAAAGGGCGTCACCATGGCACCGGTGTAGTCCCGGCCATCGGTGGCCAACGGCCAGCCGTAATTCAGTCCGGCCTGGATCAGATTGATCTCGTCACCGCCACGGGGGCCGTGTTCGTGGGCGATGACCCGGTCGTTAACGGCATCGTAGACCAGCCCCTGAACATTGCGATGCCCCAGACTGAAGATTTCCGGCAGGGCGCCGTCCACCTGTGCAAAAGGATTGTCCGCCGGAATGGAACCATCCGGGTTCAGACGAACGATGGTACCCAGGTGGCTTGACAGCTTCTGCGCCTCTTCCCGGAAATCAAAGCCATCCCCCAGGGTTACCAGCAAGGTACCGTCAGCCAGCCAGGCCATGCGCCCACCGTAATGAGCATCACCATACTTACCCGGCCGGGCCCGGAAGATTTCCCGCACTTGCGTCAATTCGCCCCCGGTAAGCTGGCCACGGGCGACGCACAGATGATTCTCCCGAACCGTGCCACAGGCATAGGCCAGAAACACCCCAGGACGTCCATCATCCCCCGCCGAGCAATCAAACCCGGGCTCGAGTAGCACATCAAACAACCCGGCCTGGCCGGAGGCGAATACGTCCGGGACACCCGACACCTGCACCTGATGCCCATCCGACGATATCTGTTTCAGCTCTCCACCACGCTCGGTCACCAGAAAATCCCCCCCTGGCAGGAAAGCCAGCGACCAGGGATGCGCAAGCCCCTCAGCAACCACGTCTATCCGATAATCGGCCTCCTCCTCAGCCAATGTCGGCTCCGGGGCGGCCATACCGGCCAACACCAGAAGAGGTGCTATCAGACCATGACGAGCCACGGTCATGGTCATATTGCCTGTCAGTTGCGCAAACACCCATCCCGCTAATGCTGCGGCCCCCAGCATCGCCAACAGCCCGGGCAGGGTTCGGGTTGCCGCGATCAGGGTCGGCATGGGTGCCAACACATCCACCAGGGCCAGCGTTGCCCACAATGCCAGAGCACCACCAAGGGCATACCAGAAATCCCGGTAGGGCCAGCCCAACAACCGCAGCAATCCCGCAGTGACCAGAAAACCCGGAACCAATGCCGCGGCCAGCAGAACCCCATAGACGGGTGCGAACCCAACCAGGTCCTGCCCCATGACCACGAGGCGATCCACCAGGCTGAACGAGGCCCCAAGGGCCGACAACGCCGCCAGGTTGAACTGGGTTTGTACGAGGCTGCCGAGAAACGCGCCGCACACCACCGCGATGACTCCCGCAATTACGATTTGGACACTTTTTTTCATTCCCCTGCGCTTCCCGAAATGATGATTTTCTGACAAAGGCTCTGATAACGAAGGAATTTTCAGAAACTTCCCGGCCATCTGATCCGTTACCTTAGCAAGCTCCGGCTGTTGAAGCACAAGCCTCTTGCCTCATACTGTTCAGATAACGCATCCAACACGAGTAAACCCTATGAAAGGGAACCAGGCTTCACTTGCTGCCTGTTTCATACGCACCTTGTTCCTGGCCTGGATCTGGCTGGCCGTGATACGCGGCCTGCTGATCATCCAGAGTGGAGTGATCCCCAGCCTGCCCGGCACCCTTGGTGGCGACATTGCCGGGGCCTTTTTGCTGGCCGTATTCCTGCATCTATCGGCTGGCATTGTCCGCGCCCTGCTGATCACCGCCCTGGGTGTCGCACTCTATGTGGCAGGCATGCACCTGACCGCCCACGGAACGCTCTTCCAACTGGCCTCTGCCGGCAAGGGTATGGACAGCACGTTTATTACCGGCAGCCTGCTCAACATCTATCTGATCACCCTCCCGGGCTACCTCACGCTGGCCTGGCTGTTGCACTGGCTGCACAGGAAATGGGTGCCAGCAACAGAGCGGGCGCCCATCCTGCTGGCCACCTCTTCGGTCCTGGTCACGGGTCTTTACGTTCTGTCGTTTCCTAGCCTGACAACACCCGCCAATAACGTGGTGGCCAGCACCGTCGCCCAGGTTCCAGGTGCACTGCTCAATCCTATTGGCACGGCGATCGGTGATGAAACCACTGAGCTAAGTGAGCAACTGCACAGACGAACCAACTTTTTCCACCAACAAACCAGCAACTTCCACAACCCTGAGCCACCCAATGTTCTGTTGATCATGATGGAAGGGCTGTCCGGTGGTTATCTGCCGAAAGTCAGCCACTATCACAATCTTCAGCCTGTCGTCTCTCTCGACACTCTGGAGGCGACGTTCGACAGCTTCGGTTTCAGGGTCTACAACAACGTGCTAAGTATGGAGCGACAGACGGATCGCGGCACCTTCGCCCTGGTGTGCGGGCGTTATCCCGACTTGCGCCGACCATCGGAAAAGATGTTGGCCGTCGCGGAAGATAAAGCCAACCCCGACTGCCTCCCGAAAAAGCTGAAGGACCAGGGCTACACCACCGCTTACTGGCAAGCTGCACCAATCGAATACATGAAAAAGGATCAGTTCATGCCTCGGGCGGGCTATGAGAACGTGACCGGCGCCGAGGCATTTGGCCACGCGCAGGAACAGGATGGCTGGGGCCCGCCTGACCCGAAGTTCTTCCCTGACATTGCCGGGCGCCTGGCAGAGCTGAGCAACCAACCCGGCCCATGGTTTGTGACGACCCTGAATGTCGGCACCCACCATCCGTTCAACATCGGACCAGAAGCCGAACAGGAACTTGCGGCCGAGCAGACCAAACAATCTGCTGATGAGGAAACAACAGGGCTCCCTGCCGCCCAGGTGGCTCGCCAAAATGCCATGGTGGTCATGGCCAACTCCCTTGAACGCTTTCTGACTCAGCTTGAGCAGGAAGGACTGCTGGACAACACACTGGTGATTGTCACATCCGATGAATCCGGCGGCTTTGTTCGCGACGACCACGAAACCCTGCCGTTGAACAGCAACCTCGGGGTACTGGCCATACGTTCGCCGGGCCGGCCAGACCTCAGCGACTTCGCACCGGAAAACCGGATTGTTGCCCAGTTCGACATCCCAATGACCATTCTGGATGCCACGGGTAACGGTCACCTGGCCGGGAACATGCTTGGCCGAAGCCTGCTGTCTGAACCGACAGAGCCTGCCCGCGACCTGATGCTGGCCGACACCTACACCGGCATGAAGTACTTTCTCCGGGAATCCGGCACCCTGCTCGCCTGTACCGAATTGACCACCCGCTGCAGCAGCTGGGCGTTTGATCCAGACAGGCTGTTCGGAAGCCTGCAACAAACCGAAGACGAACCCTACCTGTCCCTCGATGAGCGCCTGGCACTGCTGGAGAAAGCCACACTGTTGACCCCGAAAGGCGAATAACGTGCTACCTCTGCTCAAACAAGGCCTGATCCTGTTCCGCCAGCATCACCGGTCATTGCTTGCGCTTTATCTGACCTTCACCGGTTTATCCATCGCTGTTTTCACGCCGTTGATCACTGCCGCGGTGTCTCTGCTCAGGCCAATCACGGGTGACGCGGCCATAACCACCGGGGGGCTGCTTGACTTTCTCGCATCGCCGGGCGGCGTACTCTGGCTGTTGGTGACCCTGCTACTCGCAGCGGTGCTGATCGTCCTTCAACTGGCCGGGGTCACCTTGATTGCTGCCCAGCCCGGCAAGCACTCCACCCGGGCCGCCATCCGTGCCTTGGCGGGGATTGGCCGGCGCTTGCCGCAACTGGTCCTTATGGCAACCATTCAGACCCTTGCACATTTATTGACTGCCCTGCCATTCCTGGCGGCCATGGGCTTCGCTACACATCTTTTACTGAACAATTTTGATCCTTACCTGCTGAACCTTGAGCGCCCGCCGATTCTCTGGTGGTTCCTTGGCTTTTGCCTGCTTATGCTCGGAGCCATTGTGGTGGCCAACGGCTCCCTGTTTCTCCGCTGGATTCTCTCCATCCCGGCCCTGATGCTGGACCAAAAAACACCCATGACGGCCCTCCAGCAGAGTGCCCGCGACACCCGCGGCACTCATCGCGAAACCGCCGGCCTTCTGTCGCTCGGAATTATCGCGGTGCTGGCCATGCCGGCCATGGTAACGCTGGCGTTTGATTTGCTGGCCGGCAGTGTGTTCCGGCTACTGCCCGCAAATACCAGTTTGCTATTGCCCGTGGTTATCCTGCTGGTGGGGAGCTACCTTCTGGTCAGCCTTGCCCTTACCTTCCTGGCAAGCTCGGCACTGGGCGCGCTCATCGTCGCCCGCTACAGGACCATACCCGGGCGGCGGCTGCAATGGCAGCAGCCGCCCTCGACCAGACAGGATGCAAAAACCGGTCGTCGGCTCTGGCTGCTTGAGGTCCTGGTTATCGCACTGGTGCTTACCCAGAGCGTGCAAGTGGTCAGCTCTTTGAACCAGCAAGATCAAGTGACCATCACAGCCCACCGTGGCAGTGCCTTTAAAGCTCCGGAAAATACGCTCAGCGCCATACACCAGGCCATAGAGGATGGTGCCGACTACGTTGAAATTGATGTCCAACTGACTGCAGACGGCGTACCGGTACTCTGGCATGACCAGGATATGGAGCGGATATTCGGTAAGCCGGAGCGGATTGGCGACGTCCGGTATGACGACATCCGTCATCTGGATGCCGGCTCATGGTTTGATGATCACTTTGCCCATGAGCGCATTGCAACGCTTGAACACGCAGTCAAGGCCACCCGTGGCCGGGTGCGACTGTTTGTTGACCTGAAACCGAACCGCAACGAACGGGCACTGGTGACCGCCGTTGTCCAGACCCTGCAAGACAATAACGCTGTGCAAGGCACCATCCTTGCGGCAGCTGACTGGCCTAGCCTGGAGCTGGCAAAACAATTGGAACCGGGGCTGAAAACCGCATTACTGGCTCAGTTCGTGGTAGGTCCTTTGTGGCAGGATCGTTACGACATTCTGGCGCTACGCCTGAACCGGGCCACCCCGGCGGCGGTTGCCAGGGCCCACAAGGCGGGCAATGAACTGCATGTGTGGACAGTCAATCAACCGTCCGACATGGCACGCTTTCTGGATATGGGCGTCGATAACATCATCACCGACCGCCCGGATGTGCTGGCTGAGCTGATGGCAGAGCGCGCAGGGCTCAACGACGGCGAACGCCTGGCAATGCAGATTCGCAACTGGCTGCGCTAGGCCCGCGTTTGGCCAATATCTCCCAGCCAGACGGGACGCCAGGCAGCCAGCAGGTTCAGGAGAGGTTTACTGCTCCACGAACGCCCGTTCAATGACGTAATGGCCCATGTCGCCGCCGCGAGCCTCACGAAAGCCCATATTATTGAGAATGCTGCAGGTATCCTTGAGCATGCTCGGGCTGCCGCAAATCATAAAGCGATCCTGCTCCACATCAAAATCAGGCAACCCGAGATCACGGGTGATCTTGCCGCTCTCCATGGCATCGGTCAGCCGGCCCTGATTGCGGAACGGCTCCCGGGTGACGGTCGGGTAGTACAGCAGCTTACCGTGCACCATCTCACCGAAAAACTCGTTTTCCGGCAGGTCCTGGATATCCTGCTGGTAGGCAAGCTCAGATACATACCTTACACCGTGAGTCAGGATGACCTTGTCGTAGGCTTCATACACCTCAGGGTCTTTGATAATACTCATAAACGGCGCTAGCCCGGTGCCGGTACTGATCAACCAGAGGTTACGCCCGGGCAACAGGTTATCCAGCACCAGGGTGCCGGTGGGTTTGCGACTGACCAGGATTTCATCCCCTACCTTGATCTTCTGCAGTCGAGACGTCAGCGGGCCATCCGGCACTTTGATTGAGAAGAATTCCAGCTCTTCTTCGTAATTGGCGCTGGCAATACTGTAGGCCCGCATCAGCGGCTTGCCGTCTGTTTCCAGGCCAATCATCACAAAGTGCCCGTTCTTGAAACGGAACCCGGGGTCCCGACTGGTCTTGAAACTGAACAGAGTATCGTTCCAGTGGTGAACGCTGGTGACCGTTTCTTTCATCAGATTACTCATGGCAGCCTCGTTGTTGCGACTTCATACAATTTATATGGGAATTCAATGGGAAAAGTTTAACCCGACAAGTTAAATCGACAAAACAGGTAATACCCATATATGTGTTCGATTTTATAAATATAAATCGATAACAAACTGATCCGGGTCATGGTCTTCAGCCTACTCCTGAACTAGCCTGAAGACATTGGCCCCAGGACAAACAGCCCGCAAGGAGAACACGATGCTTGATCACCTGATTCTGACCGTGGACTACACCAAGGAGTGGGAGCAGGCTATGGAACAACTGCCAGCCTTACTCAAACTCCTGGGCACTCGGAAGATTACGCTCACCTATGTACTGCAAACCCACAAACGACTTCGCCCGGACGACACCGAAGGTTCAGCTACAGAGCGGTTACGCCGCATTGGCGAACACCTCGAAAGCAGCCTTGGGATTGCCACTGCCACCCACGTTGCCAGGGGCTTTGTTGCCCAGGAAGTCCAGGCGCTGGCCAAGAAACTCAACGCTGACGGCGTCGTGGCGTGCAACCGAAGCCATCGCGCAGCCAAAGAGCTGTTCTTCGGAAACACCGCCCTGAACCTCGCCCGAACGACCAAAGTTCCGCTGTTGATCATTCCGGTCCAGGACCAGCCATCGGCGGCCGAAGAGGAGATTTTGCTGGCCACTGATGGATCAAAGGCGTCGTTCAATGCCCAGGCTGCCTTTGAAGAGCTAATGGCCAACCGGCACACGGGGCGCGTAGTGTGGGCGCATTCCGAAGAGCCCGAACAATCTGATGAGGCCACCGAACAGCGGATCAATGAACTGGCAGAGCGCCATCCCAACGTACACCGAAATATCCTGACCGGCCGGCCGGTGGATCAGATCCTGCAAACCATCAACGAAACCCGCCCCCTGCTGACCATTATGGGTAAACGGGGCTCAACACCCATTCAGGAGATCATGATCGGCAGTACCACGGAACATGTGGCGGCCGGCAGCCCCTACCCGGTACTGATGATCCCCTGAACCCGCCAATTTGGTTGTCTTGGCGGCAGTGACCAGCTAACGTATCGATCAGACAGGACATTTTCTCTCATCTATCCGGCCTGATCGATCATGAAGTACAGCTTCCGCCAGCTCGAGGTCTTCCTCGCCGCCGCCCATTTCCAGAACATCACCCGGGCGGCGGAGTCCCTTGCCATGTCACAATCCGCAGCCAGCAGCGCCCTCAAGGAACTGGAATCCCAGTTCGATATCCAGCTGTTTGACCGGGTGGGCAAACGGCTGCAACTGAACGAGCTTGGCCGGCTGTATCGGCCGAAAGCAGAAGCCCTGCTGGCACAGGCAAGGGAACTGGAACAGGCCTTCAGCAAGCACTCCGAGGTCGGCGCTTTGAAAGTGGGTGCCACACTCACTATCGGCAATTACCTGGCGGTAGGGGTGATGGCCGAGTACATGAGCTCGCCCAACCACCCGAAAGTCTCTCTGGAAGTTGCCAACACCAGCACCATTGCAAGACGGGTTCGGGACTTTGAACTGGATATCGGGTTGATTGAGGGCGAACTGCAGGCGTCGGAGCTGGAGGTGATTCCCTGGCGGGAAGACCGGCTGGTGGCCTTTTGCTACCCCGCCCACCCGCTGGCCGGAAAGGGCAAACTGACCGACGACGATTTGCGCGCCGCCACCTGGATTCTCCGGGAACAGGGCTCCGGCACCCGCCAGAGCTTCGAACGGGGCATGCACGGGCTGCTGCCAGACCTGAACGTGCTGCTGGAACTGGAACACACTGAAGCCATCAAGCGGGCAGTAGAAGCCAACCTAGGCATCGGCTGCCTGTCCGAAGTGGTCCTGGCCGACGCCTTCAAACGCGGCAGCCTGGTGCCCCTGAACGTGCCCCACCGGCCGTTCGACCGGCATTTCTACTTCATCCTGCACAAGCAGAAATACCGAAGTGCGGGGATTGCCCGGTGGATGACTCTGTGCGAAGAGCTTTAGAGATTTTTTTGGCCGTGAGCGTCTGTGAATGTCCGTGGCAAAGAGTCAGTAAGCGAGAGGCCCACTGTGAAACCGGAACTCCGAATCCGGTTCCTCAATCAACTTCTGCTCGATGGCCACAAACTCCGCCACCCGCTCTTCCACCGGGCCGCCGTTGGCCTGCTTCGCAAGCTTTAAATAATCCTGGTAATGCCTCGCCTCGGACTTCAGCAGGCTGTTGTAGAAATCCGCCAGTTTCTCATCCAGGTGCGGCGCCAGTGCGGCAAAACGCTCGCAGGAGCGGGCTTCAATAATCGCCCCCACAATCAGCACATCCACCAACCGGCCTGGATCATCCGCACGCACCGCTTCACGCAGGCCAGCGGCATACCGGGCTGGTGACAAGTGAGTATAAGTTACGCCCCGCTGTTTCATGATCGCCAACACCTGCTCAAAATGCCGCAACTCCTCCCGGGCCAGGCGGGACATCTTGTTGAGCAGATCGGAATTGTCCACATAGCGGTACATCAAGCTCAAAGCCGTAGACGCCGCCTTCTTTTCACAATGGGCGTGGTCAATCAGCATCAAATCCTGGTTGGCCAGGGCGTTTTCAATCCACTGCTCAGGCGTGCGGCAGGGCAAAAATTCATGTATCTCTTGCAGGGCGTCGTTCATGGCTTCAGCAACAGTCTGGTTCATGGGCCGCGGCAGTATAACGCACGTAACAGAACTCTCCGACCTCTGTCCAACTTAACTTTATAAGGGGTTTCCTATAGAATGCAGCGCCAGATCAAGGAGTCTCTGAATAAATCCTGAAACCCCATCGGTGATTTGAGGCCTTATTCAGAGGCTCCTGCGGCCTTTTCGCCAAAAACCTCCCGCCAGGCAAGCTTGCCTCCGGCGCGGGACATTCCAACTGATGAGGGTCCATATCGTGTTAGAAGCCTACCGTGAACACGTTGCCGAACGTGAAGCCCTGGGTATCCCACCCAAGCCCCTGAACGCTGAGCAGACTGCCGCTCTGGTAGACCTGCTGAAGAACCCGCCGGCCGGTGAAGAGGAAACTCTGGTTTACCTGCTGGAAAACCGTATTCCGCCGGGCGTAGACGAAGCCGCCTACGTTAAGGCCGCGTTCCTGTCTGCCATCGCCAAGGGCGAGGCCACTTCCCCGCTGGTCAGCAAAGAATATGCTGTAAAGCTGTTGGGTATGATGCAGGGCGGTTACAACATCGAGACCCTGGTTGAGCTGCTGGACAACAGTGAACTGGCCGAGCTGGCTGGCGAACAGCTGAAGAAAACCCTGCTGATGTTCGATGCCTTCAACGATGTGAAGGAAAAGATGGATGCCGGCAACGCCGTCGCCAAAGCTGTTGTTGAGTCCTGGGCCAACGCCGAATGGTTCACCAGCAAGAAGAAGGTACCGGAAAGCACCAAGATGGTGGTATTCAAGGTGACTGGTGAAACCAACACCGACGACCTGTCCCCGGCACCGGATGCCTGGTCCCGCCCGGACATCCCACTGCACGCCCGCGCCGCCTACAAGATGGAGCGCGACGGCCTGAAGCCGGAAGAGCCCGGTGTCACTGGCCCCATGAGTCAGATCGACGAAATCAAGGCCAAAGGCCTGCCAGTTGCCTTCGTAGGCGACGTTGTAGGTACCGGCTCTTCCCGTAAGTCTGCCACCAACTCCGTTCTGTGGTTCTTCGGCGAAGACATCCCGGGTGTGCCGAACAAGCGTGCCGGCGGTGTCTGTATCGGTAACAAGGTTGCCCCGATCTTCTTCAACACCATGGAAGACGCTGGCGCCCTGGTATTCGAAGCACCGGTAGACGACATGAACATGGGCGACGTGATCGAAATCCGCCCGTACGAAGGCAAGATCCTGAACGAAGCCGGCGAAACCATCTCCGAGTTCAAGTTCAAGTCTGACGTGATCCTGGACGAAGTTCAGGCTGGCGGCCGTATCCCTCTGATCATCGGCCGCGGCCTGACCGCCAAGGCCCGCGCTGCCCTGGGCATGGGCGCCACCGACCTGTTCCGCTTGCCGAACGATCCGGAAGCCGGCGACAAGGGCTTCACCCTGGCCCAGAAGATGGTTGGTAAGGCCTGTGGCCTGGAAGAAGGCAAAGGCGTTCGTCCTGGCACCTACTGTGAGCCGCACATGACCACCGTGGGCTCCCAGGACACCACCGGTCCGATGACCCGTGACGAACTGAAAGACCTGGCATGTCTGGGCTTCCAGGCTGACCTGGTCATGCAGTCCTTCTGTCACACCGCTGCGTATCCAAAGCCGGTTGACGTTGAAATGCAGCACACCCTGCCGGACTTCATCCGCACCCGTGGCGGTGTTTCCCTGCGCCCGGGCGACGGCATCATCCACTCCTGGTTGAACCGCATGCTGCTGCCAGACACCGTGGGTACTGGTGGTGACTCCCACACCCGGTTCCCGATGGGCATCTCCTTCCCGGCCGGTTCTGGCCTGGTCGCGTTTGCCGCTGCCACCGGCGTTATGCCGCTGGATATGCCGGAATCGGTTCTGGTTCGTTTCAAGGGCGAAATGCAGCCGGGTATCACCCTGCGTGACCTGGTACACGCCATTCCGCTGTACGGCATCAAGCAAGGCATGCTGACCGTTGAGAAGAAGGGCAAGATCAACGAATTCTCAGGCCGCATCCTGGAAATCGAAGGTCTTGAGCACCTGACCGTTGAGCAGGCGTTCGAACTGTCTGACGCTTCCGCTGAGCGCTCTGCAGCCGGTTGTACCATCAACCTGTCTGAAGAATCCGTCGCTGAGTACCTGCGCTCCAACATCACCATGCTGCGCTGGATGATTGCTGAAGGCTATGGCGATCCGCGTACCCTGGAGCGTCGTGCGAAGCAAATGGAAGAGTGGCTGGCTGATCCGAAGCTGATGCGTGCTGACAAAGACGCCGAATACGCCCACGTGATCGAAATCGACCTGGCCGACATCAAAGAGCCTATCGTTTGCTGCCCGAACGACCCGGACGACGCCAAGTTCCTGTCCGAAGTTGCTGGCGACAAGGTAGACGAAGTGTTTATCGGCTCCTGCATGACCAACATCGGCCACTTCCGCGCCGCAGGCAAACTGCTTGAGCAGCACAAAGGCCCCCTGAGCACCCGTCTGTGGATGTCTCCGCCCACCAAGATGGACCAGGCCCAGCTGATGGAAGAAGGCTACTTCAACACCTACGGCACCGCCGGTGTTCGCACCGAGATGCCGGGCTGCTCCTTGTGCATGGGTAACCAGGCACGTGTAGCGCCGAAGTCGACTGTTCTGTCTACTTCTACCCGTAACTTCCCGAACCGTCTGGGTGATGGCGCCAACGTGTACCTGACCTCTGCGGAACTGGCAGCTGTAGGCGCGGTACTGGGCAAACTCCCGACTCCGGCGGAGTACATGGAGTACGCCAAGGACCTGAACAGCATGTCCAAAGAGATCTACAAGTATCTCAACTTCGACCAGATGGAAGAGTACACCCAGAAAGCGTCTGAGGCTTCCGTAGCCTGAGCCCCTCCGAGGTAACTTTCCTCTGATCTGAAAACGCCAGCCTTCGGGCTGGCGTTTTTTTTGTGTCCCGGTAAACCAAAACAATTGCCGCCCGGGAAAATCCGCGCCTGTATTACGCCGGTGCGGGGTGGGTATGTCTTTTCTGCAGGGAAAAAGATGTCTGAGCGCAGCGAGTTGTTTTTCCCGGAAGAAAAGACATACCCACCTCGCAACCCGCCCCCAGAACCCGAACCCCGGTACAAAAAAAGGGCTCCCCGGAGGGAGCCCTGATCAGAACACTGATTGTTACCAGTGAATACTGTTACCGCTCGATATGCTGGTATTCGCCGGCATCGCTGGTCGCCAGGGTGACCACCACGATGGCGATGAACGCAGCAATGAAGCCTGGGATGATTTCATAGACGCCCGGGCCACCCATGAAGCTGCCGTTCCAGCCCAGAGCAATCCACGCCATTACCGTGACAGCACCTACGATCAGGCCAGCCAGTGCACCGGCACCGTTGGTGCGTGACCAGGTCAGGCCGAGAATGATCAGCGGGCCGAAGGCGGCACCAAAGCCTGCCCAGGCGTTACTGACCAACGCCAGCACCTGAGAGTTGGGATCAGAAGCAATGAGCGCTGCAACCAGACCCACCGCTACAACACAGGCACGGCCAATGTTCACACACTCCTTGTCGGAAGCCTCTTTACGCAGGAACAGGCGATAGAAATCCTCGGTCAGGGATGAGGAAGCCACCAACAGCTGACTGGAGATGGTACTCATAACCGCAGCCAGCAGAGCCGCATACAGGAAACCGGTGATCAACGGATGGAACAACAGGTCTGCCAGGATAATGAAGATGGTTTCCGGGTCAGCCACGTCCATACCGTTACGGATCGCATAGGCACGGCCAAACACACCCAGGGAGATGGCGCCAATCAGGGAGATGGCCATCCAGGACATACCGATGTTACGGGCCACAGACACTTCGTGCACGGTGCGGATCGCCATGAAACGCACGATGATATGCGGCTGGCCGAAGTAACCCAGGCCCCAGGCTACTGCTGACAACCAGCCGACCAAGGTCAAACCCTCAGTCCAGGACAGCAACGTTGGGTCTACACTATTCAGAGTTTCAGACGCCTGAGCGAAACCGCCGCCGCCTTCACCGAACAGTACCACTGCCGGCATCAACACCAGAGCCAGCATCATAATGCAGCCCTGTACAAAGTCGGTCATGCTCACCGCGAGGAAACCACCAACCACGGTGTACGCCAGAACGACACCGAGAGTGATCACGATACCTACGCCATAGTCGCTCAAACCGCCGAAGTTGAAGATGCCGGAAAAGGCACTTTCAAACAACTTGCCGCCTGCAACCAGACCAGACGCCGTGTAGACCGCAAAAAATACAACGATAACAATCGCCGACACCGTGCGTAGCGGCAATGCTTTGGTTGGAAATCGGTTGGCCAGGAAGGCTGGTATGGTGAGGGCATTACCGTAGTGAACAGTTTGTTCACGCAACCTCGGGGCAACGATCACCCAGTTGATAAACGCACCGACAAACAGGCCGATACCAATCCAGGCACTGGCAAGGCCGGTTACGTACAGGGCCCCGGGCAGGCCCAGAAGCAGCCAGCCACTCATGTCGGAAGCACCGGCCGACAACGCCGCTACTTTTGGGCTGAGCCCACGTCCACCCAACATATAATCTTCAGCTGTCGCCGAGGCTTTCCGCATGGCGTAAACGCCAATGCCGATCATAATCGCAAAATACGCAAATAGACTGATCCAAACGCCAATAGCCATAAGGCTCCTCCGGTTTATTGAGTCGGACTGAGTCCGCTCTTAAGGCACAGGTACCACATCACTGTAGGTTGACTGGCCGTTGTTCTTGTTTACCCAAAATCCATCCGAATTGGAGCGAGGCAAGCCCCCGCACAGCCACTCCTTCACTATAGTTATTATTCACACCTTTACGACCAGGATTGCCGAGCAAAAAGTGCGATTCTACAGATGCATTAAGTTAGTATTACTACGGACCTACAGCTTACAAAATCCTACGATTCTTTTGCATAATCCTACGGGACTACCGAATTTACCGCCCAGTTCAGGCAACACTTTCATTAATCTGCAATCTGGAGGGTGTTGTGCCCTTGTATTTGCGCAACGCATTGGTCAAGGCACTCTGGGAGGAGAACCCGGTTCGGTAGCTTATTTCCGACACCGAGAGAGACGATGAAGCGAGCAGGTTAGCGGCCTGCTCAAGGCGGGTCTGCAGCAGAAACTGATGAGGGGTTATGCCCGCCACCTCCCGAAAAACCTCATGGAATCGACTGACACTGAGGCACGCCTCACTGGCCATTTCCTCAACAGTGATTTTTCGATGCAGGTTGGCCAGGATATAACGTCGGATCGCCTCAGGGCTGATGCTTGCCCGGCTGGAAGACTGGACCTGACGGTCCACAATGCGGTCCGCCATGCAGTAAAGAATACTCGAAGCCAGATGCTGCTGCAGGGTGAGGTTGTCTGGCGCGCGGTCAAATTCCCCGGCGGTAAACTGAACCAGTCCCTGTAGCCGGCTGTCCATCTGCAGGGTGCGCGGCTTCTCGAAAAACCGCATCATCCGTTCGTAATCCGCATGGGCCGGCGTATTGATAGCTGGGGTGAGCGGGTCAAGATTGATCACCAGAACGTGGTTCTGATCATCGCCACAGTAATCGTGGCTTGCCTCAGTGGGCACAACACAGGCTTTCCAGGTATCCAGGTGAGCCCCGGTGCCACCGACACTCAACTCAGCCTCTCCCCTCACCCCGATGACAATCTGGTGGTGTTCGTGCCGATGCTGGTGAGCGGCGATAGGAAGCTTGAGAAGTTTTGCATTGAGCATTACTGCTGCCGGCCGTTAACTGAGAATGTACATCAATTAAAGCAGAACATTACAAAAAGTGCACGAAATCGACGCAACTATGGCCGTATTCCGGCTAATCATGCGGACTTCGTCATTCTAACCAGGGCGGTCAACAACGCCGACACACTGGCCGATACCTGTTCCAGCGGCAAAGCCGCGTTAACCACATGGTACGTAGCCGGCATCGCCGTTGCCCTCTCCAGGTAGGTATCCCGTATGCGCTGGAAAAAAGCCTGGGCTTCCTGCTCAAACCGATCAAGCTCTCCGCGCTTTTGGGCCCGGGCCATGCCAGTTTCCACAGGTGCATCCAGCAGGATCACGTGGTCCGGCCGTACGTCACCCTGCACCAGGGTTTCCAGCAACGCGATGCGCTCGGCGGGCACCCCCCGGCCGCCGCCCTGATAGGCAAAGGTGGCATCGGTGAAGCGGTCGCACAGCACCCACTGCCCCTTGTCGAGTGCCGGAAGGATCCGGTTATGCAGGTGCTGGGCCCTCGCCGCGAACATCAACAGCAATTCTGTGGTTTCATGAACCGGCTCTTCCCGGGGCGACAACAACAACTCCCGAATGTTTTCCGCCATAGGCGTGCCACCGGGCTCCCGGGTGACAATAAAATCGATGCCGAGCTGCTTGAGGGTGTTCGCAGCGTTTTCCAGCTGCGTGGATTTGCCAACGCCTTCGGTGCCCTCGAAGGTAATGAAACGACCTCTGGTGTGCATCATTCTTCCCGGCTGTTGTTCAGG
Organism: Marinobacter sp. LQ44; assembly: GCF_001447155.2. NCBI lineage: Bacteria > Pseudomonadati > Pseudomonadota > Gammaproteobacteria > Pseudomonadales > Marinobacteraceae > Marinobacter > Marinobacter sp. LQ44. Next base: position 4,270,290 of record NZ_CP014754.1, on the reverse strand, counting down.
GTTCCCGGTGCCGGAAACGAGCGATAGTCTTCACGACGATTCAACTGATACTCCCTGACCGCTTTCTGGTGCTCCGCAAGGGTTCGGGAGAACTTGTGGCTACCATCGCCCCGAGCAACAAAGTACAGGGTGTCGCCTTCTTCCGGATGCAAAGCGGCGTGCACAGAGTCCCGCCCGGGCAGCGCAATCGGCGTGGGCGGAAGACCGTTGATTCGATAGGTGTTATAGGGCGTGTAGGTTTGTAGATCGCTGCGGCGAATACGGCCCTGGTACTGGTCCCCCATGCCATAGATTACTGTGGGATCCGTCTGCAGCCGCATACCTTTGTGCAAGCGCCGCACAAACACGCCCGCCACTTCCCCACGCTCCCAGGGCACACCGGTTTCCCGCTCAACGATAGAAGCCATGATCAGAGCTTCATAAGGGGTATCGTAAGGCAACCCTTCGGCCCGGTTCTGCCATTCTTCCTCAAGCACACTCACCATACGATTGTGGGCACGCTTGAGAATATCCAGGTCAGACTCGTTGGAGCTGAACATGTAAGTGTCCGGAAAAAACCAGCCCTCCGGGTGCTGGTCTTCAGCACCTACCGCCGCCATGACGTCTTCATCAGACCAGTCAGTGGTGACCTTTTTGAGCCGTTCAGTGCGCGCCAGCGCAGCGCGCATGTCCCGGAACGTCCAGCCTTCGATAAACTGGACCGACCACAGCTTTACCTTGCCTTCAACCATGGCGTCTACCATGGCGACTGGTGTCATTCCGGGCAAGAATTCGTAGTCACCAGCCTTGATCCTGGTCTTGTCCGGGTAGAGGCGGCCATAGAGCCTGAGCCAGAGGGCATCCGACACATAGCCCGCATTCTCCAACTGGCGGGCCACCCGGCTGAATGCTGTGCCTGCTGGCACGTTAAACAGCACCGGTTCTTCCAGCGCAACGGGTTGCTTCAGGGTTTGCAAACCCTGCCAGGCCCACAGGCCACCGCCGGCAGCAGCGAGCACGAATACAGCAACAACAACGATCAGTAACTTCTTGAACACGCGAATCAATCCAGTCTTGCCGGTGAACCGACGATTGTCGCAAGTCGCTGGTCAACAGGCAAATCGTGCCCGGCCAGATTGCGAACCGGCACCACCCCGACAACACTGTTGCTGAGCCACAGCCCCTGACAGCAGCCACCCAATAGCATATCGAGCGTCAGTGGCATTTCCCGGAATTCGTGGCCGGCAATTCTCAGCCGGTCAAGCACGTAACGACGCATCACACCCGCAACCGCCAGGGTTGAAGCAGGCGGTGTCAGCCATACGCCGTCAAACAGCACGAACAGATTGGTCCGGGTGCCTTCCACCACATGGCCATCACGATTGCTCATCAGCACTTCAAAGACATCCCCTTGAAGCTCACGGGCCGCCATCACCTGCTCAAGTCGGTTCAACGACTTGATCCCGGCCAGAAGCGGGTTCACTGTCAGCGGAACACGGGAGAAATCGGCCACCACACCTTCCGGCCCGGGAACACTGGGGAAGGCGGAATGGGACACAATGAGAGACGGCTTCATGCGGGGCTCCGGGCGGTAGCCCCGCCCACCCGAACCACGGGTGAGGGTCAGTTTGAGCACCCAGTTTGAGGACGGGTACAGGCCGGCATACCGCTCTAGAGCACTGCTGCAGGCCGCCTCAAGTGCCGGGCGCGCCACCGGGATGGCAAGCCGGCCGGCATCACGGACCATCCGGTCAAGGTGATAACCCAACAGGCTGGCCTTACCGCCCATGATGGCAATGGTCTCGAACAGACCATCGCCGTAGGCAAGGCCCCGGTCTCCCGGTGGAACCCCACCGTCTTCAGCCCACAACAGATCAAACACGGTAGGGTCAGTCTTCGTAACGACTTACAATCAGCGTGCCGTTGGTGCCGCCAAAACCGAACGAATTCGACAGAGCAATCCGGACGTCCGCCTCTCGGCTCTTATGCGGCACCAGGTCCAGATCACAGCCCTCGTCTGGCTCATCCAGATTGATGGTCGGCGGCAAAACCCCGTCGCGCACGGCCAGTATCGAGAAAATGGCTTCGACAGCGCCAGCAGCTCCCAGCAAGTGGCCGGTCATGGACTTGGTGCTGCTCATGGCAAGCTTGTGTGCGTGCGCACCAAACACCGTCTTGACCGCTGCCACTTCCGCTACATCCCCGACCTGGGTGGAGGTGCCGTGGGCATTGATGTAGTCAACCTGCTCCGGTCGCAGACCTGCGTCACGGATGGCGTTGACCATAGACCGGCCGGCACCTTCGCCAGTGGCGGGCGGCGCCGTGATGTGATGAGCATCATCGCTCATACCAAAACCGATCACCTCGCCATAGATGGTGGCTCCGCGAGCCCGAGCATGCTCCAGCTCCTCCAGCACGACCACCCCGGCACCGTCACTCAGTACGAAACCGTCACGGGCCTTATCCCAGGGACGACTGGCTTTTTCCGGCTCATCGTTGCGGGTAGACAACGCACGGGCAGACGAAAAAGCCGCCACGCCAGAGCGGGTTGTCGCCATTTCCGAGCCGCCGGCCAGCATCACGTCCGCATCGCCATAGGCAATGGTTCGGGCAGCGTAGCCAATATTATGGGTGCCGGTGGTGCAGGCCGTGACAATGGCAATATTCGGCCCCTTGTAACCAAAGCGAATGGCAGCGTTGCCGGAGATCATGTTGATAACCGAGGCGGGCACAAAAAACGGAGACACCTTACGGGGGCCAGATTTCTCCATCTGGATCACGTTCTTCTCGATGCATTCCAGGCCACCGATGCCGGACCCAATGGCAATACCAACCCGCTCCTTGTCCAGATCTCCAAACTGTTCCAGGCCACTGTCGTCCACCGCCTGCTGGGCAGCAATCAAACCATAGTGGATAAAGGCATCCAGTTTGCGCGCTTCCTTGCTGGACAGGTAGGGTTCAATGTCAAGATCCTTGATCGCACCTCCAATCCGGGTGCCATAGTCAGTTGCATCAAACCGATCAATCAGTCCGATACCGCTGCGCCCTGCCCGGATAGCCGCCCATGACGACTGTACGTCATTCCCCACCGGAGACAGCATTCCCATGCCTGTGACAACAACCCGTCGTTTACTCATAACCCTGTTCACCTGATTATTCCGTGTAACATCCAAACACTGAGACTTTCGTTCCACCAATAAAAAAGCCGTCCTTCATCAACCCCAAAGGACGGCTTTAGCCTGGCTATCTGATCAGCAGAGTATCAGGTGTGCGCGACGATGTAGTCGATCGCGTCCTGAACCGTGCCCAGCTTTTCGGCCTCTTCATCAGGAATTTCAGTCTCGAATTCCTCTTCCAGGGCCATAACCAGCTCAACAGTGTCCAGTGAGTCAGCGCCAAGATCCTCTACAAAAGAAGATGTGTTCTGAACCTCGGACTCTTTCACGCCCAACTGTTCACAAACAATCTTCTTAACGCGCTCTTCAACTGTACTCATAATGTCCTCACTTTATGTGTCAACCAAGCAACTCTATGGCTGCCAGTTTAGTTTAAACCCTACCTGCAAACAAGCAGGGATTCTGTCAAACATGTTGTGCGACAAGGGGTTGCACATCAGCCCGCAACGGGCTTAACCCATGTACATGCCGCCATTCACATGAATGGTTTCTCCGGTAACGTAAGCAGCGCCTTCCGATGCCAGGAACGCCACCACCGAGGCAACCTCCTCCGGTGACCCGAGGCGGCCAGCCGGTATGATTTCCAGCATAGCCTCACGCTGCTTATCGTCCAGTTTTTTGGTCATATCCGTGTCAATAAAACCGGGCGCCACGCAATTGGCGGTAATGCCACGGTTGGACATCTCTTTCGCCAGGCTACGAGTGAAACCCTCCACCCCGGCCTTGGCTGCACAATAATTACCCTGCCCGGGGTTGCCCATACCGGCCACCACCGAGCTGATGTTGATAATCCGGCCCCAACGGGCCTTGGCCATGCCGCGAAGCACCGCCTTACTGGTGCGATACACACTGGAAAGGTTGGTTTCCAGCACGGCAGCCCAGTCATCGTCTTTCAGACGCATCAGCAGGTTATCACGGGTGATGCCGGCATTGTTGACCAGGATCGCAGGCGCACCGGATTGCTCAGTCAACTGCTTCAGGCCCGCTTCAATGCTTTCCGGTTCGGCTACGTTCATCACGATGCCATAACCCTGGTAGCCGGCTTCTTTCAGGCCACTGGTGATGGCTTCTGCGCCGGTTTCGCTGGTCGCGGTACCAATGACTTCCGCACCCTGGCGAGCCAGCTCATGGGCAATGGCTTTCCCAATACCACGGCTTGCGCCGGTAACCAGCGCAACCTTGCCTTCCAAAGACATAAACTACTCCATTTATCAGGACCGGCCGAATGCCGCCAGGGCGCCGGCCAGAGAATCGGGATCTTCAATACCGTGCACGGGCAAACCACGCTCAATCCGTTTAATCAACCCGGCAAGCACTTTACCAGCACCGCATTCAACCGCAAGCGTCACTCCTTCATCACTGAGCGTGCGGATCGAGTCTGTCCACAACACAGGAGAGTATAGCTGCTTCAGAAGATTGCTCTTGAGCGTGTCTGCATCTTTCACAACAGCAGCTTTTACATTCTGGACCACCGGGATGACAGCATCGTTAAACCGGACATCTTCCAGTGCTTCGGCCAACTGTTCGGCGGCACCTTTCATCAGGGCACAATGGGACGGTACGCTCACCGGCAGCGGCATCGCCTTGCGCGCCCCCCGCCCCTTGCAGGCTTCGATAGCCCGATCAACGGCAGCGGCGGAGCCGGCAATAACCACCTGCCCCGGGGCATTGAAGTTCACCGCAGCCACCACTTCGCCCTGGGCCGCCTCTTCACAGGCTGCGACAACGTCCGCGTCTTCCAGCCCCAGAATCGCCGCCATGCGACCTTCACCGGCAGGTACAGCGTCCTGCATCAGCTCGCCACGGAGCTGAACCAGTTTGACTGCCTCAATGAAATCGAGGCTCTCCGCTGCCACCAGTGCGCTGTACTCACCCAGACTATGACCCGCGACGAAATCAGGACGCGGCCCATCCGATACACACCACTGGCGCCACAGGGCAACGCTGGCGGTCAACAGGGCCGGCTGGGTAATCATGGTCTGATTCAACTCTTCAGCAGGACCATGCTGGCACAGATGCCAGAGATCGTAGCCAAGAACGTTAGACGCCTCATCGAAGGTTTCGCTGATCATTGGCCACGCCTCGGCAGCATCCTTAAGCATGCCGACCGATTGAGAACCTTGTCCGGGGAAAATAAACGCTGATTTCATAAGCGGAATCTTATCGTCATTGAGGGGTTACTGGAGATTAGCCAATAGTACAATTCAGGCCAATTATCCGCGATTAACCCTGAAAATGCGGGTCTACTTTAGTCGGGACCCGACCGGGAAAGGCATCATAACATCAGATCATCGAGTCTTTCGTTGATCCTTCGTGGCACTTCGAGCTCTACTTCCCGAACGGCCTGGCGAATAGCGGCCAGCATGGCGCGCTCGTTGGCATTGCCATGGCTTTTAATGACTACACCCTGGAGCCCTAGCAGGCTTGCACCGTTATGACGGGACGGATCCATTAACTGCAGAAGGCGGCCGATAATCGGTTTTGCCAACCAGCCCACAAAGCGACCATAAAGCGAACGGGTAAACGCCTGCTCAAGAAGCTCGATCAGCAATCCGGCGACGCCTTCGCCGGTTTTCAACGCAATGTTGCCGACAAAGCCGTCACAGACTACTACATCAGCCACGTCCCGAAACAGGTCACTGCCCTCGACATAACCGATATAGTTGATGGTGTCGCATTGAGCCAGCATATGGGAGGCAAGGCGAACCTGCTCGTTGCCCTTGATCTCTTCCTCGCCAACATTAAGCAAAGCAACACGAGGCTCAGGCTGGGCACAAATGGCCGAGGCCATGAGCGAACCCATCAGCGCATACTGATACAGATTCTCCGCCGTGGAATCGACATTCGCCCCGAGATCCAGAACATGGCAACGGCCACGGAGGGAGGGAATAAGCTTGGCAATGGCCGGCCGCTCTATACCGGGATACATGCGAATGATGGACCGGCCAAATGCCATCAGGGCGCCGGTATTGCCGGCACTGACACACCCCTGAGCCTCGCCGTCCCGGACCAGCCCAAGCGCAATGGCCATGGACGAGTTTTTCTTGTGCCGAATGGCGTGGGAAGGACGCTCGTTCATGCGCACCACATCCGCTGCCTCAACAATGCGAATGCGTTCGTGCCCATCAATCAACAAGGCCTCGAGCTCGCTCCGGATTCCCACCAGAACAAGACTCAAGGCCTCATTTTCACGCACTGCTTCCAGCGACGCATGAACCACCACCTCGGCGCCACGATCACCGCTCATGGCGTCGATAGCAATGGTGACCGGTTTACTCACCGCTCGTCCATGCGTCACGGGTCAGAAGGGGGTCCCGACGATCTTACTCGTCGCGAGCCTCAACAACCTGCTTTCCGCGGTAAAAACCGTCCGGAGAGACGTGGTGACGACGATGAACTTCGCCAGTGGTTGCATCTGTAGACAGAGCGGCGGCGCTCAGTGCGTCGTGTGAACGGCGCATGCCACGCTTGGAACGGGTCTTGCGATTTTGCTGTACAGCCATGGTTATGCTCCTGACCTATTTACGAAAACGTTAATGCTTTGTCGTCTTGAGACCCGCCAGCACACTGAACGGGTTATCTTCTCTTTTCTTTACCTCTGGCTCACTGGCTGCTTTTGAGGGCTCCAGTGCCTCCAGGTCTTCCTTTGCCGGGCATTCGTCCCTCTCATGAAGAGGAAAGGGTGGTAATACCAGCAATAGCTCGTCTTCCACCATGGCCCACAAGTCTGCGCTGAAATCCTCAAACAGGAAGGGCTCCAGCGCTTTTGGCAACCGTTGGGCCTGTTCATCATTGATGACCAACCCCAGATCAAAACGGGACTCCAGTGTCGTATGCATATCTGTCATGCAACGCTGGCATTCCAGTGTGACCGGCGCAGACAGTTCGCCCGACACAACCCTTCGGCGCTCGCTATCCTGATAAAAGGACAGCTTAACATGGCATTCACCGCCATCCTGCAAGCCAGGAACTGCTTCCCGAAAACGAGCGAGACCCTTGAGCGGAATTACCCCCTCAAGTGTTCTGTTCTGCTCAGCCAACCGGATAGGGTCAACGGATTTCGGCAGTTCGGCGATCGGCGCTTTAGACATAGGCGCGCAATTTTAGGGGCGCGACCCGCCTCTGTCAAAGACTTAATCCACTTTCTGTCGGGGGTTCCGCTCCGTGTAGGGGTATTTTACGATATGGGCCGGTAAACCTGACCAGATCCATCCACCATCTCTACAAGGCAGCCATGACCTCACCCGGCCTTTTGCTTGCGTCATCATCCCCTTACCGCAAACGCCTGCTCGAGCAGCTCGGCTTGCCCTTTGAGACAGCCAGCCCAGATATCGACGAATCGCCGCTACAAGGCGAACGACCGGATGCTCTGGCGGTTCGACTGGCCACCCAAAAAGCCCAGGCGCTTGCACCGGAGCACCCTGGAAAACTCATCATCGGCTCGGACCAGGTCGCCGCCCTGCCGGACGGCACACTGTTAAGCAAACCAGGCAGCTATGAGCGGGCGCTTGAACAACTTAGCCAGAGCAGCGGGAAAAGCGTGCATTTCCTCACCGGCCTGGCGGTGCTCGACACCCGCACAGGCACTCTGGAACATTGCTGCGAAACCTTTATTGCACATTTCCGCAACCTTACCAGGGAGGAAATCAGCAATTACCTGCGCAGAGAGCAACCCTATGACTGCGCTGGCAGCTTCAAGATGGAGGGGTTAGGCATAACCCTGTTCAAGAGACTGGAAGGGCGAGACCCCAACAGCCTGATTGGATTGCCTCTGATTGCCCTGAACGAGATTCTGATTCGGCTCGGCAACAACCCACTGCTACTCCCCGAACCATAATCCGGGGTATAGCAGACAGTTAACGCAATTCGAGGCGCGATTCCAACATCCGGGTAGCGACACCCTCGCCGACCGAGACGCCCAACTGGTCCACAAGCTCACGGAAGGGCGAGCGACGGCGACTGTAGTCCACCAAGTTCTCCTCACCCACCAACTGACGGGCCACCCAGGAGGTACTGCCCAACCCATCCACCAAACCCAACTCAAGGGCTTGCTCGCCACTCCACACCAGACCACTGAACAACCGCTCGTCGTCTGCCAGGCGATCACCCCTACCCTCTTTCACGGCGTTGATGAACTGCTGGTGAGTGTTTTCCAGCACGCTCTGCCAGAAAGCAACATCTTCATCGCGCTCAGGCGAGAATGGGTCAAGGAAAGCCTTGCTCTCTCCAGCGGTATAAAGACGACGATCCACCCCGATCTTGTCGAGCATTTCACTGAACCCGAACCCACCGGCAATAACACCAATCGATCCCACCAGACTGGCTCGGTTGGCATAGATTTCATCAGCCGCCGCCGCGATGTAATAGGCTCCAGAGGCGCCGATGTCAGAGATAACCGCATAGACCTTCTTGTCTGGGTACTCTTCCCGAAGGCGCTTGATTTCATCGTAGACATAGCCCGCCTGCACCGGGCTACCGCCGGGACTGTTGATCCTCAAAACCACCGCCTTTGAGCGCTCAGCCTCAAACGCATTGCGCAGCGAGGTCACCAGGTTATCGGCGCTCGCCAGCTCGTCTGCAGCAATCGTCCCCGCGACCTCCACCAACGCGGTGTGGTGGCCTGCAGCGGATTCAACGCTGTCGCCCAGCGGCGATCGAATAAAGAACAACAACGCGAACAGATAGCCGAATGTCAGAATCTTGAAAAAGATCCCCCAGCGACGGCTTCGGCGCTGCTCGGCCTGAAGCGACATCACCAGCTTCTCGATCAGTCGCCAGTCGCGCCCCGACTCCGGCGGCAACGCCGGCTCTTTACCGCCAAACAAGCCTCGCTTTCGCGCCGGCGCACTTTGCTCGGGCCCCGCAGGTTTGTCGCCCCAGCCCGGCTCTTTATCCGGTTCCCAGTCACTCATCCGCTATTCCTTAACCACAGAAAACATCAAAGCCCCAGCGCCCGCCGGAGCTCATCAACCGAACTGACGACGGCGTGGGGATCATACTGTTCCAGCACGTCACGCTTGTGCACCCCCCACTCCACCCCGATCGCTGGCATACCAATACGGCGAGCCATATCCAGATCGTAACGGGTGTCGCCGATCATCACCGCCTGCTCGGGCCGATAACCGTAGAAATCCAGTATTTCCTCGAGCATCAGCGGGTCAGGCTTGGATTTGGTTTCGTCAGCGCAGCGGGTAATGTCGAAATGGCTACCCAATCCGCTGGAGGTGAGCGCCACTTCCAGACCCCGACGGCTCTTGCCGGTGGCCACCGAACAATTCCGGCCAGAGCCGCGCAAGTCGGCCAGCATGTCGGCCATTCCCTCGAACACATTCTGAGGCGTGGTCACTTTCTGGAAAAAGTACCCTGCATAACCCTCGCGAATCCGCATCATCTCCTCGCGACTCAACCCCGGGTATAGGCGCTCCAAAGCCTCAATCATGCCGAGACCAATGATGTCCCGATAGGCCTCTCGCTCCAGCTCTGGATACCCAAGCTCCGTTGCAGCCTGGTGCAAGCTGTCTGCAATGTGGTCCACGGAATCAATCAATGTTCCGTCCCAGTCAAAAATAACAACCTTTACGTCCATCAATAACTACCCTTGCTGCGTTGCTCAAGCTCTTTGAGCACCTTGGCGAACGGCTCATCATACGGTGCTTCGAGGCTCATTGCCTCATCAGTTCCCGGCAATGTGAACTCAAGAGCCCTGGCATGAAGCATCAGCCGCTGCCCGCCGATGGCTCGAAATGCCTTGAGACTGGCATCGTCCATATATTTGTCATCACCGGCTATCGGGTGGCCTGCATACGCGCTGTGCACGCGAATCTGGTGGGTACGACCGGTTACCGGCGACGCCTGCACCAGACTGTACCCCTGGTATTGCTGCAGGCAGCGAAACAGAGTCAGCGATTCTTTGCCTTCGGCACTTACTTTTACCCGCCGTTCTCCGTTCGGCATCTCATAGCGCAGGAGCGGTTCACCTACCCGGCCGACACCTGCTGGCCAGGCGCCCGCTACCAGGGCGTGGTAGTGTTTACGAATGCGCTTGTGCCGCAGTTCATCCTGAAGAAAACGCAACGCTGACCGTTTTTTAGCCACCATCACCAAACCGGACGTGTCCCGGTCCAACCGGTGCACCAGCTCCAGGAATTTTGCCTGCGGCCGGGCCGACCTGAGCACCTCGATCAACCCGAAACTCAGGCCACTGCCACCATGAACGGCAATGCCAGACGGCTTGTTCACCACCAGCATATCGTCGTTCTCAAACACCACTGCCGCTTCCATAACCGACTGCACCCGATCGCCGGGCGTCGGCGAGTCCTGCTTGCTCTTCTGGACGATCGGCGGAATGCGCACCACGTCGCCAGCCTGAAGGCGGGAATCCGGCCTCACCCGGCCTTTGTTGACTCGCACCTCACCCTTGCGAACGATTCGGTAAACAATGCTTTTCGGCACACCACGCAAGCGGGCAAGAAGGAAATTATCGACCCTCTGCCCGGCCATATCCTCGTCCACCGTCACCCACTGGACACCCTTCTGAACCTGGCCTGCTGGCAACTCCCCGCGACGCCCACCAGGGGGCACTGGCGCTGTCTGGCCCGATCCACCATGGGACGGATTACCGCGTTTTGGCGGCTGACGGCGGGCTGCTGGCTTGCGCGACATGGGATACCTTTTACTGGGTGATAAACGCGGGATTGAACGAACACCGCTTTACTGTTATATTCCGGCGTGCTCTGCCGTTTGTCTACGGCCTGACGAACTCTGGTCAGAAGCCGGAGCGGCAGCAGTATACCGACACTGATTAAGAGATTGAACGCCGAAGCCCAATCATTACCGGGCCCGGCGTGAAACAAACTCCCGGACCACAGGGCAGACCCAGAGAGGCTGCGACCTGCCCGGGAGAGGAAAAACCGACCGGAAAACCGTCGGGCGACATCGCGAAGAATCACTACCATGCAAACCCGGGCCGTCCAGCAAACCAATACGACGTGAGACCCAGGAGTTTGTGTGAACCTGAAAACGGATATTATGCGTCAACAGACACTCACCCTATTCGACCTCTCCCTGCTGTCAGGCAGGCGGATTGTCGGCGGTGGTCTCAGACATACAGGATCAAACCCCATACGGGTTTGATCCGTCTGGCCGCCGGCCCGCCCTGCTGTAACAGGGCCCGCGGCACGCACATCCCGCTTCGCTGATGCGAACGCCCCAGGTTTTCTGTCACCAACAAACGACAGGAACCCTTTCTTTCCATGAAAAGAATGCTGATCAATGCAACTCACCCTGAAGAGTTGCGCGTAGCTCTGGTAGACGGCCAACGGCTTTTTGACCTGGATATCGAATCCAGCACCCGTGAACAGAAAAAAGCCAACATCTACAAAGGCCGTATCACTCGCGTAGAACCCAGCCTTGAAGCGGCGTTCGTCGACTTTGGCGCAGAGCGCCACGGCTTCCTCCCGCTGAAAGAAATCTCGAAAGAGTACTTCAAGAAGTCTCCCGGCCAGATCGAAGGCAAGATCAACATCAAGGATGTTCTGTCTGAAGGGCAGGAAGTCATCGTGCAGGTTGATAAAGAAGAGCGTGGCAACAAGGGCGCAGCCCTGACCACCTTTATCTCCCTCGCCGGTCGCTACTTGGTACTGATGCCCAACAATCCCCGCGCCGGTGGCATTTCCCGCCGCATCGAGGGCGATGACCGGGCACAGCTGAAAGACGCCATGAACGGCGTACAAGTGCCGAAGTCCATGGGCATCATCGTACGCACCGCCGGTATTGGCCGTACCACCGAAGAACTCCAGTGGGACCTTGATTACCTGGTGCAGTTCTGGGAAGCCATTACCCAGGCCGCTGGCGAGCGCAAGGCGCCCTTCCTGATTCACCAGGAAAGCAACGTTATTATCCGGGCCGTTCGTGACTACCTCCGCCAGGACATCGGCGAAGTCCTGATCGACGCTGACGGCGTTTATGAAGACGTTCTCAGCTTTGTGCGCGCCGTGATGCCCACCTTTGAGAACAAGATCAAGCTGTACAAAGATGAGATCCCCCTGTTCAGCCGGTACCAGATCGAAGGCCAGATCGAAACCGCGTTCCAGCGGGAAGTGAAGCTGCCTTCCGGCGGCTCCATTGTGATCGACCCCACCGAAGCACTGGTCTCCATTGACATCAACTCCTCCCGGGCCACCAAAGGTCACGATATCGAGGAAACTGCCCTGCAGACCAACCTGGAAGCGGCAGAAGAAATCGCCCGCCAGCTGCGCCTGCGGGACATGGGCGGGTTGATCGTTATCGATTTCATCGACATGACACCCGCTAAGCACCAGCGCGAAGTCGAGCAGAAAATGCGTGAAGCCCTGGAAATCGACCGGGCCCGCGTTCAGGTAGGCAAGATTTCCCGCTTCGGCCTGCTGGAGATGTCACGTCAGCGCCTGCGCCCCTCCCTGGGTGAAACCCGCAGTGAGGTGTGCCCGCGCTGTGAAGGCCAGGGTACCATCCGGGGCATTGAATCCCTGGCCCTGAGCATCATGCGACTGATCTACGAAGAATCGTCCAAGGAAAAGACCGCCGAAGTCCGAGCCATCGTACCGGTGTCCGTAGCTACCTTCCTGCTGAACGAAAAACGCAAGCAGCTGGCCGACATCGAGGCACGCCAGGGCGTTTCCGTGGTGGTTGCTCCGGTGCCCAACATGGAAACACCGCACTTCGAGATCATCCGCCTGCGTCAGGACGAAGCAACCCCTGAGCACATTGCCAGCCACCAGGTTGCTCAGGAATACAACGAGCGGGAAGAAGAAAGCGCCGAAGTACAGACCACTGAAAAGCCGGTTCGTGAACAGGCTGCCGTAAAGGCCATCCGCCCCACAGCCCCGGCCCCGACAGCACCTCAGGCCGCCGCTGAACCAGCAGAGCCGGAGGAAGGTCTGTTCCGCAAGCTCGGCAAGAAGATTGCCTGTTTCTTCCGCGGCGAGCAGGAGCAAGCCGACGCCAAACAAGCCGCCGGCAACCGTGACCGCGCCGGAGAGCGTCGTAACCAGGGCCGCCAGGACCGTCGTAAATCACGGGTAGCCCGCGACGACCAGCGCCAGGGTGGCAATCGCACCGGAAACGACCGCCGTCAGGGTGGCCAACCAAACCGCGCTGATGACAACCGCAACCGTAATCGCGGCAACCGCAACGATGACCAGTCCCGCAATGCCCAGAATCGCTCAGGGCAGCAGGACAAGGTTGGCGAGAACCGTGGTGCTGACAACAAAGGCGGCGAGAACCGTCGGGATAACCGCAAGGATTCGCAGGGTCGCAACCAGAACCGCAACCGTCCGCAGCGCGATGCGAAAGACCAGAAAGACAACCGCGAGCCGCAGGATGCCCAGAAGACGCCGGCCGAGACCAAGCAAGGCGACGACAAGCGTCGTAAGCCGCGCCGCCAGCGTAATCGCGACGGCTCACCTGCCGAGTCTCCGGCCAGCACACCGGCCGCACGCAAGGCAGAGCGCAGCGAAAGGCACCAGAAGGATACTCAGCCCGAGAAAGGCGTAGAGACCGGTCACGAAGAGGCGAAGCAACAGCCAGGCCAGCAACCGGTTGAACAGCCCAAGAAGGTTGAAGCGCCGAAGAACGCTGCCGCAGAAGACAAGGCCACGGTGGAGACACCCAAGGCTGAAAAGCCTGAACAGCCAAAAGCCGACACGGCGCCAGAAGAAAAGGCTGAGAAACCGGCACAGCCTGCTAAGCAAGGCAGCCCGACTGACAGCCAGAAAGCGAGCGACACTACCGACGCCAAGGCTGACAACGCTCAGCCGGCTGACGCTCCTGAATCGGGTAACGCCGAGAAGGATAAAGAGCCCAGGGAACCTCGTAAGGCTCGCCCGGCAAACCGTCAGCGCAAACCGAAAGCCGCAGACAAGGCTGCCGATAGCGGCAAGGCTGAAGCGCCGGCCACCAGGGCCGACAGCGAAGAAAAAGCAGCAGAGCCGACTGACAAGCCGGATGCAATGCCGAAGTCCGAGGATAAGCCTGCCGAAGCGTCAGAAGCTCCAAAGGCCGAAAGCAAAGTAACAGACAGTGAAACGGCGGATACCCCAAAGCCGGTAAAGGCAAAACAGACTGAAATTGCCGAGAAGCCTGCGAGTGAAGAGCCAAAAGCCCAGCCAGAGGCCCCTGAGCCTAAGGCCGAGGCTGACAAGGCAAAACCGGAAGCCGAGGCAAAGACTAACTCAGAGCCCAAGGCAGAAGTAGAAGTCGATGATGCGCGGACTGCTCCGGCACAGGACGAAATGCCAGACGTTCCGGTCACTCCGGGCCGCGCTTACAACGACCCACGCGAGGTCCGCAAACGCCAGCGTGCGGCCGCCGAAGCCAAAAAGGCCGGGAGTAACTGATTATGCTGACCAATTCGGACATCGAGGCGCTGGAAGACATACTGTTCGCGGAGCCCTGGGGGGATGAAGCCCTGGATTTCTTCGGGTTCCACGGCGTTGTGTGTGCAAGCGTTATCGGCCCGGTCAGCCTGGGGGCGGAAGATCTCTTCCGCCTTGCCACCGGCTCTGACACCCTGCCAGACGGCAAGGTACCGGAGGTCTTCGCTCACTGCGTGAAGGTCTTGGCTTCTGATATGGCCCATGCCCTGGACATGGGCCAGCCACTGGAACTGCCGGAACCGGAAGACGGTGACCCGATGAACGCACTGGAAAACTGGTGCGCCGGGTTTGTGGATACCTTTCTGGAAAATGAAGAGGCCTGGCTGGATGCCGCCAGCGAGGAAGACGTCGCAGACCTGATGGTGCCGATGCTTACCCTGTCCGGGCTGTTCGAGGACGAAGACTTCCAGAACGTGCGCAACGATGAGAAGTTGTCTGCCCGCATGGCGGAGGCCATTCCGGATTCACTGACCGATCTGTACCTGCTGTTCCACGCACCGGACTGAGTCCTAAACGCTCACCGGCTGCCTGAAATGATGCCAGACGGGCTCCAGCCCCTCTGGCATTTTCATTATCCGGCCCAGCTCGCACCAGGGCGCGCCGGGAAAATGAAAGTCGCTGCCCTGAGACGCCAGCAACTGCTCCCGCCTTGCCAACTCTGCCACAAACCCCAGATCACCACTGGACTGCCCGGATACCGATACCTCAATCGCCCGACCACCAGCCCGGCGAAAATCCGCCGTCAATTCACGCAGGCGGGTTGCCGTCAGCCGGTATTTGCGGGGATGCGCGAGTACAGCGATGCCACCAGCGCCAGTGATCCATTGCACCACTTCCGATAGCTCGGGCCAGCAGGCCTTCACATCACCGGGCTTACCGGCACCGAGATAGCGTTTGAACGCGTGGGCGGTCTTTGGCACCACCTCGGCGTTCACCAGAACCTGGGCAAAATGCGGCCGTCCGGGTACATCGCCTCCGGCCAGAGCTGTCGCTTTCTCCAGCAACCCGTCAACCTTCAGGCGAGCCAGCTTATCGGCAATCAACCGCGCTCGTTGCCAACGGTTCTCGTTCTGCTGCGCCAAAGCCTCCAGAAAGGCGGGGTCCGCTTCGTCGAAGTCCAGGCCAACCACATGAATGGTGTGGCTGCGCCAGACACAAGACAACTCGACGCCGCTGATCAGTGACAACCCCAGGTCCTGCCCTCGGGCGCGGGCCTTAGCGAGACCAGCAATGGTATCGTGGTCGGTCAGTGCAAGATGGCTGACGCCCTGCTCTGCCGCCCGAGCAACCAAATCCTCCGGCGTTAACGCGCCATCGGATGCGGTGCTATGGCAATGCAGATCAATGCACGGTTTCGGGTCTTGAGGTATAGTCACAAACAGTCCTGAACTGGGCGGTAGCCGCCAGTGTACCAGTGTTGGCTATCCGGCCCTAACCAAACCGAGATTTGCACCGGAGCACCCATGTATTACGCCATTATCAGCGAAGATGTCCCCAACAGCCTGGCCCTGCGGATGACCGCCCGCCCGGCTCATGTTGCCAGGCTGGAAGCATTGAAAGCAGAGGGGCGTTTGCTGGTAGCCGGCCCCCACCCGGCCATCGACTCCCCGGACCCGGGCGAAGCCGGGTTCAGCGGCAGCCTGGTCATTGCCGAGTTCGAGTCGTTGGAACAGGCTCAGGCGTGGGCGGATGCCGACCCCTACATTGAAGCGGGGGTGTATCAATCCGTTACCGTCAAGCCCTATAAGGTTGTGCTGCCCTGAGCTGCCGACAGCCCAGCCTGGCAACAGCACTGCATGAGCGGATTGTAACCCGCGATTGCTTGAATACCCGTCACTGTGTGACAAAATTGCGTGTTTTAAAGACCGTCAACAGACCATACCAGGGAACGTAATCCGTGACATCGCTCCGTCTTCTTCTCAGCCTTATACTGATCCTCGCGTCGGTTTCTGTCGCCCAAGCCCGCACCGTATGGGTTGACGATAAACTGTATCTGCCTGTTCGTTCCGGAGCTGGCACCCAGTTCCGAATTATCGAAAACGCGGTTCCCAGCGGCACACCGCTGGAAGTACTCGAGGTAGGCGATGGTTATACCAAGGTAAGAACCCCAAAAGGAACCGAAGGCTGGGTTTCAAGCCAGTATCTGAGCAACCAGCCCATCGCTGCTGACCGGTTAAGGCGCGCCACCCAGCAACTGGAACAGACGCGATCAGAGCTTACGAGTGTCCGCGAGCAGTTGTCGGCCGTTACCGAAGAGCGTGACAACCTGCAGAATGCGGAAAACAGCCTTTCCAACCGGGCAGGTGAACTTCAGGAAGAACTCACCCGCATCAAGAATATCGCGGCGGATTCCATCAATCTTGAACGCCGCAATCGGGAGCTGCGCGAGGAAAATCAGAAACTGCGTAATGATCTGGAAGTACTGACGGCAGAGAATGAGCGGCTTGAGGCCAGCAAGGATTCCGATTTCATGCTGCTGGGCGCCGGCCTGGTGCTTGGCGGTGTTCTGCTGGCGCTGCTCATTCCGATGCTCAAACCAACAAGAAAAACCGACAACTGGGCCTAAACGCCATGAAAGATTACTCAGAAAAGCGGGACTTTCACCGGATGCAGGTAAACAGCCGCATTGAAATCACCAATGCCAGGGGCGATACATTCACCGGTATCTGCCGGGACCTGAGCGCCGCTGGCATGCAGCTGTTCGTGGACGATGCGATCCCCGTAGGCAGTGAACTCAGAACCCGCCTGGAAGGCGCAGATAACCAGCTTCCGCCCCTGGAGACCGTGTGTGAGGTCATCCGTTGCGAACCGGAGGGCGACGGTTATCTGATCGGCGTCAACATCACAGAAGTCACCCAATAGAAAGCGGCGGCCAGACGGCCGCCGTTTTTTTAATTTCTCCAGGGTAACCCCGGGTCAAACCAGGGGCTTCTCGGATACGATGATGCCATTGTTATCGGCGTACACGTAGTGGCCCGGGTGGAAGGTCACGCCGTGGAAGGTAACCGGAATGTTCAGGTCACCGATACCACGCTTTTCAGTCTTCCGGGGAACCGTGCCCAGCGCCTGAACCCCCAGATGGGTCTGGCCAATCTCGTCCACGTCCCGGATGCAGCCATAAATAATCAGCCCGGCCCAACCATTCTCAGCGGCTTTCTCAGCCAGCATGTCGCCCAGCAACGCATTGCGCTTGGACGCACCACCATCTACCACCATTACTCGACCGTTGCCCGGCAGGCCTACCTGCTCCTTGACCACGGAGTTGTCTTCAAAGCACTTCACGGTAACGATTTCGCCGCCAAACTGGCGCACACCACCGTAATTATTGAAGCCAGGCTCAACCACCTGCACTTCCGGAAACTCGTCGCACAGATCCGGCGTAATGATCTTGCTCACCTTGCTTCTCTCCTTTTCCGAAATGTTCGCGCTCAGTCAATCTTCTCGTCTGCCAGGAAGAACCAGGTATCCAGCACGGAATCCGGGTTCAGGGATACCGTATCAATACCCTCGTCCATCAGCCACTTGGCCAGGTCCGGATGATCAGACGGTCCCTGACCGCAGATGCCGATGTACTTTCCAGCCTTTTTGCAGGCCTGGATAGCGTTGGACAAAAGGGCTTTGACGGCATCGTTCCGCTCGTCAAACAGATGCGCAATGATGCCGGAATCCCGATCGAGGCCCAGAGTCAGCTGCGTCAGATCGTTGGAGCCAATTGAGAAACCGTCAAAGTGCTCCAGGAACTGTTCAGCCAGGATCGCGTTGGCTGGCAGCTCACACATCATAATCACCCGCAAACCGTTGTCACCCCGCTTGAGCCCGTTCTCCGCAAGCAGGTTAACCACCTGTTCGGCCTCGCCCACGGTGCGTACGAACGGTACCATCACCTCAACGTTGGTCAGGCCCATGTCGTTACGGACTTTCTTGAGCGCCCGACACTCCAGTTCGAAACAGTCGCGGAAGGTTTCGGAGATATAACGGGATGCGCCGCGGAAGCCCAGCATCGGGTTTTCTTCGTCCGGCTCATACAGGGTGCCACCAATCAGGTTGGCGTACTCGTTGGATTTGAAGTCAGACAACCGCACAATCACTTTCTTCGGCGCAAATGCTGCGGCCAGAGTCGAAATACCTTCAACCAGCTTGTCGACGTAGAAATCCACCGGGGATGCGTAGCCGGCAATACGTTTGTCGACCGTTTGCTTGATATCACGGGGCAGGCCGTCGTAGTTCAGCAACGCCTTTGGATGAACACCGATCATGCGGTTGATAATGAACTCAAGGCGAGCCAGGCCAACACCTTCGTTGGGCAGCGCCTGGAAGTCAAAGGCCCGGTCCGGGTTGCCCACATTCATCATGATCTTGAACGGAATGTTGGGCATGGAATCCACGGTGTTTTCCCGTAGCTCGAAGTCCAGGGCACCTTCATAGATCATGCCAGTGTCGCCTTCGGCACAGGATACGGTGACGTCCTGGCCATCTTTCAGCAATTCGGTCGCATCGCCGCAACCCACAACCGCAGGAATACCCAGCTCACGGGCGATGATCGCAGCGTGACAGGTACGGCCACCTCGGTCGGTGACGATGGCGGAAGCGCGCTTCATGACCGGTTCCCAATCCGGGTCGGTCATATCGGTGACCAGCACATCGCCGGGTTGAACGCGGTCCATCTCGTTAATGCTGGTGATAATCTTGACCGGACCACTGCCGATCTTGTGGCCGATGCTGCGGCCTTCCACCAGCACCTTACCGGTCTCTTTCAGCAGGTAGCGTTCCATCACGTTGGCAGAGGCGCGGCTTTTCACGGTTTCAGGGCGGGCCTGAACAATGTAGATCTTGCCGTCGTCACCGTCTTTGGCCCACTCGATGTCCATCGGACGCTGGTAGTGCTTTTCAATGATCATGGCCTGCTTGGCCAGCTCTTCCACTTCCGCATCGGTAATGGAGAAGCGGTTACGGTCTTCCTGCTCCACTTTGACGGTTTCCACGAACTGGCCTTCGCCCGGCTCAGAATGGTAAACCATCTTGATGGCCTTGCTGCCCAGGTTCCGGCGCAGCACCGCCGGGCGGCCAGCCTCAAGCGTAGGCTTGTGCACGTAAAACTCATCCGGGTTAACCGCGCCCTGAACGACCGTTTCACCCAGACCGTAAGACGAGGTAATGAACACTACATCGCGGAACCCGGATTCGGTATCCAGGGTAAACATCACACCGCTGGAGGCGGTTTCACTGCGAACCATCTTCTGGATACCCGCCGACAGCGCCACCAGCTTGTGATCAAAGCCGTGATGAACACGGTAGGAAATCGCCCGGTCATTGAACAGGGAAGCAAACACCTCTTTGACCGAGGTGCGAACCTGCTGAAGGCCAGACACATTGAGGAAGGTTTCCTGCTGACCGGCAAAGGAGGCATCCGGCAAGTCTTCTGCAGTGGCAGACGAGCGAACCGCCACAGCCATGTCTTCGTTACCATTCTGGAGTTTCGCAAACGCCTCTTTCAGGGCATTATCCAAGCTATCGGGGAACGGAGTATCAACAACCCATTGGCGAATCTGGGCGCCAACACGAGCAAGCTCGTTAACGTCGTTTACATCAAGGGCATCGAGCGCCTGGTCGATTTTGTCTTTCAGGCCATCGGTGGCCAGAAACTCGCGGTAGGCATAGGCAGTGGTGGCAAAACCACCGGGAACGGTAACGCCTGCATTGGCGAGATTACTGATCATTTCACCGAGGGAAGCGTTTTTGCCTCCAACCCGGTCAACATCGGACATTCCCAGGTGGTCAAACCAGATGATGTAATCTTCCAAAGCACGTCTCCCTTGAGTCTGTGTAGCGCGGAGTCTCGAATCTGGCGTGTATGATACTGTAACCTGCGGAAATTACCTAGGGAGCTTCGGAACAACTCCCGGCAATCAGCCAAAACCAAACCGGATACAGCCATGAAAAGAACCGCTTTTTTTATTTCGGACGGCACAGGCCTGACGGCGGAAGCACTCGGCCATGCCTTGCTTGCCCAGTTCGAGAAGATCGATTTTGAACGTATAACCGTGCCCTATATTGATGATGAAGAAAAGGCTCATGACCTGGTCAAACGCATCAACAAGGCTGCGGAGGTAGACGGTGCCGCGCCCCTGGTTCTCGATACCATCGTTAACAGCAGTATCCGGGAGATCATCAGTACCGCCGACGGCTTCATGATCGACATTTTTGGCACCTTCCTGAGCCCACTGGAGCAGGAACTTAACTCATCGTCGTCTTACACCGTGGGTAAGTCCCACGCCATCAATAACGAAGGCAGTTACGAGCGCCGGATCAACGCGGTGAATTTTGCACTGGATAACGACGATGGCGCTCGCACGCGACACTACAGCGAAGCGGACCTGATTCTGGTGGGCGCCTCCCGAAGTGGCAAGACACCGACGTGCCTCTACCTTGCGCTTCAATACGGCATCAAGGCGGCAAATTACCCCATTACTGAAGAAGATCTGGAGGATCAGAAACTGCCTGCGGCTCTGCGCCCCCACAAAGAGAAGATCTTCGGGCTGACGATTGAACCGGAACGACTGGCAACCATCCGGAATGAACGGCGACCGAACTCCCGCTACTCCTCGATTCAGCAGTGCATGCACGAAATCGAGGAAATTGAACTGATGTACAAGCGGGAACGCATTCCCTACCTGAACACGACGGCCTATTCGGTTGAGGAAATATCCACCCGTATCATGGTCACAACGGGGCTGAAGCGCCACCGGTAACACCGGTGGCTCAGCACTTGCCTCAGAGTTCCTGAATAGCCATACCGAGGCCTTCAGCCACAGCGCGGTTATCCGGGTTGGTGACCACTGCCACACTGGCCTTTTCCGGCACCAGCCAGGTATCGGCCACCCGTTGCAGCTCGTCCAGCGTCACCGCGAGCACTCGCTCCCGGAACCTGGCCCGCTGCTCCGGCGTGCGGCCAAACAGCTTGTTATGGAACGCGTGGCGAGCGGCACCGGCGGGTGACCGCGGCCGGTCCAACTGGCCGATAACACCAAGGATGGCCTCTTCCAGGGACTGGGCATCGTGGTTTTCCGTGCGCAGCCAGTCCAGGGCACCATCGAAGTCGTCGAGGGTTTCCGCCAGCCTCGGGTCCCGGTACGAGAAGAAACGGAATACGCCATTGACACTGTCCTGGCCGGCACCGCCACCATAGGCACCGCCCTTTTCCCGGATAGCACGATGCAGGAAGCCATTGCGCAGGAAACCGCCCAGAACCGTCAGCGCGGCAGCATCCGGATGATCCACCGCAACGGTGCTGTAAGCCTTGGCACAGAAATTCACCTGGGTTGACGTCAACCAGGCCTCACGGGTGCTGTAATTGACCGGTGCCATGGCCCAGGCATCGCCCGCCCGGCCGGAATCACCCTGCCAGCAGGATTTGAGATCATCCAGCATGGGCGCCAACTGGCCATCTTCGCCAATCAGCAGGAACTGCCGTTGCTGGTTGCGGATTTTGTCGTGCAGCGCCGCCAGGCTGTCACAGAATTCAGCCAGGGCTTTGTCATCCTTCAGGGATTTATCCAGCTCTTTGGTGCCACGGATGCCCGCCAGGCCACCCAAACGGAAGGTCAGCCAGGAGCCGGCACTCAACCCTTGAGCCGCAGCGCCCATGGCCAGGGCGTGGCCACTGCCAGTCACGGCTTGCTCACGGCGCGCCCGCACCTGCGCAATAATCTCTCGGATACGCTCTTTCTCATCAAACCGGACGCCGGTGTATACATCCTTCAGTAACTGGGTAAGGGCCTTGCCGTTGCGGGCCAGGGCCTTGCCGCTGAAAATCAGGTAGCCAGACACGTCCTGCACATCATCAATACGCCCCTTTGCGCTGAATGAGGCACCAATACCGCCGGATTCCGCGGAAATCCTGTCTTGCATCTGCAGGTAATCCAGTTCACCACAACCCACTTCGGAAACCAGGGTGGTGTAGTAAGGCAACAGTAACAATTCCTGCTCTGACAACGCCGGCACCGGCAATACAACCTGCTGGTACACCAGGCCATTGGTGCCCCGGGAATAGACCGTTGCACCAATTTCGGCATCGTAGCTGCCCTCTGGCTCGGGCATCTGCAAAGGCACATCGTCAAGGCCGACCTTTGGCAGAATGGAATCGTCATCTTTACGCAACTGACGTTGTTCCAGAGCCTGGGCACGCTCCACTATCGCCGTCACTTCTTCCTCGGTCAGGCTCGCTTTACGGCGAGCCAGGGCCTCACGAATGGCCTGCTGGTGATGGCTCTCCAGCTTCTCATCCGGGCGCAAGGTGAGGGTCACACGGTGTGGGTTGTCCAGCAGCTTGCGGCGAATCAGGCCGGGCACATATTCCGGATCTTTGATTTTCTCACGCAGGCTGGCCAGCACCGGCTCCAGATCCAGCAGCTCCACAGGATCACCACCGTGCACCATGGGCGCAATAGCGCTCATGATCAACTGCAAGCCGTAGGGAAAACTGTCACCGGCAATCTCGCGCTGATGCAGTTCAAGCTGATGCAGGATGGCCTCAAGCCGCTCCTGACTGACTCCCTCAGCCACCACTTTCTGCAGAGTGGATTCAACCAGCGCTTCCAGCTCTGCCCGGCTATCTGGCTCGCTGCCTTCAATGCCGCACACAAAGGTCATTTCCCGATTGGAATCTTCAAGGCCGCACATGGGCGATGGCGCGTGGCCAATATCCGTGGTTTCCAGGGCCCGCATCAGTGGCGAGGCACTGTTTTCCAGCAATACGGCAGACAATAACTGGCCTTCCAGGTTCTCCTGCAGGTCAAAGCTGTGGCCCAGCAACCAGCCCATCACAATATGGGTTTTGTTCTCTGTGCCTTCACCGTCATTAACCGCGTAGCCCTGCTCCACCCGCAGGGGTGCAAACATACGCTTCTCGTCACGGACCGGCAGTTCGATATCCAGGCGATCAAACCGCTTGAGCGCCAGTTCCTCGAACTTCTCATGGTGCTCCCGGGCTGGAATGTTGCCGTAGGTGGCAAAAATGGCGTTGCTCGGGTGGTAATGGTGTTTGTAAAACTTCACCAGGTCATCGTAGGTCAGATCAACAATATGATCCGGCTCACCGCCACTGTTGTAGTGGTAGGTGGTGGTCGGGAACAGGTGGCTGGTCAGGTTCTGCCACAACTGGGAGGTAGGCGCACTCATGGCCCCTTTCATCTCGTTGTAGACCACGCCTCGGTATACCAGGTCGCTGCCAGGGTCATCCGGTTTGTCGAATTCCAGGCGGTGGCCTTCCTGGGCAAAATCCAGCGGGTCCAGCTTGGAGAAAAACACCGAATCCAGGTACACCGACAGCAGGTTGTCAAAGTCCTTGCGGTTCATGCTGGCAAACGGATAGGCGGTCCAGTCGCTGCTGGTGAAGGCGTTCATAAAGGTGTTCAGCGAACGCCGGATCATCATGAAAAAAGGATCTCGGACCGGATAACGTTCGCTACCACACAGCGCCGTGTGCTCAAGAATATGAGCCACCCCGGTGGAATCCATCGGGAAGGTGCGCAGCGCCACGAAGAAGACGTTCTCGTCGTTGTCCGCCGCCAGATGAAGGTGGCGGGCGCCGGTTTTCTTATGGCGATATTCCTCAACCTCAAGGTTCAGCGTGTTGATCCGGTGACTGCGAAGTTTCTCGAAGGCCGGGTGAATTGCGTTATCGGTCGCTGCAGCCATTAAGACAATCCTGTGTATTGAACAATTGGAGAATTACAGGGTAACACGTAGTATCAGATATGATGCACGGAACGGACTTAACAAGGTAGCCTGCCGAACTATGACAGACCGCACCCCAAAGCATATCGACGCCCCGGAAGTAGCCGCCTGGTGGGCGGAAAGACGCCGGTATCTGGAGCGAATCCGCAAAGTACCGGAAATAAGACAGCGCTTCTGGCGAGAAGTTGCCATTTACCTGCTGCGCCGCCTGCTGTGGTCGTTCGGGTTCTTCCCGATTTTCATCGCTTTCTGGCTACCGTTCGTTCTGTCCAGTTTTAACCCGGTGGTGATGGCGTCGGATATGATCCCCCTGCTTCAAGGGTTTGTGAATTCCAACCCCGAACAACAGGCCACCACCATCAGCACCTTGACCATTGCCTGGTTGTCGATCGGGTCTTTCTTTCTGGTATTCGATTTCGTGCTGACGCCATTCCGGTCACCGTATCAATACGAAGCCGATGTGTACATGAAGTCCTGGGAGCAGCTCAATCATGACCAGCTTCCGGACAAAATGTGATTTGGCCAGCATTCTGGCCAACTTCAGACACTTTCTGTTACATAACGTTGCAGACAGTGGGTAAGATGAAACCATAAGAAAGTATCCGGTAAGTTTGGATCACGAGGTTTCGTCATGGTCGATTTCAGACCACTACTGTTCGTAAACGCCCTTGCGTTAATGCTCCTGGTTACCGCCGGCTTTGCCTCGGTTAGAAAAGACGTGCCCGAGGTAACCGTTCCCGGCATGGCTGAAACCATAGCCGCGGCGGCGGAGCCGGTCTTGGCACCAGAGCCACAGCCAGCACCGGAACCTGCCTTACCGGAACCCGAACAGCCCGCGCAACCGGTCTCTGAAACCGCCAGCGCTACTCCCTTCACCCTGCCTCCCATGCCGGAACAGCCGGAAATGGTTGCCGTGGCAGAACCGGTTTCAGCCATCAACACCCGGCTGGACACTCCTCAGGCTGAACGCCCTGTTCAGCAACCTGCCCCGGAACAGGCAAAAGAGCCGCCGCCACCGAGCACTGGCAAACTGGTCTTGCGCTCCAACGTGGTGGGCGACCAGGTTACGATCAACGGCAAAACTTACGGCGCCACCCGGCTTGATCTGGAACTGAAGCCTGGCCGCTATGACGTAACCATCGAAAAACCCGGTTACCAACCCTGGACCAACAGCGTAGCACTGACCGCTGGCCAGGAGCTGACGCTGGTGGGCCGCCTGGAAGCCTACACCACGGTCAATTATCGCAATGGTGAGTGGGTTGGTGACGTACGAACCGGCGACGGCACCTGGCAGGACGAGGCCGGCCTTCGCTACGAAGGACACTTTGTTGACGGCAAGTTCCATGGCACCGGCAAGGCCTGGTACCCCGACGGCAGCCGTTACGAAGGCGACTGGGACAATGGCGAGCGCCACGGTGAGGGCCAATGGCGCAGCGCTGATGGCTCAGCCTATACCGGTCAGTTCGAACGGGACCAGTTCCACGGCAAGGGCACCCTTACCCTGGACAACGGCGACATACTCACCGGTAACTGGAGCCGCGGCCGCATGAATGGCCATGGCTCGCTCACCACTGCCGATGGCATGCTTTACGTTGGTGGCTTCCGCAACGACGAATTCCACGGCCAGGGCGCCCTGACCTACCCGGACGGCCGCTCCTATGAGGGCGAATTCTCCAACGGCGAATTCCACGGCAAGGGCTCGGAAGTGTTTGCCGACGGCAAGAAGTACGACGGCCAATACATGGAAGGCAGCTTCCATGGAAAGGGTCTTCTGCGCAACCCGAACGGCAGCTCCATCGAAGCCACCTTCCGCCACGGTGAACCCTATGGACAGGTGCGACTGACCACTGCGGCCGGCGAAGTCTTTACCGCCCGCACCACAGAACCCGGTGTGTGTTATCGGGACAAGAGTTACCGGGCAACGCAATGCCCGAAACTGGAAGGCTGGTAACCACCCGGCCGCAGTAACCACGTGTTTGCAGTAACAGGTTGAGGTAGTGACATGGCAATCAAAAACGCTCTGCTGGTGGACGACTCAAAAGTAGCAAGATTTGCGCTCAGCAAACTACTTGAGGGTCGGGACATGGAAGTAAACATGGCGGGCTCTGCCGAGGAAGCACTGGACTTCCTGAAAAGCCATGATCGCCCGGACGTGATCTTTATGGACCACCTGATGCCCGGCATGAATGGCGTTGAGGCTACCAAAGCCATCAAGGGGAACCCGGACACCGCCGGCATCCCCATCATCATGTGCACCTCGAAGAAGTCCTCCTCGTTTATGGAAGAGGCCCGCAATTTCGGGGTGTACAACATCTTGACCAAGCCCCCGCAGACTGATGGCCTCAGCCTGGTTCTGGACCAATTGACCAGTGATGTGGAACAGGGAACACTGCCTCCCAACGTTACCACCGCAAACGATGCCGAATTGCCGGATACTGAAGACGAACTGCTGCACATACCCACAGATGCGTCAGTGGAGATGTCACCGAAAGGCGATATCGGCGCTAACGGACATACCAGCCCGAACGTGGTGCCGCTGACCAGCGACCTGATCGAGCAGATTGCCCGTTCTGCGGTAAAAACCCACATCAACAACCGCCTGCACGAACTGCTCAGTGACTTGTTCGACGAACAGTTTGATCACCTGAAACGGGCCCTGGACGAAAACCGCAGCAAACAGGACGCAGCCATAGAAGAACGGCTGAACGAGCTCACCAAGCTGCTGGATGACCGCACCCGCAACCTTCGGGATGACGTTGCCGCAGAGGTCAACCTGAGCCTTAGCCAGGAACTGGCGCGGCTGAAGAAGGAACTGTCGAAAAACGCCGGCTTCACCGCTGAGCACATGGCAGAGCTGAAAGACCACATCACCAGCGTTCAGACCATCGACACCGAGTTCTGGCAGACCCTGCAGTCTGAGGCCATTCAGCAGGCCCACGAGATCTCCCGTGAAACCGCCGAAGACATTGCCCAGCGCACCATTGATCTGTATGTATCGCAACAGCGCTCTGCCAACTCCCGGATCTACACTCTGGGACTGGCGGTCAGCCTCGGCATATTCACTGTGGGTATTGCCTGGCTGTCAGGTTTGTTCGGCTAATAACCGCCTGACGTCCTGCCAACTTTCCGGGGTGTCAACATCGGGTTGCACCCCGGCAATATCAATGGCTCCAGCGCCTGAACGATTCAGAACCCGCCCCGCTCCGGCGTCCCCCGTCAGAGCCACCACTTGCGGCCACAGTGACCGGGGTATCCAGGCAGGCACCCCCACACGTTCCCCATAACTAGCTCCCCATGGCCGCTCTGGCTCAGCGCGAGCCTGCGCTGCCAGCTGTTTCAACCCTTCAGGCGCCAGCAGTGGCTGATCTGCCAAGACCACAAACACACCCAGAGCCTGCCGCCCCAGTTGATGGATACCCGCCGCCAGTGATCCGGCCAGTCCTTGCGACCAGTCGGGATGATAGATCCAGGCGCCCGGCTGTAGCGCGCAGCGGTATCGAACCAGGGGGTAACCACAACCGGCCACTACCCTGACCTGCCGGGATAGCAACCGAGCCTGACCAACGGCTCTTGACAACAACGATTCACCACCCGGCAGCATCAGGAGTTGCTTTGTGCGTCCCATCCGTGAGGCTCGCCCAGCGGCCAGCACCAATGCCGGAAACTGCTGATCGTGAGTAACACCGTTGCTGGTTAAAATATCCTTCTCCTTGGTATGCGGGAATCCAGGCAAGCCGCAGTAAACTGCTGAATCACCCGATTTTTGCTAGAATTCCGCCACCATGCAACCAAATCAGCCGGACCACCCATGAACCACCTCTTTGTCGACAATATCACCGTGATTGACTTTGCCTACCTGGACCCGGCCCGGGGCCTTGTGGGTGAAAGCTGGATTACAGACGTAGTCCTGGGCGGCGAACTGGACGACCAGGGCATGGTGTTCGATTTCAGCCTGGTAAAACGCACCATCAAACGGGTAATCGATGAACGGGTCGATCACCGATTGGTGATTCCGCGTGGCTATGAAGGCCTGAATTGGGACGAAGAGACACCAGATGCTTTCATTTGGAACCTGACCGATGGCAGCCACATTGAACACCGCTCCCCCGACGAAGCCGTGGTGTGGCTGTCTTCCAACCGGGTAGTGCCGTCTGCCGTGGCGGCCCTGTTGGAAAAAGAACTGAAAGCCGTTCTGCCCGGCAACGTCACGTCGGTTGAGATCAACCTGCGGGAAGATGTGATCGAAGGCGCTTACTACCACTACGTGCATGGCCTGAAGAAGCACCTGGGCAACTGCCAGCGCATCGCCCACGGCCATCGATCCCCGATTCGCATAGACCGCAATGGCCACCGGGACTACGAGCTGGAAAACCGCTGGGCCAAGTTATGGAAAGACATCTACGTAGGCACTGAAGAAGACGTGACCCGGCGCTTTGTTGGCGAAGACGGCGTTGGCTACATCACCTTCGAATACGAAGCCAACCAGGGCGAATTCGCCCTAACCCTGCCGGAAAGCCGCGTGTACATGCTCGGCACCGACACCACTGTAGAGCTCATCGCCGCCCACATCGCCGACCAACTCAAAGCCGAGTTTCCGGAAGACGAAATTCGGGTGAAGGCTTATGAGGGGGTTGGTAAGGGAGCGATTGCCAAAAGGGTCTGACTCCGGGGTCTGTCCCCGCATGGGGACTGACCCTTTTTATGGCACCAAACCTGAAGACCCCACCCTTCTGATGGCGGAGGTCTGGTTTTCCCATGGGTTCTGATTGGGTGCTCAAGACGGGCAAAAGTGGGTCAGTCCCCATGCGGGGACAGACCCCTGGGGCAGACCCTTTAAAACCCCATAAAAAAAACCGCCCGAAGGCGGTTTTTTTTATGGCTTTCCGGTGGACTAAACCGTCAAGCCGAATTGGCGTCCCCTAGGGGGTTCGAACCCCTGTTGCCGCCGTGAAAGGGCGGAGTCCTAGGCCACTAGACGAAGGGGACTAGAAATTGGTGGAGCCAAGCGGGATCGAACCGCTGACCTCAACACTGCCAGTGTTGCGCTCTCCCAGCTGAGCTATGGCCCCTCAACGGATGCGTATATTAAGGATCCGCCCTTGGGGCGTCAACACCCGATTCCGCTTTTTTTAAAGTTTTTTGAACATCCCTGTTCGCGTCGTTCAATTAACCAACAAACCGCTCATCAAATACCCAGGGCGGCGTATTCCTTCTCTACTTTCTTGGTTTCTTTCTTGGAAAAGCCGCCCATCACATCCAGGGCATGGCGCAAACGGGAGCGGGTCATGTCCGGGCCGAGCAACGCCATAGAGTCCATCACCGACCAGGAATTGGGCGTTCCGGCAATGGCCACGAATATGGAGAACATGAAATCCCCCAACTTCAGATCCATAGCTTTAGCCAGAGCCTTGATGTCGGCAAAGATGGTGTCCTTACTCCAGTGGCGTTGGGCCTCCAGCTTCCACAGGGCGAATTGCAGCACCCGCTTGACCTGGCCTTCATCCAGCTTGTTATGGGCAAAGTCTTCCGGCTTCAGGTTCAACATGCCGCTGAACATGAACTGGGCCATGGGCGCCACATCAGAGAACACCTCTGCCCTGCCCTTGATATGCGGCACCAGCGCTTGCAGGTCGTCGCGGTTGAACCACCACTGGTGCATGCGCTCCATGAACTGCTCGTCGGTCAGCTCGTCACGAATCCACTGGCCGTTCAACCAGCGCAGCTTCTCCACATCGAACACCGGGCCACCCAAGGATACCCGCTGAATGTCGAAGTTCTCGATCATCTCATCCAGGGTGAACTTCTCACGCTCATCCGGCATGGACCAGCCCATCCGGCCCAGATAGTTGGTGACCGCCTCAGGCAGAAAGCCCATGCGCTCATAGAAGTTGATGCTGGTGGGGTTCTTGCGCTTGGACAGCTTGCTCTTGTCCGGATTACGCAGCAGCGGCAGGTGGCACAGCTCCGGCATATCCCAGCCAAAGTACTGGTACAGCAGCTTGTGCTTGGGCGCAGAGTTAATCCACTCTTCGCCGCGCAGCACGTGGGTAATACCCATCAGGTGGTCGTCCACCACATTGGCCAGATGGTACGTAGGCATGCCGTCGGATTTCAGCAGAATCTGGCAATCCACCTGGGCCCAGTCGATCTCGATGGTACCCCGGAGCATATCCTGGATCTCGCACACGCCTTCATCCGGCACTTTCATGCGGATAACGTACGGATCACCAGCATCCAGGCGGCGCTTTACTTCTTCCTGGGGCAGCTCCAGGTCACCTTTGATGCCCGGGTTAAGCCCCTGGGCCTTGCGCTCTTCGCGAATGGCATCCAGCTCTTCCGGGGTGCGGAAGCAATAGAAAGCGTGGCCGGCCGTCACCAGGTCTTCCGCGTACTGGCCGTACATGTGCTTACGCTCAGACTGGCGATAGGGGCCGTGGGGGCCACCCACATCGGGGCCTTCATCCCAGTTCAGCCCCAGCCAGCGCAGCGCCTTGAGAATATCCTGCTCGGATTCTGCCGTGCTGCGGGCCTGGTCGGTATCTTCAATGCGCAGAATGAATTGACCACCGTGCTGGCGAGCAAAGCACAGATTAAACAGAGCCACGTAGGCGGTACCAACGTGTGGGTCACCAGTGGGCGACGGGGCAATTCGGGTGCGTACAGTCATGAAACCATCCTGAAAATAACTGGCCAGTGAATAAAGCCGGCATTATAGCGGCCATGGCCAGTTTTCGCATGATCCGGTTTTGCACAGCGCACTCGAGATGTAATATTATAACGTATCGCAAAAAACTTCAGGATAGCCTTCCACTATGCAAATCAAAGCATCTTACCTCGCCCTCGGGCTGAGCGCCCTGGTTGCCTCGGCTCCGGTCGCAGCAGCTAACATTGTCACCTCCATCAAACCATTGGAACTGATCGTCAAGGCGGTGGCCGGCGACGACGCCAAGGTAACTACCCTGGTGCCAGCGGGCTCAAGCCCCCACAACTACACCATGAAACCTTCCCAGCGCCGGGCCCTGGAGCAGGCAGACGTGATCTTCTGGGTAGGGCCGGAGATGGAAACTTTCCTGAACCGGCTGCTGAGCGGTCGGGAATTCCAGGATCGAGCCAAGGCGTTTATGGAAGGAACTGGAACCGATAAGGAAGAAGATCATGACGATGATCATCACGGCCACCACAATCATCATGACGATCATGGCCACCGGGAAGACGCGCATGCCCATCATCACCACCATGACCATGGCGACGGCGAAGACCCCCACATATGGATTGACCCTGCGCTGGCACTGGAGATGGCAAAAGACGTTCGTACCAGGCTGGCCACTCTGGACGGCATGAATGCCGACCAACTTGATGCCAACCTGGCGCGGTTTGAAGAGAGCCTTGCCAAGGCTGAGCAGGACATTCGCGCGCGACTCAGCGGCGCAAAGAATATCAGCCTGTTCGCCTACCACGACGCCTTCACCCGTTTTGCTGAGCATTACGGCCTGACTCTGGACGGCGTACTGACCCTGAACCCGGAATTGTCCCCCGGTGCCAGGCATATCGCCGAAGTTCAGCGCAAGCTGCAGCAAGCCAACCAGCCCTGCCTGCTCACGGAACCCCAGTTCAACAGGCAGTGGTGGCGCTCCATCACCGATGGCCTGGATGTCACCTTCAGCACCTGGGACCCGCTGGCCACCGATATTGAAAGTAATGCGGAAGGCTACATCAACTTCCAGTACAGCATCGCTGACGCCGTTACCAACTGCCTGCCAAAATAACCCCACCTGACTCAGGGCCCGGCCATCCGTATAAACCGGCCGGGCCTCAATTGCACGTTGCTCTTTTCAGACACAGCGGGTAGATTTCAGGTTATTGTCTATTCCCGTGTGATGAGTTCATCGTGAACAAACCAAGCACCAGCATTCACACATTCCCTCCGGCACTGCGGTCTTCCTTTGCGAACACCGGCAGGGCTTCTGTCCGTCTCTGATTTCGCTGAATCCCCCGCAAATACCTCCCCGGATTCAGCACTTAACCAAACATACCTGAACCTTTTTTCCGGAGATTACTATGTCTGACTTACCTGCGATTACTGTTGCCGAAGAAGATTACAACCGCCTCAGCACCCTGCTCGAGCGCATGGCCGGAAAATCCGAAGTGGCTGATGGCCTGGAGGAAGAACTGAGCCGTGCAGACCTCAAGCCGCTGGCAGAGATGCCCGAGGGCGTGGTTACCATGAACTCAATGGTGCGATTTGTAGACGAAGACGCCGGCAAAGAACACGAGATGATGCTGGTATACCCCCACGAAGTGGGTGACGCAGACCACAAGGTGTCCATCCTGGCCCCGGCCGGTGCCGCCATGCTGGGCCTGAGCATTGGCGACAGCATTGAATGGCCAATGAAAGGCCGCAAGCCGATTCACCTGAAAGTTGTCAGCGTTACCCGAAAAGCATAAGCAATTTCCTTTACAACTATCAGCACTTGATATTTCTCCAAAGGCTCGACGGCCTCCGGTGTTAGGCTTCCACCAAGCTAACCGAATAATCCAAGGAGGCCGTATGGCAGAACAGCGTCACCAGGACTGGGACCCCAGAGCCAAAGACGTCCAGCAGAATCAGATCCGGGCCTACGATGACATGCGCCAGACCAGCCCGGTGGCCTGGAGTGACTACCAGCAGTGGACGCTGTTCCGCCACGCCGATGTGATGCGTGTTCTGGAAGACCACGACACCTTCAGCAATGCCGTCTCTGCGCATCTTTCCGTGCCCAACGGCATGGACCCGCCCGAGCATACGCCCTACCGCAAGGCCATTGAGCCGTACTTCGCACCGGAGACCATGGCCCGTTTTGAGCCTCAATGCCGGGACATCGCCCGGGCGCTCGTCACTGAGCTGCAAAAGAATCAGCCGGTGGATGTGGTCGACGCCCTGAGCCGCCCATTTGCCCTGCGAATCCAGTGCGCCTTCATGGGCTGGCCCGACAGCCTTCACCAGCCATTGGCGGAGTGGGTAATGAAGAACCACCGGGCAACGCTGGCCCGGAACCACGCTGCCATGGCGGAGGTGGCAGAAGAATTCGACGGCTACATCCGTGAATTGCTGGATAGCCGACGCCAGGCTGGCGAGCAGGCAGCGGATGACGTTACCACCCGGTTGCTGCGCGAACAGGTCAACGGCCAGCCGATGACCGATGAACAGCTGGTCAGCCTGCTCCGTAACTGGACGGTGGGTGAGCTGGCCACCATCTCCGCCAGCATTTCCATCCTGACCAACTACCTGGCGCAGCACCCGGACTTGTTCAACGATCTCAAGGCTGCACCCGAGCAGCTTCCCGAAGCCATTGATGAAATCCTCAGGATGGACGCGCCGCTGATCTCCAACCGGCGCATCACCACCCGCGACGTGGATATCGGCGGTCGCCACATTCCCGCCGGCGAAAAGATCACCCTGCTGTGGGCCTCGGCCAACCGGGATGAGGACATCTTCGGCGACCCGGACAACTTCTGCCCGCACCAGAACGCCCCAAAGAATCTACTCTACGGCGCCGGCATCCACGTATGCCCAGGTGCGCCGTTGGCGAGGATGGAACTGAAAATTTTCATGGAAGAACTGCTAAAGCAAATTACTGGCATAGAAGTGGTCGATAGCGACACCCCTGAGCGGGCCATGTTCCCCACCGGCGGCTTCAACCACCTCCCCCTCCAATTTTTGGGGTCAGACCCCAAGACATTTTGACCGGCTAAATGTAATGTGTGGCGGTATCTGAGTACCGGGGTCTGACCCCAAATTAGACAGGAACGCCCATGACCAAGCCAGATAACCCAGGCCCCGCCACCCGCATCATTCACAACCGCCGCCACGAGGATGCGTTCGGCAGCCCTTATTCACCGGTATACAACACCACCACTTACCGGTTCGAGAACACGGCAGCCTTGCTGGATGTGATTGAGAAGCGCACGGAAGGCAACCTGTACACCCGCTGGGGCACCAACCCAAGCATCAATGAGTTGGAACAGGGCCTGGCCGGGCTGGAGAATGCGGAAGCGGCACTGGCGTTTGCTTCTGGCATGGCAGCCATTTCTGCGACGGTTCTGACCCATGGCCGCAAGGGCATTGTGTGCGTGGGCGATTTGTATGGTGGCACCCAGGAGTTGCTGAAAAACCACTGCATGGCATTGGGTATTGATGTGCAATTCCTGTTCAGGGAAGAGCTGGCTCAACTGGAAAGGCGGTTGGATATGCCGGGGAAGCTGGTGTACTTCGAGACCCCCGCCAACCCGAACCTGGCAATTCTGGATATTCGTGCGATTGCCGACATCGCCCACCGCTGCGGCGCCCTGGTGGCGGTGGACAACACCTTCGCCAGCCCCATTAATCAGCAACCGCTAACACTGGGGGCGGATCTGGTACTGCACAGCGCCAGCAAATATCTGGGCGGCCACAGCGACATCACCGCCGGGGCTCTGATGACCTCAGCCGAACTGGCTAAACCGGTCGCCGCCTGGCGCAAGAACCTCGGCCAGCTGATCGCCCCGGAAACCGCCGCCCTGCTCTCCCGCAGCTTGCGAACCTTGCCGGTACGCATCCGCCAGCACAACGAAAATGCCATGGCGGTGGCCCGGGCCATGGAACAGCACCCGAAAATCACCAAAGTCCACTACCCCGGCCTGCCCTCCTTCGAAGGCCACGAACTGGCCAAACAACAAATGACCGGCTTCGGCGGCATGCTCAGCATTGAAGTGGAAGGCGGCCAGCAAGCAGCCGAACGTGTGGCGGATTCCCTGAAAATCTTCCTCCTGGCCACTAGTCTTGGCGGCGTAGAAAGCCTGGTCAGCCAACCCAGCGCCACCAGCCACCACAGCCTGAGCCGGGAAGAACGCCTGAAACGCGGCATCGGCAACGGCATGCTGCGCCTGTCCGTAGGCCTGGAAGACGCCCAGGACCTGATCGCAGACCTTAACCAGGCCCTGAAATAACCTTTGGGGTCAGACCCCAGAACATTTGAAGGGGTGAAATGTCTTGGGGTCTGACCCCAAAAATGGTTTTAGTCCGGCGTTCTTGGGGTGGCTTTGCGGTATTCGCCGGGGGAGCAGTTCATCCAGCGGCGGAAGGCTCGGGTAAAGCTGGCGGTGTCGGTGTAGCCGAGGTGGATGGCGAGTTCGTCCAGTTTCATGGCGCTGTTCTCGAGCAGCTGCAACGCCAGTTGGCGGCGTTCTTCTTCCAACAGCTTGCGAAAACTGGTGCCCTCCTGGTCCAGCTTGCGCCGGAGACTGCGGGGAGACATGGCCAGGGATCTTGCCACCTCATCCAGCGATGCCACCAGCCCCAGTGGACCGAGTAACTGCTGCCGCACCTGTCCGGCAAAGCCTCCAGATTGCCGCCGCTCAAGTTGCTGACGACATTGATGATCAAGCACTTGCACCAGGTGCGGGTCGAAGGTGGGCAGTGGCCGAACGGCATCGGCCCGCCGGATAACCAGGGCATTGCGCGGCTTGAGAAACGTCAACCTCACGCCGCTCAAATCCTCAAGGCAGGAGGCATAGTCCAAAGGCTCGCCTTTCAGTTCGATCGCCTGCACATCAAACCCTGCCAGGCTCAGCTCTTTGAACAGATTCAGCCCCGTGGCCAGATCCCGCTCCAGCAGAAATTGGCGTAAATGCCGGGGAACATCGTCAGCATCAAACGCAACGCCGAAGTCATCACCCTCCACGAAGGTGTACATCTGGCAGTAGGCGGTGCTGAGCGGCAGGTACCGTAAGGCTAATGCAGTGGCATCCCGCAAGGTACGGCTGGTGCGCAAGGCGAAGCCCCAGATACCGAAGGTCGCCACGTTATACTGCAGGCCAATCCGGAACCCCAGAGCGGGCATGTCTGGCAGCGCCAGAATCAGGTTCTCGATCAGCCGCATTTCCTGGGCGCGGGTAATCAGGCCATCCGCAACCTGCAGGTCTTCTTCAGCAATACCGGTACCCAGCAAGCAGGTCTGACGATCCACACCTTGCCGGGCGGCAAAATTGATCATGACCTGGCTGATGGTGACGGGATGCAGAAGCGTATCGGAGTAAGACATAGCCCGGGAGTATGACCCGCCGTCGCAAACCCGACAAGCGCACAGAGTGCCAAGGCCATTTATGCCTGTTGATTGGCCGAAGCTGCCCTGTCTGAGCTGGCGCGGCGCGTTTACTGTGGGCATTGTCCGAACCAACCGGAGAGCCCGATGACAGAAGACCTGACCACCCTGAACAAGCAGGCCATCGCCGCCGCAAAAAAACACATGGGGGAAGTGGCCTGGCCCACAGTGGCGCTGACCTTTGCCACGGTGGGGGCTTTTGCGCTTACGCTGGCACTTTTCGCCGCCGGGCTGCTACCCGCTTGGGCCGCCACCCTGCTGATCGGCGCGTTGACGTATTTCTCATACACCCCGCTGCACGAGGCCGTTCACAACAACATCCACGGTGAACACGACCAGCTGACCTGGCTCAACCATCTGTGCGGGTATCTGGTTGCGCCGCTGATTGCCGTGCCCTACCAATCTCACCGGTTGGAGCACTTCACCCATCACCGCTACACCAACCAGCCGGATAAAGACCCGGACTTCCTTATCAGCGGCATGGGCAGGGGGCCTTTCAGTGCCCTGCTGACGGTACTCAGGTTCCTGTGGGTGCAGAATACCTTCTTCGCGCGCCAACATTGGGGCAACGCATCGCGTAGAGAACGGGCCATCTACAGTATAGAACTGATGGTATCCATCGGCTGGCGCGCGGTGTTCCTGGCGCTGGTCAGCCAAAGCGGAGCAGCAGTAGTTGTGCTTTTGGGGTATTTGATTGGCGGCGCCTTCACCGCCTACTGGTTCGCCTACCGGCCGCACCTGCCGTACAAAGAGCCCAAGCGCTACCGCAACACCAACAGCCTGATCATGCCCACCGCTATGAAACCGCTGGAATGGTTCTGGCTCGGGCAGAATCTGCACTCAATCCACCACCTGTTTCCCAGAGTGCCCTTCTACCGCTACCACGCCCTGCATCGCGAAATCGAACCGGTCCTGCGGGCCCACGGCACCCCCATCATCGGGATCTTCAACCGCCGCCCGCAGTAATAATTTGGGGTCAGACCCCAGGACATTTGGAGGGGCGAAATGTCTTGGGGTCTGACCCCAACTTGAATCCCGGGGGCATCGCCCCAATAATGAAGAAACCTCCCGGGAATATTTCCATGAACAGAAACCTTGCAACGCAGTTACCGCCCTGGCGCCAGATGGTGTCCGGCTTCGCCGTGGCTGTGTTTACTCTGGTTCTTCTGTGTTCGATCACCCAAGCGCACGCCCAGCCGAGCCCTGCGGGCAAGGTTGTTGTCAATCACCTGGACCATCTGGTGGTTGCCAGCCACAACCCGGCGTTGGCGGTGGCGGAAACCGGCTCAGCGGAAGACGAGCCCCTCATTGATACCCCGGAGCACCTGGCCCGGCTTCTTGGCGCTGTGCTCTGGTCTCAATCCCGCTCTCCGGTGCCGGCAGCCGACTACCGCACCGAGCGGGCAGCGTCCCTCACTGATTTCACCACGCCGCCCCTGCGGGCACCGCCCATCGCGTAATCCCCTGCACAGAACATCACGCAGACCGGCCGTAACGCCCGTCTGACCGCGACCCTGTCTATCAAGGATTACCGATGAAATCATTACGTTCACGAGCCATCGTGTATGGCCTGGTGATTGTGCTCGGGCTGCTGAGCGCAATGCCAAACCTGTTGCCGGCCAGCGTGGCCGACAAGTTCCCGAACTGGTACCTGGAGAACACCCTTGCCCTGGGCCTCGACTTGCAGGGCGGCTCACATCTGCTGCTGGAAGTTGACGCCGCCGAACTGCTCGCCAACAACCCGGGCCAACCGGAAGACCTGCTCCTCAAAGACGCCGTAGAACGCAGCCTGGAAGTAGTACGCAGGCGCCTGGACGAAACCGGCCTGGTGGAGCCCAGCATTACCCGCCAGGGCAAGAACCATATCCTGGTGCAGATGCCCGGCGTGGCCGACCCGGCCCATATCCGGGAGCTGCTGGGCACCACCGCCCAGATGACCTTCCACTGGGTTGCCAGGCCGGATGAAAGCCGGCGCTCCGCTGTTCTCCGGCTAACTGACGCCACCGGCGAACAGGAATACGTGCTGGAGAAGCGGGTAGCCATGCAGGGCGAGCACATCAGCGATGCCCAGATGGCCTTTAACCAGGACACCACCGAACCGGTGGTCAACTTC
Organism: Marinobacter sp. LQ44; assembly: GCF_001447155.2. Lineage (NCBI taxonomy): Bacteria > Pseudomonadati > Pseudomonadota > Gammaproteobacteria > Pseudomonadales > Marinobacteraceae > Marinobacter > Marinobacter sp. LQ44. Next base: position 4,231,754 of record NZ_CP014754.1, on the reverse strand, counting down.
AAACTCGACTCCGAGGGCACCCGCCTGTTCGGCGACATGACCCGCCAGAACATCGGCCGGCCACTGGCCATTGTGCTGGACAATCACGTGATCACCGCGCCGGTCATTCGCAGCGTGATTGCCGGCGGCAGCGGCGAAATCAGCGGCTCCTTCACCACGGCCGAGGCAAGCAACCTCGCGCTGTTACTGAGAGCCGGCGCCCTGCCCGCACCCTTGCACGTCATCGAAGAACGCACCGTAGGCCCGGACCTCGGCAGCGACGCCATCGCCATGGGCGTGAGCACCGGCCTGCTCGGCGCAGCCCTGGTGATCGCTTTCATGCTTGGTATCTATGGCCGCTGGGGGTTGATCGCCTGTGCCGGATTAGCCGTGAACATCGGCCTGGTTCTGGGATTGCTCAGCATACTCGGGGCCACCCTGACCCTGCCCGGCATTGCTGGCATCATCCTCACCATTGGCATGGCGGTCGATGCCAACATCCTGATCAACGAACGCATCCGGGAGGAATCCCGCAAAGGCAAGGTCGCCTGGATGGCTCTGCGGGAGGGTTTCGGCCGTGCCTACAGCACCATTCTGGACTCTAACGTGACCACCCTGATTGCCGTCAGCCTGCTGTTTATGTTCGGCAGCGGCCCGGTAAAAGGCTTCGCGGTAACCATCGGCATCGGTTTGCTCACCTCCCTGTTCACTGCCGTGGCCTTCAACCGCCTGGTCATGGAATGGTGGATCAAGGGCCGGGAGCGAGAGCCGCTCACCATTGCAGGGTTTGCCTGGCTGGACCGGCTGAGCGAGAGGGGCGTCAACTTCATGAAAGGCCGGGTGCTTGGCCTGGTGCTGTCTGGAGTTCTGTCGATTGCCTCCATCGCCCTGTTTATCCAACCGGGCTTGGATTACGGCGTGGATTTCACCGGCGGCACTCTGGTGGAAGTGCGCGCACCTTCCGTCTCCGTGGATGAGTTGCGAACAACGCTGCAAAGCCAGCAACTGGGCGCTGCCTCCATTCAGGAGTTCGGCCAGGACGGTGATTTCCTGATCCGGCTGCCGGCGGATGCCAGCTCCAACGCAGGCTCCGCCCACCCGGTAGACGCCCTGAAATCCGCTGTCACCAGCCTGCAACCGGATGCCAGCTTCCCGAAAGTGGATGTGGTCGGCCCGAAAGTCAGCGGCGGCTTCAGTGACGCCACCATTCTGGCCATCCTGCTGGCAGGCGCCGGCATGCTGGCCTACCTGTGGATTCGCTTTGAATCCCACTTCGCCCTGGCCGCCACCATCACCATCGCCCTGGACCTCACCAAAACCATCGGCTTCTTCGCCCTGGCCGGTGTGGAATTCAATCTCACCGCCGTGGCCGCCTTGCTGGCACTGATTGGGTATTCCGTGAACGACAAAGTGGTGGTGTTCGACCGAATACGGGAAAACCTGCGGCAAACACCCGATATGCCGATGCTGGACCTGCTCAACCAGAGCATCTCCTCTACCCTTACCCGAACCGTGTTCACCTCGGTGACCACCTTCCTGGCACTGTTGCCCATGGGCATCGCCGGCGGTGCTGCGGTATCCAGCTTCGCCTTGCCCATGCTGCTCGGCATCGTCATCGGCACCAGCTCCTCCGTGTTCATCGCCTCGCCGATCCTCTACTACCTGAGCGAACGTCGATCCCGAAAAGGCCTCGCCCAACTGCGCCCCACCGCCGAGGAAATGCGCAAAGAACTGGAACTGATCCCATAACCTTCGGGGTCAGACCCCCGGACATTTCACCTAACGAAATGTCTTGGGGTCTGACCCCAATTTCCAATTTCGGTTGCAACACAACATAATGCCACTAATATGATTCATTATTGAGAAAATGAAACACCTATGATGCAAGAGTAGACAATGAGCAATTTGCACAAGCAATTGAAACAACGGCGCAAAGCACTCGGCCTGCGCCAACAGGATATGGAGATGCGGATTGGTATGCCTCGCCAACAGTACCAGCGGCTTGAATCCGGCGGCAATACGCGACTAGACACATTGGAACTGGTGGCGAAAGGATTGAATCTCAGGGTTATGCTGATCCCGGAAGACAAGGTACGCGCCGTTGAAGAGTTTCTTGCCGGTAAAACGGAATTACCTACCACGACGGTGCCCGGCACCGGCCACATAGCAGATAATCCATGGCAAGGACTGCTTGGAGACGATGATGACTAAGCCCGCAAGCGCCAGTGTGCTGGAACTTACCCTGCACGAAACGACGGTTGGCTTCCTCACAGGCTTCCGGGATGGCCGTAGCATTCTTACGTTTAGCCCGGAATATAGGGCAACTGCCACGCGCCCTACCTTCAGCCTGATCACCCATCCTGCGTTTCCCGCATCCGAGCAGATCATGGCCTCGCCCTGGGTGCGACGGCAAAGACTCCATCCGGTATTGTCCAACCTACTCCCTGAAGGCTCGCTACGACAGTTTCTGGCTCAGGCACTGAAGGCACACCCAGATAACGAGTTCGAGCTTTTGTCTTGGCTAGGGCAGGATTTGCCCGGCGCTCTGATTGCAACCCCGATGGAGCCAGATGCGGTGCCAACCTATGTGTTAGAGCAAGGACCACAGCCCAGCATCGTAAAGCCGCCAGCGCAGGATGCAAGCAAACGTTTTTCTCTGGCAGGCGTGCAAATGAAGTTCTCAATGCGCGAGCACGATGGCCGTTATCAGATTGCAGAAACCGGTAAACTCGGCGAATGGATTATCAAGACACCCTCCACGACCCACAAACACGTCCCGCTGAATGAATACACCGCCATGCGTCTCGCCGAGATGGCAGGCATCGACATTCCCGAAATCCGACTGGTGCCGTTGGCCCACGTGGACCAACTGCCTCAGATCAACTTACCGAACGAACAACATGCCTTTGCCATCAAACGATTCGACCGGGCCAGTGGCAAGCGCATCCACATGGAAGATTTCGCGCAAATCCTGACCAAATACCCTCACGATAAGTATCACGGCGGGAATTACCAACAAATTGCCCGAATTCTTTATGAGTATTCCACGGATGGCCTGGCTGATGTGCAACAACTGGCCCGAAGGCTTCTGGTTAACATTCTGCTGGCTAACGGAGACGCCCACCTGAAGAACTGGAGCGTGCTCTACGCGGACCAATTCAACCCCCGACTATCTCCGGCCTATGACATCCTGACCACCCGTGTATACATCGAAAACGAGCACGAATTTGCGCTAAACCTGGCTAGGGCCAAAGACTGGTATAACGCTGATATAGCTCAATTCCAGAGCTGGGCAGAAAAATCAGGCATTCCCTGGCGCACCATAAAGCCCCACCTTCAGGACACGCTGGACAGAGCCCGAGCCCAGTGGCCCAAAGCTCTTAAAGAACTCCCCATGATCCCCCAACAGCAGCAGGAACTGGCCCAGCACTGGCAAAGCTTACATACAGATTTCCGAATTGGGTAATCTGGGGTCAGACCCCCGGACATTTCACCCAACGAAATGTCTTGGGGTCTGACCCCAATTTCAGCGGCTGACCAGGAAGTCGGCGAATTTTCGGGTGAGGAAACCGGGCAGGAGTTTGTTGGTGAACCAGAGGCTGCGGGCGCGCCAGCCGGGGATGATCATAAAGCGGCGGCGGTCGATGCCTTTGCGGATTTGCGCCACGGCATCGTCGAGTTGCAAAGTGCCGGCCATCAGCTTCAGAGCTTCCGTCTGCTTTGGGCGATTGAGGCGCTCGGCCTCTACCATCGGGGTTTCCACCTCTGGTGGGCACACCACCGATACATCAACACCCTTGGTTGCCAGTTCGATCCGCAACACCTCGGCCAAGCCAACCACACCATATTTGGACGCACAGTAAGCCGCGTAGCCGTAACAGCCCACCAACCCCGCCATTGAAGCCACGAGAACCAGGTGCGAACCGGCGGCCATATGGGGCAACACGCCAGCCACCACATTTCGGGAACCGATCAGGTTGATGTTGATTACCCGGGCATAGGCGTCGTCATCTATAGCCTCAAAATCCGCAGCAATGGCAATGCCCGCGCAATGAATCACCACATCCGGCCGCCCGCCTTCAGCGGCCTGGGCGAAGGCTGCCCTCACCTCGTCCGGCCTGGTTATGTCCATGGCGAACACCCGTATCCTGTCTGGTCCGGCAATGGTGGCCAGTGCCTTCAATGCCTGTTCAGTTGGCTGAATATCAAACAGAGTAACCGCCGCGCCTGAAGCCAGGTATGTGCGCGCCAGTTGAAGGCCGATACCACTCGCACCGCCGGTTATGTACACCTGTTGTTCCACAATCACACTCCGAATTGTCTTGTTATACCTCCAGCATATCGGCGAAGGCAGTGACACCCCATGCCCCACGCGCCTTTTCAATGACCGGCAGTGGGGCTATTGACCCACCCACCAGCCTGTGCTGCCCGCAACATTTGTCCTATTTCCCGAACCTGCCGATTGTGAAACACTTGACCACTTTCATGGCACAACAAAGGAGCAAACCATCACAATGGCCGTAACATCCGTCGCCCTGGTGGCGCACGACAACAAAAAGAAAGAACTGGTTGAATGGGCGAACGAAAACCGCACCCGCCTTGCGCCGCTGCGTCTATACGCCACCGGCACCACCGGCCGCCTGCTCAAGGAAAGCCTGCAGCGTGACGACCTGCACAGCCTGCTGAGCGGCCCCCTGGGTGGCGACCAGCAAATTGGCGCCAAAATAGCCGAGGGTGAAATCGACTTACTGGTATTCTTCTGGGACCCACTGGAGCCCCAACCCCACGACCCGGACATCAAAGCCCTGCTGCGCATCGCCGCCCTCTGGAACATCCCGGTTGCTTGCAACCGCGCCACCGCAGAGTTCGTGCTGACCTCCGCCTATATGACCGACGACAATCACCGGTCACAAAAGCCGGATTTTTCCGATTACACCGGCCGCAAAGTTCGTTAACAGAAAGTCACAGGCATTTGCGGGATTTGGAACTAGTATTCAGATAAACCTTTACGGGAGTAGAGGGAACACTTGATGTATTCCAGAATCCTTTTGATAGCCACGGCGCTAGCCATCCCCAGCATGGCACCGGCCACCGCCTATGCCGATGGTCACGAGAACAGCATGTACATTGCTGTGATCGACGACATACCCAGCACCACCATGGCGGTGCGGTTGCTGGAGCTTGCCTATCAACGCCTGGGGCTGGAGATGAAAACTCTGGTCGCACCCTCCCGGCGCGCCCTGATGATGGCAGACAACGGCAAGCTGGATGGAGACTTGTTCCGCATTGAAAGCGTGGCGGCTGAGTATCCAAACCTCACGCGGGTTGATTACCCGCTGCTGGAAGGTGGATTATTCGCCGTCGTGCGCGACCCCACCGCGCAAACCATGCCAGAGCCTGGCGAGAAACCGCGTCAAGTGGCCGTGCGACGCGGTATCATCATCGCCGAGCAAACCGCCGAAGCACTTGGCATGGAGCCTTTGCACACCGAAAGCTACGAGCAGATGCACCAACTGCTTGAACGCGGGCGCGTGGAGCTTGCCCTGGTGTCTGACATTGAAGGGCTGTCGCCGCTGGCATCCGACCGCTGGAACCGGTTCGCTGTGTTGCCGGAACCAGTTATTCACTTCAAGCTATACCACTAAGTGAACCGCCGACATGGAAACCTTGCCCGGCAACTGGCGCAGGTATTGGAGGAGCTGGAGTTCGAAGGCGTGAAGGACGACATCCGGGAACGCACGCTGAAGGAACAGGCTGAGGGAGATTGGTGAACGGGCCACCCCGCTGAGGCGGCCCTATACGCCATCAAGAAGCTTTCTTCAGCTTCTTCTTCAGTGACTTGATCTTGGCTTCGTGCTTTTCGATCTTGGCTTTGCGGGCGTTGATCTTTTTCTTCAGGTTTTTCTCAGCTTTCTTCGACATAAATGCCTCCTGGGCATGATCGCGGCTAGTTTTCGGGCTTATGCTGCTTGATAAAGCCACGAATAAACTGCCTGATTTCGCGAGCGGCGCTGGTATCCAGCTCTTCACACAACTCAATGAACTGCTCGCGCTCGGTGCTGCTGATCCGAATTAGCAGCTGGCTATCTTTCTTGTTGGGCTTCACCTTTTTCGGTTTCACCTTTTTGGGACTATCAGTCACTGCGGATACTCCTGGTGAGGATGAAGCTTATGGTTGAAAGATATTTACATTGTATATACGTTTTTGGAGAAAGCAAATTGGGAGTAGCCAGTCTTACATTCAATCAACTCGGAAGTTGAAACAGCACGCTCATCGGCGCGCTACCGGTGTGGCTTTTGTACTCAACTGGACCGTAGTAGGTGAACGGTGCCGATTTGCCGTTACGAAGCTTATTCTCACGAACGAATAGGTGCACAGTCAGCCCTAGCTTCTCGTGATTGATGAGTTCCCTGCCACGCTTGTTTTCCGGGGTCGTTGAATTCTGGCTTTGCCAGTGGAACGTGCTTTCGTCGACCCAATGATCGACATAGCGGTGCTGGCTGGCCTTACCCTGCTTATTCAGGGTTACCAAAAGAATGTGAGCTCCAGCCTCCTTCAAAAAAACATGACCACTCTGCCAGTTCCCCGGGTTAAATTCCGCTCCAAAAAGCGCTGGTATATCCTCTCTCAGCAATTCCTGTCCACGAGCCATCTCAAGCGGCGAGATCACCTCTTTCAGCCTTGCGAAGGTCCTGAACTGCTCTAATAGCTCTGGGGTAACAACGATGTCGTCATAGTCTGGATTCGCAGCTTCCAGCATATACTCACCCTGAGCGGACTTCCGAACAGTCCGAAGCAGGTATTGGGTATCGCCAGCCTCGTCCACTCTTTCGATCGCTAACGTGTTATCGGTGATCTTGCCTGCGGCTCCAGAGCCGATCTGCTCGAGAAGTAGATAGTCACCATCGTGAATGGGGTTCTTGCCACCATTCATGGAATTACCATAGGCTTTCGCGATGAAATGCTTCTCCGGGTTTAATCGACCGTAGCCATTACCCAGAGACCGATATTCCACATCCTCAATCACATCAACCCTGCTGTTTCTGAAGTGGCCACAAGCAATCTTAAGGGTTGGGAAAAATGGAAGCTCCGTGCCTTCGCGCGGCATTGGCACAACATTGCTCTGTTGATCGACTTCCACTTTGGAGCCTTGCCTGGCTTCATAAGATGCAAGTCGATAATCGACCAATTCTTGGACCATCGACTCGAAGATCGTTACCAACGATGCTTTAATCTGGAACGCTGGCTCGAACTGTCCATCCGCAACATGGAACACGGCAGGTGTTTTATTCGTCCAGTGATCCACCGGGTTCTTTTTCCAATATCGCTGCCACTCGCTAGCATCACCATCAAGGTGGCGCACAGACTCAGCCAGTTCAGAAAATAATCGCGGACGACGCTTCAATATTCTCCAGGACTCGGCTGCGAGCGCGGGTAGGCCCACTCCCTTTTCCCAGCCACTTAAAGCCTGAAACCCTTCGAGCAAAACCATTTTGAAGGATTTCGCCATGGAGGTTTTCTCAACCTCCACAAGAAATTCTTCATGAGCAAGCAACAGCGCAACTTCCTCATCAGAAAGGTCGTCCATATCCCTTAACAGACCAAACCAACTTCCATGCTGTTTTCGCGTCTGGGCTATGTTGGCACCGAAATGATAATACTCAGTGAGAGTCGGCCTCCGCCCAAGCGTATCTTTCAGCGCCTGATAGTCCTTCTCTGCCCCCTTCTGATCTAACCCTTTCAGGAACTCAATCACTTCCAAGTCATAATTAACAAAGCAACCATCGGGCAGGTCCAGCCGATTCTCCTCTGCTTTTCGAGCAAAATCGGCAAGCTGGCGCTGATTCATCGACTGCCCCATAAGGGCTTGGGGCTTGTGAAGGAAGCTCTGGTGATTACCCACAAAGTCCAGAATCACCAGCCGATCTTTACCATGGCTCTTGCGCAGGCCCCGGCCGATCTGTTGAAGAAACAGAACCTTCGACTCAGTTGGCCTAAGCAACAAAACCGTATCAATCGCTGGAAGGTCCACACCTTCGTTAAATAGGTCCACAGAGAAGATCACATCGAGGCCACCGGACTCCAGTAGTTCCAACGCTTCACCTCGGGACATTTCTGAATCGCCGTGAACGGCAACGGCTCTGACATTGTTCTTTTGGAAATAGCGAGCCATAAAATCCGCATGTGCGCGGGACACACAGAAGGCCAGTGTGCGGCTTTGCTTATTCTGATTCCAAACTTTCAATGCATGGCGCGCGCGCCCCATGGTGGCAAGTTTGTGGGCGAGCAAGTCAGGATCGAACTTCCCGTTACGCCATGGAATTTCCTGATACTCAACGGTTTCATCGTAGATGCCGTAGTAATGGAATGGGACGAGGAAATTACCCCTTACGCCATTAAATAGCGGGTACTCGTATACCAGGTTGTCGTCACAAAGCGACAGAATATCGGACCGATCAGTTCGGTCAGGTGTCGCTGTCAGCCCCAACAAAAACTGCGGCGCAAAATACTTTAGGAGCCGATGGTAGGTCGGTGCGGCTGCGTGATGAAATTCATCGACCACAATGTAATCGAAATGCTGAGGAGCAAACCGTTCGAGGTGAGACTCTTTCCCTAGCGTTTGAATGGAGGCGCAGAGGATATCGACGGCATGGTCCCGCTGTTTGCCCATATAAAAACCAACACGACTATCTGGCTTAATTCGGACAAATGTCTCGGCTGCCTGGTACAGAATCTCCTCTCGATGCGCCACAAACAGAATCCTGCGCGCACCTACCTGCCTGGCATCAAACGCTGACAACCAAGTCTTACCAAGGCCGGTGGCCAGAACAACAAGGCCTCGTTTATAGCCCTCACCCCTGGTCTCGTCTAGAGCTTTCAACGCCGCCTTTTGGACTTCATTCGGGGTGGGAGGGGCTTCCTGCTCATTACTGCCCGGCGCAACAGGCTGTGGTGGAGGGACTCGCCGTTTCGCATACTCATCAATCCAATGATCTGTAAGCGGTACCACATTGGGGTGGCGGAAAAGTTCCTCGAAACGGCTGACAGCCTCCAGATAGCCCGTTTCTGGCGGGTAATCGATCTGATAGTTCCACTCCAGCCCATCCTGAAGAGCTTGCCGACTGATATTGCTGGAACCAATAAAAGCCCGTCCCCAGTGCTCACGGGTAACGCTGCGCCCGGAAAACAGGTAGGCCTTCATATGAAAACTGCTGCCTTTACTCTCGTAAACGGCAACTTGTGCACCATGATCTTGCAGCAAGGATAGTTTGCGCAATGCTTCCGGGTCAGTTATGTCGAGATAATCACTGGTAAGAATTCTCACCCGCGCTGGCGCAGACTCCCGGCCTTTCTGAATTACATCCAAAAGGTCCGGAAGCAACAGATTTAGGCCCGTGGCTTTCACAAATGCGACAGCCATATCCACCTGATCTGCAGAGCGTATCGCATGGCATAGCTTGGGCAAGAAATGGTGTTGTTTACCGCCTATAGTCAGCCGCTCATGCGCCGAAGGGGCTTTATGGGCAAGTATGTTTAGCCACTGCGCAGCACGCTCGGGCCGCTGATCCTGGGTCCGCCAGAACGTTATCTGCACATCCTTCTCGATGGTTTCAAACCATCGCGCGGCTATCTCTTCGTTTGCATCCGTAAAATGCCGCCCGCCACTTTGACGTTCGCCTTCACCAAACTTGAAGCTGGCATACAGAGTGCCGCCGGGTTTGAGTGCAGACCAGAGATGATTTAGAGCGTTTGGTACTTCCTTCTCGGGAAGGTGCAGCAAACTGGCGCAGGCCCATATGCCGTCGTAAGCATGACGCTCTTCAACATCAAAAAATGACCTGTGTTCAACCGAAAGCCCAGTTTTCTGCCGAGCAAGCGCAGTGATCGCCTGCGATGCATCAAAGGCCGTAACCCGATATCCCTGAAGCTGAAAATGCAAAGCGTCTCGGCCAGAGCCACAGCCCGCATCAAGTATGTGACCACCCTCGGCCACATGAGGAAGGAAGACGCGATAAATGTGATCCATCGAAACATCCAGAGTTGAATCCACAAACGCTTCGGCATTGGTATCGTAATAGCCCAGCGTGTCTGACATAGGTGGTTTCCTTACTACTAATTCGCGCCTTATTTTTATTCGCCAGGTTACCAGGGGGCGATAATTTGTCCAGCCGCGTACTCACAGACTAAATTCCCCAGCCCATGTTCACTGTCCCGCAGACTATCAAACCAGAGCCCCAGAGCACCCTCGCGTCACACCTCCGCCTGAACACGACAGTTTAATAACAGTAGCAACAGGCAACGACTGTGTAGTGGCATTTCATGCCTATATGCAGGCATTTGCCAGTTACGCGTTTGAAACGGGCAGTGCAGCCAAATACTCAATAGTTTATCTACAATACCCTTAACCCATATCGAAAATCCCTGTTTGCCTTGATATTCATCAGTGTTTACCATCGCGCCCCTTTCAATTAATGCACCAAATCAGGGCAAACCAAGATCATGGGACGCAGGAACGAGCAGCTGCGCTGGCAGCTGGCCAAAGGATTGCTGAATGCACTTCATCTGGAACGACTGGCCACGCGGTACAGTCGAACCACGGTTATGGCTGTGTTCAATCTGATCAATGGTGGTTTCAGTATTGCGCTGGTCTCTTTTGTTGCACTTGTCACCCAGGAAGCGTTTATCTTTCCCTCGCTGGGCGCCACCGCCTTTATTCTGTTCTATGTGCCCATGGCCCAACCCGCTTCACCAAGAAACACCCTGTGCGGACACCTCATTGGCGCTCTCACTGGGCTGTTCAGCCTGTACCTGTTCGGTTTGCAGGATCAGCCGTCTGCTTTTATGACGGGTGTCGACTTGCCTCGGGTGGGCGCAGCGGCCCTGTCTCTGGGGCTGGCCAGCTGCCTGATGGTGGTGTTCAGGGTAGCGCACCCACCAGCGGGCGCTACGGCGCTGATCGTTTCCCTGGGGCTGATGCCAGACCCGGCCCAATTACCTATACTGATGGCCGGTGTCGGCTTGCTGCTGGCGCATGCTTTTGTCATGAATCGCTTGGCCGGCATCCCCTACCCGCTGTGGTCCACAGCAACAGCAGGTCCCGTCATGCAGGATAGGAAAACGTCATGCTGAACTTTCTGGGAACAGATTTACCCATCATTCAGGCGCCCATGGCAGGCGTTCAAGACAGCCGGCTGGCGGCAGCGGTTTCCAATGCCGGCGGGCTGGGGTCGCTGCCTTGCGCGATGTTGACCGCGGCTGCACTCAGGGCAGAGCTTGAAGCCTTGAAAGGGAGCACAAACCGGCCATTCAACCTGAATTTCTTTGCCCACACTCCACCAGAACCTGATACCTCAGCGGAAAAGTCGTGGCGGGCGGCGCTAGCGCCCTACTATCGGGAATACGGGTTGGACGAAGGCGTTATTAACAATGGCCCCGGGCGGCAACCCTTCAACGCCGAGATGGCTGCCATTGTGGAGGAATTCCAGCCAGCCGTTGTGAGCTTCCATTTTGGCCTGCCGGCGCCCGAGTTGCTGCAACGGGTCAAAGCTGCTGGCGCCACGGTGCTGTCATCGGCTACCACGGTAGAAGAAGCCCTTTGGCTGGAACGTAACGGCGCCGACGGCATTATTGCCCAGGGGCTTGAGGCCGGTGGCCACCGGGGCATTTTCCTGACAAAGGACATGAGCACGCAGATGGGAACGTTTGCCCTTTTACCCCAGGTGGTTGCTGCGGTGAGCGTGCCGGTTATTGCGGCCGGCGGCATTGCGAATGCCGAGGGCGTAAAAGCCGCACTGGCGCTAGGGGCAATCGCGGCCCAGGTGGGCACGGCTTTCATGCTGTGCCCGGAGGCGACCACCCGGGCTGTGCATCGCGAGGCGTTAAAGAGCGACGCGGCCCGGCACACGGCCATCACTAATCTGTTCTCCGGGGGGCCGGCAAGAGGCATTATGAACCGGGTGATGCGAGAGCTGGGGCCGATATCAGCCCTCGCTCCCGCTTTCCCATTGGCCACCAACGCCATAGCACCATTGCGAGCGGCCGCCGAGGCAAAAGGCTCCGGGGATTTCTCGCCTTTATGGTGTGGGCAGAATGCCGCTGGTTGTACCGAGGTTTCGGCGGCGGCGCTGGTTAGGCGTTTGGCCGGGGATTTTTGAGAATCAAGGGGGTGAAGACATAGCCTTCACCCCGAGGAGATCGGATTTAGGGAATAAAGCCGATGGCGCTGCAGTCGTCAGAGCTGTCTACGATCTGACCGTCAACTCTGATTTGCACTGCGTCGCCAGTTCCTTCAGTGCTCGTGCCAAAAAGAATCTCCGCCACACCATTGCTGGCTACCCGGAGAATGCCTGAGGCCGGGCAAGCTTCGCCATTGTTAATTTTTACAACCTGGGGAGTCGATAGCTGGATATAGCCACCAATGGCAGAGCCTATCAGCTTACCTTTGGTTGTGAAATCCAAGGTGACGTCATTACCCTCCAGTCGGGTCTCGGCGTCGGTGATGGCAACGTACAGATCACCAACTTTAAACTCAAACACACTGGCGGTATCGATAAACCTGATGGAGTTTCCTGTTTTGGAATAATCGAAGTCAGCCCGCCCCCTCAGGTTGATCTGATCGGAAGTCGATAGTCGCATGCCTTCGATCCCATAGGTTTCAAAACCATCAAGAACGAAATCTGCATCCTCGTCACCGCTAAAACTGGCAACAAATCGATAGTCACCACTGAGGCTAACGCTGCCGAGCACTTGAGTGTTGATGACACAATCCTGCAATAACCATTTCTCATCAATCCTGCCATCAGCACTCTCATCAGTCACAGTGGCAGTGCCACCTTGCTCACAGTTGATCGTGCTTGATGAGCCTGTGTGTTGAGCTTCAATGCTTTCCATCACCTCAAGGATCAGTTCCTGCCCCGTATCAATATCATCTTGTAAGCCCAGAATGCCGCTAACATCCGACTCCTGACCAACCTCAACCGTTTGCTCCGCCAGATTATCGTTATCCAGAGTCAGGTCTGGTCCGCCAGAACCGCCGCCTCCGCCGCCTCCGCCACAGGCCGCCAATAAGGTAACGCTGGATAACACTGCCAAGCCACGCACACCTTTCCTTAAAGCAATCATGATTATTCCCTTTTGTACAATCACACCAACACTTTGTGTCTCGTCGGGTTAATGCCTTAGCCCGCTACTTGCCTCTACATTCAAGCACAGTTCGGAGACCGCTTTACAATAATGGGCCACATCGTCAAGTATGGAAAGCTGAACTGACCAATAAATACTTGAAAAGGAGTCTTCATGCCTGAACAGCCTTTCCGTTTCCGCTTCCGGGTGCGCTACGGCGAATGCGATGCCCAGGGCGTGGTGTTCAATGCCCGCTATGCGGATTTCGTGGATATTGCCGTGAATGAGTATGTCCGCACGCTGTTTGGTGATTACCAGCACCTGCTTGATCAGGATCTGGACATTCAGGTGGTCAGCCTGACGGTGAACTGGAAAGCGCCAGCGAAGTTTGACGATGTGCTGGAAGCCCGCATCAAGGCCGGGCGGCTGGGGAATACGTCGTTCACCCTGCACCTTGAATTCTTCCGGCACGGTGACGGGCAGTCTATCGCCGATGCAGACATCACCTACGTGGTTATTCAGCCGTCGAAGATGGCCAAGGTCGTCATTCCAGACAGCCTGCGAGACAAGCTGCAAACCGGTGCGCCCGGTGTGCTTATAAGCCATGCCGGAGAGACTGCGTAGCGATCTATGAGAAAATCGATCAAACGCTCCCTGGCGCTATTTATGGCACTGCTGATGGTGGGTGTGGCCTACCTTTGGCTGACCTTTGTCAGCAGTTTTGGCTACAACCCAACGGCGGAGCTGCCTGCGATCGACGAAGACAAAACCTATTCGGTGTTTGTGTACGGCACCCTCACCCGGCCCTGGGTGCGTTGGCTGGTAATGGGGCGCGCTGGCAGCAGTGAGCCCGCCGGATTACCTGGATTCCGAAAGGAAAAACTCGACTTGAAGCCAGACCCAGAAGCCGTGACACAGGGTGAAGTGATTGAAGTGAGCGCCGGCGAGCTCAGGGCACTGGACAGGTACGAACGACTGGGCGTGCGCTACGAAAGGGTGGAGTTAACACTGCAGGATGGCCGATCAGCCTGGGTGTACAGGCTGATGGAGCCGGTACTTACAGAGTTCTGAGACATCGCTCTGTATTCGTTCCAACTGCCTAGATCATATCCTGCGACACTACACGGTTTCGACCTGTCTGTTTACCAGCGTAAAGCGCTTGATCTGCGCGCCTGAACAGCGTTTCAACAGAGTGGTCTGATGCATCTAGTGTGGCAACACCTACCGTAACGGAAACTCTTAACTCGTCATCTTCACAAGCGATCTTTGAAGCTGAGATGAGCCCACAGAGCCGCTTGCCTATCGATACCGCTTCCGTGAGAAGGGTATTCGGGAGGATAATCGCGAATTCCTCGCCGCCAATACGGAAACCGATATCAGACGGGCGAAGACTGTCACGAATCGCCGCAGAGCACTCGATCAAAACTCTGTCACCCGCCGCGTGGCCAAATAAGTCATTGACTGTCTTAAAATGATCAAAATCGAACAGCAGTAAAGAAGCCGGCATTCCTGATCTCTTGAAGTTCGAAAACTGTGATTTGAGCTGAGACTGAAAGTGCTTGCGGTTGTAGAACTCGGTCATTTCATCCGTCAGCGAGTCACGGAGAAGGCGCTCTTCAAGTTTCCGCTGGTAAGAAATATCCCTCACTATAGCCAAGGCTGCACGTCGCCCATCCAGTCTGATGGGACTAATCATGATATCGACTGGCAACTCGCTACCATCAGACAACAAACCGGTATAGTAGCCTCCGGCCCCCATGGGACGAACGAGGGGGTCATGTAGATAATCCTGCACATAGGTTTCGTGAGCCTCTCGATGACGCTCAGGAATGAGAAGGGTCAAATCTGAGCCAACCAACTGCCCACGAGGGTAGCCAAACATTTCACAAGCACCGGTGTTGGCCAATACTATTTTAAGCTTGGAATCTACAATCAGAACGGGATCTTGCAACGCATTAATGAAAGGATGCAGGTTGTCAGGAGTCGTATCAAACATCAGGTCGCCAACTTTTTGTCGCAGGTTACATTTTATACGAATCATTCAACGACAGGTAACAGCACCAAAAATAATAGAACTTGGGCCCCAAATGACACCCTCAGCCAGTCAACCATTAAGGAATAAAAACATAAACATCTGATATTTCTAGACAAAACGAATAAAACCAAAAAAGTTACTTTCGGCTAAACGCTAATTATTGAGCTAAACTATCTGATGCAACCTGCACCTACCAACTTGGTTGGCCCACAAAATTGCGGATAGAAGCTGAATGAAAAACCATGCTCAGGGCTTAAATGACTGGTTCGATCTGACCTTTATTGGACACGGGCACTGCTACCTTTGGCGTGCTGATCTGGTGCTTCTCCACTCGGTGTCTGACGCCCTCATAGCGGCGGCCTACTTCACAATCCCTTTCGCACTGTATGTGCTGATGAAAAAGAGAAAAGACCTGGAGTACAAATGGATGTTTGTACTTTTTGCCATCTTCATTTTTGCTTGTGGCGCCACCCATGTGTTTGCCATCTGGAACATATGGAACGGACACTATTACCTCTCCGGCGCTGTAAAAGCCTTAACAGCCGTCGTATCCGTGGCCACAGCCATTCTGGTTTGGCCTTTAATTCCAAAGGTACTGGCACTACCCCGCCCTATGGAACTTCAGCAAGCTAACATCGATTTGAAGTCGGAAATCGCCTTGAGAAGAAGCTCTGAAGCGAACCTTCTCAGCACTAAAAATGAGCTTCAGAGGCATTTAGCTGAGCTTCTTGAAGTCAAGAAACGACTCGAAACTGAAATCGCTCACCGGAAAATGGCCGAAGAAAGAGAAAAAGCCAAAGCAATTGCACTTAGGGCGTCAAACGAAGAGCTAGAGCAGTTTGCATTTGTGGCTTCTCACGACCTGAGGGAGCCTCTCAGAAAGCTGTTGTCTTTCACCCAGTTACTGATGTCCGGAAAGTACGGGAACTTTGATCAGAGAGGCGAGCAGTTCGTGTCCTACATCCGAGACGCGGCGACACGGATGGAGACTCTTATCAACAGCCTGCTCGCATATAGTCGTGTAACAACACAAAATAGTGAGCACGAGTATGTTTTAGTGAATGAACTATTCGAAGAGACCGAGCGTGACCTGCAGCTACGCATCGAAGAGAGCCACGCAACTATTCACAAAGAAATAACGGGGGAAATCAAGGGCAACAAAGCCCAGCTACGGCAACTCGCCCAGAACCTCGTCAGTAACGCTTTAAAGTATCGGTCGCCAGACGCGTCCCCGGTGATCACCATCAAAGGAGGCGCCATATCTGACGATACCTATCGTCTGACAGTCTCAGACAACGGCATAGGTTTCGATCCCCAGTACAAAGACCAAATTTTTGAGGTCTTTAAGCGCCTGCATGGACGGAGTGAATACGAAGGTACTGGCATGGGGCTGGCGATCTGCAAAAAGGTTGTCGAACGTCATGGAGGCATAATCACGGCCGACAGTGAGGTGGGCAAAGGCTCGACATTCCAGATTGACCTTCCACTATCTAAGAGCAAGCGAGGGAATTTATGAGACCCATAACGATTTTGATGGCAGATGATGACCCGGAAGACCGGGAACTCACAAAAGAAGCATTCCGGGAGAGCAAATCTGTTAATCCTCTATATTTTGTTGAGAACGGCGAGGAGTTAATGAATTATCTTTACAGGACGCACCCGTATAATGACAAAGACCATCCTTTTCCGGATCTGATCCTACTTGATTTGAACATGCCAAAGCTGGATGGACAGGAATGCTTGAAGCGCATAAAAAAAGATCCCGAACTTAGGCATATCCCTATCTTAGTTCTTACGACATCAAACAGGGAAGAGGAAGTTTTTCGAAGCTATGACCTAGGGGCAAGCTCCTTCATTACAAAGCCAGTCGATTTTGAAAAGCTGATTAGTGAGGTAAAGGTTATCAACAACTATTGGTGTTCCATTGTGGAGTTGCCAAATGCAAAGTAACAATATAAGGGTTGTCATCGTTGATGATGATGATGGTGATTTTTTAATTCTGGAAACACTTTTACGTGATTCAAAACGGTTCCTTTTTGAAATTGATCACGTAAAAAGTTTTCAGCATGCGAGATCACTAATTACCGATAACAAAACCGATATATTTTTACTCGACTACTTCCTAGGTGCCAATACCGCTATAGAATTGATTAAAGAGGCTTCTCTACTTCACATCTGCCAGCCAATCGTCGTATTAACAGGGGCAGATTCTGACCTGATTGATAACGAGGTCATGAATTTGGGTGCTGCAGATTTCATTCCTAAAAATGAGCTTTCTACGACGTTGCTTGATCGCACCATTGACCACGCGCTCAAGCACAAAAATGCCGAAATAAAACTCGAGCGACTGGCGAAACGTGACCATCTCACCGGCCTCGGTAACCGATTGTTATTTGAGGAAATGTTGGAAGCGGCGCTGGCCCGGGCTGAACGCAAGAATACGAAACTTGCGGTACTTTTCTTGGACCTTGATCGATTCAAAGAAATCAACGATCTATTGGGGCATCCAACCGGTGATTTGCTTCTGAATCTGATTGCAGACCGTATAAAGAAAGTTATACGCGACTCGGATTTCGCCGCCAGAATTGGTGGCGATGAATTCACAATACTCGTTGATGATATAAACAGCTATGAGGATGCTGTCTGCGTCGCCAAAAAGATATTAGAAGCCATAGCTCCGCCAACTGCCATCCGGGGCCATGAACTAAGCATATCCGCAAGCATTGGCATATCAATGTACCCTGAGAATGGAAAAACCCCAATCAAACTAATGCAAAAAGCGGATATTGCACTTTATGAGGCAAAACGGCATGGCGTAAACCAGTTACAATGTTTTACTTCCAAACTCCAAAAGCAGCTCGAAGATAATATAAGGATCGAGAAAGGGCTGCGTAGCGCCCTCGATAATAATATGTTTGAGCTATACCTTCAGCCCAAATGGAATCTTCATGATCGTAAAATCATAGGTTTTGAGGGATTGCTTCGATGGGTCCAGGAAAATAAGGATGCTCAGCGTGTCGTATCGCCAGGAGAATTTATCCCAGTCGCAGAGAGAACCGGGCTCATTATCCCCATAGGCCAATGGGTCGCTAGGGAGGCCTGTAAAATACTAAGCGAATGGCGTAACCAAGGTATTACTGGTTTTTCGATTGCGATAAATGTATCGCCACTCCAGGTTGTTGGCGGCAGCTTCGTCAAATTTCTTCAAGACACCTTACGCGAGAATGGTATCGATCCGAGCCTATTGGAAATAGAGGTCACAGAAGAGGTAGTGATGGACATTAACCCAGACGACAACGCAGCAATCGATCAGCTTGAACAAATAAGCGCTCTGGGCGTAAAAATCTCAATTGATGATTTCGGCACCGGGTATTCCTCACTTAAGTATTTACGACACTTCCCTGCAAACTATCTCCTGAATCCGTGACTTCATTCAGCCCAAGCGCTGCCCAAAGCCTGCAATAATAAGGCTTAGAGCGATATAATAGCACCTGACATCCATTCACCCAGTCAGTGCTTTCGGCTCATGCGCACTTTCACTCTCCAACAATCCCGAACCGAAGTCTATACACCCAACGGCGGGCTGGCCTTGGTCGGTCATTGTCTGAACCGGCATACATCGCTTACCAAGACTGCCCGCACCGTCGCCAAGCGGCACGGCATTCCGAACATCGAACTGATCCGGACCTACCTGGGCCTGATCACGCTGGGCAAGAGTGACTTCGAGGCGGCCGAGCCAGTGCGAACAGACCCATTTTTCAAGTCTGCGCTGGGCATCAAGCAATCGCCATCCTCGGCCCGGTTGCGCCAGCGATTTGATGAAGATGCTCAAGGCCTGACGCCCCTGCTGGATGATGCCAGCGTCGAGTTTCTTCAGTCCGTCGAGGCCCCGGTGTCACCTCTGGCGATGGGCCACGTTGCGCTGGATATGGATGTCTTTCCCATGGACAACAGCCAGACCCATAAGGAGGGTGTCAGCTACACCTACAAGGGCTACGACGGTTATGCACCGCTGGCCGCCTACCTGGGGCAGGAAGGCTGGTGCCTGGGTTGCGAGCTGCGCCCTGGCAGCCAGCACGCCAACAAGGGATTTCTCGACACCCTAAAACGGGTGTTACCCCGGGCTCGATCAATGACGGATAAGCCCATTTTGTTGCGTCTGGACAGCGCACACGATGCCCGTGCCAATCGCGATTTCCTGCGCGAGCAGGACCAGGTCGACTTCCTGATCAAATGGAACCCTCGTAAAGAGGATCCGCTCGTCTGGGCGGACAAGGCCCAGGCCCGAAAAGCCTGGTCACTGGAACGCGATGGCAAGATGGAAGCGGTTCTGTCAGAAACGATTCTGGACGAGCCCGGTCTGCGTCGCATCGTGAAGATCACCGTTCGTACCAGCGATGCCGAGGGCCAGCTGTATCTCGAACCGGAAGTCAGCCTCGAAGGCTGGGTGACTTCATTGCCGGCCGAAGTAGCCGACGAGCAACACACCATGGCGCTGTACAGCGATCACGCCACCAGTGAGCAGTTCCACAGCGAGTTCAAGACCGACCTGAATCTGGAACGACTGCCGTCCGGGAAATTCGACACCAACAACCTGATCATGGCCTTCGCAACGATGGGGTACAACGTGCTGCGCTGGATGGGCCTGAGACTGACCGGCCCGGATGCGCCGGTGCGCCATCCGGCCAAACGTCGCCGCCTGAGAACCGTGATGCAGGAAATCATGACCATGGCCTGCCGCCTGGTGCACAGCGGCCGGCAATGGATACTGAGATTTGGCCGACACTGTCCAGGCTTTACGGTTTACCGCGACCTTTATCGGGGCCTTGCTTCCTCTGGATAGGCCAACTCAACCACTGGAAAAAAACAATCATCCCGGAATCCTCTGCCGGGGCAGCCCGCTATTGCCTGAATGCTGCCTTCTGGTTGTTTATTGACCAACCCAGGGCCGTCGCCCGCTTCCGGCCTCAGCTTCCCGGCCCTCAAAAACCAGCATTTCACCAGATTCCCGTTCAAGTTGGCACTTGGGGCCACCTGACGGGTATGTTGGCAAGCGGAGTCACTGATTCAGGTATCTGAAAATCGACAAGAGCTTTGTGTCAATCAATGGCCAGGACTCACTGGTGGAACCGGCGATTTGCCACGCAGTCATTACGATGGCCCAGTCATTGGGCATGCAAGTAATCGCCGAAGGCATTGAGACTGGTGAGCAATTAGAGTCTCTTGCCGAAATGAGCTGCAGTCATGGCCAAGGCTATATGATAGCCAAACCGATGCCCTCCGAATCAGCCTTGGCGTTTGCCTTAAATCACAACAACGCCACCATTATCGCTGATGATCACGCTTCATAGATCGAACATATCCAGCCGATTACTGGCACCTCGAGCAAGGGTTAGAGGAATGGACGCATTGCGTGCAAAATCCAAATACAAAATCGCACTCATATCTCAGGACGGCTCTAACAGGGAGGAGCTTGTTGATGCGTTACAAACCAATGCAATGGATCATGAGCTTAGTATTTTCAGCGATTCAGATAGCTTTCTCGAATCGATAGAAAGCCCCATTCATGCTGAGCAAATCAAGCCTATCGAGGCACCGAACCTGATACTGATTATTCAGTCCGTTGACGATCATCGCTCTTTAAAGATGCTATGCCAACTCAAGCGCATGCCCGTGGTAAAGACGATTCCTGTCATTGTCTTCTGCCCGAGAAATGCCAACGTCGCGACCCGCCACCTTTATCAACTTGGCGCTGCGTCAGTCATTCGTATGCCACTGAGCTTTAGTGGCATGGTTGAAATCATCAAAATTATGGAAGAGTACTGGTTCAAAGTTGCCACGCAACCCTTACCAGGCTGACGTTTACATAAAGATGTAAGCCTTAAACCAGACTAGTTCCCCTTTTTCACCCACTGGCCATTAACCTGAACGAATTGCCCGGCCGGCGTTTTCTCAATAGCCTTCTTGCCAGCCACGGTTTCCACCTGGGTAACTGGTATGTCGTGCCGCTCGGCAATGCGGGCGTACTCATCCCGGCGTGCGTTGTTGATGGCCTGCACCACCGCTGGCGCATCGCCTTCTGCGCGCACCACTTCCAGGTAACCGG
Organism: Marinobacter sp. LQ44; assembly: GCF_001447155.2. NCBI lineage: Bacteria > Pseudomonadati > Pseudomonadota > Gammaproteobacteria > Pseudomonadales > Marinobacteraceae > Marinobacter > Marinobacter sp. LQ44. Next base: position 4,210,511 of record NZ_CP014754.1, on the reverse strand, counting down.
TCGGCGTTTCGCCCACCAGGCCCTGCTGTTTGACGGTTTCCAGTTTCTGCTTGGCCTCTTCCAGGCCCATGGCGAGCGCCGGCAGTGCCATGCCGATGGCCAGGAGGAAAGCGCCCAGTTGCATCAGTCGTTTCATCTTCAACCCCTCGATCTGCCCTTGGTCAGGCCGTTGTTGTTCAGAACAGGCCTTTATCGCTGAACAGTTCATCCACTTCCCTGTCCACTTTTACGTAGATCTCGTGCTGGATTTTAACGTTCAGATTCACGGTAATCGGTTCTTTCGGCGCCGCCATCTGTACGGTTGGCGTGCAAGCGATGAACGCCAACGGCAGGACCGATATCATCAAAACTCTCATCGCCAGCGGCCTGCGTGACCGCCACACATTGATCATGGTTGTGCCTCCTGCCCGGACTGTTGCAGCCGCTCCCGAACACGTTCGGTAACGGCTTCGTTCACCCTGCCGCTCAGCTGTAGGCTGGTTAACAGGGCAGGAATGTCTTCTTCAAGGTTGATGTTCAGCACCACCGGCTGGCCGCCACGAACGCTCGGGCTCTCTCCCTCCAGCCGCAGGCCTAACATCAGATTTCCATTCTTATCGTAGTCTATCGTGCTATCCAGCACCGAATAGTGAAAGTTTTGCAAAGCTTGCACCACCAGATCCACGGCCTGGCTACTGCCCAGCATGGCCTGCAATCGCTCGCCCGGTAACCGCAAGCGGCCGCCCGGAACAATAGCCGCCATGGTGCCTTGCTCAACCTCTACCGATGTGCCGGAGATCATTAGCGGTATCCGGCCGTTTAGCCTGCCGGTGCCCTCAAAGCCTTCGGCCGGGTAAACTTCCAGCAGCCGTTCAAGCGATAACTCGTAGACGTCCAACGGGACGTTAACGGGATGATTGGCCAGATCGAAGGATTGCGGTGCGACTCTCAGGCGGCCATTGAGAAATTCGGCTGTGGCCTGCTGAATCTCTAACTGGCCAGTGAGCGGCTCGGCGGCCGGCGCTCGATAATCCGCCAGCAACCGCACCGGACCTATGCCAATGCCGGAGTTGAACTGGGCAATGGTGATGTCGCGCAGGCGGGCAGCCAGTGATTCGTCTTCAAGGCTGAATAACAAACGGCCACTCATATCGGAAAACGCGGTTCGATCGAAGACCCCACTCACGCCCGCCAGATTCAGCCGGGCATCCAGTACGAGGGGGGCATCCGGTTCCTGCCGAAAGCTAGCGGCCGCCTCAAGCTGACCATGGTTTAACGTGAGCAACGGGGGCCACTGGGCGAGTGTATCAGCGATTGCCGTGCCGGCTTGTTCAGCGGCCATGGCCAAAGCTACCCGGCCAGCCATGAATTCTTCATTCCGGTTTCTCAGCACCACCTCGGCCAACAGGCCGGAATCTGATCGCAGCTGGCCCTCCAGGCTGAGATCAGACACAACACCACTCACCCGCCCATCGAACCGCCAACCCTGGGGTCTCAGGCTGGGGTGCTGCAAGTCTTCAACCTCGATGGTGACATGGCCGGCCACCGCAGTGCGGTCCACAAGGTCTTCGGCACCACCGAGGTTGATGGTGACGGTTACATCGGTCAGATCCAGCTGCACGTTATTTAAGAAAACCGAAGAATCTCCGACGTTCTGTGCAAGGGTGGCGGCCGTCAGCCTTGAACCGGGTTTAAAGCGGACGATAACCGCCTGGTTGTCTGCCTCAACTGAGTTAACCACCTCAGCCCGGATGCCGGTCACGCGCCAATCCTCGGTCTCGATATCTGGCAAGGCAACACCGATTCGCCCCTGCTGCAGCAACAGCGACCAGTCCATGGAGAAGGCTGATGGAACAAACAGCAAACAGGCCAACAGGACCGTCAGCGGTCGCCATCGGTTCCGTGGCATAGGTCCTTGCAGGGTCAACACAACACTCCTGTTGGCTCGGGGTACTTACCATACCAACATACTGCAACACCCATTTGGATAGAAGCATGGCCTTTTTAACAACTTGTCATTCTGTTGATACGACTTATATTTCAACATGTCGCCCAGAACCACAGGGCCTATGCTTGGAGATAACCAATGCCTTACCGTGCCACCCCGTGTTTTGTATCCACCTTGTTTGCCTCAGCAATGTTATCCGGCTGCCTTGCCACACCGTCAGCCAATATCAACTTCGGGTACCATCCCGATACCATGAATAAAGCGCCGGATCTCCAAGACCCTGTGTTGATGGCACTTCAAAACGAATTGGGGTTGCGACATACGCAAATCCAAGCCAACCCGGATGCCTGGTTCACTGGCGATGCAGTATGCGAACTCAGCTCTGATGGCCAATGGCTGGTCAACTTCAGCCGCAGCGAAGCCGATATGGATGCCTTGCACACGTTCAGGGAACGTTCCACCGGCACAAAGACCGAAGTTCAACTAGGAGTCTGCGCGGCAGAAGCCCGTTTCTGGCATAATAAACCGAAAATTTTTCGGCAACAGGACGTCTGATGGGAACCACTTTCCGCCCGTACTCGCCCGACCAGGAATTGCTCCTTCCCCCAAGCCTGAACGAGTGGCTGCCTGATGGCCACCTGGCCTATTTTGTCAGTGATGTTGTCGAGGAGCTGGATTTGAGTGCGTTTTACGCCCGCTACGAAGGCAACGGTCGGCGTAACTCGCCGTTCGATCCGCGGATGATGCTGAAGGTTCTTATTTACGCCTACGCCACCGGCGTATTCTCCTCACGCAAGATTGCCCGGAAGTTGGAGGAAGACGTCGCCTTTCGGGTTCTGGCTGCGGGTAATTTTCCCAAGCACCGCACGATCTGTGATTTCCGCAAACACCATCTGGTCGCCTTCAAGGCCATCTTCATTCAAGTCGTACGGATTGCCCGGGAGGCGGAGCTGATCACGCTGGGAACACTGGCGATTGATGGCACAAAGATTCGGGCTAATGCCAGTAAGCACAAGGCCATGAGCTATGGCCGCATGGGCGAGGAAGAAGATCGTTTATCGAAAGAGATCGATGGGCTATGTCGTCAGGCCCGTCGAACGGATGAGTCGGAAGATCGGCAGTTCGGCCCGGACCAGCGGGGTGATGAGCTACCTGAGGAGTTGCAGTACCGACAGGCGCGACTGGACAAGATCCGCGCTGCCAAGGAGAAGTTGGAAGCGGATCAGAAAGCGCGGGATGCCGCCAAAGGCCGGCACCCGGACGATGACCGCCGCCCACCCCGCGGTGGCCGGAACTTCAAGCGAGATTACGGGGTGCCGGACGACAAAGATCAAAGCAACTTTACCGACCCGCAAAGCCGGATTATGAAAACGGCGGATGGGTTCCAGCAATGCTACAACGGCCAGTTGGCCGTGGACGGTGAATTCCAACTGATTGTCGCTAATCATCTGGGCAGCAATGCCAGTGATCAGGGGCGCCTGATACCGCTACTGGATGACGTGAAAGACATCCTGAAAACCTATCCGAAACAATGCCTGGCCGATGCCGGTTACCGTAAAGAAGACGACTTACAGTCCCTGGAGGACAAAAGGATCGACGGTTATGTTTCGCTGCGTCGGGAAGGGAAAAAGAGCGCAGAGATAGACGCGAGCGGTTATCCAGCCACGTCACGGATGGCCGAGAAGCTGGCCACCGCGACGGGGCGTTCGGTTTACGCCCGGCGCAAGCATCTGGTTGAGGCGGTTAATGGCTGGATCAAGCATATTCTGGGCTTCCGGCAGTTCAGCCTGAGGGGGCTTAATGCCGTGCAAGGCGAATGGGATCTGGTCTGCCTGTCGCTTAACCTCAGGCGGATGAGTTCGCTGATGAGGCTGACATAGGCGATCTGAGGCGGCGTGCTGGGCCGTGCTGAGTGGTCGGGCTACGGTTGTGAGCTTGCCTATAACCGTCTTGATTGCCTGAATAGAAAATCGTGACTCTATCCGGTTGGATACTGCGCCTATACTCTCGGGCACAACCGTGATTCGGCGCGGCGGAGGCACTTGCTCAAAACACTTCTGCCGCGCAGACTCCTAGGAGAGACCAAGTTGATTGAAGGCCGATGCGCTGAAGGATTGCCCGATGGTCGCTTTGTCGCCGTTGGTTCCTATGAGATGACCACTCACACGACGGTTCCCGGGCAAGGTGTGATCGAATCGTCGTTTACCACCCGAACACGCATGGAGGGGCAAGCCCAAAATGGCACTTTGAATGGCCCCATCTATTTCGCTTTTGAGATGAATTTCCCGATCGCTCCAGGGCAGATGATGACCAGTTTGTTTCAGTCCCAGGGACAATTTATCGAGGGCCGTGAAACGGGCAAACACTTTGTCCAGATGAAGCAACCTTCCTCTATGACAACCTGGGTGCATGAGCACCGCCATGCTTCCTACGGATCACACATGCAATCCCGGATGTACACTGGTTCCAGGCTGAATGTAGAGGGTCGCTCCCTGAATGGCATTCCCCATGGCTGGAACACTGTGTATAGCGACTCACCCGCAGGTCAGCGAGTCTGTTATGAACTGGGCGAAATTGCTACCGCCGACAAATGCGATCTGCAGCTTCCACCAACGGGACTGGTTGGCAGCCTGGCTGAAGAAGAACTGAACCAGCTGATCAGACAGGACAACCAAGGAAAATACATAAGCCCCTACACCAGTGACGACGTACTGGCTGAGTGGGTTAACACCGTGGTAATCGTCAATATTGGTTCAACCATGGGCACCCTTGCGGGAGCTGCTGCCGGCGGCGCAATCGCAGCTGCGGCAGACTTCGTGCCATACGGACTCGGCAGCCTGCTTATGGCGGCCATGACGGCTGAGGTAGGCAAAAGGGTTGGGCGTGAGGCTGCCATTGCGGCCTCCGGTGGCTGGGATAATATCCGGGCCAGCTCGGATCAAAGCTTTGATTCTGCCGATGCCATGGCGCGCTATCTGATAGCCAAACATGGTGATTCAGCCACTTACAGCGAGGCCGTTCGCGTTTCAACCGATTTGTATCCGGATCTGCGAGCGGCATTAAAACGCGCCTACTGATGATGACTCCAGTTGATCTGGCAGAACAGGTGAACGGCCCGATGCCAATATAGGGTAGTATGTGCCCGTAAACGCCGGTTAAAACGAAAACCGGCCAGATAAACCGGGCACAGAACCTCTTATGAAGATACCAAAACGATTACAACCCCTCGTCGATGAAGGCATGGTCGATGAGGTGCTGTACCAGTTGATGAGCGGCAAGGAAGCCCAGGTGTTTGTGGTGCGCTGCGGCGACCAGGTGCGGTGTGCCAAGGTGTATAAAGAGGCCCAGAAGCGCAGTTTCAAGCAAGCCGTTCAGTACCAGGAAGGCCGCAAGGTGCGGAACAGTCGCCGCGCCCGGGCCATGAGCAAGAAAACCCGCTATGGCCAGAAAGAGCAGGAAGACGCTTGGCTGAACGCCGAAGTAGACGCCCTCTACCGCCTGGCGGACGCCGGCGTTCGCGTGCCAGAACCTTTCGGTTTTGTTGACGGCGTGCTGCTGATGGAAATGATTGCCGACAGTGAAGGCAAGGCCGCGCCCCGGCTGGACGACGTTACCCTCACCCCCGAACAGGCCCGCATTTACCACAGCAAGGTGATTGCCGACGTCGTGCGCATGCTCAGTGCCGGCCTGATTCACGGCGACCTGTCCGAATTCAATGTTCTGGTTGATGCCACCGGCCCGGTCATTATCGATCTGCCCCAGGCGGTTAATGCAGCCGGCAATAACAGCGCGGAGCGCATGCTCGAGAGGGATGTAGATAACATGCGCCGCTATTTCGGCCGCTTTGCCCCGGAGCTGCTGAATACCGATTATGGCAAGGAGATCTGGGCCCTTTATGAAGCCGGCGACCTGCACCCCGACAGCCAGCTGACGGGCTGCTTTGAGCATGACACCGAAAGCGCGAACGTGGATGAGCTGCTCGATGTGATTGAAGCCGCCAAGGAAGAAGAATGGGAGCGCCAGGAACGCCTGCGGGATGCCGAAGACGAAGACTGACGTTGCCACCGGGCATTGTACGAAAGCCGGAGGGCCCTGCGGCGTTTAATCGTTTAGAATGGCAGGATCAATCTGCGGACCGACAAACATTTCGTTCCCTCATCTCTGCGATCCGTAAAAGGTACACCATGCTTTCAGAACGTTTTTATACCGTCCAGGACGGACGCATTGTTATTACTGCGCCCCAGGCCAGTCATTTTGCCAAAGAGATTGCCGGAGACTTCAACCCTATCCACGATCCGGACGCCCGCCGCTTCTGCGTGCCTGGCGATCTGCTGTTTGCCATTGTGGTCGGGCGCTTTGGGCTATCAGAGAATATGACGTTCCGTTTTCGCAATCTGCTGGGGGCAGAAATTCCCTTGGAATTCCGGGAAACCGGTGAAGACACTATCGAAGTCTGCGACGAAGCCGGCAAGGTCTACCTGGAAGTCAGCCGCAGCGGCGCCGTCATTCGGGACGAACAGGTTATAGACGATTTCACCCGCGCCTACGTGGCGGCCTCTGGCAAGAATTTCCCCCACACGCTCAAACCGCTGATGGAATCCCACGGGGTGATGTTTAACCCGGACCGCCCCATGGTGATGTACGAAAGCATGAGCGTGGCGCTCAAAAAGAGTGACAACCTTCAGCCCGAGCTCGAGCTGAACAAAGCGGACCTGGAAGTGGCAGGCAAGCGCGGCAACGTAACACTCTCGTACCACCTGATGTCTGGTGGCAGCTCGGTTGGTGAAGTGTCCAAACGCCTGATGCTGGGCGGGCTCCGGGAATACTGCCCGGAGGCCATGGCTGGTATTGTTGAGGAGTTTTACCGGCTCAAGGCCCGTGGTACCCGGCTGGGCATGGAAAACGCAGATTAATCGCCCTCAGCAACCCGCTCAAAGGTGTGCAGGCAAACGTCTACCGTGAGTGACAGGGAGTTCAGGGCAGCCGCCCGCTCCCGGCCTTCCGCGTTTGCGCGGTAGAAATGGGGCGTCATCGCCAGCAGGTCTGCGAGGGGCTCCGCCCCCGCCAGATGCAGTGAAAACCGAACATCTTCCGAAGCCACCCGGCGGAATCCTTCCGGGGCCGGCGTTACTTTCTTCGATTCGCTCCGGATTTCAGGATAGATGATTTCCCGCAGTTCCCGCAGGTGGTCCTGCCCTGCGTCCACCTGAATCAGCTTACCGCCCGGCTTGAGAACACGGGCAAATTCCGGGTACACGGGAAAGCCAAACAGGCAGAGAATACGGTCCAGTGAGCCAGGTAGCACCGGCAGATTCGCATTACTGCCCACCACCCAGCTCGGCCGTTTGTCTTCACGGGCCGCCGCCAGTACCGCCCATTTCGAGATATCCAGGCCCAATAGCGCCAGGGAGCGCTCCTCGCCCGCCGCCCGGGCCAGTTGCCGCAGGTAATAGCCTTCACCACAACCAGCGTCCAGGCAATTCAGTGTTATGCTTGCCTGCGCACCGTCCAACGTTGCCCGCGACACCGCCTCGGCAATAGGCTGGTAATACCCCGCCTCAAGAAACCGCTGGCGTGCCGCCACCATCACCTTACTGTCACCCGGGTCCAGCGAACGCTTCTTCTGCACCGGCAACAGATGCACATAGCCCTGCCGCGCCACATCAAAATTATGGCCACTGGCACACCGCCAAGAACCCGACTCTCGCTGCAAGGCAGCACCATCCAGGGGGCAGGCTAAGGCGTCAAAGGCTGTGATGGTCATTCAGTATCCTGTTATCCGGTTCATCCACCGCGGATTATACATGCTGGGGTCAGACCCCAAGACATTTCGCCCGGTCAAATGTACTGGGGTCAGACCCCGGTACATTTTGTTACATTTGGCGATGGCACTGGGAGCCCCCCTTGCAGCCTGCTTATCAGGGGTATTCCTGATAAACTAGGACGCTTGGATTTTCGTATGATCTGCGCCATTGCCGTTTACAGGTAGCTCTATGTCTTTTGTTCCATCGCCGATTCCATTTGCGGCCGATTCCGGCCCTTCCCGCCGCTTCTGTGTGGCTCCGATGATGGATTGGACCACGCCGCATTTCCGCTACCTGGCGCGGATTCTGAGCCGCCGGGCGTTGCTGTATACCGAGATGGTGACCACCGGGGCGTTGATTCATGGGGATACCGAGCGGTTTCTGCGCCATGATCCTTCCGAATACCCGCTGGCGCTGCAGCTTGGTGGCAGCCATGCCGGTGAGTTGGCTCATTGCGCAAAGCTGGCTCAGCAGTTTGGCTTTGATGAAGTGAACCTGAATGTCGGCTGCCCCAGTGATCGGGTGCAGAACAACATGATCGGCGCTTGCCTGATGGGCCATCCAGACAAGGTGGCAGAAGGTGTGGCGGCGATGATAGAAGCCACGGATCTGCCGGTCACCGTCAAACACCGCATTGGCATCAACGGCCGCGAATCCTGGGATGAGCTGTGTGAGTTTATCGAAACCGTTGCCGCCGCCGGCTGCAAGACATTCATCGTGCACGCCCGCATTGCCATCCTGGAGGGCCTGAGCCCGAAGGAAAATCGCGACATCCCGCCGCTGAAATACGACTGGGTGTACCAGCTGAAGCAGGCCTACCCTCACCTTGAAATCATCATCAACGGCGGCATCAAAACCTTTGATGAATGCCACGAACATCTGGCCCATACCGATGGTGTGATGCTGGGCCGGGAGGCCTACCACAACCCCTGGCTACTGGCCGACGTGGATACCGAATTCTTTGGTGAGCCGGCAGCTGCCACCAGCCGTCATGATGCCCTGCGCGCCATGTTTCCGTTTATCCAGCAGGAACTGGACCGCGGGGTGTACCTGACCCACATTACCCGCCATATCATGGGCCTGTTCCTGGGCCAGCCAGGAGGGCGACAGTTCCGCCGCCACCTGAGCGAGAACGCCAACAAGCCGGGTTCCGGCCTGGAAGTGGTGGAGCAGGCTCTGGCCAAAGTCAGGGAACCGGAACTCATTACGGAAAGTTGATCATACCCATACCTTTTGTTGTCTTGTTCCTGTCGTAAGCTGCCGTTATTGTAGGGGTTACAAAGGTATTCTGGAGCTGGATACCGCCATAACACCGCACAACCGGGACGACACGACGAATGAACAGCAAGCTGGACCAACTGAAGACCATGACCACCGTGGTGGCCGACACCGGCGACCTTGACGCCATTGCCCAATGGCGGCCACAAGATGCCACCACCAACCCCTCACTGCTGCTGAAAGCCGCAGCATCGGAAGCCTACCGCCCGATGCTGGACAAGGCCGTCGCCTTCGCCAGCCAGCGCGGGGGCTCTGGCGCCGAACAACTGACCATCGCCACTGACATGCTGGCGGTGCTGGCCGGTAAAGAAATCCTGAACCTGATTCCCGGCGTCGTCTCCACAGAAGTAGACGCCCGCCTGTCGTTTGACACCGCCGCCACCCTGGAACGCGCACGCCGGTTGATCGACTACTATGGCCGCCAGGGCGTAGACACCAGCCGGGTGCTGATCAAGATTGCCGCTACCTGGGAAGGCATCCGCGCCGCTGAGCAGCTGGAAAAAGAAGGCATCCACTGTAACCTGACCCTGCTGTTCTCCTTTGTACAGGCTGCCGCCTGCGCCGAAGCCGGTGCCTATCTGATATCGCCGTTTGTCGGGCGCATTCTGGATTGGCACCTGGCCAGCACTGGCCGCGACAGCTACCCGGCGGCGGAAGACCCGGGCGTGCAATCGGTCACCCGCATCTATAATTACTACAAGGCCAATGGCTTCAATACCGTGGTGATGGGGGCGAGCTTCCGCAATACTGGCGAGATTGAAATGCTGGCCGGCTGCGATCGCCTGACCATCAGCCCTGCCCTGTTGCAGGAGCTGAAAGACGATCATGGCGAATTACCCCAGCAACTGAACGCGGGCAGCGCAAGCACCGCCGACAAACCACACCACGTGGACGAGAAGCGTTTCCGCTGGGAATCCAACGAGGATGCCATGGCCACCGAGAAACTGGCCGATGGCATTCGCCGGTTTGCCGCAGACCAGATTGAACTGGAAAACCGGGTGCGACAGTTAGCGACCGAGGCTGCCTGATCAACACCCCAACCTTTAGCCAAGGGGCGCTGTATGATTGATCGCCTGAAAAAACTGTTTGCAGTGCCGGAATCCGAGCCTGTGCAAACCGACGCTCACCAACTGGCGGTGGCTGCCACAGCCCTGATGGTACAGCTTGCCCGTGTCGACAATCACGAGGACGAGCGCGAGCTGAAGATTATTGCCGATTGCGCCGTTCAGGCCCATCAGGTTACCCGGGAAGAAGCGCAAGAGATTCTTGCCGACGCCCTGGCACACGCAGAGGATTCCACGTCGTTGTATGAGTTCACCGGACAGATCAACGACCACTTTGACCAGCCCCAGAAACAGGCCCTGCTGGAGAGTATCTGGCGGGTAGCCCTGGCAGACGGCCGTATCGACAAATACGAAGAACACCTTATTCGCCGGATTGCGGACTTGCTGCATCTTAATCATCGGGAATTCATGCAGGCCAGGTACAGGGCGGAAGACGCCGCCGGTTAACCCCAAGGAGATTTCATGTTAGCCATTCTTCACCCCAACACAGAACTGGACAGCGAAGCCTACCGCCAGACCATGCATTACCTGGAAAACCTGCCCGGTGTCAGTGTTCGCGTACACGAGATTCAAGGCGCCAGCCAGCGGCTGACGGAGATTTATCTGCTGGGCGACACCAAAACCCTGAGCAAGGAAGAGATCGAAGCGCTACCCGCCGTGGAGCGGGCCATCCGAATTTCTGATGACTACCGCATTCTGGGCCGCCACAAAGACGATCATCGCCAGAGCGGTTTCACCTACAACGGCGTCGAGTTCAGCCAGAACAACCTGAACATCTTTGCCGGCCTGTGTGCGGTAGACGTGCCGGAACACGTTGAGCAAATGATGCAGGCGCTGGAGGACAATGGCGAGGTCTGCACCCGCATGGGCGCCTACAAACCCCGCACCAATCCGTACTCGTTCCAGGGGCACGGCAAGGGCTGCCTGCCCTGGGTCTTCGAGAAAGCCGGCAAGCATGGCATCAAGGTGATTGCCATGGAGATCACCCACGAGAGCCATATCGAAGAAATCGACACCTGCCTGGAGAAACTGGGCCGACCCACCGGTGTGATGCTGCAGATTGGCACCCGGAATACCCAGAACTTCGAGTTGCTCAAAGCCATAGGCCGGCAGAAAACCTACCCGGCACTGCTCAAGCGCGGCTTTGGTATTACCCTGAACGAGTCGCTGAACGCCGCAGAGTATCTGGCCAGCGAGGGCAACGCCAACGTGATTTTCTGCCTGAGAGGCATGAAAACCGAGGCCGGCCAACCACATCGCAATATGGTGGACTTTGCCCATGTACCCGCGGTAAAGCGCCTGACCCGCATGCCCGTGTGTGTAGACCCGTCCCACTCCGTGGGCAGCCGGGACCGCTCACCGGACGGCATTCTGGACGTGATGCACGCTACCGCCCAGGGCGTGATCGCCGGCGCCAACATGGTGCTGGTCGACTTCCACCCGAAGCCCGAGAAAGCCCTGGTTGACGGCCCCCAGGCCCTGCTGATGAAAGAGTTGCCAGCGTACCTGGAAGATATTCGCCTGTGCCATGACACCTGGAAGAAACGCCAGACCATTTACCAGACTCTCAAGGATAGTGCTGCAGAATGATCGTTTATGGTCACCGTGGGGCCAAAGGTGAGGCCCCAGAAAATACCATGCCCGGTTTTATCCACGCCTATCGGCATGGTATCCGGCACTTCGAGCTGGACCTGGTGCTGTCAAAAGACGGCTTGCCAGTGCTGGTGCACGACCTGACGGTAGATCGGACTACCGGGCAGAAGGGCAATGTCGGCCATTACACGGCCGCTGAGCTGGCCGACATGGACGCTCGGCGCAACACCAGCGCCTGGCCCCGCAAAGCGGGCATTCCCAGTCTCGAAAACCTGCTCGACCAGTTCGACGACCTGGAGCACCTGCAACTGGAAGTGAAGAAGGACAACCGGGCCCGCCTGAACATACTTTGCAACCGCCTGACAGAAGTTATCCAGCGCCGGAACCTTTACCAGACCGCCGCCATTACCTCATCCGATCCCTGGTTCCTCAGGGAACTGAGGCGCCGTGACAAGAACCTCCGGATTGGCCTTGTGGCCGAGCGGAAGTTCCCAAAACCGCTGAACCTGGCTACCCGCCTGGGCTGTGAGTATTTCTGCGTGAACTGGAAGATTCTCAATGCCGACATGGTTGCCCAGGCCCACAAGCGTAATATGCATGTGTCCACCTGGACGGTGAACCGCATTCACGACATGCTGAAGCTGGAAGAGATGGGCGTAGACAGCATTATTACCGACTACCCCACAAGCACACGGATGTTCTTCGATAACCGCGCCAGAGCCGTTCTGAGCTTGCCAGCGAAGGAAGGAATGCCCGAGCCGGCGTAATACCGGCTCGGGTACGGAACTGACCGGATCAGAAGATCCGGTTCAGGCCGTTCAATGCCGCCACCCGATAGGCTTCCGCCATGGTCGGGTAGTTGAAAGTGGTATTGATGAAGTAGTTCAGGGAGTTCGCCTCCCCTTTCTGGTTCATGATCGCCTGGCCGATGTGCACAATCTCAGCCGCCTGGTCACCGAAACAGTGGATACCCAGAATCTCCCGAGTCTCACGGTGGAACAGGATCTTCAGCATGCCCACCGCTTCACCCGTTATCTGTGCCCGCGCCAGGTCCTTGAAGAAAGCCTGACCAACATCGTATGGCACTTTGGCTTCTGTCAGCTCCCGCTCGGTTTTACCTACGGAGCTGATTTCAGGAATGGTATAGATACCCGTGGGCACATCATCTACGTATCGGAAATACTCGTCCTGGGTGATGTCTGACGAAGCCGCACGGCCCTGGTCATAGGCTGCACTGGCCAGGCTCGGCCAGCCAATCACATCGCCCGCCGCGTAGATGTGGTCCACCTCGGTACGGTAGTGGTCATCCACAGCCAACTGGCCGCGACCATTGGGCACCAGGCCCACATTCGCCAACCCAAGGTTTTCCGTGTTACCACTTCGCCCGTTGCACCAGAGAAAGGCATCGGCGCGAATTTTCTTACCAGACTGCAGTGAAAGTACCACACCGTGGTCGTCGCCTTTCACCGATTCGTATTGCTCGTTATGGCGAACCAGCACACCGTTGTTGCGAAGGTGGTAGCTGAGCGCATCGGAGATTTCGTCGTCCAGGAATGACAACAGGCGACTGCCAGGGTTGATCAGGTCAACCTTTACACCCAGCCCGGCAAAAATGGAGGCGTACTCGGAACCGATAACACCGGCGCCATAGATAATGAGGGTGCGCGGGGTGTGAGACAGGTTCAGGATGGAGTCAGAGTTGTAAATCCGATGATGGCGGAAATCCACATCGGGCGGCAGATACGGACGGGAGCCGGTAGCAATAATGGCCTGCTTGAAGTGGATAGTCTCAACCGACTTGTTACCGCGGATTTCCAACCGATGCGTGTCTACAAACGATGCACGGCCATTGATCAGGTCTACCCGGTTACGGGAATAGAACTGGGTGCGCAGCTTTACCTGCTTGCCGATCACCTTCTGCGCGTTCTGCAACACCCTCGGGAAGGAAAACCAGCGCGGTTCGCCGATATCCCGGAACATCTGATTGGTGTTGAAGGTGATGATCTGCTTCACCGAGTGACGCAGCGCCTTGGATGGAATGGTGCCCCAGTGCGTGCAGTTACCGCCCACCGTCGGTTTGTCTTCAATGATGGCGACTCGCTTGTTGTGCTTGGCCGCGTTCATTGCCGCCCCTTCACCGGAAGGGCCGGCGCCAATAACGACGACGTCGTAGTGATGCTCTGCCATGTGCGCAGTGACTCCTTATCTACGCCATAAAATGCGTAGTTCTATTTATTGATGAGTGTCGCTTACTTTTCTGTGCGCGAGGCGTCGTAGGCCAGGTCTTCCGCTTTCTCAGAGGCCCCGGTCTCGCTGCGGCTTTCCTCACACTTCTGCGTGTTACCGCCACAAATATCACAGGACTGGCTGATGCCCAGAGCACCAATCCCACCGCAGGTGCCGCTGATGGGCTTACGGCCAAAGATCACGCCGATCGACATACCGGCAATCAGAATGCCCACAATGAACAAAACGAGAAGAAAGGTACCCATACTGCCCTCCTTTACTGAACCACGAAGGAAGAGAAAGCCGGTGTTTCATGCACCTCAAAGCCGCTCTCGCCTCGTACAATGAAATAAGCGGGAATATTTTCCCGCGTTGCCAGCGCCCGTGCCCGCTCATACCCCATCACGGTGAATGCGGTGGCCAGCGCGTCGGCGGTCATGCTGTCTTCGGTAATCACCGTCACAGACGCCAATCGGTTGGTAATCGGCTTACCGGTCGATGGGTCTATTGTATGCGAGTAACGCTGGCCATCCGATTCGTAATAGTTACGATAGTCACCGGAGGTTGCCATCGCATGCTGGTCCATGGCCACTATCTTGCTGACCTGCCGTGCCTGTTCCGATGGCTCTTCAACGGCGAGGCGCCAGGCACCGCCGTCAGGTTTCCGCCCATTGACCCTCACCTCACCACCGATCTCTACAAGGTACGCCTGCACACCTTCACGGTCCAGGTAACGGGCCACCACATCGACACCATAGCCTTTGGCAATCCCGGACAAATCGATGTACTGGGGCTTTTCGCTACGCAACGCCATGGCCTCTGCGTTCAGCTCGAGATAGCGGTAGCCAGTATCTGAAAGCGCTTTCTCAAGGGCCGCGTCGGACGGGACGGTATCAGGCCGGGCATCCGGCCCGAAGCCCCAGAGATTGACCACGGGACCGATGGTGATATCAAACGCCCCGCCAGTCAGCTCGGCAATTTCCTGGGAACGCAGTATGACTTCGAACAAGGCTGGAGAAAGTTCGGTCCACTCCGACTGGTCCTGTTTGCGATTCAAACGAGACAACTCGGAATCCTGCTTCCAGGTAGACATGGACGCATCCACCGCTTCCAACTCTTTCTGAATTCCCTGAGCCAGAGTCTGCAGGCGTTCCCTGTCTTCTGGCAATACGACGTTTATGTGATAGGTCGTTCCGAAGATACCTCCGGAAATTTCCCAGACTTTTTCCTCTTCCTGAAACGAGCAACCCGCCAGGGCAGCCATGATCAGCGTCATAAAGACGCTGATCACAACCACCCTGACGGGTCCGAACATGCGGGATGTCATCTGAGCCTGTTAACCTCCGAAATCATCCAGCATGATGTTTTCATCCTCAACACCAAGATCTTTCAGCATCTTGATAACGGACGCGTTCATGATTGGGGGCCCGCACATGTAGAACTCACAGTCTTCCGGAGCCGGGTGGTCCTTCAGATAGTTTTCGTACAACACGTTATGGATGAAGCCGGTAGGGCCATCCCAGTCGTCAGTCGGAAGCGGATCTGACAAGGCACAATGCCACTCAAAGTTCTCGTACTCTGCGGCCAGAGCGTCAAAGTCTTCCACATAGAACATCTCGCGCACACTGCGGGCACCATACCAGAAGCTGATCTTACGCTTGGAATTCAGGCGCTTGAGCTGGTCAAAGATATGAGAGCGCATGGGCGCCATACCGGCACCACCACCGATGAAGACCATTTCCGCGTCAGTCTCCTTGGCGAAGAATTCACCGAATGGCCCCATTACAGTGACTTTGTCACCCGGCTTCAGGTTGAACACGTAGCTGGACATGATGCCTGGCGGGTGATTGGTTCCCGGAGGCGGTGTCGCAATACGGATGTTGAACTTCAGAAGTCCCTTCTCTTCCGGGTAGTTCGCCATGGAGTAGGCACGGATGGTGTCTTCCTTGTTGATCGCCTTATAACGCCAGATATCGTGCTTGTCCCAGTCTTCGTGGAACTCCTCCTCGATGTCGAAATCCTTGAAGCTGATTTCGTACGGGGGGCACTCCAGCTGCACGTAACCGCCAGCGCGGAAGTCCACTTCCTCGCCTTCCGGCAGCTTCAGTACGAGTTCCTTGATGAAGGTGGCCACGTTGTGGTTAGACACCACCTCGCACTCCCACTTCTTCACGCCAAAGAACTCTTCCGGTACTTCGATCTTCATGTCCTGCTTTACAGGAACCTGGCACGACAGGCGCCAGCCTTCTTTTTCTTCACGGTTGGTGAAGTGGGTCTTTTCAGTGGGCAGCATGGCGCCGCCACCTTCCAGAACCTTACATTTACACTGAGCGCAGGTGCCACCGCCACCACAGGCAGACGACAGGAAAATGCCGTTGCCCGCCAGGGTGTTCAGCAGTTTTCCACCTGCTTCCGTTTTCATGGTGTGTTCCGGGTCGTCATTGATTTCAATGGTGACGTCGCCGGTGCTGACCAGTTTTGAGCGCGCTGCCAGGATCACCGCCACCAGTGCAAGCACGATGACGGTAAACATGACCACGCCAAGAATAATTTCGGTATTCATGGTCTCGCCTTCTCGTAGTTATCCGATGATCCGGGTGCGCATTACAGCGAGATGCCGGAGAACGACATAAAGCCGAGCGACATCAGGCCGACAGTGATGAAGGTAATACCAAGGCCACGCAGGCCATCGGGCACATCACTGTACTTGAGCTTCTCGCGGATACCTGCCAGGGCACCAATGGCCAGGGCCCAGCCCACGCCAGCGCCAAAGCCGTAAACCACACTCTCGCCAAAGTTGTAGTCACGCTCAACCATGAACAGTGACGCACCCAGGATTGCGCAGTTAACGGTGATCAGCGGCAGGAACACGCCCAGCGCTGCGTACAGCGACGGGATGTACTTGTCGAGAACCATCTCAAGAATCTGCACCAGTGCCGCAATAACACCGATGTAGGTCAGCAGTCCCAGGAAGCTCAGATCCACATCTGGCAGCCCCGCCCAGGACAGGGCACCTTCACGCAGAACGGTATTGAAGATCAGGTTGTTCACTGGCACGGACAGAGTCAGTACAACAACCACCGCAATACCCAGGCCAATCGCCGCTTCTACCTTTTTGGAGATCGCCAGGAAGGTACACATCCCCAGGAAGAACGCCAACGCCAGGTTTTCAACGAAAATGGCCGTAACCAGAAGACTCAGATAATGATCCATTAGAAGGCCTCCCGGGTTTTATGGGCTGACATCTTGAAATCAGGCTCTTCAACCTGATCCGGCTTCCAGGTACGCAGTGCCCAGATGCCCAGACCGATGATAAAGAATGCGCTCGGGGGCAGCAGCATCATGCCGTTCGGCACATACCACCCACCATCGTTAACCGAGGCCAGGATGGTGAAACCAAGCAGTTCACCAGAGCCGAACAGCTCACGGAAGAACGCCACGAACAGGATCGCAATGGAGTAACCCAGACCGTTACCGATACCATCCAGAAAGCTCAGCATCGGCGGGTTCTGCATGGCAAAGCCCTCGGCCCGGCCCATAACGATACAGTTGGTGATGATAAGACCAACGAATACCGACAGCTGCTTGCTGATTTCATAGGCATAGGCTTTCAGCACCTGGTCGACCACGATTACCAGCGACGCAATGATGGTCATCTGTACGATGATCCGAATGCTGTTGGGAATCTGGGTACGAATCAGAGATACCGCCAGGTTTGAAAACCCGGTTACCGCAATAACCGAAGCACACATAACCAGCGTAACGCTCAGGCTGGTGGTAACCGCCAGCGCCGAACAGATCCCAAGAATCTGCAGGGCGATGGGGTTGTTACTGAAAATCGGTTCAAAAAGAACCTTCTTGGCTGATACGTCAGACATGATCAGGCCTCCCCGTCGCGCAGATTTTTCAGGAACGGCGCGAAACCGTTCTCGCCCATCCAGAAGTTGATCAGGTTCTCGACACCGCGAGCCGTCAGCGTTGCACCAGACAGGGAATCAATCTGATGCTCGCTGTCCGGATTGGCACCGCCTTTGATCAGGCGGATCTGGGGCTCACTCTTGTCGTCACCGTAGATCTTCTTGCCAACCCACTGGCTTTTCCAGCGGGGGTTGTCTACCTCACCGCCAAGACCAGGCGTTTCCGCGTGGTCATAGAAACCCAGACCTTCGATGGTATTCAGATCACCGTCCAGTGAAATAAATCCGTAAAGGGTGGACCAAAGACCGGGGCCGTGAACCGGCAGCACCACACGAACCAGCTCGCCATCCTCCTCAAGGATGTAAACGGTGGCTGCGTGGGCACGACGACGCAGATTGGCGGTGTCTTGCTCACCCGACAGGCGGGTAGACATGTTCGGATCACCGGCAGCGCGGTACTGGTTGTAGCTCAGTACATCAGGTACGCCAAGCTCTTCCGGGGTGGTGAACCGGCCAGTACGCAGGTCAACCAGGCGCGGCTCGAACTGACCAAACAGTTCTTCGATACGGGCCCGATTGGCGCCAGGCTCCGCCATGCCGGCGGCCTGAAGGATATTGGACTTGATGTCCAGCTCCTGATTCAGGGCCTGCTGCGGGCGCAAGGATACAGCTGCAGCAGACACAATCACGGAGCAAACGATGCATAGGGCGAAAGCGACCTGAATGGTCTTTCCGACCGTCTCTTTTTTCTTAGCCACGTGCGAGCCTCCGTTTGATGTTGGCCTGAACCACGTAGTGGTCCATCAGCGGGGCGAACAGGTTGGCGAACAGAATGGCCAGCATAATACCTTCCGGGAAGGCCGGGTTGACCACACGGATGAGGATAGTCATCACACCGACCAGAATGCCAAACAACCAGCGACCGGTATTGGTCATCGCAGCGGATACCGGGTCTGTTGCCATGAACATCATGCCGAAGGCGAAGCCACCCATAACCAGGTGCCAGTGAGCCGGAATGGCAAACATCGGGTTAGTCTCGGACCCGACAATGTTCAACAGCAACGACATACCGATCATGCCGATCAACACCCCACCGACAATACGGTAGGAGGCAATCTTCATGGCCAGGAGGATCAGACCACCAATCAATATGGCAATGGTGGACGTCTCACCCATGGAACCCTGAATGTTACCCACGAAGGCATTCATCCAGCCGATCTGGGTTTCCAGTGCTTCCAGTCCGCCAGAGGCAGCCCAACTCAGAGCCGTTGCGCCACTGAAGCCATCAACTGCAGTCCAGACAGTGTCGCCGGAAATCTGCGCGGGATAGGCAAAATACAGGAAGGCACGACCAGTCAGGGCCGGGTTCAGGAAGTTCTTGCCGGTACCACCGAACACTTCCTTACCGATAACCACACCGAAAGTGATACCCAGGGCCACCTGCCACAGAGGGATGGTGGGCGGGCAGATCAGTGCGAACAGTACAGAGGTTACAAAGAAGCCTTCGTTCACTTCGTGACGACGCACGGTGGCAAACAGCACTTCCCAGAAACCACCCACCACAAAGGTGACGGCATAGATGGGAATGAAGTAGGCCATACCGTAAACGAAGTTGTCCCACCAGCCGGCACCGGAGCCGGTCACGGCCAGGGCGGTGATAAAGGCTTCACGCAGGCCGCCGTCTGCAATCATGGCATCCGGGTTGGCTGCCAGAAAATTGTTGGCCTGAAAACCAATGTTCCACATACCGAAGAACATGGCAGGGAAAGTACACAACCATACAGTGATCATGATGCGTTTGAGGTCTACGCCGTCACGCACATGGGCCGTGGTGGAAGTCACTTTGCCAGGGGTGTAGAAAATGGTATCAACGGCTTCGTACAGGGCATACCAGCGCTCGTACTTACCACCTTTTTCAAAATGATGCTCGATTCCATCGAGAAACTGTCGGATAGCCATCGTATTAGCCCTCGATCTCGATTCGGGTCAGGTTCTCGCGGAGAATCGGACCGTATTCATATTTGCCGGGGCACACAAAGGTGCACAGCGCCAGATCTTCTTCATCCAGCTCCAGGGCGCCAAGCTTCTGTGCCACTTCGGTATCGCCAACAATCAGTGCTCGCAGCAGCTGAGTCGGCAGGATGTCCAGCGGCATCACCTGCTCATAGGCACCGACAGGCACCATGGCACGCTCACTGCCGTTGGTGGTGGTGGTGAAGTTGAACAGCTTGCCACCGGTCAGCTTGGACAGGTAGATGTTCAGCACCGAGAACTTGTTAATGCCCGGAGACAGCCAGCCAATGAACTCACGCTTGGTGCCTTCTTCCAGCACCGACACCTGATTGGCAAAGCGGCCCAGGTAGGCACAGGGGCCATCACCACGACGCCCGCCGAATACCGAGCCTGAAATGGCGCGGACTTCGCAGTCAGTGGCGATCTCGCCATCCAGCAGTTCCGGCAGGCTGGCACCCAGGCGGGTACGAACCAGGCGGGGCTTCAGGGCTTTAGGGCCACCGATGGCCACAATGCGCTCAACCGGTACTTCACCGGTCTCGAACAGTTTGGCGATATCGATCACGTCCTGATAATTGATGCTCCAGACAGTCTTACTGGCTGAAACCGGGTCCAGGTGGTGGATATGGGTGCCCACATTACCGGCAGGGTGCACACCATCGAACTGGTGTACTTCGATGTTGTCTGCTTTTGGCACAGACACGTCGGCGCCGGGTTTGCCGGTCACAAATACCTTACCGTTGGTCAGGCGGGAGATGATAGTCAAGCCTTTTTCGAACGCCTTGCTGTTCTCGCCGATAATAACGGTAGGGTCTGCTGCCAACGGATTGGTATCCATGACAGAAACAAAGATGGAGTTCGGTGCGGAGTCGATTTCCGGAACCTTGCTGTAAGGCCGGGTGCGGAACGCTGTCCACAGACCGGATTCAACCAGGTTATCAACTACCTGCTGGCGTTCCAGGCCGGCAAGATCGGAATCGTTGTAGCGAGCATAGGTTTCCGCCTCATCGCCATCGATTTCGATGACAACAGACTGGAACACGCGACGCTCACCGCGGTTGATTTCTTTAACCACACCGGCTGCCGGTGAAGTATAACGAACGCCTTCGGTCTTCTTGTCCGTGAACAGCAGCGTACCGCGCTTGACACGGTCTCCCTCTTTCACAGCCATTGTCGGCTTCATGCCGTTGTAGTCAAAGCCGATCAATGCCACGTGGCGAATCGGTTTGCCGTCAGTAATGGTCTGTTCGGGAGCGCCGCTGATGGGAAGATCCAGGCCTTTTTTGATCTTGATCATTAGCCTCATCCAATCATCAGAAACTTTTCTGTGGATTTTAACGCCCGGCCCCGCCGCTCGGGGGTGAGAATATGGGTGCCAGACATACCCAAAATCGCGCCAATTATAGAGATTAAGGAATCCTATTTCCACCGGTAAGGGAAATGGTTTTACTCCTCGAAAGTCGTAAAAAGGCCCCGACAACTCACGCTACCGGGGCCTTTTGATCCGACTTGACTGAAACGGGCTTAGACTTTAGTCACGTGCCCGCTTCGGAAAGATCGGGTAGGTGACGCCGGCCATCTGGTTGACACAACGGATAACCTGAGCGCTGTAGCCGAACTCGTTGTCGTACCATACGTAGAGAATCAGGCGCTTACCGTTTGCGATAGTGGCCTGGGCATCGACAATCCCGGCATGGCGGGAGCCTACGAAGTCTGTGGATACCACTTCCGGGGAATTCACGAAATCGATCTGCTTCTGCAGCTCGGAATGCAGAGCCATGTCGCGGAGGTAATCATTCACCTTCTCTACATCCACGTCGGACTTCAGATTCAGGTTGAGGATGGCCATGGACACGTTCGGCGTCGGCACCCGGATAGCATTACCGCTCAGCTTGCCCTTGAGCTCCGGCAGCGCCTTGGCAACAGCCTTGGCCGCACCTGTCTCTGTAATAACCATGTTCAGTGCTGCGCTACGACCACGACGGCTACCCTTGTGGTAGTTGTCGATCAGGTTCTGGTCGTTGGTGTAGGAGTGAACGGTCTCAACATGGCCATCTTCAATGCCGTATTCGTCGTTGATGGCCTTCAGCACCGGGGTAATGGCGTTGGTGGTACAGGACGCCGCGGACAGGATCTTGTCTTCGTCAGTAATCCAGTCGTTGTTGATGCCATACACGATGTTCTTGATGTCGCCCTTGCCCGGAGCCGTCAGAATCACGCGGCTGACTCCCTTGGACTTCAGGTGCAGGCCAAGGCCAGCTTCGTCACGCCACTTGCCGGTGTTGTCGATGACAATGGCGTTGTGGATGTCGTAGCTGGTGTAATCCACCTTGTCGGGGCCATCGGAATAAATCACTTTGATAAAGTTACCGTTGGCGATCAGGGCGGAATTTTCCTCATCTACGGTGATGGTGCCATCGAAGGGACCATGTACAGAGTCACGGCGCAGCAGGCTAGCACGCTTCTCCAGATCGTTCTCGGCACCACCCTGGCGAACCACAATGGCACGCAGGCGAAGATTGTTACCACCGCCGGCTTTTTCAATCAGGATGCGGGCCAGAAGACGGCCGATACGACCAAAACCATAAAGCACCACGTCTTTGGTTTCGTTCTGGGCATCCTGCTCGGACTGACTGGCATACTGACCAACCACCGGGCCGATTTCACGCTTCAGAAATTCAGTGAGGTCACCGCCTTCAGCCTTGAACTTGACCGCCAGCTTGCCGATGTCAACGTGGGCGCGGCCCAGGTCCAGCTTGTCCATGGCCTGCAGGATCGGCAGCGTATCGTGTACGGACAGCTCGCTGTTCTCAACCTGACGAACAAAACGATGGGCACGGATGATGTCGATCACCGACTGGTTGATGATCGCCCGGCCGTATACCGACGTAACAACGTTGTTTTTGCGGTACAGGCGGCCAATCAGCGGGATCATCGCTTCGGCGGTGGACTCTCTTTCTGTCCAGTTGGACAGGTGCTGGTTGATTTGTTCGTGACTCACGGTTGGAACCTCGTATGGCACTGGGAATAATTTTGAGGCGCACATTATCCAACTTAAGACGCCCGACGGCAAATAGCGATTTGTCGGTACCAGCCATGACACTGAAACCCCCGAACGCTAGAATAGCGCCGCTCGGTTCCAGACGCGCCAACTCAGGAGATTTGACAGCTCATGCCCCAAGGTTCCGCCCGTGCGGCCTCACCCGCCCCGTTGATTGCCCCGACGCTGCCGGATAAAAGCGCCGACCACCGCAAATGGGGCCAGCTTCACGGTTGCAGTGACGCCCTGGCCATCTGCGAGAGCGCCAAGCTGCACAAAGGACTGACGCTGGTGGTTACCCGAAACACCGATGAGGCCATCCGCCTGGAGCAGGCCATCCGGTTTTTCCTGAACCTGCCACCGGAAGAAGACGGCGCTACGGTGACCGCAGACGGCCTTGAGCTGTTGTCGCTGCCGGACTGGGAAACCCTGCCCTACGACCTGTTTTCACCCCATCAGGACATTACTTCCCGGCGCATCCGCACCCTGCACCGATTGCCATCCACACGCCACGGTGTTCTGGTGGTGCCGGCTCGCACCCTGATGCATCGGCTGGCGCCGCCAAGTTACCTGCAAGGCAACACCCTGCTATTAAAAGTAGGCCAGAGTCTGGATATCGACAGCTGGCGCATGCAACTGGAGGCTGCGGGATATCACCACGCTGAAAATGTGTATGAGCACGGTGAATATGCCGTGCGCGGGGCGATTCTGGACATCTACCCCATGGGCTCCAACCTGCCCTACCGGATTGACCTGTTTGATGACGAGATCGAAACCCTGCGGACCTTTGATCCGGAAACCCAGCGCTCCATCGATCGCATAGACCAGATCGAACTGCTGCCTGCACATGAATTCCCCTGGCACAAGGAGGCCCGCTCCGGCTTCCGCAATCGTTGGTTTGAGCATTTCCCCCATGCCGACAAAGACGCTCCGGTCTATCAGGACGTCAGCAACGGTATTACCCCGCCAGGCATCGAGTATTACCTGCCATTGTTCTTTGACCAGACCGCCACGCTGTTCGATTACCTGCCGGCCACCACACTGGTGTTTACCGCAGACGGCCTGAACGACGCTGTCACGGCTTTCGATGCGGAAACCCGCGCCAGGCACGAGGACCGCCGGCACGACCGGCTGCGACCGATTCTGCCGCCCGCCGAGCTTTTCCTGCTACAGGACGAAGTGTTTGGCCAGATCAAGCGATACCCGCGCATCACCTGCACCCCCAATGCCATGGACGGCGCAGGGACTGCCAATTGCGGCGCCACACCGTTACCTGACGTGGCCATGGACGGCCGGGCCGCGGACCCGGCTGGGCGACTCAAACGCTTTATCAAGGAATTCCCGGGCCGCGTGCTGATTTGCGCCGAATCTTCCGGTCGGCGCGAAGCCCTGATCGAGAACCTGCGGGATCACAAGCTAAAGCCTGTCACCGTCAGCGGCTGGCAGGATTTTAGCGAGAGCGATAGTGCTACCCTGGCCATCACCATTGCGCCGATGGAACAGGGAATGGTGCTACCGGAGCAGAACCTCGCCCTGATTACTGAAACCGCCCTGTTCGGCGAACGGGTTCTGCAGCGGCGCCGGCGCGAAAAGCCTACGGAAGTGGACGACCACGGTTACCGGGACCTGTCCGAACTGCGTATCGGCTCGCCGGTGGTGCATATTGACCACGGAGTTGGCCGTTACAAAGGCCTGGAAACCATCAGCGCCGGCGGCCAGGCCGATGAGTTCCTGACGCTGGAATACGCCGGTGGCTCGAAACTCTATGTTCCCGTGTCTAGCCTGCACCTGATTTCCCGTTACGCCGGTACCGATGAAGAACACGCACCCTTGCACAAACTGGGCACCGACCGCTGGAGCACCGCCAAGCAGAAAGCTCTGGAGAAGATTCGCGACACCGCCGCCGAGCTGCTAGACGTGTACGCCCGCCGAGAAGCCCGAAAGGGCTTCCAGTTTGAAGACCCGAAAGAGGCCTACCGGGCGTTCGCCGCTGGCTTCCCGTTTGAGGAAACGCCGGACCAGCAAGTAGCCATTCAGGCGGTGTTCGAGGACATGACCGGCGAACGCCCCATGGACCGCCTGGTGTGCGGCGATGTGGGCTTCGGTAAAACCGAGGTAGCCATGCGAGCGGCCTTCCTGGCCACCTGGTCCGGCAAGCAGGTGGCCGTGCTGGTGCCCACCACCCTGCTCGCCCAGCAGCATTACGAATCCTTCCGGGATCGTTTTTCCGACACCCCGGTCACCGTGGAACTGCTTAGCCGTTTTCGCAGTGGCAGCCAGACCAGCAAGGCCATGACAGCCATTGAGGAAGGCAAGGCGGACATCGTGATCGGCACCCACAAATTGCTGCAGGGCGATGTGAAGTTCAAGAACTTGGGCCTGGTCATTATTGATGAGGAGCATCGGTTCGGTGTTCAGCAGAAAGAACGACTGAAATCCCTGCGGGCAGAGGTGGATATGCTCACGCTGACCGCCACGCCGATTCCGAGAACCCTGAACATGGCCATGGGCCACCTCAGGGACCTGTCGATCATCGCCACCCCGCCGGCCCGCCGGTTGTCGGTCAAAACCTTTGTGCGCCAGCGCGAAGAGGCCATGGTGAAAGAAGCCATCCTGCGGGAAGTCCTGCGTGGCGGTCAGGTGTATTTTCTGCACAACGACGTGTCGACCATAGAAAAAACGGCCGAGGATCTGCGCAGACTGATTCCGGAGGCCCGGGTGGGCGTCGCTCACGGCCAGATGCGCGAACGGCAGCTGGAACAGATCATGTCGGACTTTTACCACAAGCGCTTCAACGTGCTGGTGTGTACCACCATCGTGGAAACCGGCATCGACATTCCCAGCGCCAACACCATCATCATCGAGAGAGCCGACAAGTTTGGCCTGGCCCAGTTGCACCAATTGCGCGGCCGGGTTGGCCGGTCGCACCACCAGGCCTATGCCTACCTGCTGACGCCGCCACCGAAAAGCATCTCCAACGATGCCAAGAAACGCCTGGACGCCATCGCCGAAGCTCAGGACCTGGGCGCCGGCTTCATGCTGGCCACCCACGACCTGGAAATCCGGGGCGCCGGTGAGCTGCTGGGGGAGGAACAGAGCGGGCAAATTGAAAGCATTGGCTTCACCCTGTACATGCAGCTGCTCGATGAAGCGGTAAAAGCCATTCGCGAGGGCCGCACCCCGAATGCGGAACTGCCTTTGAGCCACGGTACCGAAATGAACCTGCGTATCCCTGCCCTGATTCCCGACGACTACCTGCCCGATGTGCACAACCGCCTGATGCTGTACAAGCGCATTGCCAGCGTCCAGAGCGAAGATGAATTAAAAGAACTTCAGGTTGAGATGATCGACCGCTTCGGATTATTACCGGAACCGGCCAGAAATCTGATCAACCAGACCCGGCTGCGTTTGAAAGCCGAAGCCCTGGGCATAGGAAAAGTGGACGCTGGCAAGGAGTGGGTGCGACTGGAGTTTGGCGCGACCACACCAGTAGACCCTCTGGTACTGGTTAAAAAAGTGCAATCCGCACCGGACACCTATCGACTGGAAGGCGCCAACAGCTTCCGCTTCCGGCTGAATGATGACTCAACCAGTGGTAAACTCGACGCCATTGCAGCCATGCTCACGGAATTGACGCCGGGCCACAAGCCAGCCAAGGCGTCGTGAGCAAACAATGACTCAGGTGGAGTAAGACTCTTGCAAGCCCAGCATTTCTGTTTACGGCACTCAGTGATTGGCGCCCTTATGGCGGCGGCCCTCATGCTCGCTTCCACCGCCCTGATGGCCCAAAGCCAGTCAGGCAATGCACCCCGCGATTATTACCGGGCCGAATTCATCATTCTGGAACGGCTGGTTGACCCGTCCGGTATTGACGAGAAGATGGCTGGCAAACAGGTTGAAACTGCCATTCGGCCAGACAAAGCCCTCTGGGTGGATCAGGCCGACGGCAGCCGCCTGTCCGATCTGAAACTGGTGCCGCAGAGCGAGCTGCACCTGAATCAGGCCGCACGGCGCCTTCAAAACAGCGGTAACTACAGGGTGTTGGCAGCCACCGGCTGGTATCAGACGTTCCCGCCCGACTACGACGGCGAACCGCTTCAGGTCGCGTTGGGCGACTGGCTGCCTGACGCCGGCCAACGGGCGGTGGAAGGACACATCACGATTGACCGGCAACGGTTCCTGCACGTGGGCATTCATCTGAATCACTGGATGATTAATGAGAGCACGCCACGCGTTATTCAGGTAACACCGAATGCTGCAGATGATGCCATGTCGCCTGGCGCCTCGGAAGCATCAGACCCATGGCCAGGCACAGAAGTCGGTGCGAGCTTCGGCGCGTCCGAGGCAACCACGTCGGCTTCACCGCTTCAACTGGTCACCTGGATCAGGGAAACCCGGCGCATGCGCAGTGAGGAAATCCACTTCATTGATTCCCCCACGATCGGCGTACTGGTGTTCTTCAAGCGGGTGGAGTGAGCGCCTCAAGCTGACCAAGACCGGCCATTGAGCGCTCAAGGATCAACCGCACCCCGGACATCCCCTGCTCAATGGCCTCTTCAATCTCGGCCATGGTAATGATGTGGTCGGATTTGCCCGCCGCCCAGTTCACCACCAGGCCCAGACTCACGTAACGCATCCCCAGTTCCGCCGCCAGCACCGCCTCAGGCATGCCGGTCATACCCACGATATCGCAGCCATCACGCTCCATTCGGCGTATCTCTGCTGCCGTTTCAAGCCGCGGCCCCTGGGTGGCGCCATACACACCAAAGTCCGAGAACGGGACGGCCGCCTCCCGTGCCGTGGCAACCAGTAACTCCCGGGCTTCCCGGTCATAAGGCCAGGTGAAATCAATGTGGGTGACGTGCTCCAGTTCGCCTTCAAAGAAGGTACTCGGCCGCCCCCAGGTGTAGTCAATCAGTTGATCGGGAATAACCACATGGGCCGGCCCCATGTCAGGGTGAATACCGCCAACGGCGTTGACACCCACCAGGGTTCGAACGCCGGCATCATAGAGCGCCTGGATATTGGCCCGGTAGTTCACCTGATGGGGCGGAATCCGGTGCGGGTTACCGTGTCGGGACAGAAAAATCACCTTCTGTTGCCCCAGCACGCCATGAACCAGGGCGGACGACGGCTGCCCCCAGCGGGTAGAGACGGTTTCCTCGCCCACAAGGGTGAGATCACTGAGGCTGGTCAGCCCGGTCCCACCAATGATACCAGCCGACTTGCTATCAGCGACTGCTGTCATTCTTGCTCTCCACCTGTTTGTCTGAGCCTTGCTCCCGACGGTCCTCATTTCCCGACTCGGATGCTGACGCCTCCTCGCTGTCATTGCCACTAACTCTGACGCCATCGGGAAGGTGCAGTGTGCGGGTCGGGAAGGCCACTTCGGCGCCATGGCTTTCAATAATGCCACTGATCTTCAGCAGAACATCCTCTTTGACCTCATGGAACCTGACCCATTGGGTGGTTTTGGTAAAGGTATAAACCATAATGTCGAGCGAGGACGCATTAAACGCCAGGAAATTCACAATCAGCGTCTCATCGGCCGCAATGTCCTCATGGTTCTTGAGCATGTCGCGGATTTCATCCACGATCTTCTTCATGGCGCGAACGTCTGCGTAGCGAATGCCGATCGTTTCCGAGATACGGCGGTTGGTCATCCGGGACGGATTCTCCACCGCAATGGTAGTGAAGGCCGCATTGGGAACGTAAAGCGGGCGTTTGTCGAACGTGCGAATAGTCGTCAGGCGCCAGCCGATGTGCTCCACCGTACCCTCAATATTCCTGTCCGGGGAGCGCACCCAGTCGCCCACTTTAAAGGGGCGGTCCAGATGGATGATAAAGCCACCAAAGAAGTTGGCCAGCAGGTCTTTCGCCGCAAAACCCACAGCAATACCACCCACACCACCAAAGGCAAGAACGCCGGAGATGCTGAAGCCCAGGGTCTGCAACGCGGTCAGAGCCGCGGTGATGATGATCACTGCCCTCAGCAGTTTGCTGATTGCGTTCACCGTGGTGTAGTCCATCGGTTTGCGCATTTTCATGGGCGAGATCAGAATCTTTTCTGCCTCTTTGACCAGCCTGAGCATGGCCCAGACCAACACCCAGACAAATCCGATCTGCAACAGCGTGCCGTTCGCCTTGAAGATTTCAGCATCGGAGAAGTGATGGGCCACCTCAGCTGCCCAATAGACCCCCTGCAGCCAGATAAACGCCACAACCGGCTTGCGGGCGGCATGGAGCACGGCGTCGTCCCAGAGATTGCGGGTCGCACTGAATTTGTTCTCCAGGGCCACGATCACGCGGGATGCAATAAATGCGGCGGTGGCTGTTGCAAACACCAGCATGAAGATCAGAATACCGGCACGCCACCCTTCCGAAAGCATTCCGAAATCTTTTATCCAGCTGTTCAAAATGCTTAATGCTTCTCCGATCATCGTATCCCTCTGAATGTCAGTAATTAAAGAATCAAGACCCGGGTGCCCGGCGCAACGCGGTCAAACAGGTCCGCAACGTCCTGATTGCGCATGCGAATGCATCCGTGGGAGCGGGCAACGCCCATAGGCTCGGTATCCGGAGTGCCATGGATGTAAATGAAGCGACGAAACGTATCGACCCCTGGCCCACGATTACGTCCCCATTCACGGCCGCACAACCAGATAATGCGGGACAGGATCCAGTCCCTGTCTGGGTGCGCCGAAGCCAACTCCGGTGAATAGCATTCACCGGTGGGCCTGCGCGCGACAAACACAGTATTCAGCGGCAGGCCATGGCCGATCATGGCCCGTACGTAGTGTTCACCGCGAGGTGTGCAACCGCTGGCGTTGCGCTCTCCGGGGCCATTCAGGGCAGTGGATATCCGGTAACGGGCTAACGCCTGCCCACTCGAATCCACCAGCACCAGGGCCTGGTCAGTGATGGAAATCTCAATGTGCGAGATCGGGCTGGATGGTATGCTTACAGGGGGCACGGCTCCCTCCGGTTAAAAACCAGAGGGAAGCCTACCCGAGGCGGGGAACCTCAGGCAACAGAGACTTTGCTCTCAGGCGGCGGCGCCAGCAACTTATCAGGTGCTTGCATGCCGGCTGCCAGGAATGGCACCAGCCTGGCCGCAATCTCCTGGACGGAGGTTTCAACGCCTAGTTTATTCTGCAGAATATCCCGCAAGGCATCACTGCTGGACATGGTGAACGCAGTGGCCCCCAACATAAATTGAATGCGCCAATACCGATCAACCGCAGTGAGCTCCGGTGTCGCTTCCTTGAGCAGCCGCATGAAGCGGCCAAACGGTTGGCTGTATTCCTGCTCCAGAAACTTTCGCAGATGGCCCTGGGACTGGGTGTAAGCCAGCCCCAACAGGCGCATGAAGATGGAAATGCCACGCTCATTGCGCTGGGGCATCCGTATGGCACTCTCAGTAAGCGCCCAGAGGGTCTGGTTTAGCGTGGGGGGATTGCCGTCACACCGCTCTTCCAGGTCGTCGAAGGCGGTTTCCAGGGTTGCCGAAAACGGCGTCAGAAATCGGGCGAAAACCGCGTGGATCAACGCGTTTTTAGACCCAAAGTGATAATTGACAGCGGCCAGATTTACTTTAGCCTTACTGGTAATCATCCGGAGTGATGTTTCGGAGAACCCCCGCTCGGCGAACAGCTCCTCGGCAGCGTCGAGTATGCGGTCAACGGTATCAGACTGCGCCATGTTGTTTTCAGTGCCTCTAGCAAACGTCTGTTTGAAACATACGTTTGAAGACGTGCCATGTCAAGTTCGCTCGGCCGGCACCGCAGCAACAGATTCCCAACCTTTATCAATCGCCTCCTGATTACCATCAAAAAACGCCTGCTGAACCCTGCTGTAAGTCTTTTCCGCTTCCAGCATGTAAATCAGATACAGGCGCACGTACTCCCTGCGGACAAGATGCCTGGCGAGAGCCCGCTGCTCGCTCAAGCGGATAATATCGCTGAACCTGGGATGCTTCAGTGCAGGGTTATACTCCGCCATCCTGGCGCATTGCCAAACCAGCCCCTCCTTGCCTTCCAGATGCTCCACGTGCTTCCGGGCATCACGCAGCAGGCGCTGCCGCTTAACCACAAGGTCCAGATAGGACGGCTTCTCAGTGTAGATCCGCCGAATGATCGGCACTCCCAGCAACAGGATGATAACGAAGGCGCCAAAGCCACCACCGGCAATCCAAGCCGGGATGAAACCGGTGAGCCCGGAGAGAAAAATGGTGGCGGCCACCAGGGCACTGAACACCCACAGGTCGCGACTCCGGCGGGCGGCAGCCATTTGATAATTGGTTGGCCAGTCAGACATGGACAACAGGTCGAAATCCATCAGCAGCACCCGATCACACTGTCGCAGCATCAGTCTTAGCTTGCGCTGCTTCGATTCCGCCAGCGCTTTCTCTATGTCACCCTGTGACTCGCGCCCTGCCTCGCTTTCCTGCTCATCACCCCCCTCCTGCTCGGCGGGCTCCGGGGGTCGATCCGACTCCGCCCGCGCCGCCTCTGATGCTTGCAGAGCTGCGGTACGCTGAGCAGCATTCAAGGCCGCCCCCGCAGCGTCAGGTACAGGATCAGCCGCACGGCCTGGCCTCAGGACCGCGCCCGGGGCGTTGGCATCGTCTGTCAGGTTCTTTGCTGTTTGCTCAGCCATGAGGCCACCTTATCGGTTCGTTCCTTTTGCAAGTATCGGCCAATACGACTGTTTCTTGAATGTCCTGTTTGCCGACGCTTGTTCAGCAGGCTTTCTTGGCAACCGAACCGGCCACCGGTATCCTTGCTCCATCACATCAGGGTTCAGGAGCACCACTATGTTTACCGGTATTGTTCAGGGTATCGCCAAAGTCACCGAGATTATTGCATCACCGGGCCTGAATACTCTGGTTATCGATTTTCCGGGGGCGCGGGTTGAAGGTGTGACCATCGGGGCGTCGGTTGCCATTAACGGAACCTGCCTGACGGTCACTCGACAGGACGGAACCCACCTTTATTTTGACGCCATGCAGGAAACCCTGCGCCTGACCACACTCGGGGAGCTATCCCCCGGAGACACAGTAAACTTTGAACGGGCAGCTCGCATTGGCGATGAGATCGGCGGCCACCTGCTCAGCGGCCACATTCATACCACGGCTACCCTGGTGGACATCGTTCGGCCAGAGAATAACGTAACGTTGTGGTTCGAGATTCCCTCAGAGTGGCAAAAGTACGTGTTCCCGAAAGGCTATATCGCCATCAACGGCGCCAGCCTGACCATCGGCGAGGTTCAGGAGAACCGGTTTAACGTGCACCTGATCCCGGAAACCCTGCGTGCCACCACGTTCGGGAGCGCGGAACAAGGGCAAAGGGTGAACATTGAGGTAGACAGCCAGACCCAAACCATCGTAGACACCCTGGCCCGACTCGGCTACGACCGGCCATCGACAGTCCAGGGCTGATGGCTCACAGGCTGGCCTCAAAAACGACGAAACGCGGGCTTGCCGCCCGCTGCACCACACTGCTGAAATAGCGTTTCAGGGAGCGGTGATACCCCAGGTGGCGATTCCCCACCATCAATAAGGTGCCTTCGGGTTCCAGGTGCCGGGCAGCATCCCGGAACAGCCTCAAGGCAATATGATCGCCGACTACCCCACCCTCATGAAACGGCGGGTTGAGCAGAATCAGCTGATAGTTTCCCGCGCCTCTGTCGACGCCGTCGGAATGGCAGACGCTGGCCCTTGCTTCAAACCCGCAACGCATCAGATTATGCCGTACACTCGCCACAGCCTGGGCGGACACATCGGCAAATTCCACACGGGTATCGTCGCGGCAGGCCATTGCCACCAACCCCAGAATACCGTTGCCGCAAGCCAAATCCAGTACCCGGGCACCACTTGGGAGCCGGGCAACGGCAGGAGCTACAAGTGGCAGCAATTCACGGGTACCAATGTCCAGACGGTCCCGGGCAAACACCGCGGGCATGGCCTCCACGGCGACTGGAAGTTCCGGAACGGAATAACCTTTCCACAGCCCTGACCAGCCCGCCAGGCTTGCCTCTCCCCGGCGACAGACCACAACACGCGCCTTTTTGCGCGCTGGCAGAACCGCTTCGGTGGGCATCGCCTCGGCAAATACGTCAACACTGCGATCGGGAAGGTGCTTGATCATGCCCCCCGCCAGCAGGCAGCCATTGTCTGCCAGTACGGAATTCACCCAGCGCAGCAGCCACGCCAGGTATTCGCTTTGGCGAGGGACACGCATGACGATCAGGTCAAAGGGCCCCTGCGGCGGATTCAGCCAACTGACTGGCTGTTCCGAAGCGTGTATAGCCGGATTCAAAGGGGCGTTAGCGCTCAATGCGCTCGCCAGAACCGCGCTGTCTGCTACCGATACCGGTGCGTGATCAGACAACCCGAGCGTAAGTGCGCCAAACTGGTCATCCACCACCAATACACGATTGCCCGCGTGCACTCGGCGTATGGCTTCATCCAGAAGCAGCTCATCCGCTGCATCCCAGGCACGTAAGTTCTGGTCACTCACGCCGGGGCGGCAGAGCACTCGCTGACCAGCAGAGAACTCTAACGTTGCGGTTGTCATTTTGGGCACTCTGTATCAGGTTTGATGAAAATGACCGGTTTTAGGCTGTTTACTCTAGAAAATAACCCTAAGTTAGAGTTGTTCACGCCGAACACCCTTTCCGGTTACGTTGTCCGGCACTTCACACCCGGACGATCGGCACTTTTCCGGAATTAAACTTTTGCCCCTTACCCCAGGGGCTTTTTTTATGGGCGCATGCCGGCACTGGCCCGGCGAAAGGCTCGATAAACCGTAAAGCGACGGTCCTGCGCCAACCGATCTACCGGCCCGATATGCCGCTGGATCTCACCCTCATAGGGCAGGAAACTGTTTGCCACCAGTCGCAACTCTCCTCCGGGCACCAGGTGACCGGCCACATCCCGGAGAAACTGCTCGGTCATGGACGTGTCGGTTTTGACCCCGCTGTGGAAGGGAGGGTTGGTCACCACTGCCTGCCAGCGCCCGTCCAGGGTCGAAAGTCCGTCGGCAGCGTAGATCTGACCATGCAAGCCGGCCCTGGCATAGGTGGCTTCGGCACAAAGCACAGCCTGGGCTTGAACGTCGACGCCGTCAACCGTCACCGGCGAGCGCCCCTGCCGTTTGGCAAAGCCCTGCAACCAGCTACCGATCACGCCCGCACCACAGGCAAAGTCGAGCACGCGCTCCGCCTTCAAGGGCGACTCCGCCAAGGCTTCAAGCAGCATCCGCGTGCCCGCATCCAGCTCCCCTTCACTGAATACCCCCGGCAGCCCAGCCACGGCGATTTCAACGCCTGCACACTCGAGCTGGCTCCAGCTGATCCAATCACGAATATCAAACACCGACAGGGGCTGACTATTAGTGCCGACCCAGACCTGACAATGCCGGGCACTGTCCACCTTGCCCGTATCGGAAGCCACTTCGTTGAACTGTTTGACCGCCCCACCGATGCCTTCTTTCTTCTCGCCAATCAACACCAACCTGGCGCCTTCACAACCCAGAAACCGAGCCATTGTCAGGCGCAAAGCCAGCTCCGCCCGGGCCTTGGGCAGAAAAACCACAACCGTGTCGTAACCTGCGGCGGCCAGACCATCAGTTTCGTAGCCAAAACAGGCCTGCCAGCCAGACCGCTGTGCCAGTGCGCTGTATACGCCCGCATGCTCACTCATGGCCAGGCCACTGTCACCGCATTGAGACAGTACAAGAGGCTCGGTAACACCCAGTAAGGCAAGCCGCCCCTGTAACAGATCGCGGTTACGAAGAAGAACGTCGTGGGTATTGGTCAGTGCAGACATGGATAGCAAGCCCGTTGGAGATCGTAAAAGGCGCTATGCTAACCGGAAAAAAGCCCTGAGTCTGCCATCGCGGCACATCAGGGCTTTATCAAAAAGGGAAACGGAACGGTAAATCAGAACACCAGTGGGCACCTGGTGAAGGCCTTACTTGTATCGAGCAACCGTGCCAACACGCAGTGCATCTTCCGGTGACATTCCCCAGTCTTCCTGGGGGCGAGGTTCGCTTCGCTTGCTGTCCTGCCGATTGCTATTCATAGCCGTGCCCGCGTTTCTGCGAGCTTCGATTGCACTCAGGGCCTTTTGCATCAGTTCTTTCATGGTCACCTCCCTCATTACTACGGTACCTACTGTACCAAACACAGGGGTGACCATCTGTGATGACGCCAAGGGTCAACAAGTGACGCTCGTCACGATTCTTTGACACTTTTTGACATTTATTTTGTCATGTTTTTTGACGACCTGACCGAACCGGTCGTTCCACCAGCGCCTGAAGGTTTTTCTGACGAACCTTCTCACGCTCCTCTTCACCGGTAATCGCCAGCCCCATGTCACGCAGCAGGCCATCGGCCACATCGTAGACAAACCCGTGTACCGTCAGGGGTTGGCCACGGCGCCACGCCTCCAGGAGAATATTGTTCTGGCACACGTGGGCTACTTGTTCCAACACGTTCAGTTCGCACAGGCGGTCCACCCGGTCCTCAACCGTTGGCAAGGCATCCAGAACAGACTGATGGCGGTCGCGAATATCCTGGACATGGCGCAGCCAGTTAGAAATCAGACCAAAGCCCTCGTTCAGCAGCGCTGCCCGCACCCCTCCGCAGCCATAATGGCCAACAACCATGATGTGTTTGACCTTCAGCACGTCAATCGCAAACTGAAGTACCGACAGACAATTAAAATCCGTATGCACCACCACATTCGCCACATTGCGGTGCACGAACAACTCCCCCGGCATAAGATCGACAATCTGGTTGGCCGGCACCCGGCTGTCTGCACACCCAATCCAGAGATATTCCGGTGCCTGCTGGTTCTTCAGGCGCTCGAAAAACTTCGGATCGCCCGCTTTGATGCCGTCTGCCCAGGCACGGTTTTTCTCCAGTAAATGTTGCAGGTGTGGCATTCACACGTCTCCCAGCATTGATTCCCGCCCGGGATTGAACGGGAATCAACGGCATAACGCAATAGTCAGTTGGTCTTGGCGTCTTCGGGCGACTGGTGCATGGTGCTCTGGGCCAGGTCCAGAAGCTCACGCAAGGCTACTGAAAACATTGCGTATTCGGGCTCCCGGGCACTCTTCAGCTCAGCCAGCATGGCTTTCCAGCGATCAATCATGGGCTGATGCCTCACCTGCCAGGCTTCCACGCTGGCCATGACATCCTCGGGTTTTCTGGCGAGTTTAAGGACGCCCGTCGTCAGGGCCCGTTGCTGCCAGTCCAGATCTTCCCGGAAGCTCTCACGGGCCAGCGCCTGCCAATGGGAGTTCGGTGTCAGCACCGCAATAGAGTTGGCGAACCAGTTCAGATCAAGTCGCTCACCCAGGTCGTAGTAGAGGTTGGCCACGGTCTTGAGTGGCATTCCTGTTGCTTCCTGAGCTTCAATAATGCCCAGAGACGAGTACAGATACCCGGTACCGGCCAGCACCTGGGCAAGATCTTTTGGCAACCCCGCACTGGCCAGGTCCGAATGGCGTTTTTCCCAGACGGCACACGCCTGTTCACCCAGGTATTCTGGCAGGCTGGACGTGATCGCCCAGACACTGTCGGCAAAGCGTTCCATATGGCTCTGGATATTGAGCTCGGCCCGGCGATTGCGCAGCAGCCAGCGCACAGCCCGGCGCATCAGGCGCATCAGGTCCTGCATCAGTTCTATCTGCAAACTGGCCGACACGTGGTAATCCAGTGCTTCAATGCGGTCCCACCAGTTGTCGATGCGAAAGACGTCGCGGGCAATAATCCAGGCCAGGGCAATGGATGCCGAATCCGCGCCCGTCGACTGGTTCAGGCGCTCGACAAAGGTGATACCCATGTGGTTAACCATGTCGTTGGCAATCTGCGTCGCGATGATCTCCCGCCGCAACTGGTGTTCGCCAAGCTCGGAGGAAAACCGCTTGGTGAGTTCCTTCGGGAACACCTTGTACATTTCCCCGGCCAACAGCGGGTCATCCGGTAGGTCGCTGTCTATTAACGTCTGCTTGAGGTCGCCTTTGACATAGGAAATCAGCACCGACAGTTCAGGCCGGGTCAGCCCTTTCTTGGCCAGTTTCCGTTCCGACAACGCTTCGTCGTCCGGCAGAAACTCCAGATCCCGGTTCAGCTTGCCCTGACCTTCGAAGGTATTCATCAGCCTGCGATACTCTTCCAGGCGTGGCGCCGTATCGATACTGGCAATGCTGATGGCCTGGGTCTGGCGATAGTTGTTCTTGAGCACCAA
Organism: Marinobacter sp. LQ44; assembly: GCF_001447155.2. Taxonomy (NCBI): domain Bacteria; kingdom Pseudomonadati; phylum Pseudomonadota; class Gammaproteobacteria; order Pseudomonadales; family Marinobacteraceae; genus Marinobacter; species Marinobacter sp. LQ44. The sequence goes on along the minus strand of NZ_CP014754.1, from coordinate 4,173,389 downwards.
TGCGGAAACATCATCGGTCATTTCTTCGAGCATGATATTGCGCTGCTTGCCGGTGAGATCGCCCATAGCAACCGCACGGTTGAGCAGGATCTTCATGTTCACTTCGTGATCCGAGCAATCCACACCGCCCGAGTTATCGATAAAATCGGTGTTCAGGCGGCCGCCTTTCAAGGCGTATTCGATGCGCCCAAGCTGGGTAAAGCCCAGGTTACCGCCCTCGCCTACCACCTTGCAGCGCAGCTCACCGCCGTTGACCCGAAGGCCATCGTTGGCTTTGTCGCCCACATCGGAGTGGCTTTCCGAGGCGGATTTCACATAGGTACCGATACCACCCACCCAAAGCAGGTCCACTTCCGCTTTGAGAATGTGGCTAATCAGCATGTTGGGCGGCACACGGTCTGCCTTGATTCCCAGCAGCTTTTTCATCTCCGGGCTGACCGGAATGGACTTGGCGCTCCGGCTGAATACGCCACCCCCTTTGGAAATCAGCTTGGCGTCGTAATCGGTCCAGGCTGAACGGGGTAACTCAAACAGCCGCTTACGCTCCTTGAAGCTCTTTTCAGCATCCGGGTTGGGATCGATGAAAATGTGAATGTGGTTGAAGGCCGCTACCAGCCGTGTTTTCTCGGAGCACAGCAAACCATTACCGAAAACGTCGCCGGCCATGTCGCCAATACCAATGGCAGAAAATTCGTCTACCGCCGGGTTGATGCCCATTTCGCGGAAGTGCCGCTCAACCGACACCCAGGCGCCCCGGGCGGTGATGCCCATTTTCTTGTGGTCATAGCCATTGCTGCCGCCGGACGCGAACGCATCGCCCATCCAGAAGCCATATTCGGCCGCCAATCCGTTGGCAATGTCAGAAAAGGTCGCCGTGCCTTTGTCCGCAGCAACCACCAGATAATGATCATCGTCATCGTGACGGATAACCCGCTGCGGCGGCTCAATGGCCGAATCCACCAGATTATCAGTGATATCCAGCAGCCCGCGAATGAAGGTTTTGTAGGCAGCAATACCCTCCGCCTGGAACGCCTCCCGGTCGGAAGGGTCTGGCAGGCGCTTGGCCACAAAACCACCCTTCGCGCCAACCGGCACAATCACGGCATTTTTCACCTGCTGAGCCTTGACCAGGCCCAGGATCTCAGTTCGATAGTCCTCGAAACGGTCAGACCAGCGCAGGCCACCACGGGCCACTTTGCCACCACGCAAGTGCACACCCTCAACCCTCGGCGAGTACACGAAGATCTCAAACATGGGCATGGGCAACGGCATGTCCGGTATCCGGGTCGGGTCAAACTTCACGCTGATGTAAGGCTTCGGCTGACCGTCGGCATCCGGCTGGTAATAATTGGTGCGCAACGTGGCCTGCATCAGTTCCATGAACAGCCGCAGCACCCGGTCTTCACTCAGATTCTCTACTTCATCGAGGCCGGCATTGAACTCAATCTCCAGCTTTTGCTGGGCCGCTTCGCACTTGCCACGGCTCTGGAACCGGTCCGGATTGAAACGGATCTCAAACAACTCCAGCAGTGTCCGGGTCAGATTGACGTGGTTCACCAGCGTGTTGGAGATAAAGGTCTGGCTATTGGAAAAGCGGATCTGGCGCATATAGCGGGCGTAAGTCCGCAACAGCGCGATTTCCCGCCAGCTCATGTAGGACGACAGCATCATCCGGTTGAACGCGTCGTTCTCTGCCTCACCGTGCCATACCCTGCGGAACAATTCCTCGAAGATCGGGCGAATACGATGAATGTCGACCACGCTGCCGGAATGGGCCTGCAGGGTGAAATCGTGAATCCAAACTGTTTTGCCGGAACGGTCGATGACCTCGAAGGGATGTTCGCCAATGACACGGAAGCCGAGATTGTCGAAAATCGGCATCACATCCGAGAGGGGCAGCGGCTCATCCGGATAGAACAGCTTGAAGTGCAAGGTGCTCTCGTCTTCCTCCAGCGCCCGGTAGAAACTCATGGCCAGATCATCGTGACGGGCCGAGGCGACAATGTGCTCCAGATCAATGGCCGCCCTCCGGGGAGAGAACATATCGGTGTAGCTCGCCGGGAAGCCGCCGGCCCAGACCCGGTACATCTCGTTACCGTGTTCCTCTCCGTAGGCTTCGCTAAGCGCTTCATACAGGCCATCACGCCAGGATTGCGCCAGCTCTATGACCTTATCCCGGATTTCCGCCAGCGGCAGCTGCCGGTTCTCAACCTGCGGTACCCGGATGGTGAATTGCACCCGGGCCAGCACCGATTCAGAGAAGTGGGTAACGAACTCGATGTCTTCCGCTTCCAGCCGGTCCAGCAGCACTTGCTCAACCTTCAAGCGCAGCTCGGTGTTGTAGATATCACGCGGGAAGAACGCCAGGCAGGTCACGAACTGGCCGTAGACGTCCTCACGCATGAACAGTTCGATCCGGCGGCGCTCCTGGATGTACAGGATATTCTTGGCCACCCGCAACAGTTCATCGGTTTCGATCTGGAACAGTTCGTCACGGGGGTACAGAGTGAGAATCTGCTCCAGTTCCTTGCCTGCGTAGTCATCGGTCAGGAAGCCGGAGCGCTTCATGACACTCTGGAATTTGCGGCGCAGCAGGGGGATTTCATCGGGCCGCTCGTTGTATACCCGGGCCGTGTAGAGGCCCAGGAAACGGCGTTCACCAACCACTTCACCCTTACTGTTGAACTTCTTGACCGCGATGTAATCAGGGTACGCCGGGCGATGCACCCGGGAACGCTGTGCCGACTTGGCAAAGATGAAAATATCATCCGTTCGGGTCATCTCGTGCCGGGTTCGCTGGGGCAACTCATTCAGGCGAACCCTGTCAGGACGCTCATTATTGACCCGCAGGATGCCCAGCTCCGAATTTTCCACCCGGCGCACCACCATGCCCTGTTTGTCTTTGGCAAAGTCGTACTCGTCATAGCCCAGGAACGTGAAGTGATCCTCCACCAGCCACTGCAGAAAGGCCTTTGCCTCCTGCTTTCCTTCGTCACTGATGCCAGCCGTGGTGGCCTCAAGTTCGGAAAGGATCTCACTCACCTTGTTTTTGACTACCGGAAAGTCCTCCACCGCAATCCGCACTTCATGGAGCACATTCTGCAGGGCGTCTTCAAGGTTACGCAGATCTTCCGGCGCGCTGTGCCGGTCTATCTCCAGGACAATAAACGATTCAAAGGCTGCACTGGCTGTCGCCTTTTTGGTGGATAGCAGCTTCTTGAGTTTGCCGTCCTTGTCACGCTGCACGTTCAGGATGGAGTACTGAATCGAGTGCGTACCGATCTCACGCTGATTAATAGCAATTCGTAGCGAATCGATCAGGAAAGGAATGTCAGGGTGCAGGATGAAAATAACGGTATGAGTGGACTGCCATCCGTCGCTTTCCAAATCCGGATTGAATACTGAAACAGGTGTCGCCTCGGCATCACGTTTCTGAATGAACTGCCACGCCGCAAGCATCGCACCATAGGTGTCCGAAAACCGGCGACTCACCAATTCCTCGAGAGGAACATGCGCATAATGCTGTCGGGCAAATTCCGCAATCTTTTTTGCCTCGGTCTTCGCAATCTTCTCTGAGAACGCATCGGCCAACTGTTCAAAAAACTGATCCTTGCTGGCGATTGTCAGCGCATTCATATCCAACCTCTGGTTTGTGTGAAATAAACGTAATCAGGGTATCGTCACATAAGCATAGTCAAGCCCTTGATTTTTGCCGGCCAGACACCAAAACTGCGGCAACTACTTACACAGAATTTCGTCCCGCGCCCGCTGGACTATCAAGAACCAAGAGCAAAGAATTTCATGTCGTTACAGCAAACGTTTGGTGACCTCCGTGCGCAACTGGCAAAACGCATCATCGGCCAGGAGAAACTGGTAGACCGGCTGCTGATTGCCTTGCTGGCTGATGGCCATTTACTGGTGGAAGGCGCCCCCGGCCTGGCCAAAACCACCGCCGTAAAAGCACTCTCCGACCACCTTGAGGGTGATTTCCACCGTATCCAGTTCACCCCGGATCTACTGCCCTCCGACGTCACAGGCAGCGAGATCTATCGGGCTGAGACGGGCCTGTTCGAATTCCAGCGCGGGCCCATCTTTCACAACCTGGTGCTGGCCGATGAAATCAACCGCGCGCCAGCCAAGGTGCAATCCGCCCTGCTGGAAGCCATGGGTGAGCGCCAGATCAGTGTTGGCATGCAAACCTTCGCATTACCCAAACTGTTCATGGTGATGGCTACCCAGAACCCGATCGAGCAGGAAGGCACTTACCCCCTGCCCGAAGCCCAACTCGACCGTTTCCTGATGCATGTAGTGATCGGTTACCCGGATGCCGATGCTGAGCGTCAGATTCTGCACCTTGCCCGTAGCGACTACCGTCAGGGAATACCACAGGTAGACATTCGTCTTACAGAGCAACAGGTTATGGAGGCCCGGCAGGCGGTGTCCGACATCTACATGGCAGAGCCGGTGGAGCAGTATTTGCTGGCCCTGATCCTGGCCACCCGGGATGCCGCCAGCCTGGATCCGGAACTGGCCCGCTGGACGGCTTTCGGCGCCAGCCCCCGGGGCACCATTGCGCTGGACCGCTGCGCCCGCGCCCTGGCCTGGCTGGACGGCAGGGATTACGTCACACCGGACGATGTTCGGACCATGGCCTTTGACGTGCTTCGGCACCGGATTTTGCTGACCTTTGAAGCCGAGGCTGAAGGCATGACCGCAGACACCGTGCTCCAGAGACTGATTGACCAGGTTCCGGTGACAGCCTGAAGTTACCTGCAGCAGGAGGCAGTAACGACAGCATGGTTAACGCAATTCCCGCCACCCACATCACCTTGCAGGAGCTGGTGCGACTCCAGGCTGACGCCCGGGCACTGAAGCTGCCTTCGGCACGGCCGGTGCGGTCCCGACAGTCAGGCCTCCGGCAATCTCGCCAGCGAGGCCGTGGAATGACCTTTTCCGAAGTTCGTCAGTATCAGCCCGGGGACGACATCCGGAGTATCGACTGGCGGGTAACCGCCCGGCGTCAGGCTCCCCATACCAAACTGTACGAAGAAGAACGGGAGCGACCGGTTCTGTTGATCGCTGACCTGGGCCCAACCCTGTTTTTCGCCAGTGCCGGCGCCTATAAGCAGGTACGTTGTGCCCAGCTCACAGCATTGCTCGCCTGGCTGGCGTTGTGGGCCGGCGACCAGGTAGGTGGACTGGTGTTCAACAGCGAGAAACTGGAAGTACTGCGCCCGGCACGGCGTCAGAAATCGGTACTGCGCCTGCTGGACCAGCTTGCCAGCCAGCAACACCGGTCTGACTCACCACCCGCACCGTCAGCCTCCACGGAACACCGCCTGGATACCGCACTGGCAGAGGCACGCAGGGTTGCCCATACCGGTAGCAGGATTTTTGTCATCAGCGATTTCATGGACGTAACAGGCTCGACAACCAGCCTGTTAGGTGCCCTGGCCAGGCACAACAGCGTCAGCGCCATACGCATTCTTGACCCCCTGGAGAACGAGTTACCGCCTCGGGGCCGGTTCTCCATTGCCGGCCCGGACGGTCCCATCTGGTTCGATGCCTCCAACACGGCATTCCAGAGAGCATGGCGCGAAAAAGTAGCCACCCATGAACAGCAACTGGCTGACTGCTTCCGCACCTCCGGGGTGCAGGCAGCCAAGGTACTGACTCAACAGGAACCGGCCGCCGCACTACGTATTTTGCTGGGCCCGGGAGGTCGCATCGGATGAACGGACAGGACCCACTGGCCCAACTGCGGGATATCCACCTTCCGGACACGGGCGGAATCTGGCCGCCGGCGCCCGGTTGGTGGTTTCTGGCAATCGTGTGCGCCGTTGGTCTTGCGGTCGCGGTAACGCTGTGGCGGCGGCAGCGCCGAAAAACCGCGTGGCGCCGTGAGGCCCGCCGCCTGTTGACGGACCTTAAGGCCCGCGCCAGCAAAACCCCTGAGTGGTTTGGTGAGCTCAACACGTTCCTGAAACGGGTGGCCAGGCAGGTGCACCCCAACCAGAATCCGCAAGTCATGTCCGGTGAGCAATGGATCGCCTTTTTACTGGCGACCGCGCCTGACAACCGGATAGCTTCCCGCCCGCTGGTGGAAGCCATGGTCGCCAGCACCTGGCAACCCAGCCCAACCGCCGACCCAAACCAGGTGCTGGATTTCGCAGTCCTCTGGCTGGAGGCACAGATATCATGAGCCTTGCTTACCCCTGGCTTCTGTTATTGGCGCTTCTGCCTCTACTGTTTCTGGTCCGCCGACACAGCAAACAGGCCGCCGATGCCCCGGTTATCCCTGTCGGCCATTGGCTTTCCGGGTTACCCGGCGTCAGCAGCAGTGGCCAGGCGACACCCCGCTGGCGGCGACTGCTGTTGTTGCTGGCCTGGCTATGCCTGGTGGTGGCCATTGCCAGGCCCCAGCATGTCGGCGAACAGATCCAGATGCCGGTCAGTGGTCGCGACCTGATGCTGGTGGTGGATATCTCCCCGAGTATGGATGAGAAAGACATGGTTCTGCACGGTCGTGGCATAGACCGGCTGGAGGCGGTAAAACGAGTACTGGATGAATTTATTGACCACCGGGAGGGTGACCGGCTTGGGCTTATCCTGTTCGGTACCGAGCCCTATGTGCAGGCTCCCCTGACCTTTGACCGGGAAACCGTACGCACCTTGCTCCACGAATCCGGCATCGGCATGGCCGGAAGGGCCACCGCCATCGGTGATGCCATCGGACTGTCAGTTAAACGACTGCGTGACCGGCCCCAGGATCAACGCGTGGTGGTGTTACTCACCGACGGTGCCAATACCGCAGGCCAGCTCACACCAGACAAGGCCACTGAAATTGCCCAGGCGGCCAGCGTCAGAATCTATACCGTCGGCATAGGAGCCGATTCCATGGTTCAGCGAGGACTGCTGGGAACCCGTCGGGTCAACCCGTCCCGTGATCTGGACGAAGACCTGCTGACCCGAATGGCCGAGCAGACTGGCGGGCGGTACTTCCGGGCCCGCAGCCTGCCGGAACTCGAAATGATCTACGACAGCATCAATCAACTGGAGCCCATTGAACAGGAAGGACAGTTCTACCGACCGGTCACCGAACTCTATGTCTGGCCTGCCAGCGCAGCGGTCGGCTTCTGGCTTATCCTGCTGGCGACACGGCTTGGCGGTGGGATCCGGCGCAAGGCAGACGACCCGGAGGCAAACCATGGCTGATTTTCACCTGATCCGGCCACTGTGGCTGCTGTTGGCACTGACCATACCCCTGCTTTACCTGATGCGCCACCGGCTGCGGCACGGTGGCACCGGCTGGGAGCACTACATCCCGCCAGCGTTGCTGAACCCGTTGATCCGGCGTCAGGGGCAGCAACCAGGGGCCCGGACCATCTCTCCCCTGCTACCACTCAGCTTCGGCATCCTCGCCCTGTCGATAGCACTTTCAGGCCCAAGTTGGCGCCAGGCACCAACGCCGTTGAAACAGCCCGAAGACAGCCTGGTGATTGTGCTGGACCTGTCGTTATCCATGCTGGCAACGGATGTTGAGCCGGACCGTCTGACCCTGGCCAAACGCAAGATCCGGGACATTCTGGCGGCTCGGGAAGGGGGCCTGACCGGCCTGTTGGTGTATTCCGGCGATGCCCATGTAGTGACACCCCTGACCGAAGATCGCCGCACCATCGAAGCCATGCTCAACGTGCTGGAGCCAACCATCATGCCCGCCCAGGGCAATCGGGCTGACCTCGGAATAAAGCGCGCTGTCGAGCTGCTGGAACAGGGTGCACCGGGCAGGGGCCGGATTCTGCTGATTGCTGATGACGTACCGGCTCGGCACCACAACGATATCCGTGCCCGGTTGCAAGGCACCCCGTACAGCCTGAACACTCTGGTAGTGGGCTCCCGGGAGGGTGGGCCCATTCCCCTGGCCAAGCGGGGCTTCATCAGGGATAACGGAAACATTGTCATCACCCGGGCCGATCCTGACAGCCTTGCCAGACTGGCCCGGGAAAACCGAGGCTTAAGCCACGAACTGACTCTGGGTGACACCGACATCCGGCAACTGCGATTGCAACCCGAGGTCAGAGATGACTGGTCCCGGGGTGAGGATGGTCTGACCGTTAACCGCTGGCAGGATGATGGTTATTGGTTGTTATGGCTTTCACTGCCCCTGTTACTGCTGGGCTGGCGAAAAGGGGCGTTTGCCGTCTGCGCGATGGCCATACTGCCACTGGCCCTGACTCCCCGCCCGGTGATGGCATTTGACTGGAGCGGGCTCTGGCAGCGAGAGGACCAGAGAGGCCCGGAGTTGATCGAACGGAACCCGGCACAGGCAGCCGACCTGCTGCAACAACCAGGCTGGAAGGGCTCCGCCCTGTACCGGGATGGCAGATTCGATGACGCCGCCCAGGCCTTCGCAGACCAACCGGGCGCTGTTGGCCATTACAACAGAGGCAATGCCCTGGCCAGAGCCGGACAATTGAAGCAGGCTCTTGATGCCTACCAACAGGCCCTGGATGATCATCCCGACTTCGAAGATGCCCGGGCCAACCATGAGCTGGTCAAGCAGTTGCTGGAACAACAGGACTCAAGTTCGCAGAACGGCGATCAGAACCAGGATAATCAGGACCAGCAGGACAGTTCCGGTGACCAGAGCCAGGATTCACAGCAGGGCGAAGGTTCAGAATCGGAGCAGAACGATCAGGGCAATGACCCCGGCCAGTCCCGGCAGCCAGATGCTGATCAGCCCGATGACACCGATCAGAGCGATGGAGAGCCCGAACAGGACACAGCCGAGGGCGAGCCGCAGGAACCGTCTGACAACACAGAGCATGACACCGGCGAGCAGACCGCCGAAGCACCGGCAGCCATCTCTGAACAGCCCCTCACCCAGGGCCAGGAACAATGGCTAAGACGCGTACCCGACAACCCCGGCGGACTACTGCAGCGCAAATTCCTGCAGCAACATCAACAACGTCAGACCACAGCGGACGAGGGCGACACACCATGGTAAAACGCTTTCTAAAAACCATCAGCCGTCTGGGCTTGCTCGTGTTGCTGACAGCCTCCCCGGCCCTGGCGGACACACTGTCGGTAGAGCCAGACCGCACCCAACTGTATCAGGGGGAAGTCCTTACATTGACGGTCAAAGGCTCAATGAAAATCGACATCAACCTGAACAATCTATTCAACTTCGATCTGTCTCAGTTGCCATCACCGGATATCGAGAAGGTTGAACCGGATTTCGAAATTCTTGCCCGGAACCAGCGCTACAGCGTGCAAACGGTCAATAATGACATGGTCGGCGAGATTACCTGGACCTACCAGTTGGCACCCACCCGCACCGGCACCCTGACCATCCCGGCGTTGACTTTCAAGGACGCCAGTTCATCCCCTGTCACGGTTGAAGTGACCGACGGCACCCCACCCAATCAACCCGCCGCGGCCAGGGACAGTTTCATTGAGCTGGCAGCGGACAAAGCCGAGGTCTATGTTCAGGAACAGCTGGTGCTGACCATCCAGCTGTTTTTCTCCGGAAACCTGATCCGGGGCGAGCTGTCAGAACCCGAACATCCCGACGCAATCATTGAGCCCCTGGGCAAACAGCGGGAATACGCTCGCTACCGAGATGGTATTCGCTACCGGGTGGTAGAGCGACGCTATGCCGTTTTCCCGCAACAACCGGGTGAGCTGACCCTGCCCCCAATCCGCTTTGAAGGACAAGCCCGTGACGCCTCCGGCCAGCTCCGCTTTCTGCGAGACCGCCAGGAGCTCTTCGACGTAAGGGTAAAGCCAGTACCCGACGGCTATCCCGCCAATCAAGCCTGGCTGCCTGCCAGCCAACTGAGCCTGACCGATGAAGGATTGCCGCCCTCCGGAGAACTTCAGGCGGGCAGCAATCTCAACCGAAAACTGACACTGGAAGCCGTTGGCCTGCCTTCCGAGGCCCTGCCGGCACTGCCCCAAACGGTACCCGATGCCATCCGCAGCTACCCGGAACAGCCACTGAGAAACACGGAAACCACCACAGACGGTCTGCGCTCGACCCTGCAACTGGTCTCTGCCCTGGTGCCGGTGCAATCGGGCGAGGCTGTGCTGCCGGCCATCCGCATCCCCTGGTGGAACACCCAGACCGACGAGCTTGAATACGCGGAATTGCCACCACGCCGTTACGCCATCGCAGGTGGAAGCGCCGTGGTCGCCGCGCCTTTATCAGAGTCCGGGCCAACACCAGACGCACTGCCGGAAGCAACCGTGACTACGCCATCTGGCGTTGACGGGGTGTCACCCTGGTTCATCTCCAGCCTCGTTCTGGCAGGCTTGTGGCTGGCCACGGCGGGGTTGTGGTGGTACTCCCGCAAGCGGAATACACCAGCACATCACGAGAGTCATCCGGAGGATGCAAGCGAGCAACAGGCTTTCGCCACGCTCAAGGCGGCCATTAATGGTCTCTCAGCCCAGACCACCGGGCTCATGGTGAAATGGGCAAGACTGCGATTTCCCGGTCAGGGTTTCGTCACTGTGGAGGATGTCATCGACTTTAGCGGGGACCCGGGCCTGGCGAAAGCGGTCGGGCGATTTCAGGAAAGGCTATTCTCCAATCACTCACTACCTCATGGTAACCAGGTAGCGAAAGACCTGACCCGATGTCTGGAAGGCCTGCGAAACCGTCAAGCGGCCCCGGCCGACACAGCGGGTTTGCCGCCACTGTACCCGGCCGGCCTGTCACACTGACGGGGTCGGCCGCAGTGGATTCGGAGAATCAGTTGGTGAGTTCCTGATTGATCACCAGCTGCACGGGCTCACCCTGCGCGTCCGCTGACAGCACCTGTGCTTCTACCCTGCCCTGCCAGTCTCCTGGCTGAGGGTTAACACTGCCGCTGCGGCTGAGACGCGCAATAATCACAACGTCCTGCTCGGCCGAAATGGTGGATTCCGGTGACATCGCATAACGGTCATCCAGCCGGATATCTGCCGGTAAGGCGCCGGCAGTCAGGCGGGCAACCGCCACCGGAGCCCCCTGGCTGGTGCCCGCTGATCGGGCAAAAATGAACAAGGCAGTGTCAGCAGGCACCTGATCCTGAAGATCTTCATCCAGGGACACTCGCAAAGACACACCCGGGCCACTGGCCGCTTCTGGCTCGGAGGATGGCTCTGACGCTGGAGGCTGCTGCCCCATACGGCGATAGGACTCGTCAATGCCACCGCGGATTGAAGCTATCTGTGGATGATCCGGCGCCACCTCGACAATCCGCTCCCAGTAACCGATCGCCGCCTGATAGTCCTGCTGGCTAAACGCGCTGATACCCAATAGCCCCAGCGAGTTCACTTCGTCAGGGTTCAACGCCTGTGCCGCCTCGATGGCTTCCACAACCTCCGGGGTCATCTGACCTTCGGTGGTAAAAAACAGTGCCTGGGCAGACAGTCCGTAAGCTACCGCACTGGAGTCTGAATCTTCTTCGACTACCTCCGCCAGCCGGCGGAACGCCTGTGCAGCCTCTTCGTACCGTTCAATGCGCATGTAGGTCTGGCCCAACATGGCCCAACCATCCGGGTTATCAGGATTCGCCTCCAACCGATTACGCAGTTGCTCAGCCAGCTCGGAAACCCGTGCTACCTGCTCACCGCCGGATGCGTTCATCTCCTGCATCGCCAGGTATTGTTCAACCTGCTCCATAGCGCCCCAGCGATCGTAGGCCAGGAAGGTGCCCGCAGGTAGCAACAACACAACGGCAAGGGCAACGACCATGGCGCTGCGACGGCCGGGGATGCGCTTCTCGGGCACCGCATCTTCCGGAACATCGTCCAGCATGGCGCCAGCCAGCTCTTCTCTGAGCAGCTGGTAGTTCTCATCGTCCAGAATACCCGATTCGTATTCGTGCTCGAGTTCTTTCAGTCGGCTGCGATACGCCAACAGGTTCTGGTTTCGAAGGTCGGTTTCCTGTCGCGCTTGCGGACGGTGAAAAAACACCGGGTAGAGTACGAACGCCAGGGCAAAGAGAATGAGTACCGTCGCGGCAATCCAGAATGTTTCGGTCATGGAACTATCATCACAGTTAAAAAGGGTTTGCAGGGATCAGCGGCGTGTTCACCGATCCTCGTCGGCCAGTATTCGATTGACCCGTGCTTTTTCGTCCGGGCTCAACGCTGGCTCTGCAGAGTCTCGACGCCGGGACCGCAGCACCACGCCGGCAACGATCAGCACGCCGCCAAACACGGCGATGGCCGGAAACGCCCAAAGCACGATGGTACGGCGGTCTACGGGGGGCTTGTACTTGACGAACTCACCGAACCTGTCCACGAGGGCGCCGACAATCTCGTCGTCCGTTGCGCCAGCCTGCATCATCACGTACACCTGATCACGCATATCCTTTGAGATGGGCGCGTTGGAATCGGCAATGTTCTGGTTCTGGCATTTCGGGCAACGAAGCTCCGCAATCAGACTGCGAAAACGCTGTTCTTCGACCTGGGTATCGAAATCGTAAAACTCCGGCGCCTCGGCCTGGGCCGACGCGGAAAACACCAGCAACGCTGCCAGTAACATGGGCACGAAACGCATCAGCCAGCCCCCCTTGCCTGATTGATCACGGGCAGCAGTATCTCTTCCCATACCCGTTCGTTGACCACACCGACATGGCGATAACGCACGACACCCCCGGCATCGATTACGAAGGTCTCCGGTGCACCGTATACACCCAGGTCAAAGCCGAGCGAACCTCTCGGGTCGAAGATAATGGTCTGGTAGGGGTCACCCAGGCGCCCAAGGAAGCGGAATGCGTTTTCCCGCTGGTCCTTGTAGTTAAGCCCGATAATGCGAACCCCCTTATCGTTGGCAAGCCACATCAGGTACTCGTGCTCATCCCAACAGGCCGGGCACCACTCGCCCCAGACATTGAGCAGTGACACCTCACCCTGGAACACGGTCTGATCCAGCATCGCGCCCGGCTCGTGCAGGCTCTCCAGGCTAAACTCCGGAACCGGCTTGCCGATCAGTGCCGATTCAAGCTCTGTGGGGTCTTTACCAATACCCGCCGCCAGGAAGACACCAACGGCCACAGCCAGCACCAGGGGCAGGAACAGCATCAAACGCTTCATGCACCAGCCTCCGCCGGCTTGCCGCCCGCTGCATCCGTATCCTTTTTCGGCTCGGCCAGCCCAGCCGCAGCTTTCACCCGGATCCGATAACGCTTGTCTGAAATAGCCAGGAAACCACCAATCGCCATGATCAGCGACCCCAACCACAGCCAGCGGACCAGAGGCTTGTACTGCAGGCGAATGGCCCAGGCATCGTCTGTGATGCGCTCACCGATGGCAACAAACACATCCCTGAAGAAGCCTGCATCAATGGCTGCCTCGGTCATCACGCTCATGCCCACGGGGTAATTGCGCTTCTCGGGGTGCAGGTTGGCGACCTGCCGGCCATCAACAAAGACATCGAACTCACCGTACTGGGCGGTAAAGTTTGGCCCCTGCCGCTCTCCGATGTAGTTAAACACCACGGTGTAGTCGCCCACTTCGGCGGAACCACCAGGCACCATGCGCACATCCCGCTCGATGCCATAGTTCGAGACCACCGTGGCCCCGGCCATCACCATGGCCATGCCCAGATGCCCGAGAACCATGCCGTAATAGCTGCGCGACTGGCGCGTCAAGCCATGCCAGCGGCCTTTCCGGGAGGCAGACTTGTCCCACAAATCCCAGATCGTAGCCAGGGTTACCCAGGCCGCCGCAAACACGCCAGCAAACGCCCAGGGCGCAAAGCCACCGTAAACCAACATCACCGCGGTCGCGACCAGTATGCTGACCGCCAGAGGCCAGAGCAGCTTGCGCCCCATCCAGCCGCCGTCTGTCTTTTTCCAGCGCGAGAAGATACCGGCACCCAGCAGCAACCCAGCAGCCACCGCCATCGGGCTGAAAGTTGCGTTGAAGAACGGCTCGCCAATCGATAGCTTGCCCATGTTCAGGTAATCGAGCACCAGTGGGTAAAGCGTGCCAAGGGCCACCAACAGGGTCGCGGCCACCAGCAACACGTTATTGAGTAACAGGAAGGTCTCCCGTGACAGGGAACCATAACGGGACCTCACGTGAACCACAGGCGCACGGAAAGCATACAGTGTGAGGCTGCAAACGACGGTAATGCCCAGTAGCGCCAACAGGAAGGTTCCCCGCTCTGGGTCATTGGCGAACGAATGCACAGACGTGAGAACACCGGAGCGAACCAGGAAGGCACCCAGCAGACTCAGTGAGAAGGTGACAATCGCCAGCAGAACGGTCCAACTCTTGAAAACGCCCCGTTTTTCGGTCACCGCCAGCGAATGCATGAGCGCAGTGCCGGATAGCCAGGGCAGCAGGGAAGCGTTTTCGACCGGATCCCAGAACCACCAGCCGCCCCAGCCAAGTTCGTAATAGGCCCACCAGCTACCCAGGGCAATGCCAAGCGTCAGGAATGACCAGGCCACGGTAGTCCAGGGCCGAGACCAGCGCGCCCAGGCCGCATCCAGTTTGCCATTGATCAGCGCGGCAATGGCGAAGGCAAAGGCAACCGAGAAGCCAACGTAGCCCATGTAAAGCATGGGCGGATGCAGGATCAACCCGATATCCTGCAACAGCGGGTTCAGGTCCCGGCCGTCGGCAGGGATGTTTGGCAGAATGCGCTCGAAGGGGTTTGAAGTAATGATGATAAAGAGGAAGAACCCGACGCAGATCATTCCCATTACCGACAGCACCTGCGACACCATGACAGACGGCAACTTGCGGCTGAATACAGCCACCGCCAGTGTCCAGCCGGCCAGCATCAGAATCCACAGCAGCAAAGAGCCCTCATGCCCGCCCCACACAGCACTGAACTTGTAATACCACGGCAGCATACTGTTGCTGTTATTCGCCACATAGGCAACGGAAAAGTCGTCCACCATGAAAGCATGGGTAAGCACGGCGAACGACAGCCCGGTGAACACAAACATGCCGGCGGACAGCGGGCGGGCAAACGCCTGCAAGCTGTCGCGGCCGGTCAGCGCCCCGGCTAACGGGACAACAGAAAGGAGTACTGCCAGCAGCAGCCCAATAATCAGTGCAAGCTGTCCGAGTTCCGGATACATCGGGTTCCTCCAGCGACAGGGAGTTGGATTTAGTAATCAGTACGCGGCAGATTCCGCGGCTTTTTCTGCATCAGCGGCCGGATGCCTGCCTTTTGAGGCCCGCTCCAGGGCTTCGGCCACTTCCGGTGGCATATAGTTCTCATCGTGTTTGGCAAGCACCTGATCCGCCACAAAGCGGCCATCGGCATTCAGCCGGCCCATGGCAACCACGCCCTGGCCCTCGGCAAACAGGTCCGGCAATATGCCTACGTATTCAACGGGAACCGATGCGGCGAAGTCGGTCACCCGGAATTCCACTTTCAGGCTTTCAGGATCACGCATTACACTGCCCTCTTCCACCATGCCGCCGGCGCGGATGCGGATATCCACCGGAGCATTACCTGCGGCAATCTCACTGGGGTCGTAGAACAGATTGATGTTCTGGCGCAGGGCATAGGTTGTCAGGCCCACCGCAATGGCCAGACCGGCTACCAGGAATAACACGATGGTCAGTCGCTTCTTACGAATCGGGTGCATGGATTACCTGCTTTTCAGTCTTGGGAAATTTCAACACGGGTAAAGGTCGCCGACGTGCCAGACGATGCCTTGGCCGGAGCGTCAGGGCCTGCCTCATGCCTGCGCTGGCAAGCCCGGAGCGCCGATTGATTGCGTTTGAATGACAAGACCATCATGCCGGCCAGAAGGACCACGAACACAGCGTAACAGGCCCAGACATAGGGGCCGTGGCCTTCCATCACCATAAACGCCGAGAATGAATCAAACGCCATAGGTTATTTCCTTCCTGCCAGAACCATATCTTTTACCCACCGCGCTCTCTGTTCCCGGATCAGGATCTCGGTTTTCATCCGGATGCAGGCGAACCAGCCAAACAGCAGGTAAAGGCCCAATACAGAGAGCAGCAACGGCATCCACATTTCCATGGGCATGGCGGGCTTTTCGGTCAACTTGAACGTGGACGGCTGGTGCAGTGTATTCCACCACTCCACGGAGTATTGAATGATCGGAATATTGACTACCCCGACCAGAACCAGAACAGCAACGGCACGGGCGGCAGACTTTTCATCGTTAATGGCCCGGTCCAGGGCAATGGCACCACCGTAAAGGAACAGCAGGATCAGCATGGAGGTCAGGCGGGCATCCCACACCCACCAGGTGCCCCAGGTCGGCTTGCCCCAGACAGCGCCGGTAAACAGCGACAGGAAGGTGAACACAAGCCCGACCGGAGCTATAGCTTTTACAAACACATCCGCCAGTTTCATCCGCCACACCAGAGTCACCACCGCAGCGAATGCCATGGAGACATAGATGGACTGGGCCAGGAAGGAGCTGGGCACGTGAATGAAGATAATCCGGTAGCTGTTACCTTGCAGGTAGTCCTTCGGCGCAAATGCCAAACCCCACACCAATCCCGCCGCCAGAAGAAGCAGACCGCCAGCAAGAAGCCAGGGCATAAACCGGGTTGCAATCCCGAAAAACCATTTTGGGGAACCCAATTTGTGAAACCATTGCCACATCAGTTGGTCACCGTCTTAGTGTTCACTGTTCATTTTGCCGGCGGGCAATCCCGGGGCATTTAGCTGTTGGACATACTGATCCGCAACGCCGCCGCTGCCGCAAACGGAGCCAGGGTTGTGGCCAGAACCAGAAACGCCCCCATCAACGCCAGGTAGCCACCCGCCGGGGCACCATCGGCGGCAGCTGCCACTGTGCCGGTGCCAAAAATCAGCACGGGAATGTACAGCGGAATGATCAGCAATGACAAGAGCACGCCGGCCGAGCGCAGTCCAAGCGTTAAGGCAGCGCCGATCGAGCCGATCAAACTGAGCACCGGGGTACCAATCAGCAGCGTTAGACATAAAATCGCAATAGAGTTCCCGTCCAGGTGCACCATTACGCCTAAAACCGGGGTCAATACCACCAGCGGCAGGCCTGTCAGCATCCAGTGCGCCACCGTCTTCGCCAAAACCAGCAAAAACAGGGGTTGGGGTTGCAGCACCAGCTGCTCCAGCGTGCCATCGTCGAAATCGTGCCGGAACAAATGATCCAGAGACAGCAGCACAGACAGCAGCGCCGCCACCCACAGAATGCCAGCACCTGACTGTTTGAGAAAGCTCGCTTCAGGGCTGACGCCGAGCGGGAACAGCGTTACGACCATGATGAAGAAAAGCAGAGGGTTCAACAGATCCTGACGCTGACGAAAAGCAACCCGCATGTCCCGGGCAAACACCGCCGCCATGGCGCTCATTGGGCCGACACTTTCCGCCACCGGTTTGATCATGGGCTTTCCGGCACTATTCATGGGCCGGCCCTCCGCCCAGAGTAATACGCTGTATGCCGCCCAACGACAGATCGTGGTGGGTGGTCACCAATATTGCGCCGCCCTCGGCTGCCCGTTGCTGTAATAGTGCTTCAATGGCGTTAACACCCTGCGCGTCAATGGCGGTAAACACTTCATCCAGCAACCACAGGGGTTCGTCGGCAATCAGTAGCCTGGCCAGCGCCACCCGGCGCTGCTGACCAGCGGAGAGGTTGCGGCACGGCACGTTCTCGTACCCGGACAAACCGGTGCCCGCCAGCGCCTGGCCCAGCACCGCCTCGGTGACGGGCCTGCGGCCCGCCATCAGTGCCTGAAGGTTTTCCATGGGCGTGAGTAAAGGCTTGATACCCGGCCGGTGCCCAAGGTACAAGGTATTGCGAAGAAACGATTCCCGATCACGGGCACGTGGTTGCCCACGCCAAAGAATATGGCCAGACCAGGCATCGTTGAGACCTGCCAGAATGCGCAGCAGCGTGGTCTTGCCGGAGCCATTCGGCCCCTCGACACGGGTCACCGTACCGGGCACTATGGAAAATGACAGGTTCTTGAACAACAGGCGTTCGTCCCGCTCACACTCGAGATCAACCGCCTGCAGTAACGGCTCGGACATCGGGGCCCCGTTCAGGACGAAGGATGCTCAACAGGCATCAGGTGTATGGACGAAGGTCACGCAGGTGCCAACATGAATTCAAGGCATTGGTTGCCAGCGCGGCGTATTATAACGAAAGCGCTCCAGGATTACTCTTGCCCGACATCAAATCCATGACAATGAAGCTGAACGGCGGACAACCACCAGTCAAAACTCCGGACGTGCCAGCGGCCCGGATCCCACCCGGGCAGGCTACTCCTGAACGTCGGGAAAGTGCAACGTCTGTGCCCCTGGCAGACCCTCTCAAGTCTGCACAGCAGCAGCTAATGCAACTCCGGCTCAGCAATAATGAAACCGCCCTGGCCAGAGTGGCCGAGATTATTCAACAGAAAGGCGGTGGCCATGAGTTGATTCTTGA
Organism: Marinobacter sp. LQ44; assembly: GCF_001447155.2. Classification (NCBI taxonomy): domain Bacteria; kingdom Pseudomonadati; phylum Pseudomonadota; class Gammaproteobacteria; order Pseudomonadales; family Marinobacteraceae; genus Marinobacter; species Marinobacter sp. LQ44. The sequence continues at coordinate 4,154,973 of NZ_CP014754.1, read as the reverse complement.
GTTGCGAGGCCGTGCCCTGGCGGTGTCGACAGGCCCGGACTCAGCGGGCCTGTCCACGGGCGATCTGATCAAGGTGATGCGGGCCGGCAACGAGCTGCGCCTGCTTGGCAAGCTGGCCCCAGGCCCAGATGCCAGTATTGCGCGGGCACTGGCCCAGAGGCTGCCCTGGCAACAGAATTTGCAGGCCGGGCTCGGGCAACTGCTGCAAAGCCTGACCAGTGGACTGAAACCTGCCACACAGCCTGGCCAACCTCCGGCCGGGAATGCCACCCTACCCCTGCCCGCCCTTGCCCAGCAACAATTGCAGAACCTGCTTACCAGTCTTCCCCGATCGGATGCTCTGGCACCCGGCGTGGGCAAGACCGATGGTATTGCCCAACAGGTCCGGCAATGGCTAACCGAAAGCGGTGTTTTCGCAGAATCCAGATTGTTACAATCCAGCCAGGCTCAGGGATCACCAGCCGACCTGAAACTGGCGCTGGCAAAAGTTGCGAGTGCTCTGCTATCTGCACAGGGCCAGGGGCCCGAACACTTTAATCGGCTAACCCCCCTTGCCAGTCACGACCTGGTTCAATCACCTCTGCAATTCCCCAATTTCACTGGCTCTGCATCAACCGGCGCTGCCGAGCCCCTATCGGTAGGACAGGCCCTGCGCTTGCTCGCCGGCATGCTGAACCGGATTACCGTCAATCAGCTTCATAGTCAGGTGCTTACTGCCAGGGCCGGTGCCGAACCCGGCACACCCACCAACACGCTACTGATCGAGTTGCCCTGGCTCACGCCACAGCAGGAACCACGCATGGCCCAACTTCGGCTGGAACAATATGAAAGGGGTGAGGAGTCTGCCCAAGCCACTGGTCATGCCTCTGTCAGTGAATGGCGACTGGCGCTTTCCATGGATCTGGACGAAGCCGGGCCTCTTCACTTCGACGTTTCGTTCCGATATCCGTCCGTCAGTGCACAGGTATGGGCAGAAAAACAGAGTACCCTGCGCCAGGTACACGAGGAGCTGCCGCTGCTTCGGCAAAGTCTGACCGACCTGGGGCTCGAGGTAAAAGACCTGGATTGCCGGCGCGGCAGCCCCCAACACACACAAACCCGGCTAGAGCACCGGCTGGTGGACACCAAGGCATGACGAACAAACAGACTGACACAGCCATGCCGGCAGCGGTCGCCCTGAAGTACGACGGCGAGCGGGCACCGGTTATATCAGCCACCGGAACCTGGGAACTGGCGGAGGAGATTATCCGCATCGCCAGGGAGCACGACGTGCCGCTGTACGAGAATGCCGAGTTGGCCGGCATTCTTGCCAGACTGTCGTTGAACGAGGAAATCCCGGAAGAGCTTTACCGGGTGATTGCGGAAATTCTCGCGTTTGCGTTCCACATTCGGGGCCGGACACCCGGAGACGCCCGGCCAACCGAGGGCGACGCCTCAGTTGATCAGTGAACGCAGCGCCCAGGCTTGCTGCCAGTGATCCCCTTTGCGAGGTGCCACAGCGGTCTCGAAATAGTGCTTCAGGCGCCGCCGGTCTTCCGGCTGGTCCTTGAGCGCGGAACCAATGATGTGGTGCATCAGGTGCTCCACGGTCATGGCACCGCCACCGTAATACCAGGCGTTCAGACTGGCCGCGTGGGCCACCGAGACAGCTTCCGCGGTTGAGAGGGCGGCGCCAGCCAGGCGGTCGGTGCTTCGTCCATCCAGCGTCTGGCCGTTGCGCAATTCGTGAAACAGCGTCACCAACACCTCAACCACTGGCTCATCCAGCGCCACCTCGACACCGGCACGCCGATTCGCCTTGGCTACCTCACGAAGGACGACGTCCATTTCATCCGCCAGGTGGCGGATCGGCCGGATTTCCTCGAAATCCATCCGGCGCTTGAGGGCGGCACTCATGCTATGCACACCCTCATCGATGCTGTTCGAGGTCGCCACCAGATTGAAACCTTCCCGAGCCAGGATGACCCCCTCCTCCCCGGACAGTTCCGGAACCACCACCACCCGGTCAGACAAAACCGACAGTATGGCGTCCTGCAGCGCCTGGGGGCAGCGGGCGATCTCTTCGAAGCGAACCAGGCGCCCTTCCATCATGCCCCGCAGCAAGGGGGTTGGTACCAGAGCGTTCACAGTTGGCCCTTCGCTTCGCAGAATGGCTTCGTTCCAACTGTACAACAGATGGCTGACCTGGCTGATGGCGCCGCCCTGAAGCGTCAGCGTAGAGTTACCGGAGATGGCTGCGGCCAACAACTCCGACAACCAGGATTTGGCCGTACCCGGTTCGCCGACCAGCAGGCATCCGCGGTTGGTGCACAGGGAAATAATGATTCGGATGACCACACCACGGTCCGCGACGAACTTACGCTCTATACCCAGCTCCCCATCCCCCAGCAGGAACTTTTCCACCCCACGGGGTGACATCTTCCAGCCCGGCGGAACCGGCCCCTGGTCCATGGCGACCAGTTTTTCGAGCTCTTCCCGATAGGTCACCTCTGCCGGTTCCCTCTGGGCAGAACGGACTGCTTGCTTATTCTGTTTCATCCGGTACTCCTGCGGCCACCGCGTACTTCCGGTGCCATACGCTCCCTCGGTAGGATGCGCGGCAGCTCAGACAACGGGATAATCCCCTCGATAACGTGATCGAGCGCGCTGTCCCGCATGGTTACCAGGCCGGCATCCAGTGCCCGCCAACGCAGCTCACCGATCGGTGGCTGGCTGGAGATGGCGTTCCGGATATCGGCTTCCACCTCCATATACTCAATAATGGCCACCCGCCCCTGGGTGCCACGGCCGTTGCATTTGTCGCAGCCTTTACCCTCGAAACACCGAAAGTCTGCAGGGGCGCCATCCGGAAACACCTCGGCCAGAATGGCAGGGTCAGGTTTTGCGGGCCGACGGCAATGTTTGCAGATGCGCTTGGCCAGGCGCTGGGCAATCACTGCAAGCAGCTCCCCGGCGATGGAGTTGGGGTGAACCCCGAGATCGTACAGGCGCTGGAGTGAATCCACGGCGTCGTTACAGTGCAGTGTCGACAGCACCACGTGCCCGGTCTGGGAGGCTCGAATGGCTTCCAGGGCCGTCTCCTGGTCCCGGATCTCGCCCACCAGAATGACATCTGGATCTTCACGCACGAACGCTCGCATGGCATCAGCGAAGCTGAAACCAATGTCCGCCCGAACGCGGGTTTGCTGGATATTGTCGATGGAATACTCGATGGGATCTTCTACCGTGATCACCTTACGGCGCCCGTCGTCGGCAAGGTTCTGCAAGCCCGCATACAGGGTGGTCGATTTACCCGAACCGGTCGGCCCGACCACCAGCACCAGGCCCGCCGGGTTATCCAGCAAGCGCTGGTAGCGGCTGCCAATGGCTGCTGACATGCCCAGCTCGGCGATGGTCATGGCCCGTCCGGTCTGGGGCAATAACCGAATAACGGCATTTTCGCCATGCAAAGATGGCTGGGTCTGGATTCTGAGATCGTACGACGTATCACCCAGTTGCAACCGGGAGCGCCCGCCCTGGGGCAAACGATGTTCCGCAATATTGAGTTCGGCCCGCAGTTTGATCACATTGATCACCCCCCGGATTTCACGGGCAGATAACTGATACTGCGGCAGGTCGCGTAACTCTCCATCCACCCGCAACCGGATGCGAACCCGGTTTTCGTACTGCTCGATGTGAATGTCGCTGGCTTTCTCGCTGACGGCGTCCAGCAGTATCGCCTCATACACCGATACCAGGTAGGGGCTGATACTCCGGTTGTTACCCTTATCCTCACCCAGCAGGTCCCGGGACCGTTCACTCTCGCTGTCCGGAACGGTCTTACCGTGCTCTGCGACAAACCGGCTGCCCTTGACCGTCAGATCCAGTGCTGACCAGATCCTGCGGAAATCGGTTGGCGTGACCAGCAGGCAGGTAATCCTGTGCCTGGGTGTCAGGCGTTCGAGTTGATCGGTGCGTGCGTCAGGGTCATCGGTGACCACCGTCAGGCTACCGTCTTCCTCTGCCACCGGGATCATCCGGGAAAGATCGAGAAACGTGCGGGAGAACCGTCTGAATAGCTCGGTTTGCAGGCTGCCCAGCACATCGTCGGCATCGGTAAAGGTCATTCCCCGCTGCTGAGCCAGGGACCGATACAGGTCAATCTCCTCCAGGTTCAGCTTGCGCCGGACCACATCCAGAATACGTTCATTCTTTCCAGCTGCTTCCGCCCGGGCCTGGGCCAGAACCGCTTCGTCCACAATTCCCAGATCAATCAGGATCTGTTCGGCATTGCGATTGAAGTCCACCCAGCCCAGGGTTCGGACCCGTTCAATTCGGGCGCCACTGCGCTGAAACATGGCCAGGCTTGGCACCGGGCCCGCCCGGCCTTCCAGGCACACCAGTTTGGCGCCATCCCGCAAAACGGTCACCAGCGCCGCCGGATCGGAAATAAAGGTGGTGCACAGGATCAGGTCGCATAACTCGTCGGTTGGTATCCCATTACCCGCATCAGCAACCAGCACCTCGACGTTGTGTTTACCTCCGAGGGTAAAACGCTCTCTGGCCTTCTCGGCAAGCACGGGGTTGCGGTCCACATAAAGCACACGGTAGGCAAGTTCGGCGAGCACGGCGGTGAGATAGCCAGAGCCGCCGCCAATGTGCATCACCACTTGATCCGGCTCTATTTCCGGGCAAAGTGCCAGCAAATGCTCAACGGTTTCTTCCCTGGGAATGGAGTGGCCGGTAATCGACGGACCAAGGTCAACACCGGAGACGAACGCCCGCCGGTCTACTGCATTGAGAGCCTCGACGGCTCTCGGGTAGGGTTTCTTCATTCAGCAACGCCTGTGACAGCTTTGGATCAGGCCGCCTGACGTTTCTTAAGCGCTGACACCAGTTCGGCCTCGGGACGGGATATTCCGCACGTATTCATAAGATCGTCGATATCCGCACCAAGATCAACCAGACGGGCCGCTTCGTCATAGGAAATTCTCAGCGGGTCATTCTGGCGCATCTCATCCAGGGCGTTACGCAATTCATGCAGTTGCCGCTCGCACGCCACCAGACGCTGGCCGACGCCCATACTGCCGCTGGTTGTGGCGTGCAATTCGCGGCCGAGAGTGTCGCAACGCTGTTTAACAGAGGCCCGCAAGGCGCGGATCTGACGACCATGGATAACACTCTGAACCAGCACCAGGCCGATCGCGACTGCAGTGAGGCCCCAGGGGAGCCAGGAAGGAATGGTATAACTCATGACAGACGTCTCCCTAGTGATTTACCACGGAAGACGTCCATCGGGAGCGCTGGAAGGAGAGGCCCTTACAGCGATGCGATTTCAGCCCACTCGTGGTCTGACAGCATTTTGTCGAACTCGACGAGAATAATCAGCTCGCCATTCTTGTTGCACACGCCCTGGATAAACTTGGCACTTTCCTCGTTACCCACGTTTGGTGCAGTTTCAATTTCACTGGCTTTCAGATAGACGACTTCCGCCACTGAATCCACCAGAATACCCATAACCTGGCTGGAAGATTCCATCACCACAATCCGCGTGGCATCCGTCACTTCTGCGTCCGCCAAGCCAAATCGCCGGCGGGTGTCAATCACCGTAACCACGTTGCCCCGCAGGTTGATGATGCCCAGCACGTAATCCGGAGCACCCGGTACCGGAGCAATCTCGGTGTACCGAAGTACTTCCTGGATCTGCATCACGTTGATGCCGTAGGTCTCATCATCCAGGCGGAAGGTCACGTACTGCAGTACCTGATCATCATGGGCCTGATTTACTTGTCCGCTCGGGGATGCCATAGCGCTCTCTCCTTCTCGGCTGCCCGGCGGGCAACCTGATCGTCAAAAATTCATCATCAGTGCCCAATACTATAGTTAAGGGCACAAACCGTGCCAGCCTTGCACGGTTTCTTTCAGTAACCAATCTGTACAGTGTCCGCCTGTGCGCGGCCACCTCAACTCAGATCCAGATGGTGCTCCCGCTCCGCCCTCACCAACAGGTGGGCCATGGTTCTGACATCAATCAATGCACACATATGATCAATCACCGTACCCGCTAACCAGGGCCGCTTGCTCCGCGCGGTGCGCCAGCGCACCTCATCTGGCTTGAGCGTAAACGACTGGGCAACATCGTCACAGGCCAGGCCCCAATCGCTGTCATCCAGACGGATCACAAACCGATAGTTATCCCTGGCACCGGCAGGCACCCGCCCGGCCATAATCCATTCCGCAGTGTCGACCACCCGCAAATTATGGTCTCGATCCGGGCGAATACCCATATACCACCGGGGGCTGCCGGGAATGGGCCGGATTTCCTCTTCAATTCGATGAATGGCACCAAGCAGTACCAAGGGCACCGCAAGCTGCAGGCCCGCTACTGTAAAGATCAGGCACTCAAACGGCCCCTGGGACCACTCTGGCCGGGTCGGTGGCTCCGGGCTGGGTACCACGTCGGCCTCTGGCTGCCGGACCTCTTGCCGCCGGGGCGGCACAGGGTCTGCGGTAATCGGCGGTGCGGGCGCCGGCTTCATGATCTCGGCCGGTTTTTCCCGGACTCGGGTTCTGGTTTCAGTCTTCGGCCCAGGCGCTGACTGAACCTTTTCCGGCTCTTGCACCTGGGCGCTGCTGGTTGCCGTGTGCAGAAGCTCGTCGAGGTAGCTGGCAATCGCCGCGTCAGGCGCCGCCAGCTGTGTCATTTTTTTGTCAGCCATGCTGCCGCTCCTTCGCGGTAGCGGTTAACGCCAGAACATCGTCAAGCAGATGCCGGTAGGCTCGAACGCCATGGGTGTCTGCATCCAGTGCCGATGGAATAACACCGGCCTGGCTGGCATCCCGGAACTTGGTGTCCACCGGAATGGCAAAACGCCAGAGCTTGTCGCCGTAGGTTTTACGCAACAGATTCAGGCTCTTCACTGAGGCCTGGGTACGGCGATCATAGAGCGTGGGCACAATGGTGTACGCCAATTCGTTCTTCTGGGAACGCATGATCATTTGCAGGGTGTGCAGCATGCGCTCCAGGCCCTTGATCGCCAGAAACTCGGTCTGTACCGGAATAATCAGATGCTGGGCCGCCGCCAGGGCATTGACCATCAGCACGCCCAACGACGGGGTGTTGTCCAGAATCACGTAATCAAAGTCATCCCAGAGTTGCGCCAGGGCCCGGGAAACAATCAACCCCATCCCCTCCACGCCAATCATCCGACGCTCAAGGGTGGCCAGGGCTGTGCTGGCCGGCAGCAACGACAGATTCGGACAACTGGTCTCGGTAATCAGCTGGGCAGGCAGGCCTTCCGGTACCTTGCCCTGGTGCTGGAACAGATCGAATACGCTGTGCGCCAGCGAATCGGGGTCATACCCGAACCAGCTGGTCAGAGAGCCATGGGGGTCAAGGTCGACCACCAGCACGCGTTTGCCGCGTTCGGCCAACAACCCGCCCAGGGCTACCACCGAGGTTGTCTTACCTACACCACCTTTTTGATTGGCTACAGCCCAGATTCGCACTCTTGTTACTCCAGTTTGGCTATGCCCGACAGAAATACCGGCCGCTACTGACCATATCGGCACGCTGGCCCGGAACTTGACTGTCCGCTGTCCGTTTTACGCGGCAAGCCTTTGCCGATCCGGATGATAAAAAGACTGTAATACAGTAAGCGTGCCAGTTCGGCCATACGCATCTGCCACCGGCAGATTAGCGAACGGCACCACGAATACTGGCGTCTCGGGAAATCAGAAGCACAACCCGGCGATTACGGCGCCGCCCTTCTTCGGTGTCGTTTCTCGCTACCGGCTGGTACTGGCCGTAACCCACCGCCGCCAGACGTTCGGGCTCTACACCTTCCATCATCAACATACGAGCCACGGCCGATGCCCTGGCGCTGGAAAGCTCCCAATTGGATGGAAACCGGCTGGTTCTTATTGGCTGGTTATCGGTAAACCCTTCCACCTTGACCGCGTTATCGCGGTTGCGAAGCACTGTCGCGATTTTTTCGATGACCTGGAATGCATCGTAGTGAGGTTCGGCGTCGCCACTACTGAACAGCATGCTGTTTGGCAGGTTGAGCTCCAGCCAGTGTTCATTGGTTTCCAGGCTGACCACGCCCTGACTGATCAGTTCATCAAACTCCATAGTCAGTTGATCTGCCATGGTTCTGAGGGCTTGTGTGCGGCTCTCGGCATCCAGTTGAGGATTGCGAGGGGCTTCGGTGACTGGCGGGGGAATGACGTCTTCTGGTGAACTGGTCGGGGCCCGCAGTGGCTGGTCGCCCACCTGGACAGGCTGCACCGAGCGCTGGGGGGCGTTAAACACGCCTGTCAGGGTTTCGGACAGAACTTTGTATTTACCCTCGTTAACGGAAGACACCGAGTACATGACAACAAAAAAAGCGAACAGAAGCGTGATGAAATCCGCGTAGGAAATCAGCCAACGCTCCTTGTTGTGCAGGTCATCCTGGGGTTGTCTGCGCCGGCGCATAGGCTATTCCGTCCTGATTACTGCAGGAAGCCCCGCAGCCTCAGTTCAATGGATTTCGGGTTCTCACCCTCAGCGATGGCGATGATGCCATCGATCATCATGTCTTCGTAGCGGGTACGTTCCTTGACGATACTTCGCAACTTGTTGGCGACAGGGAAAAACAGCAGGTTGGCCAGGGCCACGCCGTAGATGGTGGCTACAAACGCGGTAGCAATGCCGCTACCCAGAGACTGCGGGTCTTCAAGGTTGGTCATCACCTGAATCAGGCCCATGACCGCCCCGATGATACCGATCGTCGGCGAATAACCACCCATGGCTTCATAGATTCGCGCCGCCTCAAGGTCCCGCTGTTCACGGGATTCCAGATCCACTTCCATAATGCTGCGGATGGCTTCCGGCTCAGCGCCATCAACCAGTAATTGCAGCCCCTTGCGGGCAAATTTCTCCGGCTCCCGCTCTGCCAGGCCTTCAAGGCCCAGCAAACCCTGCTTACGAGCTTTGACGCTCCAGTCAATGACCTTGCCAATGCCATCTTCCAGGCTGATGTAGGGCGGAACGAATACCCAGCGAATCTGTGTCATGGCCCGTTTGAGCATGGGCCAGGAGGTTTGCAGAATAGTGGCCGCCAGTGTGCCCCCAACCACGATCAGCCCGGCAGGCCCATTGAACAGGGAGCCGACGGCACCACCTTCGAGCAGATTGCCACCCAGGATGGCTACAAAGGCAAGGATGATGCCCAGCAGGCTCAGAATATCCATCAGCTCACGCCTTCAACCAGCCGGGGGCCCACTTCATCAAGCGGCAGGATTTCGTCACTCAATCCGGCCTTGGCGACGGCCATGGGCATGCCGTAGATCACCGAGGATTTCTCGTCCTGGGACCAGACCACCGAACCGGACTGCTTCATCATCCGGCAGCCTTCCTTACCGTCTGCTCCCATTCCCGTCAGGATGACGCCCAGGGTTTTTCCCGGGAAGCTGCGGGCAAGAGAACCGAAAGTGACATCCACACAGGGTTTGTAGTTCAGCCGTTCGTCACCCGGCAGGATCCTGACCCTCGCCTGACCGCCACGATTTTCGATCATCATTTGCTTGCCGCCGGGCGCCAACAGGGCATGACCAGGCTTCAGGATATCGCCATCCTCTGCCTGCTTGACCTGAATACGGCAAAGTTTGTTCAGGCGCTCGGCAAAAGCCGGGGTAAAACTGGCAGGCATGTGCTGCACCAGCACAATGGGAGCCGGGAACGACGCCGGCAGTGCGGCCAAGACCTTCTGCAGCGCCACCGGTCCTCCTGTGGAAGTGCCAATTGCAACCACGCTGTAATGTCTTGGTGCGGCTTTCCGGGAGGGCCGCCTTGGCGTTTCCGGCTCGCGGGTCGGCTCTGGCTGGACCGGGGCTGAGCGGTCGCGGGTTACCGGTCTGGCGGGCCGCTCTGGAGGCTGCGGCGCTGCCGGGCGCGAAACCCCGTGACGCGGCGCTGCCGGGCGCGCAACCGGAGCCGCAGAACGACCGCCGGGCTTGCTGCCGGCCACGTCAAGAATCCGATCGATGAGGATTTTCTGAAGTTGGCTGGTATCCCGGGCAATTTCCTCGAAGTTCTTGGGCAGGAAGTCCACTGCCCCGGCTTCCAGGGCATCCAGAGTAACCCGCGCGCCCTCATACGTCAGAGAGGAGAACATCAACACCGGGGTCGGGTGCTTTTTCATGATTAAACGAACCGCCGAAATGCCATCCATCACGGGCATTTCGTAGTCCATGGTAATCACATCAGGGCGCAGCTTTTCGGCCAGCTCCACCCCTTCACGACCATTGGTTGCCGCACCGACAACCTCGATCTGCCCCGAGGCCGTGAGGATTTCCGTCAGCCGTTTGCGAAAGAACCCTGAATCATCAACAACCAGGACAGAAACTGTCATCCATTTCTCCTAAACAATCCTGCATGTTGTCTGCCCTGGCACCGCTAACCGTAATGTTGAAGAAGGCTGGGTACGTCAATAATCAGGGCAATGCGGCCGTCACCGGTGATGGTGGCCCCGGCCATACCGGGCGTACCCTGTAACGCCCGCCCCAGGGGCTTGATCACCACCTCTTCCTGGCCGATCAGCTGGTCCACCACGAACCCGACCTGCTTTGTACCCATGGCCACAATCACCACATGGGCGTTTTCCGGCTCTTTCTGACCAGCCGCGCCATGTACCAGCCAGCGCTTGATGTGGAACAGCGGGAATACCTTGTCACGAACCACGATGCATTCCCGGCCATCGACGATGTTCGTTTTCGACAGATCGAGATGGAAAATTTCAACCACGTTCACCAGGGGCAAGGCGAAGGACTGATCGCCCAGCATGATCATCAGCGTAGGCATGATCGCCAGGGTGAGCGGCACCTTGATAAGAATGCTGGTGCCCTTGCCCTGTTCAGACACGATGTTGATCTGGCCGTTAAGTTGGCCGATCTTGGTTTTCACCACGTCCATGCCCACGCCCCGGCCAGACACATCGGATATCTGTTCCTTGGTCGAGAAACCGGCGGCAAAAATCAGGTTAAAACACTCGTTATCGGTCAGTCGATCCGCTGCATCCTGGTCGTACAGCCCCTTCTCCACCGCTTTTCGGCGCAGAACATCAGGGTTCATACCCGCGCCATCGTCAGAGATGGAAAGCAGGATATGATCCCCCTCCTGTTCCGCTGACAGGGTAACGGTGCCAGCACGGGGCTTACCGGCCTTCTCTCGCACCTCTGGCATTTCAATGCCATGATCAACGGAGTTTCTTACCAGGTGAACCAGCGGGTCGGACAGCGCTTCGACCAGGTTCTTGTCCAGGTCGGTTTCTTCCCCGTGCATCACCAGGTTGATTTCTTTCTTCAGCCCTCGGGCCAGGTCTCGTACCACCCGTGGGAAGCGCCCGAATACCTTTTTGATCGGTTGCATGCGGGTCTGCATGACCGCCGCCTGCAAATCGGTGGTCACCACGTCGAGGTTGGCGACCGCCTTGTGCATATGTTCATCTTCGCTCTCGGAGCCCAGACGCTGCAGACGATTACGGACCAGCACCAGCTCACCCACCATATTCATGATGTCGTCAAGGCGCTTGGTATCCACCCGCACGGTGGTCTCAGCTGTGGGCGCCGCATCTCTTGCCGGAGCGGCGGGGGCTGCCGGTTTGGCTTCCTGCTTGGCGGGTTCCGGTTGTTTTGGCTCCGGCTTCTTTGGCTCAGGCCTGGCCGCAGGCTCAGGTTTGGTCTCCCCTGCGGGGGCTGCACCAGGGCTCTTGCCTTTGCCGTGCAGCTCATCCAGCAGATTTTCAAACTCGTCATCGGTGATCAGATCATCACCAGTGGATGATTTTGCCGGTTCTTCTGGTTCCGGCTCCGGCGGGGTGTCGTTATCAACAACCGGGGCGCCGGCAAACTGGCCTTTGCCGTGCAACTGATCCAGCAGGGCTTCAAATTCGTCGTCGGTGATCTCGTCGCCGTCTGATCCGGCGTCATTGGCGGAGGTGTTTTCCGGTGCGGCCGCCGGCTGTTGCTCCGCACCTTTTTCATCGGCCAGGGCATCCAGCAGTTGCTCAAACTCTTCGTCGGTAATATCACCGGAATCATTGCCCGCACCCACGGCAGGTTCGGGTTCTGGGGTTGGCGTTACCGGCGCTGCCGTGTCGCCTTCCGGCTTGGCAAGTTCATCCAGCGCGGCGATCAATTCGTCCGGAGCCGGCGTCGGCTCTTCACGGTTACGAACCTGATCAAACATGGCGTTGACGTGGTCCAGGGCTTCCAGCACCACGTCCATCAATTCGGAGGTAACCTTGCGCTTGTGGTTGCGAAGGATATCGAACACATTTTCCGCAGAGTGACAGCAGTTGACCAGCGCTTCGAGCTGCAGGAACCCGGCACCGCCCTTGACCGTGTGGAAACCACGGAAGATGGCGTTGAGCAGGTTGCTGTCATCCGGATGCTGCTCAAGATCTACCAGCTGCTCGGACAGCTTTTCGAGAATCTCGCCGGCCTCAACCAGGAAGTCCTGCAGGATCTCTTCGTCGGCATCAAACGCCATGCGTCACCCTCTATAATCGTTCAGAAACCGAGACTGGATAACAGGTCATCAACGTCGTCCTGCCCCGAAACTACATCATCACGCTCCTCAGCCTTGATCTGAGGCCCTACCCCTTTTTCGGCCGATTCTTCTTTTTCTTCAATCTGGTGCACAGTGCCGGTGAGCTGGTCCACGTGGCTGGCCATCACCACCAGGCCAAGCAGGTTCTCTTCGACTTCTTTCACAAGGGCCGTGACTTTCTGGATAACCTGCCCGGTAAGATCCTGAAAGTCCTGGGCCAGAAGGACTTCAGACAGATTGCTGTACAGGGTATCGGAATCTGTCGCCAGGCCCGCAAAGAAGCGATCAATGCGTCCGTACAGTTCCCGGAATTCTGCCGGCTCCATTTCCCGACGGCGCAACCGCTGCCATTCGTCTCGCAGGGCGGTCGCTTCGTCGCGCATGGTGTGCGCCACCGGCATGCTTTCTTCGACCAGGTCCATGGTGCGATTGGCCGCCTGGCTGGTCATCTGGACAACGTAGGCCAGCCGATCCGAGGCATCGGACATCTTGGACAAGACTTCTTTCTGCTCGGCACTGCGGGCGTCTATCTGAAAATTCCGGATAGCCTCGTGCAGGCTCCGGGTCAACCGCCCCACTTCCCGATAGAGGCTCTGGTCGCGAACTTCACTTAGCTCGTTGATCACCGACATTGCCCGGGCGTAGTTACCGGAACTGATGCATTCGGCCAACTCCGAACTCTGCTGCTGGAGCTTTTCGGTTACCTCCGGGTCGAGGCCCTGATGGTTCTCGTTCTTGTCAGTCATGACAGCCATCCGACCTCTGGTTACTGGATTCGCTCGAAGATCTTCTCAATCTTTTCCTTGAGAACGGCAGCAGTAAACGGTTTGACGACGTACCCGTTAACGCCGGCCTGGGCCGCCGCCACAATCTGGTCACGCTTGGCCTCCGCAGTTACCATCAGCACCGGCAGGTTCTTCAGGTTCTCGTCTGCCCGCACCGCCTTGAGCAGATCAAAACCCGACATGCCTGGCATGTTCCAGTCGGTCACCAGGAAGTCGTACTTGCCGCTCCTGAGCATGGGCAAGGCAGTGTTGCCATCGTCCGCTTCATCCGTATTGGTGAAGCCAAGATCGCGCAGCAGATTCTTGATGATTCGCCGCATTGTGGAAAAGTCATCCACAATGAGAATTTTCATGTTTTTGTCCAATGGGACCTCCAGTCAGTAACACCCGGATTTCATTAAGCCTTTTGAAAGTCTAGCAGGCCGCTGCTTTAACCGCTTATTGTGTGTTGTTTGGCCGCGTTGTAAAGCGCCGGTTACCAAAATCTACACAGTTACGCGCCGCGCGGTCAGCGCCGGCCCGGTTTATTCTGGCTCGTCTTCCCGCCAATCGGACAACCGTCCCCTGAGACGAAGGGCCGCCTGGCTATGAATCTGGCTGACCCGGCTCTCGCTGACGCCAAGCACCGCGCCAATTTCCTTCAGGTTGAGCTCTTCCTGGTAGTAGAGGCTCAACACCAGCTTTTCTCGCTCAGGAAGCTCTTCGATTGCCTCTGCCAGGCTTTTCTGGAATGCATTTGATGCAATGCCATCCAGGGGATTATCGCTGGCCTCTGTTTCTTCTATCGGCAGCTCCCCGGATTCATTGAGCTCATCAAGGCTAAAAAGTCGGCCACTGTTGGCGTCTGCCAGGGAGGCATGATATTCCGACAGCTCAATGCCCAACTCTTCGGCAACATCAACATCCTGGGCCTCGCGCCCGGTGCGGTCTTCAACCGTCTTGATGGCTGCGGCGATACGGCGGGCATTGCGGTGAACGGAGCGGGGAACCCAGTCGCCCTTGCGGATTTCATCCACCATGGCACCGCGGATACGAATACCTGCGTAGGTTTCAAAGGTGGCACCCTTGCCGGTGGAATAGCGTTGCGCAGCTTCCAGCAGGCCGATCATGCCCGCCTGCATGAGATCTTCAAGCTGGACCGAAGCCGGCAAACGGGCCATCAAGTGTAGGGCGATTTTCTTGACCAGCGGCGCATGCTCCTCAATCAGCTGAGAGGGGCCTTTTGCGCCAGCCTGATGGTAGATTCCCAGGTTTTTCGCCAATGTCATGTATCCGGTTTTCTTATAGGACTGGATTCAGATCAGACTTCGACGAGCCTCTCCACGAAAAACTCCAGATGCCCTCTTGGCGATGATGGCAGCGGCCAGCTGTCCACTTTCTCTGCCAGGGCACGGATCGCCAGCGACGCCTTGGCCCGTGGATAGGCATCCAGAACGGCCCGCTGCCGCTGGACGGCTTTTTTGACGGCTTCGTCGTAAGGCACGATACCTACATATTGTAGTGCTACATCAAGGAAACGCTCGGTGACACGGGTCAGTTTTTCATACAGATGCCGGCCTTCCTGCTCGTTTCGCACCTGATTCGCCAGAATACGGAAACGGTTGGTGCCGTAGTCGCGATTCATCAGTTTGATCAGGGCATAGGCATCGGTGATCGAGGTAGGCTCATCGCACACCACCAGCAGCAATTCCTGGGAGGCCCGCAGGAAACTGACGACGGACTCGGAAATACCGGCTGCAGTGTCAACAATCAGCACATCAATCTGGTCACCCAGCTCGCTGAAGGCGTTGATCAGCCCCGCATGTTCCATCGGGCTCAACTGGGTCATACGCTGGGTGCCGGACGATGCGGGGACAATCTTGATACCACCCGGGCCGTTGACCAGCACGTCCTTGAGGTCGCACTCGCCACTGAGCACATCCTGCAGGTTGCGATTGGCGGTAATGCCCAACAGCACGTCGATATTGGCAAGGCCAAGGTCTGCATCCAGCAACACCACCCGTCGGCCTTTCTGGGCCAGCGCGATACCGAGGTTGACGGACACATTACTCTTGCCGACACCGCCCTTGCCGCCGGTAACCGCAATCACCTGAACCGGATGTGGTCTGCTCATACTGTTATCAGTCTCTTACTGCGTTCTTGTGTGGGCACAAACGGCAGCGCACCGGCTGTACCACCGGGCCTCAGGCCCCTTCTGCAACGGCCTGGCCGTGCTGCATTGTTTTCAGGCGTTCTACGCCCAACCGCACCAGAGGAATGGCCTCTGCCCGGTGCAGGTCTTCGGGAATCTTCTGGCCATCGGTATACCACGCCACTGGCAGGCCGGTTTCCATGACAAAGCCCAAAGACTCACCCAGTGTCAGCGCTTCGTCAATCTTGGTCATGACGCAGCCTGCAAGGTTTGCCATCTTATAGCAATGCCACACGGATTTCATGATGCGCGGCTGGCTGGTGGCAGACACGACCAGATGGGTACGGACATTGTGATCGCTCCGGGCCAACTCCGCCAGCTGTTCCTGATAACCGCGATCCGAGCTGGTCAGCCCGGCGGTATCAATCAGAACCAGGTGCCGATCTGACAATTCCTCCAGAATGTCATCCAGGGAATGACTCTCGTCCACAACCCGAACCGGCACATTGAGAATACGGCCAAACACGAACAGCTGTTCATGGGCTGCCACCCGGTAGCGATCGGTGGTGACCAACGCCAGGGAATCCGGCCCATGCTCCAGTACATATTGAGCTGCCAGCTTGCCAATGGTGGTGGTCTTCCCAGACCCGGTTGGCCCCACCAGCGCATAGACGCCGCCGGCCTGAAGCCAGTGTTCCCGAGCGGTACGTACGCCGGTGGCCAGCATCTTCAGGGATTGCTTCCAACCGTCTTCCAACCTGCCGGCGCGATGCTGACGAGACAGAGAGGTTGCCAGCTCCGCGCCCAGGCCAAATTCCTGCAGCCGCTCTGCAAGCCTCTGCTGAACTGCATTGGATGCCGCGACGGCAGGCTTCTCGGGTACCGAGGTACGGCCGCTGACCATCTCTCTCAGGGAGTTGATTTCCGCTCTCATGCTCGCCAACTCATCCGAGTAGCCCGCCGCTGGCCGGCCACCTGCATTGCCCACCGAGGTCGACCCGCCAGCCAGCTCACCTGACCAGTCGGCAGCCGGCCGATCGTCAGCCAGTGCACGATCATATTCCGCGCCGATACCCGCCCGCTTCTCCCGCACTTCGCGAATGCGATTGCGTGATCGGTTCAACTCTTCTTCCAGCCGACGATGCTGGTCTGCCTGCAGCTCCGCCAGGCGGGAGCCGTTGGTGGCCTGTGCCGCTCTCTCGCCAAGGCGCTGGCGTGCCATATTTTCGTCATAGTCCAGGGCCGTCACAATTTCGACGCCTCCGTCCACCCGGCGATTGGACAAAATAACGGCATCCGGTCCCATCTCATGACTGACCTGTTTCAGGGCTTCGGCCATGGTCTTTGCAAAAAACCGTTGTACTTTCATAGCGTTTCATCCTCCACCGGCGTGCCCGAATCGGGTGCTCGCCTTGCCCTGCCGGCCTTACTGACCAACAGAGGCGACTATCGTGATCTGTTTGTTATCCGGAATTTCCTGGTACGAGAGCACATGCAAACGCTCTACCCCATAACTGGCAAACTTTGCCAGCACTGGCCGCAAGGGCCCGGAAACCAGAAGAATCGCCGGCTTGCCCAGCATTTCCTGGCGCTGAACACTGTCCTGAAGGGACCGCTGCAGCTTTTCCACCATATTGGGCTCAAGCACCAGGCCAATATCGTCCTGTCCGCCGGATTGTTGACTCTGCTGAACTGACTTAAGCAACAACTGTTCCAGGTCTGGATCCAGAGTGATCACCGGTATCTCGGTGTCATTGCCACAGATGCTCTGAACGATCATTCGGCGCAGCGCCTGGCGAGCCAGGGTGGTCAACAGTTTCGGGTCCTGGCTTCTGGGATGGACGTTAACGATGGCTTCGGCAATGGAGCGCATATCCCTGACCGGCACTTCTTCCCGGAGCAGATTCTGAAGCACCCGCAACAGGACGCTCACGGAAATCGTCGTAGGCACCAGCTCCTCAGCCAGTTTCGGGGCCATTTTCTCCAACTGGTCCAGCCACTTCTGGGCCTCTTCATGGCCGATAAGTTCATGGGCGTGCTTTTGCAGAATCTGGTTAAGGTGGGTAGCCACCACCGTGCTGGCATCCACCACGGTGTAGCCCAGAGTCTGGGCCTGGTCTTTCTTGTCAGGCTCAATCCAGATGGCATCCAGGCCGAAGGCCGGGTCTTTGCCGGCAATGCCTTCCACCTTGCCGAACACCTGACCCGGATCAATGGCCAGCTCACGTTCCGGGTGAATCTCCGCCTCGGCAATGGTCACACCCATCAGGGTAATGCGATAGACGTTCGGCATAAGGTCCAGATTGTCCCGAATGTGCACTGACGGCATCAGGAAACCCAGATCCTGAGACAGTTTTTTGCGAACCCCCTTGATGCGACTGAGCAGCTGCCCGCCCTGGGATTTATCGACCAGAGGAATCAGCCGGTAGCCCACTTCCAGACCAACGATGTCAACGGTCGCCACATCATCCCAGCCCAGCTCCCGGGTTTCACCGGGCGCCGGCAGCGCCTGTCCTTCTGCGCCGGACCGATCCTGAACCACCTCGCCACCGGCACGGGGCGCTCCACCAGCCATGCCGCCACGACCGGCGTAAACGCCCTCTTCTTCCACAGTCTGGCTTTGCTTTTTCCAGATCAGCCAGGCCGCACCGGCCGCAAGGCTGCCCAATCCAAGGAAGGCAACATGGGGCATGCCCGGAATCAGGCCCAGGATAATCAGGATGACGGCGGCAATACCGATGGCCTTCGGCGCGTTGAACATCTGATGAATGATCTGCCCGCCCATGTCCTGGCTGGCCGTTACCCGCGTTACCATGATGGCAGCGGAAGTAGACAGCAACAGTGATGGAATCTGGGCAACCAGGCCGTCACCGATGGTCAGCAGCGCGTACCGCTGCATCGCCAGGCCAAAGTCCAGGCCATGCTGGAGCATGCCGATCGAGATACCACCGATGATATTGATCGCAAGAATCAGCAACCCCGCAATGGCATCGCCCTTCACAAACTTGGACGCACCATCCATAGACCCATAGAAATCCGCTTCCTGGGCAATCTCCGAACGGCGGCTTTTGGCCTCGTCCTGGTTGATCAGGCCCGCGTTCAAATCCGCATCAATGGCCATCTGCTTGCCGGGCATGGCGTCCAGGGTAAAGCGGGCACTGACTTCCGACACCCGGCCGGCGCCCTTGGTCACTACCAGGAAGTTGATTATCATCAGGATGGCAAACACCACCAGACCAACGGCGTAGTTACCGCCGATCAGAACCTCACCGAACGATTCGATCACCTTACCGGCGGCATCGCCACCTTCGTGACCGTTGAGCAGGACAATCCGGGTAGAGGCCACGTTCAACCCCAGACGCAGGAGCGTGGCAACCAGCAGTACCGTCGGGAACGACGCAAACTCCATGGGCCGAAGCGCGTACACACACACCAGCAGGATGACGATGGACAAAGTGATGTTGAAGGTAAAAAACACATCCAGCAGGAAGGCCGGCATGGGCAGGATCATCATACCCAACAAACCCATCAGCATCAGCGGAATACCGATACTGCCCCGCGTCAGGGTTTTGACGTTACTCAGAACTAACGCTCTGTCCATGCTGGATACTTCTCCGCTCTGCCGTGCTTTCCGGAACTGTCAGGGTCGAAAATCTGACGCGGCGCGCCAATCTGGGAGAATTATCGCAAGAACCGTACCAGGCCTTACAATTTTTGATATTTACGGCACGACCAGCGCCTGACGCAGGCGCCCAGATACGGTATCCTTGCGCCATTTATTGCATCCGAATCCAAGCCCGAACATTCGAACACACAGGTGACCCCAATGCCGATCCACGAAGTGAAGCACCCCCTGATCCGCCACAAACTCGGCCTGATGCGCCGCGCAGACATCAGCACCAAGAATTTTCGTGAACTGGCACAGGAAGTTGGCGCGCTTCTGACCTACGAGGCGACCAAAGACTTCAACCTGCAGGAAAAGACCATTGATGGCTGGGCCGGGCCGGTGACCGTGGAACAGATTCACGGCAAGAAAGTCACCATTGTGCCGATTCTGCGCGCTGGCCTGGGCATGCTCGACGGCGTGCTGAGCCTGATCCCGGTGGCACGAGTGAGCGTGGTAGGCCAGATCCGTAACGAAGACACCCTGGAAGCTGAAACCTATCTGGAAAAACTGGTGGGCGAGCTGGACCAGCGTATGGCCCTGATCATCGACCCTATGCTGGCCACCGGTGGCTCCATGATCTCCACCATCGACCTGCTCAAGAAAGCCGGCAGCACCGAAATTCGGGCCCTGGTGCTGGTGGCCGCCCCGGAAGGTATCGAGAAAGTACTGGAGAAACACCCGGACGTTTCCATCTACACCGCTTCTGTTGATGAGCGCCTGAACGAAAAAGGCTACATCCTGCCTGGCCTGGGCGATGCCGGTGACAAGATCTTCGGCACCAAGCAGAAGGACGTCTGAGCATGCAGGAACACACCAATGAATCCGTATGGAAGCAGGCACTAGCCGGCTCCCAGATGCTACTGGTCGCCTTCGGCGCCCTGGTATTGATGCCCCTGATCACCGGGCTGGACCCCAACGTGGCGCTGTTTACTGCCGGCGTCGGCACCCTGATTTTCCACATAGTCACCGGCGGCCAGATTCCCATCTTCCTGGCCTCATCCTTTGCCTTTATCGCACCAATCATCGCCGCCAAAGGCCGCTTCGGGCTGGAAGAAACTCTTGGGGGCCTGATGGCGGCCGGCATCCTGTACATCATCCTCGCCGGCGCCGTGCGGGCACGGGGCACGGGCTTTGTCACCCGCCTGCTGCCGCCTGTGGTCATCGCCCCGGTGATTATGACCATCGGCCTGGGACTGGCATCGGTGGCGGTGCATATGGCCTCTGGCCGCACCGGAGACGGCGCCGCCGAACTGGTGCCCTACAACACCGCCATTGTCATCGCCATGATCTCCCTGGCCGTCACCATCGTCATGTCGGTCTGGGCCAAGGGCATCTTCCGGCTCATCCCGATCATGTTCGGGGTGATCGTTGGCTACATCCTGTCCTGGTTCGCCGGCATTGTAGACACCACCCCGGTCCAGGAGGCCCCGTGGTTTGCCGTTCCCAACTTCGTCGCACCCGCCTTTAGCTGGGGCGCCATCCTGTTCATGATCCCGGTCGCCATCGCCCCGGCCATTGAACACATCGGCGACGTACTGGCCATCGGCAACGTCACCCGCAAAAACTACCTGCAAAAACCCGGTCTGCACCGCACCCTGCTGGGCGACGGTCTGGCCACCAGCGCCGCCTCCATGCTCGGCGGACCACCCAACACCACCTACTCCGAAGTCACCGGCGCCGTGATGCTGACCCGCAACTTCAACCCGAAAGTCATGTGGTGGGCCGCCGGTACTGCCATCGTCCTGGCCTTTGTCGGCAAGTTCGGTGCAGCCCTGCAGACCATTCCGGTTCCGGTTATGGGCGGCATCCTGTGCCTGCTGTTTGGCTCCATCGCCGTGGTCGGCCTGAACACCCTGATCCGCCACCAGGTAGACCTGTCCCAGTCCCGTAACCTGGTGATCGTTGGCGTGACCCTGGTATTCGGCATCGGCAACATGGTGGTTGGTACGCTGGAAGGCATTGCTCTGTGCGCGGTTGTCGCGATCGCCTTGAACCTGATTCTGCCAGGCGAGAAAGAAGCCTGGGGTAAGCGGATTCAGGAGCCCAAGGCTTAAGCAATGAAACCGGTCAGGTCGATACGAACTCGGCCTGACCTCTCTCCCCTAACAGCCGCCGGATTTCCATCCCGGCGTTGTCCGATTCAATTCACGAACGCTCTGATTCCTATACTGGCCAATTCGGTCGCGAGCCGTCGGCATGGCCTCCCAAAAATCTCGTAGGCCATGGATGGCCGGAGCGAAGCGCTCATGGATGAGCTCGTAGCGTTTTTTGGGAGGCCATGCCGACGGCTCGCCGCACCAAACCATCAGGCTACAATCAGAGCCAAGCTCCAAGATCTAAATATCGCGCCGCATCTCCGGCGGAATCGGAAAATCAGGCATGCCCGGTTTTGCCCCGCGCCCCTTGCGGAACTGCCGAAGCTGGAACACATAAGCCAGCACCTGAGCAATGGCCATATACAAACCGTCGGGAATTTCCTGCCCCACATCGGTATTGTGATACACCGCCCGGGTCAGCGGCGGCGTCCGCAGGATCTCTACCTTGTGCTCACGGGCAATCTCCATAATCTTGAAGGCAATCTCATCCGCCCCCTTGGCCACCACCACCGGCGCGCCCATCGAATCCTGGTTGTACTTTAACGCCACCGCATAATGGGTCGGGTTGGTAATCACCACATCGGCTGTCGGCACATCCTGCATCATCCGGCGCTGGGCCATCTCACGCTGCAACTGGCGAATCTTGCCTTTGACCTCTGGCTTGCCCTCGGTGTCCTTGTACTCGTCCTTCACCTCCTGCTTGGTCATACGCAGCTTCTTCTGGTGGTCGTAGATCTCGAAAGGTACATCAATCATGGCAATGATGATGGTGGCGCAGGACAGGATTAAAAAACTCCAGCCCACCGTCCAAACCACATGGGCCATGGCCGGGACTATCGGCTCCTCTGCGATTGCGAGCAGGTCATCAGTACGAAGGTTGAGAATCAGTATAGTGACCGCAAGCACCAAGCCTACCTTCGCGATCGCCTTGACCAGCTCGATCAGGGAACGCAGGGAAAACATTCGACCCAGGCCCTTAATCGGATCTATCCGGTTTAATTTCGGAGCAATGGCCTTGCCACTGAACAGCAGCCCCCCAATACCGATAGAGCCTGCAATAGCGGCCACCAGCAGCATGATCAGGATCGGCGACAGGGCAAAGGCAGCCTCCTTGGCCGACAGAATAAGCTGAACACTCATATGGCGGGTGTCGTATATCGCGGCACGCTCAATCACAAACGAGTCGCGCATGATGCCTTCAAGGGTATTGCCCAGGCCGCCACCAAACATCAACAATCCCCCGGCCCCGGCCAGCAACACCGCCATGGTGGCCAGCTCTTTCGAACGGGCAGTCTGGCCGTCCTCCTTAGCTTTCTCAAGTCGTCGGGGGGTCGGCTCTTCGGTTTTCTCCTGGCTGTTATCGTTCTCTTCAGCCATGGCTATGGTTGCCCCTGCAGCTGCCGCATAAAATCAAAGGTTTCCCGGGTGTACTGCTCAAAGTGCGGCAGAAAATTGGCGTGCAGCACCCAGATAGCAAACAATCCAAAAATCAGGCCAATAGGGAAACCGAGGGCAAAGATATTCATCTGCGGAGCGGCGCGGGTCATCACGCCAAAGGAGATATTGACGATGAGCACGGCAGTGACGGCGGGCAGTGCCAGTAGAGTGGCCGAGACAAACATCCAGCTGATCCGGTGGGCAAGATCCCACACCCCCGCCTGGCCAAGCCCCTCCATGCCAATGGGCATGATGTAGAAGCTCTCAATGAACACTTCGAACGCCACCAGGTGTCCGTTCATAGCGAGAAACAACAGAGTGATGGTGATGGTGTAGATTTGCGCCAGTACCGGCACGTTGACGCCATTGGCCGGGTCCATCATGGAGGCAAAACCAAGACCCATCTGCATGGCGATCATCTGGCCGGCAATCACGAAAAGCTGCCAAAGGGCCGTCAGCGCAAACCCCAGCCCAACGCCGATCAGGATTTGCTGCAGGGTGATCACCACGGCATCGGCGCTGAACGCCTCAACCTGGGGAACTTCGGGAATCAACGGAGCAATAAGCACGGTCATCAGCAGGGCCAGCCCAAGCCGCACTCGTGCGGGCACCAGCTGGGTACCGAAAATGGGAATGACCATCAAAAAGCTGGCCAGCCGGAACAACGGCCACAGGTGTTGACCCACCCATTGGCTGATCAGGTCTGCACTGAGTTCTGCCGGTACCATCCCGTCAACCGATCAGGAAAGGGATGCCGGATATCAGGCGATTGGCATGATCGAGCAGCAAGGTAAGCATCCAGGGTCCCCAGACAATGATCACGATGAGTGTTACCAGCAGACGGGGCAAAAAGCTCAGAGTCTGCTCGTTGATCTGGGTTGCCGCCTGAAAGGTACTCACGACCAAACCAATCACCAGGCCCGGCCCGATAATGACAGCCGTCAACAGAACAATCATCCAGAGCGCTTCGCGCAAAATGTCGATCACGGTCTCAGGGGTCATGGCTGGCCTCCTATATCCCGTAACTGGCGGCAAGGGTGCCCATGATCAGCGCCCAGCCATCCACCAGAACAAAGAGCATGATTTTAAATGGCAAGGAGATGATGATGGGCGACAGCATCATCATACCCATGGCCATCAGAACACTGGCCACCACCATATCGATGATTAGAAAGGGTATGAACAGAATAAACCCGATCTGAAACGCCGTCTTGAGTTCACTGGTCACAAATGCCGGCATCAGCACCCAGAAGGAAACGTCTTCGGGGGTTTCATACTGCACATCGGCGATGCGCATAAACAACGCGAGATCTGACTCCCGCGTCTGCTCCAGCATGAACCGGCGGAACGGCTGGCTGGCCAGCTCCACGGCTTCCAGGGAGGTGACCTCCTCCTGCATATAGGGCTGCAACCCCACCCGGTTGGCCTCTTCCAGCACTGGTTTCATAATAAAAATACTCAGGAACAGTGCCAAACCCAGCAGAATCTGGTTGGATGGCGTTGCCTGCAACCCCAGGGCCTGCCGGAGAATGGCGAAGACCACGATGATGCGGGTGAACGATGTCATCATCATCAACATCGCGGGCAGGAAGGTCAGTGCTGTCATCAACGCAAGGATTTGCAGGGTGACCGAGTATTCCTCGGTTCCGTTTTCTCCAGGCTGCACCGTAAAGGCCGGAATGCCTGGCAGGTCGGCAAAAGCCACAGGCGCCAGCAACAACCCAGGGAACAGCACAAGCAATGGCAGACAGCGTTTGAGCAGGGCCACGGTCATAGCGTCAGTCTTTCCTTTCCGGTGCCGACCAGGACTTGCCGATCATGCCCTGTAACCGGCGGGCAAACTCACCGGTGGGAGGGTTGGCGGAATCCACAACCGGGTGGTCGAACACCTGCAGGGTTCGAATGGTGGAAGGGGTAATACCCAGCAATATCTGTTGGCCACCCACCTCCACCAGGGCAATCCGCTCCCGGGCCCCAATGGCCAGCACAGAGACCACCTTGATCGCGTTGTTATTCATGCCGGTCATGCCGTTCATACGCCGGATCAGCCAGGCACAGCCGTAGATCACCGCGACAACCGCCAGCAACCCAAGGCCCAGGCTGACAATGGTCCCCAGAGTATCCGGCGCGTTTCGGCCAGCGTCCCGAGCCGGTGCACTGGCCTCCTCAGCGAATGCTGGAACAGCAAAAATAAGGGGCACCAGGCCGTTCAGAAACCGCACCATGTTACTTCTGCAACCGTTTGATGCGCTCACCCGGGCTGATCACATCGGTCAGGCGGATACCGAACTTTTCATTCACCATCACAACCTCGCCGTGGGCAATCAAGGTGCCATTCACCAGCACATCCAGAGGCTCGCCCGCCAGTCTGTCCAGCTCAATCACAGAGCCCTGGTTAAGCTGCAGCAGGTTGCGGATTGGAATCTGGGTGTTGCCCACTTCCATGGAGATGGTCACTGGAATATCGAGGATAACGTCGATATCCGGAGCTTCCCCGCTACCCCCCATACCTGCGTCGTCAGGGAATTCTTCCATCGGGGCGGCACGGACATCCTGCCCGGGCTCATCGGCTCCCTCGGCTTCGGCCATCGCGGCTGCCCATTCGTCCTCACGGCCATCCGCATCGCTCTCTTCAGAACCGCCGGTTTCCTCCATGGCAGCTTCCCACTCAGCAGCCAGCTTTTCGTCCTCGCTGAGCTCCTTATCGTCTTTCTTGTCGTCCTCAGCCATTGCGTCCCACCTTCAGTTGTTTCTTTACTTTGGGCAATGTCGCCCGCTCATGAATTCTCAGCGCCAGCTTTCCGTCTCGGGTTCCCAGTGTGGCCTTGTAGATCGGAATTCCATTGGCGGTAACCGTCAAATGCTCGGGCACTTCTACAGGGATCACATCCCCGGCCTTCATCCTGGCAATATCCCTAAGTGATATCCTGCGCCGGCAAACCGTTGTATTGATCGGAACATTCACTTCCTTGATGTCTTCCTGCAGGGCGTTGACCCACCGCTCATCAACATCGTCGATATCGCTCTGCACCCCGGCATCCAGCACATCCCGAATGGGCTCAATCATGGAATAGGGCAAAGCAAAGTGCAGCTCACCACCACCGCCATCCAGTTCGATATGGAAGGTACTGACCACCACCACTTCACTCGGGCTGACAATATTGGCCATCGCCGGATTCACTTCCGAGCTCAGGTATTCGAATTCCACCTGCAGGACCGCATGCCAGGCTTCTTTCATGTCGTGGAAAACCTGGTTCAGAACCATCTGGACAATGCGGGTTTCGGTGGGCGTGAATTCACGGCCCTCAATCTTGGCGTGCCTGCCCTCCCCGCCGAAGAAGTTATCCACCAGTTTGAACACCAGCTTGGCGTCCAGAACGAACAGCGAGGTGCCACGCAGTGGGCGCACCTTGCACAGGTTGAGACTGGTGGGCACATACAGGGTGTGAATATATTCACCGAACTTCATGATCTGCACGCCACCGGTGGAGACGTCAGCATTCCGGCGTAAAAGGTTGAACAGGCTGATACGGGTGTAGCGGGCAAACCGCTCGTTGATCATCTCAAGGGTGGGCATACGGCCACGGACGATACGGTCCTGACTGGCCAGATCGTAGGTCTTTACGCCGGTTTCATCAGTCTCTTCATAGGTATCTATGTCACCGTCATCCACACCGTGGAGAAGCGCATCAATTTCGTCCTGTGACAATAAATCCTGCATACCTGACCCTGCCCTGAGATTCGTTTACCCGATCGGGTACCTATTGCACTACAAAGTTTCTGAATAGCACCCGCTTGATCGACGGCTCGCCTTCTTCCTCAAGCACTTGGTTAACGGTCGTTAGCAGCTGCTCGGCAAGAGCTGACCGCCCTTCCGGCGTCTGCAGCTCATTGAATTCACTGTTCCCAAGCACCATCACCAACTGGCTGCGAATCAACGGCATGTGCGTTTCCGCCGCGGCCAGGGCGACTGGGTCCGACGCTTCGAGTGACAGGTGAACCTGGGCGTAACGCTGGCGCCCCTGGGCCTGAACTGTCGTTACCAGCGGGCGCTCCAGGTCAATATAGCTGCTGGCGACAAAGGCCGGCTCTGACGTTGATGCCCGCTCACCTTCACCGCCACCCGGAAGGCCACCCCCGAGGAACCAGAGCGTTCCAACGATCGAAAGCGCAACCGCCAAAACAATGATCACCACCAGCATGATGATGAGCTTCAGTTTACCTTTCTTGGCGGGTGCCGGTGCAGCAGTGTTCTCAGCCATAATGTCCGCTTTGTCAGATTTTTGTCAGTCAGGCAATCTGCACCTGACTTTCCATGATTAATGCAAGGGGCGGGCCAGAACTCCCACCCCCCCCCCGGTTCAGAACCGCAGTTTAGCGTTGCCGGAGGGGATGGGCAAAGAGGATTGGAGCGTTAACGCAAAGCGGTCAGAAAACGAACAAAATCAGGCAAACACATCCACCTCACCCTTCCAGGCCAGGTCGAGGCCAGCCATCTCTTGCAGGGACTCATCAGTATCTCCGGTCAACGGCCCGCCACTTTCGCCAGCCGACGCATGCTCTCCGGAACCATCTCCCCGCTCAGCACCCTGCCTGCCGGGCTGGTCGGAAACATCAAACTGACTCAGAGACAAACCCTGCTCCCCCAGCATATCCCGCAGCCTGTGGGAGTTGAGTTCCAGCTGCTCCCGTACAACCGGGTTGGCGGCCTGCACGGTGATGTTGGCCTGGTCATTCTGTACCCGAACCTTTACCTCCATCGGCCCCATATCCGGCGGCGTCAGGTGAATTTCTGCCACAGACATGTTTCGGGCGGTCAGCCAGCTGAGCTTGCCCATCACCTTGTCGCCCCATTCCGCCTGCCCCACGGGCACTTCTACCGATGTGGCATATCCCTTCAGGGGCACAGCGGCCTCTGCCGCCAGCCGTGCGGGCTGGGCCGCCTGTTGTGAAGCAACCTCGAGGGCTGCCTGGAATCTGGGGGCCGACAACAGGTTGGCGGGATCAACCGGTCTTGTACTTTCACCGGCCACGCCGGCCGACAACAGGTCAGTTAATTGCGTACTCAGATTCATGGTGGCGGTAGCCGGGCCTTGTTGTCCGTTCTGGCCATTGATGGCGCCTTGCATGCCAGCCATCGGCATCAGGGCGGGGTTCATCAGGGGATCGGCATCCGTAGCCGGCAAGGCATTGCCTGCGGGCGTCAGCAAGGACTGCAGACTGGCGAAGGTCATGGTCACTGCATCAATCTGGGCAGGATCGTCCTGTTCGGCCGCCGTGCGCTGTGAACCAGGCTCTTTACCCGCTGTAACCGGGGCGCCCGGCTTATCGGCACTTTCCGAGGCAGTGGACTCTTTGGGCGCATTGGCGTCTTGCTTGTCGGCACGCCGGGCTTCGCGCTTGTCCTGAACCGCTCGGCTCTGATCCTGACGGTCTGCCTGCTTTTGGTCCAGGCGCTTCCTTTCTGCGCGGGAGACCTCGTCAAACCGAGATTCAGAGCCGGAATCCCGATTGCCCGCCGGTTTGTTGGTCGCTGTGTCCTTCTGTGCCCCCGGCGCTGGCGCCTGGGGAAGAATCATCTGCTGCATGGCAACCTCTTGCCGCTTTATCAACCTGTATTGCCCGCAATCGGGCTCTGAGCAGAAGATAGCAAAAGCGATGCCAGAACAGGTGTCACGTTGATTCACCAAAGGAATTCAGCCGTGTGGTCACCTCAGAGAATTCCACTTCTATGGCTTTGACAATGGGTTCTGCTTCATCCAGGTTGCCAGCCTTACCCGCCTGCTCAGCTTCCATACACAATGCCCCGAGACACGGCGCACCGATATTGATACAGCTGCCCTTGAAACTATGGGCGGTTTTGGCAAAGGCATCGGCGTCGCCTGCTTCCAGGGACTGTCTGAGGCTGTCCAGACGCGTTCGCGAGTCTGCCAGATAGGTCTGAATCAATACTTCAAACTCATCTTCCATGACATCCTGCAATTCAGCCAACGCCTCTTCGTCAAGATGTGGTTTGTCAGTCATCTGCAATCCTCTGCGTATCGTTGTGGCCGGAAGGCGCATTGTCGGCGAGTGCGGTTGACTCCCAATCATAAACGATTTCTACATGATTGCCGCGCCCATGCACCCTCAGCTGCCGGGTCATCCGGCGCAATAATTCAAGGCCGCGGCCCGCGTAACGTGTACCGGGAGGCAACCTCTGTTCCAACACCTTCTCAGAATAACTCTCAAAATCAAAGCCCTGCCCGCTATCCTCACAAACCACATGCAACCGACCGCCGGTATCCGTGGGCTGGTGGCTCAGGGCAAACCGGATATAGTGGCCGTTGGTATGGGCCAGTCGACGTCTTCTTTCCTTGTAATAGTGACCAAATCCGTCGGGGGATGTTTTCCAATCCGACGGCAGTTCGAGCACGCCGTGTTCCAGGGCGTTGTTGTAGAGCTCGGACAACAGGGTGTAAACCTCACCGCTCTTGCGACGAAGACCAGGGACCTCCATACAAATGTGGAGCAGTAGGGGTAGCGGGTTGAAATCCGCTAGCGTTCGCTCTCGTACCTCATAGACACAGTGCCAGTCGCCCGGCCCGGACAGCGCCGATTCCGGCGCCCGGTCAGTCCGTGCCTGGAGCTGTTCATGATGAATGATTTCCAGCACACACAGCGTCAGATCATCCGCGGCATCCGGTTTTCCGGTGAACATGCGGATGTGCTCCATCAGCGCATCAAAGGGCTCCTTTGGTGGCTCAAGATCCGCCAGAACCCGGTGCACGCCCTCTTCCCCGAATTGCTCACCCCGGATATTCCGTGACTCCGAGAAGCCATCGGTCATGATGACAACCTGGTCACCAGGTTGCACAGGCAGCACCGTCATGGAGGCCTGGAACTGATCGGGGGCCTGGACCCCCAACGGCAAATGCCGGGAGGGGATGGTCAGGTGTTTGCCATTGGCACGCACCAACCAGCCATCCGGCAATCCGCCATTCCAGGCGCGCAGCTGGCCCAGCTTGAAATCAGCATCGAGCATGGCCCCACAACAGAACATCCCCACCGGCAGGATCTTCTTCAGCTTTCGATTGATCTCAGAGAGAATGTCCGCCGCGCCAAACCCCTTGGTTGCCATGCCGTAGAAAATCTCGGCAACGGGCATGGCACCGATGGCCGCGGGCAAGCCATGGCCAGTGAAATCTCCCAGAAAAATCAATGTACCGCCCCCGGGACGTTCCGCCGCAAACAGTACGTCACCATTGAAGACAGACAGCGGGGAAGCGTGGTAGCGAATATGGGGGGCATTCAGGCATCCGGTATGGGCAACGTTGTCGAATACCCGCCGGGCGACCATCTGTTCCTCGACCAGTTGTTCGTGCTGCCGGCGAATCTGGTCCCGCTGGTCTGATAACACCTGGTGCATCTTGCGCATGCGATTGAAGGCATTGATCTTGGCTTCCAGGATCACCCGGTTATAGGGTTTCGCCAGAAAATCGTCCCCCCCAGCCTCCAGGCAACGGGCCAGCTCAGCGGCATCGGACAGGGAGCTCAGGAAGATCAGGGGGACCAGGCGTTCGCCGGCCAGGGCCTTGATCTGCCGGGCCGCCTCCATGCCATCCATCCTGGGCATCAGCGCATCCAGCAGGACGATATCCGGCTGATGATCACAGAACATGGCAACCGCCTCTACGCCGTCCCTGGCCTCAACAACGTGATGGCCAAGTCGCCGAACCAGGGCAGAGAGGATCAGCCGGTCACTGTCGCTGTCTTCAGCGATCAGTACCTTCAGGGCGTCGGCCTCAGCCGATGCTGAAGAGTTGCTCAAAATTGGAGATAGAGAGGATGCGCCGGACATCGCTGTTGCAGTTCTCGATAGAGATACTGGCACTGTCTCCACCGGCATGGTCCCGCAACAGGAGCAACATACCCAAGGCGGAGCTGTCGAGGTAAGTGGTGTCGGAGAGATCGATCACATAACGGTTGACGCTGGCATCACTGTGCTCATAAGCGTCTCGGAAGGCCTGATGAGTGCTGAAATCAAAACGGCCTTCTACCCGGATTGTCAGAGTCTGACCGTCGTCACTCCGGCGCGTTTCTATTGGCATTCCGTCACCCCCCGGCCCCTGTGTTCAACGATCATGGCAGTTCTCCCTGTTCAGCTTCTACCGTATCTGGGTAAGCATAGCCAAGTTAGCGAAAAATGCATCTAACATTACTGATTGAGATCAACCCGGCATGTCATCGATTTCGGCGGGCGAAGGCACGGCCGGCGGCTTCATCCGCCAACTTCTGATCCTTCATGTCCTGGTCCCGCTGTTCCTGTTGGCGACAGGATTCAATGTACTTTTCCATGCCCCGACGTCTCTCCCAGGCCTGCTGCCACTCTTTGCGGCGAACCTCGAACACCTGCTCGGCCTGCTGCAACTGGCGGTTCTGCTGGGCAATCACCTGATCGAGCTGGGCAATAAAGGCTTGCCAGGCCTGCAAGCGAGCCACGGGCACCACCCCCTGCTGGTTGGCACGGATCTGGTCACGGTATTCCTGCTGATAGCGTTCCAGGTTTTCCACCTGTTCCCGATGCGCTTCAGCCAGCTTGCGGGCCTCACCCATGCGCTCCAGAGCTTCCTGCTCCTTACGTTCTTCCAGGGCGAGTACCGGTTCCAGCCGCTTCGAGCGTAACATTAACCTTCACCACGCTCAGCGGCGGGGTTATGAACGGCCGTCTTGCGCCGTTCTGGCGAGCGGCGCTCCGGAACCACCTCCAGCAACTGTTCTATGCTCTCGCTCAAGGGGGCGGACTCGTTCAGCCCCTGTTGCAGAAATTGCCGCATATTACCGATGTGCTGAATTGCAAAGTCAGTTTCAGGGTCAGAGCCCTTGACATAAGCACCCACACTGATCAGATCCCGAGCCTGCTGGTAACGGGAATACACCTGCTTGAACCGCTGGGCGCGGGAGAAATGTTCGGCTTCGGTAACCTGAGGCATGACCCGGCTGATAGACGCTTCCACATCGATGGCCGGGTAATGGCCCTCTTCGGCCAACCGGCGGGACAACACAATATGGCCATCCAGAATCGCCCGGGCAGCATCGGCAATTGGATCCTGCTGGTCATCGCCTTCTGTCAGAACGGTATAAAAGGCGGTGATGGAGCCACCACCTGGCCGTCCGTTGCCGGTCCGTTCAACCAACTGTGGCAATTTTGCGAAGACCGAGGGCGGATAGCCTTTTGTGGCGGGCGGTTCCCCCACGGCCAGGGCGATCTCACGCTGGGCCTGGGCATAACGGGTAAGCGAATCCATCAACAGCAGCACCCGCTTCCCCTGATCACGATAGTACTCGGCAATACGGGTGGTCAGCATGGCGGCCCGCAGCCGCATCAGCGGCGAATCATCCGCCGGGGCAGCCACCACAACCGAGCGGGCCAGACCTTCCTCGCCCAGAATGTCTTCGATGAACTCCTTTACCTCCCGACCCCGCTCACCAATCAGGCCAACCACGGTGATATCGGCGTCGGTAAACCGGGTCATCATGCCTAGCAGCATACTTTTACCCACACCGCTGCCGGCGAACAGCCCCAGCCGCTGGCCCTGGCCCACAGTCAGCAAGGCGTTGATCGCCCGGATACCCACGTCCATGGACTGCCGAACCGGAGCCCGGTTCAGTGGGTTAATGATGTCTCCTGTCAGCTGGACCCTGGCGTCAGCCTGCAAAGGCCCTTTGCTATCCAACGGATCGCCAGCACCGTTCACTACCCGCCCAAGCATTTGCGGACCCACCGGCACCAGGCTGGCCGACGACAGCGGAATCACCCGGGCGCCGGGCTTCAAGCCCTCGATGGCCGTCAGCGGCATCAGGTAAACCTTGTCTTCCTCGAAGCCAACCACTTCTGCTTCCACACTGCCGCTGCTTTCGCCCTGAATGATGCAACGATCACCCACGACCATCGGGCAGCCAACACACTCGAGGGTCAGTCCCACCATGCGGGTCAATCGACCAGACAATTCCGGTTCGGGTTCAGCAACAATGGCGCCCTGAAGCTGGCGCAGGCGTTCAGCCAGGCGGTAGGTCATCGTCCTCGCCCTGTTCTTCATCTTCGGCGCCGGCGCGATTACTCAACTGCCCCTCAAGCATGCCCTGTACCGCCTTCTGAAAGCGTTTCTCAACGGTGTAGTCCACCAGACTGTGGCGGGACTCTACTTTACATCCGCCAGGCATCAGGGTGTCGTCTTCGATGATTGAGGGACTGACTTCCAACCGTTCGGCCACTTCGCGAACCGGCTCAAGATCATCCGGGTGAATATGTATTCGGAGGTTATCGGCGGTGGAAGGCAAGGCCGCAAGGGCTTTACGGACCACCTGGCGAATCTGGGAAGAGTCCAGGCTCAGCTCCCGGTAAACCACCGCCCTGGCCAGCGCGGTGGTCAAATTGACCAATACAGATTCCAGTTCTTCCTCATGGCGCTGGATCGGCAACACCAGTTCGCCCAGCAAATGCTCCAGGCGACCAACCCGGGATTCCACTTCCTTTCGAGTCGCTTCTTCGGCCTGCTGCTGGCCCTGTTCCCGGCCCTCTGCTTCGCCGGCCTGAAGCCCCTGCTGGTGCCCCTCGGCACGGCCTTTCTCAAAGCCTTCCTGGTAGCCTGCCTCCCGGCCTTCCTGAAAACCGTCTTCCCTGGCGGCCTGACGAATCTCTTCAAGATCCGCCGCTGTCGGCGGTTTGACTTCCTGCTCCTGAACCACCTGGTTGCCCCGTTCATCAAGCAGGGGAAGTTCCCACCGTTCCCAGGCGGTCAGCTGTTCTTTCGGAATGCGCTTGGTGTCCTGGTCTGAATCTTTCATCACATCATTTCTTCACCGGCACCACCAAGGGAAATCTCACCGGCTTCCGCCATCCGGCGTGCCACGGTAATGATGTCTTTCTGGGCGGCTTCCACCTCGCTGACTTTCACCGGACCCTTCGCTTCCAGATCGTCCTGCAGAAGTTCAGCGGCACGCTTCGACATATTCTTGAAGATCTTGTCCTTGACCGCATCATCAGCGCCCTTAAGGGCAACCACCAGCACTTCGGAAGATACTTCCCGGAGCAGCGCCTGAATGCCGCGATCGTCCACTTCCTTGAGGTTGTCGAAGACAAACATCAGGTCTTCAATGGTTGAGGCCAGATCCGGGTCCATGTCCTTGATGGAGTCCATCAGGTTACCTTCAATGCCACGGTCCATGAAGTTCATGATATCCGCCGCCCGTTTGACACCGCCAATCCGACTGGTCTGGGCTGCGGAACCGCCAGAGAACTGTTTTTCGAGAATGTCGTTGAGCTCCTGCAGGGCCTGGGGCTGGATGCTTTCCAGAGAAGCTACCCGCATCATGACATCAAGCCGGACTTTTTCATCCAGGGTTGCCAGAATTTCGGCGGCCTGGTCCGGATCAAGGTAGGAAATGACGATGGCCTGAATCTGGGGGTGTTCGTAACGGATAATATCGCCAACGGCCCGCGGCTCCATCCATTTCAGGGTATCCAGGCCCGTGGTGTTGCCGCCCACCAGAATCCGGTCAATCAAACTGGCGGCTTTGTCATCGCCCAGGGCCTGGGTCAGCATGGCCCGGATGTAATCGTCATTACCAACCCCGAGCCCGGTCTGGCCGCCCACGGCTTCGACAAACTGGTTCAACACAAAGGTGACGTCGTCTTTACTGATATCCCTCATCTGGGCCATGGCAACGCCCACACGCTGTACTTCTTTCGGGCCCATGTGTTTGAGCACCTCGGCGGCATCTGCCTCGCCCAGGGACATCAACAGTATGGCCGCCTGCTCGACACGCGGAATCTTGCGCTGCTGTTTTCTGGGGGTGTTATCCCCCTGGAACTGAGCGTTCTCTTCAGTCATCGACATTCACCCACTGGCGCATGACCTGAGCAACCCTGGCCGGGTCTTCCGCAATCAGGCCTTTGAGAGCATTCAATTGCCTATCATAACTGTCTGTGGCACCCGGCAAAAGCAGATCATCCTGAGCTGACATGGCGTCTCTGAGCGCATCGCCGCCCTCGATTCCATCCAAGCCACCGTAACCACCACCGTCAGATTCATCACTGCGCTCTTTGGTTCCCGCGCCAGAAAGGCTCTTGAGCGCGGGCCGTAGCAAGCCTAACACCAGAATCAGAATCACCAGGCCGGCCAGAACCTGCTTCATCAGGTCCCAGAACCAGGGCTGCTCCCAGAATCCAGGCGTCTCAAACTCCACCGATTCTTCCGGCGAAAACGCCGTGTTCATAACCGTCACACTGTCGCCTCGGGCGGCCGAGTAACCGACCGCATCCCGCACCAGCATACTCAGGCGCTGAAGTTCGGATTCCGGCCAGGGCTCGTAGGTAACCTGCCCTGTTTCCGGGTTCACCACCTTCATGTCATCCACTGCCAGGGCAACGGTTACCCGCTTGATACCGCCCAACTGCTGACGTGTATAGCTGACGGTGCGGTCCAGTTCATAGTTTCGGGTGGATTCACGACGCACATTCACCGGAGGTGCCGCGGGAGCACCATCACCTTCCTGGCCCGCTGCCTGTTCGGGCACGGTTGCATTGCCCGGGGGCTGGTTGCTCAAGGCGCCCGGAATGCCACCGTTCGCACCGGCACCGCGTTGTTCACTCAGCTCCCGTTCGCTGCGCACCGCCTGCTGTTCCGGGTTATACAGTTCTTCTGCCCGCTCCACGGCGGAGAAATCGAGATCTGCGGTGACTTCCGTACGGAAGCGTCCAATGCCGACAATCGGGGCGATCATTGACGCCACCCGGCGCGAAAGACGGTCTTCAACCCGCGCCGTATACTCGTACTGGTCTTTCATCTGGTCGGCATTAGCCCGGGTTTCGTCCCCGGTCAGCAGATTGCCGTTCTGATCCACCACCGTGACCTGTTCCCGGCTCATCATCGGCACGCTGCCGGCGACCAGGTTAACAATGGCGCGGATCTGTTCCTGTTCAGGCCGGCGACCGGCAAACACTTCCAGGAACACCGACGCCGTTGGCTCTCGGGCATCCCGGATAAACACCGAACGCTCGGGAATGGCCAGGTGTACCCGGGCATTGCGTACACCACGCATGGTGGCGATGGTGCGGGCCAGCTCACCCTCGAGACCACGGCGATAGCTGATGGTTTCCATGAACTGGGAGGTACCCAGCCCCCGGTCCTGATCCAGCAACTCGTAACCGATGGTACGCCGATCGGTCACCCCTTCGGCGGCCAGTTTCAGGCGGGCGTTATGAACTTCATTAGAAGGAACCAGGAGCGCGCCAGTGCGCGGATCCATCCGGTACTTGATGCCATTGCTGTCCAGAATGGTCGTGACATCCTGTGGGTTGTAAGCAGAGAGATCCCCCACAACCGGCTGGTAGTTGGGCTCCTGGGCCCAAAGCACCACGGCAACCCCTAGCGCAACACTGGCCGCCAGGCCGACCATCAGGCCAACCTGTCGTAACAGATTCAGGCGGTTGAAGCCCAGCAGAAGGTTGCTGCGGCTTTCAGGTGCATCCGCGTCCTGGGTTGCCGGCACGTCAGTGGCAGTGGTTTGTGCTGGTACGCTTGCCATGCTGGTGCTCCGTTATCAGATCGGCATATTCATGATGTCTTCGTACGCTCGTACCACCCGGTTACGCACCTGGGTGAGCGCCTCGAAAGACACACTGGATTTCTGGGCGGCAATCATCACTCGGGTGATATCGACATTGGGGTCGCCCATGTCGTAGGCCGTGCGCAGGTCGCCGGCCTGCTTCTGGGCATCATTCACACTGTTGACCGCATTGCCCAGCATATCGCTGAAACTGGGAATTTCCCGGGGTTCCTGAACGTTGCGCGGGCCGTCAACACGGCCACGAACCGATTGATCCTGCTCAATACGCTGGTTCTGCATCATCTGGGAACGCAGGGAACGGATATCTGACAGAACACTGTTGATGTCGGCACGCTGAACCATATTTCTCTCCACGCTAACCAGGCTAAGCCCTCGGGCTTCACTTGTTCGTTACATGGATATGGCTAAGCAAATGACAGGCCAGAAACACTTTATCGTTTCAATTCAATAGATTGAGTAGCATTAATGTCAGAGAGGGTTAATCAGTGACGGACATTTGACGAAGACAGGTAGCAAGGACAGGCGTATAAAAACCGGCACCCCGTAGGGTGCCCGAAGGAGTATAGGTCTAGACAACAAACAAAAACGGCTTTCAGGCCAACGCAAGTTCGGACTCAAGGTCGATTCCGGCATCGCGCATCTGGGCCAGTTTGTAGCGGAGCGTTCTTGGGCTGATACCCAGCTGCTCTGCGGCCCGGTTGCGACGGCCCCGTTCTTTCCTGAGCGTCTGGATAATGATACGGAACTCCTGCTGTCGCAGATCATCCCCCAGTGAACCGGCCTCGTGAAGCTCCTCACTAAGCGTTTCCGGTGCCGACTCCATAGGAACGGAATGGAGGGGGTCGGGCTCTGACGGCTGGTGATTAATCTGTGGTGCGACACTGTGCAAACCCGGTGAGCCGAAATCGGCCCGGCCAGTGATCCCCAGCTCCAGGCATAAATCACCCTCGTGAATCACATTGCCCTGCTGCAATACCAGCGCCCGCTGAATGGCATTATCAAGCTCGCGAACATTACCGGGCCAGCGGTGGCTGATCAGTGCCTTGCGCGCATCCTCCGCCAGAGCAATACCGGTAAGCTTCATTTTACGGCAGTGCTTCTTGAGCAGGAATTTGGCCAGCGGCAGTATATCCAGCGGTCGCTCCCGCAGCGGCTGCCAGTGCATGGGGAACACCGTTAGCCGGTAATACAGGTCTTCACGGAACTTGCCCTCACGGACGTAATCCGCCAGGTCGCGGTTGGTGGTTGCCACGACACGAACATCCAGCGGGATGGTTTTTCGCCCGCCTACCCTCTCCACTTCACGCTCCTGCAACACCCGTAGGAGTTTAGACTGCAAGCCAAGATCCATTTCGGAAATTTCGTCCAGCAGGATGGTGCCGCCATTGGCCTGCTCAAACTTGCCCGGGGACGACGCCACCGCACCGGTGAAGGCCCCTTTTTCATGACCAAACAGTATGGCCTCAAGCATGTTCTCGGGAATGGCGGCACAGTTAATCGCCACAAAGGGCTGATCTGCCCGGGGCGACTGCTGGTGAATATAGCGGGCCAGCACTTCTTTACCGGTGCCACTCTCACCGGAGATCATGACCGTGGAATCACTGCCGGCAACTTTCGCCGCCAACTGGAACATTCTTTTGCTGATAGGATCTTCCGCCACCGGTTCGTCACCGGATTTGGGTTTTGCTCCGCCAACCACCCTGGTGACCGCCTCCACCAGAACCTGAGGCTCGAAGGGTTTGACCAGATAATCAATGGCTCCGGACTGCATGGCAGACACCGCGTGGCTGATCTGGCCATAGGCAGTGATCAGCATCATCGGCAGCCCGGGATAATGACGCTGTACTTCCGCCAGCAGCTCGTGACCAGACATGCCCGGCATGTTGACGTCGCTGACCACCATATCGACGGGGTCGCGAGCCAGGGCGGCAAGCGCCTCCTGGCCGCTGGCAGCTTCCCGCACCCGGAACTTTGCCAGCTCCAGGGTCGTGACCAGCGCCTCCCGCAGGTCCCTGTCATCCTCAACAATCAGAATCTGGGCCTTCGCCATGGTATCTGCCTCCAACGCCTATTCGTTATGTTCTGTCGGCCAGGGTCGGCAGCTGCAGTGTCGCCACTGCGCCGCCCTGCTCCGGCGAGAAAATAGAAAACCGGCCGTTATGGGCCTTGACCACCGCCTGCACCACGGCCAGGCCTAGACCGGTGCCGTGAGACTTGGTGGTGTAAAATGCTTCGGTGATCCTGCCGGACTGCTCTTTCGAAAAGCCCGGGCCATTGTCCAGCACCCGTATCTCCATACCTTCAGCGGACGACGCCAGTTGAACTTGCACGTCGGTGGCACCGGCTTCCAGGCTGTTGTTCACCAGGTTCATGCAGGCGCCGACCAGGGCATCGCGATTACACATCAATCGGCACTGGTCATCTACCCGGCTGTCCAGTGTCACATCAATACCACTGGCGGGTTTCAGACCCTCAACGGCCGCGGACAGGGAGGCCACCAGCTTGCCGGCCGACAACTCCTCCGCCAGGCGGGTTTCGCCACGGGCGAAAATCAGCATGTCCCGCACCTGCTGCTCCAGGTGAGTCAACCTCGACATCAGTCGTGAAGCACACCGCTGACGCAGCTCTTCGTCCAGATCCGGCTGGCTCAGGTGACCGCCGTACAAAATGGCGGCAGACAACGGAGTGCGGATCTGGTGGGCCAGAGACGCCACCATCCGGCCCATGGCAGACAGGCGCTGGGCATGGGCCAATTGTGACTGCAGCTGCCGGGTCTCGGTCAGATCGGTTAACAGAATCAACTGGCCGGGCTGGTTTTCCATGGTCCGGATTTCAATGCTGACGCGCCGGCCATCTTTAAGGGACACTTCGTGACCGTCATCACTGCGGGGAGAAAAGCAGCACCGGATCACATCCACCCAACGCTCGCCATCCAGGGGCTCCCCCAACAGCGCAATGGCCGCCGGATTGCACTGGCTGACCACGCCCTGCTGATCCAGCACCACCACGCCAGCCGGCAGGGCCTTGAGCAGAGTCGACAACCGGTCGGCCAACTGTTCCTTTTCCTCCAGCTCCTGCTGACGCTGAAGCGTCTCGTGGGAGAGTTCACCGGAAAGCTGGTTTACGCGGGATTCCAGGGTTCGGTAGGAGTCGGTAATCTGCCGGGACATGCGATTAAACAACTCAAGCGCAGAGTCCACGGCCTCATCACCCTGTTGTGGAAACAGAGCAGTGACCTTGTCATTAACATCAGCAGCGGCATTGGCACCTGACTTCTGGTGACCGGACTCCATGGCAACGCGTGCGTGACTCATAACCTTCCCCCTGACGGGCCCCGACCGGGCCAACGGATCTTTCGTTCAGGTTTGATTAAGCCAACACTATGCCAACTTGGTTTTTACTATATTTTTCAGAAGGTTAAGAAAACGACAAACTGGAAAACGACAAGTTTCCGTCGGTCGAAAATGCAAGCGGCGCCGAAGGTTACAAACCTTTGACGCCGCTCAGGGGGAGCGATCAACCTTCGTCTGACTCTTCCCGAAGGCCATATTTTCGGACTTTCTCCACCAGGGTGGTACGGCGAATTCTGAGTTTCTCGGCCGCCCGCGCCACTACGCCGGCAGCTTCATCAAGCGCCTGCTGAATAAGCTGCTTCTCCAGATTGGAGAGGTAGTCCTTGAGATCGATACCATTCACCGGTAACAGGGCCGGCGCATCCAGGCCCACCAGCCCGGGAATGGCCGATGGCATGCCGGTGTCCTCCACTGGGCGGTTCTCGTCATAGTCATCCACGTAGCGAAACTTCTTGGGCAGCTCCTGCACACCAATCACCCCGTAGGGATGCATGATGGCCAAGCGCTCAACCAGGTTGGCCAGCTCCCGCACATTGCCCGGCCAGTCATGGCGACACAGGCTCATAATGGCAGCGGAGTTCATCCGCAGTGAGCCGCGCTTCTCTTTCTCCATCCGGGAGATCAGCTCATTAATCAGCAACGGGATGTCTTCCACCCGTTCCCGCAGCGCCGGCATTTCAATGGGAAATACATTGAGACGGTAATAGAGGTCTTCCCGGAAATCGCCGGATTCAATCATGTCTTCGAGATGCTTGTGAGTGGCGGCAATCACCCGCACATCCGCAGACTGGGTACGGTTACTGCCCACACGCTCAAAGGTACGCTCCTGCAACACCCGCAGAATTTTAACCTGCATGTTCAGCGGCATATCCCCGATTTCGTCCAGGAACAGGGTGCCCCCTTCGGCCAACTCAAAACGCCCTACCCGGGCGGTAATGGCGCCGGTAAAGGCTCCTTTCTCATGCCCGAACAGCTCGCTCTCCAGCAACTCTGCGGGAATGGCGCCGCAGTTGACCGGCACAAACGGTTTATCCCGGCGAGAGGAATGATAATGCAGGTTACGGGCGACCACTTCCTTGCCGGTACCGGATTCACCGGTGATCAGAACGCTGACGTCTTTATCAGCCACCTGCTCCATCAACTGGCGCACCTGCTGAACCTTGCGACTGGTGCCCACCAGACTGCGGAACAACTGAACACCCCGCTGCTGCCCCCGCTCCTTGCTGCGACTGAACTGGTCGTGGTAGATCTGGGCCCGGTAGAGTGAATCCACAAACTTGGTGTAGTTCAGGGGCCACTCCATCCTGGCGATAATACGGTTTGCATCGTCTTCCGACACGCCCTTGAGGTCCGGATCACCCACCAGAAGAATCGGCAGCCCCTGGGCCAGTTTGCACACCCTCTGCACATGCGCAGTGCTGGCGGCGTCTTCGCCGTTGATGACGGCTACGCCGATACTTCCTTTGGTCTGCTCGTCGTCGCTCTCCAAAAGCGCCAATGCTTCGTCACCGGCCAGCACCTGCTCTTCGCCGACAAATTCCAGAATGGTGATCAGGTCCCTGCGCCTGGAGTCATCCTCACTCAGCACCAGCACTTTGTTATTTTTGGACATTCACGAGAATCTCTTTGGGAATTTGTGCGGTATTTAAGACTGTATAAGCTCAGGAGTCAATTTTATGACGCTATCTTTGGCGGTTTGTTGAAACGTTCTGATAAGCACGGGCCGCCGTACGGTTTTCATTGACGCCCTTGAGCGATTCCCGGGCTTCATCCCGGGCCTTGATTGCGGCCTGGTTTGCCGCTTCCACGAACTGATTCAAAGCGTCCAGGCGGTCCCTGATCAGGGCCGCATCAATGCGCCCCTGTTCCAGCGCCACCATTAACGGTTCAATTGCGGGTTTAACACGGGCATTCAGTTCCGAAAGTTGCTCCCAGTCCTGGGCAGCGAGGGCCTGGTCCAGCTCGGACCGGAGTTGATCAAGACTTTCAAGAAGAGCCTGGGGGTCTGCCATGCGATGTACTCCACGTTTTGACGGGATGTTGGAGCCTGGCAGTTGGTTGAGACGGGTGCCGCCCATAAGCAGGCAGCACCCGGGGAGGTTTACCGGCGCGCGGCCCTGCGGGCGGCGGCAGCGGTAAATTCGTTGCCCCGATACCCAGGCTCGAAATTGTAGGCCGGGTAGCCGTTATCCAGGCCATCGATGTAATAACGCTGTGCTTTCAGATCATACGTCATTTCCATGGTGGTCCAGAAGACCGGCACACTGTAATAGACAATGTTGTGTGCTTCGGATACGCGCCAGAGTTCACCAGCCTCGTTATATTCTTCCGTGGCCAGAATCTGCCAGCTGTCCTCATCAATGTAGTAAACACGGCGATCATAGATGTGGCTGATGCCGGTGCGTCGCTTGGCCTCGACCACCCACACCCGGTGAAGCTCGTATCGGGTCAGGTCCTGATTGATGTGGTTCGGCCGGATCACGTCATTTGGCCGAACACTTTCATCGTGCAGTTTGTAGGCGTTGTAGGGAACGATCAGTTCACGCTTGCCCTTAAGTTCCCAGTCGTACTGGTTGGGGGCACCGTTGTACATGTCCTTCTGATCGACTGAACGCAGAGACGAAGAGTTCGGCAGGTCCGTCTCATAGGCCAGATTTGGGGACCGGCGCAAACGGCGGGAACCGGAATCGTAACGCCATGCCAGCCGCGGTGAGCGAACCTGGTCAAGGGTTTCATGCACCAGGGTAATGGTGCCAGCCAGGCTGGACGGCGCGACGGTTTCGGTTTTCAGGTAGAAAATCTTGTTATCGATGTCTTCCAGCTCAGCGCCGGGGCGACTGTATGCAAAGAAATAATCGTACTGGTTGACGACAGGGTTGAATGAGCCGTCCCGCTGCGGCGTAGCCGATGCACTGCGGAACGACAGTTCCTCACCCCGGTATCGCAGAATATGGTTCCAGATCGCTTCCAGACCGTTCTGTGGAATGGGGAACGGACTGGTCATGATGGTGTCTCGAACACCGTTACCGTTATCCAGGAGTTCAGCTGTCAGAGCGTTCTGGTAAAACTTCTCGTAGACATGCTCGGGGAAAGCTGCTGTTCGGCGGGTCTGGTACACCGGCATGAAAAATTCCGGGCCGTACTGCTCCAGCATCTGAATGTGGCCGTCCGACAGTATGTCCCGGTACTGGTCCAGATTGTCACGGGTAATAACGTACAGCGCTTCGTCTTCCGGGAACGGATTAATCTCTACGGTACCTTCGCGCCAATTGGCCGGGGGTGAAGCCAACCCGCCAGTCCACGCCGGAATAGTGCCAGACTCGTTACCCGCCCGTTCTGCACCCACTGGTGTGAGATCATTCTTCAAACGCTCGGCCTCGGCCGGCGACACCTTTGCCAAGACAGGACCTGAACACCCCAATACCACCGCCGCAATAGCAGCAATTATCCGGT
This sequence comes from Marinobacter sp. LQ44, assembly GCF_001447155.2. Lineage (NCBI taxonomy): Bacteria > Pseudomonadati > Pseudomonadota > Gammaproteobacteria > Pseudomonadales > Marinobacteraceae > Marinobacter > Marinobacter sp. LQ44. The sequence goes on along the minus strand of NZ_CP014754.1, from coordinate 4,111,866 downwards.
TTCGCATCCTTATTACCTCCAATAATGGACCACAAGACGATCAAAGCTTGTTCAATCTGTGTGCCTTTTTGCCAGTTTCAAACGACCGTTTCAAGTGATTGTTTGTAGTTTCTTGTGAGATGCAGCTATTCCGGGGAGCCCAGGGGAGGAGAAATTAGCGCGCAAAAATGATAGACTCTGACGGTTGTTCTGATTGGACTCTTGAACGCTCACGTAGTGCGGGTGGTAGATGGCATCACAATGGTACTCACTGGTAGCCCAAAAGCTTTTTCTGGCCAACACCTTACTCGCCAGGCTTGAGTCGGACACCAAGCGCTCCGCTGCGGAAACGGAAGCGCTGTCTCAGGGCTCCGCCGAGCTCCTGCTGCGGGCAAGGCAAACGCTGCTGGTCATGATTGCCCGATACCATCAGCACAAAGCCGAAAAACCGCAGACATTAGCAGAACTGGAAGCGCTGTTTCCTTACGAGGTACACGAGACCCGGCTTTTAAGAGAACTGGCAGAGACATCGGGAAGCTGGTGGAACCATCTTGATCAGGTTGAATCGGCTTTGAGCCAGCCTCCGACCACACGCAAGAATGTTACGGAAGAGAATATCATTGCGGTTTCCGTCGAACAGGGCCCGGACCGTTCCGCCGCAACACTCAGGAAGACTCTGGCGGCCATGACTGAACTGGCCAAACGGCTTGAGGAACAACACAGCGAGTGGTAGCCCCACCCTGTTGGCTAAATTCCCGCACCGAATCGAATACACCAAGACAAAGGTTGAACGAATGTCACCATCGTTTTTTGAAATCGTACAACTTGCCAATGGCGACTACGCCTTGCGCCGCATTGATGACGACGCAGCGCCGTTGGTGCGCATTTCCTTCTCGCAGGAGGCCAGGGAAATGATGGAAGACCGCGACATGAGCGTTGCCAAGGCGATGATTGCGGCAGGGATTGAGGCCGCTGGCAATATCGCACACGATATTGACTGGGACGATGACGACAATGATCTGGCCGAATCCCAGCCCCAATACACCCTCCACTGAACTCCTTTACCGATGACGCAGCACCACGCCGTGGCTGCTACCTTGCGCCGAAGCCTTTTGAAGGGACTCAAAGGCTGAACGCCCGAGCTTGTTAGTCCAGAGCACCACCGCATGACAGGTACCAGCACTCAAAGCCCGCTCAGCCAGCTGCTGTGCGGAGTAATCGTTGGTTGAGCGCAATACCAGCAACTCACTGGCCACAATACCGTGCATTTTCTGCCACTTGCCAACCAGGGACTGTGGCGGGTCAATCAGGGCCAGCCAGCGCTTCTCCTGGTTCAGCTGGGTGAGCATAGGGAGCAGCAACTGGACATTCTCTACCTGGCCTTCAGGAAGAATAATTTCCGTCACGTTACCGCCAAAATCCCTGGTTCCCCGACCGACGTCTGACGATGAGTGAAGGGCTGTGGCCCGTGCTTTTCCTGTAGACACCGTGCGGGCGGGCATGATGGCCGCCGGCTGGAACGCCATGTTCTGAGTGAAGCTTAACTGTTCCATTGCTCACCTACCTGCGCTAATCGTTTCTTATTGCTGGTTATCAATGCAAATCTGATCGGCGGATCACGCCCACACCCAGACCTTCGATAAACAACTCCTGTTCGGCCAGATCAATTTCAATCGGGGCGAACTCTTCGTTCTCCGCAATCAACCAGACCTTCGAGCCGTCCCTGCGAAACCGTTTTACCGTCACTTCTTCACCAACCCTGGCCACAACCACCTGCCCGTTATGAACATCCTGAGTGCGATGCACTGCGAGCAAATCACCGTCGAGAATGCCAATGTCTTTCATGCTCATGCCGCGCACGCGGAGCAGGTAATCGGCGGATGGCGAGAAAAATTCCGGTTGCAAAGTACAGTGCTCTTCAATGTGTTCCTGGGCGAGAATCGGGCTACCCGCCGCAACCTGGCCGACAACCGGTAACCCTGGGTCCTGCTCCACTTCCGGCAGTCGAATCCCCCGGCTGGCACCAGGCACCATTTCGATGGCGCCTTTCCTGGCCAGGGCCCGCAAATGCTCCTCTGCCGCATTGGCGGAGCGAAACCCCAGTTCGGCAGCGATTTCTGCCCGCGTTGGCGGGTAACCGGTTTCGTCTACGTACCGCCGGATGATATCCAGCACCTGGGACTGTCGCGCGGTCAGCTTCATGCATGTACTCCGGGTTTTCATCCTGGTTTTATATACAGTGATTTGACTATATACAGTGTTTTATCCAGTGTAAAGCCCGATTGAAATTTTCTGTCATGTAATCGGGCCGCTGCATATCGGTGTGTTATGGTTTAAGTCCGTGAATTATATGGATGCAAGGTGCCAATGAATTCGACAGAGCGTTGTGCGATGCCGGAGCGGCTTCGTAATCATCAAGGAGAAGAGCGTAGAGTTGGCGTGGAGATCGAACTCTCCGGACTGGGCTACGATGAATTGGTTGAACATGTCGCCCGCCTGCTCAAGGGCAGCCCGGAGCTGGAGTCGCGTTATGTCAGCCGTCTGGAGACTGACGCCGGAACCTTCACCATTGAGCTGGACTCTGACCCTGTGAAGGATCTTGACCTGGCGGACGAACGCCTGCCCGAGTCAATCCGCGAGCTGGGCACCCACGCCATGGATGTCATCGATTTTGCCGCAGAACGCATTGTGCCTCTTGAGATTGTCGGGCCACCTCTGCCCTTTTCCAGACTGGGCCTGATCGAAGAACTGGTAGACGAGCTGCGCGAACTTGGCGCGGAAGGCAGCCGGGAAGCGATTTATTTTGCTTTCGGCCTGCAACTCAATCCCGAACTGCCGGACCTGGAACCCGCAACCATTGTCACCTACCTGCAGGCCTTCGCGGCACTTTATGACTGGCTCAAATCCCGGCATCAGATTGACATAAGCCGAAAATTTACCACTTACATCGAGCCCTGGAGCAGCCGTTACACGGACATGCTGATGGCGGAAGATTATGCTCCCGACCAGGCCTCGCTGATGAAAGACTACCTGAACTTCAACCCGACGCGGAACAAGGCCCTGGACCTTCTGCCACTGTTTGCACATCTGGATTCAGAGCTGTTGCACGACTATGTGGACGACCCGAGAATCAAGAGCCGGCCGACGCTTCACTACCGGTTACCCGATTGCGATATCGACAACCCCCGATGGCATTTTTCCACGGTCTGGAACGACTGGGTGGTACTGGAGCAGATCGCAAACCATCCAGAGCACCTGAAAGAACTCAGGGAACTGTTCCGCGAAGCCCAGACATTCAGTTTTCGCAATCTCACCCGCTCATGGCGTGACACCACGGAACAATGGCTTAAACAGCGCGGTTATGTCTGAGATCTCAGAAGCACCAGAATCGCCGGGGATCACCATTGGCATCAGCGGCCCCGCCCGGCGCAGCACCGCCCACAGACTGATCAATCTGGGCCTGCGGCTGCATGGCGCCCACACGCACTACATTCGTCCCGGATCCAGCACGGACGTCTCCCTGCTCGATGGCCTGGTGCTCTCTGGCGGCACCCACGTACACCCCAACCGCTATGGCCAACAGCCACAAGTGACCGCGAGATACGACCTGAAACGGGACGAAACCGACTTCACGCTGCTTGAGCAAGCCGAGGAAATAGACATTCCGGTACTGGGTATATGCCGTGGGGCCCAGTTCATCAATGTCTTTCATGGCGGGTCGTTGTGCCAGAACGTGACCCCGCTGCGAATGAAAACCCGCCACCGCCCTTTGCTGCTACCCCTTCAAACGGTCCAGCTGGTCCAGGACAGCCGGATAGGCCGGCTGATGCACAGCACCCTGATTGGCGCGAACCGTATTCACAGCCAGGCGATTAAACACCTGGGGCGGAATCTCAGGGTAACGGCACTGGACAACGACCTGTTCGTGCAGGCCATCGAAAACACCGGGCAACAATGGTTGATGGGGGTTCAGTGGCATCCGGAATACCTGCTGTATCACACCGGCCACCGGCGGATTTTCAGCCACTTTGTGCATGCCGCCCGGGCTCGGAAACTGGAGCGGCTGCAAAGCCAAGATATGGCCTTTGGCCAGCAAGGAGACTGATGATGAAAAAATACACCAAAGCACTGGCCGCAACGGTGTTCGTGGCTTCATTGGCACCACTGGCCGTTTCCGCTGGCGAAGTGAGCCTGAGTGGGGAGGGCAGCGTTCGCTACACTCCGGACAGCGCCCGTTTGCAATTTACCGCCAGTGCCGAGCACAACCTCCCAGAGCGGGCTTCTGATCGCCTTTCCGAGACCATGGAGCAATGGCGCAAGGCGATACAGGGCATGCGCGACCAACTGGTGGACTATTCAGACGCCAACGTTAACCTGTATACCCGGTCACTACCGGTTCAGGAGCGTGGGCAACAACCGGAGCGAATGGCGGTGGCAAGCCAGACAGTCAGCTTTTCCATCGACAATCTTGAACTGCTGAACCCTCTGCTGGAACAGGCCCACAAGGCTGGTCTGCAATACCATCTGAGCGAACACCAGTTCTTCCATTCCGACGAAGAGCGCCTGCAACGTCAGGCACTGGCCAGGGCCATCGAGGATGCCCGCAGCCGGTGTGCCTTTGTGGCGGAACAGTTGGGCAAAACCTGTGGTGAGGTGAAAACCATCAACATCAATTGCGGCCACCGCCCGATGCCCATGATGATGGCGGAAGCAAGAGCCGCCAGCGACACCGTTTCCAGTATCGCCCCCCGGGAAATCCAGGCCAGCGTCAACGCCACCTTCAACCTGGATTAACAACCATCGATCAGAAATCCCGGGTGTAGAAGATATCCAGCGAGGCGGCCAGGCCACTGGCCGCCTCCAGATAGAAATACCGGCCCAGATCATATCGCAGTGCGACCGTGGTGATCGGTTCGAATATCCCGACGCCATACCTCAGGCTCAATTCATCGGTAATGTATCCGCTGGCCACCACCGCGGCCTCGTCTCCGGAGCCTTCCGTTTCCAGGGTGAGATTGCGAATGCCCAGCTCGTCTCCAATGCCCTGGGTCAATCTGCTGGCCTGGGTCAGCCCCAACGACAACGCAGCCTGCGCCATCTGGCCGTCATCACCGCGGCCTTGGGGCGGACGGCCCAGAATGATGTAGGACAACGCATCGCTTTGGGGCATGGAAGGTTCAGAGAACACCTCGGTTTCAGGGGCGTTCACGGGGCCGCTAAGCCGGATACCGGCAACAACAGTGTCTACTCTGCGCACTGCCTCTATGTCCAGGTAGGGTTCCGTCAGGGCACCCACAAACAGGATTCTCGCTCGCCGTAGTTCCAGATCCTGCCCAAATGCCTGGTATTGACCATTCACCAGTTGAAGCGCACCCCGGGTATCCATGTCGTTGCCAATCCGCAGAGTCCCCTCGAGATTCCCGGTCACACCGAAAGCATCAAACGCTACCCGGTCTTCGCCGACCACCACAGTCACGTCCATCACCATACGCCGGATGGTCGGCTCCTCGGTTTCAACTCCGACAATCACCTCATCTTCGGAGATAGAAACCGCTGACTCCGGAAGCCCCTTGATCTCGATCTCACCACGGGGTACTTCCACCCGTCCAGACACAGAGAGTTCACCACTGCGGAAAGCAATGGTGAGGTCTGGCCCGACTTCAACCCGGGCATAGGGTTCGACATTCACTGGCAGCCTATCGCCAACAATCGACAGCTCAATCTCGGGCTCCTGCTGCCAATTGATCATCCCCGAAAGTTGCCCGCTACTGCGGTCGTTACTGTTCCAGCGCCCGCTGATATCAGCGGAATCCCCGAGAAACTCGAGCACCAGAACCACATCGTTCAGTGGTAGTGGCAGGCCCGGATCGTAAAAACGACCATTCGTAAGAGCCAGCTCGCCATGAATCATGGGACGTAACAATGGGCCGGTAATTTCGCCTTGGCCGTTAACCTGACCTCCAATCTCTTCCACCCCGGCGAAGGCGGATGCAAAAGCCAGATCCAGTGAGTTCAGGCTGAAACGGCCCTGTACCGGTCGTTCTTCAGCCATCGGGTCAACCGCCAGCTCGGCATTAAAATCGCCCAGCTCCGGGCCTCGCAGGGCAACTGAAAGCTCAGCTATGCTGGGCTGAAGACGAGCATCAACGGTCAAACCCTCATGACTCAGGGTTTCCCAGTCATCCAGCACCAGGAATTCGAAGGTTCCCTCACCGGCATCCAGTGTGATTCTGCCATCCGGCCCTGCGTCGGTCAGTGACAGATCCACGTCGGCATCCAGGTGCGCACTCCATCGGAAGGTATCAGGCAACAGTGGTTCAAGGGCCGTGGTCGGAAACTGGCGAATCTGGAAGGCGATGTGGGCATCCGGCAATAGCTGCTGATCGTCAGCGCACACAGAACTGTCCTGCCAGCGCCAGCAGTGAGCGCCTAGGCTCAGTTTGCCTGCTTCGGTGTAGGCAAGGTCAGCGGGAGATTCCAGTTGCCACGTCTGGCCCGGGCCGGGTATGTCGATTTCACCACGGTTCAGGGCACCCTGCCAGGCATCAAGGCTTTCACCCAGGGCGCCGGCAAATACGGCAAGCAGGGTCGCCTCACTGTGGCTGGCATTGACTGTTAGCTGATGCTCATCCCGGGTACCTTCAAGGCGAAGGGATACGCTCTCCAGCTGTTGGTCGGCAGCACGAATCTCATTGATCTCCAGCGCTGCATCCAGCACACCGCCTTTGGCCAGACTGGCATCAAGATCCACGGCCTCAATCTGCAACAGATCCTGCCAGCTCAATCCGCGGCCAGCCACGACAAGCTCGGCGGTGGGATCATCCACGGTGCCCGCAAACTGCAGGCTGGCCTCCAGTTCACCAGCCAAACCTTCGGCAAACATCGCCGGTTCAGGCAACAGGATGGACAAGTCACCTGCCAGTTGGCTGCCGTAACGACCCTGCCCTTCTATACGGTTCTCACCCACAACAAGTACAAGATCATCCACTTGCCATTCGCGACCGTCACTGGCCAACTGGCCCCGGGCGCGAGCATTGTTCCCCTGCCATCGTCCCTGCAGATTCCAGTCCGCCGACATTCGGGGCAATGCGTCGTCCTGAAGCTGGCCTTCGCTGGTTACGTTGCCATCCAACCGGGACTCCAGCACAGGCACCCAATAGCCCGGATTGAACTGATCCAGAACCAGGGCAGCTTGCCAAGCCAGCTGGGAAGAAAAATCGAGCTCGGCTTCGCCAGACAGGGAACCCGCTCCGGTCGTCATGTCGAGCTGGGTGATACGGACAGCCTGAGTATCGCCATCAAGGCGGGCCTTCAGCTCGGCATCCCCAAGGGGACCGGCAACCTGCGCGTCAAGATCCGCCTGGTAGCGGTCTTCCTGGTAACTTGCCCGACCTTCCAGACGGTTGAGCGAAACCGGAGGCTCGCCCAGCCCCGGCACCAGGGTGTACCAGGGGAAGCGGTTCAGGGCCAGCCCCACATCAGCGGCCAGACCATCAGCCCAGGAGGCCTCGCCCTGCACCTCCAGGGTTCCGGGTGGCTCACCACCCCCTCTTTCCGGGCCGGCCATGGACAGTACCAGATCTGTCACCTTCTCTGTGGTGACCAATCCCTGGATAGACGTCTGGATATCACCCTCGGTACCCGGCAGTAGCGCCTGGGTACGGGTCCTGAAGCCGTTGGCCAGGGAACCGTCAAGGGTTAATCGCCAGTTCTTCAGCGTCAGTGTTTCCGGAAGATCATGATGGGCAAGAAAACGCTCGGATTCGAGTCTGATGGACGCTGGCAGACGGCTTTCCAGCGGCTGAACCTGCCCCTGTATATTCGCATTGAGATAACCACTGCTGGCACCTCGCAACCGCAAGTCCCTGACGCTGCCACCCAGGTTAACGGTGACCTGCCAGTCATCTCCCGATGGCGGCGGCAAGGATACGTCAACATCGATATCCAGGGGCCAATCCCGCCGCATGTCAGCGCGACCACTCGCCGATACCCGCATCTCTTCCAGCTGATACAGCACGTGTTCAAGCTCCAGGCTGGCACCGGAGGCCCGGGATTGCAGCTCAAACCGGTCCCAGATGGCTCCGTCATTGACCGTCAGCGGCCCCAGGGCAACATCCCCGATCACCACCGCCAGCGGCAGGTTAATCCTGGGAAGGCTGATATCACCGGAACGTTCATCATCAGATTCAGAGGGCTGCAGGGTCACTGCAATCCGATCGGCCTTGAGCGTGTCCAGGCAGATAGTTTTTTCGAACAGGCAGGTTGGGGACCAATCAACTTCCGGAGCCTCCACCACCACGCCCACGCCATAGCCGTGCCATTCAAGGCGCTCAGCCTGCCACTGGCCGAGCAGGGAGCCGCGATCTGCCTCGGTTTGCAACCCGGGAATCTGATCAATGGTCCAGGCCGTTCCTTTTTCGGTATGCAGGGCCAGCAAAATCAGCCCAACGACCACCAGAGGCAAAAACAGCAACAATGCGACAACCAGCAACAGCCAGAACCACCAGCGCCGGCGCAGCGGCTTTTTGTGTTTCTTCGGCTGACGTTCAGCCTGCTCTGGTGGCACCGGTGGATGATCGGTCACAGCTCTGGCCCCATGGAAAAGTGAATACGCCAGCCGCCGCCAAATTCCTCGTCCAACCCCTTGGCCACGTCGAGGCGCAACGGCCCTACCGGGCTCACCCAGCGAATCCCCAGGCCGGCACCTGTCGCCAGCCGGTCAAACACATCATTCACCGCGTTGCCCTTGTCGACGAACGCCGCCACCCGCCAGTTCCGGACAAACTCGTACTGATATTCGACACCACCGACCAGCTGAAAACGGCCACCAACGGCTACACCGTTGTCATCACGGGGCGACAAGGTTTCATAACCATAGCCCCGGACACTCTGATCACCACCGGCAAAGAAGCGCAATGAGGGAGGCACATCGGAAAAACTGTTGGTCGCCACCCCACCAAAGTTGAAACGGGTCAGGAACCGGTGATTATCAGCCAGGGTATACAGCCCCCTTGCGAGCACATTCACATGCAGGATATCTGCATCGGAAATAATCGCGCGATGGGCGCCGGTCACGTCAAATTGCAGCCGATAACCTCTCGATGGGTCCAGGGGCGAGTTGGCCTGGAGCTTGGAGTAACTGAGCCCTGGCAGCAACAGACTGGAATTGCCTCGCTCATCTTCCCCAATTTTGAAGCGCTCGCCTTCCCAACGTATTGAAAGCACCTGCATCCAACCGGTATCCAACTGATGCCGCCATTGCTGCCCCAGAGTCAGTCGCTCTGACTCCACATCCTCAATATTTTCTCGCTGATAACCGGTGCCCAACCGAATAGAATCCGTCATCGGTGGGTCCAGCGGGAGCTCATACCATCCACTGACGTTCTGCCGCAGCTCCGAAAGCTCCGTGTCTGCCCCGCGTCGATGACCCGTGGGGTTGGTGTAATGCTCTCGCCAGTTACCTCGGAACCGGGGGCCGACGTCTGTTGAGAAGCCAACACCGGCGCCTACCGACCGGGGCGGTCTGGGGGTAAGACCAATATCCACCGGTATCACACCATCCTCTGCCCGATTCGGTGAAGCATCAATATCCACACCGGAAAAGTAACCACTGCTTGAGAGATCGCTGTTGAGCTTCGCCACTTCATCGGCATGGAAAGGAATGCCAGGCTCAAAGGTCACAAACTGGTTCAGTAAACCGTCATCAAAACCATGGCCTTCCAGGAAGGTAACTGCTCCCAGGCGATACCGCTCGCCGGTACGGTAGTGCAAGGTAATATCTGCGTAATTCTCGGACGGGTCTACTTCCAGTCGGCGGGTCACAAACTCACCGTCAAAGTAACCCAGACGTCGCGCCCGATTCTGTATGGCCTGCCGCAGCGTGTTGTAACGGCCATGATGAAGCACATCTCCTTCCGCTGGCTCTTTCGGAATCTGATCAACCAGTACCGGATCTTCGCTGCCTGGCCCCTCGATCAGCACTGACCGGGAACGAATGCGTACGGGCTCCCCCGGTACCACCGTCAACACCAGCTCGGCCAGCCCATCCGCATTTTCGGTGACTTCGAATGTGATCACCGGATTGTAGTACCCCAGGGCCCGAATGGCCTGTTCAACCTGGGCTATCGCCGTGGAGGCGTAACGGCGCAGGCCATCGGCTGAGCGGCCTTCTACCTCACCCACAAAAATCCGGGCATTGTCTCTCAAGTCACTGTGATCGCCCTCAACCTCAACCCTGACCTGACTGGCATGGCTGGCAGACGCGCTCAACAGCACCGCAAGCCCGGTCAGCTTCAGGATTCTTTGTATGTGGTATCGGGCTAACAGCATGCAGTGTTTGGGTTTCCCACCTGGATGATTGACGAATCCCTGAGTCAGGGGGTGAGTTTACCGATAGCGGATGCGCGCTTCTACGCCTGGCGCGCCAAAATCACAATTGACCACAATGCCATCAGGGAATGCTGCCTGGCCCGGGCCGGCCGGGTGGGTAACCAGATTACGCTCCGCTGCGTGGAGCTGTGTGCTTCACTGGGGTACCAGGCTCGAAAAATGGGCCACGGACTCCAAAATACTCGATATTTTCGAAGGCACCCAGCAGGTCCAGCTGCTGATCATCGCCCGACGATTACTCGGAAAGTCGTCCTCCGAGCTGAAATAAGCTAACCTGTCAGGGACTTATATTATGCCCCTGACCAATGACAGGTAGCCCGGATGCTCAGGATTAACCGCGACAACCTTCGGTCCAGCCATCAGTTGATCTGGTTCCTTATCGATTTCCTGATGCTGAGCCTGCTGATCATCAACCTGGCCTTTATCATCTGGGATTCGATATACAGTTTCGTTGCGGTTCAGAACCTGCTGGAAGAAAGCCTCCCCGCCGTCAATGCGATCTACCAGCCGATCCATGAACGGTTTATTTTCTATGATCTGATCTTCGTCTCCATCTTCCTGACCGAGTTTTTTGTCCGCTGGGGCTACTCCGTCAAAGCCAAGGTCTACGACCGCTGGTATTTCTACCCGTTCATACACTGGTACGATCTGGTGGGCTGCATCCCCGTTGGCGGCTTCCGCTTCCTGCGGGCGTTGCGGATCATTTCGATCATCTACCGCCTGCACCAATACAAGATCATCGACTTCACCAGCACTCGCTTGTACCAGTTTGTGTCGTTTTACTATGAAGCCTTCATGGAAGAGTTATCAGACCGGATTGTTCTGAAGGTTCTGAGCGGCGTTCAGGATGAGGTAAAGCGTGGTTCGCCCCTGTTTGAACGGATCCAGACTGACATCCTGTTCCCGAGACGGTCCATGTTGTCGGATTGGTTATCGGAACGCGTCGCCCTGGCTGCGCAGCAAGGCTACATCCCAAATAGAGGTGCCCTGCGAGTCTATCTGGAAGACCGTGTTGACAATGCCCTGAAGCAGAATCTTGAACTGTCGAGACTGAAATACCTGCCGGTGGTTGGCCCAACCATACAGGACACGCTGGAAAATGCCGTTGGCGATATTGTTGCAAACGTGATCCACCAGATCCTGGAAGATCTGGCGTCTTCCAGCAATCACGCTTTTATCGAAGACATTGTGAACGTGATGCTGCCGGAGCCGGGAGAAGAGAAAGGAGCAAACCAGGAACAAGAGGCGTTGATCAACCTGATTCTGGAAATACTCGAGGCGATTAAGGACCAGGTGAGAGTGAAGCATTGGCGAGCCAACCTCCCATGACGCTCGGGTGCTGAAGGCTCAACATAAATTTACACAGCAAAATTTTACAGTCTCAAATAAAACCGTGTTACATAGGCTGACAGACTATGGATTCCAGAAGGACGTCGAATGTCTGAATCAAATTCGACTGCCTCAGACTTAAGGGCTGGCTACAGGGCAGCTGGACTATCTGAGCGTCAACTTTCATGTTTGAAAATATGCGCCGGGCTGCTTCAATCGCCGGACGAACAAAGTTGCACAAAGCTATTAGAAACCGTCGTCACTCATTATGGCGTTCCTCATGCTGCTCTGTTTGCCTATCAATCCGGGAGGTTGCGTACACTGGCGTCTACCGGTGGCGCAGCAATAAACGCATCGAGACAAGCCGTAAAAGCCAACCTCGCACCCTTTCTGAAATGGCCGTGTAAGCCCTACCTTAGAAACCTGCCAGAAAATGCCTGGATCTTCTATTGCACAAACCCGGGATTCGAATGGCTCGTTCCCATTGCACTCCAAGGGTCGGTCATTGGTTTACTCGCGCTGGCCGGCTTTGAGTCGCAACCCGCTCCAGGAGAACGTGATCAACAGCTCATGTCGATTCTTGCAAGCCTATTGACGGGCCAATTAATTTTCACCAGCACGCCAATGAACCAGAAAATTCGACATAAACACTCAGAATTATCGCTGCTATCACCGCGCGAAAAAGAAGTGATGAGTTTGTTACCACGAGGCATGAGCAACGCTCGTATCGCCGCCACTCTGGATATCGCGCCGGGGACGGTAAAAACTCATGTAGAACGTATTCTCAAGAAGCTTCAGCTTGAAGACCGAGCGCAAGCCGCTGCTTTTGCGGTGGAATCCAAGTTGGGCAACTCTGGTTGTTAAAAATGATAGCTACTATCAGAAAACATTGGCATGGGTGGAGCCTAAGACGTCGCAGCCTGGCTTCGCTGATTATCCCACTGTTGGTTGCGACCATCGTTCTCCTTGTTATGGCCAAAGTCCTTGCTTTCAACCGGCACGCAGAGGATGAACTTCAGCGCGGTCTGAGAGTTCTCGGGCAGATTCACGCTGCACACGCCGCATTAGCCGAGGCTGCCAGCGGTGTACGAGGGTATTTGCTGACGCAGGATGAAGCATTCCTGGCACCCTACCAGCGGGCTGAAGAGCTTTTGAAGCAATCGCTGCGACAGCTGGAAGTAGATGTGAAAGATTCAGTGCAGCGCCAGAATCTGGCCGATATATCAACGCTCATTGCAGTAAAGCTCGCTAACCTCGCCCAACTCAAAAACCCGGACCTAGCAGTCAACGGTGGCTCAATTCGCTCCTACTCGCTGGAAAACAAAGCGCTACTTGATCGTTTACGCCAACATATCAAAGAGATGGAGATCCGTGAAAATCAAATCATTCTTGCTTTGCAGCAAAACCTGCAACGGGCACGAAGAAGCAGCCAGTGGATCATTTTCAGTACTCTGGTTGTGGCTGTAGCACTTGCCGTATTGTTTTCTCAGGGTTTCGCCCGAGACCTGATAATACGGATACGCCGCATTCGAGATAACGCAACCAACATTGGTCGAGGCATCCCTTTGAAGGAGCGGCAGAGTGAATATCAAGACGAACTGGCTGAACTCGACAAGCTAGTGGTACAGACAGGTTTTATGCAGGATAAGAGACTTGAAGAGCTCAGATATGCTAAGTCACTTGCGGAAAATGCAAACCAGGCGAAAACTGACTTCCTGTCCCGCACCAGTCATGAACTGAGAACTCCTCTCAATGCCATAATCGGATTCAGTGATTTATTAGGCAACAACAAACTGACACGCGACCAATTACAGCATGTGGGTGTCATTCGGCGCAGTGCCAGCCATCTCCTCGAGTTGGTTAACGACCTCCTGACCCTTTCTCAATTGGAGAACGGGAACATCTCAACAGAGATCACACCCGTGTCATTGAAAGAAATTGTCACCACAGCAGTAGATTTTGTTTCCCAGGCAGCAAGAGCTAAAGCCGTTAAACTGAATATCTCGGACGACGACAAAAGCTATGTGTTGGCTGATCCGAAATGCTTGCTACAAATTCTCATCAATCTTTTGGACAACGCGATTAAATTCACGCCGAAAAAGACGACGGTCACCGTCAATTGGCGACCGTTAGGCAGTTCTGGTAGAGAGAATTATGAAATCGTCGTTCATGATTGCGGGCCAGGCATAACGCCCGGCTTTGAGAAAGACTTGTTCTGTCCCTTCAATCGCCTCGATAGCAAAACTGACGGCATCGGTTTAGGGCTGGCCATCAGCCGTTCTCTGGCAACAAATATGAGCGGCCACATAGAACATCGGGCCACCAAAGGTGGCTGTGAATTTGTGCTCAGATTGCCGGCGGCTGATGGTTCTTCACGAGGCAGAGGTTCAGACAGTTATGGCCCGCCTGATAGGGAGTCTAAACTGCTCAAAGAGGAAAGTTATCCTGAAACGACGTGGGTACTCGCCATTGAAAGCCCGGACCTCCCTATACTGTTTGAGACGCTAGCAGCTCGGTTTCACGCCAAGGTTATTCATGTGTCCGATCCATGTTGGCCGGAGTTACTCCCAGACACTCATGTTGTTCTCATCACAGACATACCAGCAGCTCGACTGGACCTGCCACCCAGCCTGCGGTCAGGAAAACAGTTGCACATCACGCCAGAGCCTCCTCCGAGCGATCAAAACAACGACATCCGATGGCTCGCTCCTCCCGCAACGCCTATGCGAATTCGGCTTTTATTAAAGGAGATGCATTAATGTCAGCGATTCTCAACGATATTCGCCAATCCAAGCTGCTGATCATCGATGATGAACCAGCAAATCTTGAGTTGCTCGAAGAGCTGTTTGCAAAAGAAGGCTTTGAACAAGTGCTTTCATCCGTTGATGCTGTCCGAGTCTCTTCACTTATCCAGGGATTTCGCCCTGACATCATTTTACTCGATTTGCGAATGCCTGATATTGATGGTTTTGAAGTATTAAGTTTGCTAGATGACTTGCGCGAGCAGGGGCACTGGATTCCAGTTGTTGTTCTCACTGCGGACATTACCAAGGAAGCTCGTTACAAAGCGTTGTCGCTAGGTGCCTCGGATTTCCTAACCAAACCCTTCGACCATATGGAAGTCGTGTTACGCGTGTGGAACCTGCTGGAAATGAGACGCCTTTACCTTCAACTAAAGTCCCTGGGCGAGTCACCGAATATGTCGCCCCATGGGCCATGGCAGTCCTGAGGCGCCAGAGCAGAGCAACATATCCGTTGTTACGTCCCGGAATTCATTTCCGGGACGTAACAAGCGCCTGGCTCAATTGCCGTAAGGCAGTGACGAGTGATGAAGAACGATGCGCAGATTGCCCGCGTCATCCAGCTGGTAACCAAATGACTTGTCTACAGTTGTAACAGAGCCATCATTATGGGTGAAATGGACGTTGCCCATGGACATAGCTACGGGGCCCGAGAGATGGATGGCTGCGTTTTCAAACTCAACCGCAGCCCAACCCTTGATGCCAAAACCTTCGTCATTTGGAAAAGCTTTGTCGTGACCAACGAAATACGCTAATGCGCCTTCAGCAGTCAGACGAATGTTCTGAGGAATAGCGGCCAGTGTCGGTTTAAACAAAACCGGCCCCATCGTGTAGCCATAGGCCGAATCGATAACCGCTCTTGCCGTATTTCGAGCTTTTTCAATGCCGCCTTCCGCATAGTGTTCTGAAAGCATGACAACCGCATCCCCCCACGTCTTTTGGGCAGCAAGTACATCTGCCTCAGAAATTTCTGCGTGGGCGTTTGCAGAGAAAGCCGCGGCCACAGCAAGAGCAACGAGACTGGAAATCTTATGTTGAGTAGCTAACTTGTTCATCTGGAATTACCTCAATTATTGATCCAAGAATGCTTGTCAAAAGCCCTCATACGCCAAACATCTTAGGCAAACCCAAAGTACGGGTCGCCTGCCGATCGGCATAATTTACTATATGCCAATCGGCATACTAGTTTTCGTAACATAAATGTCAGCCGGCCTCACTCTTGCCCCAGATACTGGCGCAGAACCAGGCGCTGACTAGGCTTTAGCAATGAATCGGATAACTACTTGTCCCAAAGTGGCAAATCCCGATCACCATCAAATCTCTATATAAAAACTCAACAATTGGTTTATAGAGGAGCCGACTGTGGCCACAACGAAACTCACTTCCGCATTCCCAGTTCGTAGGCAAGATTTTGAGTTCGAGCAAGTACCCAGATATTGGGTGAATGGGGACGCATTCATGAGTAAGCGCCAATAAACCGACCCACTTGCCCTAATCGTACTGAGCCACTTTTTTTGAAGCTGGCAACTCAGCATTCCAGGGCAACAATGTTTCCAGTTTTTCGAGGGTATCCGCTTCGGCAATGTGCTTCAGCACATGGTGGATGTAAGCGGAGGGCTCCAGGTTGTTCGCCTTGGCCGTTTCGATCAGCGAGTAACAGGTGGCACTGGCATTCGCGCCTTGGGTGGTATCGGCGAACAGCCAGGCCTTACGACCGACGGCGAAGGGCCGGATGGCGTTTTCGGCCAGCACGTTGCTGATCTGTAAATCGCCGCGTTCACAATACCCCGTCAGGGTACCCCACTGACTCAGGGTATAGTCCATCGCCTTGCGGGTGAGCGAGCCTTTCAGCACCTTGCTGGCGTTTTTCTCCAGCCAAGCCTTGAAGGTGTTCAGCAGCGGCAGGCTTTTTTCCTGACGCACCCGATAGCGCTCGGCGTCACTCAGTTCGTTCGCGGCTTTCTCGACGGCGTACAGTTTCCGGATGTGGCTCAGGGCCACGTCGGCTTTTGAGGGCGGGCCTTTTTTGCCCATGGCTGGCGCTGCCCGGGACGCGTCCACGAACTTGCGCCGGGCATGATCCCAACAACCGATGCGGGTCAGCTTGTTCTCGCGGCATACCTGTCCATAGCCGGAGTAGCCATCGGCTTGCAGGATGCCCTGGAAGTCATCCAGCAGGCGCACCGGTACCTGGCCACCGCGAGAGGGATCGTACTCGAACAGAACCGAGGGCTTTCCGGGCGGGCCGCCCCGGGTCACCCACATCCATTTATCCGATTGGGCTTTCTTGCCGTCTTCTTTGAGCACCTGAATCCGGGTTTCATCAGCTTGCAGGTAATCACTGCCATTCTGGGTTTCCCGCATCAGGGTCATCAGCGGTTTGAACACGTCGTTCAGGCGGATGATCCAGTGCGCCATGCTGGTTCGGCTGACTTCGTGTCCCAGGCGCTTGAGCATTTGCTCCTGGCGGTACAAGGGCAGGCCGTCGGCGTATTTGGAGGTAATCAGGTAAGCCAGCAGTGACGGGGTCGCAATGCATTTGCCCAGTGGGTGGGCTGAGCGCGGTGCAGCCACAATATGCTCCTGGCCACCCTGCTCGAAGACGGCTTTTTCCTGCCAGTATTCCAGCACCTTCAACTGTGCGGGAATGTACTCCAGCTCTTCTTTCACCTTGGTGAAGAAGGTCTTGCTGGCTCCGGCTTTCTCTTCGTCACTAAGGGTCAGCTCAATACGCTCACGCAAGAGCGTGTCGGAGAAGCCACGTTGACGGCGTTTGCGGGAACGCGGCGGTGCCTCGGCCTCTTCAACATCCTCAGGCAACTCATCGCGTAGCTCGTCAATCCCGACTTCCAGTTCGGCTTCGTCGAATAGAGTGATCTGGCTGGGCTGCTTTTCGCTGCTGGCTGCGAATTGCTGGATCTTTTTGTAGCGCAGCAACTCTTCGAGAATGGCGATGTAGCTTTCACGTGCTTTGGCCGCTTGGTCGCGCTGCTGAAGCTCGGCTTCTTTTGCGGCCAGTTGTTCTTGCATATCGCTGATAACAGCCAGCATTTCAGCGGTGGAGAGACCGCTGAAATCGGGTGTTTTGGAGGTGTTATCAGGCGTTGTTTTCATGCTGAAATTATAGCAAAAACAACGCCCTGACACACTTAAAAAGTGCTATCCAACACTCTCATAATACAGAGTTTTATGGCCCTTAAGCAGGGTGATGTCGTAGCCGTCCAGCAACCAATTGATCTGCTCGCCGTTCAGCGACATCAGCTCATCCTCTGGGCCCGGCCATTTGAATTTTTCTTCAGCCAAAGACTTGTAGTAGAGCACGAAGCCGTTGTCTTCCCACATCAGGCACTTGATCTTGTTGCGCTGCCGGTTGGTGAAGGCGAAAAGCGCGCCGGAGAACGGATTATGGCCTAACTCCTGCTCGACAATCAGTGCCAATCCGTTGGCCTGCTTGCGGAAATCAATCGGCTGACGATACAAGTAAATCTCTGGCAGATCCCAGGAGGGGCGAAGGTACCGATGGCGCATTACAGTTGCCTCAGCACGGCACCGAGTAACTCCACATTACCGGCGTGCAGCCCGGTGATCGAGACACCACCGGGCAACGACACGGTTAAGCCTTCCGACGATTTCGGGCCAGGCAACGCCGCCACCTTGGCAAAGCCAGAGAGCCCAGCCGGGCGCTCCGCAATCACGGTCTCCGGCTCAGCCAGCTTTTTGCGCCAGTAAACAAAGCGACAATAGGTCAGTGACTGCTGCTGGCAGTAGGCCATGCCGGACAAACCGGACGCCTGCCAGTCTTCGATATGTTGCTGCCAGAGACGCTTGCGTTCGGCGTGTGTCATGCTGATTCCTCCTGATGTTGACGAGGAAATCAGTGTGGGCAATCTTGATAACCGAATGTAGGTGCTAATTTATGGGCGCTTACCATTCATGACTCACGTGTTCAATGGAATGTCTGCGCTGTTTCCAGACGGTGAACGTTTTTTTGTCGCTAGCGTCCGGGCAGTGCGCGAAGCCGTCAACGATCCGCAACTGCAGAAAGACATTAGCGCTTTTATCGGTCAAGAGGCAATGCACGCCAAAGAACATGAGAAGTTCAACCGGGGCGCAACCGAAAACGGTTATGATCGAGTTATGGTGATTTCTGGTGTATGGAAGCAGGCTGAAGGGATGGCGTATCCTGTTGGTTGATCACCGCCAAGATCACAACCAACAAAGGATGGATACGCCACGTCCAAGTCTAACCTGCATGCTCTTTCACAACCAGAGGCGACCACGAACGATCCCTTGCACGATCTGATCCGACAGGGTGCCCGTGACCTGATTGCGCGGGCTGTCGAGTCTGAACTTCAGGGGCTACTGGATCAGTATGCCGATGTATTGACACCCGATGGTCGCAAGGCGGTGGTCCGCAACGGACACCTGCCCAAGCGCACGATCCAGACAGGCGTTGGGGATGTTGACGTCCAAGTGCCCAAGGTCCGGGACCGCAGCGGCTCCGGCATTCGCTTTAACAGCCAGCTCTTGCCACCGTATTTGAAGCGGGCCCGGAGTCTGGATGAACTCATCCCCTGGCTCTACCTGCGCGGTGTCTCCTCTGGTGATTTCCAGGAGGCCCTGAGTGCCCTGGTCGGCAAGCAGGCTAAGGGCCTGTCCGCCAACACGGTGTCACGGCTCAAGGCGCAGTGGCTGAAGGAACACGAGGATTGGCGTCGCCGTGACCTGGGCCAGAAGCGCTACGTCTACTGGTGGGCGGACGGTGTCTACAGCAATGTTCGTCTGGATGATCGACTTTGCCTGCTGGTGATCATCGGAGTCACAGAGCATGGCCACAAGGAGCTGGTCGCGGTGGAAGACGGCCATCGCGAGTCCGAAGCCAGTTGGAGAGAGCTGCTCACCGGCTTGCGGGAACGTGGCCTGGACGATGCCCCCAAGCTGGCCGTAGGCGACGGGGCTTTGGGCTTCTGGAAAGCGCTGAGCAAGGTGTTTCCGGATACCCGCCACCAGCGGTGCTGGGTTCACAAGACTGCCAACGTGCTGGACAAGCTGCCCAAGTCCGTACAGCAGAAGGTGAAGTCAGACCTGCATGAGATCTATCTGGCGGAGACCCGTGATAGCGCTCACAAAGCCTTTGACAGCACGTTAAGGCGATTTCGGGACAAGTACCCGAAGGCCATGGAAAACCTTGAGAAGGACCGGGATGAACTGCTGGCCTTTTACGACTTCCCGGCAGCGCACTGGATTCACTTGAGGACCACGAATCCCATTGAGTCCACCTTCGCCACAGTCAGGCTAAGGACCAAGCGAAGCCGGTCCTGTGGCAACCGCGACACCACGTTATCGATGGTGTTCAAATTGCTCCAATCCGCCCAGAAACGCTGGAAGCGGATCAAGGGGTTTAACCAACTGAAGCTGGTCGTGAACAACGTTCAGTTTCGGGATGGAGAGCGAGTGGATGATCAATCCGGCAGAGACGCCGCTTGATGGTCATACACCAGATTTGACAATAACTCGCCCCACTCACGGCAGATACCAAAGAATCCTTTGAGAGCCACATGCCCTATGGCTTTTTCGTCATCGAGGGTCATTATGTTCGTCCGTTCTTGGGCTGCTCTCGATCTTCCATAAAGTCTTCACTGACGCCTTCAGAGTCGAAATACTCGTCCCAAACCGGGTCGGTCGGCCGATCATAGCGCTTAACCGAACCTTTGAGGCGTTCCAGAGGTGTAAGCTCCTGAGGCAACGGCTCTGCCAACTCATCGGCATGGGCGGTGTGGGGATTGAGGCCTTCCAGTAGTTCCTTTTCCGTTGGTCGCTTTGTTTTCATCTCGGGAAATGCTCCATGTTGCCTGCCAGCGAAGAATCAAATGGGCAGTCAAATTTGACCACGAATTCGACGGGCCTGCATTAAGCCGTCGCCGATCGATGTTGTCGGCAAAGGGCAGCAAATGACTCGTTTCGGGGATCGCTCAACAAGTGGTCCAGAAACGAGGCGCCGTTGAGACTCCATAAATGGATCGGTTTCCTGAACCAATCTGCCACCATCCCTTCGTGTCCATCCCCCTCTGCCATCGCTAGTGCAATAAGGTTTAAAAGCGTTAACTGTTGTAAGATTCAGGATAACCAATTGCCGAAAAACAATTATAGAAGATAACTTGCAGCAATATGGGACAACACTCGGTGCCAGCCCTGTTCACAAATGCAGCGCCAGCTTTGTGCTGCTGATCCGAATGGAGGGCTTAGGACGTGCAATCAGACAACGAAATTCGTGATCAGCTTGCTACCGAGTTGAGTCAAGACCATCTGGCCTACATGCTGTCTCGAAACATCCAGAACAGCATTTCGAACTCACAGCCCAATAACGAAACTCGTCAGAAGAGCCAGCCCCTATCGCCAAAAGAAAGGGACATTCTCAAAGCCGGAGGAGCGAGGTTCACAGACACTGACGGCCTTACCAGCCAAGAAATAACCCGCCGCCAGATCCAGCTGCTCCAGAATGAGGTGCGAGACATCATTCAGCAAGCGCTTACGCTGGACGAGGTAACCCAACGTCTTTCCGAGTCAAAAGAAGCGGTTCGCGGCCTTCTTGCGAGGACACCCCCGGGGCTTTACACGTTTAAGTCTCCCAGCGGAGTGTTGTTATTTCCTCGTTGGCAGTTTATAGAGGAAGCCACTCTCCCCCACCTTCAGATCATTTTGCAGAACCTTGGCCCAGGTGTGAATCTGCTTACCCTGAACCGATTTATGACGACCGAAAACGGTGATCTGCTGCTCGGCAACCGCTGCCTAAGCCCAAGGGACTGGCTCGCCTCAGGCCATGACCCTTCAGAAGTTGAGATACTCGCCAGAGATATCTCCGGGCAGGTATGATGAACACCCAGCACTAGATAACACGGAGGCACCATGAACATGACAGCAGCGCTCATCGGTTATGGAAGCTTTGTCTTGTCGTTACTGGCCATTGGTGTTGTTGGGTATTGGAAGGCTGATGCTCTGGAAGCTTGGGCAACACGGAGGTTTAAAGGCTTCAGGGGCTGACGGGGGACTCAGCGCTTTAGCATCCAGGAAAGCCCATCGTCCTCCATATAAGAATGCCACTGCTGGTGCGTCCACACATCTGAAGCGACAGCCTTTATAACTTCCCGAAGCTCCAGCGGCTCCAGCCACCGCTGAGGAATCACACCGGTGCCGTACACGGCCCCAAGAATGTTTCCGGTAATGGCGCCGGTAGAGTCTGAACCCCCATCGTGATTCACCGCCAGCACAATGCCCTGCTCGAAGTTCTTCGCCACCAGGGCGCAATAAACAGAAATCGCCAGCGCTTCCTCTGCGACCCAGCCTTCGCCCAGTTCACAGATAGCTGTGTGATGTGGCTTGTCGGAATGGCTGAGCTCGACAGCCTTGTCCAGGGCCGCCAATGTCTCCTCATGACCGCGCTCTGCCACCAGGAATGTCTTGGCGGTAGCCAGTGCATCCAGCAGAGTTTTTTCGTTCAATAGCTCAAAGATCACAATTGCCAGCACACCACCGGTCAGATAACCGCTCGGATGGCCGTGGGTCAGGCCCGCGCACATGCAGCCATCTTCGAATACCCTCTCTAACCCAAAGCTGCCGTTGAAAGAGCGCCAGAATAGCCCCACCGGAGCCACCCGCATCACACCGCCACAACCTTTGCTGTCATTGCCGGCAATTTCCGGAAATCCTGGGTAATCCCGCAGTGCACTCAGGCACGTCATGCCGGGGGCACGCTGGCTGTGTAGCTCTGGCTGCTAAAACAACCAGCCACCTTTCTCTACAGTTACCGTTCGGCACTCATAACCCTGCGTCGCCAGCCAGCGTAGATAAGCATTGGCAACCGTGTGGTCGAACCCTGCAATGCCTTTACTTACGCCCCGCATTTGCCCTCGCAGCAAACACTCTGCGGTAAACAGAGTCATTTGCGTGTCGTCGGTAATCTTGCCTTTACCACCGTAGGCTTCGGCATAGTCTGTAATGCCACCCGGGCCGAAGCGATCCAGAATTTGGGCGTGAGACATGAATTCCACAGCAGAACCAGGGCATCGCCTATGGCGCCGCCCAGGAGGCTGGCAGTGTAGTGATCACTCAGGCTGGCGTCAGAGTCGATAAGAGGTGACCTTTGCGATTGATCCATTATCTTGCGGCATCCTGCGTTGGTAAGGCATTCTCAAGGTAGCGTTTAACTCTCGCTATAACTTCCTCTCTGTATTCACCATGCCCATGCGTGGCCCGCGGATGAGCAATGCGAAAACAAACACTGCCGCCGCCGTGGAACTCCCAAAGTTTCCTGGGTATCACCGGATCAACGTTTTCATAACCGTCGAAATGATCATTGAATAGGCTTCGAATGATCGGATCAATCTGATCATATCCGGCAGCAAAAATGATGAAGTGCGGTTTGAGCTGTTTGATCTGCGCCGCAAGCAACTGATTTGAGAGCCTGACCACCTCTGAAAGCTCACCGTCCGATCGGTCTATCGGTGACCGACCGTCGTAATCCCAGGCAAAGAGATTGGCGTACACCAGAGCTTTGGGATCCAGATCCAGCTCTCTTGCCAACCGGAAATAATATTGCTTGAAACGGCTGCTCGTCTTGGTAACAACACGACTGCTGGCACTGAGTTCGAGATGATTAAAGTATCGCTCCACGGCCTCAGTAACGATCTCCTTCGTAGCCCCACGCTCATTAGCCTTGATTACGCGTCGAATGGTGTTTTTACCGTTTTTGGTGTTCCAGCCTGCCGTTTCACGCCCGACCAGCATCACCTTCGGCTGGCTTCCCCAATATTCCTCAAAAGGGACCGGCAGAAACACACCCGAGTATTTGTCTTGTGTCAGATCAAAATGCTCAGACTTCACTCCTGCGAGTATTCTTTCATAGTCACTAATCAGTTCTTTCAATGCTCAGCGTCCCGTTAGCTGGAGAGGTGGGTCGATCCATCTGGCAACCACTCAATAGTCATTCCGCCGTTGCCAAGCCGAACGATGCCCTCATTACGCGGGCATTGGTCACATTCGGCACGGTAAACTAGGAAGCCATCGAGCAACTCCATGAGCTGAATTTTGAAACCAGAGCCTGAGATCTGATCGAAAGTCTCATCCTCCAGGGTCCATGACGTGCCGCTCAACCGGTTTTCATCATCTGCACAAAAGACTACTTCACCTTTTGAGCCAAAGATGTCTCGATGCTGCTCCGCCAACATCGAGAGGCGGGTTTGTTCAAAATCTCCATCGTAATTGGGCATGGCTAATCCTCATCAAACAGTACAGAAGCGTCAGCTTCGCAGTAGTAGTGAAGTTAGACGCTACATCAGCCTTCCGACAAAAAGTGTCGCTTTATTCGAATAGCCTGCTTGGAGTGATGGCCCTGGAATCACATTACGATTCCGCACTGCGCTTTTTCAGCGTTTCCAAATCAATTTTGAATATGCGATCAGATACTGACGATCCGGTTCCTTGCTCGACATACACGGCTTCGTCAGTTGGGTATACACCGCTCACCCCACTGAACCTTGCCCCTCCGGTCTGCACAAGTCCTGAATCCGTGACTTCATTCAGCCCAAGCGCTGCCCAAAGCCTGCAATAATAAGGCTTAGAGCGATATAATAGCACCTGACATCCATTCACCCAGTCAGTGCTTTCGGCTCATGCGCACTTTCACTCTCCAACAATCCCGAACCGAAGTCTATACACCCAACGGCGGGCTGGCCTTGGTCGGTCATTGTCTGAACCGGCATACATCGCTTACCAAGACTGCCCGCACCGTCGCCAAGCGGCACGGCATTCCGAACATCGAACTGATCCGGACCTACCTGGGCCTGATCACGCTGGGCAAGAGTGACTTCGAGGCGGCCGAGCCAGTGCGAACAGACCCATTTTTCAAGTCTGCGCTGGGCATCAAGCAATCGCCATCCTCGGCCCGGTTGCGCCAGCGATTTGATGAAGATGCTCAAGGCCTGACGCCCCTGCTGGATGATGCCAGCGTCGAGTTTCTTCAGTCCGTCGAGGCCCCGGTGTCACCTCTGGCGATGGGCCACGTTGCGCTGGATATGGATGTCTTTCCCATGGACAACAGCCAGACCCATAAGGAGGGTGTCAGCTACACCTACAAGGGCTACGACGGTTATGCACCGCTGGCCGCCTACCTGGGGCAGGAAGGCTGGTGCCTGGGTTGCGAGCTGCGCCCTGGCAGCCAGCACGCCAACAAGGGATTTCTCGACACCCTAAAACGGGTGTTACCCCGGGCTCGATCAATGACGGATAAGCCCATTTTGTTGCGTCTGGACAGCGCACACGATGCCCGTGCCAATCGCGATTTCCTGCGCGAGCAGGACCAGGTCGACTTCCTGATCAAATGGAACCCTCGTAAAGAGGATCCGCTCGTCTGGGCGGACAAGGCCCAGGCCCGAAAAGCCTGGTCACTGGAACGCGATGGCAAGATGGAAGCGGTTCTGTCAGAAACGATTCTGGACGAGCCCGGTCTGCGTCGCATCGTGAAGATCACCGTTCGTACCAGCGATGCCGAGGGCCAGCTGTATCTCGAACCGGAAGTCAGCCTCGAAGGCTGGGTGACTTCATTGCCGGCCGAAGTAGCCGACGAGCAACACACCATGGCGCTGTACAGCGATCACGCCACCAGTGAGCAGTTCCACAGCGAGTTCAAGACCGACCTGAATCTGGAACGACTGCCGTCCGGGAAATTCGACACCAACAACCTGATCATGGCCTTCGCAACGATGGGGTACAACGTGCTGCGCTGGATGGGCCTGAGACTGACCGGCCCGGATGCGCCGGTGCGCCATCCGGCCAAACGTCGCCGCCTGAGAACCGTGATGCAGGAAATCATGACCATGGCCTGCCGCCTGGTGCACAGCGGCCGGCAATGGATACTGAGATTTGGCCGACACTGTCCAGGCTTTACGGTTTACCGCGACCTTTATCGGGGCCTTGCTTCCTCTGGATAGGCCAACTCAACCACTGGAAAAAAACAATCATCCCGGAATCCTCTGCCGGGGCAGCCCGCTATTGCCTGAATGCTGCCTTCTGGTTGTTTATTGACCAACCCAGGGCCGTCGCCCGCTTCCGGCCTCAGCTTCCCGGCCCTCAAAAACCAGCATTTCACCAGATTCCCGTTCAAGTTGGCACTTGGGGCCACCTGACGGGTATGTTGGCAAGCGGAGTCACTGATTCAGGCAAGTATCATCACCTTACGCCAAGTGCTGCCGTAATCTCTTGAAATCTCCGCATAGCCCTCAAAACCATCATCATTAAAGCGGATAAGATCACCATCGAGCCAGAAACTATTGGTTGGCATAAGATTGCTTACCTGGGTCCAGTTTGCTCCACCGTTAACGGTGATGTTATCGCGGACAAATAGCCGATCAGCTGACTCCGGATCCAGGGCCAACCCCGCTGAGAACAAAAAGTCAGAATTAGACAGTCCAGTTTTGACCGAGAAAAAAGAAGAACCTTGATCCAGAGACTTCCAGAGATTGTTTTCAAAAGGGGCCGAGGCATAGATCACTGCGGGGTCTTCCGGTGAAACCCGAACATGGCCAAGCAACGCATCCGTAGCGCTCCCAGCCTAGATCTCTGAGAGCACACGATCCCAGTTGCCACCTTGGTCGATCGACCTATAAAGCCCGGGCCCCATCACACCGGAGGTAGCCAGAAAAATACCCTCACTGGCATTGAATGCAGCGCCATCACTGAATGACATAGGATTGCCGAATACCGGATCCCTGATAACACCGGTAGACCAGTTAACACCACCATCGGTAGACAGATGATAAACATCCTCCCCACCGGCCATAACAAGATACGGATCCCCGGAGGCGATGCTCACAAAAGCTACTTCACCAGTCAGAACCTGCGTCCAGTTCATACCATCATCATTTGACAACCATAGGCCCGCGTGGCCGTCACCAACAGTCGCCTCCTTTGTAATGGCATAAATCCTTCCAGAAACTATGCGTACGGCCTCAAACCTAATCACAATGCCATCAGAAGGCATACCAACCTCGGTTATCGTTGGGATGAGCTGGTAGTTCGCAGTCAGCCTGTTGCCTTGGCTGACAATTATCTCGAAATCCGGCTGTTCTGAAACCAAAATGCCGTTGCTATCTGTCCAGCTTACAAACTCATAACCCGCTGCAGGTGTCGCGGTAATGGCAGCAACATCTCCCTCCCTGTAAGTGCCCCCGCCAGTCAACGTCCCGGCATCAAAAGGGTTAGCAAATACAACTACCTCATACGTCGCTTCTACCGCCGAAGAATTCGATCCCTCAGAATCCCCTGATCCGCCACCTCCACCGCATGCCGAGATTAACGATATTAGACAACAAATAATCAGTAAGTTAAGGGAGCGAATGGAAAAAACTCCTGAGGAGTGCTGGTTATTTTTGGTTGATCTGGCCGATGTCTGCATAGAAGTTCCATTATCTTGGCTATCAATACGATCTCACTGTGAAGACCGTCCCAGGGGTTACGGTTTAGTGTGCAATCGTCACACCCCAAGCCCGGAAGCAACACCCGGGCCAACCCCAAAAACCATAAATAACAGTCCCGTAAAGCCTCTCAACATTAGACCTGTAAAAAAAACCGACACAACCTTCCGACCTAGGACTCACTAACCTGCATAACTTTGCTACACTAATTCATTAGTATCAGCATCTTTAGCAAGATACACACACAATGGAGCATTTGATGAAAAATGGAATTCTTACAATAGCGACCCTGGCCCTCGTATGGTGCAGGTCCTGCCCACGCTCGATGCGTTGGTCCAGTCGTTAACGGGCAGTGCCTTGGCACCAATGTAGGTTCGCCAAGTACAAGCAGTGATCAGCAAGGCACTCAGCACAATTACCGCTCAGGCTCCGGTGCAACCTATCAATACGATTTAAGTCGCCCCGGTGACAGCATTCAGTATCAATATGACCGAGATGCTCAGCGTCGGGATCAGATGAACTCAGATCCCCGCCGCAAACAGGATCGCAAGCAGAATCAGTTTGGAGGCGGGATTAACAATGGCTGGGGACAGTAAAACCAAAAATTTCAGGCAAGCCTAAGCTAATGAACTATATCTTCTACCTAAATTTATAAAAATCACTGCAAACGGCCAATCACTACCATTGTGCAGGTTATTTTGCGGGATCGAATACTTCTGATCGCGTTTGCCCCGAATGGTGACCACCACCCTCCATCCTCAGCCAAGTGGATTATTCTGTGAAAAATCCACTTGACCAGGACTACTACCTCCGGCGATAAAAAATTACCCGCTAAAGACATAAGGCTTCAAATCATCCAAATTCACCACAACCAAAGGCTGCTCAATCGGTGAAAGCTGGCTATTCCCCAAAACAACATTCAACGATTGCAAAAGATAGTGAGTCAACGCACGGCGCACCGGAACCTTCAGTTCCTGATCGTCGTCCATCCCGTAATCAAGAGCCACCAATCGCTGTTGCTCAGGGGATAGCCCCGGATTTGGTCCAAGGCGGACGAGGATCTGATTCTGCCAATTAGTGTCCAGCGCCGGATCTGCATCCTCTAAAGCATCACCAAGAAGCTCCGCACCGGGCGCCATTCTCGTTAGAACAAAATCACGAAAAGTTCGACGTTTTTCACACCATGCGCGAACATGCCAGCGCTGCCCAGAATACACCAGCGTATGAGGTGCGATAATGCGATCCTCGCCCTGAGGGCTTGAAAGTGAGCGGTAAACTACTTCCAACCGGCTGCGGGTTTGCGTCGCTTGCACGACTTTCCGTAAAACTTCCGGCAGAACAGCCCGGTGCGGGATGGACACAGATTCCGTAGGTGCAGGCACATCTTTCAACCCTGCAAACGATGGATTCAGCGTGGCGTGGCGCGTCATCAACGAAAGATACTCATCCAGGTTACCCTGGCTGAAACATGGCTCAAATGTCTCACTCTGAACGTACCCGCGAACGCTCGAGTTATTGTCAAATCTGGTGTATGACCATCAGGCAGCGTTCCTGTCAGATTGATCTTCCACCTGTATTCCATCCTGAAACTGTACGTTATCCACGACCAGCTTCAGTTGGTCGAACCCCTTGATCCGCTTCCAGCGTTTCTGGGCGGATTGGAGCAGTTTGAACACCATCGATAACGTGGTGTCCCGGTTGCCACAGGAGCGGCTCCGCTTGGTTCTGAGCCTCACCGTGGCAAACGTGGATTCAATCGGATTGGTGGTCCGCAAGTGAATCCAGTGAGTCGCCGGAAAATCGTAGAAGGCCAGCAGCTCATCCCGGTCCTTCTCCAGGTTTTCCATGGCCTTCGGGTACTTGTCTCGGAATCGTCTCAAGGTGCTGTCGAACGCCTTGTGGGCGCTGTCTCGGGTCTCCGCCAGGTAGATTTCATGCAAGGCTGACTTCACCTTCGGTTGTACCGACTTGGGCAGCTTGTCCAACACGTTGGCGGTCTTATGCACCCAGCACCGCTGATGCCGGGTGTCCGGAAACACCTTGCTCAGAGCCTTCCAGAAGCCCAGTGCGCCGTCGCCAACAGCCAGCTTGGGCGAGGGCTCCAAGCCACGTTCCCGCAAATCCGTGAGTAGCTCTCGCCAGCTGGCTTCGGACTCCCGGTGGCCGTCCTCGACAGCCACCAGCTCCTTGTGACCATGCTCGGTCACGCCGATGATCACCAGCAGGCAGAGCCGGTCATCCAGACGGACGTTGCTGTACACGCCGTCAGCCCACCAGTACACATAGCGTTTCTGACTCAGGTCCCGTCGCTGCCAGCCCTTGTGCTCATCAAGCCACTTCGACTTGAGCCGGGAGACCGTGTTCGCCGACAGGCCATTGGCCTGCTCGCCGACCAGCGCGCTCAGGGCCTCCTGGAAGTCACCGGAGGAAACGCCACGCAGGTAGAGCCAGGGAATCAGTTCCTCCAGACTCCGGGCGCGCTTCAGGTACGGTGGCAGCAGGTGGCTGTTGAAGCGAATACCGGAGCCACTGCGATCCCGGACTTTGGGAACCTGGACTTCTACGTCGCCGACGCCTGTCTGAACAGCGCGTTTGGGAAGGTGCCCATTACGCACCACAGCACGGCGGCCATCCGGCGTCTTGACGTCCGCGTACTGCTTCAACAGGCTCTCCAGCTCCGTCTCAACGGCCTGTGCGATCAGGTCCCGGGCACCCTGCCGGATCAACTCGTGCAACGGGTCGTTGCTGGCTACCTCTGGTTGTGAAAGAGCATGCAGGTTAGACTCGGACATGGCGTATCATTCCTCTGTTGGTTGTGATCTTGGCGGTGATCAACCAACAGGATACGCCACCCCTTCAACCTGCTTCCATACACCAGAAATCACCATAACTCCGAACGCTCGTTGAATAGACAAGGTTGCCCGGGGCCGCATCACCATACTCTTTGAAAATACCACCGCTGGTGGTTCGACTGCCAATACCGAAGGCTCTCTGAAGGTGTTCTGCCGTAACTCGACCTTCCCATTTCGCAACTACCTCGAGAAGATGAAACTGATTTTTCCTTTCCCACGAAACTTCCATATTTGCCATCACCACCCCAACCGTTCAAAAACTGGACATATTGTAAACCTGTCCAGTATCGCCAAAAGCGAGGCTCTCCGGTAAATCTATTACCAACGATTCAGGACAGGAAAACCAGATGAAGTCGCTACCAGCCGATTCCAGCGCAAGGACTCCACTCGACAGATTGCTGCAAGAGGATCTCTCGCCACATATCGGACCAGATGCGGATCTCGGCAGCCTCACTTTGATCCCAGCACAAACGGGTATTGGAAAAACCCACACGATCAAACAACTCATTATTGAGGAGCTTGTTGCCAGCGTTAACGGATCTCGACCTGCCCAGACGATTTACTACATTACCAATTCTGTCGACAACGTGTGCCAAACCCACAAAGAGTTGCTTGAACTCATTGACGAGCAAACAATTGACGGAAGCCCAAGATTCTCCTGCACCGAAAGGGAGATCCTAAAGCGCGAAATCGTGTATCTGCCAAACCAGGGAAATCAGTTACTGGAGGTGGCCCCTGCATGCGTTGAACAAATCATCCAGCTTTTTGACCTCCAGTCAGACAAGAAACTAATCCAAGGCTGGCAGAAAATTCGCAAGCTCCAACGCCTTGCGAACGAGAGCCTGAGTTCAAAGCTTGCCCTGCAAGACACACTGGATCAACACGCAACCGAAACTTACCGGCTGCTCATCAGTTTGATCCAAATCCGCCAGCGCAGTGAGAATCCGGTTCGGCTATTACCTCCAGACCGTGAACTGACAGATAAACTCATTCCCGGTGACCGCCTACACCGTCAGGATGCGCATATTTGCTTCATGACCACACGGAAGTTTCTGGCGGGCTACCAAACCCTGAAGGCCCGGATTCACCCCATCCGGGACCTTGGTAACTCATTGTTGCTAATCGACGAGTTTGATCGCCAGAATGAAATCATCCTGCAGTACATGGCAGACCAGAAATCTCTAGACCTCATCGAGCTTACTCGCACCCTCCATGCCAACCTCCAGCAGCACCAGCTCGAGCGGTCTAGCCGCTATGAAGGCATTGAAGAGAAGTTTGATACCCTTCGGCCCGCTCTCGCAGAATTTGCCGAGCGATGGAGCCTGCAGTTCGCCTTCAATACCGATGGTGCCAGTCTCGAAAACGAGAAGGTTCGTCTGTTTTCGGATCGGACCGTCACTCATGCCCACAGCTCCTCCCATTTATTCAACCTTATCACCAACGATGATTTGCGGAAAAACATCATTCGTAGTGAAACCAGGGAGATTGCAGCCCATCACCAAACGGCAGATGCCCGATTGAGCCGTTTCATTAACGAAGCAGACTGGTTATTTCGGCGCTTTATCTGGGTCATGCATTCATCGGTGTGGATCTATCTGAATAACCATGCAAAGTCTCAGAGGGAGAATGAATCTCTGAGGTCCGCCACAGTCCAAGATGCCGTGCACTCAATTTTGCGACACTTCAATCTTCAAGACCTCAGTGACGCCGTCTTTGCCGCGTTCGATGCTCAAGCCAGTTTTACCGGTCACAGAGGGCACCGTGCACCCTCAGACAACCGGTCAGCATCGCGAACCTATCACGACAATGGGCTCAAATTAACGGATGTTCGCCGCAACGAGGGGACAATAGATACCGTAAGCTGTTACTACTCAGGGTTTACTGTCACGCCCTCTGGTTTGATCGCCCGCCTTGTGGAAAGCGGAGTAAAGATCGTCGGTATCAGTGCAACCGCGACCTCACGAACCGTCATCAAGAACTTTGATCTGGACTACCTGAAAACACGCCTGAGCAACCAGTTCATAGAACTCACAGAGACGCAAAAGGTTAACATCGGCAACTGGTACCGAACACGAAGACAGTACAGCAAAGCCGGTGTTCACATTGAAGCAGAATTCATAACACCGGAATCCAGTCTCTTACCCACGGCACTTGAGGCTTATTTGAACGCCCCTGTCCGGAAGCCGGGATTAGCCATAAGCCACTTGCTCAATGCAGAGGACAGCGACACGTTTGCGCTCAACTGGGCTGGTAAGCTTTTTAATGCACTCGACCGGTTCTTGGACGCAGAAAACAACCGGTATATGCTCGCGTTGCTCAACAGAACCGTCAGCCAGGCTAAATACCCTAAATTCATCGAGTTTCTGGAAGATTACCTCAATCGAAAATGTGCGGGTTCCGGAAGGACTTACAAACTATTCTGCGGAATAAACGCCCAGGCCATGAGTAACGGAGAATTCAATGACGTCATTAACCACCTGAGCACCACCAACGACAAAGTAATTGTACTCTCGGCCTATGCCTCAATGGGCGAAGGAAAAAACCCTGATTACGAGGTAAACCACCCTCAAGACCTTGAGCAACTTATCTGGGTAGGCGATGGCGACCCACCAGAAAAGATCAAAACGGATATCGACACGCTGTATCTGGAGAAACCAACCCATCAACTCCTCAGCGATCCCGACAACTACCAGGTCAATCAGCTTCTTCTTTTCCATCAGATCATGGCGCTGCAAGAAGCTGGCTGGATTTCGCTTAGCGAAGCGAGAAGCTGGGTAAAGCAGGCTCTCCAAGGCACTCATCATAACCAGCACCTGAAGCGGTACTACGAAACCGCCGACTACGAATGGCTCATCCGCAAGGTCATAGAACAAGCGGTGGGGCGCACAGCGCGCACCGCCTTCAAACGCCCCGTCATCAGGCTCTTCGCTGATAGCGATCTTAGGCCAATCCTGGCGTCTGACCACCGGCAGGAAGACACTCTGTCCCATGAATACATCGCGCTCAGAAAAGCGGCATCGGAATCCATTCAGCCAACTTACGAAAACCGTGAGTTACTCCGTTTACACAACAAAGCAGCCCTTTGCACTGCCGATACCCTAAGCCTGATTCGAGAACTGATGTCCGGGTTTCGGGGCGCGGCTCCCGAGAGCGCCATCAAAAGTTGGGAAAACCTACGCAACCAACTACTAAAAGAACCCACTCTACCGTCACCGTCATCAGACTATCCACGCTTATACCTTCAGGCACCAAGTACTGACGGTTACCGTTTCTCCGGAAGCCTGGAAGTAGACGGCCAACTGGAGTCGGATAAAGACCTGAGCTTCTTTGAGCAAGCGGTCGGTAACCGGTGGATCAACGAACACGACAGTGGGCTCCCACAACTCATGAACAGCACGGTTGTTCGCAGCTATTTCCAACGGAATGGCTACGCAACCCAGTGGCAGGCACAGCCTTATCAGATGAATCCGGCAGCCTTCTTCAACCTGTATAAAGGTGCACTTGGTGAGGAGGGCATCACCGCCATTCTTGAGCACGCTGGTTTGGCAGTCGAGCCATTGACCTCCGATGCCTATGAAATGTGCGATTTCGTGGTCCGCCCTTATGCCAACCGCCCCCCAATTGCCGTTGATGCGAAGCACTGGCGCGCTGATGGCACCGTTGACAATCACAGGCACAAAGTCGAGAAACTGGACGAGTCCCTCGGAATCAAACAGTTTGCTTACATCAACCTGTTCGGAACTCCAGATCAAGCCTGCAGGCACCTCAGCCAAGATTTGACACCCAGCGACCGAATGCATAGCCCTGTTATCGAAGTGCCAGGCCTGTTAAACCCCCAAACCGGTGAAATACTTCAAGATCACCTGACTACGCTTTTGGAATGGATGGGCAATCAGCAATGAAAACCGTATTAACTTCCTTCATCGAAAATACCAACATCGACCATGCGGCGCTCCATGAACGCGTCACAGCCACCCGTGTCATTTACAACGGCTATTCCAAAAGCGAAGCAGAGAAACAGATACCAACGCTCGCCTCTCGTATTTATCGCGCCGGGCCCGTATTGTCTTTGGTCTGGCAGCGAAGCAAGCAGACATACTACGTCCTGCTACCCCAAGGTGAGTCGCTACAACTAGACGATCCGGCGGTGAGCATCAAGCCCCTGGAGATGGATGCGCTTCCGAAATGGGTCATCACATCTCTTCTGGTTCGGGCCACACCGAGATTACTCGGCCACCAAGAAGGATGCCCTGATAGGCTAGAAGCCGACGGACTGTATTACGTAGTTGATCGCAAGCCGCTCAAGGGAACAGGCAATATACTAACCACCGTGAGTATCGACTCGATCTGGTGCGAGCCCGCGAACACGCCCAGGCTCATCGTCAGAACCGTCACATTTACGCCACTGCGAGCCCACGAAAAACCCGATGGCGAACTGCCCCAGAAAATTGCAAAGGAGCCACGCTACCGTCTCGACTTGCTTGGCCAAAGCATCATCCGTGACGGCTCGGGGGATTATGTAAAAAAAACTCTGTGGCGGAAAACCAAAAACCGGGTTCCAGCTTTCAGGCTTAATGGCCTGGTGACCCTTGAGTCCTACTACAGAACCCGGCTGGGCGTGATCTCACTTTTTCTGGATGACCTTAAGCGGGCGTACGGTGAAGCCTTCAGCATCACGCTGAAGGACGTCGAACCAACCGTGCACATACCTGTGTCCAGCGCATCGATCACAAAAAGTTACGCCAGTTTGTTCGGTCTCATGCAGCAACAACCCATCTGGATAACGAATCATAGCGATATTCCGGAAGCTTCAGCCAGGCTACAAGCGCTGCTTTTGCCCCACGAAGTCCAATCAGAGCTAAGTTCAACGATTCAACCAGACGGTCTGAACATTCTGTTGGTGAATGACAAGGAACAGTACAAGGATGGCCAACCAGACCCCTACAAAGAAGCAAGAAGGCACCACCCAGATACGATCATCCAGTCCTGCTACCCGGATCGCCTGAAGCTAAACAGCACTCACGTTGTGCAGGTGCTGCTCAAAGAACTGTTCATCAAGTCCGAAATCCAACAGCGCAAGCTTCTGCTCGACTATCCCGCACTCCCTTCTGATGCTGTGTTCATCACCTCAGTCAGGCCAATCGATGAAGAGAACGTCAACAAAGCCCCCTGGCCAATGTACTACTGCAAAGTGGAGGGAGAGCGCCTTTGCCTTGGGCCATTGCCGAAATCCATGGACGAGGCCATCAAAGAAAACATTACGCAACCGCAGCATAAAGCCGTTTTCACCGGCGCTGAGCGCGCCGACCTGATATTTTGGCCGGAAACCGGGGATGCTCTTACCATCACAGACACAGAGGCTCTTACCCTCCCGGATGAGCCCACCACCTACAACATAGTCAAACAGCTCGACCACACTGCAGGTTGGGGCGTGCCCAGCCAGCTCATCTCAGAGTATTGTGAGCAATACCCAAGTAGTTCGATCGTGCATGACCTGAACGCTATCCAGGCTGACCATGGAGAGACCCTTCCCGCCAAAGCGTTCCGCAACCTGAAGTATCAAAGCAATGATGCAAAACACTTCTTCGACTACCTGTGCCACCGCGGATACCGGCTCAAAGCTTCAATGCAGTCAAAAAATACAGGCCCGCTTTCAGCCACAGCTGGCATCTGGATTGATAAGCCTCGTGCGCTGTACTCTGTGGGGAATCCTGATTCCGCGCAGCGAAATCAGGAAAACTTCAATCACATTTACTGTGTTGAAGACAACGGGCTTAAAGTTCCGGAGTGGTTCTGGGCATCACTGGAGGTGTGGCATGTGAAGCACCGAGGCGCGACCGTATACCCCTACATCTTTAAGCATCTGCGGGAATACGCTCGGCGTGAAATTCTGAAAACCCAGAGTATCAATCCACCCCCAACGCCTTAAACACCGCATCCACCGGATCCGCATAAAAGCTCGTCTGGAACCGGGTAAACAGCTCCCCTGGCACCGTAGGGATATCCGCAGCACTGGTGATCGGCAGCGCGACGCGTTTGCCGCCGCCATCCAGGGCAACCTGTAAGCAGTCGGCCAGACTTTGTACCGGGTTCACACTGCCGCCGAGGCTCATTTCGCCGAGCACAACCAGCTGTGGCTGAACCGGGCGGCCCATGAGGCCGGAGGCGAAGGCGACCACGCTGGGCAAGGCCAGTGACTGCAACGGGCCTGCGCCTTGAAGATCTACCAAGTGCAGGTGGAAGTCATGCTCCAGCACCCGGGTGCCCCCGGAGATGCGGCTCATGTTGGCCTTGAAATAGTCGAAAGCCATTTTCACCTGCTCCCTCAGAGGCGGCAGCGACCAAAGGCCTGAGGTCGCAAGCTTGCCTGTGCCCTTAGTAACCTGCAGTTCAATGCGGTATAGGCTGGGCACACCCTTTTTGCCGGCATCAACAAGGTGAACCACCCCAGGCTTACCTTGCCCCTC
This sequence comes from Marinobacter sp. LQ44, assembly GCF_001447155.2. Lineage (NCBI taxonomy): Bacteria > Pseudomonadati > Pseudomonadota > Gammaproteobacteria > Pseudomonadales > Marinobacteraceae > Marinobacter > Marinobacter sp. LQ44. Next base: position 4,075,582 of record NZ_CP014754.1, on the reverse strand, counting down.
GGGAATCAACTTGCCACCACCCTGCTCTTTCACAGTGACAAAGTGTTCTTCCAGATCTTCGTTGTCGATGTAGCTGAAATGCACATCGAAGAATTCCATGCCCCCGATTTTCTTCAGCTGCTCCTTCACCCTGCGGCGCACTTCCAGGGCATACTCCAGGCACTGGCGCACGGCCTCTTTGTCGAACTCACCATGGGGGTACAGCAGCTTCAGCAGGCCGGAAACCGTCTTGCGCACTGCAATCACGTCGCGCTGATTCAGGTTACTTCCCAGCTTGAAATACTTATCCAATGCATCGGCAAAGCTGCGTTTGCGCATTTCCCGATAGAACTCGGCCAGATAATCCACAATCAAGCCGTAGCGATTGGTGAAGTACTCCGGCCGCATCTTCGGAATTTCCCAGCCGGGAATGTAGGCGTGGAACCGGTCAAAGAACGCCGAATCGATCATCTGCGGGGGGAACGGAGCCAGAAGATGACTGGTTTTAACCAAGGACTCAACCGACTGGTTGATATTGCCCACAAACACCATGGAGGCACTGGCTTCCATCTGCTCACGGCCACGGGCGAAGGAGCCGGAGGCCATGTAGTCCTTCATAATCTGGACGCCATCCTTTTCCTTGAAGTTGATGCCGGCAACCTCGTCAAACGCCACCAAGTCCCACATGCCCACCAGACCGATCTTGCGACTGCTCATGTTGTAGAACAGGTTGGCCACTGTGGTCTGGCCACCGGACACCAGAATGCTGTTGGGTGAGCACTCCTTGTAAATATGGCTCTTACCGGTGCCCCTCGGGCCCAGCTCGCATACGTTGTAGTTGTTCTCCACAAACGGAATCATCCGGGCCAGCAGGTGCCACTGTACCGTCTCATCCAGTGCAGCGGGCTCCATGCCGATCGAGCGAATCAGTGTTTCCCTCCACTGGTCAACGGTCAGCGCGGCCCGGCCGGCGAATAGCTCGGCCATATTCATGTTGGGCATCTGAATCGGCTTAAGGGTGCTTACGCCAAAGGGTGAGCCTTTCTGCCCTTCCTCATGGTAATAACTCAGAGTCGCGATCACCCAGATCCCGCCGACCAGCAGCTTCTCGTTTTCTTTAACGATGCCCGCACCAATCTCCGCATCCTTGATGCCCAGATTAGAAAAAGCCGCCTCATAGCAGTCTTTCTTCTCGTTCAGGCGAACGGTCACCCGGTCGATCACCTTGTAACTGCCCCGCTCCCGAACCAGCGATTTCACCTTCTCGGCTTCATCCGGGCGCACGTAGTTCTCAGACAGCACCGTTTTAACGTTACGCAGGCCCGTCTCGATGACTTCCGGGTCATCGGAGGCGCAATACATACCCAGCAGGTACTCCAGCACATAGACAGGCACGTTCGCGCCCTCTTTGATCTGCTTGGTCAGATCCTTACGCACCACCCGGCCCGCAAAGTGCTCATTAAGTAACTGATCCAGATCCTTATCTGACTGCATGGCCCCTGCCTTAAAAAAAATCATCGGTAAACGCCAGGTCAATCACCACCCGGTAACGTTCAATCTCGGTGTTCAGGTCTTTGTCTTTGAGTATCAGGAAGTAATCCCGCTTGCGGTCAAAGTCCTTACCGGACAACGACAATCGCACTTGTTTAACCCGCTCCGTCATGGAATCTGAAGCGCTATCAAAGGTCACCACCTCTTCGCTGGACACCTGCTCCGCCCCTTCGTAGATCGCGACCGCTATGGTTACGGGAAGCACCTGATCGCTCACGGCTTCCGTCTGCATCAGGTCAAACCGCTGGATGTTATTGACCATCTTCAGAGTCGGCTTGGGCGAGATGACCTCCACCTTACGCTTGGAACGGCTTTCAGCCTTCTCACCGCGCAACTGCTTCACCGTCAGCACCGGCACCACGATTTCCTGCGGCATAGCGCCACCGTGGACAAACCGAGCGCCTCCCACAAAGTGGAAACGGTTGGCCCCTTTGGGAATCCAGAACCGGGTATCAGACGCAGTTCCAGCAGTATGGCGGGTAGAGCCACACCAGGCATCTTTGGCATCCGGCAAGTCGTGGCCTATAACGTAACGCTTTTTACTCTTGAGCGCATTGCTTGGCTTGTCTGCAAGCGAGGTTCTGTCTGCGGCCTCCAGCTTGCTGTGCTGGAACAGGAAACCATGGTCTGCCGTCACCAACACCGTGCTGGTGTTGAAGTGCATCATGATCTTGCGGGTCAGTTCCGTCAGCTCTTCGATGGCGTGTTCCACCGCATTGAAGGTTTCAGATTCTGTGGAGGCGCTATCGCCCCTGGCATCCACCACGTTGTGGTAGACATACACCAGATTCTGATCTCTTAGGGCGTCACGCCCCTCTTCCCGGCTCCAGGCTTTTACGGTTTCTGCCTGCACCGCCATCCCGTTGTAACTGGCCAGAACCCGATTGCGGTTTTCGCTGCCCTTGGTGGATTTTCCGTCTACAAACACGTCATCACTCACGCCGTTCCGGTATTCCAGGGCTTGATGAGGCAACAGAGAGGCCATACCCAACGTGGTATAACTGGGCAACACCCCTAACTGGCTGGAAAGTTTTGCCTCGCTGTAGCGTTTTACATTGATGCGGTCTTGCAGCTCCACCGCCGCCTCATATCGGAAGGCATCGCTGATGATCACCACCAGGCGCTTGTTGCGGGCTGAGTCCAGTTTCGGCTTCACCTGGGTGTCATAGAAGTGGTGCTGGTTAGGCACGCCGCGAATCGCCCAGTGTTCCAGCAGCTTCTCGCCTTCCACCAGGTCGCCCCAGTTGCGGGCCAACTGGTCCAGATACCAATAGGCATAACACTGCTCAACGGCCTCATCCAGCGCCTTCAGAATCTCCACATGGGCCTTGCGAGAAGCCGCACAGTAGTGGCGGTATTCGGTGTCAAACCGGTAAAGGTCGGTCTCATAGGCCTGATAAAGCGCCTCCGCACTAGTAAAATGAAAGCCGTCCGGGTGCGCCTGGCGTAACGCAAACAAATCAATCGCAGCAGACAGCGCTGAATAAATGGTCCGGAATTTCCGGCGAACATCATCATCTTTGTGGCGAGACGCCCAATAACCGTCGAGCCGATCCGAGATAACGCGAGAGAATAGATTGAGATCCGCAGGCCGGGCTTCCGGAATGGCATTGACCAGATCCACGATCATCCGGTTTTCAGCCTCCCGGAACGTAGCCACATTGGCCAGGGATTCGATCGAATAGTCCTCAATGCGTGACTTGATGTTAAGGGCTGAAGAAACCCAGTCGGCAATCACATCATAAGCCGGATAATAACGAGAACTGTCCCGCCACCGAGACAGCAACGCCCGGGAGGTGGCCCGCGCATTAGCCGAGGAAATGGCCACCGAACGCGCCCAGCCGGGCACTTCGGAAATACTCTCGCAGAACCCCGTCGCCAAAAGCCGGATCAGGAAATGCCCGAAGTTGAACGGAGCCTCGCCGCGAAGCTCCTGCTCCGAGGCCGGGTAGCCCACCTCCTCTTGAAATGCCCTGACCAATGAGGGAACCAGTCCGTATTTTTCCAGTTCCGTGATGGACTCCGGCACCTGCTCCAGGCCGCCATCTGCCTTGACCAGCTCATCGCCCAGAGTGAACAAAATGTTGGCGATATCCGGCGATTCGGCCCGGGTAACCACGGCAATCATGGCCAGGTCCAACGCAACTTCATCAAAATCCGGCTGGATAAAGCGCTTGAGAGCGGTTAAACGGGCCTTACTCAGAAACTTCTCACGCCGGGCAAGGTGCGCCCGAAGGCTCTGCTGCTGCAAGCCCAGCTCGTTGAAGATGATGGAAATACGATCCGCATGGAAGGCACGAGAATACAGCTTCATATCCAGCAGCCAGTCGTCTTCAGGCTCTGGCTCGGCGTGGGGAAAGTACAGCAGGTACTTGCCGTTCTGCTCTTCCAGCTCCAGCTTGACCTTAACTGCCAGAGATGACTCACCCGACATATCCAGGACCTGGACATCTGACAAGTCGAGACTGGCCAGCTCATCAGCAAAACTCTGCTCGGGGTCGTACCAGAACACCAGGCGGTGGTTTTCGGAGAAAAAAGCCTGATGAAGGCCCTGGCTGAGCTGTTTCGAATCCATGTACTGCGCCTTATCCAACCATCTGTTTATTCGATAGTTTAGCAATGTACCACAGGGATTACAGGTTGAGTTGCTTATGCCCGACCGGACCAGGATGCGGGATCTTTCCGAGCATGGAAAATGGCGGTAACAATAACTTCCTGGCCTTGCACCAGATAAAAAATGCGGTAAGGGAATCGGCGGATTGGGATTCGCCTCAACTCCCTATGAATTTTACGGTAAATAAGAGGATTTCTCTGGACCTTGTCCAAAGCCTCTTCGAGACACAAGAGAAAATCATGGCCAAGGCCCTCCCTTTTCTCTTCATAGAAATCGAAATGCACCCCGACATCCAGCTCCGCGTCCTTTCGAAGTGTGAGCGTATATCCCATTACTTTGACAATATCCGAGCCTTAACGTCAGCCCACGTACTGCCTCGATCCTGGTCTAGCTCGAATGCCTGCAATCGCTGGTCGAGTTCCAGTTTCTGGGCATCAGTAAGCTCAATTTCCGAGCCCTCCGCAACCACGCTGTCCCAAAGCGCCTCTGCAAGAATGATGCGCTCAGATACGGTGAGTGATTGTATTTCCATAATGGCTGCCTCTAGTCGTACAAGCTTTGAGCAATTCTACCACACCCTTCGAAAGACCAAATCTCAAGACGAAGAGTATCTCACCTGCAGCATAAAACGTTGAAATATTGGATCGAAGTGCCGCGATTTATGCAGTAACCGGCGCTTCCATAGCCCGCTTTCTGGAAATACTCAGAGACTCCCGATACTCCGCCGCTTCCGCTTTCATGGTCCAGTGTATTTCGTTCATGCCCTGCTGCTCTACCGCCTGGCGAATCTCTGCAACGTTCAGATTAAAGAATTCCTTGCGGGGATTAACCTTGTTCACTGATGCCTCATCAAACCGGCGATGCAAAGCCTTTTCCAGCGCTGGCGCATCATCACTGTAGATCATGGCATGGACATCAAAATCGAAGGGAACGGAAGCATCACCCAGCTCTTTCACCCGGTCCGCAGGCTCCAGCCGGCGCGTCATACCTATCTTGAATACGTTCTCACCAAAGCTGCCAATGTTACTGATGACATAAACATGGCCTCGCCTGGTCTGCTGCGCCATCGAAATGGCCCGCTGCCCCCGGCTCTCCGCCTCTATCAGCTTGGATTCCAGCTCAGCGAGCTGGGCTTCATACTCTGCGCGCTGCTCACCGTGAGCAGAAGCCAGCTCCTTACGAGCAGTTTCCATGGCTTTTTGGAGCATGCGTTCTTCTTTTTCGACCTCTTTAATGGCCTTCTCTATTTCGCGGCGAGCTTTTTCTTCCTCACGCATTTGCTCCCGAATGGCCCGCTGCTCCTCCCGTTCGGTCTGCCTCAGCTCGTGAGTGGCAACCGCCCACTTCAGCTCCTCCAAGCGAGCCTCCAGGTATTCCTGATTAATACGAGCATTACGAAATGGCATACCGTTGTGATTCACCAGGGCGAACGCATCCAGGACTTCCTGTTTAATCTTGCCGTAGTTGTCGTGCTTGACCTTGGCCAACGCCGAATCGACTTTACCGTTGAAGGCATCCACGGCGAAGTGTATTGCAAAAGCTCGCCGGTTCGCCTCCGCATAATCGCAGGCCCCCGCGTTGCCATTCTTGACCATGTCCCGAACGCGCTTTCTTGCTCGTTTCAATTGCTCGCCGGCTTCCTTATGGCTGTATTCCTCCGCCAACTCATCCAGAACCGCATGATTAGGGATGATATAGTCATCTTTGTAGCCTTGGATGGTGTTGCGCATGGCAACCACAGTGGCCTCGTACAGGTCAGCCTTCCCCTTGGCCGCGATAGCGTCACCAGCTACTTCTTCCGCCTGTCGTTTGGCAAAATCGAGTACCCTCTCGGCCTCTGCCCGACCGTCAGCCTCAATCTGATCGGCCTTCAGCCTCGCCTCTTTGAGCGCTGCCTTTGCTTCCGTACTGATTTGACCTGCCTCTTCCGTGGCCTCGCTCAGTCTTTTCTGAGCTTCGGAATATACACGTTCCGCATCATTCCTAACCGTCTGCGCCTGCATCTCCGCCTTACCAAGTAACAGCCGGGCGTGCTGTTCCATATCGGTAATGGGCTTGTATCTGGCATCCAGGTCGGCGCTGTATTTTTCCGCTTCCCTTTTCTTCTCTTCAGCCTGCTTCAAAGCCAACATCGCCTCGGCCAGCTTTTTCTTCATAGCATTTCGGCTTCGCCTGGAAAGCCACGCGATCACGACCGGAGTAAAGAAAATAAGAAGGGTGACGATGGCGATGACAGCGTCAACTGCTGGGGTTGGCTCTTCCATGTGTTTTCCTAATTATCGTTTTTGGTTTTCAGTAAATGCCTGAGGAGCGCAGGCAATGCTCATTTGAGGGGTCGAATAAAGCTGTCCCAAAAGTACTCGGCGACGCCCTCGCACGTGAGCAAACTGTCACGACCGTACCCGGACATTCCGCCCATCATCGAGCGGAACCCAAGCATAGTTCCATCGTCTTCTAACGTAACGGCATCATTACAGCTATTGGTCGAGACCCCGGATTGGCTGTAACAAATATCTCCCAGCGCCATACCTCCGCCAGTTTTCCATATGCCACAGTGACAAACTCTTTGCCCATTTTGGTAAAGAGAAGCCTCGAAGCTGTCAGCATCCTTCTGGTGAAAATCTTGCTCCAACTCGGGATTCCGAACGCAGATCTCCTTTAAGGAATTTTCAAAGAAACGAGACAGGAACTGAATTCCTTCCCGACGAGCAAGGTCTTTATCCCTGTCACTGAATTCCTTTCGAATGCCCAAATTGCTGCTGCGAGGACCAGAATCGACAGGCTGTACGAATGATGGCGATGTAGCCGGGCGGGTATTCCCAGTAGGAGAGTTCTGGGCCGTGGCACCCAATTCCTTCAAAACAGATTTGATGGCCTGAGCGACTTGGTAGAAACCATCTTCGACGTGAGTGAATTTCGAGATCGGATAACCATCCTCTGGGGTGGCCATCAGCTTTCCGAATGGCAGATCATGCCAGTCACAGGTTTTCAGAATCACCGGAACCACACGCGCCTCACCTTTATTGTGCCGCTTGAGGGCGTGCTTCACTTCAACGTCGTAGCAATAATCTGAATTGATGAAGTCGGGGCTGATCAGCAAAAGGATGATGTCGGCATCTTCAAAGTGCTGGCCTATCTCCCCATGCAGTTCAGTACCAGCTGTTATTCGCCTGTCATGCCACGTGGAAATGAGCCCTCGCCTTTTAAGGGGCATCAGGTGCTTTTCCAGCTCATCCCTCAGAGCCTCATCCACATGGGAATAAGAGAAAACCAGCTTCGCCATACATCATCCTTAACTTTTCAGAACCTAAACCAGCGATCGCAATCGCTGAAGAAACGCAACCAGTTTACCGCTGTTGAGATCCCCATGCCCCAAACCAAAATGCGACCAGAGATCTAAAACCTGTTGCTCTTTTGAGTTGGGCCTCCTGGAACCGCCAGGCCCCATGGGGCATGCCCCTGATGAAACACCAACATTAATTTCCGATGTACGCACTCCTACCTGCACACACACCGACTCTCCCGCTTTCTGACGCCGCCTTATTTGCTCATGAAGCCAACTTTCAGAAAGTCCTTCCAGAGGCTGCTCCATTCCTGCAACGGTTACTGTGATCATGAATATGACTCCTTCGGTTCAGTTCACCTTGACAGTCTCATGATAAAGCGACAGAGAGCGTCGCTTTTAGCACTTTTCGCCATCACAATCTAAGCAGACATTACACATTCTGCTGGCCTTAATACCTGAAAACGGCTTCTGAAAACGGTTTTTCTAAACTCACGCAAAGACCGCAGGTCAATCGGGAGACATCAATGTTGCGATCCTTCTCCAAATCGAGGAGGAATGGGAGCCTACTGATTCGGCCAAGCACACTCAGAAACCAACTAAGGAGTTAAAGCTGTTTATCCGCATACCTGTAATCATGTTGTTTACGATTCTGCGACCTGGCTGAAATATTCCACGAGTTCTTTTGCACTAGGGCAATTTGGATGACTTGCTGCACGTTCAAGTGAAAATTCCCAATGCTTAACAAGCTTTTTCGTGAAAGCCACTTTATTCCCTGGGCCCCGCTTACCCAGATCTGCTGCAATTTCTTTCAGTCTGTTCCATGGCTTATCAGCCGTTGCCTCTGGATTCTCTTCATAGAAATTACTGATTCCCAGCCAGTTATTCATAGCCTTAGTATCGGCGAGATACCAAGCTTCAAGTGCCTTGACTGCGACAAACGTCGTGTTAATCCGCGCATCGGAAATCCGGTCACGAACATCCGTTACGCTCGCCTCATCTTCTAGATCGGTAAGCACAAAGATATGCTGAGCATCGGCATTTTCTAGGCGCGAAATAAACGCATCAATGTTCTGTGGCAATAAATTACCGCCTCCTTGGGCATCTACCACGGGCGTGACGAGCTCAAAACCAGCTAGCCGGCACAAATGCCGAAACATCTCCGATTCGACAACAATACGCTCGCTAGCGCCCTCCACAATAAAGCCTACTTTCACCATGGCAGACCTCCGTCGAACAGATTGGTCAGCCATGCGGTGTCCAACGGAATCTGAGCTTTATCCACGCCGGCCGGTAATGCCGCCTTAACCTGGGTTTTGCCTTCTACTTTGGCTACCAAATACAACTCTGAGGTTTCGAGATTTCGGACTATAGATTCACTATGTGTGGTAAGGAACACAGGGTGCCGGGCAGACGCACTCTCCCTCATCAACTGAACCAGTTCACCGATGGCTTTCGGATGAATGCCACGCTCAGGTTCTTCAATAATGGTGATGCCACTTTCATTGGCGCGACTCAACACCGCAGTGAGGATACAAAGAACAAAGATGGTACCGTCGGAGATCAGTTTTGCAGGAAACCGGTTTTTTGTGCCCTCCTCTTTAAAAGTGATCACCGTTGACCCATCCAGCCGTTGCCGCTCAGTGGTCACGCTTTCCATGCCAGGCACAATGAGCTCCATCCACTCCAGAACCTGATCCCTGAACTCCGGGCGGTTCTCTAGCGTTGACAACATAGACGCCAGATTTTTCCCATGAACATCCAGTTCGCTGGTATCGGTTGTGGAGCTATCCGGCTCCTTTGCGGAAAGCGGATCGATCCGAAATACCTTGATGTTAGTCAGGAACTCATAAAGTGGGTTCTGCCCTAGTAGCATCAATGCGGTCATGTCAGGAGGATAATCAGGCAATGCCTGAAGCCCTGCTTCATCGCTCAACATAACCTTGGTATTACCGCTGCCACGGCGATCAATCACAAGCCGATCATCTACTCTAAGAGTTTCAGAAATCACCGGCGACTTATCCATAGAGCCTATCGTGATACTGTAGGAATGAACGCTGCCAGCCAGCTCCAAAACCATAGCAAAGCTGATAGTTGTGCGCTTCTCCTTACGGTACTTATAACAATGTATCTGAGAGAACCCCCCAAACTGAGTTCTGGCCTGCACTGCGCCCAACTTGACGACAGTGCCCAGAAATGCCATAGCATCTACAATATTGCTTTTACCTGAACCATTCGCACCGGCAAAAACTAGGAATGGGGACACATCCTCAAGAGATAAGTTTGCGAGGCTTTTGAAACCTTTAATTTGCAATTTCCGGATATTCATCTACGCCTCTCATTTTCCCATAATGGTCATTATTTTGCTGACAATTTTCGAGCACGTTCCTAGTCTTCCAAAGTAACCAGTTCAGCTAACTTGGCCACGATTTCAGTCATTGGTTCCTCTGCAGTGCTCAGGCCGCTGCGGGACCCGAGCAAGGGGCTCACTTCACGAAGGGCCTCATATGTAGTGTTGTGTACGATGGGAACGAGCAGATCACGCGCCAAGAGTGCTGAAAGCTCTTTATCAGCGATACCTTCTGCATTTACTCGTCTCAGGAACGCGGGGGTTACCAATACAATCCCGACCCGCGACCGTGCTAAACCCTTATCGATTTCGCGCAGTAGCGACGAACCGAGAAGCACGTCTTTTTCACTGAACCAAACAGAGACATCGCTCGATACAAGCAGATCGTGAAGCTCTTTTGCAGCTCCTTTGCGATCATCCCAAGCATGGCAAAGAAAAGTGTCCCGTAGGTCAGGAACTGATGCCCGCTCTTCAACGCTTTCACGTATGGGTGTAAGTGTCCTTACTTCCGAAGGTGTGTACATGACGGGTGAGCTTGCTCGGGACCAGCGGGGTTTCGTGGTGCGGCCAGAACCGCCGCCACTACTTCTTCGACTGCCCCCGCTACTGTTAGCGCTGCTACCCCCAAATGACGAGTATGGGTAAGACGAATAGGATGAATACGAGCGGTACCCACTGCGGCTACTACACGCAGGGCAAGCAGCTTCTGCACTCGCTGTGCGGTGGCCATTTACTGGAGCTGTGCATCTTGCCATGTTGAATACCTCTCTAGAGTCTGGTGCGCTCGAATATTTTTACAGATCAAAGCTTAAGCTTGCGAATTTGGTGGGCCGAGATATTCAATACAAGGCCAACCTGGTTATCGTTGAGGCCCTTTCCTTTTAGAAACTCGACTACTTCCCTACGGGTCTCGACGATGTTGTGCCTATCCGTGTGAGACTGCAGCGGATCACCACCCTGCCGAATCAGCCTTGTATAATATTCATCCATACTCAAGGTGTAGCTCGGCAAGCATAATCTTGCACCACTTGCGGAGACCCGGCCAAGCAAGGCTGCTGAAAGGCCCAATAAGGAGTAGACCGCATACCACGGATCCATCTTTTTACCTGAAAGTGCTTGGTCAAACTCACCTACAAAATGATGTAACTGGACACGATGTTCCTCAAACGTCTCAACCTCATCGATTTCACGGGTGATCTTTGCTGCAACCCTTTTGAGCCAGGTTTTACGGATCTTTTCATTCTGCTCCTGGTTCGCGATATGAGAAGCCTTCGACCTGCCAAGGAAGCGGCGGACAACAAGTTCGAAGGCAATTGGTTTATCGATCATCTTTAGCACTCGCACCAGCAGCATGCACGCCCTTGGAGTGGAGCTGAAAGCGCAGTGGAATGAACGGCGGTATGCCTTCGATTTTTAGTCTTTTTTGGCATGTAGAATCTCCATAACAAAGACCACCAAGGTATGTGCCGCATTAACAACTAGTCGGGCCTCGGCAACAACAATACCCGGCGGGCTAGAACCACGACCATGAGCAGATCCAATGTGTGACCTGAATGACCCAACGCCATCAATGATTGATGATATACCTTTTAGCACTTTGTGCTGATCTGCGGCCAAGGTGGCATCAGCGTTCAAACGCAGGTGTGGTTGCACTGCTGCCCACAGCGGCATGACGTTCAATTTATTTGGTGCGACTAGATTGAAATGCTCTATGTAGAACTTCAGTGCCGATTCGATAATCGAGCAGGCAGCAGTGACTGCTGCGTGTGGGTCAGTTTGAATATGCTCTACCGCTCTCTCAAACTCTTTTTCAATAGATGAAAAATTGCCCGACTTTAGATATTCCTCTAATGTTTTGGAGATTGGCGTCGACCCTGCTTGAGTAATATAGCCATTCTGTCGGTACGAAAGCTGGTTTTGGGCCAGAGCCGCTTTAATCCTCTCCTGGCCCTCCTCAATACTTGAAGGCGAATCATCAAAAAACGAAATCGGTGGGGCTTGGTCCATGTAGCTTTGAATAACTCTTCCCAAGACCTCAAGAGCATCAATGCCAGGATCTTCATTGCATCGCTTCAACCAATCACTGCATTTTTTCTCACAGTTGCCTTCTGGAGCATCACCGGGAGCACCGCTTTCCATGAAGAGTGTTTCCAGCTTGGAATGACTGTAGTAATGAGCTGCGATTACCGAAGAAACAGCGCCTATTACTGAATTTGGAATAATGCTACCCAACTTCTGGTCTCCATGTGTCCCGAAAAGTAACCATCTCTTTGCAAATTCTCACCATGACCCCGACACTTCGCTCCCTGAACCTCAGGACATGAGGACTTGTGGCTTCTGCGACAGTGCTCACTACGGCTTGCCCCCTGTGACAGCTTTCACCTCAGCTAACAAATCCCCGAACTTCCCATAATTCACCTTCACCCCATCATCCAGATCCAGGCTGATGCGCTGGTCGGCGTAGTGGCGGAGTTTTTCGTCGAATTCGGCGAGTTCGGCCTGTTGTTTGTGCAGGGTAGCGATTTCTTTTTCCAGGCGTTTGGTTTCAGCGGCTGAGGTGCTGGCTTCTTTATCTTGTTCCAGCTTTTCAGCGTAGGCGTTGAGCTTGGCGCTGAGGGGGATGACGTATTCGGTGCGCATCCGTGCCAACGTGCCTTCGTTATAACGGTGCAGGTAGACAAGGCACTCAAAGGCCTTGTGTTTACCGGAGCTGAATAGCCAGTAGATGGGGCGCTTTTTATAGGTGCGCAGGTGATCCTTATAAAACTGGGTACTCAGGTAACGGCGGATGGTGTCGAGCGCGGACTCGCCGCGCTTGGGTTTGATGGCGTGCAAGCAGAGGCTTTCCGCTACAAAATCCAGATTTTCCTGTAGATGCTCATCGCCCCAGACCACGCGGACAAACTCGCGGAAACGGTTGGTGGCATCGTCAGCGAACCATTCCTGATCGGTGAGCGGCAGAATGGCGTCATCGTCTGGGGCAAAGCGTGGTGACGGGATCTGACGCAGGTAGTCCTGCAGGGTTTCGCTCTGGCTGGCGAGGATCAAGCCAGGCCTATCCGGCGAGTATCGACCCATCATGCAGCCTATGGAGTAAGAAAGTAGATCTCTTATAGCATCACACTTCAGTTGGGTTTGATGTTCAATCGCGTTCTTACGACCATACCGATAGTAGGGATTGCAAAAAAGGGTAATTCGTTCCAATGGCACTTCGGCCTGCAAATCGCTTTCAAGACCATATGCCTCAATAAAAGTAAGATTGTTTTGCTCCTCCAACTGTTTCATCTCAACGACTATTTTATGTCGCTGAACTGAAAGCTTGTCGTACGCATTTCGGATAGTAAAGTTGTTAAGTATAATCCCAGTTAGTGGATCCTTAGCAAAGCCCCAGGAGGTTTCGTAATCATTCCAATCATCAATTGATATCTTTACTGCCGACTCAATTATTGAAAAAGCATCTTCTTTCACGCTTGAAACAATAGGGAGGCTCCCAACTGGACCCGGTTTAAAAGATAATGTTGGGCTCACGCATTCGAGCAATGGAGTCGCAATGGATGAATTACAGAATCCAAGAGTTATTAACTGATCATTTTTTGATTCAAAAAAACACATACTACCAGCAGTCTCAAATATGTGACCAAACGGTACACACCTCATAGCAAACGGCGAACTCGAAACTGCTGACCAAGTAATTCCTTCCCTAAAATAATAAGATTCATTTACAACTCTTTTTGTTACCGAGCCATAGTTTTTAACTACGTTTCTTTTTATCTCTTCACCGGAATTTTCCCAGTTGACTACATACTCATTATTTCCAAACCATTTTCGGTAGCTTCCACCCTTTTGACACGGAAACCATTTTTTTTGACTCGACCTTGCTTCCTGAGCGGACTTTGAAAAAAGTTTTAAGCTTTTCAAGTCACACTCCCACCAGCGACGAAGAAATCTATCATTATTTGTAGTATTCAGGCCCTCCTTCGGCATAGCAAAATCTGCTAATTTTCGATGGTTAGAGAACGAGTTCCTCATTGGAGGGGAAAGCCAGTATGCGATTGTATTCCCTGGAATCGCCGTAAAGTCATTCTGCTTAACATTCACAATTCTATTTGAGGTATCTATTAACGCTAATCGTTTTCTCTCATCATTACCTTCAACTAGTCGGTAGAAAACTGGCTGGTACTGATCAATATGCTGATTAGCTATAATCCAAGCGACAGTTTGGACTATTTCCCCAGAAATTTCGGCGAAGGCCCTTGGCCCTAGATGCGCAAGGCATATGATTGTTTTGGCATTAAGGATCTCTTCACGTAAGCGGAAATAGCTAGAGAGAAACATCCACGACTGCATGTTGATCTGCGCGTTGTATCCGTTGGGCCTGAGCAATGAAAATGCTCGCTCCATAAAGATCGCGAAGAGATCTGACTTGCTGTTTGGGTACGCATCTTTTGCGAACTTTTTCAGCGGCGCATTCATGCCTTTGCTGCCCATGTAGGGTGGGTTCGCAATAACCGCATCATATCTCTGGCCCAGCATCCAAGCCTGCTGAACATACGGTAGCAACATTTCCGCCGCTGGTTTCTGCATCACGTCACCCATGCGGGCTAACTGTTCCAGCTCATCAACTAGGGCTTTCAGCGGTGCTGCGTCTTCCTCGGGCACTTCGATCAAGGAGCCGAAGGTTTTGGCTTCTTCAAACCGTTCCAAAGTTCGTTGCAGCAGTTGGTAGCGTTCATCGGCACTCGCGCTGCTCAAGTCAGCCTGCTCACTCTCAAACAGGCTCTGGGAGCTACCCTGCTGCCAGTCGCCACTCAGGTTTAGATCCTGCCAGAGTTGGAGCAGGTTCAGGTGGCCGGTTTCCTTGAGAGAAAGCACATTGAGGGTGACATCACCTTCCGCCACCCGGCTGAACAGGCGGCGGTCGTCTTCTCTCGCCAGCATCATGAGGGCGAAGCCGGCTAGCTGCCCTGCCCGGTCGTCTATGTCCAGGCCGAACAGGTTGTGTTTGAGGATCTGCTGCGGGATGTCCCGGCTGCGGTAGCCGCGCTCCTCATAGATGGCTTTCAGGATTTTGTAGGCTTCCACCAGTATGTGGCCAGAGCCACAGGCGGGGTCGAGAACTTTGATGCTCTCCGGATCTATCGCATCGGGTAACATTTCATCCAACTGAGCCTGCACTTCCGGGGGCTGCTCGCCGGGTTCGATGAAGTACGGCATCTGGTTTCGCAGTGGGCTGTCCGGGTAGGTTTGCAGCCATTGACGGCCTACGGAGTTTTGTACCAGGTACTGCACAATCCAGTTGGGGGTGAACAGCTGGGTGGCAGCGGGGATGTCTTCGCTTTTGACCACCTTGCCGATCACCTGGTCTTTCTTCTCCGAGATATAGAACTGGTACAGCCAGCCGATGATTTCCACATCCTGCCAGTCGTCTTCCGGGATGGCACTGACCAGCTCCCGGATAAGGGAATCGGTTTTGGTGAGGTTGTCGGGCAGCAGCAGTTCGGTGGCATCGTCTACCGCTTCAAACAGGAACGGCATGGCCTCGTGCAGGGCGTGGCATTGGGCCAACAGGAGTTCGCGATACAGCTCTTCGTCTTTATTGCCGTCCAGCTTTAGTTCCGCGACTTGTTGTGGGTCAAGCCCTGGCAGGCTGATGTCCAGGCAGTCGTCGAGGATCTGCGGTGTGCCGGCATCACCGTTTGCGGTGCTGAGCACGCGGCGGCCGTGATCTAGAAAGTCGTGGATTTCCATGTAGCGGATGGCGCACAGGCGATTAAACCAGCTGTAAGCCGCTTGCTCCATGGCCTGGGCAAAGCCCATTTGCTCCACCATCCGCTCCAATGCCTTGCGGGCCGGGGCGATGGCTTTGGGGAAGGCCTTTTCGCCAATCAGGGCAATATCCCCCCGCTGCTCCATGGACTCGGTGCCTTTGGCGGTGATGCCGTAACGGGCAGCCTGTTTGGTGACCGCAGCGATGAAGTTGTTGCGGGCTTTGGGGGCGTATTTTTTGATGTTGGCTGTGTTCATGCTTGGTTTCAGACCTTCTCAATCAAGTCGTCTGGCACGTCTTTTAGGAAACGGCAGAATGGTTCACTACCCACCAGGGTTACGCTTTCTTTAGCACGGGTCATGGCGACGTAGAGTACCCGGCGAAGCAGGTTTTCTTCGTCCGCTTGATCTTCTTCGGGCACATTTTCCAGAAGTCGGCCAGGGTATTGGGCGTCGTGGAGCCCCATGATCACCACGTGATCGAACTCCAACCCTTTCAACTGATGGTAGGTGGTGACGACAACGCCGCCACTGAAACCGCCTAATGTAGCGCCTTTGGCTTTTTTCACGGTGACGCCCAGCTTTTCCAGTGCTTTCTGGGCGGGAATTAACTGCCGGTTAAACGGCATGGCCACCGCAACGGTGGTTGTTCGCAGGCGTTTGAAATTTTTTGCCACGTACTCGTAGCCCGCGGTGTAGGCTGATCGGGCATCAGCTGCACTGATTACCCGTACCTTATCGCCGTTCTTGGTGGGCTTAAGGGGCGGTGTGTAATCCGCCATCTGGCTGACATCGTTGTTCGCCAGCAGGTATTCGGCTACATCCATGATCTGGCGAGTAGTCCGATGGCTGGAAGACAACTTACGGGAACGGCCACCCTGCACCTGTATGCCAACAGAACTCCAAGAGAAGCTACGACGGTAGATTTTTTGCGCCAGATCCCCCGCCATGCTCAAGGACACGCGGGGCACCTTGGCAACGGCCATCAGCCAGCTTTTATCGAAATCCTGAACCTCGTCGACCATCACATGGTCGTATCTGAGTTCTTCAGGAAACTCGCCAGATCCCGTCATCAATGCCCGGAGCACGAGCCCGGCTGGGTTGTCATAGTCTTCGCTATTGGTTTCTTCCAGCCACTCCTGGTATGCCTCGAAGACATGCCAAACGAAGCGCCGGTCTTCCTGGCTGAGGCGAATATTGGTACCGCGCCCTACTCGCTCTACCTGAAGGTACTCATCCAGGCGGGTGACATGCTGACCAAAGAGCCAGGCAATTTCCTCACCCCACCAGTTCAGGAGAGTGGTGTTATCGTCGATATTGAACAGACGGTGCTCGCCCAGCTCCTGCTTTGACTCTGCGATCAGTTTTTTTAGCTGCTCGTTCCTTGCCTTGCCGTTGATCCAGTCTTTAAGCTCAAAACCTAGAGCCTTGGATGTTCGCTTGGCCCAATCGTGGTAAGTCATAACATCCAGATCGTTTTTCAGGCCGGCTTTACGGAACGCCTTTTTGACGTAAGCACTCAGTGCACCGTTGTAGGTAAGGAACAGCAGGGAACCCTTACTCATGGAGGAAAGGATTCGGCCCGCTCTCGCTGCGAGCACAGTGGTTTTGCCACTACCTGCCTGGCCCCGTATCAGCAAATGATCCTGAGGATCGAGGCTGATGATGGCCTCCTGCTCCGGTGTAAAGGTGATAATTGACTCTGCCGGTGCAGGCTCGAACAGATCTTTCTGCGGTTCAGATTTCCCTGTTTTCTCTTTCTGATTGGGGGTCAAAGTCCACTCGAAGCTGCCGTTCACCTCGGCTTTGCCTTCTTTCTTGAGGCGGTAGAGTATCGAATTGACGTCACTGCGATCGACGTGGAAATCAAATTCCTTCGAAAAAATGGTGGCCAATTGGCGAGCTTTCACCGGCCCGTGGGTTCTCACCAAATTGAGGACATGAGTGTCGGATATTTTTTTTGCCATAGGTATCTCAATTTCTCATCTATCGCTCTTTGCGCATTTCAGAGTCAGCGCCCGAAACAACACCTTGATAAGTCTTCTCCAAGGCATCGAACACCTCTTCCGGCACACTGTATTGATACTGTTTGCGCCGGTGGTTTGAGATGCGGCCGTTTTGGTCCAGGCAGAACATCACCAGTCTGGAGAGATCAGTGTTGGGTATATCAAAGTCCTGGTCTATGCGGCGGTAGATTTCGTCGTACCGCGTGAGGAAGACGGTTTCTTCCTTCAGGTGTTGTTCTATGGCCTGTTTGGTTGCCCGGCACATGAATTCGGCGCAGTGGGTTCCATCCCAGTATCGGTAGAGGGCTTCATGGCCCTTAAATTCGAACTGGAACTGGTTTTCGTCGATGTAAGTAACGTCCCAGTACTGCCTCGCTTGCTCCGAAAACGCCTGTAACACCCCTAGGTACTCAGATTCATTCTGGCGTAGCACGATGGATACCGGCAGCACGAGGCCATTTTGAAGGGCCCCACGCTGGCACAGTACCTGATGAAACAAAAACCGGGACAGGCGACCGTTGCCATCCATAAAGGGATGAACAAACACAAAGCCGAAAGATACGATGCTTGCCAGTACCAGTGGGTCCACCGCTTCCGGTGGCTGGTTTGCCAATGCCATCAGCTTTTCCATCAGGGAGCGTGACAGTTCCGGAGCTGGCGGCACATAGGTAACTCCCAGCGCACCACGTAAGCCGTTACTGAGGTAGTTCTGTTCCGTGCGGAAAGACACAGCCTGGGAGAACACATTGCTGATAACGGCGTTTTGCAGGTCTACCAGGTAGTCTTCATCCAGTTTACGGGGGCTGTGGGCCTGTTTTAGCAGGTTCACGAAGCGGGTAGCCTTGTCTTCCGACGGCGCCTCGTTTTCAATGGCGTAGGAGTCCCGGGTTTCGTGCAGGTAGGCCCAGGCCAGCGTGCGGTTAAGAATGTCTTTCGGCAGTGACTCGGTGAACTCGGTGGCTTTTTGCAGCAAGTGTTCATCAAGCAACGCCTGAAGTTCTCTGGTTCGCCGCACTGTGATGCAGTAATCCAGTGTGCCCAGGCCATTGAATATCACTCGCCAACGGGGATTCTTCTGTCCCTGGCCGGTAATGTAGGCTTTGGGGTTAAACAACGGCACGTAAGCCTGCTGGATGCTCTCCGTGGCGCGTCGAATCGTCTCACCGGTAAAGTGCTCCCACAGGAAGCAGGCCTTGCGGAGGTATTGGCTATTTGGGGCGGCATCAAAGGCCTGCCGGATCTCAGGTTCCGGGATAGCCGGTAGCGCCTGGGCCAATACCTGCAAGTTGATGCCTTCGTGTTTGATGGCAAACAGAACGTGCCCCAGGCGATCGTCCGGGGCCGGGGCCAGCTTTGCGGGCACGGCAATGGTCTGGCCAATGGTTCCCTTGCGGGTGACCGAGCGCACTTCCGCAGATATCGCCGGCGCTATGGCCGAGATACTGTCCTCATTAATAAGATGTGCGTAACCTGCGTACTGCATGATTTCCCTTTCTTCCGCCCGCCAGAACTTTATTTACACCAATCTCACTTTATTTACACTTTTGATGATCTCACCAATTTTTTTTACAGACAAGGACGGGGCGCTCATTTCAACCGTACCCGCTTGCCCGCCGCAATGGCGGTTTGTAGTTCGTCTTTCAAGGCGTTGACGAAGTTGTCTACGTCTTCCTGCTTTTCCAGGTAGATACCGCTGGCCAGTGTGTTGAACACTTTGGTGGCACTTACCTCAACCACGGGTTTGGGCATGGGCACCGGCGCGAGTTTGGCCGTGGTGTCTCCTGAGGGCGTGCCAGTCGGCTTGTTGGCGTAGTCACCGGCGTCGTCCTGAGCATCTCTTCGGGCCTTGGCCTGCTTCTCTGCTTCCAACTGTATAGCCCGCTCCAACTCGAACAGGCTGTCTTCCAGCTTTTCCTGGGCCGTCTGGGTTTGCAGCATGAAAATCTGGGCGATGCCGGTCTCGACGGCGAGCTCTTCTTTGATCAACTGCAAGGGCCGCAATAGGCGGTTACTCAAGTCCGGTGTGGCGATGCCGCTTTTTAGGATTTCTGCCTGTAACTGAGCGATTTTCTCATCTATCCGGTCACTGGCGTGGCTGCGTTTTTCGTCGAGAATCCGGTTGTTGGCCGTTTCTACGGTTTCAACCAGGTTAGCCACTTTGTGCAGCTGGCCATAAGGAGCGTCGGCCTCTGCAATGCGCCTCATCTCAGCCAATGCCTTGCGGGCTGCATCGTCCTTCTCCAGTGCCTGCCGGTTCTTCTCGAAATGGGCGAGGCCTGTTTGCAGCTGCTGCCAGCTATGAATCTGCTTGGTGAAGAACTCGTGGACGTCCCGGTAGTCCTCTTCCAAGTCGAGCAAATCGTCTTTTCTCTCGATCACCGCCTTGAAGAAATCGTAGCTTTCCCGGTTGGCCAACAGGCGTTCAATGGTGAGGATGGAATTTTCGATGACTGGCTTGCCGGGGAATCGGCCTACATCGGTCTTGCTCTTGTAGCTTTTCAGATTGGTCAGCCAGTCGTTCAAATGGTTCTGGTAAAACTCGAACAGCTCTTTCTCGGTGTCCGGCCCCAGGGCGTTAAACAGGTCCCGGGAAAGGTCCCGGGCTTTCTTCAGGATGACATCGTCTGTCTGACGCTTCTTCTGGACGGAGATTTCCCGGCGACGCCGACTGTTGTTGAGATAGTCGAACACCTCGTTGAGTGGCATGGACGGGCCCCCGGTATGAAATGAGATGCGCCCGGAAGCGGCCAGGCGGCCGAGAATCAGCAGGATTTCACCATCCGGCCAGCCATAGGGGCGCGCGGCGAAGCGGTCGATAATGTCGCTCACCAGCAGGCGATCGTTGCTGCCGGCGCGGAGGGTGATGTACTGCTCTACTTCTTTAACGGCCTGGGGGTTGCCCTCTTCGCCATCCAGCGCCATGCCCATCTGGCCGATGTCGTCTACAGTGAGCACAGCACTGAGCTCCCGCATCGGGTCTTGCTGGAGCACCTTCAAGAAGCCGAGTTTGGTGTAGGTATTCTCCAGCAGGTATTCGCAGGCCTCATCAAAGCGCACGGCAAGGCTGGAGGTGGACAGCTTCAGGTGCTGGCCCAGGGCATAGCATTCCGCCCGTAAAAGCATGTCTTCCAGGGTGTGGCGTAGGCGTTTGCGCCGTTCCTGGTTCTCCCGGCCGCGGTCGGCAAGGATACGGGTGAGGTCTGTGTTGGTGCCATCATCGTTCAGGCGGATGAACTTGTTGGTTTTGAGCCAGGTGCGCAGTTCCTGGAAGAAGGTCTTGTCGTCAGGCAGTTTGATCACAGCCTGCCCGGCAACGCCTTCGCTGGATTTGTTGATGCAACCGGCTTCGGTGAGCTGGCTGTAGTCCAGGTCCAGCGGCGACACCACTTCCACCCGCAAGTCGGATTCGTAACGGCCATCCAGGGTGTGGCCGTCCAGGTAACGGCCGATGCTGTAGTCGGTTTTGTTGATGTGGTAGCGGTACTTATTCTTGTCTTTCAGCAGATCTTTGAAGATCAGGCTGGCCAGTTCCTTGTTTTCATCGGTGCTGGCGATGTCGGTGGCTTTGATCTTGCGGGTGATGTCCCGCTCTTCGTTGGTCAGGAACAGAAACTCATCCCCGTTGCGGGTGATCAGGCTTTCTTTTTCCAGTCGGTGCAGGGTTTCTTCAATGTGCTTGCGCAGGGCCAGCTTGTCTTCGTCGATTTTCTCGATGGACAGGGTGACGAGATTGTCCAGGGTGCCTTTGATCAGGTCCACGTAGCGGATCATGAACAACGTTCGCAAAATCTGAACGTCAAAATCATCCAGGCTGGCGTTTTCACTGGCCTGGTCGATGGTGCGCTTAACCGCCGTATCCAGAAACCCTTCCACGGAGCGATAGAAGGCATGCATGGGCACCAATGCGCCAATTTCTTTGCCCGCCACGCTCATGGCTGCCATTTGGAAGGCGTCGAGCATGGAACGCTCACCATAGGCCAAGTGGGCACCGGTTGCGCCTACCTTGCGGATTTCCTCGAAAACCTTTTGAACCAACTGGAAGTGGTAAGGGGCGAAGGGGTAGTTGGCGACAAAGCTTTCCGGGCCATCGAAGTTTTTCAGGGTGGGGCCGGAGCGGTCGAAGGTAATCTGGTTGCGGAGGATATCGCCGTTTTGGTCCCAGGCAGCCCACAACTCGGCTTCCGCTTCCGGTGTTTTGCGCAGCAGGCGCTTTTGAATCACTTCGTCGGTGTTCGAGCTCGACAGGGATAGGCGTGTCTTGAACCGACCGGCGATCTTGGAGAAGTCGTTGGCTTTGGATGAAGTGAGGTCTCCCAGTATGGCTTCCATATCCGCCTGGGAGGTAACCACAATCCATGCCCGGCCGTTGCAGATAGTACCCAGGTTCTCGGTGATGGTTTGCAGCGTGAGCATCAGCTTGGTGTCCGAGCCAATGAACTGCCCTACTTCGTCCACCATAAAGATCATGCGGTTTTCCGGGCCCTGGGAATCCAGGTATTCCTTAACCCAGCGACAGAAGTTTTCCACGGAAACGGAGAAGGTTTCTTCCGATTCTTCAAACCACTTATGGGCGGCTTCGGCAGACAGGTTCAGAGCCTTGGCGATGGCTCCCTCGATATCGTCCTGATAGAACTGGTAACCGTCGCGTTCGTCTTCCCACTCTGAACCCGTAGCGTCTCGGAACGCATCCTTGAAGGCTTGATAAACGCCTTTTTGTTCCAGATGGCGCTCCATGTGGGCAATGTGGGGGTGGTCGCCACTAAAGCCTTGGTGCTCGTTGAACACCCGCAGGAATACGTTGAGGATCGGGTTGCCGGAGTCGTTGGAGCTGGCTTTGGAGTCTATGTTAAAGAGGATGACATCGGCCGGGGTAGACGCGGCTTTCTGTACATCGGCGCGGATCATCGCGTCGCGCAGTTTGTGCTCATCGAAGAACTCAACGGCCTGCCTGGTATTGCCCTGCCCATCGTGGGCTTTTTTGTTCTCCATCAGGTAGGACAGAGCCTTCAGGAAGTGGGATTTACCTGAACCAAAAAAACCGGAAATCCAGATACCCACCCGGTTGGGGATGGACGGGTCTTTAAGATCCGTGCTGTAGCTCTCGAAGAAATCCCGGAAATGTTTTTCCAGCTCGTTGGTGACAACATACTCTTCCAATTCCTGCCAGACGGTTGCGTCATCCGACTGGTCTGCTTTGACCACACCATTGATGGAACGGTCCAGCGGTTTGAAGAAGAGGTCTTTAATGGTCATTGCTGATCATCCTTGTAATTCGGTCAGGTACTGCGAATCAGGTACGGGGCACCAATGAAAAGGCCCGGTAATAGTTGTTGCTGGGTATACGATTGAACAAAGTCAGGCTCTGGCCGGTGTATTCACCCGGGTAAAACAGCACAACCGGCTTATGGCCCAGCAGGCCGTGGAGTTTATTCAGCAGGTTGTGGGCCCGGAGTACCGGCCAGACGGAGCCAACCCCATGTATGAGGATGATGTCCTGCTCGGCAGCATTTGTCTTTTCCATCATGTAAGGGGCGAACTTATCCATATGCATGGGGCCAGCTAAGGCTTTTAGAAGGGCTTTATCGCCTTTCTTGACCTGCATATCGCAGGCCTTATCCAGGAACTTGCGGTCGGCCAGATAGTCGCGCATGACTTCCAGCAGGTTGATGCTGGCGACATTCAGGTGACTGTGTTTTTTGGATAGGAAGTTGGTCAGGAAACCCAGGTATTCGCGTACCTTGAGCTCTTCTTCCGGCGCATAGTCAAAGACCCAGAAGCCAATTTCATTGCCCAGGCCTTGCCCCTGAAGGAATTCTTCGGAAAGGATCTTGTCCGGAATCTGATTTAGCCGGTCCTGTAACGGCTGACTCATGCACGCGCTCCATCGATCTGGTTTTTCTATTTATGCCCGTTTACGCCGGGTTTGTACTGGACACATTCAAACACGCCTTGATTCGGTAGCGGCGGGTGTCTTCCAGCAATACATTGACTTCGGGCCGCACCAGTATGTTCTGCAATCTCAGGCTGCGGGTACTTCGCAACAGCCCCACTTCAGCCAGGATACGGAATGCCACCTGGCCCATTTTCTTTTTGGAGGACTCTGTCCAGGTCCCTATGGCTGGATCTCGGTGGGCTCGATCCTCCAGAAAATCCATCCACTGGTACTGCGCCAATTTCTCCGCCCTCAAAATAAAGGCATCCCGCAGGACGGTTTCCACAAACTCCACTAATAGCAGATTCCGCTCCAGCACGGCCACGAAAGCAATCTGGCTGGCCAGCTCGTCGTCGCCATCCCGCAATGCGCGCCAGAATGGTTCATCCAGGCGTTCCAGCCGCTTGCGCAAAGCACTGGCCTGGCGCTTGGCGGTGGCTGGGCTGCGTTTTTGCAGGCGGTTTTCAACCTGAATCGCCTGCGTCCACTGTTCTTCGTCCGCTTGCGCCAGCAGCAACTCGGCGATGACCCGGGACTCTCTGACGAGGAGAGAGCCACCGATTAAGTCGCTGTCGTAGCTGAATTCTTGCATCTGGTTGCCGGACTTCCGTAGCAGTTTGCGATGGTTTGTATGCTACACGAGTTTGGGAGATTTGGCCCAGCCATCAAGATACCTCGGTAATGCGACAATTATCGTCGCACTTGGATCAGGAATCGCGGAAAAATGGGGTAGGTTGAGGATCAGACCAGACTACAGCACTAACAATTCCCCAATTACCTTTCGCATTGGGTCGGCGCCATTTGGCCGTCTGCATGGACCTGAGATAATCCAACGCTGCCTGATAATCGGTAAAACGCTGCTCACATCCTTTTTCACCAACAGTGTAGTAACCCTTTCTGCAGCAGTTTTCTCTGCCAAACCAGCTGCCATCTTTAGCAATCGGGACTTGAGACAGATTGCATTCAGTGGTTTTGCCTGATAACTGGCTATTCAGCTCATCTCTAGCGCCAGAATCAAGCTCCACCCAGATTACCGCACCACTTTTATGCCTGTACTTCACAGGCTTCGAGACGGGAGATACTTGATTCAAAACCCAGGCATGATTCCACTTGTAGTCGTCTCTGGTATAGATTTCCGGGCCAACCCTGTGCTTTACCTCGTTATCGAAGATATCTTCAAAGCCCAAGGGACCTATTGAGTCTGAAATGGATGCCACGCCGACTATCGTTTTCGTAGAACCGTTAAGATTTTCCCAGGCGTTCGCCTGAACCTTGGCAAGCGTGGTGTGAGCGTGTCCGCGGGGGTGCGCGGCGCCAATGTCACGTTGGGACGACAGGGGCTTTACGGCAACGTCGGAATCCCGGGGTCGGGTTTGTCGTACCGTGAAAAACTCCTGAAAGAGGGAAAGTCTGGACGGCGATCTGCCAAGGCTTCCAAAACGTCTGGCCAGGACACCGCCCTACCTCCTGTTGCAGAACGAATCGCGCAAGTGCAACTGAACACCGTGACCGGCGAGATCACCATTCTTGATGCCAATGGTGCTGACCTTGGCAACGAAGCCATGGCAGTGGCCAAAGCCTATGCCAACGAGGCATTGAAGGAAAACCTGGCGGAACAGGTGGATGCCCATAACCGGATGATGGAACAGATCGGTTCTATCCATCTGGGCACTCCGGCGCCGAACCAGTTTCCCCAATTGGTACCAGAGCCCTTCGACCAACCAGAACCGGTGCTCCCGGAACCCAGAAAACTGGACTGGAAAGCGTGGCTCTGTCCGGCCCGACGCAACGCTATTTTGAACAGCAATGAACGGCGGGTATCCGAGCACCAACGGCAGCAGCTGCAATGGCAATCAGAGCGAGAGAATCATCGGCGAAAGGAGGGCCAGCGGGCTGCGTTGTATCAACGAGCTCAACAGGCGAGCGTGCCGGCGATGGAATTGGTGCTGGATGACCATTTGATGGATATCGACTGGCCACAGGAAACCTGTTTGTCCTTCGAGCTGAGCGCCGATGGTAAAGTTCTGATGCTGGATGTGGATCTGCCCGAGATCGAGGATTTCCCGAAGACGGAATTGCGTCTGTATCAACGGGGCATAGGAGTGTCCGTCAAAGAGCTTTCCGATACCGCTCTTAGAAAGCTCTACATGGCCCATGTGCATGGCATGGGGTTTCGCCTGATTGGCGAAGGGTTTGCCTGCGCGCCTTCAGTAGAAACAGTGGTGCTTTCGGGCTTCACGCAGGTTACCAACGCGGCCACCGGCCGTGTAGAAGACAAGTACCTGTACAGCGTGAAGGTTAAGCGCGAAGCCTGGGGCGCGATACAGTTCGGCAACCTGGGTCAGGTCGACCCGGTTGAGGCCTTGGCCGCGTTTGAACTGCGCCGCGATATGACCAAAACCGGGATTTTTCGGGCTATTGAGCCTTGGGGCAGCTAACTAACGACCACTCAGAATCGGAACTCCGGACCAACAGAGAACACATTGATATCCGTTTCTCCGGTTTCGTCTTCATCGCCAACATTCAACAGCAAGTCCCAGTCTGCTCTTAAACGAACACGGTCCGAAATCTGGTAGCTCATGCCTAATCCAGTTCTTAATGCAACGCCTGTGTCATCGTCGCTAACTGAGACAGTCTGGAATCCATTACTGGCAGCGGCCTCATAGTTTAAGCGCCATAACATGAGACCAGCTTTGGCGAAGAACTTGAACGGGCCGGTCTCCGGCATCCCAAGCTGAAGTGTGGTATCTACAAAATGACCATTTACGGCGACGGCCACGCCTAATCCACTGATAAAACCAGAGGCTTCCAGGTCATCAATGTAGCGATAACCGAACTCGAGATTCGCGAAATTGTTCAGTTCCGTTCCACCATGAACTCGGAAACTCACCGCACTGTCATCACATGACGATTCTGATCCATCACAAAAATCTTCGACGGTTGCCTGTCCCAGAGTAAGCCCCACATAGCCTGGGCGAGCTTTTCCATCGCGTTCACGGGTGCGTGGATTCCAGTTGCCAGTGCCACTAGTAATGCTGTTTTTCTTAGATTCATTTCGACATCCTTTATCGGTCTAACAAATACCCCACCGCCAACATCTTGCTGTCGACTGATGGAGACCGAATATTACACTTTTATTGCGACATATGTAGTCGCGATACGGATGAAAAATAATTCGACTAGGATCTGTCCTTGGTGCGTTTCAGGCCTGCCGCCAGTGTTGATGAAATATCCTCCCGCAGCCAGGCCGGTTCCAGAATATCGCAGTGCACCGCCTGTGCGGTCAGCCACCAGCGCAGATCCTGGGTATCGCCCACGGTGACCGCGATCTCGAAGGTAGAGTCATCAATCTCGCTGTTTATCTGGTCGAAACCCAGCGGTGATTCGATCAAATGATTCAAGGTAGGCTTGTCGCAGCGGAGCTTGAGGTAGACCGGCGAATCGGAATGCAGAATGCCCATGGCGCCGGAGCGTATGTAGAGATCGAGGTCGAAGTCCTCTGGCCGGTCTGGTTGCTCTTCCACTAATTCTCCGGACGTCGCCCGGTGCAGCACCAACTGCCGAATCCCTTCCCTGCCCTCAATTGTGCCGATCAGGTAGACGTTCGGATCCCGGAAGATCAGTCCGAATGGATGCACAACGATCTCTTCCGGAACTTTCCAGCTGCGGGCCTGGTAAACCAGCCGGCATTTGTATTCCCTCAGCAAGGCTTCGGTAACGGTTTCCAGCACGTCCGCATCAATCGCCGGTCGCTCTCCGCCCAGACCGCGATTGATCACCCGTACCCGGTCAGGCCACTGGCCGAGGGGATTCTTTTCGCGCAACAGTGTGCGATGAGCTTCATCGAAGTGAGGCTTCAAGTGGGACAGCGCCCTTGGCGGCAGCATCGGTGAGAGGTATGCCTTCGCCAGCTCAAAGGTCAGGGCGGCCGGCAGGTCCAACGCTGGGATGATATCCATAGTGGCGTTCCGATCGAACGACCAACGGTAAGGCCGTGACTCCTCATCGACCAGTAGAGGGAAATCGGCACTCAGCTTTTCCAGATCCCGCTGGATAGAACGCATGGTCACCGAGAAACCCTGCTCTTCGAGCCTGCCCGCCAATTCGGTGGTGGTGATGGATTTTGGGTGCCTAGGCACCATCCGGAGCATGGTGAGGTAACGAACGGCGGTGTTGGACATAGCGGGATCCTTGTCGTGCTGGTACTTTCATGCGACTGGTTATGTCGCGTTACTGTAGCCAACAATTGCGGATCAAACCACTTATGCATCGGCGGGAATGAGTTCTGCATCTCCCGTAGGCTCCAACAGTTTGGTACTCCGCACCGGCTCACACACCAGCGGGGCGGAGATATGCGTTCTCATCAGCCCTTGAAACGCATCCGTCGCGTGAAACTCAGGATCCAGCCACAAATCAAACTCCTCCGGCCGAAGCATCAGCGGAATGCTTTTCGGGTGGATGTGGCTGAACCTCGGGTGCGGCGGCAGTGTGATGACGGTGAAGGAATTCACCTGCTCCTCCCCGAAGTGCCAGGCTTGCCATAACCCCGCCAGTGCGGTGGCTTCATTCTGTGGGTGAATGTTGTAGACCTGCTTGTCCTTCCATTCATGAAAGGCGCTGACCGGTACGATGCACCGCTTGGTGGGATACACCTTCTTCCAGAGTGGGCCGCTGGTTAAGCGATCACTACGGGCATTGAAAGTGTGAAACTTCGGGTTGGGCCGGAAGCCATAACCATTCTGGTTTGGTTCGATCAGAAGCGACCAGATGCCTGGCAGCAGATACCGGTCGTCGGCAGCTTCAATAACGAACTCCCCCACTCCGCCCGGCGGCACGTTGTGCTGGGGTCTGGGTGTTACACCGGGCAGTCCCAGTTGTTCCATCAGCGTTTGGACTTCGGGGGAGTCGATTACGTTGTAACGTCCGCACATAGCTGAATCCTTAGCCTATCTGTCTGAGGCAGTGTAGCCAAAGTTTACCAGCGCAGGCGACCCAATCTGTCGTTTGGCTGGGTTATCCTGATCTGGGATTCTTGAAGAGCTTGAACGTATGACCTGCACCACCGCCGTGTATGACCTGAGTCAGATACTTCATTACCCAATCCGGGTTGAGGTGAATACCTGGGATTCCAGACATCCCCTGCGCTGGGTCAGTTATAACGATGAGGGCCAGATTGCCTCGGGCCAGTTCCTGGAGCCGCCCGGGTTACCCCTGTTTACGCTGGAAGATGATGCGGGTCGGCGTCTTTGCGATGCGCTGCCGGAGTCTGTCTCTGCGGTTGCCGCTTTAATGCCGGCTATGGACTTTGAGCTGGCGCAGGCTTGTGCGACCTCCGAGGCAGCCCGTGAACTAGCCAACGATGCTCCCCTGCTCTTTATCCTGGCGGTCGACCATGCACGAAAACAGTCGTGGTCGCTCGAAGCGTTTAACGCTTTCTTAGCCGGTAAGCGCTCCGACATCCTCAAAGCGGTTGGGCTTCCGGGTAGTCGATCCCTGGTTCGATTGGTCCGTCGCCTGGCCTTATCGCCTCTATTACCCTGGGAACTGGAAGATATTCGCGCTGCACTTCAGAACCCCGAATACTTAGGCTTGATGCGGCACCACCCTCACTTGCATGTAAACCACCTTCGTTTGCTGAATCGGGTTCGACACCCGTTGTGGCCCGGATTGCTGAATCTGGTGGACGAGCACACCTCCGCAGTGGAATTGTCCTGGCTGTGCAGGATGATTCGGGATTCGCTCGCCATGGCCGGCGGTAACGAACAGGTGAGGTGGACCCCATCAGTTGGACAGCCTGATGGTGCACCCTGCCCTGTCATAACGATGGATCTGGATCGCTTCAAAATGGTCAATGACACTTTTGGACACGAAGCTGGCGACACTGTGCTCGTTGAGGTCTATAAATGCGTACGCGCGGAGCTACGTCAAATTGATATGATGTCACGCTGGGCGGAGAGGAGTTTGTCATTCTGCTGCCCCATAGCGAATTAGAACAAGCTTGGCAGCTAGCCGAGGCAATACGCATGCGCGTCGAAGCCCATTTGTTCCCGGTTTTCGGAAGACTGGCCGCAAGTTTTGGTGTTGCGCTGGAACACCAGCAAGACACGCTTAATGGCGCGCTAAAACGGTCAGATAAAGCGGTCTTCTACGAAGCTAAAGAATCTGGCGGGAACCGCATAAATTGGCGAGATGTTGAAACGGAACCTTTGTTGCAACCGCCTCTGTAGTGGTCTGATGGTTATTTAGTTGTGACTACGCCAATCAGACCGATATTATTATGGCCGACATATAAATGCCATTAGCAGGCCCCGCTTGCACGCACCCGTTATCCGGATAAAAGCACATTGCCCATGGACGAACAAACCCACCTGAGAACCCGCTCCTATTTAGTAGCCCGACACCAGAACCCTGCCTGGAAGCTTCTCTCGGCGACCCGCGGGCCTCTGGTACTCAGTTGCCTGCAGGCACTAGTGGAACAAAACCGGGAAGAAATCCTGTTCGAGGATGCCCAGCAAATGCTGACCGATATCCTGCGCGAGCACGCCAACAGCGATGACCTGGATCTGTCAACCGACGATCCGGCCGCCGATGCCAGGAAAGAACTACGTTCCTGGATTCGCAAGGGGCTCATCGTCGAGCGGGACGGGCGGCTGGTGGCGACCGATGCCCTGCAAAAAGCCCTGGTGTTCGTGGAGGGCCTGGACGAGAAAATCATGACGTCCACCGCGTCGCGCCTAGCCACCGTGCAGCGGGAGATTGAAAACCTGGAAACCCGCCTTAACCCGAATGCACAAAGCCGTGCCGACCATATACGACGCAAGATCAAAGACCTGGAGCACGAACTGGCTGAGGTGGAGGCTGGGCGATTCAAGGTGCTGCAAGGCGCAGAAGCGGCAGAAGGCATCCGCGAAGTCTACAACCTCGCCACCAGCCTGCGGGCTGACTTCCGCCGGGTGGAAGACTCCTACCGGGAGGCGGATCGGCAGTTGCGCCAGTCCATTGTCAGCGAACAGCATCACCGAGGTGAAATCGTCGACCGCCTGCTGGACGGCCACGACACGCTGCTGGAAACCGCCGAGGGCAAGGTTTTCCACAACTTCAACGAGCAGCTCAGCCGGTCCACCGAGCTGGACAACATGAAACACCGGCTGCGGACCATCCTGAAGAATCCGGCAACCCGCCACGCCCTGTCCCGGCAACAACAGGACGAGTTGCGATGGCTGGTAATCCGTCTGATCCAGGAATCTGCTGCCGTTATCCGCGCCCGGGCCCGCAGCGAAAAAGACGTCAAAGGCTTCCTCAAAACCGGGCTCGCCGCAGAGAACCACAGGGTGGGCGAGCTGCTCAATGGCATACTGAACACCGCCCTTAACATCGACTGGTCCAGCCATAAGGTCCGCAAGGGCGACACGCCCCTGCCTCCCATCGCTGTGGCGGTTTCCAGTCTGCCACTGGTTGAGCGCCTGCGATTCAAGTCCGCCAAGGAAGAGCAGGCACAAGGCCTGGAACTCACCGACCAGGGCGTCAACCTCGAAGAGGTCGACGAAGAGTTCTGGCGTGCCTTTGATGGCCTCGACCGGGAAGCCCTGTACCAGGAAACCGTGGAACTGCTGAAAGTCACCGACCGCCCCATGAGCATCGGCGACCTGGCCACTCACCTGCCGCCGACCCACGACCTGGAAACTATCGCCCTGTGGCTGGCCATGGCCCGTGAGGCAGAGGTGGAAATCACCGACGACCGAGAAGCTGTGGATATCACTGACAGCAACGGGTACAAACTGCGCTTTCACGTGCCGCAACTGACGCTGACCCGGCAAGCCGCAGAATCCATCGACTGGGAGCTGTAAACCCTATGTCTGACTATTTTGACCGCCTGACAAGCCAGGCAGAAAACCAACAAGCCCTGGACGAGCCGCAACAGAGCCCCCAGGCCCTGGATCATGTCGATGAACAGGCGGCTGCCGAGGCTGGCCACTACACACCTGGCAATGTCAAAGCAACCGCCCAGGAGCTGCTCAAGTTCGGATTGCTGGAAGCCGACCGCAAACCCAACCTCTACCAAATTGCCATCACCCAGACTGCGGCAATCAATGAGATCCTGGAACCCTTCGACCTGCGCCTGAAAGTGGACGACGTGCGTGGGCTGGCTTTCCTTGTCGTTTCCGAACAGCTGTTCAGCGAAGGCGAAGAAAACGACGACGAGTGGTCCCATCCGCTGGTGCGCCGCCAGCGCTTGACCATGGAGCAATCCCTGTTAGTGGCCATACTGCGCCAGCACTTTATCGCCCACGAACAGGAAGCCGGACTTGGCGCCGGAGAAGCCACAGTGGAACTGGATGAGCTACTGCCGCAACTGCAGCTTTACCTGGGCGACACCGGCAGCGACACCCGCGACCAGAAGCGCCTGCGCAGCCTGCTGGACAACCTGAAGAACCACGGCATCGTCTCGGACACCGACGCCAACGACCAAGTGGTCATTCGCCCGATCATCACCCACCTGGCGAACCCGGAAAATCTGCAGAACCTGCTACATCATTTCCGGCAACTGGCCGGCCAACCCACCCCGCAAGACGCTGACGGAGAGGATGTATGAGCCAGCCCCAGACCGACCTCTTTGCCGCTGAGATGCTGCCGCCCACGGCCTATATCCTGACCCACCTGGACCTCTACAACTGGGGCCCCTTCGGTGGACGGCATTGCGCCGAGATTGACCCGAAAGGCACCGCTATTATCGGCCCCACTGGCAGTGGCAAGACCACCCTGGTGGACGCGTTGATGACCCTGCTGACGCACCAGCCCCGGTACAACCTGGCGTCCACCGGCGGCCATGAAAGCGACCGTGACCTGATTTCCTATATCCGGGGTGTATCCGGTGCCGGTAACAACAGCGGCGACAACAGCCATATCGCACGCCCCGGAAAAACCGTAACCGCCATTAGCGCCCGTTTCGCCAACGGCGACAAGGCCATTCGTATCGGCGCCCTGTTCTGGATCGATGGAAGCAGCTCCGCCGCCAGCGACCTGAAACGCCTGTGGCTGTTTTCAGAACAGGACGACCAGAGTCTGGACACCTGGCTGGCCATTCACCACGAGGGTGCCGCCCGGGAGCTCAAACAACATGCCAAGGATAACCCCGGCTTACAGGCCAACGACAGCAAAAAAGCCTATCTAGCCCAGGTACGGCGCTTTTTCGAAGTGGGGGAAAATGCCTTCACCCTGCTCAACCGTGCCGCCGGCCTCAAGCAACTAAACAGCATCGACGAAATCTTCCGCGAGCTGGTGCTGGACGATCACTCTGCCTTTGACCGGGCCGCCGAGGTGGCCAGCGAGTTCGACGACTTGGCAGCGATCCACAGCGAACTGGAAACGGCCCGCAAGCAACACCAGTCTCTGCTGCCCATTGCTGAAACCTACGAAAAGCATCAGAGCGCCACGAACGAACTGGATCAGCAGTTATTGCTGAAAGACATCCTGCCAATCTGGTTTGCGCAAACCGGTTACGAGTTATGGAACGGACGCAAACAGGACCTGGAACGACAGCTTGATGAGGGCAAAGAAACTTTCGAATCATTGGGCATCACGGTTGCGCAACTTAACAGCAAAGCCGACACCCTGAAAGACATTTACCTGCAGGCCGGTGGAGCGAGCATAGAGCAGCTAAAGGATCAGATCTCCCAACAGAAACGATGGACAGAAGAGCGCGATCGCCACGCCAGGGATTATCAGACCCTGACCGGCAAGCTTGATCTGGACAGTACACTGAGCCCCGAAGCACTGGCCCGGAACCGGCAGCTGAGCGAGGAAAAGCTGCGTGAACTGTCCGAACTTGCGGAGGCGCAAGACGAATCCCTGCTCGATCTGCGCCTTCGTCACGGCAAGCTCAACGAAACCCTGACCGAACTCAGCGAAGAAATCGACCGCATTAAGGCTCGTCCCGGCTCCAACATCGACGGACGTTACCAGGAATTCCGCAGCGAACTGGCAGAGGCCCTGAACCTGGACGAAGACAGCCTGCCCTTCGTGGCAGAGCTGGTGGAAGTCAAAGCTGAAGAACGTGACTGGCGTGGCGCCGTCGAACGGGCCATCGGCGGGCACCGGCTGCGCCTGCTGGTACCGCCGGCAGCCATGCAATCAGCCTTGGACAGGATCAACAACCGAGACAACCGGCTTCACGTGCGACTGCTGGAGGCCCAGACACCCCAGTCTCCGGCACAGTTCATGGATGACGGGTTCACCCGCAAGCTGAACTTCAAGGACCACGCCCACCGGGAAGCCCTCAAACAGTTGCTGGCTGGCATCGACCGCCACTGCGTGGACTCCCCCGAAACCCTGCGCCAGACACCCCATGGCATGACCCGGCAGGGGCTGATGTCCGGCAAGAAAGGCCATTTTGAAAAGCGGGACAACCAGCGGCTCGACAAGGGCTGGATGACGGGATTCAATAACCGTGACCGACTCGCTGCGCTCAACAACGAGCTGAGCGAAACCCGTAAAGAAGCGGGCGCTCTGGAGCAGCAACTCAAAGCCGCCCGCAAAAATCTCAGAGACACACAGGATCAGATAAAACTCTACGAACTACTTGGCGATACCGAATTCAACGCCATCGACCTGCCCTGCGCACAGCGTGAACTGGATGCCCTGCAAAGCCGGCTGGAGGCACTGACCGCACCCGACTCGGATGTGGAGAAAGCCCGGCGGGAATTCGAAACTGTCAGCCAGCAACTGGAAGAAAGCCGGAAACAACTGTCAAAGCAGGAAACCAACCAGGCCCTGCTTGAGGAAAAGCGCAACCAGGCCACGGCCCGCTGCACGGAACTGCTGGACCGGATTGGCGAAGGCCTCACGGACGACCAGCAAAGCCTGGCCGCCAAGCACTTCCGAACCCCGAAACCCGATCAGTATGAACGCCTGGAAGCCCTGGAACGGGGCCAGCGCGAGCAACTGGACAAAACCATCGGCAAACTGGGCAAGCAGATCCAGGGTTACGAACTCAGCCTGACCCAACTGATGGAAAAGGCGCTCACCATTGATACCGGGGCGCTGATTGAAACCGGCAGCAACATTCAGGACATCCCGGAATACCTGGAACGCCTGCGGGTACTGGAAGAAGAAGCCCTGCCCCAGAAGCTGGAACGCTTCCTCAGCTACCTGAACCAGTCATCGGATCAGGGGGTCACCCAGCTGCTGGCCCATATCCAGAACCAGGTGGCCATCATTGAAGAGCGGATCGCCGACCTGAACGCCACCCTGCGGCGGGTAGACTTCCAACCTGGCCGCTACCTGCGCCTGGAACCCCGCCGGGTTACCCATGAATCCCTGCGTCGGCTGGAGCGCGCACAGCGGCAGCTACGGGCAGATGCCCTGAAAGACGACCAGGGCGAAAGCCATTTTAAGGCGCTGCAGGCCATGGTGGCCCTGCTGCGGGACGCGGCAGACAACAAGCGCACCGTGGGCGCCCGGGCCCTGCTGGATCCACGCTACCGGCTGCAGTTCGAAGTGTCGGTGTTGGACCGGGAATCCGGCACGGTAATCGAAACCCGTACCGGCTCCCAGGGTGGCAGCGGTGGCGAGAAGGAAATCATCGCCAGTTACATCCTCACCGCTTCGCTAAGCTATGCGCTATGCCCCGACGGTGCTACCCAGCCTCTGTTCGGCACCATCGTGCTGGACGAAGCTTTCTCCAAGAGTTCCCACGCCGTGGCCGGGCGAATCATTTCGGCACTGAATGAATTTGGCCTGCATCCACTATTCGTCACGCCCAACAAGGAGATGCGACTGCTACGGGCCCACACCCGCTCGGCCATTCTGGTCCACCGCAAAGACCTGCGGGCTACCCTCACCTCCTTGAGCTGGGAAGAACTGGAAGCCCACGCGGAGAAAATGACCCGGAAAGCCCATGAAGTCCCCGGCTGAACTGGCAAGCCGCCTGGCCCGGCAATGGCAGAATGCGGACCTGCGGGAACAGCGTCTTTTGCGGCCGGAGAGCTGGCCGC
Source organism: Marinobacter sp. LQ44 (assembly GCF_001447155.2). Lineage (NCBI taxonomy): Bacteria > Pseudomonadati > Pseudomonadota > Gammaproteobacteria > Pseudomonadales > Marinobacteraceae > Marinobacter > Marinobacter sp. LQ44. Next base: position 4,040,108 of record NZ_CP014754.1, on the reverse strand, counting down.
TCACCCTGCCCATCGGCAAGCCCACCGGGGCAGCGGTCCGGGATAAAATCGGGCAAGTGCGGGAACATCTGCGGCAATGGCGGGAAGTGACGATCGGGCAGGTCCAGTGGCAGCCGGTCCGCTTCCAGAGCACCAGCGAAGCCATCGACATCCCCACCCACTGGACACTGGAATCTCCCAGTCAATGGGTGCAGGCCACGCGGAGCATTGAAGTCAAGCGGGAGTACGACGCTCTGAGTCGCCTCGCCTCCGCCATGGACCCACGCTTTCACGCACTGATCATACGCCGGCGCAGCCTAGTTATGGATAAGCCAGAAAGCGACGTTGTTCGCAGTGGCGAGGTTGCCCTTCAACTCCAGCCTGGCTGCGCCGACGAAAAGCCCCTCAGGGCACTGTCTATTGCCGGCACTGACAGCAAGTTTTTTGAGCGCAACCGCCAGCTCGTTACGCTGATGCTGGACATCCTGTTCGACGGTCAGGCCAGCGAAACCGGGCTGGAAGCCTTTCTGGGCGCTGAAGACGAAGGCCACCACTGGTTACTGGTCACAGACTTGGACGGTACTCTGCTGCCCTTCTCACAAATGCGGGTCCGGGCCCGCGAGCTTCAAAGCACGCCTTTACCTGGCGAACGGCTAATTCTGGTTGAAAACGAACGCTGCCTTCACCAGTTACCCAGGCTCTCCGATACGGTCGCGGTACTCGGCTCGGGGCTGAACCTATCCTGGCTCAACGCAACATGGCTAAAAGACCGGGCGACCGCCTATTGGGGCGACATCGACACCTGGGGACTGACCATGCTGGCCAGAGCCCGGAAACACCTTCCGCTTCTCACACCACTACTTATGGACGGGGTTACCTTCGACACGTTTGCAGGCGCACGTAGTGTTGAAGAACCACAGCCAGCCACTTCAATCGTTCCGGCAGGATTGACCAAAAGCGAGGCTGAGCTTTACCAACGGCTTAAACAGTCAGATCGGGGCCGGCTGGAGCAGGAGTTTCTGCCGGCAGGTATCGTTCATAGGGCCATCGGTGACTGGGCCGACCGCTGATCAATGGTATGAAGCCACTTATTGAGCCAAGGCAACACGCACCCGCGCTCTTTGACAACGCCAGCGGCTGGGTTACGGTAATGGGAATATAATGCGCGGCGGCGCCCTGACGCATTCGGCTGCATCGATACCGAGTGAGAAGCAGTTACCGTGCTTTTAATCCGACGCTTCCAAAATTTTAATTTTCGACATGCTGCCGAATCAGCTTCAATGCGTCTTCCATGTGCTCAAACCGGTGACTGCCGCCCTCAAAGCTATGAACCGGAAAATAATCCCCAAGCGCCCTGACGGTGTCTTTCCACGGAAGCAATTCATCCCCTTGATCCAGCAGCACTAACCCGCTGCCATATTGGGTGAAATGGTAGTAGCTAGAAACCACTTCGTCTGTCAGTTGATAGGCCTGGCCCTGATGATCGACACCCTGCCCTATCCAAGGCTTGAGACTATGAGCAGGATCCGTCACCGGATTGATGGCGACAAACGGAATACCAGATTCGGCTCCCAGAATACCCACGAGCCATCCTCCCAATGACGTCCCAACCAGAAGGTCCGGGTTCACTTGCATCAGCTTGTCGAGGCTCTCTTCGATAACGTCTTCCGAGCTTTGGGCATAGTCGATGTCGTGACCATAGACAGGGCCAAGCCTGGCGAGCGTTTTGAGTTTGTCGCTGGTGATATCGAAGCGGCTGGCAAAGCCGTGGAGGTAGTAGATTTTCAACATACCCTTCGCTCGGGACGCTATATTTTTCCTGACCTTAGCACCGTTGGAGAGTAAATGCCTGCTCCATAGCCTAAGTGCTGTCCTCACGCACCGCGGGACAAAGAAAAGGGGTGTGGCCGCAACGTGCTCCCCCCCCTCACTGCCGTTCTCATCCGCTTCATCCATGAGCTTCTATCGATGGCCGCCAATACATGTTGTTTCCGAGCCGCCCAAAACCGATTGGCTGACGCTTTCGGTAGGCCTTCCGCTGATTGTCAGCCATGGCACTCTGGGCATCGGCGTCCCGAACATAGCGGGCAAGCGTCATCGCAGGGCTGACACCGTAGCGAGCACCGGGAGAGGCACAGGTCCATATGTGCCGGAGTGCAAGCGCCCTATCAGGGTCTACCTTGTCGAGGTAAGCCAGACCGTAGGCGCAAGCCTCCAGGGTCATGTCGGCGTGGTCGCACAACTTTGCGGTTGCTGTCGGCTTACCCAACGCATCATAAGTGTAGGTTTTGCCAATGTCGTGCAACAAGCCCGCAACGAATCCGAGCTCCTGAAGCTCCCGAGGCATCTCTGGTTCATTGGCCTCCGTCATGACCAGCACGTTCTTCGCAACCTCCAGCGAATGAGCCAGCAGCCCGCCGGGTTCGTTATGATGGTAATTGCTGCTCGCCGGAGCTTTCAGGAAAATCTCCAATCTGTCACGGCGCTCCAATACTCGCTTAATGAACACCTGTAATGGGGCTGACCGCAAAGAGCGTACCGCAGCCACCAGCTGGTCCAGCGCCTCCGGCTTCGGACAGAACGTCCGAGGTAACGTCTGCAGTGCCGGCAAGCCGGCAACGTCTGCCTGCAACGGGCGGCGTATATCGGTCAGCAGAATCTCACTTTCCTCGGCACCCACACACACCTGACCTTTGACCACGACCAGATCCATGTGGCCCAGATTCTCTGGAATCAAGATAGAGCCAATCACCGCGAGAACTACGATATCGCTGGCGCAGCTGCTTAGTCGGAGCTTCAGATACGGGATACCTTCATCATCAAAACAGGCGACACGCCCTGTCAGTCGGTAGGTGCCTTTGAGCGTTTCCTGGGTCAACGGGCACAGATCATTCAATTTCATCACCTGCCTCCTTATCGTTTTCAAGGACCCGGCTCTTGATCAGGCGCTCAAAGGCGCTGCCATCCATGCGAGTCAGGTTCGGGATATAGCGGGAATAAACTTTGAACAGCATTTCGGTGGAGGAATGGCCGAGAGTTCTGGCAACCCATTCCGGATTCTCCCCGGAGGCGAGGAGCAACGTCGCCGCCGTGTGCCGCGTCTGGTAGGGACGACGTTTCTTTAATTTGAGATGCTCCAGCAGCGGGTACCAGACACGCTTGGTCACATTGTTATGATCCAGAGGCTCTCCCAGCCGGTTACAAAATACGAACTTGCTGAGCTTGCCGGTGGCCTCGTACTGGGCCTTGAGCGCATCGTACACCGGGCCAAACATGGGTATTTCCCGCTGAGAGCCATCAGTTTTGGTGTACTCGGTCTGGCCATGAATGAGAGTTTCTCGCACCAGGATTTCCCGTTTTTCGAAATCCACACGCTCCCACTTGAGGCCGTCAACTTCCCCTGTGCGCATGCCTGTGTAGAAACGCACCAGGTAGTAGTTGCGGTAATCTTCCCTGACTGTTTCGAGGATCGTTTCTACCTCGTTCAGGGAGAAGGGCTCGATGTGTACCTTCTGCTGTTTCAGCGGCTTGATGTTCAGGTAGGGATTAGTGAAGTCAAACCGCTCCGCCGCCTCCGTCAGAATCATCCGCAGAATGGTCATGTGGCTGTTGATGGTTTTGGGTGACATCAAACCATTCGCCCCCCTTCCCTTCCGACGCGCCATCTTGTTACGCGCAGCCAGAATGTCTGGTTTGGAAATCTTGCCTACACGTTTATCTTTAAAAGCTGGCTTCAGAGAGCTGGCCAGAATGGATTCCACATTACGAGTGTGGGAGTTCCGCCACTGGATTTTCGATTCGAGAAACCACTGGTCAGCGAAGTCTGTGAACAAAGGAGTAGTAGACTCTGACGGACCAAGAACATCCTCACCATTTTTGGGAAGGACCCCAGCGTCCTCAAGCTTTTTGAGGTTTTTGCTTCCCGGAAAGAACTCGGCGTAGTCAAAATCCCCAACCAACATTTTGGCTTCCATTCGCTGGATCAATGTCTCCAGCTGTTTACGGTTGCGGGCGGTGTCACTCAATAGAGTCTGCTCCCTGCAGCGTATTCCTTGGTACCGGAAATCGATAAAGAGCTTCTTTGTATCGACTCGTGCTCGCACCTTAGCCATGACAAACACCTCCGCTCGCCATCGGGATGGCCAGATTATTCTGAGCCATGCTGAGCATGTCCTCCTCGATGATCTCCCAGATATAGAGAATCTTTCGGCCGCCAAATGGACGAATATAATGCTTGCCCTCGAGCAGGACACTGTCCTTCAGGCACTGACGGATAGTCCGGGGGTCGTACTTGATACGCTCAGAGAGCTCTTCGGTTGTCAGGTATGTGTTGTTCATGAGAACATCTCCACTCGCCAATCAATGATCAGTTGATAACTTTTGTTATCAACTGATCATCAATATACGCTCAATGGCGATAATTGCAAGTAGCGTTTGATACTTTTTTTTATCACAAGAGTAGAGAGATGATCCGCTTCCATTTAAAGGAATTGATTGCAGATAAGGAATTTGCCGAGAAGCGTCGAATCACTATCGGTGAAATTGCCAAGGAAACTGGCATCAACAGGATGACACTGTCGAAGATCATCAATCATCCTGGCCACAGCACAGTGACTGACAACATTGATAAGCTTTGCACTTATTTCAACTGTTCTGTTGAGCAGTTAATCACGCACATCAAGGAAGTCTCGGACGAGCCTGAAGGACTTGAAAGAGAACAGTAACGCTGATTTCTGGGTGTGGGGACAGGAGCAAATACCCCGTGCCCCCAGAAGACCGACGGTCAAAAGTGAAGCGGGGCCAGATTATCCAAATCGGAAATTGGCACGCAAAGGGCACGGTGAGGGCACGGAGAAAATTTCAGAATCAGAAAGCAAAAAAGGCAGACCAGTAACCTACTGATCTGCCTTTCTCTTATATGGTAGCGGGGGCTGGAGGTTATGAGAAGGACAGCGATAGCGACTTATAAATAGTCGCTAAAATACCTAAGATTGCATTAAATCACATGATAAGTGATGATTGCTCATAATTTCGCCATGGCATTAAGAGCAATCAATGACAAAAGAAGTGGCGCAGGATTGGCACAGATCTTCGGTGGCTGTTGCGGACAATATGACCTTAAGGCTCGGAGAGCGCTTTGGTGACCTGTGTCATTGGGCGGTAGATCAAGGACTGGAGTTTCCGGTCGAGCTGAGTTTCCACATCCTAGGCTTAGACGAGTTCACGGTTGGCTTTGAAAACCTGGTGCAGGAGTTACGGCATCCTGAATCCGAGTCCATCCTCTCAGACTGGTCATTCAACCCAGTTGTCCACGAGCTGAAGAAATTCGCTGACGGGTTTGCCTCTGATTCAAGGTTACCCAAACTCTACCCCAGCATTGGGCACGGCGGGGGTGCTAAGAGGAACAAGCGACAGTTCAAAGATCTCGCAAGCCGAACTTTTTTGTTGAGCTTGATTGTTAACCCGCTGGCCGCTAACACGGATGAAGAAGTCTTTTGTAATCGACGGCGCTTGCGTATCTGGCTCATTGGTCAAGCAGCGATTCGGCTCATTGATTTTGATTGTGTTGCAGATACCTCCGTTAGCAGTGCGGCCAGGTTCTTACAAGCCGACTCGCTCGACAGTCGTTGGGCATTGATTGACGAGTTACTGGGTAGAACAAAGAAGCTGATCGGCTCCGCTCCAAATTCCTTTGAGAACTTCACCTCTGCAATGGAGAATGCGGCAGGTGTGATGAGGGAAGTAAAATCTCGCCCGAAAAGCCATAACGAATTTCTCAATGCGATACTCTCCATCGCGAGCGGCTCGTATCACCAAATCGAATCGCGAACTTCAGCAAAAACCACTGCGATTCCCCTTCATTTAAGACCCAAGCCCTCCCCGATTGATGAGTTGCCGTTCGAGTCTGGAGACTCGACGTACAGTGTTATCCCCTCGGTTTCTGATGACGATGAGGGCGAAACCTTTTCGTACGTCACCGAAGTTGATCCAACGGATAGTGCGGCCCAGCAAACTCTCAGCTCCGGAAGTGTGTTCATGCAGACGATGGAGCTGGCCCATTATCTGCCGTGGACCTGGGATAGCCTTTTGCCTCCTGAGGTTCAGTTGGTCGAGTCCTGGGTTGAGCGCACATTGCAAACGATGGACAGGAGAGACCGGTTTGGCGGTGTTCTGGTTTGGGCAGCCATGCAGTTATCTCGGTCACTTCAGCTGGTTGAGCGAATACCAATTGGAACCGAGATGACCGATGAATGGAGTCTGAGCCCAGACTTCATGTTTCTGAAGCGGCGATCGCCGAGACGCCACAGTGCGTGGCGTCCTGATGAGGTTAGTCGGAATCTCGTCGAGCCATTCCGTGACGATCTAACCATCATCGTTCCAGAAAGGATTAAGCAGTCCCTGGAGTGGGTGGTTGATGCCAACGAGTCTAGTACGGAGCTAACCCTAGGGGCGGTTTGGAGTAGGCTGTCGGAGATCAAGCTGGAAACCTGGTTCAATGGCCAGGCTGAGAAGCACTTTCCTCGGGTCACCAGCGCAAAGTTGGCGCAATGCAAAGGTCAGCAGTTATTCGGTCGAAGCGGCGACTTCAGCTTTTCGAGGTTGTTGGCGTCACATCCGAGAAGCGCACTTCCGGGAGCTTGTAGCTACGCTACTTGGGACGTTAAAGCGATCGAAAAAGGCTTACAGCTAGAAGTAACGCAAGGGCCCAACGAGCAAGATTCCATTCATGTGATGGGAAGTCTTCTGGCCCCCCTTGAGTCGGTTCTGTCCGAGGAAATTCAGCAAGCCACGGAAAAGCTCGAGCAAGCAAGAGGACGAGGGCTTGTTTTTTATCACAATACGATGGCCCAGTACGTTGTAACGGCACTTTACGCTGCAAGCGGCGCCCGCCCGTTGAGGGATCCGTTTGAATCGATTAATCACTTCTCGTTTTCGCGCCAGTGCGTCTACATCAACGACAAGAATGATGACGGGCTTCATAACGGTCGTTTGGTGCCATTACCGCAGGCTGCGATGGAGTTGCTGACGCTCTATCTTAATCATCTGAACCACTTGAGTCAGGCTATCGGTACCCACCGCCCAGAGTTTGCGGAACAAATTGCTGAAACGGCCCAAAGACGTCCGGCCATGCCAAGCATACCGTTGTTCTTTCTTCTTGATGATCATCTTCGCTGGCACTCCATGGCTGATGCAGCTGATCTGGGTTGTTCGCTGTTCAACTGGGGGCTGCCCAATAACTTGTTTCGCCATAGGTATGCCCAGCGGCTATTGAAAGAAGGGGTTGACCCGGAAGTCATCGAAGGGTGGATGGGGCATGCGGAACGCGGGGCGGCAAGTTATGGTGATTTTTCCGCCCGATGTTGGGCAGAAGACGCTAAGAACTATCGCGAAGTGATTGAACAGGTGGTCCGTTCACTGCCATTTGCGCTTCCAGCATCAGTCCAGCAGCCTCCCCTGCTGTTTCTAGCCGAAACCCCACCAGGAAGCTATAGAGAGCCCGAAGTGTTTGGGCAGAGAGCCAGAGCCCGTGAGCGAAAGAAAAAACTCAAAGCCGCGATTCAACAAGCCCGTGCAGATATTGAGCTGATCCTGAATGGGCGATCACTCAACGAAATCCGTGATGACGAACTGGTCCGGCTGAGTAATCGGATGCTGCTGAGAGAAAACCACCTGCCGCACCCGCAGGCCAGTGTTCGTTTTCGGGTCTTTACCAAGCTCATGACACAACCCGAGCAAGAGACCGATTCTATAACTGAGCCCGAAGGTGGCGACCAGAAAGTACGGGATGGCGCGCTGGCCTCTGGCGCAGCAAGGCAGAAAATACTGAAAAAACGGATCATCAAGGTCAGCGATGAGCGATCATTGATGAGTCCAGACATTGCAGCGTCTCTGACGGTGTGTGACCGCTTGCAACACTGGGCTGAGTTAACAAACAGATCCTCTTACAAGGCGAAGCTGTCGAAAACCCGTGCCCTTTGCCTGGGCGCCGTGCTGTTGTCGGTGGAAAAGCGGCTCGGATACCAGCAGTTATTGCTCGATGTGATCAAGGGAGAGAATTTTCGTCTGATTCAACACAAGCGTCAGTATTTCTTTGAGTACAGCGAAACACTTACGTCCGATGATTTCGTCACGCCGGTTCAGAGGCTTGAGATCAGTTTTAAGGTCGCCAGCTTGCTGGCCCACGGGCGGGGTAAGAAGAACGGAGCCACTCTGCCGGCGCCCAAGGAGATAACCGAATTCAAGGGCCTGTTGGCGATCTATCATGACAACCATTCAGGTCATCCTGATCCATCAATGTTGGAACTGATTGACTGGCTGTGCAATGTCATCAATCAATCCAACCTAGCTGATATGCCTGGCATCGTTGCGGCAGCGTTGAGTGACCGCGCGCCACCCACCAGTGTTTCTCTATGGGATTTCGCCCGCATCCTTCATGACCGCGTTATTGATTTGCCAAGTGACGAGGCTCAGGCTGCCGAACTTCCGTCAAGACTTCCAACGCGCCTACGAGATCAGGAAACCGATAAGACTCGACTCCAGGAAAATGCCAAAACCTTCACTCAACTCGTTACGGCTGCGTTGAATGATTATGAGCCGAGACAGTCCAAAGCCCTTGAGTGCGATAAAAGTATTCAAACGATTTGCGAGAACTACCGCGGCTTGATCAGCCCGAGCATGATTCTCAGTGGTCTATGGATTGCCGATCATGCTCGGCGTGGAAAGGCTAAATGGCGAAAGAGATTTGATCCTTTCGCAAAGAACACGTTGACGACTTATTGGAGCTTGCTGTCCCCGGCCGTTCGGGGCTTGCTGTATGACGTTGATTTGGTGGGCCTCGACAGCGATGAGATCACGGAACTGTGCGCTGAAATGCTGGAGTACAAATCTCTAACATCCCGGTACACCGGAGCGTTCGGGAAAAGACTCAAGGATTTTTTTAATTGGGCCTCACGGTACGGCGTGGCCTCTCCTGAGTGGGGTGAGCTGGATATCGCCAGTGATTATCGGTCGGTGAGCCCTGGGCTGATCACTGAAACTGAGTACCAGGCTGCGCAACAGGTCATTCAGGAAGACTGTAATCTGAAGGTCGATGATAAGAGGATGCTGGGATTTGTTCTTCTCCTGACCTACCGATTTGGCTTGCGAGCCAAGGAGGCAATCAATCTATTGCGCAGAGATTGGTGCGAAGACGACCGATTCCGCTGGGTTTTGGTTCAAAATAATCAATACCGAAAACTGAAAAGCAAACCAAGCCGCCGCGCTGTGCCTTTGCTCTTCTCGCTGTCTGAGATCGAGCAGGATCTCATTGATAGTGTTCTGGCCCGCTATCAAACGATTGCCTGGCCAGAAACCAACCGGCCCATTCTCTGTGAAACCTCAGACAAAGGGGTTCCGGTGCTCACCAGTCTTGCGCCGCGGATATCCGAAGCGTTGATTCGTATTCTTCGCAGTGTAACGGGCAATCCCACACTGGTTCTTCATCACAGTCGCCACAGTTTTTACAACCGGATCGTTCCAGCGCTGTTCGGCCTCGATAGCCCTCTGTCGTATAAGCTGACGGACGCGCTCGATCATCCCGCCCTAAAACGTTTGATACTGGGTGAGGCGGTTGGCGTCTCACGTCGCAGTGCAATGGCAGCAGGCCGCTTGATGGGGCATCGCTTTCCGAGTACAGGGCTCAAAAATTACTGTCACCTGGTGACGGATTGGATCGATCAGTTGACTCCGGTTGTCCACCAGCGGACCCACAAACTATCCGGAGCTGTTCAAATCTCCGAACTGCCAACGAGACCGCCAACAGCATCTCCGGAGATGGTTACTGCGCTGGATTACCCGGCCCCTACTTTAGGTGCCCTCTTGAGAACGCTTCGGCTTGTGGGGTTGGGGCAACGCTACGAGCGGGCCGCAGAGCTCATGAAGATTCATCCTAACGTTCAGGCGCAGTTGAAGTCGGTCATCAACCTCGCAAATGATCGCATGAGGTTTAGTTCACCCACTGACAAAAACGTAAAACTGAAGGGTGAGGATTGTCCTAATGCTCTGCTGGAGACCCTTTCGGATCAAGCCTGGAGTAGATTGATCCATCACGCTGAGTCTTTAAGTGAAGAAAAGGTCCTTGGTTGGAGCGGTGTCTCGGCCGATTACCTGGATGAACTTCGCTACATGGTGAGCCCAAATCGCCAGCTGCTCATGTACCAGGCTTCACATTTCGCATTGGCAAAACACGTTACGGATTTGTTTCAAGTACCGAGTAGTCAATTTAAGGTTGTTGCAAAAAATGGACACGCGGAGATCATGACCGAAATGCGGGCTGCTGGTTTCGATGTGCATCCGGACTCCTCAATCAGATTCAACCTGGATGGCTTTCCAGTGTATATGAATGATCGACGCACGAATGCTCGCGTGACCGACTATGGCGGCCTGATACTCTCGCGATCTAAGACTGGAATTGTGCGCAATTCGTTTGAGCTCGCTCTGGCATTTCTCGCTGTCGGTGTACTGATCCAAATAGACCCCGGCACCATCAGTACCGCCCAGGGCGACAGTCAGTGGCGCTCTACAGCGCCAACTGACTGCTAGCGATTTTTGTCTGAACCTCCCCCTCGGTAACTGGCCGGATATCCTTCACGTAGCGTCTGACAACGCCTCTGAGGTCTTGTCTCTTGCACACGGTTACCTCAATAGCCTTGATGGGCGCGAGAAAAGCTTCAGCAGCGATGCGCAGCTGGTTTTCCTGTTCAGCGGTGTATGTGTCTGTGCGGTCCGTCTGAGGTTGCCCCATATCGTTGAGCTTCCGAAGAAAGATGGATAAATCGTCCGCTTTGATCCCATCGGATAGTGCCAGAAAAACCTCGTCACTCGAGTCTATGACCTCCGATAGGGCCGGTTTGATTTTGCCCTGAATGGGAAGTGATTGGAGACCTGAATTGGGAAACGAACACTCAAACGGTGCGGTGATTGTCTGATTTTTATGTTGTCGACGGTACTCTGTGGCTGCCGCCCCCACAAACTTGCGTTGCTGGGCGGTAAGATTGCTCGAGGGCGGTGAGAAAATATCCGCTCCGAACTCCAGAATTGACGAGGTAAACTCTAACAGTACCTGACGCAGCTGCTCTATCGTATAATCGCCGACGTGCCCTGATGCCGAGTTTACGAGGAGAAGGATAAAAAATGGGTCTGCCGGATCCCAAGCTTCTATTAAGCAGTCTTGGGATGTAAATGTCAGTTCGTTCTCCAACATGAACGTTTCGGCATAATCCTCAAATAACGCACGCACCCCTCCGAGGAAATTATCGAGCGCAGGATTTTTGGTGCGCTTCCGATTAATACTGTAAACATGATCTGAAAGTGGACTAAAGGCGCTGTTTTTTAGTCGGATGGACGTTATGATGCTTCCTAACGAATGAAGTTCCTGCATGCATGATCCTCAACATTGGTAAACTTGGGAACACTTTGAATTTTCGTCTGTGTATAGACTTTTAACACACGCAGTGAGCCCACTGAGGAGTGGACGGCCATACGCAGGCGTTCTTGTGTCGTTTTGGAAACTTTGGGGTTTTTCCGCACATTTTTATGGGATGTCGAACATCGAATGCAGCAATGTTGAACGGTGTCATTCCCAATCTGCTATGGATAAAACTGCTAAATTTGGGCGAAGATCAGGATTGAAGGCCTCCCTCCGATGGATGATCCCGCAGAGAAGACTGGCAACATCGAAAACTACATCCGGCATTTAGCCCGGCAGAATGGCGTGACTTATCAGCGACTACCTGATGACGACATTGCCACGGTTGCCACTCGCCTCACAGGCGACGAAGTTGTCACTGACGATGTTGAGGATCTGATTGTTGCTCTGCGCAGAGCCAACGTGATCAGTGGCGAGCAGATGGTGGAATTGCTAGGTCGTTATTTGCGAAACACCTACAGCTCCTGAGGAGTGGTTGGGTCCCATACAAACTTAAGCGGCGTTGTGCCTATTAAGGCCCGAATGGGGAATACTGCGATCGATCTTCTCGGACGCTCGTGTCCCATTTTACAAGAGCTCATTTTTCGTGGACGTGCCTTAAGAGAAGCCAGGAATTGTCGGCAGGTGTCATCTCTGCCAGAGAATAATGCCATCCCGTGCGACGGCATGAAGCAGTTCAGGATTGGAGTAGTTGTCTGGATTACACCACTCACTCTCCCAAACCGGCAGGGCCTGAATCAGAACGCCGGTTTCAGTGAGCACCTCAAACGCCAGGGCAGCCATCGCCAGCTTGGTATCTACGAAATCACCGGGCTGTCCAACCAGAATAACCGCTACGTCCGCGTCGCTTTCGTCGTGATAATCGCCTCGGGCTCGGCTGCCAAACAGGATCAGTTGAACGGCGTCGAACTGATCGGTCAGTTTGTCGCGAAACACCAGCACTGCATTCCGGATATCCACTTGGTCACCCATCACGGTTTGTTCCAGGCCAACCGAGAAGGCTTGGTCCCACTCCCGAACTACCTCTGGCATGGGCGCGTTAGGATCACACTGAGCTATGAGATCATCCAGGTGATAGGTCTTTTTCTCTGTCATGACGTCACCTCCGGTGGCCTCGGCGACCATGGATCACCACAGCTTTCAGCCTTTCGGTCTCTGTATTGGAGAACCGGTCCAGCGTCTGATATTCGCCATCCCACTCCTGAGCATGCCGGTAACGGACAATCTGTTCGGGGGTGAGCTCGACAATGTCATCAAAGCCGGTCTCGTAGCCCTCAACCAGCACCGGTGTTTCCGGCGGTAGCTTTTCTAGCTGTGCGATCAGTTCTTCGGCTGTCATATCACTTACCCCTATTCAACTTTGGCCACCTCAAAGATCAAAGACAATCGGCGCATTCCTCGGCTCATACCGTGCGTTGCAGGTGCTTGCATTGATCAACTTTGCTTGTCCCTGCTGGTATTCCCCGTAGCCTTCATGGATGTGGCCAAAAATGTGCACTTTGAGTGCAAGTTCCTGAATGCAGGCCAGTAGATCAGCACAACCAACGTTCTGGCTTTTGAACCCCATATTGGCTTCGTCACCAATGCCTCTGGGTGGCCCATGGGTGATCAGCACATCAGTATCGCCCGGAATGAGCCGCCATTTCTGGTTTAGCGGTTCGCCCCGCTCCAGCATAAACGCCCAATCCATGAACGTGGGTGTCCAGGGAGAACCCCAGAATCGGACACCTTCGATCTCGACTCCGCTGTCTTGCAGATAAATGGCGTTGGTCAGGGCTTGCCGTGCCAGTTCCGGGGTTTCCTGGAAGGCCCAGTCGTGATTCCCGGCAATCACGATCTTATGCCGGTGCGGCAGCGTTCCCAGCCAGTCGTTAAAATCTTCGATGTTCTCCAGCGTGCCTTGCCCTAGACAGTCACCCGCATGAATGAACACATCGCCGTCTGGGATCTCGGGGATTCGCCAGTGCAGACTGTGGGTATCTGATATGCAGACCAGCTTCATTCGGAGATCTCCGGTGGAGTTAACAGTTCGGACTCCAAAGACCAATCCATAAACGGTAACAGCCTCACGATATTGCGGGCATCGTCTACCCCGCGATGGTGGTTGCCCTCAAAGGTCAGGTCGTGGAATGCCAGGGCACTGCTCAGCCCGGTCTTTTTCTTCAGGCCCGTGGTACGGCGCCACAGTCTTTTGAGGTTCAAGTGTGGGTAGTTCAATGGCAAAGGCCTGGCATCGTCTAATTGACTTTGTGCCAACAGATGCAAGCGATCGTAATTCCCCCAGCTGCACCACAGGAAATCCTCCGACGGGCTTCCAAGCCATTCGTTCAGTAACTGAATTGCCCGTGGGAAATCCGGCGCCTCAACAACCATCGCCTGCGTGATGCTGGTGAGCTCCGTACAGAATCCACTGAGAACCCGGTATCGAGTGGGGCGCACCAGAAACGACTGGCTATCCAACACCTGCCCTTCCCGGGTGGCCAGCGCACATCCGAGCTCAATGATCTCCATGTTCTCGACGCTCTGTGGCTCGCCATCGGGCGTGCGCTGGTGGCCCCAACAGGTAGCTTCCAGATCGATCACGAGAAGGGTTTCAGGTTTCATCTCTCGGGCACTCGCACGGTGTGGCTGATTTTTGGGCCGTTGCCATCAGACATTTGTGAAGGCGTCACCCGACTTTAACCCAAGATGCCTCAAAAAAATCTCAAATACAATTGTATGCGTTGAGCATACTTGTTGATTTTATTGACTTTTTCAAAAAATCATTTGTAGATTTTTTTTGCCGGGCGGCCTATCGTTAAAGGAGCGTTTTCTGGCGCGCCCATCGTTGGCGAGAGACCGAAAAATGATTCCGGATGGAGATAAAGAATGGTCAAGCGGCTCACAGAGGGCGTATTGCTAAAAGGTCTGAATGCCCACACAGTTCATGCGGATGAGCTGGCTCAGCCCCTTGAGCAGGAGCTCACACCATTGGAAAAGCTCCGTGGGTCGGTGAAGAAGTATGACCACCCGACCGACCCTGTCTGGGATGAGTTCTTTGACAGTGAAGGCATCAGCGAGGATTTTATGGAGGATCGAGATCAACCGTCGAACCGAGAGCGTGATGAGTGAATAGCCAGTCGCGTCACGAAGGCTCGCTCGTCATTACGGGCATCGAGACCACACCCTTTCACGAACTGCCTTACCGAACCAGTGGCGCTCGGCAACCTCAACGATGCCGGCTGTCCTTCCACCGAGCCTTTGCAAACGGCATTCCGCCGGGCATTCGATCGTTGGTGTTCGTGTCGGATCTGCAGGGCCGCGAAATTGGGGGTGCCAATCGATTGCTTGGTGAGGTCGTCGCCGATGAACTCAACACCTTAGTGGAAACTGGCCAGACTCCGCGGCCGGACGCCATCTTCGTTTGTGGCGATCGTTATGACTACCCGGACTGCCATAAACGCGGCGGTTCTGGGCCCGTGGATGCAGTGTTTGAAGCATTTACCAAGGCGGCGTTACGCGTGGTCGGCGTTCTGGGCAACCATGATGAATTAACCGACCCCCAGCGGCTTTCAAATGCAGTCGATCTTCTTGATGGCGATGTTGTTGAGGATGTCTATGGGCTCACCGTTGGTGGCGTGTCCGGTATCGTTGGCGATCCACATCGCAGTCAACGAAGAAGCGCTGAGTCGTTCTTACAGGTGACGGAAAGTGTGACGGATAAAAAGCCCGATATCCTTCTGCTCCACCAAGGGCCAACCGACCCGAGTCGCCCGGACCGACGGGGAGATCACGATCTTGAGCTTTCCCTACGCTCTGGTTTTGAGGGCCTGACAGTGTTCGGCCATACACGATGGGAGGAGCCCTGGCTGATTCCGATGGGGGAGGGGCAAGTATTAAACGTGGACGGGAGAGTAGTTGTAGTGGTGCCAAACCAGGACACCGGTGAGCAAGAGCAGGACGAACGGTCTTCTAAAGCGTAAGGTCGATGACAAAGCAGCTGGCGTAGGCCTAGTCAAAAGAGCGGCCACGACAGTCGTAGATTAGAAATTTTTGGTTGTTCCGAAGAGATGGAGATACCCGCTTGCCCAACAACATCAATGCTACCGTGAAATTCCACGACCG
Organism: Marinobacter sp. LQ44; assembly: GCF_001447155.2. Classification (NCBI taxonomy): domain Bacteria; kingdom Pseudomonadati; phylum Pseudomonadota; class Gammaproteobacteria; order Pseudomonadales; family Marinobacteraceae; genus Marinobacter; species Marinobacter sp. LQ44. Next base: position 4,024,558 of record NZ_CP014754.1, on the reverse strand, counting down.
TATCGCGGGTAAACTTTCGCGGCGGGGCGGACTTTTCACGTTTCAGTACGATCCAGAATTTCTTGCCGGCGCCTCGGAGCCACTGAGCCTGAGCCTTCCCCTTCAACTCGAGCCATTTGTATCTGACACGCTCCATGGTTTCTTTAGCGGTTTGATCAGTGAGGGCTGGCTCCGGCGGCTACAGTCTTTCTCACAAAAGATTGATGAAACCGACGAATTGCGACTGCTGGTCAACAATGGCCGTGATCTCTCGGGAGCTGTAACCATCGAACCGCTTGAGAACGCACTATCGTGAATTGCTTGACCTGCCTGCAACCGCTCCCTGAAGGCCATTACATTCAGCATCATTCATCCTGCCTGGAAACGCTGTTCGGCAGCAGCACACTCAATATCGAGCTGGCCGCGGACAGACGAGCGCTCACACAGTCCCTGCCATCGTTTGCTTCGGGTTATTCAATCGCGGGCGTCCAAATGAAGTGCCATCTCACCATCAACGATGGCGGGCTTAACCTGGCTGACGTGGGCGGAACTTTTATCCTCAAGCCATCGCCGGAACGGTACCCTTTTGCGGCCGAGAACGAGCACGCCTCAATGGTGCTGATGAGGAACCTTGGATTCGACGTGCCACCGTGCTCCCTCCTCTCATTGGGCGACGGCCACAAGGTCTTCGTCATTCGACGCTTCGACAGAACAACTGATGGTAAAAAGATCCACCAGGAAGACGCGATGCAGGCACTTGGGGCTTCTAACCTGCGATCTGAGAACAAATACACCGCCGCTAGCTATCAGGTGGTACTAGAGCTGGCAATTAAACATGGCGGTTTGCCTTCCGGCCTGGAGCTTTTCCGCAGGTTGGTCTTTAGCTACCTCATTGGCAACGACGATCATCATATGAAAAACATTGCCTTCGTGAAACAACCATTCAGATTGGCTCCGGTATACGATGTTCTTGCCTCGTCCTTGTTCTCGAATTCACCTCTGTCGTCGACCATGGCTCTAAGTTTTTTGACCCATGGCGAACCGGAGTACTTACAACAAATGGGAAATGGGTTTTATTCCGGCGGGGACTTCGTTCAATTGGCCGAGGCGGCCGGGCTGGATGCGCCAGTAGCTCGAGAAACCATCCTCAATCTTGTCGCAAAAATTAAAGCTGAGGCACCAAAAACAGTTCAGACCTCCCTCATGCCACCAGACATGAAAGATCATTATTTAGATCTGGTTAAACGCCGCGCACGGTTCGTCGAACTTTTAGATCTCGGATAACAGCCCTTGCGCATACCGTTCCCAAACTCAGGATCCGGATTTCTCCAACTCTGGGTAGACCTAAATAGGGGACCGGGTTCATTCGGCGTTTCCTGAAGGCCCAGGACCGGATTATTTCTCGATGCGTTAGACGCCGCAGAAAGGTAAGAAAGGCCTACATATACCCTTCGAAGCACACTTCTCGATCTTGCGATCAATAAAGACCGCCTGCCAGCCCCGCTGAAGCTGTCAGAAAACGGGCGCTTTGCCACCTACTATGCTCCGTTTGAGTTCGTTAACAGTTCAGCCAAGGTGGTCATTTGCGGGATTACCCCTGGTATTCAACAAGCAGTGATTGCGCTACAAACCGCAAAGGAAGGACTCCAAGCAGGTCTGCCGACTGGCGAGATACTCGAACGTGCCAAACACTCAGCCAGTTTTGCCGGAGCAATGAGACGCAATCTGACGGAAATGATGGACTTCATTGGGCTACAGCGCTGGCTGGGTTTGAAGAGTTGCGGAGACCTATTTCAAACTCGACAGGACCTGGTGCACTTCACCTCCGCATTGCGGAATCCAGTTCTTGATCAAGGGAACAATTTCTCGGGCGGCCGAGCCATGATTTCAAGCAGCTACCTTTGGGATCAAATCCAGACCGGTCTCGTGACGGAGATCAAATCGTTGCCTGAAGACTGCGTGTTCATTCCTCTCGGCCAGGGTGTCGATGCCGTATTCGAGAAACTTGCCAGTGAAGGGTGTAGTGGTTCAATGATTCCGGACACCAATGTAGGTGGTAAGATCGCCACCATAAGCGAGGTGTCTGATGACCAGAAAACGACGTTCCTTTACTCCTGAGTTCAAACAGGAAGCAGCCAGCTTGGTGCTGGATCAAGGTTACACCATTGCCCAGGCTTGTACGTCCTTGGGCGTAGGTGAAAGTGCTTTGCGGCGCTGGGTTCAACAGCTGACGGATGAGCGAGAAGGCATTACCCCAAAGGGGAAAGCTTTGACCCCGGAGCAGCGACGGATTCAGGAGCTGGAAGCCCGCTGCAAGCGCCTTGAGATGGAGAAGACCATACTAAGAAAGGCTACCGCTCTCTTGATGTCGGACGACCTGAATCGTACGCGCTGATAGACCAATTGAGTGAGCAAATGCCTGTTGAAATGGTCTGCAATGCGTTCGATATCAGCCGCTCCAGCTATTACGAATACCGCCAACGGCGGAACCATATAGACGTTGAGCGTCTGGCTCTGAAGGCTCAGGTAAACCGCCTGTTCACTAAGAGCCGAAGCTCTGCCGGCAGCAGAACAATCAAGGGCATGCTCAATGACGACGGCGTTGTCATCGGGCGCTTTAAGGTTCGACGATTGATGAGTGAGCTGGGACTGGTCTGTAAGCAGCCAGGCCCTCACGCCTATAAGCAGGCCACCGTTGAGCGACCGGATATCCCGAATCACCTGGATCGTGAGTTTGCGGTAGAGCAGCCCGACGAGGTCTGGTGTGGTGACATTACGTACATCTGGAGCGGCCAGCGATGGAGTTATCTGGCTGTGGTACTGGATCTGTACGCCCGGCGAGTTGTTGGTTGGGCCATGTCATCCAGTCCGGATGCGGACCTGGTTGTAAAAGCTCTGGATCACGCCTGGGAACAGCGTGGTCAGCCAGAGAAAGTTATGTTCCACTCGGATCAGGGAAGTCAGTATGCCAGTCGTAAGTTCCGTCAGAGGCTCTGGCGCTATCGAATGACACAAAGCATGAGCCGGCGCGGCAACTGCTGGGACAACGCCCCGATGGAAAGGCTGTTCCGGAGCCTGAAATCCGAATGGATACCGGCCCTGGGATATCGGAACTTGCCCGAGGCAAAAAAAGATGTAGGTGGCTATCTGATGGACTACTACAACCGGCAAAGGCCTCATACGTTCAACGGTGGCATTTCTCCCGTTGCAGCAGAGGAAAACCTTAAAATACTGTCCGGGATTAGTTGACCACTACAAAAGCCCGAAGGTCTACCAAGGTAAGCCCAATGATTGCCTAACACGAATCCTCGCGAGCCTGTAAACCAAATTGTGTAACTGCCCACGACTGAGTAATCTTTTCAAAAGGATACCATCGTGGGTACACAAGTGGACCAAGAAAAACTCAAAGCTATGGCTGCCGAGCTGGCCGAGGACATCAAGTCTGAAAAAGATCTCGGAGCCCTCACACAGCAGCTGGTCAAGCTCACCGTCGAGACCGCACTCAACGCCGAACTGGATGAGCATCTTGGATACGAGAAGCACGCTCTTGAAGGCCGTGGCACCGGCAACAGCCGTAACGGCTATTCTGCCAAGCGCCTGAAGGGCCAACACGGCGAAGTACCGATACAGGCTCCCCGTGACCGGGACGGCTCCTTCGAGCCTCAGTTCGTCCGTAAAGGTCAGTCCCGCCTGACCCAGATGGATGACCAGGTCCTGGCTCTTTACGCCAAGGGCCTGAGCACCCGGGATATCGTGGACGCCTTCAAGGAAATGTACGACGCCGACATCTCGGCCACTCTGGTGTCCAAGGTGACGGAGCGAGTGATCGATCAGGTTCACGAGTGGCAGAATCGCCCTGTTGATCCGATCTACCCCATCGTCTATCTGGACTGCATCGTTCTGAAAATTCGTCAGGACAAGAGGGTGATCAACAAGTCCCTATACCTGGCCCTGGGCATCAACATGGAAGGCCAGAAGGAGCTGCTAGGCCTCTGGCTGGCCGAGACCGAAGGCGCGAAGTTCTGGTTGTCGGTACTGACGGAACTGAAGAACCGTGGTCTGGAAGACATCCTGATCGCCTGCGTGGACGGCCTCAAGGGCTTCCCGGATGCCATTGCTGCTGAGTACCCTCAGACCAAGGTGCAGCTGTGCATCGTGCACATGGTTCGCAACTCGCTGCGCTACGTGTCCTGGAAGGACTACAAGGCCGTGACGGCCGATCTGAAACAGATCTACCAGTCTGCCTCGGAACACGAAGCCCGGCAGGCGTTGGAGGCCTTCGGGGAACGCTGGGACGGCCAGTACCCTCAGATCTCCCGATCCTGGCACAGCCACTGGGACAACCTGATCACCATCTTCGAGTATCCTCCGGCCATCCGGAAAGTGATCTACACCACCAATGCCATTGAGTCGCTGAACAGCGTCATCCGCAAAGCCACCAAGCGCCGCAAGCTGTTCCCCAGCGATGATTCGGCACTGAAAGTGGCCTTCCTGGCGATCCAGCAGGCCTCAAAGAAATGGACGATGCCGATCCGTGATTGGAAGCCGGCATTGAATCGCTTTATTATCGAATTCGGTGACCGTCTGGACGGTCACCTGTAATGGGATGGGCAGTTACACAGATTTATTTACAGGCTCACCTTCCAGATGCAGGGCGGGCTGATTGATCTTCCTGCTCCTTGCGCTGCGCAAACCGTAAATCTACCCAGCCTTCCGAAGCTAGTATGCTGCGTCGAATGTTCGCTCTTGTTTAGCTGACGTCCAGGAGCAGTCTTGGTCGCAAAGCGAACATGCAACTTAGAGATACCGCCCAAAATTTTCGGCGCGTTTACGCGTCCGTAGCATTTGAGTGTTATGCATGCTTACGCGTGTCAAAGATATGCCTACCGAATAGCTTCACGGAACATCCTACTTCCTTCCAACAATTGCAGTTTCAATATTTTTTATCGCGTTGTATCGGGTCACGAACATTGCCTTATCCGTGTTTACGTAGGCGTTTCTCGGATCGTCGTGTTCGGTGATGCTCAGTTTCTCGAAAAGATCTCTCAGGGACTGAGCCTCACTCGGAAGGAGAGGAACGACCTTCGTAAACTCACTGAACGCTGACACCTGTTGGCTCTTCTGCTTGAATTGATGCCTCTGTTTGTTAAATACGTGCGTATTCACAACCGCTTCGATAAGCCGGCGCATTTTTCCAGCCATGGACTCCTTCTGGTCTTTAGTAGGCTCTCCGGAAATGGCGAGAATGGTATCGATACCGGACTTCAAATCGTCAATGCTTTCGCTGTATTCATCCAGCGCAACGCAACTTTCTAGGACATAGACAGCCGTATGGCCATTTAATCCAGCTCTATTCATAGTTGTTTGTATCTGAACAAAAAATTCCCAATTATGGGTGAGAACAACGACCTGCCGAGCCGGATACTTTTGAATCAAATCGCGCAGACGATTGGAATAGTTACCAATGTAATTATAATCAAAGCTAGAGATTGGATCGTCAAAGACAATTACTTGCTGCTCACAGGTTTCTAGCTCCGCAAAGAACAGGGCAAGTGCGTGAATTCGTTGCTCGCCTTCGCTCAGTACAGCTTCGATTTTTTGACCAGCGACATGGTGATCTACTGTGACAGCTCCGTCACCACCGACATCTTTCAGCTCGACACCAAAGGCACTCATCTCTCTTTCAGCTAGCGCAAGATACTCATCGTTCAAGCGAGCCTTGAAATCTTCCACAACAAGCTCTTTGTGGGCCTTTTTGGCTGTGGAAGTGATTTTCCGTAGTACCGTCGCGAATGTCGGCAGATTTGAATCCCAATAATCAGCATTTTGTGAACGACGATATGCCTCCTTAATGAGATTAATATTCTCCGCGATTTCCTTTCTGTAAAGAAGAGCCTGGCAGTCTGTGGAAACTTCACTCAACTGCCGAAGAAGTTCGTCGCGGTCTTTCCGGGCGTTCTCGATTAGTCCTTCTTTCTCCTCGACGCTTCTCGAAACTTCATCGACGAAGGCTCGGAGCGAGGCTGCGGCAGCCTCGCCCGCCTGGTCGATTAAGTCTCCCTTCTTGAAGCGTTCTTTTATTACCTTACCGATAGACTTGATGGGCTCGATTCTCTCCGGCGGTAAGACGGAGTCCTTGGCCCAATTATCAGGCACAGAATCAGCAACCACTTTGAGGTTCTTATCTGCGGTTTCGATTACCTTTCGGAGTTGAGTGATGGCAGCATCCAGTTCTCCGGTAAGAAGATCGGCGTATTGCTTGAATAGCTCAAGCTCGTTTGCTTCCAACGCTTGTTTGCACAGTGGACACACTTCTGGCTCCGGTGAGTGGAGATTGCACACCTCATTGGCAGGCCGGATAAGTGCCATCAGTTTTTCTAAACTTGCACCTGTGGGAATTAGAGCTCTCGCCAGAACTTCCAGTTCTTCCTCTTTTTCCTTCAGAGTTCTAGCCTGAACAACCGGATCAATTTCGATAAGCATCTCGGATGCGATGAGAATTGGATGAATCTCCCCATCCAGGGCTTTCAGTGCAGAGAGCTCACCCTTGAGCAGCTTAAGCCCTTCTTCTGATGTCGCTTTTTCTAACTCCGCCTTCTTTTTGAGCTTCTCTTCAAGTTCGCCATCTTTCGTATAGGCTTCACCAGATTCTATCTGCGCTTTTAGCGTCGCAGTATTCTGACTACTCAAGGTAGCAAGTGCTGTTCCTGCAAATGTCGCAAACTTTGTGCGGACCTGGTTTTCTGTCCCTGCGAGTAGCGCTGCATTTTCATTTTGCATTCTTTGTAGCTCTGCACGCAGTTCCTCACAGTGTTTCTTAGCGGTTCCAAAGACATCTAATTTAAAGGGGGCGAGCTCAATAATCCTACCAGGTTGGACAGAGTTCTTGATGTTGTGAACAGCGACTCCCGAATCGAAGTACTTCAAAGCGCCCGCGCGGGAGCCGTAACTGCCGGGTGAACTCCAATTCTGAATAGTTGAATCTGACGTGAACTTGAAATCGAACGAAGGACTCGGCGCCGTTGTCGCACGAACGTCATGAAGTGGTCGTTTCGGTGCATCATTCGAAGCTAGTATCTGTAATGCATCACATAGACTAGATTTCCCGCTTCCATTTGCTCCGAAAACAATACTCACCCGCTTTGGAAACGAAGCCGCGAGCGAATCACCTAGGCGTTTGAAGCCGTGAAAAGGCCCAATAATCTCAAGCCGATCAGTGGTTATCGCTGCGGCCCCAGCAGGGGCTGCAACGGTCGGAGGCGCAGGTTGGCGGAGATAGCTTGCCCGTTTTGTAAAAAGCTGAACAAGGGTATCCAAGTCGAAAGGACTGAGAGTTGTTATTCCAGAAGCAGCCGCATCACAGATCATCTCCAGCCACGGGATACCCTCTGAATGCCCAAGATTGCGTAAGTATCCAATTGCGTCGGGATAAGTTGACATTTAGGTCCTTTTTACTAAATTGCATAACGCCTTGGCGTTGTCGCGTACCGGAGCGATAGCGTAGGTTCGACACCAGTCACTGGTTATGCTCTATCAGTTTGGATTCCAAGATTTAGCTCGAAACCTTTTTCGAAATTGAAGTGAAGTGGCGTGGTAATATTGCCCAGATACGTATATATACAGCGAGCCTTGTTGATAATGCCTCTGTCAGCTGAAAGTAGCGCATTGCAGTATGAAGCCATGCCAGTATGCTGACCATCAGACATTATATTTTTGATTTTCTCACGCTTCGCCAAGCCTTTGTCAGGGCTGATACCTATCATATTCAATACAATATGGGCACCACAGATCGCACCGTGTTGTGTATGCTGCACGCCCTCAATGCCGGGAATCGGCTCAAACCCAAAGAACTGATCTTTATTCACACTTGGAATTGCAGGTCCTATGAGGTTCCACACCTCATCGATAGGAGAGAACGTTTTTTCAATTCTTTTTCTCTCTTCACTCGAAACGCCTAAAGCTGCCCGTGTTTGGTCAATAGGGACACGATCTTTTAAGTGTTGCTCAACTACACCAGCCATTTCCTCAGAAACGGTATGTGCTTGGCTAATCAGATCATGCTTACGTTCGTCGTCAACCGCACTGGTTAGGCGATCAATCTCTTTCCGCAGCTGATCTGGAGTTTGTTGCAACTCATCAAAATTATCAGCTCCAAACGAGCGAATGAGGTATTCGATAGAGTGATCATTGGAGCCTTCAAACCCTGATATGGCTTCCAGATGCCTCTCGTACCTTTCATGGGGGTCAACGTAGTCTCTTAATCTAATATTCCCCACAGACTGGAAATCCTCGTTCAGGACATCACACACTTCAACAGCTTTCAGTACTTTCATGCCGTGCAGGGCATCGGTATTGCCGTTCCGATATATCTCATCGAGGTGAGCGTACGAGTAAACCCAAATGAAACGTTCTGGATCGACCATAGATATCTCTCCACAAGCGACATACCGAAAAACGTTCATATCGGCGTAAATAGTTGGCCGCTGTGTGACAAGATAGGAGTTCATAGTTAAATGCCCAATTCTTCTTCAAACATAATGCCAAAACGAAGCGGCGCGTTTCACGCGTCCGTCTTCCGTGATTTGTTAGGATATCATTCCGAAAATGCAGACTTTGAATGCATAGCCTCATACTTCTTGTATTCTTTTCCCCAACTAGTTTCGTTCAAGAAGTAGGACATCAAACGCTCCATTTCAACAGGCTCCGTTGATAGCACTTTAAACCTGGAATCCAGTGGTTTTCTTCGCGGAACCCGGTGCTCAAATAGCCCCGAAAGTAGCTTGTTCTGGGCTTCAATCTGTAAATCGATCACATAGCATCCGATCTCGTCCATGGCTCGCCGATATTCTTCTACAAGTCTCTCTAATTCTGAAAGCTGGTCAGCACTGACAGGTGATGCGGGAATCGGTCTAGGAGTTTTCGATGGTGCATCATGTGGGGGATCAGTTGGAAGGATGATGATGAAGCGATTAAAAAGCTCATTCGAAGCGTTTCGGGCATCATGATTAGCGGAGTTCAAGGCCGTTTGGAACAGCTCAATTTCCGGAAACACTATCGACCAAGCTTCAAATTCTTGAATCAACGCAATTAATGCATCATTAGCGGCACTGTGCAGATGTGAAAACTCAATCGCTCTCTCCCTTGGGAATGGGAGTGGTATGTTCTTTTTGATCGAATTTTGGAAAACCTCAATTCTCGATGGAACATTAACTGCGTACATCATGGCGGTGACATTGGTACGAGTAACATCCCTTAATCGCAAAGTAAGCGTTTTGTAGATTTCGACCTTCAACGCTTCTTGCGCATTTCTCTTCTGTAGCTCAAGCGAACTCCTGTGTTGTCGACCGATCTGCCATACCAAAACAATCGCACCTACAATGATGCCAATCAGCGTTAGCAAATGACCAAATAGATCAACCGAATTCGACTGAATCCAGTCCCACATGTCGCTTTCCTTTTATCCTAAAAGCAGTTGGGCAGCGCGCTTTATCATTGCAGAAATTTGACTGCGTCATTATTACTGACTTTGAACCATAAATCGCTCTGCACATAAATTGATAAAACAATAGCTTAGCCGAGCATGGCCATCTCTGCCATGTAATCATTTCGAGTCTGGAATTTGCTCTGCCAATCATACTGGGTGAAATGGCTGTGATTAGCTTGGAGGCGCTGGGGAAAGCCCTGCCCCGAATGTTCGCTTATGTTTAGGAGCACAGCCTGGTCGCAAAGCGAACGTTCAGGCAAATAGATTTTGGAATATGCGCAGTAGACGGGTAGGCACCCTGCGAATGATCGTGATAACCGGTAAAGACGTGATAGCAAGGTGCCAGGCTGAATCCTGGCACCTTGCTATCGGCGTTACTCACCAAGAGTTCGCTGTTTCCAGAGATAAAAGAGCACAGGAATCACCAGCAGCGCCAGAATGACAGCGGAAATCATACCGCCCACCATAGGTGCCGCAATCCGGCCCATCACCTCCGACCCTGTACCGGTGCCAATCATAATGGGCACAAGCCCCCCGATAATGGCGGCCGCCGTCATCATGATTGGCCGAACCCGCATACCGGCACCTTGTAGTACGGCATGGCGGAGGGTTTCTCGCCTTGGCGTCAGCCCTTTGTCATCACACGTTTCCAGCATTGCGTTATAAGCCTGATTCAAATACACCAGCATGATCACCCCAATCTCTACCGCAACGCCCGCCAGCGCAATGAAACCGACACCGACGGCTACCGAAAAATTATAACCAAGCAGATACATCAGCCAGATAGCACCGATCATCGCAAACGGTAGCGTGCCCATAATAATCCCCACTTCGGCAAAACGGCGGAAGTTAAGAAACAGCAGGATGACGATGATGGCCAGCGTTAACGGCACCACATAGGTCAGTTTTTCCTTCGCACGGAGCATGTACTCATACTGACCAGACCAGTTGATTGAATAACCGGGAGGTAGATCCAGCTCTTCACTCACGGTAACCATGGCCTGTTCAACATAGGTGCCTACGTCGACACCCTCAATATCCACAAAGGTCCAGCCGTTCAGGCGGGCATTCTCACTCTTAATGGCCGGCGGGCCATCCTCCACGCCGATCTCCGCCACATCTGCCAGGGCAATGCGCTGGCCGGATGCGGTCACGATGGGCAGTTGCTCCAGCTTCTCGGGCGAATCCCGGTAGTCTTCCGGATAACGAAGATTAATGGGATACCGCTCAAGTCCCTCGATGGTTCTGGAAACGTTGATTCCACCAATAGCGGAGGCCACTACCTGCTGAACATCAGCGATATTCAGCCCATAACGAGCGGCACGCTCACGATCAATATCCACCTTGATGTAGCGGCCCCCAGCGACTCGCTCAGAGTAAACGGAGGCTGTACCGGGGATGTCGACCATGACTTCCTCAAGGCGTTTACCGATGTTCTGGATGACGGTAAGGTCCGGACCGGCAATCTTGATGCCCACCGGCGTTTTAATACCCGTTGCCAGCATATCGATGCGCGTGATGATCGGCATAACCCAGGCATTGGTTACCCCCGGGAACCGAATCAGAGTATTGAGCTCCTGCTTCAGCTTTTCGGTGGTCATGCCTTCCCGCCATTGATCCCTCGGCTTGAGCTGGATGAAGGTCTCGATCATCGTCAATGGAGCCGGATCGGTAGCGGTATCCGCCCGCCCCACTTTGCCGAACACGGTTTCGACTTCGGGTACGGTGGCAATCAGCTTGTCCGTTTGCTGCAACAGTTCCCGAGCCTTACCAATGGAGATGCCCGGGTAGGTGGTGGGCATGTACATCAGGTCGCCTTCATCCAGTGGCGGGATGAATTCACTGCCGATTTTGGTGGCTGGCCAAAGGCCCACAGCCAATGCCAGCAACGCAACAATAACCGTCGTTTTCGGGAAGCGTAACACCAGCTTCAGCACCGGCATATAAACGCCAACCAGCAGGCGGTTCACGGGGTTCTTGTGCTCCGGCAGCACCTTGCCGCGAATGAAATAGCCCATCAGCACCGGCACCAGCGTCACCGCCAGGGCCGCACTCGCCGCCATGGCGTAGGTTTTGGTGAACGCCAGGGGAGAAAACATCCGCCCTTCCTGCGCCTCCAGGGCAAACACCGGCACAAAACTGACGGTAATGATCAGGAGCGAGAAAAACAGCGCGGGCCCGACCTCAGAGGCTGACCGTGCAACGACTTCCCATCGGTTCTCAGACGTTAACGGGGTTCGCTCCATGTGTTTGTGCATGTTCTCGATCATTACAATAGCACCATCAATCATGGCGCCGATAGCGATGGCAATCCCCCCGAGTGACATGATGTTGGCATTGATGCCTTGCCAGTGCATGACGATAAAGGCCGCCAGAATACCCACGGGAAGGCTGAGAATCGCCACCAGCGACGAGCGCACGTGGAACAGGAAGACGATGCACACCAGGCCCACCACCAGAAACTCTTCAAGCAGCTTGAAGCCGAGATTATTGACCGCCCGCTCAATCAGACCAGAGCGATCGTAAACCGTCACCACCTCGACGCCTTCAGGCAAACTGGATTTCAGGTCTTCCAGTTTCGCCTTCACGCCATTAATGGTTGCCTGAGCGTTCTCACCAAAGCGCATCACCACAACACCGCCGACGGTTTCACCTTCCCCATTCAGTTCGGCAACCCCACGCCGCATCTGCGGGCCAACTTCAACGGTGGCCACATCTTTCAGCAATATGGGGGTACCGTTGTCATCGAGTCCTAATGGAATCGACAGAAGATCCTCACGGGATTTTATATAGCCAGACGTGCGCACCATGTATTCCGCCTCGGCCATCTCGATGACGGAGGCGCCCACTTCCTGGTTGCCTCTCTTGATGGCGTTCTGGATGTGAGCCAGAGGAATTCCCAGCGCCCTGAGTTTTTCCGGGCTGACCTTGACCTGGTACTGCTTCACCATACCGCCTAGCGCAGCCACCTCAGAGACACCCGGCACCGTTTGCAGTTCGTACTTCAGGAACCAGTCCTGCAGGCTGCGCAACTGGCTTAGGTCCTGGTTCCCAGTGCGGTCTACCAGCGCATACAGGTAAACCCAGCCAACTCCGGTAGCGTCTGGCCCGAGCTGAGGCCTTGCAGAGTCTGGAAGGCTGGGCGCAACCTGGGACAGGTATTCCAGTACCCGGGAGCGGGCCCAGTACATGTCGGTGTCTTCATCGAAGATCACGTAAACATAGGAGTCACCGAAGAACGAGTATCCCCTGACCGTTTTCGCGCCCGGTACCGAGAGCATGGCTGTCGTCATCGGGTAGGTCACTTGGTCTTCCACCACCTGCGGCGCCTGGCCCGGGAAACTGGTTTTGATAATGACCTGCACATCGGACAGATCCGGCAGAGCATCCACCGGCGTTTGTTTCAGCGAATAAAGGCCGAGCCCTGTGATAAGCAACGTCGCCAGCAACACCAGGAAGCGGTTACGAATAGACCAGTGAATAATAGCGGCAATCATGACTCGCCTCCGCCATGGCTCATGGTGCTGTGATCCATGCCTTCATGATCCATCCCCTGCTCATCCATATCCTGAGGCGATGACATCCGTTGGAAGTCCGAGGTTTTGCTGGATTCCGAATCGATCAGGAACTGGGCGGATGTGACCACCGTGTCGCCTGGCGAGAGGCCATTGAGTATTTCCGCATACTTGTCGCCGACGCGCCCAACGTTCACGTTAACCGACTTGAAGGCGCCCTCTTCCATCGACAGAACCAGTCGATCGCTCTGTCCGGTGCGGATGACCGACTCCCGTGGCACCAGAAACTGCCGCTGTCCCCGTTCGCCCTGAACATCCAGGCGAGCGAACATGCCTGGCATCAGAACACCATCATCGTTATCAAAGCGCATCCGCACTTGCGCCGTCCGGGTTTTCGGGTTCACTTCGGGGTAGACGTAATCCACGTTTCCGCGCCACTCGCGACCGGGCATGTAATCCAGCGTCATCTGTACCCGATTACCAGCCTCTACGGCGGAAAGCTGGCTTTCAAACACTTCGCCGATCACCCAGACCTCATCCAGTGCGGCAATCGATAAAACCCGGTTTCCGGGCTTGATGAACATACCCTCACGAACATTCAGATTCTCGATCACCCCGGAACCCGGAGCGTAAACCGTCATGGTTCTCTGGACTTCGCGCTTCTGGCGCAGTTGGCTGATCAGACTAGCCGGTACGTTCAGCGCCAACAATCGCTCGGTAGCAGCATCAACCAGTCTCTGATTGCCACGGTTCATCGCGAGAAGCAGTTCTTCCTGCGCATTCACAAGGGTGGGCGAGTACAGCGTGTACAAAGGCTTGCCTTGCTCAACAGGCTCGCCCTCGGCTTTGACATAAAGCGCGTCGATCCAGCCTTCAACACGAGGGTGCACGTGGGCCATCTCGTCTTCGTTGTACTGCACGTAGCCTACGGTAGTAATGTTGTTAGGCAGGCGCCCCTGAATCACCGGCTCCGTTCGAACCCCAAGGTTGTTGACGACCGTTGGTGAAATTCGGACCGTGCCGGCTGGATCCTCAGCTGACCCACCCTCCTCGTATACGGGGATCAGATCCATCCCCATCGGGGATTTTCCGGGTTTGTCACTTTTGAAATTGGGGTCCATCGGGGCTACCCAATACAGCGGCTCCTTTGGGCCAGAAGCGGCCATTTCAGCTGCAGGCGTCGAAGTCGCGTCAGTGTCAAGCCAGTACGTGGCCCCTGCACCGGCGAGGCCGCCGAGCAATACAAAGCCCAAAGGGCGAGCAAAATTAGCCATGATGGTCAGTCCTGGTAACGATTCAGTGAAAAGGAAGGTATGTCGGAAGTGTCGGACGTCAGATAACGGAAACTCGCCAGATTTTTGGCCCGCTCGGCCATCATCTGTATCAATTCAACCTGGGTATTAAGCTCTGCAATTCGCGCTCGTACCGCTTCGGCGAAGTCGCCGTCATCGTTGTTGTAAGCAGTCAATGCTGCGCTTGCCTGCGCCTCCATTTGCGGCAGCAGGGTCTGTTCATAGAGCTCTATGCGGTCATCCAGTCGTTCGATCCGGGCCACGGCCGCACGGGCTTTGGCCTGAAGTCCCCGGATCTGCAAAATACGTTCTGTTTTTGCCGCCTCCAGTCGCGCCACTGATGCATTCAGTTTTCGATCCTGCCGGTTGCCTGTAAAGATCGGGAGATCAAAGCCAATGCCTACAGAAAACAGGTCGGCCCTGTCCTGACCGTTTGGTGCCCGCTCCCTGTATCCATATTGTGCAGATACTGACCATTCCGGCTTGTAGGCCTGGCGAGCCAGGTCAACGTCAACACTCTGGGCATCAATCAGCTGATCAGTCGCGCGGATTGACGGATGACGGATCAGTGCCTCTGCGGATGTTTCAGCCCAGCCCAGAGGAAACACTCTCAGCAACTCGTTGGGTACATCTTTACTGACAGCCAGCTTGGCCTGGTCCGGGCCTATCCACTCTGCCAGCTCCGCGCGGTTCGATGCCTGTTGCGAATGCAGCACCGTCAGCCGGTCCTCAAGTCGCGTCAGTTCCAGCGAGGCACGGATAACATCCTGCTGCCTGGAACCCATGCTTGCTGAGGTATACCCAGCCTCTGCGACATCCTCTAACTGTTGAAACAGAGCACGATTATCTTCAATCAGTTCGATGCTTTGCTGGGTTCGCCAGACCTCAAGCCAGAGATGCGCTACCGATTCCATGACCTGCGCCCGGCGGTTCTCGCGCCGAAAAGGCTGAACGCCTGCCATTTCCTGCTTTTTTTCACTGGCCAGCTGACGGCTATCACCTCGCGGAATTCGCTGGGTAAATCCAATGGTGGCCTGAGTCATTGCCTCCTGTCCGGTATCGAAAGTATCCGTGGGCAAATTCGCGGCACCAAGCGTCATCCGGGGGTCCGGGAGTGCCCCATCGGCAACAGCTTCTTCCAACAGAGCATCTTGCATCTGCACACTCTGACGCAGCCAGGGATCGTTCTCGATGGCCGCATCAATCGCGCCGGTTAACTCAAGTCTGGGTGCCGTCCAAGCGGGCAAACTGGTCAAAACCAGAGCACCGAGAAAGGCCGGCTTTATAAGGTGAGGAAGAATGGACAACGTTATATCTCCATTGAAATGTTTCTGACTCGCAATCTTATAGCAATTATCTGAAACCAAACTGAATTGCAGAACGAAAATGCACAATTTGATTTACATCAAGATACTGTTATTCCTGAAAAAAGTTACTTTATTTTAAATTGTTTTGTTTCTTTCAGGATCAATTCAGAAACCGATGTTTTAATTAACTCATCAACCAACTAGGAGGTGTAAAAATGAAAAATTTACTTATATTTGCAGCAGCAGTTACTGTTTCAACGTCCATACTCGCCGGCAACATGTCAGACAATAAGGACATGAAGGCCATGCACAGCCAAATGATGGACAAATCATCCATTGAAGAAATACTTAAGAATGAAGAGATGCAGCGCTTACACAGAGACATGACACGTAATGCGATGTCCGAAGGGGGCTTTGAGGCTCGCGTGCAAATGATGACGGAAGAAGGCCGGGCTTATCACAAAGCTCTGAAACAAAGGCAAAAAAATACCGCAGGGTAATCCCTGCGGTAAAGTCAACTCGTGGAGACGCAAGCGCCGGCTGGCTCGGGCTTCGAGCAGTCGACGTCCTGATCGCGCTCAAGTAAATCACAGAAAACTGAAACTGAACTGAATTTCTTGAACGGTTTAAGGCAATTAAGGAGAACATCATGAAAAAAATCATTATCGCTGCCGCAGCTGCCACTTTATTTTCTACCATGGCCACTGCCAATTCAGGATTGGCCGACCGGTTCAACGAGGCGCGAAGCTATCCGCAAAAAACAACTGAGAGCACTATGGATACTGGCGCAATGACCAATCATCATAAGCAGATGAAAATGAATATGAGCAAGTCAGATATGGAAAATCAGCATAAAAAAATGCATATGGAAATGAGTGCAGCGAAGTTAAAGAGCCATCATGATTCATAAAGTATAAGAAGTTTGGAATCCACGCTCTCAAACACTGAAAATATTAGCAGCGAAAAAGCCACGTTAAAAACGTGGCTTTTTATTTTATATTTAAAAGGGTCGAATAGACTAAATTTTCCCAAAAGCTAAAGCTTACATCCCGCTCCTTTCAAACCATGCATCATATATCCGCTTATCCCATTTGCTCTGGAAGAAGGCGATAGCGGCTTTTTGATCGTCTTTAGAAAGTATACCTCCGAAGGCAGGCATTTGTCCGCCCATGGGAGCGCCACCTTGAGCGATTGTGCCCATCAGCATGTCGAATGGATGGTGCCAGGCGTGGCCTGTTCCGTTGAGTGGCGGCGGCGGAAAGGAACCATCCGCTAGCCGCTTTCTCCAATTGAAGGCGCCTTGAGCGTTGGATCCATGACAGCTTGCGCAGTTGTTGTCGAACACCACTGCGCCGCGCTCGACCTCAGCCTGTGTGTACCAGCGGTCATCCACCGTCTGTTTACCGCAGCCGCTGATTAGTGCGACTGCAAGAACGCCTACTGAGATAGTTGCCCCATGCATCATTCTTGTTCCTCGATTTGCTTGCGCCTCAAATTCCTCAATTGCGGAATAAAACGGGGAGTTCTGGCTGCATAGGCCCGCCAATCGGAGCCGAACGCTTTTTCTGTTTCACGCTCCTCGTGAATAGACAGGCGCGAGTACATCCACACCAGCACCGGGAACATGGCCAGCGTCAGCAGCGTTGGCCACTGCAGCAGAAAACCGAACATGATGAGCACGAAGCCGGAATACTGGGGGTGGCGAACGTGGGCATACAGGCCGGTTGTGGCCAACTGCCCTGCCTTTTGCGCGGCATACAGGGTACGCCAGCCAGCCGCAATCAGATAAAACCCGAGGCCAATAAACACTGTGCTCAAGAGATGAAACGGCCCAAAGTGTGGGGAACCCTTCCAACCAAACAGCATTTCCAGCAAGTGGCCACTGTCGTGAGCCAACCAGTTCACGTCGGGATACTGGCTCTGCAGCCAGCCGGAGAGGAAGTAGAGCGTCAGCGGGAACCCGTACATCTCGGTGAACAGTGCCACCAGAAACGCGCTGAAAGCACCAAACGAACGCCAGTCCCGGCGGGTCTGCGGTTTGAAAAAACTGAAGGCGAAGAATATGAAAATCGCCGAATTCAGCACCACTAGGCTCCAAAGGCCATAATCCGATGCACCATCAGTCATCACGCTGCTCTCCACTCTTTCCCGGTTGCTCTGCCTGGTGGTTATGTCCTCCATGTCCTCCATGTCCTCCATGCCCTCCGTGCCCTCCGTGCCCTCCGTGCATAAAAATATGGATCAGCGGACAAGCAAGCAGTATCAGCCAGGGCAAGGCGCCAAGCAGATGAACCTTGTGTTCTCCCCAGAGTAAAACCAGTGCGATAACGGCAAACATTGCCAAGGTAATTTTAAAGCGTCGATCCATGAGCGGTTCCTTTGCGAAAAAGCCAGTGTCAGAACAGGGTACTAGTGGGCCTCAAGGGATATCTGATGGCCTATGCCGCTCAGCGCGATCTCATCAACCACATCGAGGGATTCCGGGTCGAGCACCCAAAGCTTGTTCTCTGCCCGACTGGTCACCAGTAGCTGGCCATCGTAGGGAGAGACCGCAAGATGATAGGGCGCAGGAGCCAGCGGCCTGGTGTGGCGGGCGCCG
Organism: Marinobacter sp. LQ44; assembly: GCF_001447155.2. Lineage (NCBI taxonomy): Bacteria > Pseudomonadati > Pseudomonadota > Gammaproteobacteria > Pseudomonadales > Marinobacteraceae > Marinobacter > Marinobacter sp. LQ44. Next base: position 4,006,382 of record NZ_CP014754.1, on the reverse strand, counting down.
CTGGCTAGCTCAATCCGGACCACTTGGTTGCCGCCCTGGCTGGTGGCATAGAGGGTCTGGCCATCTGCGCTCAAGCCAACGCCATGGGGCGCCTCCCCAACCTCGTACCGGTTCGCCACCGCGCCTTTGGCAAGCTCAAGGACAAGAACCTGGCCGGATGCAGCATCATTCACGTAGAGCCGCTGGTTGCCGGGGGCAAGCACCATATGCTCTGGGTTGCCGCCAACTCGCAAATTGCGCTCGACGAACCAGTGCTCGGTATCCACTTCGCTGACCGTGCCATTACCGGTATTGCTGACCAGAAGGGATTGGCCGTCGTCGGTTTGCACCAGATAGTTGGGGGCCGGCCCCGTCGCCACAGTTTTGACCAACTGACCGGAATCCAGATCCACAACGCTGATACTGCCACTGGCAGGATGCGTGGAAACGGCATAGCGACCGTTGGAAGTCACCAGCACATGGTGCACCGGCCCCGGCACTTCCAGTTTGCGGTCAATCGTCTTTGTGGCCGTGTTCACCAAATAGAGCAGCCCGGTACTCCCTGCTTCCAATTCAGTAGACTGCCCGCCCCCATGATGAGCGGCGTGTTCATCTTCTGAAACGCCTTCGGGGCGACTAACCGGCTCCTGACGATCATGCGCCGACAAACTACCCACCACCAGATGCCGGCCATCCGGGGTCAGTGCCGAACCGTGGGTATTCAGGGTGCCGCCAATGGACGACGTCACCTTGCGGTTTTCCAGATCAATAACGCCGACGGCATCCGCTGTGCCCATGGGAACAAATGCCCGGTTCGTGTCTGCGGCCACCATCAGCGAAAAACTCATAGCGACACTGGCCGTGATACCAGCAATACACTGCTTGCGCAACGAATGGTTCATAGCGTGCCCTTTTTGGTCAGAGGGTTTCAGTAAGATCTCCTCGCCCGGTAAGCAAGATCCCGAACAGGCATGGTCATTACTTGGCAGTCCATCACACCAAGCTGAAACAGGCCTGAAAACAGTTGCGAAACATGCATTCGTTTGACCAGAATCAAGGTGGAACGATTCACAATGACCATGGACGACCAATGCAAGACGTGCCCCAGGAAAACCAGCGAACAACCAAAACCCACGCCGACCAGCTCAACCGGCAGTGTTACTGCATCACCCTTGACCGAAAAGCGCTCACTGACAGCCTCCAGAAGCAGTTTTCAGACACTGGGAACGGGGCACCGGCCACTCCCGAGATCCATCATCTCTTTTCAAACACGCCGGTTTTTGTTCCCCAGGCTGACATCGCGACGATGGAGCGGATTGTTCAGGCGATCGAATCCGCAGCCGAGCTTCCGCCCTATAAGGAAAAAGCTCTGTCCTGGGCGCCGGACATCGCCGGTTTTGATCCAGGCCCCATCGGGGCGTTCATGGGCTACGACTTTCACCTGGGCGAGAACGGGCCTCAGCTGATCGAAATCAACACCAATGCCGGCGGCGCATTTCTGAACACGGTATTGGCCCGGGCTCAACACCGATGCTGTGACCCGTCCCAGCAGACCGCTGGCACCAACCGTGCATTGGATGGGTTCGAGGACGCGGTGTTTGCCATGTTCCAGCAGGAGTGGCAACGGCAAGGTGGCGACTCGACGCCCGGTTGCCTGGCCATTGTGGACGATGCCCCTGAATCCCAGTTTATGTTCCCAGAATTCCAACTGGCCCAGCAGTTATTCCAGGCCAGAGGCATTGAGACCTTGATCCTCGATCCATCGGAGCTTGAGTATGTTGATGGCGCTCTGAGCGCCCACGGCAAGCCTATCGGCATGGTGTACAACCGCCTGGTGGATTTTGCCTTGGAGGCCCCGGCTCTTGGGGCGCTGAGGCGCGCCTACCTCGACGGCGCGGCGGTCGTCACGCCCAATCCACGCGCCCATGCGCTGATGGCCGACAAACGGAACCTGATCCTGCTATCTGATGCCCAAACCCTGCGCGACTGGGGCCTGAGTGAAACCGAGGCAGGATTTCTGGATAGAGCTGTACCGAAGACCCGGCTGGTTTCAGCAAGTGATGAGGCGGAGTTGTGGAGCAACCGGCGTAAACTGTTTTTCAAACCGGTAGCGGGCCATGGCAGCAAGGGCGTCTATCGGGGCGAAAAACTAACCCGCCGCGTTTTCGAAGAGATCCTGAAGGGTGATTACATCGCGCAGAACTTCGTTCCCGCCGGAGAACGCACCCTGAGAGTGGATGGCACGGTCACCACCAGAAAGGTCGATATCCGTTTGTACACCTATGCCGGGCAACATCTGCTTGCCGCTGCCCGTGTGTACCAGGGCCAGGCCACCAACTTTCGAACGCCGGGAGGTGGCTTTGCGCCCGTCTTTGAGGTGTGAAGGTGAGCCTCAATTGGAAACATTCAAAGGGATTAAGCCGTCAGCAAAAGTGCTCGGATCTCATAGATCCTGCATTCGGCCAACCTGACGAGCCAGTCTCATCGACTCATTTTCCTCCATCGCCAAAAGAGATTCGAACAGCTCTTTTGCTTCTGGAATTTCGGCTTTTCCAATCAGCGTTTTGTAGAGATCAATAATCTGATCATGAAAGTCGAACACTTCCCGGCAGATACCATCAAAATCAAGCTTCGCGTAAGGCTCGTCGCAGGTTCGATGAGTTTTGATCGGATTATGGGACAGGTAGTCGTACACCCGAGTTTCCAGTGCCTTCTTATCCCCTTGGTGCTCAAACTCGTTCACGATCCGCTCTATGTCCGATTCATGAGCTGCCAGATAATCCAAAAGCGCACGGGCCCGTTCTTCCTCGTGCTTTGTTGCGCAATGGGACAGACAGCTCGCCAGATGTGAGTGCAGATCGCGCGTCCAGTCGATCAGTTGTCCAAAAGTCTTTATATCCATATCTTTTTTCCTTTTTTCTTCTCCATAATATGACTGACATCAAATAGGTATCCCGTCGTCAAATGAGGAGTCCTATTTGCATTTCCAGTGTTCAGTTGGGCTATGCGCTCGCCTGGCTAATTCGCTAATCCATTGCAAACCGCAGGCACTGCAGCAAATCGACGCCTCTACCGGCTTCAGATCGATTCCACAACCTCAGAGAGCATATCCCTGACCTTCCCGGCAACCTGCTTGAGCTCGTCATTATCGATGGCGCTCATGGAAGCCAATGGATCCACTGCACTTACCTCAATGCCCTCCGAAACCTCACGAAGAATAACGTTGCAAGGCAGCATGGCACCCACGCGAGGCTCCACACCGATGGCTTCCCAGGCCATGCCAGGATTGCAGGCCCCGAGAATCCGATAGGCCAACATATCCTTGTCAAGCTTTTTCTTCATGGTGGCTTTGACATCAATTTCTGTCAGCACACCGAACCCGTGATCAGTGAGGGCCTGACGCGCTCTTCTGTCCACGTCCTCGAAATCGACATCTTTGATAACTTGATCGATCGTGTATGACATAGCTACCTCCAATGATTCAGAAGTTCATTGCTTTGACCCGAGTTTCACCACCCTCAAACGCAGCGCATTCACGATCACGCTGACCGAGGACAGCGACATGGCGGCCGCTGCAAAAATGGGCGACAGCAGTATCCCGAAAAACGGGTACAAAACCCCTGCCGCTATCGGAACACCGGCGGAGTTGTAAACGAAGGCGAAAAACAGGTTCTGACGGATATTGCGCATGGTCGCCAGAGACAAACGGCGCGCCTCGACAATGCCCATCAGGTCGCCGCGTAGCAGCGTAATGCCGGCGCTTTCGATGGCGACATCGGTCCCGGTGCCCATGGCCACACCGACATCCGCCGTTGCCAGTGCAGGCGCATCGTTTACGCCGTCACCCGCCATCACGACAACACAGCCTTCGTCTTTCAGGCGCTGGACGATCTTGCCCTTATCTTCCGGCAGGACTTCCGCTTCCACTTCGTCGATATGCAGTTTTCGGGCAACTGCTTCAGCTGAAGTGCGGTTATCGCCGGTCAGCATGACCACCCGGATGCCGTCTTTTTGCAGCGCGGAAATAGCGGCTTCGGTGGTTTCCTTGACCGGATCGGCAATCGCCAGCAACCCTGCGACGTTTCCGTCGACAGCAGCAAAAATCACGGTAGCACCATCTTTTCGGAGCTGGTCGGCGTCGCCGTCAAATCGCGTGGTGTCGACATTTTCCGACTCCATGAGAAGGCGGTTACCAAGTAGCACCCGCTTGCCGTCTATTCGACCGGTAACCCCTTTACCATTCGGAGAGTCAAAGTCTTCCGCATCCGGAAGCTTCAGGTCCATGCCCTTGGCTTTATCGAGTATGGCGTGAGCCAGTGGGTGCTCACTGCCTTTCTCCAGGCCGCCTGCATAACGCATGAGACTACTGTCATCGAACCCGTTGGCCGCGACAAGCCGGGTGACTTGCGGCTTGCCCTCTGTCAGCGTGCCGGTTTTATCCACCACCACGGTGTCCACCTTCTCCATACGCTCCAAGGCTTCCGCATCGCGAATCAGAACGCCACTTTGAGCACCGCGTCCGACACCCACCATGATGGACATGGGCGTCGCCAAGCCAAGTGCGCAAGGGCAGGCAATGATCAGAACACTGACCGCTGCAATCAGCCCGAACGCCATAGGCGGCGTGGGCCCGAACAATGACCAGGCTATAAAGGCGATAATGGCGATCACTATCACCGCTGGCACGAAATAGCCCGCGACCTTGTCGGCCAGCCCCTGAATCGGTGCACGGCTACGTTGGGCGCTGGCCACCATCTGCACGATCTGAGACAGCATGGTGTCCCGGCCGACCTTGTCCGCCCGCATGATGAAACTGCCCTGCTGGTTGATGCTACCACCGATCACCTGGTCGCCGGATTTTTTGCTGACTGCCAAAGGCTCACCGGTCACCATGGATTCATCCACGTTGGAGCTGCCTTCAAGCACCTCGCCGTCCAACGGCACCTTGTCTCCCGGACGTACCCGCAAGCGGTCACCGACCTTGACCTGATCAAGCGACACATCGGATTCGCTGCCATCGTCGTCCAGTTTTCTGGCCGTCGCCGGTGCCAGATCCAGCAGGGCCTTGATGGCACCAGAGGTTTTCTCTCTGGCACGCAATTCCAGCACCTGCCCCAGCAGCACCAGCACCACGATGACAGCAGCCGCCTCGAAGTAGACGGCGACCGACCCGTCTTCCTGCCGGAAGGCGCCTGGGAAGATCTGCGGCGCCAGGGTCGCCACCAGGCTGTAGATCAGCGCGACGCCGGTACCAATGGCAATGAGCGTAAACATGTTCAAGTTACGGCTAACCACGGATTTCCAACCCCGGACGAAGAAGGGCCAACCGCACCAGAGCACCACAGGCGTTGCCAGCACCAGTTGAATCCAGTTGGACATCTGCGGGGCTATAATGTGATCGAGTCCGGTGAGGTGCCCACCCATCTCCAGTACCAGTACAGGCAGGGCCAGCACCAGGCCGATCCAGAATCGGCGGGTCATGTCTTTGAGTTCTTCCGAGGGCCCGTCGTCCAGGCTTACCTGCTCGGGCTCTAGGGCCATGCCGCAGATTGGGCAGTCCCCTGGCCCTTGCTGCCGAATCTCGGGGTGCATGGGACAGGTATACATAGTGCCCGGCGCTACCGGCTCTTGCTGTTTCTTTTCCCAATCGAGGTACTGCTCAGGGTCCTCGTCGAATTTGGACTGGCAACGCGACGAGCAGAAGTACCAGGTTTTACCGCCATGCTGGCTGCGGTGTTCCGCGGTATGCGGATCGACTGCCATGCCGCAAACCGGATCCTTGGCGGTGTGCCCGCCAGGTTCTTTATCGGCGTGGTGATCGTGGTCATGGGCGTGATGGTGCTCAGCCATTCTGATCTCCTGTTTTATCGGCGGGCCAGTCTGCAAATGCAATGAAATACAGCAGAACCAGATTGACGATAGGGATCAGTATCAGTACACCCATCCACCCCGGATACCCCGTGCGCTGGCAAATACGCCAGGCCGGAATGACGACCACAATGGCAATCACCAGCATCCACAGCCAGTGGCCTGCCCACATGGTGTTCCCGAACATGTTATCTCCCATCATGGCAATAGCCTCTCTTCCTGATTCAGATTAATGATGATGCGCATGACTCTCTTCCTGTTTCGCTTGCGCCGATTCCGGTGATCTTTTAAGGAAAATCTGCTCGGATACTGCAATCACGATCATGGTCACGACTGCCACGCTGATGACGAACGGGTCCGTATTAAGCTTTACCCAGACGAAGCCGCCCAGCGCCAAAAGATCCAACAAGATGGCTGTTGCTGGCACCCAGGTGTTGGCCTTGATGTCTTTGCGAAGATAGCGCAGTACACCCCAGTGAATGGCAATGTCCATAATCAGGTAAAACACGATACCCAGCGCGGCAATTCGTGACAGATCAAAGAAGGCGGTGAGGATCAGCCCCAGGACAACGGTATACACCAGTGTGTGTTTCTGGATGCTGCCGGGCATGCCAAAATGCCGATGTGGTACGAGCTTCATCTCCGTCAGCATCGCCAGCATGCGGGATACCGCGAAGACGCTGGCGAGAATACCGCCCGCCGTGGCCATCATGGCAATAGCGACAGTAAACCAGACACCGTAATCGCCGAGAGCGGGACGCGCAGCAGCAGCGAGGGAGTAATCCTGCGTTTCGATAATTTCAGCCAGTGACAGGTTGCTGGCGACCGCGAAGCCCACCAGCGTGTAGATCACCACGCAGGCGGCAATGGAAATCACGATGGCGCGCCCGACGTTTCGCTTTGGGTCTATTACTTCCGAACCACTGTTGGTGATGGTCGTAAAGCCTTTGAACGCCAGAATCCCCAGTGCGGTTGCGCCCAGGAAGTTGCCCAGCGCTCCGGCTTCACCGGGCTCCGAAAAATCAACCGAGATTGAGTCGGCAATCCAGACCCCGACCAGACCGAAAATCAGTATGCCGCCGATTTTCAGGATCCCGATAAAGGAAGCCACCCCTTGAATCATCCGATTGCCCAGCAGGTTGATCAGAAAGGCCGCAAGAATGAGCGCCACGCCGAGAATGGGCACCATGCGGCCACTGTCATCCCCGCCGAATAGTTGCATGGTGTAAGAGCCAAAGGTGCGGGCCAGGAAGCTCTGGGCGATCACCATGGAAAAGTACATCAACAGGGCGTTGAAAGCCGTTGGCAGCCGGTTTCCGTAAGCTTTATGCAAGTACATACCAATGCCCCCGGCCGACGGGTAGGCGTTGGAGATCTTGATGTAGGAATAGGCGCTGAAGCTCACAATCACCGCCGCAGCGAGAAAGGCCAGCGGGAAAAGTACGCCGGTCATCTGGGCCATCTGCCCGGTCAACGCAAAAATACCGGCGCCAATCATGACGCCGGTACCCAGCATGACGGTTCCGGGCAGAGTGAGGCTGCCTTCCTGATAGCGAGTGGTTCGATCTTCCTCCCTGTTCATTCAACCTCCTGTTATTTTTTCATGGGTGGAATCTTGGAACAGCAGAACGGCTCATGCTTGGCATTTGCCCGGACGTTGTCGTCGGTAACCCGGTACCAGGCCAGTTTGCGCCGGGTCCACCATCCGGTTTTCAATCGGCCACCGCAGGCCTTGACCAGTTCCAGTAATTCATCGACAGACCAGTGGGTTCCGTCATATGTCACCCGCAATGTGCCATTCGGTTTACGCTCGGCGAAATCAACGCAGGGGTGGTGGTTAAGATCGTGGATGAGATCCTCCCACTGACCTTCTCCCATCCCCTCGATGGCCAATTTCCGGCGCAACAAAAACTGTTCCTGATTGGTTGCTTTGTGTGCTTTGGTCATGGGGCGACACCTCTCTTCCAGATAACTTCTCTCTGGATCAAAACACTTCAACCTGAACTGCGACTGAAAACAGACACAGACTTCCCGTAGATTTGTGTTGAATCAAATCTTAGACGAAAACGGGCCATGGGTTTCCCCATGGCCCGTTAGCATCAACGTCAGAAGGCGATTCGAGCGCCGATCACGACAAACCAGTCTTCTGTGCCGCCGCCGCTCGCCTCGGCCAGGTCAGCGCTATCGCCATACTTACGCTCGTGCACCACACCCACGTAGGGTGAGAACGCACGGTCTATCAGGTCGTAGCGGAGCCGGAGGCCGGTTTCGGTGGAAACCAATCCTTTGCCGATGCCAATTTCCCTGTCTTCACTGAACGCTACCGTCGCATCCAGCGTTGCGGAAAGGATCCAATAGTTAGTGAGCAGCAGCTCGTACTCTGCGTCAAGTTCAGCGGACGTCTCACCTTCATTGCTCACATACAGGTTGGCGTCAACCTCAAACCATTGCGGTGCAAGCCCAGCGACACCCAACACGGCATAAGTGCGATCCGGTCCCTCGGGGGTGTCGAAGCGAACACCCGCTTTGGCGTCGAAGAACTTGGAAATGGGGATCTGGCCGACCAGCTGGTTTTCCAGTGATTCGTAGGCCCGCTCCTCCAGGCTGTACTCACCTTTTGAAATCCACCGGAGTTTCAGCTCGTCGGTGCCGTAGAAGGCATCCGCATTCCAGACGCCCAGCTCCTCGTCATCGTCGCTGTAGCGGTACTCAAATTCCTCGAATTGAACGCCCCAGGTTGTGAGCGGCTGTTTACGAGCCGTGGTGTCGGAAATCATTTCCTGAGCTGTCACCGCCGTTGAGACACCAATAGAGGCAAGAAAACTGACGGCGACAAGTGATCGAATACAACTCATGCCTCACCTCCATCTTCAGCAATCACGTCTGTTTTGGCCTGCGTTGAATCTGGCCCACCTTCAATAATTACCTTGAGGAACATACCAGCGGCCGCGTGATAGGACAGGTGACAGTGGAACGCCCACTGGCCGGGCGCGTCGACCTCGGTTTCCATGTAAACCGTGGTGCCCGGGTTCACGTTGATTGTATGTTTGATCGGGTTCCACTGGCCGGCGCCAACGTCCAGAATCGACCACATGCCGTGCAGGTGCATGGGGTGTGTCATCATGGTTTCATTCACAAACTTGAAACGGACCCGCTCACCGTATTTGAGACGAATCGGATCGGCGTCTTCATACTTGACGCCATTAATGCTCCAGATGTAACGCTCCATATTACCGGTCAGGCGAAGCTCTATTTCCCGGGTCGGTTCCCGGTCTTCGTACAGCGGATCCTGAGCCTTCAAGTCAGCGTAAGAGAGGAACTTGCCGCCATTGGCCGCTGTGGGCACAAGGCCACTTCCCTTGGCATAAAAGGGATCGCTTGGGCCTTCTTTTCCCATCACCATGGAACCATGATCCATGCCGGACATGTCAGAATGATCCATATCTTCCATGTTGGAGTGATCCATTCCGGACATACCTTCCGAGCTGTTCATATCCATGTTCCCATGATCCATGCCAGACATGCTGCCATGGTCCATGCCGGCCATACCGCTCATGTCAGCCATGGTCAGGCGCGCCGGTTCGCGCAGTTGCGGCACGGCCGCTTCCATACCCTCTTCGGGGGCCAACGTTGCCCTGGCATAGCCGGACCGCCCCATGGATTCAGCAAAAATGGTGTAGGCCTGCTTGTCTCTCGGGCGAACGATCACATCGTAGGTTTCCGCCACACCAATCCGGAATTCGTCCACATTGACCGGCTGAACGTTGTTGCCATCAGCCTGGACAACCGTCATGTCCAGACCAGGAATCCGGATGTCGAAGTAGGTCATCGCAGAAGAGTTGATGAATCGCAGCCGAATGCGTTCGCCCGGCTCAAAGAGTCCCGTCCAGTTCTGGTCCGGGCCTTTGCCGTTGATCAGGCCCGTAAAGCCATGGATATCCTCAACGTCCGCTTTCATCATCCGCATGCCACCCCAGGCCATACGGTCACTGACGGTGTTCATCAGGCCATTTTTTGACACGTCCGAGAAAAACTCGCCAACGGTTTGCTGCTCGCGATTGTAGTAATCCGGCATCATTTTCAGGTTGCGCATGATGCGGTCACCGGAATGGGGGTGCTTGTCAGTCAGCTGCACCACGTATTCACGATCGTAGCGGAATGGCTCACGGCCCTCGGGCTCGATGACAATGGCACCATAGGCGCCGTCCGGCTCCTGAAAACCAGAGTGGCTGTGGAACCAGTAGGTGCCTGCCTGCTGGATAGGAAATTCATAGGTAAAGGTTTCACCCGGCTTGATGCCTGGAAAGCTGATACCAGGCACACCGTCCTGATCAAAAGGAAGGATCAGGCCGTGCCAGTGAATGGACGTCATCTCGTCCAGGTTATTGGTCACGTTGATCTTTACGTTTTCGCCTTCTTTGAAGCGCATCACCGGTCCCGGAGATGCGCCATTGTATCCAATGCCTTCTTTCACGAAATCGCCAGTATCAATTTTTACCCGGTCGACCGTCAGGTCGTACTCACCGGCCATAACCATGGCTGGCATCAGCAGGCTTAAAAGTCCTGTCAGTAGGCGTGTTTTCATCTTTTTCTTACTCCAAACTGCACTTCGTTGAAGCAGGGCTGGAAAACAGTCCCAACCCGTGCATTCGCGGGTTTTCAGTACGCATGTTTACTCAAAGTTAACGTCACCGTACATGCCGGCCTGGTAGTGGCCTGGCACGTTGCAGGCGAATTCGATATTGCCTTTATCAGAAAACTTCCAAATCACTTCTTTGCTTTGGCCGGGCTCCAGCAACACGCTGTTCGGGTCGTCATGCTTCATGGTTTTGCCATTGCCCATATCCATGTTCATCATGTCCTGGTTGAGCTTGCCGCCCTGGATCACGCCATGCTCAACCATCATCATCATTTCCTCTTGATGAGCTTCATGCATGTCGGGAGTGCCAACATTGAACTCATGCACGAGGTTTCCTTTGTTCTCCACCACGAAGCGAACGGTTTCACCAGGCTTCACACTGATTTCTTCGGGTTCGTAGTAGTTGTCGTACATTTCCACTGTAATAGTGCGAGAGGCTTCCGAGGCTTTACCCGGTTCGCCGCTGCTGGCACCATGGCCACCGCCATGAGCACCGGCGGCGAGGGTCGCTGCGGACATTGACATGGCAGCGGCTGCAACAATCAACTTGGATGCGTTCATCTTGTCTTCTCCATTGATAAAGTGGCCGGAAATCCCGGCGTCGGTTAGCTCTGAGCAAAGAGCGATGCCAAAATACGAATCACACCATCGCGCATTAACCTGAATTCTCGCTGAAAAATACCAAACTATTTTGTCGTTCAGGCTGAATTCAGGTTGATCGGCGACACTCCAAGACTATTTCTTGGCTCAGAGAAGGAATGTCCGATGCGATTACTGCTCGTTGAAGATGACCGTTTGCTGGCTGAAGGATTACGTGGTCAGCTTGAAAAGGCAGGGTTCAGCGTTGATACGACCTACACCGCCAAAGAAGCCGCGATTCTGGGCGAGCAGGAGGACTATCGGGCCGTCGTTCTGGATCTTGGCCTTCCTGACGGCAATGGATTAGACGTATTAAGGAAGTGGCGAAAACATCAGGTCGTCTGTCCGGTGCTTATTCTGACCGCCAGGGGCGACTGGCACGACAAGGTGGAAGGCCTTAAAGCTGGAGCGGATGACTACCTTGCAAAACCCTTTCAGACCGAAGAACTCATCGCCCGGCTTAACGCCATTGTGCGTCGAAGCGAAGGTCGCATTCATTCAATGGTCAAAGCCGGACGCTTCGAACTGGATGAGAATCGTCAAAGCCTGAAATCCGAGGATGGCACGGAGCACAGCCTCACCGGCACGGAATTTCGCCTGCTGCGCTGTCTGATGAGCCGTCCCGGCCATGTGTTCTCGAAAGAACAATTAATGGAACAGCTTTACAACCTGAACGACAGCCCGAATGAGAACGTCATCGAAGCCTATATCCGCAGACTGCGAAAACTGGTTGGCAACGACACCATTGCAACCCGTCGCGGCCAGGGGTATCTGTTTAATGACGCGGTTTAGCAAGCCCAGATCCGTCAAAGGCACCTTGCTTTTATTGCTACTGCCAGCGGGCATTGCGCTAATGGGGCTTGCATGGCTGGTTCACGGCCTCTTACTGGACCGGATGTCCCGGGAATTCGTCGAGACACGTCTCAAGGATGAGGTCGCCTTTCTGGAGCATCAGATTCGTGATTCTGGCGGTCAATTGGACAGTCTCCAGACTGGTGACTATTTTCAGGAAGTCTTTCACCACGCCTTCGCCATACATTCTCCGTCCAGAACGATCATTTCCCCGGATTCCTGGGCACCGGTGTTAACGTCGTTAATAGAATCAGCAAAGGATGGGACCGTTCGTGTTCGGGATGCGGACACCGTCGAAGGCCCAAAGAGCATTCTTGCGTACCGAAAGTCGTTCCGGATCGGCGATACGCCGATTGTAGTGATCGTGTCCGAGGATCTTGGCGCACTGAAACGCAGCCAGGCAGAGTTGCACGGGTGGACGGCCATCGTCTCTATTCTGCTGATTCTGCTGTTGGTCGTTGTGATCTGGTTCGGTATCAATCTGTCCATGCGCCCTGTCGTCGAACTGAAGGCCACGCTGAAGCGACTTCAGGATGGCAAGGTCTCGCGGATTCATGTCCAAGCACCTGAGGAATTTCGACCGCTGGCCCAGTAGCTCAACCAATTGCTCGACTCGCTGGATCAACGCCTGGAACGATCAAGGGATGCGCTGGCGAATCTGTCTCACAGCGTCAAAACCCCCATTGCGGCCGTCCGGCAGATTCTTGAGGACACCAGTCGTCCGCTCTCCAACGATCTCCGCCTTCAGATGACCGCGAGACTCAATGACATCGACAAACAGCTTGAAGCCGAGATGCGCCGAAGTCGCTTTGCAGGGCCACAGGTTGGGAAAAGCGCTTACCCTCTGAAACAGGCACGGGATCTAGTCTGGATGCTGGGGCGACTATACCCGGAAAAGTCCTTTGAACTGTCGAGCTCCCTGCCGGAGGACGCCCGCTGGCCGATCGAGGAGCACGACCTGAATGAAATCATGGGCAACCTTCTGGACAATGCAGGCAAATGGTCGGAACGATGCGTGGAGCTGTCACTCGTTCAACACTCCGGAAATCTGCAGATCGGCGTAACAGACGATGGGCTCGGCGTCGCGGACGCTGAAATCGGCAATCTGGGTCGACGGGGGTTGCGGCTGGACGAGCAGACCCCAGGCCATGGCCTTGGGCTGGCGATTGTTCGAGAAATTGTCGAACGCTACAGTGGAACCCTCAACTTCTCACCTGCTCCGAAAAGTGGGTTGTCCGTGATAGTTGACCTTCCCAGGGCGGTCCCGGTGATCAATCGTTGACCCGGCCACCTGGTATGTGGTTAAGCGATCACATGTGGATAGTGTTTGTATAGAAAACTTTCCTCACCGTAATGCCTTTTTCAAGCTAGATTCAGCTTCGTCTGTTGTTATAGCGGGTCGCTTGAAGTCCGGTCTCTTAGCTAATTTTGATTTGCTCTCGAGAAGGGCGACAGCCACAATTTTCCAACATCCAGAGACGGCGCTTATAGATGAAGGTTCTAATTGTCGAAGACAACGCGGTACTCGCAGAAAAAATCTCCGTTTGGCTTGCGAAGGAAAACTTTACTGTAGATGTTGCCCAAAACGGAAAAGAGGCAAATTTCTTCGTAGAGACAAGCAGTTATCAGGCGATCATTCTGGATATAGGACTGCCCGACGAGAACGGGCTTTCTTTGATGCAAAAATGGAGAAGCAGTGGCAGAGATGAAGCTATTCTTATTCTAACTGCCCGCTCCAACTGGACAGAGAGAGTTGAGGGCTTGAATGCCGGGGCAGACGATTATCTTCCAAAACCCTTCGAATTCGATGAACTAAAAGCTCGACTTAGCGCCATAATACGAAGAAAAGACGGGCGAGCAACTGATAAGATCATCGTGGATGGTTTTCTACTTAATGCAACCTATAGAACCCTAACAACTCCCGATCATAAAGAGTTCAGACTAACCGCAACGGAGTACCGCCTTTTACAATGCTTTCTTCGCTCTCCTGACAGAGTTTTCTCACAGGACGAACTTGTTGAAGCACTCTATAATATCGAAAGGTGCCCAACCAGAAATGTCGTTCAAGTCTACATAGCCAGGCTCAGAAAGATACTCGGAAAAAAACGAATAAAAACATTGAGAGGACAAGGATATTACTTTGCAAGAGATTCTCTTCAAAAAAGGGTTGAAGCTTAAATGATTTTACTGTGATTTAACCATTTTCCTCAAGGACCAGGGCTCGCCAGATAAATGCGCTGGCCCACAAACCGGGCCAGCTTTCTCAACGATTAACCATTTCGGTGAAAAATACCAAATAGATTAAAAAGACTTAGTCCAGCCCAGCCAAAACTTCGGGTCGTCCGAACTGACCGAACCAAGTGCGTTACTTGAATCGATATCAGCGTACTCCAGATTAACACTAAAAGCTCCAAAGCTTCCCGCATCTTTGGTGACGTTAACAGCTGCATGTCCGTAGCTCGCCTCGCCAATAGACGCCTTGCCATCATCAGTGAAATCATAATAGCCAATCAAAACACCTGTGCTGAAATCGTCTTCCAGTGGCACATCAACTGATGCGTAATAATAGATATCGCCTGGAACGAACAGCCCTTCGCCGCTTACGTCGCTGTTTGCTGTGTAAGCAACACCTATAGATACAATGCTGTAACTCAACTCTCCGTATATTTCGCCAAAATCAATAGATTCAGGAGCATCAGGGTAAGAGTAATAAATGTAGCCAACATCGTAACCGATATCCTCAATTACACCGGAGAAGCCAGCATAAAGATCAAGCTCGTAGCTCGTCCCATCGCCGAAATCCACATTGGAGCCCCAGCCGCCAACATAAAGCCCCGACGCATGTTCGTAGTCAAGCCCGCCTTGCGTCGCCGTTGAGCCATCTGTTTGTGTCACACCGCGAAATAAGTAGTTGCTTGTTATGCCCAAATTAGCACTAACACCTGCGCTGGCAATTAACGGGACCGCTTGGAGAGTTACGAGCAAACCAACACTTAGCAAACAATCTTTAGTCGAGATACGTCTTTTCATCGTTTTTACCTTCTATTTGGGCAGCTTAGTTATTTGCGCATTGAATAACGCACCTATAATGCATACACGTTTTGTGCCACCTTTTAAAAAACTTATTCTATGAGCAATTATTGTCAAATCAGGGCCGCAGTTCATAAAAATGATTAAATATTTAACAATTCAATGCAATAAGCACTCTGCTTCAAGTGTTGCATTGCTCGTCGATAGTGCGCTCATCAATAATGCGCACCAAATAGGAACAAGAATTGAAAAAACGATGACTAAAATAGAACTATTTTTAACTTGGTAATTCTAGATTAGATATGGTTTTATGAAAAATCGAGGGAGGTCTGAATTAGCCATGAATACTGCAAAATATCTTAGTTAAGAATGCAGCTTTCCAACATTTTGCGCTCTGTCTTCCTTACGAGATTCATCAATACTAAAGCGCGACTTTCGCAATTTTGGGAAAATTAACAAAAATCTACCATTAAATTAATCTTGGAGCCACGTAATTGCCCGTCTGGCTCCAAGTAAACAACGATAAATGTTATTGCTTTTCCAAGAGATCCCCAATCAACTCTTTAATCAATCTATGTTCTTCCTTCAGTTTTTTGATGGTCTCGCTCTCTTCCACACGATACTGGGAGGAACGTTCATCTATGCTCTTATTAGGATAGCTTCTTGCCTCGTTGTATCTGTCCGCTTGCCCTCCTGCGTGGGCTATAGAAGCACCACTTGCCACGAAAGAAGCTACTATAATCATGGATACTTTCTTCATAAAACGGCTCCGACATTTTTTTCAATTAGACCAGCAACATTCAATGGCCTTGGGTGTTTAGTAGAACATCGAAACTTTAAACACACTTGAAAATATATGCTGATGAAACGTTTTTTTCAGCGGCTACCACAAGCTCAAAAGCCATTTAGGTCGGCTTTGATTTGATGACACTAAATCAAGTTATTCAAATGCCTAAGAACGATAAGACCAAGCCAGACCGATCTGAAGACCAGAGCGTCCCTCGCTCCGGCTCGCACCCGTTGCGGCACGCTTCGATTCCAACTATGCTTTCCGATCAGAGCACCTCTATGTGCCTTCAACTGAAGCCTTCCGCTCAATCGACAAAAGCACCTTCATGACAGCGCAGAAAAGCATCGGAAAAACTGTCCTCCAATATGGCATCGCTTTCAGCCTCTTGTATTTTTTACTAATTTTTTTCTCGCACACTTATGTAATAGAGCAGCTTTCGAACGAGTCCAGAAAACATCGCCTTGACAAGGAGGTGGAGAGTTTTCAAACCATCATTGAAAACGAAGTTCCGACGCCCGACGAGATTGGCAGCATGATTGATCGATTCCAATTGCTACTGGAGCACGCCCTCGTCGTCGAAGTGAAAGACGGAAGCATCATTGCCAGTAGCAACATAGATCAAACAACGTTGCGAATGGTTTCAAGAAAGCCGGCGGGCTTTGTAGAAATATCCCAAGGTGCAGATGGCCTTCTTGGATTGAAACGAGGTTTCGGAATTGACAGCCCGCTTTCGTCAGTCACCATCCTGGAAATGGAAAGTGGACTCGCCGAGCGATCCAGTGGGGCTCACCTGACCTTGCTGGCTGCCTCCGCATTATTACTTGTTGTTCTCTTGGCTCTGGTAGGCACCATTACTTACCTCGCTTTGAAACCGATCGAACACATCAAGGAAGACATGAGGAGACTGCAATCTGGCAAACAACCTCGTTTGAATCCTGACGCACCAGAGGAGTTCAGTCCGCTGATCAAACAGTTCAATAACCTACTTGAACTAGCAAGTCGTCGCCTTGACCGCCACCGCCGCCTCAATTCCGATCTTTCTCACATGGTCAAGACCTCGATCTCTGCCAATCTCGCAATCTTGTCAGACACTGGTTCATTACCTCCGTCCCGCGACGACATAGAGTTCATGACCTCCAACCTAAAGGATCTAAGCCGGTCCTTGAACTACCGCATGAGCAAGGCAGATATCTCCGGCAGGCAGATGGGGTAAACATGTTTGCCGATTGAAATAGCGAACAACGTCATTTCTGTCATGGAAAAAATCTTTCCCGATAAGAGTTTCCGTATTAATACATCCTTGCCGAATAACTTCAGTTGGCCCATGGAGCGTCAGGACCTATCAGAGTTATTCGGTAACCTGCTCGAAAACGGCGGGAAATGGAGTCAGGCTGAGATTGACGTTTCAATAAGCCAGACCGATTCCGGGCTAACGATAGAAGTTGCAGACGACGGCCCTGGGATTACTCCAGAAGCGGCCTCAAAAGTGATGGATAGAGGTTCCCGGCTTGACGAAACCGTTTCTGGATTTGGATTGGGACTGTCCATCGTGTCCGAAATACTAGAAGACAATTTCGGACGGATGAACATTGGCCCCTCAGAAACAGGGGGCGCCAGAATTACAGTTGTGCTTCCTTTCCCAGAGTAGAGCACAACCATAATTCCTCCGCCCCGCTATGACGGAGGGATTACCCTCCCCTGCTCGCGATCAAAACTGTGTATTTCCACCTCTCTTCTACCGTTGCATATCATCGAGTTTAGACCTTGAGAAGCGCGTGAATAGAGCCGGCAAAACAAAAAGCGTTAGGAAAGTCGCAGTCACGAGGCCACCTACAATCACGCTGGCCAATGGCTTCTGGATTTCCGCACCCACGCCCGTCGACAATAGCATCGGTATCAAACCGAGTGCCGAGGTTATTGCTGTCATCAAGACAGGACGCAAACGGGAGACGGCACCTTCAAACACCGCAGTATCCACGTTCAACCCATCCTGTATTCGCTGATTGATGCTTTCGACCATTACGACCCCGTTAAGCACCGCCACACCAAACAGTGTGATAAATCCAACGGAACTGGGCACCGAAAGATACTGGCCGGAGATCCAGAGTGAAAAGACGCCACCAATAACGGCAAGCGGCACGTTGACCAGAATCAACAGCGCTTGACCAACCGAACTGAAAGCAAAGTACAGCAACAGCGCGATCAGGCCCAGAGATACAGGTACCACAATGGTCAATCGCTTCTGAGCTCGTTGCTGGTTTTCAAACTGACCACCAATATCCACCGAATAGCCGGGGGGAAGGTTCACTTCTGTCGCGATGGTATCCTGAATATCGGCAACCACACTGCCCATGTCACGACCCTGCACATTAGACTGAATGACCACACGGCGCTGAACGTCATCGCGGCGCACCTGAGGCGGGCCGGACTCAATAGACACATCGGCCACATCACCGAGTCTCACCCAGGCTCCGGACGGCGCCTGTAACCTGAAATCGGCAATGGCATCCCGGTCTTCCCGGAAACGTTTGGCCAGACGCACATAGATATCGTACCGCTCATTTCCGTTGATGATCTGGCCCGCGGCGGCACCACCCAGTCCATCCCGGACGACACTCATCACATCAGACACGGCGAGTCCGTACCGGGAAAGTGCCTGACGGTCAGGCTGAACCACCAACTGCGCTTCACCAGCAATCTGCTCCATGGCCACGTCTCGTGTTCCCTGAACTGTTCGGACCGCCGCTTCAATCTGCTGGCCTTTCTCCGCCAGTACGTCGAGATCCGGGCCAAAGAGTTTGATGGCCAGTTGCGCGCGGACACCTGACAGCAATTCATCAACCCGAGTCGCGATAGGCTGAGAAAAGTTAAACAGTAGCCCCGGGTGCTGTTCGAGCTTCGCCTCAAACAGGGCCTGCAATTCATAGCGATTACTGGCGCTGGTCCACTCGGCTGTTGGCTTGAGGCCAATGTAGATTTCGATGTTGTTGACGGGCTCCGGATCGCCGCCTATTTCCGGTCGGCCCGCCCGGGACAGCGCGTAGGTCACCTCTGGAAACTCCATCAGCATGGCCTCCAGTTTCGGCGCCACTTCAAGCGCGGTATCAAGGCTTGATGAGGGGGCTAGCGTTACCCGGAGGTTAATGGTCCCCTCTTCCAATTCGGGGACAAACTCAGTACCGAGTCGCGGCACGACCAAGGCCGCCAGCACAACAAGGACAGCTGCTGCACCGACAACAGAGCGGGTGTGTTTCAACGACCAGTCAAGGCCCTTGCGATAAAGCTTTTCGAGGGGCTTTAAAATGAAACTTTCCCGCTCCCGAATACCCTTGCGAAACATAAACGATGCCAAGGCCGGCACAACCACCAGAGCAACGATCACAGCGGACACGATGGCCAACATTATGCTGATCGCCATTGGCTGAAAAAGCTTGGCTTCCACACCTTCAAAGCTGAATAAAGGCATGAAAACGACCAGGATAATCGCCGTCGCGAAAAAAATTGGTCGCGCCACTTCCCGGCCTGCCTCCTGCAGTCGAAGCGCAATGCCATGGTCATCGTGTGACGCGTCCAATGGGTCAGGGTCGTTTTTCACCAATTCATCCCGACGGGCGTCATGCTCAGCATCAGGATGGGTCAGATGCTTGAACATGTTCTCAACCATAACAACAGAGCCATCCACCAGCATGCCGATTGCCACAGCAATACCGCCCAGAGACATCAGGTTGGCCGAGAGACCGAACCAGGCCATGATCATCAGGGCAATCCCGATGGAAATCGGTATTGAAAGCAGCACCAGCGTTGTTGCCCGCAGATTCATCAGGAACAGGGCAAGCACGATCGCAATAAACACAAAAGCCAACAGAAGCGCATTGGTCACCGTCTCTACGGCCTTGGTCACCAGATCCGCCTGGTTGTAATAGGGCTCAAAACGAACCCCACTCGGAAGCGCCTGATTTATGCGATCAATGCGGGCCTCGATGCCGTCGATGGTGGCTTTTGTGTTGGCCCCCATTCGTTTGAGTACAATGCCAGAAACCACTTCACCCAGTTGTTCAACCTGACCGGCTTCATCCTTCCGGGTCATGGTTACCGCACCCTGGCGAATTTCAGTGCCCAGCGCTACCTCGGCGACATCGTTCACTGTCACTGTAATGCCATCACTGGTTTTAACGGGCACCTGACGGATCTGCTCGAGCCCCTGCTCGCCATTACCCAGCCAGCCCATACCGCGAATAACCAACTGCTCCTGCCCGCGGCCCATATACCAGCCCCCAACATTGGAGTTGTTGTTCTCCAGGGCTTCCATGACATCGTTCTGTGATAAGTCATAGGACAGCATTCGCGCCGGGTTCAGGTTAACCTGGTACTGGCGGACCTCTCCGCCAAACGACAGGATTTCCGTAACCCCTTCAGCCGGTATCAGCAACAGTTTGACCAGCCAGTCGTGCAAGCTGCGCAATTCCATTGCGTCGTACCCCGAATCCGGGTCCGCTATCAGCAAGTACTGGTAGACCTGGCCAAGACCGGACGTATTCGGCCCCATTTCAGGCACCCCGACCCCGTCCGGAATCAGCTCCCGCGCGGCCTGCAACCGCTCGAAAACCAGTTGGCGCGCGAAATAGATATCCGTGCCCTCTTTAAAGACCACGGTGACACCAGACAACCCGGTTTTGGAGATGGACCGAACCTCCTCAACATCCGGCAACGCATACATCACCGCTTCAATGGGATAGGTGATCAGCTGCTCGACTTCCTCAGCCGCAAGTCCGGGCGCCTCTGTATTAACAGCGACCTGGACGTTTGTAACGTCGGGGAAAGCATCAAGATTCAGTTTTGGTATCTGAAACGCGGCCGTGGCGATAAGCACTGCAAGCGCAATAAGAACCAACAGGCGGTTCTGAACCGCCCAGTCGACAACTCGGTTGAACATAATGGCTCCCGGAATCAGTGGTTGTGCGGATCAAAGCCGCCTTTGGCAATCTCAGAGGCCACAAAAAATGCGCCCCGCAAAACGACTCGTTGGCCCGCAGCCAGGCCGGAAACCTCACGGAGCCCGCCAATTGAGCGGCCCAGTTCCACTTCCACGGGTTCATACTCGCCTTCGGCCTCTTCCACATAGACCGTCCAGTCGCCGTCCGCGCCACGCATTAATGCAGTCTCCGGCACGGCAAGCACCGGCTCGCTGGTCTTAAAACGAAAATACACATCTGCGAACATTCCTGGATGAAAACGATCTTCAGGATTGTCCAGCTCCAGCCTGACAATCCGCGTGCGGGTCACAGGATCAATGGTGTGGGCTTCCTGGGACACCGTTGCCACGCCCACACGACCCGCTGCCCTGACTTCGGCTTCCGCGCCCTTCTCTAGAACAATGTCGGAGCTTGCTGGCAGATGGGCTTCTACCCAAAGCTCACTCTCATCAGCAAGAGTCACCAGCGGCTGGCCAGCCTCAACTCTTTGTCCTTGCTCAAACTCATCGGTCAGTACTGCACCATCCACGCGAGCCCTGAGCATGTATTCACCGAGACTATCCACCCCGCTGGCCTTCAACGCACCAATGTCATCATCGTTCAGCCCGTAAGCAAGCAGAGTCGCCCTTGCTGCTTCAATGTTGGCTTTCGCTGTATTGAACCGCTGATCGCCAACCACGGAACGACCCAGCCCGCTGATTCGCTTCCATTCAGGAAAAGCTTTCCTGTAATCCGCCTGCGCCTGTGCCACCGTCTCACTGAACAGGGTTACCAGCGGCTGGCCCTTGGTTACGTGCTCACCCAGTTCCACGTGACGCCGCAGCACCACTGAGGCAACCCGGGGGGACACGTGATAGCTGGTATAGCCGTTGGTCAGCAGCTCACCGGGAGCGTAGATTTCATAGTCAACGTGCTTGCTTTCGAGGGTTGCTACTTCAATGCCGGCGAGCTCTTTCTGTTTGGCATTGATGCTTGCGGTAGTTGATTCTTCATGACCACCATCGCTCTCCTCTTCGTGGCCATGACCTTCTTCCTCTTCATGCTCACGTTCTTCAGCATGCCCGCCCTCATGCTCATCCTCTTCACCGGTACCTTCTCGATGATCGTCGCCACCGGCGGCATGATCATGGCCCGCCTCGTTATGCGCATCTTCCTCGGCCTGCACCAATGAAGGGGGAGCTATAAACAGCGTCAATACAAATACTGAAATCAGAGTTTTTTTCATGATGACTATCCAGTTTCCAGAATATTATTGGAAGGGGGTGATCAGTTCGCCAGACTGGCTCAAGAGTTCAATCAGGCCCAGCTGCGCCAGCTTTTCCAGTTCAATACCGGTTTTCAGGCTCTCCGCGCGCTGGCCTAACGCCTGGAGATACTCAGAGGTGGAGAGGTCGCCGACCTGCCACTGCTTCTCAAGCAAATCGGCACTTCGCTGTACACGCCCCTGGGATAGTTCTTTCCATCGACGAAGTTGCTTGTCGTATCGCTTCCAGGAAGCGCGAGCGCCTGCCAGGTCATATTGTTGTTTCCGGTAGAGCGCCTGAAACCGCGCTTCGGCCTCCAGAGCCCGTCGATTCGCGGCCCGGATTTCAGCGCTGTAGTTATTACGGACGTTCAGAGGGATCGAGAATGTCAGGCCAACCACGTTCTCGCCGCCGTCACGCCCTCCGCTCAGCCCTACTGTCGGCGATGCTGTGGCTTTGCGTCTCGCAACCTCTGCCTCACTTTTCAGCACCTGCCACTCGGCTCGAGCGACTGCAATTGACGGGTGTGACAGCAGATCAGCCTCACCAATCTGGGACTCCAGCGCTGGCCATATATACTCGGGGATTCCCCCATCCTGAGGCCTCCAGTCCGGCAGACGTTCTTGAACCTGAGTTTCTGCCCGATCAACTGCGGCCTTTGCCTGGGCGACTTCGCTCAACTGACGGGATAGATTTAGAAACAGAAGCTCTGCATCGGCACGCCCCAGATCACCTGCCTGCTGGCGCTGTTCAACCTGGTCCAGCAAAGCATCCAGGCGCTGCTGTTGGGATTCAGCAATTTCCTCAAACAGCGTAGTGGCGCGCCACTCGACAAGCGCAAACAATGATTCAGACGTTTGTGTCAGAACTGCTTCGCTCAAGCCAGCTTGCGCAGACAGCCTGATCAGCTTTGCCTTCTCCTGTAATGCGCCCTGTTGATCAGACCAATCGATCGTTTGTGACAGCCCTGCCTCAAAGTTATTCTCACTGCCCGTTCTGTCTGCTCCTACGGACAACTCCGGGTTATACAGCGGTTGTTCGCTTGCCTCAGCGTCCTCTTTCCGCGCTGCCGCCTGCTCTGTCGCTGCCAGTACCTCCGGGTGCTTGCTTATCTGGCCAGTGAGCCAATTCGCCCAATTAACAGTCTCAGCTTGACCGAACAGAGGAATGGACAATAGTACTGAACACAGCAACGCCCGAGGCGAGTGCTTGCTTGCCTTCATCGACTTTCTCCCGAAGCGATTAATAGCCAAAAATCATAGGTGTAAGGCGCCTATGACGAGGCAGGAAAAGATCGAGATAATAAGTGCAAACTTTGAAATGAGTTTGAATTCGGAAAAACAGTTCAGATATGAGTCGCTAAAAACTCTTTGTAGCGCTTCTCAATGAGGCTAACCCGGATTTCTCATAGGTCCCCGGCAAGTCTCGCAGACTGAACTGGTTACCGCTATGGCCGGTCGGTTTCGGCCATGCCTGCCCAATAAGTGATCAATTCCCGTTGTCCGGACACACGGCCCCCTTTCCCCCATTGCGTCGGGCCGGGGGAGCCCGGGCTTCTATCCCGGAACCAGACGGCGTACCAGGTCAGAGAGTTCGTCTTTGTAAGGATAGGCATCGCTCATCAACACCCGTATGCGCCGAGTGTTGCGAATGATGACCGCGCCCACCTTGATCAGCTTCAGCCGCAGGTTACTGGCGCTCATGCGCTCGAAGGGCGTTTTCTTCAGGTGAGCGCGTAATCGCTCGAACAACGTGTAGGCAAAGCCCGACAGAAGCAGCCGCCACTGATTGGTCCACCACCGCGTGCTGGAGGTGCGATCTGCGAACAGACACAACTGCTGATCCTTGATCCGGTTTTCCATGTCACCCCGGGCACAGTATTGCTCGTAGTAGAGTTTAACGCCGTCGTCGTAACGGGAGCTGATAATGAACCTGGGGTTGGCACCCAGTTCGCCCTCCTCCAGACGCGCGATCACCCAGCGGGGGTGTTTCCAGGTTCGGGCCTGGTACTGGAACCGGTAGGTGGCAGAGACTTTTTCTCCCAACTCCCCGTGAGCCCTGCGAACCAGCATCGAGGGCACGTCCACCTCCTTGAGCAGCCGGCTGTTTTTGCTGATGCCCACAAGGTAATCCACGTTATTCCGGTCGCACCAGCTCAGCAATCGGGGGCGATAGAAGCCGCTGTCACCCCGGAACACGATGCGGGTATCCGGCCAGTACTGCCGGATGAACTTCACCAGCAGGGCCAGAATGGCCCAGCTGTGGCGGCTGTCGCTTCGATTGCTGGTGCGCAGGTAGCTCACCAACAGGTGACGGCCGCAGAACACGTACAGCGGGAAGAAACAATGGTGATCGTAGTAGGCGTTAAAGAACTTGCCGGGCTGGTCGCCATGCACTGGAATATCAGTGCCATCGAAGTCCAGCACAATTTCCTTGGGTGGAGTCTCGTGCTGTTCAATGAAGTGATGCCACAGCAGTTCGTGGGCCTTGACCACGGCCTGCCGGTCTACGCGCTGCTCCATTCGGCACAGTGTTGATTTGCCCGCCAGAATGGCCTCTTCGCCAGTCGCGGTCTGAAGTGCCTGGTCAGCGTAACGTTTCGTGATCGTTGAGGTCTTCGTACCCGGCAGCCACGCCAAAGACCCGCTGCCGGACCATGGTTTGAAGCTTGTGACGAACCAGCACGGGATTACGGGCATCGTCCAGCACCGTAGCCAGGCGCTGAGTGAGCTGGTGTTGATTGTCGACTTCCCGAAGCAAAAGCAGTCCGGCATCGGAGGTGATGTGACCACCGGAGAAATCGGCTTCAATTTGACGGCGAGACAGTGGCGAGAAGGTCAGTTTTTCAGGTACCATTTTGGATAGCGGCTTTTGGTGCTTGGTGAACGGTGTAAGGTCCTGAAACTATAGCACTTTCAGCCGCTTTCTTTTATCCCGTCATGAGAAATCCGGGCTAGATTTAGTCGATAACAAATTCTAACCACCTGCTTGGCAGACAACATGTCCAGAAAACAACAACGCCCTTCAATAAAACGGAAACTGCTTACTTTCCTGACACTAACGGGTTTCGCGTGTACCGGGCTAATATTCTTCTCGCACACCCTTTTAATCGACTATATCCATGACGAGCTTCACAGACAGCAGCTACAGGCTGCAGCTAACCAGCTCTCAAAGATACTAACAAATGATAAAGAAGAAATTACAAAATCCTCTCTCAGAAATTTTTCATTGTCTCAATATTCTGTCCACATCGAAGACAGTCAAGGTCGGAGTTTTACAAGCGAGAACATTAAACCGAAATTACAGGTGGTAGAATCGTTCAGAAAGCCTGGAATTTTTCACATATCGGATGATGGTCGATCAATCCTTGGCTACTACAAAATATTTAATAACAGACAAAATAAACTAAGCGTTACTATAATTGAAAGAAGTTCCTACTCCCCAAACACACTTGACAAAATCCACGTTCTTATATGGATCATATCTTTTACAATTCTCGTTACGATATCAATGATCATATTTATTGGTGTAACTATCGCACTAAAACCTTTAAAAATGATGAGCGCCCAATTAACTTCGCTTAAAAAGGGTGAGCGTAATAGACTGGATGAGGGCGTACCTGAAGAATTCGATGAACTTGTCAAACATCTTAATCGTCTATTAGAGTCGTACGACAAAAAACTTACCCGTTCACGCCACCTAGCCGCAGATATTTCTCATAGCTTAAAAAACCCCCTTGCCGTCATAAACTCCATGATCAATGACGAAGCCATTCCCACCACACTCGCGAGTCAAATTAAGTCTCAACTGTCTGAAATGCACGAGCTGATCGACACTCAAATGAGAAAAACCGAAATGTCCGGTCAGTACATTGGAAAGGCGACACCAATCATTGAGAGAGCTCTGGCACTGGTGGACGTAGTCAGTCGAATTTATCCTTACAAACAGATCCATCTTCAAGAAACATTACCCAGAGAGCTTGTCTGGCCAATTGATGAGCGTGATTTTAATGAGATCTTGGGCAATGTGCTTGATAACGCTAGCAAATGGTGCTCTCAGGAAGTGCATTTACACTTGAAGCTTAACGATGACACTTTGACTATTCTTGTTGAAGACGACGGCCCAGGAGTGGCTTCACACCAGCTTGCCGATCTTACCAGGCGCCAGAAAAGACTGGATGAAACAACCCCTGGCTATGGCCTTGGTCTATCAATCGTTCAGGAAATCATAAATGACTACGGTGGCGCCATGCACTTCTCAACATCACCTAAAGGCGGTCTTCGGGTTCTAATCGAGCTTCCCAGAAGCATTTGACGACTACAAGGGCAACTTATCCAGCTTTAGTCAGCGACCAGCAGGCATAGCACCCCGATACACCAACGTCTCAACGTCAAAACTGTCGCTTTGAACTGAGTTTTCATCAGGCGACATAAAGAATAACCCTGTATTGCCTGATATGGGGGACACCGGAGCCTACGTTAGAAGACTTGTTGACTGCGTTTTGGGAGATTTCCCGAATCTCAGTGTCAACCAATCAACTCGCGTCTCATAAACACCTATCCTATCTTCGGCTGCACTGGATTCCTGTGGAATCCCAATATTAACTGCACCCTCACCAGAGCGTACTAGGAGGTTCGGCAAAAACAGTGTTTGCCTCGGACTAAACACCAGCTCAGGCGACACGTCGTAAGTCATACTCGTGCCCGCCACCCGGTTTCCAATCTCATAGCCCAGACGGGGCCCCTCAGTGCCAGCAGGAAAAAATGAAACCTCCCCTTGAGAGACGGTCACCATATTCAAAGGTCCCGATTTGCTCTGAACAACGGCATCGATTACCCGAAACACTGGCGTGTATCGGCTTAATTTTTCATGATCGACCTTATCAAGATCAGGCCCGTTTGGTGAGATTGATATTTGATAAACCTCTGAACCAAACCCCTGATCTGAGTAGAAAGACTGCCCGAGAATAGTTTCCCGGCGGCCGTCAGCATCCAAATCCTGCAATCCCAATATTAAGGGAATGAAACCGATGGCTTCGGCCTTCCCCTCGGCCAACTGGATCAAAGAACTTGAAACGCGACGGCCATTCCACTGATTCAAAATGAGGTAGTATGAGTTTTCTGAAACGTACCAGTCCATTCGGATGACTTTCTCCCGACGGGGCACCTCAATGGACGTCAGGCTCTGAACAGCCCCCCTCTGGAATCAACATGAAAAAAGCTGAGTTTGTTTCCATGCTCCGCCGCAAAATAGTAATCGCTGCCAGAACGAAGCGCGGACAACGACTTTGCGTTGATGGGCAGTCTGGCAAATGGAGATGCTAAAGCCTCCTCCTCAACCGAACCTACCCGATGTGCTTCAGCATCGGTCTGTACGATGCCGACCAACCAGGTGTTATTGTAGGTCGCAACGGCTTGACCTCTCCCGGTAACTTGAAAGCGCACCAATGGCACATCGTTTGACGCCTCTGGCTCGTCCCGCCACAAAAGATCAGGAAATCGGGCTTTCAACGCCGGCGTTACCGGCGTGGGATCGCCGACTCTGTCAGTAAACACCGCCGGAATACCGTAGAAGCGTTTCGATACAGCGCCAACGGAGGGCATCGCTCCAAACAGCACTTTCCCTACCACCCGATCCTTTCCGATACTCTCGATACCGATGACTGCAAGGTTTTTTTCCGGGATGCCTGCATCGCCAGGCTCCCGCAACACAACAAATAAATCACCCACCTCAACACTAGTATCGCCAACTTTGAGGGAAAGCACTTTTTGATCACGATCTACCTGAGTGACTTCTGCCTTTGCTGGATGCTCGCGCTCAACCGCCTGTACCGCGCCAGCTAGTAGTAGCATCAGGAACACAAATACTGCAGAACGAGTAATCATAGGAAAAAGCCACTTAATGCGGATTCATTTCGTATAACGAAAACGGGGTGGCGCTCCCACCACCCCATTTTTGTTAGAACTTGTACCTTACCCGACCGGCAACATGAACAATGTCCTGATCGCTTTTGCCGTCCTGCAAGGCAGTTTCCTCCAGCGCATCCATGGCATCACCTGATGCAAGGTATGCAGCTTCTGCCGACAGCTCCAGCGAAGGGTGTGGGAAGTAGGAGACCTTGGAGCCAAATTCCAGCCCCAGATCTTTTGAGCACGATCCATCTGCAAGTGCAATATCCTCAGCCAAGCGGTTGTAGACCATCATTCCGCTGACCGTAATATTGGCCGCTAGTTTATGATCGAGCTGAAGCTTGTTCATGAAATACCCTTTGTCGAGGATATAGGGCGTTTCGGCGAAGTAGTCATCGCTCGTCATGTTTTCCTGAAAAATCATACTGTCGCTGAAGTCGACATCCGTGGCGATGAAGGCGTCGAAGTCCGCATCTTGCTCATTGCCATCACCCGATGCGTAGAGCACGGTGTACGTCAGTTCGTTTGGCCCAAATTGCAGCCAGAGCTCGCCGCGTCCCAGAAAGGTCGTAGTTCGTATTGGGATTCGTAGCACCATTCAAAGGGACGAAATTGACACCCTCTATTGTGCCGCTTTGGCCAATCACCGTACCCTTCACGAACATGCGTCCCAGCGACGTTTCCTGATCATAATCCAGCTCCACCCCAACGCTGGAAACGGAATATTTGGAGTTATCAGCGATACTCTTCAGTTCATATTCCCTGCTATTTACCGTACCTACTCCCTCAGCAATTGATCATTCATCTGATAGAGGTAGAAAAGGCCCGCGCTCAGGTTCGGTGAGTAACGCTTGTTCAGGTTGATCGCGAAGTTGTCCGCGCCATCCCAGCCTTCGTCCTGTTCTGAGTCGACGCCGCTCTCATTGGAAGAGTCACCTCGCCCCCATAACAACTGATAGTCAAATCCAGAGCCCAGTGAGCCTTTCCAAACAGCGGCTGTGGCGGTTTCAGTCCAGACATGTCGGTTCACTGACACTGGCTGCAAGCCCAGCGAGACGCGCTGGTCTAGCGTGTTGGGCACCAAGAAATCCACATAAGCCCACCGTGTTTCGATGTTCACACCATCACCGGAATAGTCGCCACCCGACCCCTCACCGTAGCGGATGCCACCAATCTCCGTCGCGAATACACCGGTAACTTTCTTGTCGTCGGAAGTTGCCTTCGCCCAGAAGCGATATTTGACCTCGCCGAAGCTCTCGGTCGGCTCGTCATCTTTCAGCGTACCGCCACCTGAGTTACCACCAGCAAACCAGTCTCTTTGATTGGTGTAGGCCTGAAAGCGGTTATCCATATCACCGTGGAATTCAACCTCCGCTGCCGTCGCGGCCCAACTTCCCGACAGTGTTGTCATCCCTGCAATCGCAGTGGCCAGAATGTTGCGTTTCAACGTATTCCCCTCCAGTTTCTTTCTTAATTGTTTGTGATATCCGATTCGTACGGATCGTGGCGCAAATCTTAAAACCAGCTAGAACAACGAACTAAAGGTCAAAAAAAAGGCGAGAATGAAGCATTCCCGCCATTAAATAACCTTAGTTAACTCACAAGTAGACTCTCACACGAACCTTAAATGAGCTTGAAATCCGGAAAAGATTTCAGATACGTCGGTCCCCCTGTATTCAGCGATCACGCTCGACTCTACATGGAAAACTTATGCTCGAAGCCCACACCAAATGTGGAGTCCTCAGAGTCGGCCAAGTCCGCCTCCACCTGAGACACATACGCATAGACCTTACTCTTGCTCGCCAGTTTATAATCGAGCCCCAAGGCCAGCAGGGTTAGCTCCTCGTTTGTTGTCTCGGCTTCGGTCAGTCCGTACTGTGCCTTGATCTTCCAACGCTCAAGATTAACGGCACCACCAACCAGATAAGACGTATCTTCTCCAGGGCCATCGCTTTCTTCTGCCAACTGGTAAACTGCGCCGATTTCGAAGTTGCTTAATCGGACCTTCCCTACGGTTCGCAGGATATTGAGACGACTATCGCCACTTGAATCTGTAGTGGTTCAATGATTCCGGACACCAACGTAGGTGGTAAGATCGCCACCATAAACGAGGTGTCTGATGACCAGAAAGCGACGTTCTTTTTCTCCTGAGTTCAAACAGGAAGCAGCCAGCTTGGTGCTGGATCAAGGTTACACGATTCCGCAGGCCAGCGTGTCTCTGGGAGTTGGTGAAAGCGCTGTTCGGCGTTGGGTTCAACAACTGACGGACGAGCGTAAGGGCGTCACTCCGAAAGGCAAGGCGTTAACCCCGGAGCAGCGACGTATTCAGGAGCTGGAAGCCCGCTGCAATCGCCTGGAGCGAGAGAAAGAAATATTAAAAAAGGCTACAGCTCTCTTGATGTCGGACGAGATGAATGGTACGCGCTGATAGACCGGTTGGGGGAGCAGGAGTCAATTGAACTGGTCTGTGAAGCGTTTGATATCAGTCGTTCCAGCTATTACGAGTACCGCCAACGGCGGAACCGTGTAGATGTGGAGCGCCTGGCCCTGAGGGCTCAGGTAAACCGCCTGTTTACCAAGAGCCGCAGCTCTGCCGGCAGTCGTACAATCATAGGCTTGCTCCGCGAGGAAGGCGTTGTCGTTGGTCGCTTTAAAGTTCGACGACTGATGAGCGAGTTGGGGCTGATCTGTAAGCAGCCAGGCCCTCATGCCTACAAGCAGGCTACCGTTGAACGACCAGATATCCCGAACCATCTGGACCGGGAGTTTGCAGTAGAACGGCCTAACCAAGTCTGGTGTGGTGACATCACCTACATCTGGAGCGGCCAGCGATGGAGCTATCTGGCTGTGGTGCTGGACCTATATGCCCGGCGAGTTGTTGGCTGGGCAATGTCATCCAGTCCGGATGCGGACCTGGTTGTAAAAGCTCTGGATCACGCCTGGGAACAGCGTGGTCAGCCAGAGAAAGTCATGTCCCACTCGGATCAGGGCAGTCAGTACGCCAGTCGCAAGTTCCGTCAGAGGCTCTGGCGCTATCGAATGACACAAAGCATGAGCCGGCGTGGCAACTGCTGGGACAACGCACCGATGGAGCGACTGTTCCGAAGTCTGAAATCTGAGTGGATACCGGCCCTGGGTTATCGAAATCTGCCTGAGGCAAAAAGAGATGTTGGTGGCTATCTGATGGACTACTACAACCGGCAGCGGCCTCACGCATTCAACGGCGGCATTTCGCCTGTTGCAGCTGAGGAAAACCTTAAAATACTGTCCGGGATTAGTTGACCACTACAGATACAGCCTTGAACCAGATTCTCAATAGCAGACATGGAAAGATCGCATGCCACAATAACGATATTCTTGCTCATGCGAGCATTGCCTGGCTTGCGCAGCATCAGCCACATCAATTGAACTGGCGCTGAAACGCCCTGTGGCACCGGCTTCGCGATCTAACTGTTCCGCCCGTTTGCGCCCTTTGTCCAGCGACCGGCCTGCCAGGACAATGTTGCCTTCGATCCGTTGCCCCAAGAGTGTTGCAATAGCCGCCCCTGCAGCTCCATAGCCACCAAGGATAAGAACGCTCTTGTTGCTCTGTCTCATCGTTGCTCAAACTCCTTTTTGACGTACTCCAGTTCAACCCTTTAGTTACTACAGGGTCAAGCCGCAAGCCGTCGAATCGCGGTGGATTAACCAGTGTCGTCAAAAACTAACGACTTAACGTTGACCCTGTAGTGACTACAGGGTTTTAAATAACGGAACTCGTGCAAGAACCGGAGCCGCGAAAATGAGCAAACCCTGCGATGGACCGTGTGGCAGCGAAGATTCTGTCGTAAACAATGAGTTTCAGAGACCCGTCACCGCCGAAACAGGCAGCCAGCTCAGCACCTACAGCGTGCCAAAAATGGATTGCCCCTCAGAAGAGCTAATGATTCGAAGGGCTCTCACGGGTTTTGACAACATTCAGTCACTCTCATTCGACCTATCGAATCGAAAGCTGGAAATTATCCATCAAGGCGAAACCGGACCTATTACCAACAAACTGGAAACCCTGGGTCTGGGGGCTTCCTTGCAGAAGACAGAAGACGCCAGCCCTGAGTCCGTCAGGGCGGCTGAATCGTCTCATGCCAACGAGACTGAGGAATCCGGCACTTTATGGATACTGCTGGCAATCAACGGCCTGATGTTTCTGGTCGAGATGACGATGGGCCTGATCGCGCAGTCTGCTGGCCTAATTGCAGACTCGCTAGACATGCTTGCCGACGCTGCCGTCTACGGTCTTGCTCTTTACGCCGTTGGGCACGGCATCAAAATGCAGGTCAGAGCTGCGCATGTGGCTGGCATTCTCCAGCTTATCCTTGCCGTCGGTGTACTGGTTGAGGTTGGCAGGCGTTTTCTGTTCGGCAGTGATCCCCAGTCGTCAATGATGATGACCGTCGCCTCTGTTGCTCTCGTTGCCAACATCAGCTGCCTTCTTCTGATCGCAAAACACCGTGAAGGCGGTGCTCACATGAAAGCCAGCTGGATCTTTTCGGCCAATGATGTGGTTATCAATCTGGGAGTTATCCTTGCGGGGCTTCTTGTTGCCTGGACCGGTTCAAACTATCCGGATCTGGTTATTGGCGGCGTTGTGGGAGGCATTGTATTCATTGGTGCCAAGCGCATCCTTGCACTAAAAGGATAATTCGATGTCTGAACACCGTGCTAGTTTTTCTACGTTTATCTTTCTCGGCTTTTCCACACTGGTAGCGCTGGCCGACCAGCTTATTAAATGGCTCGTCCAGCAATCCATGGCTTACGGGCAATCGGTTGAGATCACTCCTTTCTTTAATTGGGTGCACGTATGGAATAAAGGCGCTGCCTTTAGTCTCTTCGCCGATGGCGGGGGCTGGCAGCGATATTTTTTTATTGCGATAGCCGTTGTCGTCTCGGCTGTTCTGGTCAAATTGATGCGGGACAGCCATAAGCGAACAGAAGCCCTGGC
This sequence comes from Marinobacter sp. LQ44, assembly GCF_001447155.2. Lineage (NCBI taxonomy): Bacteria > Pseudomonadati > Pseudomonadota > Gammaproteobacteria > Pseudomonadales > Marinobacteraceae > Marinobacter > Marinobacter sp. LQ44. The sequence goes on along the minus strand of NZ_CP014754.1, from coordinate 3,973,481 downwards.
CTATGCGATGGTACTTGGCGGTGCATTCGGAAATGTCATCGACCGAGTTTTCCGAGGCTACGTTGTCGATTACCTGGATTTCCATTGGCAATCTTGGCATTGGCCGGCGTTCAACCTTGCCGACGTGTTCATCCTCCTGAGCGTGGCCATGATTTTGGTCACGGGCTTCACAGCCGAGAAAGGTGCCGGGAATAACATGGAAAATCGCCAGAATGGCTAGTTTTCGCGCGGTCGCAACACTCGCTAAGCCCTCTGAGCCAGGCTTAGCGAGTGTTGCGACTACGTTTAATTGAACAGCAACGACCAAGGAGAAAACAATGGGCCACGAGCATGCTCACATGTCACCGGATACTAAGGATAAGAGAGTTGCAGTAGCTATCTGGGCGAACGGTATCCTAACCTTGGCTCAGATCGCTGGAGGGATCTTCGCTGGCAGCTTGGCGCTGATAGCCGACGCTATACACAACTTTTCGGATATGGCGTCACTATTTATCGCATTTGCGGCGCGGAAGATTGCACGCCGCCCGGCCGACTCGAAGATGACCTTTGGCTACGGGAGAATTGAGGTTGTTGCGGCACTCATAAATTACACCACTTTGATAATGATCGGGGCATATTTGATCTACGAAGGTGGCATGCGATTCATAGATCCCCCGGAAATCAAGGGGTGGTGGGTAGTTTGGCTTGGCATTATCGCATTGGTAGTGGATGGTTTGACCGCGCTGCTTACTTACTCCATGCAAAAGGACAGCGTCAACATCCGTGCGCTGTTTCTACACAACTTGTCTGATGCGTTTGCGTCAATTGCAGTCGTTGTAGGCGGCGCCCTGATTCTCCTGTACGACATGCGTTGGGTTGATCCCGCGATCACAATTGGTATCGCAAGCTATATTCTCTACCTGGGTCTAACGGAAATCGGCGGAACCATCCGGACACTCATGCTGGGTAGTCCATTGGATATCGACACAGATTCTGTCATCGAGGCTTTATCAAACGTAGAAGGCGTTTTAGACCTTCACCACGTACATTTCTGGCAGATGGGTGAGCATGATGCCTCCCTCGACGCCCATGTGGTGGTCGAAATAAGTGCCTGGAATGAACTTGAAAAAGTCAAGGGTGGGATAAAACGAACTTTGGAAAACGAGTTCGGCATCACTCATTCAACATTGGAGTTTGAACATCCTGATCACAGTCACAAAGATGCCCATACTTATGGCCATGGCTAGCAGGGCTGCTGAAAAGGGTACCGTGTGGCAGATATGCTGCGAATGGCCGACATTCCACTCGGTTACGAGCACGCCATGCGAGACGTAATTGAACGCCACCAGGTCTGGGCCTACCTCATCGCTGTTGTTTTCGGACTGTCTGTGGATTGGACATCATCCCTCGGTGACAGTGTGCCGGATTACTTAATCTGGGGGTTGCTCGGAGTTCTGCTCTACGCCACATTTACTCAAACACCGTTGACCCACCTGTCTGATATGTTCCGGGACCGTCGGTTCATGGGTGCCTTGCTCACCGGAAATTTTCTGGTCATGCCGGCGATCACTGCCTTGCTGATATTGGCGCTGCCGGACAATGACGCGCTGAAGTTGGGAGTGCTTCTGGTATTGCTGATGCCCTGTACCGACTGGTTTGTCACCTTCACTCACCTAGGCAAGGGGGACAGCACCCGAGCCATTGCGGCAACACCGGTTCTGCTGATTGCTCAACTGGGTCTTCTTCCACTTTACCTCTGGCTTTTCATGGGTAATCAGTTCGACGTGAATCTTGAGCTTGGGCGGCACCTCCTGCCGGCCTTTGGCGGGCTGATTATTGTCCCGCTTATCCTGGCATTTCTGACTGAAAAATGGGCCGAAAACTCCAGAAAAGCCATCGGGTTCATTCGCTTCATGGGTCTGATGCCGGTCCCTCTGCTGACAGTCGTACTGTTCATCATCTCAATGACACAGGTCAGCCAGATCGACAGTACCGGCTCACTTATCTGGCCCTTGATGATTCTATTTCCGGCCTATCTTCTAGCTGCGGCTCTGGTTGGAAAGGCTCTGCGCCGGGTCTTTCGATTACCGGTAGAAACCGGTCGCACCGTCATCTTCAGCCTAGGAACACGCAACTCCTTCGTGGTTTTACCTTTGGCACTGTCAATGCCAGAGGCCTGGGCTGTGGCCGTCGTGGTGATTGTCGTCCAGTCTTTGTTGGAACTGTTTGGAATGATGCTTTATCTGCGGTGGGTGCCTAGTCGGCTGCTACCGGACACCTGAATAATCTGAAACCCGTAAACTCATTTAAAATAGGAAGATCTCCCGTGCAAACCCGAACCCTGGTCATCAGTCTCCTTCTTTTTTGTCTGGTTGTCTTTGCTGGTGCTTTTGTTATTTACGATCGCTCCCAGGGCACTAATGAACCCGCCGTTGTTGAAAAAACGCCACTGGTGAGGGATTACTCTCCCGTTATTGGCCCTGAGGACGCGCCGGTAACCATTGTCGAGTTCTTCGACCCATCCTGCGAAGGTTGTCGCGCCATGCATCCCTATGTGAAACAGATTCAGGCTGCCTACCCGGACAACGTGCGTCTGGTACTGCGCTACGTATTGTTTCACAAAGGCTCGGAAGAGGCCGTCAGAATCCTGGAAACCGCCCGTGAACAGGGGGTCTATGAGCCGGTACTGGACGCTGTTATGGAAGCACAACCGAAATGGCACGATGATCCAAAGGTCGCCGCAGCATGGGATGCGGCGGAGTCAGCCGGACTTGATGTCGAAGCCGCTCGGGCCGGTATGAACTCACCCGAGATTGACGGCATTATTCAACAGGATGCTGCGGACGTTAAGGCGGTTGGAATTTCCGGAACCCCAACATTCTACGTTAACGGAGACACCTTGAGCCGCCTGGGGCCTCAGGAACTGTACGACCTGGTGACATCCAAGGTAGGGTCACTGAAATAACAACAAAACAACCGGCAACGCTATGTCACTGCTTGACTACCTTTTACCCTACGATTTCTCGCCGCTGACCGTGCTGAGCTACATGCTCGTGATGGGGTTCTATGGCGTCGGGCTAATTCGGATGCCGGATCAGGATCGGCCTGGCTCGCTACGGATTTTTGCGTTCACCCTGGGGGTGCTGATCTGTTATGCGGTGATGCAGACGCGCTTCGATTACTACGCGCAATACATGTTCTTCGTCCATCGGGGCCAGCATCTGATTCTTCATCACATCGGGCCTATCCTTATCGCCCTGTCCAATCCGTTGCCGGTCCTGCGGTTCTGGTTTGAAAAAATCCGCCCGGGCTGGAGGCGCGCGCTACGGCCTCTGGGTTGGGTTTATCAGGTTCTGCAACAGCCCTTTATCGCCCTTTTCCTATTTGTTGGGCTCATTTATTTCTGGCTGTGGCCATCGATCCATTTCGACGCCATGCTCAGCCGGGAGCTGTACTGGGTCATGAACTGGAGCATGTTGCTGGATGGTCTTCTCTTCTGGTGGTTGATCTTTGACCCAAGACCGCCGGCGATCACCTCATCGTTGGGGTATGGCAGACGCATGTTGGTTCTGGCTGCCGCGTCGGCAATACAATGGAAAGAACGCGCTGTGGCGGCTGCGACAGCTCTGTGATTGGTGTCCAGCACGCTGGGGTCTACCAAGGTCTCTTCAACAACCTAAAAGGATTGTTGGACTGTAAAGACATCGGCGAAGGTGGTCGACAGCGCGTTCTGCGTGATTTGGATCGTTGTCGGAATGTACTGGAACAGCTTGAATTTGAACCTGAGACCGCTGACGAATGAAAACAACACGCAAGACATCCGACAGTCGAGAGCGAGATCTACGTCTTGCGTTAGCTCGCATTCAACGTGGCCGACCCCATACAGGTGAGACCAAAGTCACTATTGCCGCAGTAGCTCGTGAGGCGGGCGTCTCAACGGCGTTGATCCATAACCACTACCCGAATGTGGCCGAGGCAATCCGCGAGGCTCAGGGCCGCTCCAGTCGTGCCCAACGCGACGTAAAGCATCAGGATCTCATAGCGGAACGCGAGAAAAATAAACTGCTCCGCCAAGAACTAGAAGAGCTACGCCTGAAAACCGCTGACCTCGCGTCGATTAATGAAGTTCTGATGGCAGAACTGCGAGCCCTAAAAGCAAGAAGCGGTGACCTTAAAATAGTAGCCCTGCCCTCCCACAAAACGTGACCCACAGATCAAACGGCCTGTAATTTTTGTTCCGAGCCGCCAGATGCGAAATTGCATTTCACGTGACCACCTTTGCATTCGACCTGACCACCGATTGCATCGGATTTGACCAGCACGCTTAGTGGCCATGACCGACAGAGAACGGCCAGAAGCGGACGTTCAAGCATAGACCGGGGATGTCTACCAGAGCGGGGTAGTCCAAGCAGTCATTCAATGCGTCTACAAAAGTAGGGGCGATTCAGCTGGATGCGTTTTTTTGATTTCAAACCCTTGCGAAGGGTAATAGATTACTTATTGAACATTTCGTAAAAAAGCGTAACATTGCCGACCATGATACTTGAACAGCTCAAAGCCCTGGGCAATGACACTCGCATGCAAATGATGGAGTGGCTCAAAGACCCACTCAGTAATTTCCCACCTCAGGATCATGGCGATCCTGCGATAGGAGTGTGCGTAACCCATTTGCAGCACAAGGCCGGGCTTTCACCTTCTGCCGCGTCTGCACATTTAGCTATCTTGCAACGTGCAGGCTTCGTGCTAACCACCCGCATCGGAAAGTGGACTTACTACCGGCGCAATGAGCAGGCGATTGATGACTTTGCGGGTAGGTTGATCATCGAATTGTAATTTTTAAACTTTCATTTCGTTATTTCGCGTAATTAGAAAACATAAGGAAACCCCTATGAGCAGCAAAGCTATCTTCGTCCAACCCGGTGGCGGCTATGAAAAGGTTGTGGTTGGCAGCAGCGAAGTCCGAGCCGCAGCGCGTGGCGAAATCACCGTACGCCTTCACGCCAACTCGCTCAACTACCACGACTTCGCGGTGGTCACCGGTATATGGGGCCCTGCCGAAAAACGCATCCCCATGGCCGATGGTGCAGGTGAAGTCATTGCTGTCGGCCCAGATGTCACTGAATTCAAGGTGGGTGACTCGGTCGTCAGCACCTTCTTCCCGGAGTGGATCAACGGTGCGCCACTGGTTGAAGGCTTTGTTAGCGTGCCAGGTGATGGCATTGACGGCTACGCTCGCGAGCAAGTGACGGCCAAAGCCACATCGTTCACCCTCGCGCCTACTGGCTACAGCCATGCTGAAGCGTCGACGCTTACCACCGCCGGCCTTACTGCATGGCGCGCCCTGATGGCCGATGACTCACTCAAGCCGGGCGACACCGTGCTCGTCCAAGGCACTGGTGGCGTTTCAATTTTCGCCCTGCAGTTCGCTAAAATGGCCGGTGCTACCGTCATTGCTACCTCTTCAAGCGACGAAAAACTTGAACGTCTGAAAGCGCTAGGCGCTGATCATGTGATCAATTACCGCAGAGACCTTAACTGGGGCGAAACTGCACGCGCTCTAACGGGTGGCCGTGGTGTTGACCACATCATCGAAGTCGGCGGCCCTGCGACGCTTGAGCAATCGATGATTGCAATTCGGGTTGCTGGTCACATCTCCGTCATCGGGATATTGAGTGGCGTAAGCGGTGCAATGAATTTTGTACCGGCACTGATCAAGCAAGTGCGTCTGCAGGGTGTATTGGTGGGTAGCCGCAGCCAGCAGCAAGACATGATCCGAGCCATCAATGCTAATGGCATGCGCCCGATTATTGATCGTCATTTCCTTTTGAGCGAGATTGTCGAAGCGTTCAAGTATCAGGAAACCAACCAGCATTTCGGCAAAATTTGCCTGGATATCTAAGCATGCATGAATGGGCATGATCCGTATGCCTATCTCAAAGATGTGCTGACACGGCTGCCGACGCAGCGGACGAGAGAGATTGGCCCATTGCTGCCTGTCGCAACCGGCAGCAATGGGTCGTCTTCTGCCGGTCATGATCAAGAAGCGTGCTGGTCGAATCCGGCCCAAAGGACTGGTCAGGTCGGATGCAAACGGGCGGGCAAGTCTGTGTAATACCCAGCCAGAAACTCGATTGCCGCGTGGAGTCCTGCCATGCCCTTCCATGCCTGATCTTTGGAGCCACATGGATAGCGGATGGGCAGAGCCCGATTAACGTGCGACGACCACCTCAAAAACAAAAAACGTGAAAAAAGCTACCTAGCCTAACCGATTGTATTCTCTAGAAAAAATCGCATCTAACTGTTAGTAAAGCCCCGGAATTATTGCAATCCACCAAGGCGAACACAGGCTTCCTCATCCGGCTTTGGCCTGTTCCCGGTACAACGCAGCCCCGAGCGCCGCAAAGTAACACTGAAAGGTGTCATTGATCCGCTGGCGATGCTCGCCCTGCGGATACAGACCCGCCTTGGCTTCATCAGAGTGAACGGTTCCGTTTACCAGAAATCGGTTACACGGCTGACTGTCTTCAATAAAAGCTTCAAAGGCGCGGGCGCACAGCTCCTCCGGTTTGGCGTAATAAACCGTTTTCAAGTGCTGATCAGCCACCTGGGAGGCCCGGAACAAAGTGCTGGGTGCAGTGCCGTCCTCCGTCAGCATGATGGCCTGGAAGCAGGCGGCTAGCCGTTCATTCAGTGGATGCGGTTTACTGCTTACGCTGTTCAGCCAGGCACTTGAAGCGAAGCCGCACGGTCCGGCATTCCGGTAAGCTTTGCCACCCATGTAGTGATCAAAGGCGTGAAACCATTCATGCGCCAGGCTACCCGCACCAGCGTTCTTGGCCAGCGCCAGTTGCCGGGTGGCGGGAATGTAGTGCGCGGCCACGCCCAGCCGGCCGCCGATGCCATACTGCAGGCCCAGCGTGCTCCTCAGGGAGATCAATGGCTCCGGTCCTCGCAGGATCGTCATCAAATCACACAGCGCCTGATCGAACCGGCCGGATGCCCGGTCCCGCTCCTGGGGCGTCACCCAGCGTCCGACCTCGATGCTGCGAAAATCGAACCGTCGTCTTACGGTGACAAAGGAGACTGCCGATTCAGGTGTCATCCCTGCCCTCCCCGCTTGAGTGACCGGATGACATTGGTGATCACACCAAACACCTCCATCACCATATCGCCCTCGACGGTAATAGGCCGGTACGCTGAATTCCTTGGAAGGAGGCGAACGGGCGGTGGCGTCAAATGCAACTGCTTGACCGTCATCTCGCTTTCCAGGCTGGCGATGATGATATCTCCATGCCTGGCCCGCAGTGATCGGTCTACCACCAGGACATCGCCGGGATAGATGCCCGCCTCAACCATAGACTCCCCCTGAACTCGCACAAAGAACGTGGCAGCCGGGTGCTGGATGCACAGCTCGTTCAGGTCAATGGTTTTCTCAACGTAGTCCTCCGCCGGCGATGGGAAGCCAGCGGAGACCCGCTCCAGAAACATCGGAATGTTCAGGCGAGAGAAGGACTCAAAGTCACCAAGCAGAATGCAGGACATGCTTTACACCGGATACTGTCTGAATATACAGTATTTTGGCGAGACAATATCAGCAGGTCAACCCATCGCTGGGCACAATGCCTTATACTCGGAATAGTGCAGCTGCCAGGAAGGTGGGAGGAGTCTGTATGAAAAGCGTAATACTGATGTTTATTGGCGGCTTATTGGGCGGCCTGATCGGGCCGGTGACGGCGCTGGTGGGTGTGGCAGCCGGTTACGTGTTAGGTCGCGCTCTGACACATTCGGTCGCACCTAAGCCGAGTGAGGAACAGTCGCACTGTCGTTAACGCCGCCCCTCGTAGCATTAATCCTTCACATGCTCCCGAACAAGGTCTAGCGCTTCTTCCATGTGCTCAAACCGATGGCTGCCGCCCTCAAAGCTATGAACCGGAAAATAGTCCCCAAGCGCCCTTACGGTGTCGTTCCACGGAAGCAGTTCATCCCCCTGATCCAGCAGTACCAACCCGCTACCATAGTGGGTGAAAGGATAGTAGCTAGAAACCACTTCGTCCGTCAGTTGATAGGCCTGCCCCTGATGATCAACACCCTGCCCTATCCAGGGCTTGAGAGTGTGACCAGGATCCGTCACCGGGTTGATGGCGACAAACGGAATGCCGGATTCGGCACCCAGAATACCCGCAAGCCATCCCCCCATCGAAGTCCCAACCAGAAGGTCTGGGTTTACTTGCATCAGTTTGTCCAAGCTCTCTTCGATAACGTCTTCCGAGCCTTGGGTGTAATCGATGTCGTGACCATAGACAGGGCCAAGCCTGGCGAGCGTTTTGAGTTTGTCGCTGGTGATATCGAAGTGACTGGCGAAGCCGTGGAGGTAGTATATCTTCAGCATATCCTTCGCTCTGGAGGCTATATTTTTCCTGACCTTAGCACCGTTGCCGGGTAAATGCCTGTTTCACGGCCCAGCTGCTGTCCTCACACAACATCGAATAAAAAAGGGGTGTGGCCGCAACGTGCTCACACCCCTCACTGTAGTTTTCATCCGCCTCATCCGTGAGCTTCTATCGATGGCCGCCAATATGTGTTGTTTCCGAGCCGCCCAAAACCGATTGGCTGGCGCTTTCGATAGGCCTTCCGCTGATTGTCAGCCATGGCACTCTGGGCATCGGCGTCCCGAACATAACGGGCAAGCGTCATCGCAGGGCTGACACCGTAGCGAGCACCGGGCGAGGCACAGGTCCAAATGTGCCGGAGTGCAAGAGCCGCATCAGGGTCTACCTTGTCAAGATAAGCCAGGCCGTAGGCGCAGGCCTCTAAAGTCATGTCGGCATGGTCGCACAACCTTGCAGTTGCTGTCGGCTTACCCCACGTATCATAGGTGTAGGTCTTGCCAATATCGTGCAACAAACCAGCGACGAAACCGAGCTCCTGAAGCTCCCAAGGCATCTCGGGTTCATTGGCCTTCGTCATGACCAGAACGTTCTTCGCCACCTCCAGGGAATGAGCCAGCAGACCACCGGGCTCACTGTGATGGTAATTCCTGCTTGCCGGAGCTTTCAGGAAAACCTCCAATCTGTCACGGCGCTCCAATACTCGCTTAATGAACATCTGTAATGGGGCTGACCGCAAAGACCGTACCGCAGCCACCAGCTGATCCAGTGCCTCCGGCTTAGGGCAGAACGTTCGTGGCAAAGTCTGCAGTGCCGGCAAGCCGGCAACGTCTGCCTGCAACGGGCGACGGATATCGGTCAGCAAAATCTCACTTTCCTCCGTACCAACACAGGCCTGTCCTTTGACTACAACTAGATCCATATGCCCGAGATGCTCTGGGATCACGATAGAGCCGATCACCGCCAATACAACAATGTCGCTGGCACAACTGCTCAAGCGAAGTTTCAGATACGGGATACCCTCATCATCAAAACAAGCAACACGCCCTGTCAGACGGTAGGTGCCTTTGAACGTTTCCTGGGTCAACGGGCGCAGATCATTCAGTTTCATCACCTGCCTCCTTATCGTTTTCGATGACCCGACTCTGAATCAGACGCTCAAAGGCGCTGCCATCCATACGAGTCAGGTTCGGGATGTATCGGGAATACACTTTAAACAGCATTTCCGTTGAAGAATGGCCGAGAGTTCTGGCCACCCACTCCGGGTTCTCACCGGAGGCGAGGAGCAACGTCGCCGCTGTGTGCCGCGTCTGGTAGGGACGGCGTTTTTTTAGCTTGAGATGCTCCAGCAGCGGGTACCAGACACGCTTAGTCACGTTGTTATGGTCAAGTGGCTCACCCAGCCGGTTGCAAAATACGAACTTGCTGAGCTTGCCGGTGGCCTCGTACTGGGCCTTGAGTGCATCGTACACCGGGCCAAACATGGGAATTTCCCGCTGAGAGCCATCTGTTTTGGTGTACTCGGTCTGGCCATGAATGAGGGTTTCTCGCACCAGGATTTCCCGTTTATCGAAATCCACATGCTCCCACTTGAGGCCGTCAACTTCCCCTGTGCGCATGCCGGTGTAGAAACGCACCAGGTAGTAGTTGCGGTAATCTTCCCTGACTGTTTCGAGGATCTTTTCTACCTCATTCAGGGAGAAGGGCTCGATGTGTACCTTCTGCTGCTTCAGCGGCTTGATGTTCAGGTAGGGATTAGTGAAGTCAAACCGCTCCGCCGCCTCCGTCAGAATCATCCGCAGAATGGTCATGTGGCTGTTGATGGTTTTGGGCGCCATCAAACCACTTGCCCCCCTTCCCTTCCGCCGAGCCATCTTGTTACGCGCAGCCAAAATGTCTGGTTTGGAAATCTCGCCTACCCGTTTATCCTTGAAGGCTGGCTTCAGAGAGCTGGCCAGAATGGATTCCACATTACGAGTGTGGGAGTTCCGCCACTGGATTTTCGATTCGAGGAACCACTGGTCAGCGAAGTCTGCGAACAGAGGAGTATCAGATGCTTTGCCATTTTCTGAGTTGCTGCCAGTCCCAGCACCTGCCTGGTTGGCTTGAACCTTCTTGAGGTTACGACTATCAGGGAAATACTCCGCATAGTTGAAGTCACCCAAGAGAATCATGGCCTCAACTTTCTGCAAAAGTGCGTTTACACGTTTGCGGTTTACAAGCGTGTCCGGCAGTGCCGTTTGTTCACGACACCGGTGACCTGCGTACATAAAGTCCAAATACAGCTTTCCTGTCTCTTTCCTTGCCCTCACCTTACCCATGACAAACCACCCCGTTCGCCATAGGAATTGCCAAAAACTCATTCTCCCGGGCACCGTCTAACATTTCCTTTTCGACTTCCTCCCAAAGAAAAAGAATCTTGCGGCGGCCGAACGGCTTGATGTAGTGCTTGCCCTCTAGGAGAACCGTGTCTTTCAGACACTGGCGAATGGTCCGACAGTCATATTTGATTCGACCAGCCAGTTCTTCAGTGGTCAGATAGGTGTAAGAGTTTTCCATCGAAAAATTCCTTCCGTTGCGATACGCTAGATCAACAAAAGACATCCCCTATATCAGAATGCCATCCTAAATGACATTTTATGCAACAAAAGAACACTTGCAAGCGCTTTTTGTCATCCTGGATGATATTTTTTCATTAAGGATAAATTAGAGATGATTCGATGCCACCTGGCCCGCATTATGGGCGAGCACAAAATGAAGATCGTGGATGTGGCGCGAGAGACCGGCCTGAACCGCAACACGGTGACTCTGCTTTACAAAGAGACCGCTCAACGGATCGATCTTGATGCGCTCGACAAACTCTGTAAATTATTCAAATGTGAGGTCAGCGATCTGCTGGAGTTTCAGGAAGACCAATAGGTAAAAATTAAAGATAGCCAAGATAATTCCAGGGAGGGGATTGCTAAATGAGGGATGACCGAGTCGTCCGCTGAGGGATTATTTGGCGTGTGACATAGAAAGACTTACGGTCAATCTCACCCAACCATCAAAATAGGATGTCACAGGGATTGGCACATATGTGTCACATATACGTCACAGGGGAATTTGGTCGCCGCAAAAACAAAAAAGGCAGACCAGTAAGTTACTGATCTGCCTTTCTTTTATATGGTAGCGGGGGCAGGATTCGAACCTACGACCTTCGGGTTATGAGCCCGACGAGCTACCAGACTGCTCCACCCCGCATCAAACTGGTTGTTTACCGGGTCACCCCGATCAACGTGGCGCGAATAATACGGCGTGAAGTTGCCCCTGTCAAAGGAAATTACGGTTTTCCCGTAACTTAGCGCTCCAGAATCGCCGTCACGCCCTGACCGCCCGCCGCACAGATGGAAATCAGGCCTCGACCACTGCCCTTTTCTTCCAGCAATTTGGCCAGGGTTGCGACGATACGACCGCCAGTGGCGGCAAACGGGTGGCCGGTTGCCAGGCTCGAGCCTTTCACGTTCATCTTTGCCCGGTCAATACTGCCCAACGGCTTGTCCAGACCCAGGCGCTCCTTGCAAAAGACCGGATCTTCCCACGCCTTGAGGGTAGACAATACCTGGGCGGCGAAGGCTTCGTGAATTTCGTAGAAGTCGAAATCCTGCAGGGTCAGACCTGCCTTCTCCAGCATACGCGGCACGGCATAGGCCGGCGCCATCAGCAGGCCCTCTTTCTTGTCCACGAAGTCCACCGCTGCCACTTCAGAGAACGTCAGCCAGGCCTTCACTTCCATCTTATTGGCCTCGGCCCACTCTTCACTTGCCAGCAACACGCAGGAGGCGCCATCCGTCAGGGCGGTGCTGTTGGCAGCAGTCATGGTGCCGTTTTCACGATCAAAACAGGGCTTCAATGTAGCCAATTTTTCAAGGGTGGTATCCGGGCGCAGGATGTTGTCTTTATCCAGACCCGCCATCGGTGTCAGAAGATCCTCAAAGAAGCCCTCGTCATAGGCCTTGGCCAGCTTCTGGTGGCTTTCCCAGGCCAGGCGATCCTGGTCCTCACGGGCAATATTCCACTCCTTCGCCGTGACCTGACAGTGATCCCCCATGGACAGTCCGGTACGCGGCTCGCCATTCTCCGGAATCTCCGGCATCAGATGGCCCGGACGGAAACGGCCGAGAATCTTGAGGCGTTCCTTGGCGGTTTTGGCACGGTTCAGGTCCAGAAGAATTTCCCGCAAGCCCTCACCCACACCGATGGGCGCATCCGACGTGGTATCGGTACCGCCGGCGATACCGCATTCAATTTGCCCAAGAGCAATTTTGTTCGCCACCAGAATGGCGGCCTCAAGCCCGGTACCACAGGCCTGCTGGATGTCGTAGGCCGGCGTTTCCGGCGCCAGGCCCGAGCTCAACACCGACTCACGGGTAAGGTTGAAGTCCCGGGAGTGTTTGATCACCGCGCCAGCGACCACCTCGCCCAGCCTCATGCCCTGGAGGTTGTAGCGATCCACCAGGCCCCGAAGTGTGGATGTCAGCAGCTCCTGATTACTGATTTTACTGTAGGCGGTGTTGGAGCGGGCAAATGGCGTGCGATTACCGCCAATAACGGCAACGCGGCGAATGCCGGGCGCTTTTTTGGTAGCCCGAGAACCGGATTCCGTGCCAGTACGAGTGGTTTTTGGTGCCTGTGCCATAGCAAACTGTCCCTTCAGTGGTGATCATAAGTGGTTTGATTCAGGTTAGCCCAGAGTCTAGCGCCTGGCGCCCGTTGCTCATTGGCAACTCTGACAACGCCATGACTGAGTTGAGTCAATCCAATAACTGGCAGAAGCTTTACCCTTTGGGCTATTTCATACTCAACCAAACTCACAAGGAAGAACATCATGTCTGACCTCTACCTGAAACTGGTTAACACTCCGGTTGGCAAAACCGCTGCACAGTCGCTGGGCTTGCCCTCCCCGGCGCCCCTCAACCGCCTGAAGCGGGTCGACCAGCCATTTATTGAAGGCGACGTATTGATTGGTGCAGGCGCCGGTGCCCGCGCTATCGCCACGCTCGGCTCAATCATTGGCGCCAGCCCGGCGGGCCTGCACCATGCCACGGGCATCGAAACCCTGGCGGACTCCGCTCAGGCGGGCAACAAAGCCAAGGCGCTGGATGTGTCCGGCGAAGTGAACGGAAAGTTCTCAGCCCTGGTATTCGATGCGACCGGTCTCAAAACCCCTCAGGAACTGCGCGCCCTGTACGACTTTTTCCATCCGACCATCCGCAAACTGGCGTCCAATGGCCGAGTGCTGGTGATAGGCCAGGACCCTCACACCTGCCGGAAGGCACCCCAGGCCGCCGCCCAGCAAGCCCTTGAAGGCTTTGTCCGCGCCGTTGGCAAGGAAATCGGCAAGAAGGGCTGCACGGCCAACCTGGTATGGATGGCTCCGAACGCCGAGAACCAGCTGGATTCCACGGTTCGCTTCTTCCTGTCTGCACGCTCGGCTTATGTTTCCGGCCAGGCGGTGCGTATTGGCAAAGCAGAGGAGGCCAAAGCCACCAACCCGGTGGCTCCGCTGGCCGGCAAAGTAGCCCTGGTCACTGGCGCCTCCCGGGGCATTGGCGCAGCCATTGCAGAAACCCTGGCCCGTGACGGCGCAACCGTTATCGGCCTGGATATCCCCCCGGCATTGGAGGAACTGCAGAAAGTAACCGACGCCACCAAAGGCAAGGCGCTGGCCTGCGACATTACGGAAGAAAAGGCACCCAAGCTGATAGCAGATTTCATCGAAAAAGAAACCGGCGGGGTTGATTTTGTGGTTCACAACGCCGGCATTACCCGCGACAAAACCCTCGGAAACATGCCAGAGCACTTCTGGGATATGACGATCGCTGTCAACCTGACTGCTGAAGAGTTGATCGATGAAGAACTGGCCGAGCGCAAGCTGATGCGCGACAACGGCCGTATTGTGTGCATTTCCTCCATCAGCGGTATTGCCGGCAACTTCGGCCAGACCAACTATTCCTGCGCCAAGAGCGGTGTGATCGGTTATGTAGAGTCTATGGCGAAGCACCTGAAAAACGGCATAACCATCAACGCCATTGCCCCCGGCTTCATCGAAACCCAGATGACCGCCGCCATGCCATTCACCATCCGCGAAGCGGGCCGGCGCATGAACAGTCTGTCTCAGGGCGGACAACCCGTAGACGTGGCAGAAGCCATTGCCTGGTACTGCAACCCGGCTTCTGCCGGCGTTAACGGCAACGTTGTGCGGGTGTGCGGGCAGTCGCTGATCGGCAAATGATGCCGGGCCTTGCAAAAGCCTGAACGACGAGAAACCGGGGGCATTGAGCTCCCGGTTTTTTGTATCAGGGAAACGATCAGACTTTCCTTCAGGCGAAAAAAAACAGATCCGCTTGGATCTGCTTTTCTTCACATCTGGTGGGTGGTGCAGGGATCGAACCTGCGACCCTCGCCTTGTAAGGGCGATGCTCTCCCAGCTGAGCTAACCACCCGGGAAAAAGTTGGCGGAGCGGACGGGACTCGAACCCGCGACCCCCGGCGTGACAGGCCGGTATTCTAACCAACTGAACTACCGCTCCGCATCGATTCAACGCTGTAAATAAACGCCGAACCTGAAACCGCTTGAAAATGGTGGGTGGTGCAGGGATCGAACCTGCGACCCTCGCCTTGTAAGGGCGATGCTCTCCCAGCTGAGCTAACCACCCACTTCGTGGCCTTACTGTTCTTCAGGCTCAAAGCGGTCACTTGTTGCGCTTGGCGCTTGTTGATTCAGCCTTGCTGCATCAACCAAGTGAGACGCGCATTTTAAGCATTTCACTCACCGTGTCAAATGTTTTCCGGAAAATTCATGAATTTTTTCTGACCCGGCATTACCTGAGCATTTATTAATCAAAATCAGGAGCTTGTGTGCCGTTTGCGCCCGCCAGGAAAGTCGCGCACCTCCCCGGTTTTCTGGCCCGCCTGCTCGCCCTTCTGACGCAACGCCAACTCACTGACTTTGTCTCGCCGTTCATTCGGAATCGCCTGACTGGCCAGCGAACGGTTGAGATCATCCAGCTTAACCATGACATCCCGCCAGGACTCTTCCAGATAGGGCACCAGGCGCCCCGCCACTTTCTCGAATCGAACTACCAGATTATCTTTGAGCGACATTGTTTTTATCTCACCGCAGTCAACCAACTCCAGTGTAGACAACCCTCGCTCAGAAAATCCACCAGCCGCCGGATTCCTCTTCACGCCGCTGCTTACGTTCCAATTCCAGCTTTGCGTAATCCCGCTCCAGCGCCTCCAGCTTCTGATCCGCCTCAAGGGGCTCTGTGGGGCCACCACCGAACGGCCAGTACCAGGAGGCAGACTCATACTTACCCTGTTGTTTCAGCTGCTCAATCTCAAGCTCCCGCTCTTCCTCCAACGCCGCCTTTCGCTTCTTGTAATCCATGTCTTCATTGACCTCAACAATGGAAGCACCAGCATGATTCGGCGCCAGCAGATCGCTGTTGAGGAACAGAGTCGAAACAATCTGACCAGACTGCATGGCGTAGTCACGGGTCACCAGCTGCAGATCGCCACTGGCCAGAGGATGATCCGGGTCCAGATCCGGATGGCGCCGCTCCGGCTCGGTCAGCTCGTTGTAACGCAGGTAATAGATCTTGCCGGGCTCAACCCGCAGTGTGGCATCGGCAATCAGGCTCAAGCTGAACGAATTCAGCCCTTCAAGCCCCAGCAGTGGCCGCCGCATGGCGATGTGCCGATCACCGGGTTTCACTTCAAGCCAGGTGTAGCTGTTGTTGCGTATATTGAAGTAGTGCTTGTCGTCAATGTAGACGCTGGGAGACTCGATCTCATCCGCCGCCCATTGGGAGTGGGTGCGATAAAAGTACAACACGGCATTGCTCTGGTCCCAGGCATCGGTGTCGATATGGACAAAGTCATGCCCCGACACAGGATGCAGGAAAGCTCCCACGCTCTTGCCAATAGATTGATAGATGGTACAACCGGAGAGCGCCACCACACACAACAGGGCGATAGCGTTCCGAAGGTAAGGCACTCGTTTTTTCATTGTTATGCACTCTTCATCCCTATCGAGTTAGCCGATGATATCAACTGCCACTCAATAGAAATGAGAGCTACCGCAAGGGATGAATACAAATCGTTACATTCACCCCCAAAGCACCCTGGAAGCCAAGCCTTCGCAGGAACAAGAGGGTCTAGTTTCCGGAAACCTGCGAGCGAAGCTGGTTTACCTCCTCCGACAGCCTGACCAGCCGGGAAGTAAGCTGAGACCGCGACGCATCCACCGCATCAACGGTTTTCTTGAGCTCAGACAGCTGATTCCTCAAAGCCCGGACCTCGCCGTCGCCCGCCATGGCGTCCATCTTCTGCTCCAGCACGGCAATCTGGCCCTCCATGCCACTGATCCCCAGCTTCTGTTCCTGCTCAAACCGCCTTATCCGGCTCTCAACAACCTGATCCACATCCCCGATCTGTTGGCTCAGCCGCGTCAACTGCTGCGTCGCCTCCTGGTTGGCCCGCTCCAGCGAAGCAACGGAATCGTCAAGTCGCTGCCGCACCTGCGCCACATCTGCTGACAAACCGTTGCGCGCCTGCTCCAACGATGCGGTCAGATCAGCCACCAACTTGTTTGCCTGGGCAAGCTGATCATCAACCTCCGCCAACCTTTGCTGATGCTCATCGAGACGCTTCTTATTGCGTTCGTTGGCAACCACCCAGAGCTTACGGATTTCACTGTCTGCTGAATCCAGGCGCTTGTCATTAGCTGCAATCTTCTCCTCCAGGGAAGCTCCCCGCTCCTGCAGCGACTCCCCGGTTTCCGATAATTCACCCTCAAAACGGGCCAGCGCCAGCTTACTCTGCCGAGCCCAGTAATCGGCCTCTTCCAGCTGCCCCTCCAGGGCTTCAATACGCTCATTCTGAACATACCAGCCGGCACCCGCGCCTGCGGCCACGACCACCAACAAAAGCCACATCAACAACCCACCTCCCGGGCCGCCACCGCCAGACGTCTTCTCCGGTTTCGGCGGCTTTGGGGGCTTCTGCCGTTTACTGGCCGATTTCCTCTTTTGCCCATCAGGTTTTCTGGGCTCGGCGCCACCAATAGGGGGCTCAGCTCTCAGCTCGTCATCGTCCGGGCGAATGGGTTCCATTACTACTCCTGAATCGGGATGGTCAAAATGTCAGCCACGATAATACCCGCACTTAACAATCCGTTAAAATGAAGCCTTTTAAAGATTACCGGAACCACGCCCACCCTGTGTTGCATGGTAGGTAGGCAAAACATACAATGGCCGGCTTTCCAATTATCACAGGACAGTTGCATATGCAGCCGCTTGTAGGACTCATCATGGGCTCGAAATCCGACTGGCCCACCATGGAACACGCCGCCGACATGCTCGAGAAACTCGGCGTCGCCTACGAAACCCGGGTGGTCTCCGCCCACCGCACCCCCGACCTGCTCTTTGACTACGCCAAAACCGCAGCCGACCGCGGCCTGAAAGTCATCATTGCAGGCGCCGGCGGTGCCGCGCACCTGCCCGGCATGGTTGCCTCCCAGACCTCTCTGCCAGTACTGGGCGTTCCGGTACAATCAAAGGCCCTGAACGGCCTGGATTCACTGCTGTCTATCGTACAGATGCCCGGCGGCATCGCCGTTGGCACCCTGGCTATCGGCAAAGCCGGGGCAACCAACGCTGGTCTGCTGGCAGCACAGATTATCGGCACGTCTGATGATGGCGTCCGCAAGGCTGTTGACGAGTTCAGAGCGAAACAGACACAAACAATTCTGGATAACCCTGATCCCAGAGATCAGTGAAGCCAACTCCAAAGGCTGGATGAGCAGTTCGGGGAAGGCTTTCCAAAACTGTGCGGAGCCATGGATGGCGAAGCCCAAGCGCCCCATGGATGGGCTTGAGCGTGTTTTGGAAAGCCTTCCCCGAACTGCTCACACCACCAATGTCAGAGCCGAAACAGTGGCAGGAGAAATTACATGAGAATTGGTGTACTTGGCGCCGGCCAGCTAGGCCGCATGCTAGCCCTCGCAGGCTACCCCCTGGCCAAAGACTTCGTGCTCTATGACATGTCCGGCAGCCCCAGCGCCGGCCTTGGCGAAGTGATCATCGACCGTGACGGCCAATACCTGGACGACTTCATCTCCCGGGTGGACCGCGTTACCTACGAATTCGAACACCTGCCCGTCACCGTGGCAGAAGAACTCGCCAAACACAAACCCGTGCATCCCTGCCCCAGAGCCCTGGAAGTTTGCCAGAACCGCGAAGCCGAAAAGACCCTGTTCGGCCGCCTGGGCATCCCCACACCCCAATGGCAAATTGCAGACAGCGCCGAGTCACTCAAAGCCGCTGCCGAAGAACTCGGCTGCCCGGTGATTGCCAAGTCCATCACCGAAGGCTACGACGGCAAAGGCCAGGCCGTCCTGAAAACACCGGAAGAAGCACAAGCCGCCTGGAGCAGCATCGGGCACCCACGGGTGATCGTCGAAAAGTTCGTCAACTTCAAACGTGAAGTATCGATTATTGCCGTGCGCGCCGAGGACGGCGACCTGGCCTTCTACCCCATCGCCGAGAACACCCACCACGAAGGCATCCTTCGTTATTCCATTGCTCCCGCGCCTGCCCTTCAGGCACACATTCAGCAAGACGCAGAGAAATACATCAAATCTCTGCTGAACGAATTGAACTACGTGGGCGTATTAACCCTCGAGCTTTTTGAAACCAATGACGGGCTGGTCGCCAACGAAATGGCGCCGCGAGTGCACAACTCCGGGCACTGGACCATCGAAGGCGCCATGACCAGTCAGTTTGAAAACCACATTCGCGCTGTCAGCGGCCATGCCCTGGGTAATGTGGAAGCCCGGGGGCTTAGCTGCATGATAAACATCATCGGCGAGCATGGAGACATTGAACGCATACTGGAACTGCCCTACGCTCATGTTCACCTCTACAATAAAGGTGAGCGCCCGGGGCGCAAGCTGGGGCATGTAAATATTCTGGCCGACAGCTATGAAGAGCTGGTTTGGCGGGTCCGGAACTGCGCACAGTTCCTGCCCGGCAGCCCCGAGTTTACAAGTACTCTTACACCAAGGGGTTGATTTAGCTCAAATCGCCCTTATATTGCTGTGACGTACACATTCAACATAAACAGAGAGACAGGGAGAACGACCTCATGGCATTTGAACTTCCCGCACTGCCTTACGAAAAAAACGCACTGGAACCGCACATGTCCCAGGAAACCCTGGAATACCATTACGGCAAGCATCACCAGACCTACGTCACCAAGCTGAATGGCCTGATCGACGGCACCGATAATGCCAGCAAATCCCTGGAAGACATTATCAAGAGCGCGAGCGGCCCACTGTTTAACAACGCTGCGCAGGTATGGAACCACACCTTCTTCTGGAACTGCCTGAGCCCGAACGGCGGTGGCGAGCCCACTGGCGCTGCCAAAGAGGCGATCGAGAAGGCATTTGGTTCTTTCGAAGAGTTCAAGAAAGAATTCAACGACAAAGCCGCCAACAACTTCGGCTCAGGCTGGACCTGGCTGGTGAAGAAGGCCGACGGCAGCGTAGCCATCGTCAATACCAGCAATGCGGAAACTCCGCTGACCGGCGCTGACAAGCCGGTACTGACCGTTGACGTCTGGGAACACGCCTACTACATCGACTACCGGAACAGCCGCCCGAACTACCTCGAAGGCTTCTGGAACCTGGTCAACTGGAATTTCGTTAACGAAAATCTGGCCTGATCACAGAGTAGTGCCATCGGAAGCTGCCCGGCCGCTTCCGCCTGAACGCCCGCCAGGTCAGCCTGGCGGGCGTTTCTGTATCCAGATGCGACAAAACCGCAACAAATCGATACACGCCCACCCATGATTATTTGAAAAAATCGGCCATACTCCATGCAGTTGCAAAAAATCTGAACCATACTGTCGTAAACGGCAGGCCTGACCCCGGCGCCGGCACTCAAGAACAATCCGGACAGATGAGCCACAAGACTCGGAATGCAAACTGCCTTCAAAGTTGAAAATCACCTGGGATACCGAATCCTGCGCTGGGTGCTGATTGTCGCCCTGTTGACAGGCATCCTGGTCAGCACCGTTCAGGTTGCTCTCGACGCCAGGCGGGTATCCATGGAACTGGAACGCCAGGCCAACCAGACCATGGCAATGGTTCGTTACGCCGCCACCCAGTCCGCTTTCAGTATTGATGACACCCTGGCCCAGCAAGTGGTTGATGGCCTTTTCGCGCTGGAGCCCATTCACCTGGCTCGCATTTCTCACCCGGATGGCGACCAATTGGGCGGCCGGCTCAGGCCACTGCAAAACCGGGCATTCCGCCCAATTACCGACCCCATTTTCGGCAGCATTCGTGAATACCGCGAAAGCCTGCACCGAGGCACCAGCCCAGACACGATCTACGGCTACCTTGAAGTGCGCTACGACACTGCCCCTATCGCTGAGAACTGGCTGAACCGCGCATTGATCACCTTTGGTTCGGGCATTGCACTGGCACTGATTCTGGGCCTTGTACTGTTCGTGGTGTTCCATCTGGTGCTTACCCGCCCCCTTTTACGCATTGTACAATCCGTTCGCAAAGTCGACCCGGCACGGCCCGACGACCGGCTGATTGCGGTTCCGGACGGACATCGGGCAGACGAGCTTGGGCTATGGGTGAACGCCACCAATAATCTTCTGGTCTCTATCGCTGAGAGCCAGAAAAGGCATCAGGAAGCCGAAGATCGGGTCAACCGCCTGGCACGCTATGACACTCTGACCGGGCTGCCCAGCCGCGATGCATTCATGGAAGACCTGCAACACGACATCGTGTCTGCCAGGGAATCCCATGGCACACTGGCATTGATGGTTTGCGGCATTGATGACTTCAAATCCGTGAACGAACAGTGCGGCTTCCGAACTGGCGACACCATATTGCAGACGGTCGCCAGTCGCCTGACCGCCAACCTGCCTTCGGAACGGTTCAGTGTTGCCCGGCTGGGCAGCGACCAGTTTGTCGTTGTCGAGAAGCGGCTTCGCGATGGATTTCAGGCAGCCGATACCGCCGAAAAGATTCTGGGCAGCTTCGCCACCCCGATCAACGCCGGCAACCATCGCATATCCATGACGGCTACCCTGGGTATTGCCCTGTTCCCCTCCGATGCTGACCAGGCCGACCGGCTTCTGCAAAGCGCAGAACAGACCATGGCACTGGCCAAACAGAACGGACACAATCATTTCCAGTTCTACGTAGCCAGCATTGATCAGGAGATCCGGGAGCGCAAACAGCTTGAGAAAGACCTGAGTAACGCACTGGCAAACCACGAGTTCCATCTGGTTTACCAGCCTCAGATCAACCTCGAGACCAAACGCATTATCGGTGCCGAAGCACTGCTGCGCTGGGAACATCCCGAGCGAGGCATGATTCCTCCTGATCACTTCATCCCCGTTGCCGAGTCCAATGGCGCCATCGTCGAGATTGGCCAATGGGTACTGGACCAGGCCTGCTGGCAAGCCGCTCGATGGGCCAGTGAAGGTTCTCCCCTCAGAATTGCCGTGAACCTGTCTGCTGTTCAGCTTCGCCAGGAATCCATCGTCGATGACATCCTGAACACCCTGAAACGCCACAACATTCCCGCCGGCCGGCTAGAGCTTGAGGTCACCGAAACCAGCTTCATGACCAATCTCACCGACGCCGTGGCCAAGCTGCATCGCCTGCATCGGGCAGGCATCAGCATCGCGGTGGACGATTTTGGCACCGGATACTCGTCTCTCACCTACCTGAAGCAGATGCCGGTTCAGCACCTGAAAATCGACAAGCAGTTCATTCGGGACTTGCTGGTCAACGAGGAAGACACACGAATTGCCAACACCATCATTGATCTTGGCAAAAGCCTGAACCTCACCGTTGTGGCCGAAGGGGTTGAAACCGCTGAGCAAGAGTACTATCTGAGCCAGCGTGGTTGTAAACTGGCCCAGGGGTACTTTTTCAGCAAGCCACTGCCACCCAAGGAATTTGAGACGTTTGTACAGACTTTCCATGCCCGTATCGTGGAAAATAACGCCTGAACCTTTCACCCTGAGGAGTAGTCATGGGAACGACCGTCATCGGCCTTGTTGTTATTGCCGTTGTCATACTGTACCTGGTGTTTATCTACAACAACCTGGTATCGCTGCGTAATCAGTTCAAGAATGGCTTTGCGCAGATTGATGTGCAGCTACAGCGCCGCCATGACCTGATTCCCAACCTGGTGGAAGCCGCCAAGGCCTACCTTGTTCACGAAAAATCGACGCTGACCCAGGTGATGGAAGCCCGCAACAACGCCGTCAGCGCCCAGAAAGACGCGGCGAAAGACCCGGGGGACGGCACCAAGATCCAGCGTTTGGGCAGTGCCGAGAACCTGCTGACCAAAGCCCTGGCAAACTTCTACGCCGTTTCTGAAAACTACCCGGAACTGAAAGCCAACGAAACCATCCAGCAACTGATGGAAGAACTCTCCAGCACCGAAAACCGGGTGGCCTTTGCCCGCCAGGCCTACAATGACGGCGTGATGACCTACAACATTTTCCGCGAGAAGTTCCCGAACAATATTGTTGCCGGCATGTTTGCCTTCAAGGAAACCGCCCAGCTGCAACTGGAAACCCCGGAAGCGCGCCAGGTACCAAAAGTCAGCTTCTGAGGCCTGAATCATGGCAAACCCCGGTTTCTTCCAGCGCCAGGCCCATGCCCGGCGCAATACCGGCCTGTTAATCGTCCTGTTTCTGACAGCCGTCACATTGATTACCCTGGCTGTTTGCCTGGTCGGGTATCTGGTCACCCGCAGCCAAACCTCGGCTCTACCCTTCCATTACTGGCTCACCTCCAGCCACGGGCTCACCACCGCACTTGCGGTGGTGTTGCTTATAGGGGTCGGCTCGCTGGTTCGCTGGGCAGACCTGGCCGGTGGCGGTAGCCGGGTGGCCAAAATGGTGGGCGCCCGCCCGATTGAGCCCGACACCAACGATCCTGAAGAACGCAAGCTTCGCAACATCGTGGAGGAAATGGCCATCGCCAGTGGCGTGCCCGTGCCAGACCTGTACGTGATGGACAACGAAACCAGCATCAACGCCTTTGTGGCCGGCTACACGCCTGGTGAGGCCGTTATGGTGGTTACCCACGGCGCACTTACCCACCTCACCAGAGACGAGCTTCAGGGCGTGGTGGGGCACGAGTTCAGCCATATATTGAATGGCGATATGCGCATTAACGTCCGGCTGATTGCGCTGCTGGCCGGCATTCTGATGCTTGGTCAGATTGGCCAGTTCCTGCTTCGGGCAGGTTTCTACAGCGGCGGCCGAAGCCGAAATCGGGATGGCCGTGCGCAGGCTGCAATGGGCCTGATCGGTTTGGCCCTGATGATCATCGGCTATGTGGGTGTGTTCTTCGGCCGGCTGATTCAGGCTGCGGTATCCCGGCAAAGGGAAATGCTGGCGGACGCCTCCTCCGTACAATTTACCCGTAACCCCGAGGGCATAGGCAGCGCCCTGTTCAAAATTGGCATGAAGGGCGGCTACCTGGACACCACCAGCCATGCCAGCGATATGAACCACATGTGTTTTGGCGAGTCGGCACGGATGAAGTTCAGCACCCTGCTCGCGTCCCACCCGCCCATCAACGAACGCATCAATGCCATCCAGCCCGGCATGCTGGCTCGCCTGCGCAGCCGCCTGAGAGACACGGAACCAAGCCAAAAGCAGCGCCAGAGCACCGCGAGGCCGGCCGGCAAGGCTGGCCTGAACGATCTGGTCAACCAAGTTGTCGCGCCTGCCAGGGGCCGTGGTAGCTCATCACCGGTGCGCTCTTCCCTGGCACCCGACACTCCACAGCTGGCTGAAAAGTTGTCCACACGGGTAGGCACCGTCAGCGCCCAGAGCGAAGCCTTTGCCGTCCAGCTTCTGGAACAATTGCCATCCACCTTCCGTAACCTGCTCTACACCCGCGCCGGCGCAATTCAGCTGTGCTATGCCCTGCTGATCTTTGATCTTTCGCCGAGCATCCAGAAACAACGGCTGGCGCTGTTAACCGATCACCCGCTACTGGGCGCTCAGCCAGACCTGCTGGACAAGATGCTGCCGGCCCTGGCAAGACTGGGTGAAACTGCACGCTTCCCGGTACTGGAACTGGCCATGCCGGCATTGCGGAAACTGGACCCGGACGAACGCGACGCCCTGCTTGAAAACGTTCAGAAGCTGGTCGCAGCCGACAACCGGGTCAGCCTGTTCGAGCTGGCCCTGACCACCTTCCTGAACCGGCATCTCGGGCTTGGCGCAGAACAGGTTGTACCGGTCAAATACCGGAATTATCGCCAGGTGATGCCGGCCCTGCGGCGCCTGCTCAGCCTGTTTGCCCGGGCCGGCACCGACACCCCTGAGGATGCGGACAAGCTGTATCTCGAAGCCATGGCCGGCTTTGGTACCGGTCAGGAAGAAAGCAGAGCCGGAAAGGTGTCCATGCGGGAACTGAGAGAAGCGCTGGAAATACTGAATCGGCTGTCGCCGCTGCTGAAGCCCGCCGTCATCGACGCCTGCGGCTACTGCGTGACCCACGATGGCAAGGTGGATGTGCGGGAGTATGAGTTAATGCGGCTGGTAGCAGACCAGCTGGATTGCCCGATGCCACTAAGGGGTCTGTCCCCGAACGGGGACTGACCCACCTTTGCCCGTCTGCGGCAACCAAGCCTGACCACGTACCTAGTCTTCCAAAATGGGTCAGTCCCCATGCGGGGACAGACCCTGGAGGACAGACCCACTTTTGCCCGTCTGTTGCACCCAAGTCTAACCACGTACCTAGCCTGCCAAAATGGGTCAGTCCCCTTTGGGGACAGACCCCTTGACCCTATTGCCTGCGCCCCTGGAACAGCATATCCACCGAGGGCTGGTCTTCCGGGGCGGGCAGGCCGAGCTTTTCGCGGACTTCAAGGTTTACGTCCCACAGCTGGTTAAACTTCTCGGTAGTGGCAGCCACGCTCTCGTCTTTGCCGAGCATGATGGTCGGCCTCAGGAAGACCAGCAGGTTACGCTTGATGCGGGTTTCAGACTCCGAGGAGAACAGGCGCCCAAGCAATGGGATATCTCCCAGCAGCGGTACCTTACTCTTGTTGACCTGGAAGTCATCCTTGATCAGCCCGCCCAGAACCACGGTTTCACCGTCATCGGCAAGCACGGTGGTTTTGATTTCACGTTTGTTGGTGATCAGATCGGAAGCGCCCGAGACCGTCGTGGTAGAGATATCCTCGGTGGTCTGCTCGACCACCAGCCGAACCAGGCCGTCGGCACTGATGGTCGGTGTTACCTTGAGGGAGAGACCAACGTCACGGCGTTCAATGGTGGTAAACGGGTTGGTGGTTCCATCACCGGTGACCGTCGACTGCCCCGTTCTGAACGGCACGTTCTGGCCCACAATAATCTCGGATTCCTGATTATCCAGGGTAATGATGCTCGGTGTCGAAAGCAGGTTGGCAGCGGATGAGGAAGACAGCGCCTGAATCAGAATCCCCCAGGTGAGACCGTCCCGATCCCGCTGGCCAGCGCCAACGGTAATGCCGCCGCCCAACTGCGGCAGGGTATCGCCTACCAGCGCACCAATCACCGAGTTCAGCCCCAGCATGCCCTCACCACTGGTAAGGTTAGTGCCCATCACCGGGAAGGCGTTGGCAGACTCATCACCCGCCGCCAGCTGCACACCCAACTGATCGCCCAGCTCGTCACTGATCTCGACAATCGCCGCTTCAATCATCACCTGAGCCCGGCGCACATCCAGAGCGGCCACAATCTGCTCGGCCTCCTGCATCAACGACGGCTCGCCACGGACAACCAGCGCATTCAAACCTTCATCGGCGAACACCGAGAAGCTTGCCGAACGGCTACCCGATGAGCCACTGCCCCCGGAGCCACCGCCGGTACTCGATTCCCGCACCACTTCGCCCATCACGCCCTTTAGAATTTCGGTCAGGGCTTTGGAGTCAGCGTGCTTGAGTCGGATGACTTTTGTCGTGCCGCCAGTTGCCGAGGGCTGATCAAGCTGACGAATCAAGCCCCGCATTTTGTCACGAAAAGTCTCGTCGCCCCTGAGAATCAGCCGATTGCTCCGCTCATCCGCCGTCACGCTGTACTTTCTCGCGGAACTGTCACCGCTGCCACGACGCAATTCATCGGGCGCGAGCTCCTGCAGGAGTTTGACCATGTCACCCACCCAGGCTTCCCTGAGCTGGATAACTTCAACCTCGTATTTGGAAGGGCTGTCGAGTTCGCGAACAATCTGCTCAATTCGCTGAATGTTCGATGAATGATCACTGACAATCAGGGCATTTGCCGCAGCCACACCGGCCAGATGACCATACTTGGCCACCAGCGGCCGCAGGATCGGCACCAACTCCAGGGCATTGGCATTATCAATCTGGATAACCCGGGTAATCAGCTGTTCAGATGGGGTAACCTCGAATCGATCCAGAATCTCGGCAGACTGCTTTGCATCCACCTGCTGGATAATCTTGATGACTTCTTCCCCGGGAATGGCGGTGAAACCGTGCACATTCAATACCGCCAGAAACAGATCATAGATTTCGTGCTTGTTCATGGGCGCACTGGACAGCACGGTCACCTTGCCCTTTACCCTGGGGTCCACCACAAAACTGTACCCGGTAATATCCGCCACCTGAGTGACAAAGGCCCGGATGTCCGCATCCTTGAGGTTCAACCGCCAGGTTTCATCCTGTGCCTGAGCCACCGATAGGATCGGCAACAGCAGAAGAAACACGAGGGTCCGGAGTACGTTGGTCTTGTGGTTATACATCTGGCGATATCGTCCTGTTGTAATGTTCCCGATCAGCGCCACTGCTCGGGTATGGCATAGCTAACGGTCAGTATGGAGCCGTCTCGTTCTATCTCGATATCCAGCTGGGCCTGGCTGCGCCAGTCTTCCAGCAGGGATTTATCCTGTTCTACATCACCCAGGCGCTGACCGTTAATGGCAGTAATGACATCGCCCTGGCGCAGATTGACCGCATTGAGCATCGGGTTGGAGCCATCGTACACATACCCAGAAGCGCCGCTGTCATCCGCTGGCCGCAAGCCATAAGCCGCCAGTGCCGCAGCCCCTTCTGCATCCAGCTGCTGCCTGGCCCCGGCCAGGAAATCATCGGGCGATTCTGCCGCCTGAACCTGTGCGTCCGCAACCATTACCGAAGAGTCCAGCTGTTCTTCAAATGCGAGTGACTCATAGCGGCCGCCACGCCGAATCAGAATGCGGTCTGATTCCACCTCGGCCAGCTCTGCATTACCGGGCAGGGTTTCACCTACCCGGTAATACTCGGTTTCACCATTGCTTCCGGCAACTATAGCACCGGAGTCTTCCGGCCGCTGCCCTATCAGCACCCCCTCAAGGCGCAACCGTAACCCGGTTTCCGGTGCGCTGCGGCGAACAACCTCTGCCACACCGGCCTGCTGCTCTGGCCGGCCGAAGAGTTCGTAACCGGCGATGGAAGCCTGGGGCACCCGGTTCTGGGCACCAGGTTGGCCACCCAACTGTGCCGGTACATCCGGAACCGGCCGATCAGACCATGCATACAGCCAGGTCAGTTTGGCCGCCGAACTACTGAGATAAACCACCAGGGCGACCAGAATAATGTTTGCAAGGGCTCTGGATAGACGCTCCTGATGATGTACTGCCAATCCTGCCACGTCAGAACCCTCCCGGCAGTATTGGCTGACGAACACGGAACACTACATCACCCGGGCGCGCACTGTCGGGCCATGGCTGCTGCGCCAGGTCAACCATGCGCTTATACACCCTGAGCTCCATCATGCCGTCCCAAAGAATACTGGCATCTGCGGCGGGGCCATCGCCGCCCTGCTCCGATACCGTCAACGCAACGCCACCCTCGGTGGTATCTATATTGGCCTGCATAGGCGGGAACTCTGCCTGCCCGGTCTGATTCCCCATAGGCCAGGTAACCAGCCCGCCATTCCAGCGCCCTACACCGTCGGCTTGCTGCAATCGGTTATCCGCGAAGACCAGACGCAGTCGATCGATACTGACGTCCCCTTCAATCATGGCTCCGCCACTCTGACGAATCAGATCTTCGAATTCCTCGACCGCTATCCGGCCGCGGGCCGTCACATCCAGGTTACCCGGCCAACCGATACTAGCAGTTCCCTCCACCCGGGATTGTGACGACACCAGGGAAAATCCAATCGGTAACTCCAACCCGGTCAGCGAGGGCCACCCCAACGTCCACTGCACCCGGGCTGGAAAACCGGCAACCACAACGCCTGCGGCGCCATCCCAGAGCCTACCCGACACCTGTTGCACCACTACCTGCGGCGGTAACTGGATATGCCGGGAAGCCTGGTGCCAAACCCACCCCGCCGGCACCAACAGCACCAGCACCACCCCATACACCAGGAAGCCAAGCAGCAACAGCAGCAGGATCTTGGCAGGGCGCAGGAAAGGCTTGGCTTGGGGTTCAGTCATTGAGTTTTGCACGTTAATGAACGGGTAACCGAGTCTAACAAAGCCATTGGGCAACTTCATGACAAAAATAACGAAAAACCCCGCACCAGTGTGAACCAGCGCGGGGTTTTTCAGGGGTAGATCGGGCCAGACCTCAGAAACTGAGATCTGGTCGGGACTTGGCCGGCATTACATCATGCCGCCCATGCCTCCCATTCCGCCCATTCCGCCCATGTCTGGCATGCCGCCAGACTTCTCGTCTTCAGGCTCGTCCGCAACCATCGCCTCGGTGGTGATGATCAAGGATGCTACGGAGGCAGCCGCCTGCAGGGAAGAACGGGTGACCTTGGCAGGATCCAGGATACCCATTTCCAGCATGTCGCCGTACTGCTCGGTTGCGGCGTTGAAGCCGAAGGAACCTTCGCCTTCCTTCACCTTGGCAACCACAACAGAGGACTCACCACCTGCGTTGAATACGATCTGACGCAGCGGCGCTTCCATGGCACGGCGCAGAATGTTCACGCCGGCTTTCTGCTCTTCGTTGATGGCGTCTACCTTGTCCAGGGCCGCAATGGCGCGGATCAGGGTAACACCACCACCGGCTACGATGCCTTCTTCAACGGCGGCGCGGGTGGAGTGCAGCGCGTCTTCAACGCGGGCTTTCTTCTCTTTCATTTCCACTTCAGAGCCGGCACCAACCTTGATCACGGCAACACCGCCAGCCAGCTTGGCTACGCGCTCTTGCAGTTTCTCTTTGTCGTAGTCAGAAGTGCTGTCTTCGATCTGCTTGCGGATCTGCTCAACGCGGGCTTCAATGTCGCTCTGCGCACCGGCACCGCCAATAATGGTGGTGTTTTCCTTGGTCACGTTAACGCGCTTGGCAGTACCCAGGTCATCCAGAGTGGTGTTCTCCAGGGTCAGGCCTACTTCCTCGGAAATCACGGTACCACCGGTCAGGATGGCGATGTCCTGCAGCATTTCCTTACGACGGTCACCAAAGCCAGGTGCTTTAACCGCGTTCACCTTAACGATGCCACGCATGTTGTTCACAACCAGAGTGGCCAGGGCTTCGCCTTCGATGTCTTCGGCGATGATCTGCAGCGGCTTGCCAGCCTTGGCAACAGCTTCCAGCACCGGCAGCAGTTCGCGGATGTTGGAGATTTTCTTGTCGACCAGCAGGATGTACGGGTCGTCCAGCTCGGCAGACATGTTGTCCTGGTTGTTGATGAAGTACGGGCTCAGGTAGCCGCGGTCAAACTGCATGCCTTCAACCACGTCCAGCTCGTCTTCCAGGCCACGACCTTCCTCAACGGTAATGACGCCTTCTTTGCCTACGCGCTCCATGGCGTCAGCAATGATCTTGCCGATGGTCTCGTCACCGTTGGCGGAGATGGTACCAACCTGGGCGATCATGCGGCTGTCGTCGCAGGGCTTGGCCATTTCACGAATGGCTTTAACGGCTTCAGCCGTGCCCTTGTCGATACCGCGCTTCAGATCCATCGGGTTCATGCCGGCAGTCACTGCCTTGATGCCCTCATTGACGATGGACTGGGCCAGAACCGTTGCGGTAGTGGTACCGTCACCAGCGGTTTCGTTGGCCTGGGAAGCGACTTCCTTGACCATCTGCGCGCCCATGTTCTCGAACTTGTCTTTCAGCTCGATTTCCTTGGCCACAGACACGCCGTCTTTGGTCACAGTCGGAGCGCCGAAAGACTTCTCCAGAACCACGTTACGGCCTTTCGGGCCCAGGGTTACCTTGACGGCGTCTGCCAGGATGTTTACACCTGCAACCATGCGTTTGCGGGCGCTATCACCGAATTTAACGTCTTTTGCTGCCATGTCTTCTATTCCTGTTCGTTAAACCGAAGTTGAATAAGATCGGATTAATGAGCGTTCGTACTTAACGCTGCTGCGATCACTCAAGCACGCCGTAGATTTCGCTTTCGCTCATGATGAGCAGCTCTTCACCGTCAACCTTTACGGTGTTACCGGCATACTGACCGAAGACCACGGTGTCACCCACCTTGACCGCCAGTGCACGGGTTTCGCCGTTATCCAGAATACGGCCATTGCCCACAGCAACTACCTCACCCTGGGAAGGCTTCTCTTTGGCGTTACCCGGCAGCACG
Organism: Marinobacter sp. LQ44; assembly: GCF_001447155.2. Classification (NCBI taxonomy): domain Bacteria; kingdom Pseudomonadati; phylum Pseudomonadota; class Gammaproteobacteria; order Pseudomonadales; family Marinobacteraceae; genus Marinobacter; species Marinobacter sp. LQ44. The sequence continues at coordinate 3,942,480 of NZ_CP014754.1, read as the reverse complement.
ATGCCACCCGCAGTTTTCTCTTCTTCTTCCTTACGGCGTACGACAACACGATCGTGTAGCGGACGAATTTTCATTGCTCGGTTTCTCCAATAGTCAGATTAATGTGGCAATGACAATTGCATGTTAAAAGTGTCTGGCCGGAACCCCGGACCGGACAAATTGCCCCGGCATCCAAGCCACTGATAGACAGCAGTTTTCAGCCCGAGACGAATCTGTGGTGAGTTAATGGGGTTGTCACCAACGTTTTCAACACCCGGAGCGAAAAAAATTTCACTTTTTTTCGTCGCCCTCACCGCGCTCCCGTGCCCGCTCAAGGCGTTCCCGATCGCTCTCCGTCTGATCCTGGTATTCACCTTCAATAATGTCGCCATTGGCATCCCGATCAAACGGCCGCTGCGGCCGGAACGGTCCATGCCCTTCAAACGGACCCTGCCCGAATGGCCCGGCACCACCGCCTGTGCCAAAATAAAAGCTCCGACTCTGGCCGGCTACCGTCATTCGCTTCAAAGCCTTCGCCGCGAGCCAGTGCCGGGACCCCGGCAGCAAACAGGCAAACCCCACCGCATCGGTAATAAACCCCGGTGTCAGCAACAAGGCCCCGCCCACGGCCAGAATCAGCCCCTCGGCCACTTCCTTCGCCGGCAATTCGCCGCTGTTCAAGCGCTGGTTCGCCCGCAACAACGTGGCCAACCCCTGCTGGCGCAACAACCAGGCGCCAATGACGGCGGTCAGCAGCACCAGCCCGATGGTGTTCAACACCCCGATCAGGCCGCCGACCTTGATCAGAACCACCATCTCGGCGATGGGCAGAATAATGAAAAGAAAAAGGAAAACGGGCAAAATGCCTCCTTATAAAAACGATGCAGACACACAGAGAACGTAAACCACCTCTGAACTTAATTAGGGCAAACCATGAAACTTCAAGATTCAGTGATCGCAATCACCGGCGGCGGCCAGGGCCTCGGCCGCGCCATGGCAGAATACCTGGCAGCCAAAGGCGCCAAGCTCGCGCTCATCGACCTGATGGAAGACAAACTGGCGGAAGCCGCCGACGCCTGCAAACAAGCCGGTGGCGATGCAAAAACCTATGTCTGCAACGTCGCTAAAGAAAACGATGTTGAGAAAACCTTCCAGGCCATCATCAACGACTTTGGCCACCTGAACGGCCTGGTGAACAACGCTGGCATTCTGCGCGACGGCCTGATGGTGAAATTCAAGGACGGCAAACTGGAAAAGCGCATGGAACTAGCCCAGTGGCAGTCCGTTATCGACGTCAACCTCACCGGCGTGTTCCTGTGTGGCCGTGAAGCCGCTACCCGAATGATCGAAAACGGCGATCAGGGCGTGATCATCAACATCGCCTCCATCTCCCGCGCTGGCAACATGGGCCAGAGCAACTACTCCGCCGCCAAGGCTGGCGTATCGGCCCTGGTGCCGGTATGGGCCAAAGAGCTGGCCCGCTATGGCATCCGCTGCATGGGCATCGCCCCCGGCTTCATCGAAACCGAAATGACCGCCTCCATGAAACCGGAAGCCCTGGAGAAAATGACTGCCGGCATCCCGCTCAAGCGCATGGGCAAGCCCGAAGAGATTGCCTCTGCCGTGGCGTTCATCTTCGAGAACGACTATGTCTCCGGACGTATGATCGAAGTAGACGGCGCCCTGCGTCTCTAGTGCGCAGACGCATGAGGCTCTGAATGGACGAGTTCGACAAAGAACCGACAAAAGAGCAAAAGATCTGGCAGGTAGTGGCCGCCATTCCGCAAGGACGGGTGGCCAGCTACGGCCAGGTCGCCGCCATGGCCGGCCTGGGCCGCCAGGCGCGCTTTGTTGGCCGAGCCCTGGGCAAACTGCCCGCTGGCCACAGCATCCCCTGGCACCGGGTGATCCGCAGCAACGGCCAGATTGCTTTTCCTGAAGGCACAGAAACCTGCCAGCTTCAAACCGAGAAGCTGAGACTGGAAGGGGTGGACGTGTATAAAGGAAGGGTAAAGATGAAGGACTTTCAGTGGCAGCCTTAGGAACCACTCAGGCCTGCCCCAAGCCCGATTCAAGCGCCCTGGCCTGAGCCTCAAAATCTTCAGGACGCTTCTTTCGAAACATCTCAAGGTTGCTGAGTTTCCAACGCAGTGCTGGCAATTCTTGTGCGTGACGACACGTCAAAAGCGACCAATCTGGCTCAGCACGAGCCAAGCCAATCAGAAACTGCCTTTGTGAGTCCGTTAACCTCACAACCAGCTCTCGCTGCAACCGAGCCCGGGTCTCAGTCAGGGTTTCTAGCGAGCATTCGACTTCGCTCATACCAACAAATGCTCTCTCGAATTCATTGGCGATATTCTTCTCATTACAGAAAATAACTTCGTGGGATGGGCGGTTATGCCCCGCAAGATAGACGACAAAGCACTCAATCATCCCCTCGGTGATGCCGCCGGATTCATACAGCTGCCAAACGTCAAACAAATCCCGAGGGTGCTGTCGATCAAGCGCAGCGACCAGCTTGCCCCCGTAAAGCTCATCTGGCGCCAGTATTGGAAGATCGAACTCAACGCTAAACCGATCGCTCGTGCGCTCACTCAACCGGCGCCGCTCTGGAGGCAACACGCTACCACGAAAGACGACGTTGACTTCGATTTTGACCTGGCTGGTTTCGCTTTCGACGATCAGCTTGGTATCGCCAAGATTTCGGGCAGGAATCAGTCGCGCATGCAGCCCGAGCTTAAAAATGCGTTCACTGATGGCCGCCAGCTGCTGGTTGACGTCTCGCAAAGCCTCATCCCGGGATTTCTCCCGTGGAAGATAAACAACATCAATATCAACCGATAACCGGGGCATATCCCGAAGAAACAGATTGATGGCAGTGCCACCTTTCATCGCGAATATATCGTTGGCAAACACCTCCGGCGCCACGGTTAATAACAGGCGCACCGTGTCAGCGTATGTTTTGTCCATACTAATCCCTATCCTTGGGGGTTGAGGCTGAGCAATGTGCCATCATCCAGCCTGGTCATCCAGCGGGAGGAACTGCCGGTACGAACCGGAAAGTCCTCCAACAAAGCATCAACATTCACTAATTCAGTTTCTCTTGCCCAGGTAAGATACAGGCGCACCGCTTTAACGCTCGTGCAACAGGAAAGCAGATCACCGAGAACCTGCTTTCTGGGTGAGCGCAGACCATCGAAGAGATTACGGGCTTCCTCGAGACTCTGTTTCACACCGACTTCATAAAGAAGCTCAAGAACCGCTCGCTCCGGACACGCGACAACCACATGCTCGGGCAATCCCGGCGGCGTGGTGAGAGTCTTTGTTGCCAGCTCGTTATCCGACCACTCAAACAATCGCGCATGGCAGTATCGTGAAGGGAAACGGGAGGTAAACCAGTCTGGCAAGGTATAACGCTTATCTCCCCACAGCACACAGCTCTCCGTACTGCCCAGATTATGCCGAACCCCCTGCAGCGCCAAAGCGCTCTTTCCGCCGATGTGCAACCCTGCAACTCGGTTCTGCAACAGCTTCAAGCCGCCGAAGATATCAAAATCGTCGTTGGGGAAAGCATAGACCCCGTGCCCCAAACGAACGAGCCAACCGGCCTCTGCATACTGCGCCGCCAGCTGCGGTGAAACTCCAAACCGGGCCAGCACAGACAAATCGAAAGGCCCGCCTCGGGGCAGTTCAGCCTGCAAACGTTTGAGTACCTGGTGTCGTGAAAATCTGCTCATAGGTTAAAACTAGCACATCATCTAATCAGCAAAAAAGAAAATGTGTAGATCGCGCTAAAAAAATCTTCTTTGACTATATTTAGAGTGCAAATTCTAATCGGAAAACTTTAGGGACGGGAGAGAAGAAACGTGCAGGAAAACCTTGAAATTGATTTCAGTGGCAGCCCTGAGCAAAACGCCGAGGGCTGCACTGGTACTACCGCAGGCTCAGATCAAACCGCTTTGGCAGCAATGATCTTGTCGTGCCACTCGACCGGGCCGGTCTGGTGCACGGAGCTGCCGCGGGAATCCACCGCTACGGTTACCGGCATGTCTTCCACTTCGAACTCGTAGATGGCTTCCATGCCCAGCTCTTCGAAGGCCACCACCTCGGCACCCTTGATCGCCTTAGACACCAGGTAAGCCGCACCGCCCACCGCCATCAGGTATACCGCGCCGTGCTTCTTGATTGCGTCAATGGCGACCTGGCCACGCTCGGCCTTACCGATCATGCCGGTCAGGCCGGTTTTCTCCAACATGGTGTCGGTGAACTTGTCCATACGGGTGGCCGTGGTGGGGCCAGCCGGGCCAACCACCTCTTCGCGCACCGGATCAACCGGGCCTACGTAATAGATGAAGCGGCCTTTCAGATCCACCGGCAGCTCTTCGCCACGTTCGATCATATCCACCATCTTCTTGTGGGCGGCGTCACGGCCAGTCAGCATTTTGCCAGACAGAAGAACGGTTTCACCGGGCTGCCAGTCTTTAACGTCTTCCGGAGTCACGGTGTCCAGGTTCACGCGGCGCACGTTCTCGCCCACTTCCCAGGTGATTTCCGGCCAGTCGTCCAGGCTCGGTGGTGTCTGCAGGGACGGGCCAGAGCCATCCAACACAAAATGCGCGTGGCGGGTGGCGGCACAGTTCGGAATAATCGCCACCGGCTTGTTGGCCGCATGTGTCGGAAAATCCTTAACCTTCACATCCAGAACCGTGGTCAGACCACCCAGACCCTGGGCGCCAATACCCAGCTCGTTGACCTTCTCGAACAGCTCCAGGCGCAATTCTTCAGAGCGGTTGGACGCGCCACGGGCCTGCAGATCGTGAATGTCGATCGGGTCCAGAAGGGCTTCTTTCGCCAGCTCCATCGCCTTCTCGGCAGTACCGCCAATACCAATACCCAGCATACCCGGCGGACACCAGCCGGCACCCATCTGCGGCACCATCTTCAGCACCCAGTCCACCACCGAGTCAGACGGGTTCAGCATGGCAAACTTGGACTTGGCTTCAGAGCCGCCGCCCTTGGCTGCCACGTGCACGTCTACCGTGTTACCGGGAACCATCTTGTAATGGATGATGGCGGGGGTGTTGTCCTTGGTGTTCTGGCGCTTGCCGTCCGGGTCTGCCAGCACGGAGGCACGAAGAACATTGTCCGGGTGGGTGTAAGCACGGCGCACGCCTTCGTTGATCACGTCGTCCAGCGGCATGTCGCACTCGAATTTCACATCCATGCCAATGTTCACGAATACGGTCACGATGCCGGTGTCCTGGCAGATCGGGCGATGGCCCTGGGCACACATCCGGGAATTAATCAGGATCTGGGCCATGGCATCCTTGGCAGCCTGGGACTCTTCGCGCTGATAGGCCTCGTACACAGCCTGAATAAAATCCTTGGGGTGATAGTAGGAAATAAACTGCAGCGCATCGGCTACGCTTTCGATCAGGTCGTCCTGGCGGATAACAGTGGTCATAGTCGCCTCATCAGCTTTCTGATTATCGGAAGTGTGCGGAGCCACCCAGGCAGCCCCTGCTTATATAAGGAAGCGTGAGTTTACCAGAAATGAACCCGATAGGACTCGACAAACCCGCCGGTGCCCACTATTTTTCAGAAAGGCCACTCCGACTGTGCGGGGAGGGATTCCGAAAGCAGAATCACACTTTTGGCTGATCAACACTTGCCAGACTGTCGCTATAGTCAAAGCTACAGAAATTGGCTCAAGTGCTGGCTACAATTTCAGACAACGAACGAATTCATAAAAGCAGAACAGGCAAAAGCACGGAATTCAGGGGCCGACCGGTTCCGTCTACGCCGGATATAACGACACAACAACAGGAAAAGGTTCCACCCATGTTCAAGAAAACTCTAATAAGTCTTGCCGTGGCTTCTTCCCTTGGGTTGACTGGCTGCTTCGATAGCGCCGGCGATGGGGGTAATGCGAATCCCAATTACAAAATTAACAACCCAGCATTCACTGGAAAGACCTGGCCAGTGTTCAACCCTCTTACAAGCGAACTGCCTGTGCCATCTGATCTTCAGTTCGCACAGGGGCCGGGAGCGGATGGAACGCTAAATGGCTCTGCAGAGAACCCGATCACCAATGCACTGGACTTCATGGACGGCTCTTCAACTACCGCCCAGTTCGATATCGCCTTGTCCGGTTCTATTGACCCTGATTCAATAAACTTTACGCCTGTGTTGCAGGGAGAGGGCGGAGCACCAGTTCCGAATCCGCAACAGAACGTTTTTCTTCTCTCTCTGGACTTTCCCGGCCGTGACTCATTGCTGAACAGCGGCGCGCATTACACTGCGCTGATCGAAAAACTGGTTAAAAATAATGAGATTCCTGCTCCGGAGCGGACGTCATTCCCTGGTGAAACACCCACATTTGACATCGGCCTCGCCTTTCAGGCAGCCCAGGCCAACCCCGGTGCCGAAACCGTTGGCGCGGTATTCGATTTCAATAATGAATTCCGGGCTGAAGTTGTATCTTTGAACGGCGGCACGGATAACGTACTTCGCATCACTCCACTGCGACCGCTTGATCCGAAGAAGAAGTATCTGGTTGTTGTGACCGATGAGATCAAAGATAACGCTGGTGATCGCATTGTTGGTTCACCGTCTTATCAAAACATCAGCAACCCAGATGAGCCGCTTGGAAACTCCGCTCTGGCACCCGTCCGTGGCGCCATTCAGGGCTGGGAGCGACTGGCATCTGGCTACTTTAGCGCTCTGACCAATAATAGCCGTGCAGCTGCCGGCCTACCGCCATTAACAGCGGACAACATTGCCCTGTCGCTGACCTTTACTACTGGCGGAACTGAGGATGTTCTGGAAGCTGCAACGTCTCCAGCACAGTTCTTCTATAAGAATTCAATTGTGTCCACTCGCCAGGAAGCCATTGCACGCTACCTTGCTGAGAATGCTGACGCTTTTGAACAGCTGTCTCCAACACAGCAGTATGGAACGCTGGCGCAGGTCGCCGGCCAGGCTCAACAGGATGCAGAAGAAGCAACTCCCTCGCTGAAACAGATCGCGGCTGGAACGGCAGCCAACCTTGCAGGCAATGGAGCGGACTTTATCAATCCTGCGCCGAGAACTATCACGCCGTTCGAGCCTACCCGAGTCCCTTCGCAGGCAGTGCTCGGCGAATCTGCGAACTCCGGCACAATATTCCAGGCGGGCATTGAACTGCCGTACTATCTGCCGGTTCCCACCGAGACAGATCCCTCTAACCTGAGCGCGACCTGGAAAGCTTCAACCACCGTCGGCACTCTGATAGACGCCTCACAAGGGAATGATGCGGGAACCACTCCTCCATCCGACAAAGTCACCTATCGTTATCCGTTCGCTGGGCAGGTGACCACCGTCAATGCACCTGTACTCGTCTCGGTTCCTGATCCCGACGCACAAGTTCCCGGGCAGCCAGAAGGCGTGACATGTGGTTTGGCCAAACCATGGGACGTGGTGGTTTATCAACACGGAATTTTTGGAAATCGCTCCCACAGCTTGGCACTGGGCAACCAACTGGGCAGCCAATGCTTCGTAACCGTAGCAATTGACCTACCGCATCACGGTATCGCACCCAAGCTGGCAACAGGTGAGCTTGACCCATCCCTGGGATTAAGTGTCGACAAGGTTCTTGTGGATGGAGAGTTTGTAGACAGCCCTCTGCCAATGAGCGAAAGGCACTTTGGTTGGGGGCAGACATCTACCGGAGCACCTGCTCGCATGCAGTATTCGACGAACGTTGAAGAAGCGCTAGGGTCTTCCGCTCAATTTTTCCTTAACCTGGCGAACCTGCCCGCCGCACGTGACAATAACAGACAAGGCGTTGTCGATCTGCTTAACTTGAATGCCAGTCTGGTAAACCTGAACGCTATTGACCTAGATAACTTTGATGGCGATAACGATCCTTCGACTCAGGCCATAGCTGATGTTGATGTACAAGCCGACGGCTCGGGCGGTTCAAACGTCTACTTTGTGGGCCACTCACTGGGAGGTATTCTCGGCACATCGCTCGTAACGCTCGTTAACGGTGCTGCTACAGACGAAACGATCGGTAATGGCAATATCGTCCAGTTCACCGCCGCTGCATTCGTAACGCCTGGCGCAGGAATAGCCAAACTCCTTGAGAACTCTCCGTCGATTGGCTCAAGAGTACTGGCGGGACTCGCTCAATCAGGCCTCACGCAGGGGACCAGCAACCTGGAACTCTTCTTCAACGTGTCTCAGGCGTCATTGGACAGTGTTGAGCCGCACAACTTCGCTGCATCTCTTTTGAACAGTGGCACTCAGGTGTACTTGAACGAGATATACGGTGATGGTGCAGATCGTGCAACTCAGGACCAGACCATCCCTGTAGCTGCAGACGTGGCCTATGCCGGCACCTACACTGCCCCGCTAGGAATGGCTTTGCCGGCACCGCTGGCTGGCACGGAGCCGTTAATCATGCAGCTTGAGGCAGCGACTATCACTGGCGATGGAGCCACTGAGGCTGGCGCGAACGTTGTTCGCTTTGAGGCTGGCACTCACACCACCATCATCCGCCCGACGGATGCTGCGGGGACAGCCGTGTTTGCTGACATGGCAACCAACATCATCTCCTTCTTTGCAAATGATGGTGGAGCGATCGGCTTTAACAATGGCAGCTTCGTAAAACAGAACGACCCAACTCCAGCGAATCCATGATTGATCGCTTAGGGTAATAAAAAACCCCGGACATGTTCCGGGGTTTCAGATTGCTGACGAACCCCGGTTTTTCCGGGGTTCGTTGCGTTTGGATGCTGTTAAATTCCGTTGGCGGTGGATTGAGTCCAATAATCCCGACCGGATTCCCAGCACTCCAGATCGGCCAGTTTTTGGGCCCATTTCCGGATTGGCCTCTGTAACCCAGGTATACCAAGGGATTTGAGCCATAAAAGACGCGCCAGGATCTGCGCGATCTTCTTCATATTCTGGGCAGCGGCGGCCAACAGGCACTGTTCACGCACTTTCGAGAGCCCTCGCAATCGAGCGTAACGATGACCATGCAACTGTTTGGCATCGGCGAACGACCGCTCCACGGTTTCCTGTCGTCGTTTGTAGAGCGCCTTGCCCCACGGGGTTAACCGGTAACTATCTGTTCGGTCTTTGCTGTCCTGCCAGACATGCCGGGTAAGCACTTTGACGTGGTTGGCGCTGCGCGTACATTGACTTAATAGTGGGCAGTCTTTGCAGTGAGCCGGATTGGACTTGTACTCACGGTAGCCCAGCCGATTGGTCGTGGCGTAGATCAGTTGCTGACCTTGCGGGCAGCGATACGTATTCGTTTCAGCGTCATAGGTGAAGGCCCGCTTTGGGAGATAGCCCTTTGGCTTGTTTGGTCGCCGGTAACCCATGACCCCATAGATGCCCCGGTCTTCCAGGCCCTTGCAGATACCTGCCGTGTAGTAACCCGCATCCAGGCCCACACCCCAGACATCGAAGCCAAATCGCTCACATTGTCGATCGAGCCGGTCGAGGTAGGGGCGGCTGTCGTGCAGGTTGGCCGGCGTGGCGTAGCTGTCGGTGATGATGGCGTTGCGGCCATCGACGGTGCGGTGATCAAGGTAGAAGAAGCCCTTGGGCTTGCCTTCCCGAACCATATAGCCACTGTCCGGATCGGTACGGCTGATCTTGGTGTCTTTGGTCTTGGCTGGCTGCTCGGACAGCTTCGTTTTCAAGGGCTTTTTGCCCTGGGCTTTGCGATCGCCTTCGATGGCATCTTCCAGGCTGTTCAGGTAGGCCGCCACCTTCTCCTCCGCCTGTTTCAGATCGTACTTGTTCTTGTTGGCGTTGGCCTTGAGGTGCGTGCTGTCGGTGTACAACACTTCGCCGCCCACGAGGCCATAGCCCATGGCTTGGAGCACGATCTCATCAAAGATGTCCTGATAGATGGTACTGTCCTGGAAACGCCGCCGGCGGTTCTGGCTCAGAGTAGAGGCGTCCGGAATCTTGTCGGTCAGGTTGAAGCGCAAGAACCAACGATACGCCACGTTAACCTGTATCTCCCGCACCAGTTGACGCTCACTGCGAATGCCGAACAGATAGCCCAGAAACAGCATCTTGAACAGCACCACCGGATCGAGTGCCGGCCGGCCATTGTTCGAGCAGTACAAATGTCGAACCCGGTCACGAATAAATTCGAAATCGATGTACTGATCAATATTGCGGAGAAGGTGGTTGTCGGGGACCAGCGATTCGAGACTGACCATCTCGAGTTCGTGTTGTTGCGGGGACGGCTCTTTGAGCATGGGGCAGCCTCTGAAAAGTCGATACCCCAATTACAACAAACCCCCGCCGAAATGGCGAGGGTTTGTCAGCAGTCTGAAACCCCGGACATGTTCCGGGGTTTTTTATTTTCATTTAATTCGCGATAAAAAGCTTCACACGTTGCTAGCGACGCCCGCTTCCGCTAGCGTCCCGCCCATGGCGTAGGACCTAACTTGACGGGAACTCCAAGTTGTTGCTGACTACAACCATCCCCCCGATCCCTCTCAACCACCATCCGCCGAGCCTTAATCTGCGGATGCTCCGCCGCCTCCTCGATCGTCAGCACCGGCTCCACACAGGCATCCACCTCCGCGAAAACCGCTCGCCACTCGGCAAAAGTCTTCGCCGCAATCTTCTCTTTAATAGCTGCCTTCAACTTCTGCTGATGTTCAGGGTTCTGACTCAGCGCAAAGCTCTTCATCTCGCTGAGTCCGAGTGTGTCACATAACCGTGCGGAGAACTGCGGTTCCAGGCTCCCGACAGACAACCACCGGCCATCGCTGGTCTGGTAGTAATCGTAGAAGGTGCCGCCGTTGAGCATTCCACCCTCCGGCTTCTGGGGCTGGCCGCCGGCCAGGGCGGCGGCACCGGCCATGGCGTTGAGGGCGAAGGCGGCGTCGGTCATGCTGATATCGATGAAGGCTCCCTGCCCGGTTTGCTGGCGCTGAATGACCGCAGCGAGAATGCCCATCACCGCGTGGTGAGAGCCGCCGGCGACGTCGGCAATCTGGATCCCCATGGGAGGCGGGCCGCTGTCGGCGCGGCCGCAGTGGCTGGCGACGCCGGAGATGGCCAGGTAGTTGATGTCGTGGCCGGCGCGGTCTTTGTAGGGGCCGGTCTGGCCGTAGCCGGTGATGGCACAGTAAATCAGATTCGGGTTAATGGCTTTGAGGGTTTCATAGCCAATGCCCAGCCGGTCCATCACGCCCGGGCGGAATTGCTCCACAACGATGTCATAGTCTTTGACCAGCTCTTTTACCTTCTCCACGCTCTCGGGCTGTTTCAGGTTGAGCTGGAGTGTCTGTTTGCCACGGCTGAGATATGAAAAGGTGGTGCTGAATTTGCCATCAAACGGGGGCATTACCTTGGCCAGGTCTACCCTGTCCGGCGCTTCCACACGCAGCACTTCCGCGCCCATGTCGGCGAGCATCATGGTGGCGTAGGGGCCGGGTAACAGGGTGCTGAAATCGAGTATTTTCAGGGTGTTCAGTGGGCCTGCCATGGTCGTCTCCATTGGTTGATCTGAGGTATTGTGAGTACTGTGGCTCATGCTGCCGGGTTTTGCAGAGGGGGCCAACTGCCGGTTCCTTCATTCCCATTGGCAGAATCTTCCATCTTTCGCGAAATCAGATGGTTGCATTGTCCCTCGGGGCACTTATGATGAACATCGTTTCCATCAATGGCACCGGTTATGTCTACCCTTACGGTTTCAAAGCATTTTGTTGAAGCATCCCTCTCCGGCGCGGAGCGCCTGGGGCTAGATAGCCGTGCACTGCTGCAGGAGGCCGGCATTTCGCCGGATTTGCTGCGCATAGACATGGCCCGGGTAAGCAGCGACCAGTTCAGCGGGCTGATGCAGGCGATCTGGAACCGCACCGGTGACGAGTTTATGGGCATGGGGCCGCGTAAGGCCCGCACAGGCACCTTTGCCACCATGTGCGCCCTGGTGATTAACTGCCAGACGCTGGAAGAAGTCTACGAGCAGGCGTTCCGGTTCTCCCGCCTGTTTGAGCCCATGGTGAGCATGGAACTGGAAATTAACGAGGACAACGCCCGGCTGGTAGCCCGTATCGAGGGCGAGATTCACGACCCAAGCTATTTCCTGCGCGAGAGCATCCTGGTGATCTGGCACCGCCTGGGCAGCTGGCTGATTGGCCAGCCGGTGGAGCTGGAGAAGGCCGAATTCAGCTACCCAAGGCCCGAGCATGGCGATGAGTACCGCCATATCTTCCATTGCCCACTGACATTTGACTCCGACTGCACCGCCCTCACCTTCAGCAAGCGCTTTCTCTCCGCCCCGGTGATCCGGGACAAGCCGGAGATGCGCCAGTTTCTGAAAACCTCGCCGGCAGATCTGTTATCCCGGCCGGACGAAAGCAACACCTGGACGGGCCGAATCCGGGGGTTGATTGGCCGGGATTTTTCCAAGCCCATGCCGGATTTTGACTGGATTGCCCAGGAGCTTCACACCAGCCCGCAAACGCTCAGGCGGCGGCTGAAGCAGGAAAATACGTCGTTCCAGGAGATCAAGGATCTGTTGCGGCGGGATATGGCCATTTACTATCTGAGCCATCAGGAGTTGCCGATCAACGATATTGCCGAGCGGGTGGGCTTTACGGAGCCTTCAACGTTTCACCGGGCCTTCAAGAAGTGGACCGGCGTCACCCCGGGCGCCTGGCGGGAGGGCGAACGGGGTGACCTGGCCGAATAACGGCCAGGGCCTTGCAATCAGTGCGGATCAGGAGCCGGAACTGCCCTGCTGCAGGTTACGAATCAGCCGGCCCAGGGTCAGGGCAATCTCGTTCACCTGGTTGCGGTTCTGGGCCAGCTGGAACAGCCGGGAGCCATCCCTGGGATCGTAAATCCAGCAGGCACCCACAGCGGGCTCACAGTCCCATCGGGGCTGCGGGTTTACGCCAAATACCGGCAGTGAGACAGACTTCCGGACAGTTGTATCATCAGTGTTCCGGGTGATCTCCTGAATGTTCAGGTTACCGTTGGCAACGCTCACCCGGTACCGGATGTCTGCTGGCCGGTCCAACCGCACCACCGTTTTGTCCCTACGCCAGCCGGCGGTTTCCAAGAGGGCATTGAGATGGATGGTCAACGCCTCCCGGTCTGAGTCGGCCAGGTACAGCTGTCGCAGGCTTTTCAGCTCCTGGCCGCCCGCAGGTTCGATGATGGCCACGGGCTCTTTGGCTTCGCCATTGCCGTTGGCCAGCGCCCGTACGTTGGCGCGATTTTCTTTCTCAATATCGGTGATCAGCTTCAGTGACTGCTGGTAGTGCTGCCCATCCACTCCAGCCCTGCTCACATAAGCTTCCAGGGCCGCCCGTGCCTCGTTGAGGTGGCCGGCCTGCAACATTGCTCGGCCACGGTAGTAGAAATAATCCGCCGGCTTTTCGGTTTCCATCTTCTGCAGACGGTTCAGGTATTCGCTCGCCTCACCCCAGCGCTCTGCCGCAACGGCCTCTTCGGTGGCCAGCATCAGGCGACGGATCTCATGCTCCGGTGCCAACGACTGCCCGTGGGCAGAAACCGCTGCCAGCGAGGCCACCATTGCCAGGCCTGCCATGAATGACCGTCCACCGGCCAGGCTTAAAATTCTGGGTGACAACATACCGCTACTCCTGATTGCCATTTGTGCCTTCTTCCGCCACCTCGGGTGCGTCGCTACCTGCGTCTGTAGGCGCGCCAAGCTCGGTATGCTTCGGCTCGCCGGAATCGGCATCTTCGTCATCCGCATCCACCTCGGCCTGTTCCACAATGGCCTTGGGCAGTTCCTTCTTTACCCGAACCCCAAGTTCCACAAACCGGTTGGCCTGGGAGATCAGATTACCACGGCCGCGAGTCAGCGTATTCATGGCGTTATCGTAGGTGCCCTGAGCCGTGTGCAGCTGGGTGCCCAAACGCTCCATAGCCTCCACAAACACCCGAAGTTTGTCGTAAACGGCGCCAGCCCGGTCAGCAATCCGCCGGGCATTCTGGCTTTGCCGCTCGTAACGCCAGATATTTTCAATCGTCCTGAGGGTCGCCAGCAGGGTGGTGGGAGTCACCACAATAATCTTTCGCTCGAAGGCTTCTGCGAACAGGTTCTCGTCTTGCTGGAATGCTGCCACAAAGGCCGGCTCGATTGGCATGAACAGCAGCACGAAATCCGGAGAATGCAGGCCATTAAGCTGGCTGTAGTCTTTCTCACTGAGGCTTCGGATATGGCTGCGCACCGCCTCTACGTGTTGTTTGAGGGCTTCGTCACGGGCGCTGTCTTCCTCGGCCACTACCCACTGCTGGTATGCCAGCAGTGATACTTTCGAATCCACCACCAGGTTGCGTTGGTCCGGCAGATGTACGATGACATCGGGGCGCAGTAACTGGTTGTCTTCGTCCCGGTAGCTGCCCTGGGTTTCGTATTCCACGCCTTTGCGCAAGCCTGAGCGTTCCAACACTCGCTCAAGAATCAATTCCCCCCAGTTGCCCTGTACTTTCTTGTCACCTTTGAGGGCGCGAGTCAGGTTGGCGGCTTCCTCGGTAATCTGGCGGTTCAGATCCTGCAGCGATTTGATTTCGCTTCGCAGGGCCTGGCGGTCCCGGGTTTCGGTGGTGTATACATCCTCAACCCGTTTGCGGAAGTCCTGGAGCTGGTCCCGGAACGGATTGAGCAGGGAATCCAGGCTGGTCTTCGACTGCTGACTGAAGCGCTCACTTTTCTGGTCAAAGATGCGGTTGGCCAGGTTCTCAAACTCCTGTTTGAGAGCGTCGCGGTTTTTCTCAAGCAACTCCATTTTTTCCGCTGCCGAGCGGCGCTCTTTGTCCAGCGTCACCTGTTGCTCCCGGAGCTCCACTTTCAGCTGGTTGAACTCATCGCTCAGGCTCTCAGCCCGCAGCCGGAGATCCCGGTTCTCCTGCTCCAACTGGCTTAACCGGTCCCGGCGACTGGCCAACTCCGAATCTGCAGAGGCCAATCGGTTTTCCAGACCGGTGGCTTTCTGGCGCCAGGTCTCGAGACTGTTATCCCGCTCCAGCAGGGTTTGCCGCTGCTGTTCTATCTGCTGTTCCAGATGGCTTACCTGTTGATGGTGTAACGCCTGAGCCTGATCCGATTCGCGCAACCGGGCATCCTGATCAGACAGTTCCTGTGCCTTCAGATCCAGCGCAGCACGAACTTTGCGCACCGTCAAAGCGGCCCAGACCAGCCCAGCAAACAAGGCGACGCACGCCACCACAAGCGTGATAATCCAGCCGGCCAGCCATTCGGGGCGTGATTCCATGAGATTGGTCAAGGCATCGACCACAACGAAAAACTCCTTTTGCAGCGTAATAAAACAAAAGATTTGCGATGCTTAGCGTGTGCTGAGCAGTCTACCCCATGCGCGGAACTTTTTTCCCGTTAAACCCTCATTACCTTCGTCGATTTCAATTCCGCCCTCGACTGATTGGCATTTTCGGAAAGTGACAGAATCCGGTTCTTTACGGCCAACGTAAATTGCTCTACAAGGATTAAAAGGATCTCTCAACGGCGCAGGGTTCCGACACCAGGAGCGCGCCAAGGCAGGAACAGCACATGCTCAAGGCATTCTGGAGAAAACTGGGTGTAGATACCATGCCGGCAAAAGGCGCGGGATGCATTGATGACGAATTTTGCACCTCAGATGAGCACTCGGGGCGCGAATCTGTACGGGTGTTGCCGCACATCACCCACACCGGCGAATTTCACCTTGAGCGCCTGACCCAACTTCTCAACTCTCGCTATGGCCAGTCAGTGCCCACAAATGAACACAGTGCTGTGAGCGATCAGACGCTGAAAGACATCGTAGGCTTTGCCACCCGCATTCAGGATCAGGATATCCAGCGCGAACTGTTGCTGTTCTATCTGAATTGCTCCCCGGTGATCCAGGAATTTCTCCGTTCTGAAACTGCCCTCGGCCGGGAACAGCTGATTTCACCCTAAGTCGATTTTCAAGGCCTTAACCAACTGTAAAGTATTCACACAGGTCACGTGTAGTATACTTTGGCGCCTGATTCAGAAACACATTCACAGGCTGCATTCATAATCGGTCGCAGAAACCGCTTCCGCAGCCAGCTCAGGGGAAATCAATGGGTTACAGGTTCTTCCAGCCTCGGCGCTTCCTGATGTTCGTTATTCCAACCATGGCGCTTGTGATCACCGGCTGCTCGGCAGATCGTTACTTCATGGTCCCCAAACATAACATGGAAGACCTGAGAACATCGGTACAAACCCAGAGAGCCACGCAGGTGACGATGGAAAACAACGCCACCGTGCGGCATGAGCAACTCCTCCACAAAAGCGACGCTGCCACACAAACCATTCTCGATGCCATCGCCACCCAGGTTGAAAGGCCCGTTTGCCCGCCGGCCGCAGCACCGGTTTGCCCTGCAGTTGCAGAGAACCAGGGGCGCGCCGACAGGCTCAAAGGCAAAGTGATTGTGGGGGAAATAGAGAAGTTTTACCTGGCCGGCCCTGGGCTCATCTACACCGCACGCATTGACAGTGGTGCAGAGACATCCTCGATTCACGCACGTAACGTCAAGCGTTTCGAGCGGGATGGCAGCAACTGGGTACGCTTTGAGGTACCCGTGCCCGGTGCGGACGGCGAATGGGTCACCATGGAGCGGGAGATATCGCGCCGTGTTCGGGTCATTCAGGCCAGTGCCGAAGAAGCCGAACGGCGCGTGGTGGTGGAGCTCCAGTTTGCCATCGGCGACCACCAGCAAGTGGCCGAGTTTACCCTGGCCGACAGGACTAACCTGACCTACGAGGTACTGATTGGCCGGAACGTTTTGCGGGATGTCATGCTCATTGACGTGGGTAAGGAATACGCCACGGAACTTCCTGACTCCTACCGCAGGCAAGCCGTTAACGGAGATGACTCATGACCGTCCGCTCCAGAGCGCCGTTCTACGCCTTTGTTCTGCTGCTGATCGCCGCCGGCATTTCCATTGCCACCTGGCGACACATCGAGCTTGGTGTCCCCTGGATGACGGGCGAGCAAAGGCCAGTCTGGATGATCGAAGCCCGGGTGGACTTTGTCGGCCAGGATGAGGCGGCACAGATAAGCCTGCACATTCCCGAGCAACCGCCGGGGTTCAGCATTCTCACCGAACAAGCAGCGTCCCCGGGCTATGGTTTCTCCATTATCGAAACCTCTGGCAGCCGGCGCGCCGAGTGGACCAAGCGGGATGTCTCCGGCCCCCAGACACTCTATTTCAAAGCCCAGTTTGTGCCTGATGACAGTGCCGGGGAATCCGCGCGGTCACGAAAACCGAGGCCAACCCCCACCTTTTGGGAAGAACCCCAGGCTACCGCAGTCCGCGAAGTACTGCGTCAGGCTAACGAACGCTCCAGCTCTCCG
Organism: Marinobacter sp. LQ44; assembly: GCF_001447155.2. Classification (NCBI taxonomy): domain Bacteria; kingdom Pseudomonadati; phylum Pseudomonadota; class Gammaproteobacteria; order Pseudomonadales; family Marinobacteraceae; genus Marinobacter; species Marinobacter sp. LQ44. The sequence goes on along the minus strand of NZ_CP014754.1, from coordinate 3,925,126 downwards.
GAAAGCCTGACACGGGAGCTAATCCGGCTGCTTCAGCCTGACAGCCGAACCCAGAACACCACCCTGCTGGTGGCTGACGACAACTACCTGCAACTGCTGGTTCGAATGCTGAATCATGCTGGCATCCCAGCCCGTACCGCCGACGCACTCAAACTGGAAGATGCCCGCCGCCGTCAGCAATTGATGCAGTTCCTGCAGATACATAACGGTGACCGCTGGCTCACCTTTGACCCAAGAACCGCCGAACAGGGGGTACCGGAAAACCTGCTGCTGTGGCGCCAGGGGTCGGAGTCGCTGCTTGATGTGGTGGGCGGCGACAACTCCCAGGTAAGCTTCTCCATGCTCCGGCAGACAGTGCCCGCACTTCAGCTGGCCACCCTGGAAGCCAACAAGAACGGCCTCGGCGTGCTGGGGTTCTACCAACTCCCGATCGAAGAGCAAAGCATGTTCCGGATGCTGCTGTTACTGCCCATCGGGGCTCTGATCGTGGCCTTTATGCGGATTGTCATCGGGGTTCGCACCTCCGGAACCTTCATGCCCGTGTTGATTGCCGTGGCGTTTGTTCAGACCACCCTGGTGCCCGGACTGATCGCTTTCCTGTCGGTCGTCGCTATTGGCCTGCTGTTACGAGGCTACCTCTCCAGCCTCAACCTGCTTCTGGTTTCACGAATATCTGCGCTGATTATCCTGGTGATCTTCATCACTGCCGGACTTAGCATTATCGGCTACCAGATGGGCTTCAACACCGGAATGACAGTGACCTTCTTCCCGATGGTGATCATTGCCTGGACCATTGAGAGGATGTCCATCCTCTGGGAAGAGGAAGGCGCCCGCGAGGTGATGGTACAAGGCAGCGGCAGCCTGTTTGTCGCTATTTGTGCCTATCTGGCCATGAACACGTCGCTGGCCGGGCACCTGACATTCAACTTCCCGGAACTGCACCTGGTGGTGCTGGGATTGATCCTGCTGATGGGGCAATACACCGGCTACAAGCTGAGCGAGTTAAGGCGCTTTACCCCCATGAAGGCCTACGACTGATATGGACTGGATTTCCCCCAGAAAACTCAGAAAGCTTGGCATCCTGAACATGAACCGGCGCAATGTGGACTACATTGCCCGGTATAATGAACGGGCGTCTTACCCACTGGTGGATAACAAGCTCAAAACCAAACTTGCTGTCAGCGAGTACGGTGTCAAAACGCCGGAGTTGTTGCAGGTTGTCCGCCGGCAACACGAAATTTCCCATTTCCGAGAGATGGCCGAAGGGCTTGCGGGATTCGCGATCAAACCCGCCAAGGGCTCCGGTGGCAAGGGCATTACGGTGATCACCGGTCGAGACGGCGACCATTACATAAAAGCTTCTGGCGCTCGCATATCCGTTGCCATGCTCGAACGCCACCTTACCAACATTCTGGCTGGCCTCTATTCCCTGGCGGGAACCCCAGACGTCGCCATTGTGGAAGATCTGGTGCAATCCACCCCCTCCCTCGCCAGGTATTCGTTCCAGGGAGTCCCGGATATACGCATCATCATCTTCCAGGGGTATCCGGTGATGGCCATGCTGAGGCTGGCCACCAAGGATTCTGACGGTAAAGCAAACCTGCACCAGGGTGCTGTTGGTGTTGGCCTGGATGTTGGCACCGGCCGAAGTCTCAACGCGGTGCAGTTCAATCGCCCTATCAAACTCCATCCCGACACCGGCCTGGCGCTGGAGAACATCCAGATTGACAGCTGGGAAGACATGCTGGAAATGGCCTCTCGATGCTACGAGGCCACAGGATTAGGCTATATGGGCGTAGACCTGGTGGTAGACGCCTACAAAGGCCCCTTGCTGTTGGAATTGAATGCCCGCCCCGGCCTGGCCATACAGATGGCTAACGGGGAAGGGTTGTTACCCAGGCTGAGAAACATTGAGGCCCTGAAGCGCCCCCATTTCAGCCCCAGGGAGCGTGTTCAGTACGCGATGGGAGCTTTCGGGAAATTCTGACCGGCGGCTGGCCACAAAAAAACCGGAGCACCAGGCTCCGGTTTTTTTGTAACTGCATGGGCTTCCCTGTTAGAGCAATTCACCCCGCTGCAGCAGCAACTTCCGCTCATGGGTAAGGCCTTTCAGCAGGCCCCAAGTCATGATCAGCAGCACCACCGTGAACGGCAGACCAGCGCTGATGGCCACGGCCTGAATGGCCCCCAGGGCATCATCACCACCGCCGAAGATCAGCGCAGCAGCAATCGCGCCTTCCATGACTACCCAGAACACACGCTGTGCGGTGGGCGCATCGGTCTTGCCACCAGCAGTAATGCTATCGATAACCAGCGAGCCGGAATCCGATGAGGTCACGAAGAACACCAGCACCAGAACAATACCCACAAAGGAAATGATCCCAGTCAGTGGCAGGTTCGCAAACATCTGGAAAGTCGCCAGCGAGACTTCTGTCAGGCCGTCCTCTGCCAGTGCTCCCATGCCCTGCTGAATCTGCTCCAGGGCCGCGCCACCAAACCCACTCATCCACACGGTGGTAATCAGGGTCGGGATAATCAGTACTGCAGTCACGAATTCACGCACTGTGCGGCCCTTGGACACCCGGGCGATAAACATCCCGACGAACGGTGACCAGGAAATCCACCAGGCCCAATAGAATACGGTCCAGCCTTGCAGCCAGGCCTGGTCATCGCGACCAAACGGGTTACTCAGGGGCACCACGTTCGCCACGTAGGTGGATGAGGTAATCCAGATGGTTTCCACGATGGCCAGCGTCGGGCCGGCAAAAATCACAAAGAACAGCAGCACACCCGCGGTGACCATGTTGATGTTACTGAGCACCTTGACGCCGCCGTCCAGACCGCGAAGCACCGAAATCAGTGCCAAGGCCGTTACACCAACGATGATAGCCATCTGCACATTGATACCGGAGCCCATGCCAAACAGGTAGTCCAGCCCAGAAGCCGCCTGCTGCGCACCGAAGCCCAGAGAAGTTGCCAAACCAAAGATAGTCGCTACAACCGCCAGCACATCGATGATATGACCGGGCCAACCCCAGACTTTATCCTTCAGGAGTGGGAAAAAGGCCGAGCGAATCGTCAATGGCATGTTCTTGTTGAAGGCGAAAAATGCCAGCGATAAGGCAACCACCGCATAGATAGCCCATGGATGCAGGCCCCAGTGGTAAAGGGTCGCGCCCATAGCCATGTCACGGGCTTCGGCCGAGTTCGCCTCAACATTGAATGGCGTCTCGTACCAGCCTGTATAGTAAGCAACCGGCTCCGCCACAGCCCAGAACATCAAGCCGATGCCCATGCCAGCGGCGAACAGCATGGCGAACCATGACAGGGTCGAGAACTCAGGTTTTGCGTCTTGCCCGCCTAGCCGTATTTTGCCCACGGGCATGAAGATCAGGACCAGGCAAACCACCACAAAGATGTTGGCACTGATCAGGAAGAACCAGTCAAAGGACCCGATAATGTCCCACTTCATGCCGTCCAACGTTTCCTTGGCGGCTGTCGGGAACATCAGGGTTGCTATGACAAACAGCACAACAATGACTGATGTGACCGGGAATACCCAGTTATGGAGGTCTAGTCCAAACGGTCTTATGTTGTCCTGGCCTGCGACGTAATCCGTCTGATATTCGTCTTTCACTACCTCGCCCACGTTGGCGCCTCCTGGTCTGGTGTGACGATTGAATATTCGTTCGGGTTCATTAGCTGTGAATCTATCTTCATAGATTACAAGCTGGTCATCTTATTATTTTGAGCTCAAAACATCAAAAGTTGATATGGGTCATTACTGCATATTCAAGCATAGACCAGATTCTCTAACCCGAAAGCAGGTGCATGCATCGTATCAAACCCCTTCGCCAGGAAATCTGTAACCTACACTGCCAAAACAGTCACAACAGGCCGCAGATGATGCCAGGGCGTTCAACCTGGCCAGCCATAGGTCCGACACGATGTCTTCGAGCCACCGGAATTTATCCTGAAACTGAGAGAGACAAAGCTGAGGTAACCCATCGAAGAAAATCACCCACCCCTGTTTATTTTTACTGTGGGCTGGTGTAGACTTCGCTCCCGCTAAGCCACTGAGATAAACCTCTTTTCTTGGTGGGCAGCAGTTTACGGGGCGTAGCGCAGCTTGGTAGCGCACTTGCATGGGGTGCAAGGGGTCGTAGGTTCAAATCCTACCGTCCCGACCAGAATTCCCTACACAAAACCCGGGCCGAAAGGTCCGGGTTTTGTTGTTTCTGGCTCATCAATTCTGACAACGTTATGTGCCAACCTGAACTGTCAAGGAATCCTTGACAACTGACTAGAACTGCAAGCCGGTGGTTATCATTACTGCGGCGGCGCCCAGAAACGAAAGCTCCGAGGATACATACTGCCCTCGAACCCCCACCGCAGGAATAATAGCGGGCGCTACCCCAAGGTGGTTCAGTGGAATCTTGTCCCGATATTCGCCCCGATAGCCGTGCATCAGCCCACCGGTCACCTTGGCAAACACTGGCCCCGGCCCGAAATCAAAGTATCGGCCTGTGAAGACATACGCCGAGCGCTGACTGAAGGAATTCAGAAAACTTGCGCCTCCAACGACCCAGTCATTCTCGCGGGTGTACTCCAGGCCCACCAGTTTCTGGTCGTTGTTGTGCTCCGGCTTGGGGTTATGATGGGAGGTGAACACACTGGTCTGCAGCAACCAGCGAGTCTCATTGGCGTACGCGGCACTGGCTGCGAAAACCGAAATCAAGAAAATCAGTAGTCTGGTCACGGAATAGCCCCTCATCTCTGCAGGCTGAATGGTAACCACCCGAGTACCGAAGTTCAATTTGCAATGGATTACGGCTTGAACAGCTTTCGCCCTATGGGTAGCGCGGCGGCGATGGCAACACCGGAGGCGCCGAACGCCAGGGCGAAACCGCCCAACTCCAGCAGAAGGCCAAACATCAGCGGTGCCAGAAAGTGGATGGCGCGGTTGGCCATCAGTCGCATTCCCAGCGCACCGGAGCGCTTGGCACGGTCAACCGACTCCGCAAGAATAACCATGGACAAAGGCTGGGTAAGTCCTGAGCCGATACCGACCAGCACTGCGAGCAGTCCCATGACGACAACCTGCTCCGTTGCACCCAGAAACGCGATCCCCGCAGACACAGTGACCAGTGACAAAAACACCGTATTCACACGGCCGCCGGCGAGCTGGATGATCGACGCCATGAACGGACGAATCACCATGGACACAACCGCTCTGAGGCTCACCAGTACCCCGATTATCACAGGGCTGATTGCAAGGCTCTCCAGATAAACCGGAAGGTAACTGCCGTAAACACCCAGGGCAAACATGCCCAACACGGTCACCAGAACCGACAGCTGTACGCCGCGATTGGATTGCATTAAAGCCCACTGGGCCCGGAACCCTGCCTGCTTTCGAGTAACCTGAATGCGTTCAGTGGCCTGACCGGTCAACCACAAACCAACCAGGCCGGCTACCAGCGCAAACGCCGCCATCACCAAAAACACGTAGGCGGTTCCGCTGGCGTTCAGCAACAGTCCTGCCAGCAGTGGGCCGATCACCTGCCCACCGGAGAGCCAGGTGGAATACCAACCAAAGTATTTCTCAAGCCGCGGGCCGGTTCCGAGATTGGCGATGATCGTTTGTGCCGCCAGAACCATCTGCAGGTGCGCCAGGCCAACCAAAAGCTGCCCCAGGACCAACCCTCCAAAACCAGGCCAGAAATGCATGGCCAAAAGCCCCGCCACCATCAGGCTGGCACCGGTTATCAGTGTTGCCCGACCGCCAAAACGGCTGACTACCCCACCCAGCGGAATAGCCAGGGCCAGAGGTAACAGATACTGGGCACTCAGGACGGCACCAAGCACCAGGGGAGAGGCGCCCAGCTGCAGGCCGTAGACCGGTACCACGACGATCAGCATGGAGTAGACCACGAAACAGAGCGTCAGCGACAGGCAGACTGCGAAGAAGGTTTGAGTGGCTTCGGCTTCGGCGGTCTGTTTTGGTGCGGGCGTGTTCAATGGTGTTCCGGTAATGGGTGAAGTGAACTCAGGAGTGGGTATGGTAGCTTGGGAATGGGGAGCTGACTATGGGGTCTGGCTACGGGGTCTGGCTACGGGGACTGACCCCAAGCGCACCAGGTATCAGGGTTGGGAGATGGGCCGAGGTAAAAGTGGGTCAGTCCCCATACGGGGTCTGTCCCCGAACGGGGACTGACCCCAAACGCACCAGGTATCGGGGTTTGGAGATGGGCCGAGGTAAAAGGGGGTCAGTCCCCATGCGGGGACAGACCCTTGGGGACAGACCCTTGCAGACCCTATTCGGCAGAGGCGATCAGGCTGGCGTTGCCGCCGGCGGCGGTGGTGTCTATGCACAGGTGCCGTTCGATCACGTAGCGCTGGTCCAGTTTGTGCTCGGTGATGATGGGCAGCAACGCACCATCGCGCCGGGCGAGGGCCTGGCGATATTGCTTGAGCAGAGGCTTTTCGGCCACGCTGGTAATGGCGGCATAGCCCTCAAGCTGGGTCAGTGCGTCCGGGGCGATCATGCCGTCGGCGGCCACCACCGGCAAGCCGGCTTTGATGGCATCCGCCAGGGCTTTTTCGGCACCAGGTGCAATCACAACCACCTTGTTACCCTGTGACAACGCAGTGCCAGCCTGCTCTACCGCAGATTCCGCATCCGGCCCCAGGCACAGAATGGTGCCACGGGCATGGCAGGATAGGTGGTTTTGTTCGCCTGTAGGCCCGGGCATCTCTTCATAGCCAAGATCCAACGGCGCCGGCACGGTCTTGAACCAGGGGCGCAGGGCTTCTTTTCGGCGATCCGCCGCCGGTACCTCGACCTTTTCCAGCTTGTCGATCAGCTTCTGCACCTTGTCAGCCCCGAGTACCTTGTTGCTGGACTCAGACCGCTTGTGGGCCACCTCCGCTCTCAGGAAGCGCCGCACGTACTGCGGGCCGCCGGCCTTCGGGCCAGTGCCAGACAAGCCCTCGCCACCAAACGGCTGAGAGCCCACGATGGCGCCAATCTGGTTCCGGTTAACGTAGGTGTTGCCGACCTTGATGCGGCTGGCAATATGCTCAATGCGGCTGTCTACCCGGCTGTGGATACCAAAGGTCAGGCCATAGCCCTTGGCGTTCACCGCATCCACTACCTTGTCGATGTCTTTGGCTTCGAACGTAGCCACGTGCAGAACCGGACCAAAGATTTCCTCTTCCAGTTCCTCAATGCCACTCACCTGCAGCACCGCCGGGGAAACGAACAGGCCTTTCTCGGGCACCTTGATCTTCTTCAGCAGCTTGCCTTGCTGCTCGAACTTCTGGCAATGATCGTTGATTTTCTTGCGGGCATTCTCATCGATCACCGGGCCAACGTCCGTAGACAGCAGCCAGGGGTCGCCAATGCCCAGCTCTTCCATGGCGCCATAGAGCATTTCCAGCAGGTTGTCGGCGATGTCTTTCTGCACGTACAACATACGCAGAGCAGAACAGCGCTGGCCAGCGCTCTGGAATGACGACGCCAGAACGTCCCGAACCACTTGCTCGGGCAACGCGGTGGAATCCACGATCATGGCATTCAGGCCACCGGTTTCCGCCACCAGCGGCGCGTCCGGCTCCATGTGCTCGGCCATGGCTTTGTTGATACGTTGGGCGGTCAGGGTGGAACCGGTGAAGCAAACGCCATTCACCCTGGCGTCGGAGGTCAGGCCAGCACCCACAGTGGCGCCGGTGCCCGGCAGCAACTGGATAGCTGCCTTCGGAATGCCCGCCTGGTGCATCAGCTCAACAGCTCGTACCGCCAGCAGTGAGGTCTGCTCCGCCGGCTTGGCGACGACCGCATTGCCTGCCGCCAGGTTCGCCAGGATCTGGCCAGTAAAGATCGCCAGTGGGAAGTTCCAGGGGGATATACAACAAACCACGCCAAGGGCCTCACCCGCGTCTTTGTAACGGACACCTTCGTTGGCGTAGAACATCGCGAAATCCACCGCTTCACGAATCTCCGCCACCGCGTCCAGCAGGGATTTACCAGCTTCCCGGGTGGTCAGTGCAAAGAGCTCGTGTGCGTTCTCTTCATACAGGTCACCTACCTTGCGGACCATCTCGGCGCGATCCTCTGCAGACAGCGCCGACCACTGCTTGAAGCCGTCCCGGGCTGCGTCCAGGGCAGCAGACACGTCCGCCTCGGAGGCGTAGGTGATGTGGCCGACCAGATCATCCGGGTTGGCCGGATTGCGCACTTCCACCACCTCATCACTGGAGGGCTCAACCGCGAGCACGGGGCCACCCTGCCATTGATGGCTCTTGTAACGATTACGGCCCTCGTCGATTTCCTCAACGGTTACCGGGTCGGTGATATCCCAACCTTTGGAGTTACGGCGTTGCTCACCAAAGAGCTTCGACGGATGCACAATCACCTTGCTGGACAGGTTGTGCCCCAGAGCCTTCACCACATCAATCGGGTCTTTGGCAATCTCTTCCGGAGTGATACTGGTGTCCACAATCTGGTTCACGAAAGAGCTGTTGGCACCGTTCTCAAGCAGGCGGCGCACCAGGTACGCCAACAGATCTTTATGGGCACCAACGGGAGCATAGATCCGACAAGGTACACCACTGTCTTCAAGTACCTGGTCGTGCAGGGATTCACCCATGCCGTGTAGCCGCTGGAACTCAAACTTGTCTCGACCCAGGCCTTCTGCCAACTCCAGCACCGCAGAGACGGAATGGGCGTTGTGGGTGGCAAACTGGGGGTAAATCCGGTCGGTCATGTCCAGTAGCTGCTTGGTACAGGCCAGGTACGACACGTCACTGCAGGCCTTGCGGGTAAACACCGGGAAGTCTGACAACCCCATCACCTGGGCCCGTTTGATCTCGGCATCCCAATAGGCACCTTTCACCAACCGCACCATGATCCGCCGGTCCAGTTTCTCAGACAATGCATAGAGCCAATCCAGTGTCTGGGAGGCTCGCTTGGCAAAGGCCTGAACCACCACGCCAAAACCATCCCAGCCTTTCAGTGACGGCTCCGAGAGAATCGCTTCGATCACATCGAGGGACAGATCAAGCCGGTCCTGCTCTTCCGCGTCAATATTGAAGCCCATGTTGGCCGCTGCGGCCTTCTGGGCCAGTTTCAGGGCCCGGGGCATCAACTCGTTCATCACCCGCTCTTTGTTACCGTACTCATAGCGGGCCAGCAGTGCGGACAGCTTTACCGAAATACCCGGATTGGTGCGCACATCGCCTTCGCAGCGCTTGCTGATGCTATCAATCGCATCGGAGTACGCCTGGTAGTAACGCTGGGCGTCGGCATCGGTGCGGGCAGCCTCGCCCAGCATGTCATAGGAATAGGTGTAGCCTCTTGCTTCCTGGGCCTTGCCGCGCTCCTGCGCTTCTTCGATATCCCGGCCCAGCACGAACTGTCGGCCCATTTCTTTCATGGCCTGCCCAGCCACGGTACGAACCACCGGCTCGCCCAGTCGCTTGACCAGCTTGCGCAAGGTATCCCCCACGCTCTGGCGCTCGGAGTCCTTCAACAGGTTGCTGGTCATCAACAGCGCCAGGGTGGCGGAATTGATCAGGCCGGATTTGGCCTTGCCCACGTGGGCACCCCAGTTACCGGATGTAATCTTGTCTTCGATCAGGTCATGGATAGTCAGGTTATCCGGCACCCGCAACAGCGCTTCCGCCAGACACATCAAAGCCACACCTTCTTTGGTGGTCAGCCCATACTCGGACAGGAACTTTTCCATAATGGTTGGGCGGGCGCTGCTGCGGACGCTGCGCACCAGGTCGGCGGCCCGAGCGGAGATAGCCACCCGGGCGTCATCGGAGAGCTGTGCATCAGCAATCAATCGATGAATAACCTCATACTCATCCGCCAGGTAGTTGGCACGGATGGCCTTGCGAATGTTATGAAGCTCTGGCGTCATGGATTGCTGTGGACTCATGGGGGATGCCCTCCTGCTTATTGGAATACTGTCCGCATTTTAACGAAGCCGCTATATACTATTTACCTATTCAGACCGGAATTGGTTTACCTTTTCCCTTTTTTAGGCTCAAATTACGAATCTATTACCCCTAATTCAGGCCAATAACAGGAATTATTACCTGGGCATAAAAACCAGATCGACTTTCTAAAAGGATAGCAGCCATGGCGGATCTCGACAGGATTGACCTCTCGATCATCCGGGAACTACAGAAGAACGGCCGCATAACCGTGACAGACCTTGCCTCCCGGGTAGGCCTCTCCAAGACCCCTTGCCAGATCCGTATGCGGCGACTGGAGGAGCAGGGCTACATCACCGGGTACAGCGCCATGGTGAACCAGACCAAGCTTGGCTTGTCGCACGTAGCTTTTGCCCAGGTCACCCTGAGTGACACCAGCAGCAAGGCGCTGGCGGCGTTCAACACGGCGGTTCGGCAAATCTCTGCAGTTGAGCAATGCCATATGATGGCTGCCAACTTCGACTACCTTCTTAAAGTCAGAACCAAAAACATGGCCGAGTACCGGCAAGTGCTTGGCGAACAGATCTCCAGCCTGCCCCATGTGCTGCAGACCAGCACTTTTGTAGTAATGGAAAGCGTTAAAGACCGCGGCCTGTGAGGAACAACGATGAACACTCTTGACCAGGCCACCGCCCAACGGATCGTGGACCGGGCCATGCCCGTCATTGGCCACTCGGTGAACGTGATGACACCGGAAGGCATCATCATTGCTTCTGGCGACTCACGGCGGGTGGGAGAAATGCACGAAGGAGCCAGAACCGTCGCCAGGACCGGAACCCCCCTGGTGGTAGATGAGGCCCAAGCGGGCGAATACCCGGGGGTCAGGCCCGGGGTCAACCTGCCCGTAGTGATGTCCGGATCGGTGGTAGCCGTTGTCGGCATTTCCGGCACCCCTGATAAAGTAACGCCCTACGCCGACCTGCTGCGAATTACCGCAGAACTGATTCTGGAGCAGGCGGCGCTGATCGAGGTGACTCGTCACCGCCGGAACCAGATACAGAACACCCTTCAGGCCCTGCTCGACGGTGAACTGGTTCCCGAGGACTGGCCACAACAAATCGGTCTGGACCTTCACAAGCCAAGAATTGCGGTTGTACTGGCGGCGAATAAGCCGACCTTACCCTGGCCACCCGATATGGCTACTTTGTCCAGAGACCTCGAACGCACCGAGCCCGAGGCACTGGTGTTACTTACCCGACAGCGATATCTCGCCTTCTTCTTTACCGAACGCCCGGCGGCAGAGGCCTTGAATGCGGCCTTGGGCCGCATCCCTGCAACGAGCCGGAATTCAGTGTCTGCCGCTACCGGCACGGTATTTCACAGCAATTTGAAAGCCTGTTATGAGTCTGCCGAAGCTACCCTGAAAGCAGGTAACCAACGCCAGCCCTCGGGTGGGCACTTCTCATTTCAGGATTTTCCACTGGCAGCACTCTGGCAAAGTCTGAGCCCCGGTTGGCAGCAACTCCAGCTTAACCAGGCCATTCGCCCCCTGCTGGCCCACCCGCGCCGGGAGCAATACCTCAAAACCCTGAGAACCTTTATAGAGGCAGACGGAGACATTCAACGCTGCGCGAGCCAGCTGCACCTACACCGGAACTCCGTTCGCTACCGGCTCAAGGGCATTGAAACCCTGACCGGCTGGTCCCCTTTTCGGCTGGAAGACCTGCTGTTTCTGTACATGGCTATGGAAAACCGCTGACCAAAATTGTGCACCTGCACAGTTTAGCCGCACAAAAATAGAGCATCTTAGGGCAAATGCATAACGAACAATTGGCAATCAGCTTTTACACTTAGCACCACAAGACCGACCAAAAGAGTCGGATAAAAACAGAGCCTTTCTGGAGATTGCCAATGCATCTGGTGCTGATTCTGGTCGCAGTCATAATTTTTATTGTGTTCGCCACCAGCCGACTGAAACTGAACCCCTTTATTACCCTGCTGCTGGCGTCTTTCCTGGCCGCATTCGCTTTTGGCCTGCCGCTGTCTGAAATAGAAACCACCATCCGCGCCGGCTTTGGAAACATTCTGGGCTACATCGGCCTGGTGATTGTTCTGGGCACCATTATAGGGGTTATTCTGGAGCGCACGGGGGCCGCAATTGTGATGGCGGAAACCATCATTAAACTGCTGGGCCAGAAGTTCCCCACGCTCACGATGTCTCTAGTAGGTTTTATCGTATCGATACCGGTGTTCTGCGATTCAGGCTATGTCATTCTCAACAGCCTCAAACGCTCCATGGCCCGCACCCTGAGCGTATCCCCGGTCGCCATGACCGTTGCCCTGTCCACCGGCCTGTTTGCCACCCACACCCTGGTACCGCCCACACCTGGCCCTATTGCCGCCGCCGGCAATCTTGGATTGGAGAACAATCTTGGCCTGGTCATAGGTATTGGCCTGATCTTCGCCATCATCGCAGCGCTGGCCGGTTTGTTCTGGGCTTCCCGCTGCAAGAATATGACCAGCACCGAGCTGGAACAGGCTGAAGAGGCCTTTGAAGAAGCGCGCCAACACTATGGCGAACTACCCTCTGCCGGTAAGGCATTCGCTCCCATCTTTGTGCCTATTCTGTTGATCTGCGTAGGTTCGGTCGCCAGTTACCCTACCGCTCCGCTCGGTGACGGACTGCTCTACGAGAGTCTGAATTTCCTGGGCAAACCGCTTAATGCCCTGCTGATTGGCCTTGGCTTTGCCCTTACCCTGCTGCAAGGCAAGGGCAAACTGGACGAGTTCGGCCGCCACACCAGCAAAGGTCTTGAAGTTGCGGCACCGATCATTCTGATTACCGGTGCCGGTGGTGCCTTCGGTGCGGTTCTGGCCGCCACCCCCCTGGGCGACTACCTGGGTGATACGCTGTCCACTCTTGGCCTCGGCGTTCTGATGCCATTCATTGTGGCAGCCGCTCTGAAGTCGGCCCAGGGCTCCTCAACCGTCGCACTGGTCACCGCGTCTGCACTGGTTGCGCCATTGCTGCCCCAACTGGGTCTGGATTCCGACATGGGCCGGGTACTGACGGTCATGGCCGTTGGCGCAGGCGCCATGACCGTGTCCCATGCCAACGACAGTTACTTCTGGGTCGTGTCCCAGTTCAGCAAGATGACCGTCGCTACGGCGTACAAGTCCCACACGACGGCAACACTGATCATGGGCCTTGTGACCATTGCCGCCGTGTGGCTCACTTCTCTCGCGGTACTTTGATATGCGGATTGTGATTGCTCCGGACTCCTTCAAGGAATGCCTGGCCGCCGAACAGGTGGCCCAGGCGATTGCCCGGGGCTGGCGACAGGCAGCCCCGGATGACCAGCTTGTGACGGTGCCGCTGGCCGATGGCGGTGAAGGCACCACCCGGGCTCTGACGGAGGCGCGCCGGGGGCAGCTTCACACGGTTAAGGTCACCGGGCCTATGGGTGAACTCGTCTCAGCTCACTACGGTCTGGTTAATGATGGCGAGATTGCCATTGTTGAGGTCGCCGAGGCCAGCGGGCTGCACTGCGTGCCGGCCCGCAGCCGAAATGCCGCCACTGCATCCAGCATTGGCACCGGTGAGCTGATACTGGCTGCCCTTGAGCACAAACCCAAAACCCTGATCATGGGCCTGGGCGGCAGCGCCACCACCGATGGTGGCGCTGGCATATTGCAAGCCCTCGGGGCGCGCCTTCTGGATGACGGTGGCCACCCCATACCGCGCGGCGGTGCCGGCCTTGCAGAACTGGCCAGCCTGGACCTGGCCCCTGCTCTGGAGCGATTGGCCGGGGTAAAGCTGGTTGTGGCCTGCGACGTCAACAACCCTCTGTTGGGGCCGAATGGCGCGGCAGCGGTGTTCGGGCCGCAGAAAGGCGCTGACTCCCGGCAAGTGGTGGAGCTGGATCGCAATCTGGGGCACTTTGCCCGCCTGGTGGAACAGCAAGGAATGGATATTGCCAGTTTTCCGGGCAGTGGCGCAGCGGGTGGAATCGGCGGCATGGTCGCGGGTATTCTGGGGGCGGAACTGCGCCCGGGTATAGAGCTGGTGATGGAAACCGTGGAGCTGGAAAGCCATCTGGCCCAAGCGGACCTGGTGATCACTGCCGAAGGGGCGATTGACTCCCAGAGCGCCTACGGCAAAACCCCTGCCGGCGTTGCTTCGCTGGCAAAAAAATACGGTGTTCCGGTGATTGGCCTGGCAGGGAAACTGGGCGACGAACTGGCCGAACTGCATAGACTAGGCCTGTCAGCCGCATTTTCCATCACGCCCGCGCCGATACCACTACAAGAAGCCTACAGCGGAGCCGAGAAAAACCTTGCTCAGGCGGCCGAACAGCTGGCCAGGCTTGTGCACAGTTTACCTGGCAGGGATTAGCCTGCCTTTATGCCCAAACCTCCAGAAGCCCTAGCCAGAAAGGATAAAGGCCGGAGTGGGCACGCCACTCCGGCCTTTCATCAACGGCTTACACTGTGTTCCCCGAAGCCACTTACCGGGCGGGGGAATTCAGCACATCCAGTACCTCTTCCAGCTCGGTGATCATTTGCCGGATCAGCTGCTTGTACTGGGAGGTGTCGTCTTTGACTTCCGAGCTGCTCAGCTTCTGCTTGGCACCACCGATGGTGTAGCCCTGATCGTACAACAGGCTGCGGATCTGGCGAATGGTGATAACGTCTGCACGCTGGTAATAACGGCGGTTACCCCGGCGCTTTACCGGCGACAACTGCGGAAACTCCTGTTCCCAGTACCGCAGTACATGGGCCTTCACCGCACACAGATCGGCTACTTCACCAATGGTGAAATAGCGCTTCCCCGGAATGGCGGGGAGTTCGTTGTTATGACTCGGTTCCAGCATACGTTTCTACTTTTTGCTTGAGTTTCTGGCCTGGCCGGAAAGTCACGACACGCCTGGCACTGATAGGAATTTCCTCACCCGTTTTCGGGTTCCTTCCCGGCCGCTGCTTCTTGTCCCTGAGGTCGAAGTTGCCGAATCCCGACAACTTCACCTGCTCGTTGTGGCTGAGTGCGCCTCTGATTTCGTCGAAGAAGGCTTCTACCATTTCCTTGGCCTCACGCTTGTTAAGACCTAACTCCTCGTACAAGCGCTCTGCCATGTCCGCTTTCGTCAAAGCCGCCATTTCTCAACTCCTCAGTGTTGCCCCCAGCTCTTCTTTCAAGGCATCAATCACGCCGTTGAAGAGCGAATGCACTTCATCTTCATTGAGCGTGCGTTCGGGATGCTGCCAGAACAAGCTGAGTGCCAGGCTTCGGTTGCCTTCACCCAGGCTTTCGCCTTCATAGACATCAAACACACGCAACGCCGTAAGGTGTTCACCGGCATGCCTCCTGGCCACATGCTCAACCTGGGCGAACGCCACATCGCTCCCAATAACAATAGCCAAATCCCGCCGAACTTCCGGAAATTTTGAAATATCTTTGAAATTAGGCACATATCCGGTAACGATCGAGTTCAAGAATAGCTCAAACATCAGGATCGTGCCATTAAGTTCAAGATTTTTCTGAGCTTGTGGGTGCAACGTGCCCAACCAGCCCACATGCTCACCGTCACGCAACAATTCAGCGGTCTGGCCCGGGTGAAGCGCCGGATGCTGGCTGGCGATGAACTGAATCTCTATACCCAGCAAACGGAACAGGCTTTCCAACTCTCCTTTTACATCAAAGAAGTCCGCGGTTCTGCGACCGTTTACCCAGTTTTCCGGTGCCTGATTGCCCACCACCACACCGGCCAGCATCGGCTGCTGGTCGATCTCACCATCATTTTTCTCAAACCTGAGACCGGTTTCAAACAGACGGATGCGGGGCTGCTGGCGGTTCTGGTTGTGCACCACCGTCTTCAACAGGCCGCTCCACAGGGTGGTACGCATCACTGACAAATCCGCCGAAATCGGATTGGCCAGAGCAATGCCTTCCCGCTCTGGGTCGATCAGCTGTTGTATCTTCGGATCAACAAAGCTGTAGGTAACTGCTTCATGGTAGCCCTGCGCCACGAAGAAGTTGCGAATGGCCGACAACGGCCGTACCGCCTCTTCTCTCGCCCGCAAGCCAAGGGAGCCCGTTGGCTCGGTCACCGGCAGGTTGTTGTAACCGAAGATACGACCGACTTCCTCGATCAGGTCTTCTTCGATGGAAATGTCCGGGCGGAAGCTGGGTACACTGATGCGCCAGCCGTCTTTCAGTAACTTGTCGATATGCAGACCAAGACGAGACAGGATTTCTTCCACCGTGGTGCGGTCAATCGCCAGGCCCAGCACATCGGCCAGGCGCTTTTCCCTCAGATCGATCACTCTCGCTTTCGGCAAGTGCTCCTGGCTAGCCACTTCCACGATTTCTCCGGGCTCCCCACCAACAATGTCCATCAGCAGGCGCGTTGCCCGCTCCATGGCATCGCGAGCCAGCTGGTAATCGACACCGCGCTCAAAACGGTGGGAGGCATCGGTGTGCAAACCATATTCGCGGGCCTTACCCGCCAGGGTAATGGGATCGAAATAGGCCGACTCCAGCACCAGGTCCCGGGTTTTCGGGCTCACCCCGGAGTGTTCCCCACCCATAACGCCGGCAATGGCAATCGGCTTCTGGTGATCCGCAATCAGGAGGGTTTCCGGAGTCAGATCAACTTCCTGACCATCCAGCAGCACCAGTTTTTCGCCGGCCTTGGCCATGCGCACAATGATGCCTCCACTGATCTCGTCACGGTCGAAGGCATGCATGGGCTGGCCAAGCTCCAGCATCACGTAATTGGTGACATCCACTGCGGCATCAATGGACCGGATACCGGAACGGCGCAGCTTTTCCTGCATCCACAAGGGAGTTTCCGCCTGCAGGTTTACGTTACGCAGAACGCGCCCCAGGTAACGGGGGCAACCTTCCGGCGCCTCTACGCGGATATCCGGCACTTCCGAATGTGCCGCTTCCACCGGGGCAATCTCTGGTGCCTCTACCAGCAGGCTGTTCAGAACACCCACTTCCCGGGCCAACCCCTTGATGGACAAGCAATCACTGCGGTTTGGAGTGAGGTCAACGTCAATGGCGATGTCGTTGAGCCTCAGGTAATCCGCTACGTCCTGACCAACCGGCGCATCAGCAGGCAATTCCATAAGGCCATCGTGATTATCAGACAGCGCCAGTTCGGATTCGGAGCAGAGCATGCCTTCGGAAGGCTGGCCACGCAGCTTGGCCTTCTTGATTTTGAAGTTACCGGGCAACACCGCACCAACCACCGCGAACGGTACTTTCAGGCCGGCGCGCACATTGGGAGCGCCACAAACCACCTGAACGGTATTGGTACCGTCACTCACCTGACACACACGCAGCTTGTCAGCATCCGGGTGTGGTTCGGCGGAAATCACCTCGCCAACCACCACACCGCTGAACTCCCCGGCCACCGGCTCAAAGCCGTCCACTTCCAGCCCGGCCATAGTGATCTGGTCCATCAATTCCTGGGACCCCAGGTTCGGGTTAACCCACTCGCGCAGCCACTGTTCACTGAATTTCATCGTTCTTGCCTTGTCCTGATGCGGTTTATGCGGTTGATTCTGAGCTCTGCGTACGTCGTCCTGCCCTTGGGCTTACCGGAACTGACGCAGGAAACGCAGGTCGTTTTCGAAGAACATGCGCAAATCTTTCACGCCGTAGCGGAGCATGGCCAGGCGTTCAACGCCCAGACCAAACGCAAAGCCACGATATTCTTCGGCATCAATACCGCAATGCTCGAACACTTTCGGGTGCACCATGCCGCAGCCCATCACTTCCAGCCACTTGATGCTGCCGTCCGCTTCCCGGCCCCACTCGATATCCACCTCGGCGGAGGGCTCGGTGAACGGGAAATACGACGGACGAAAACGTACTTTAAGATCACGCTCGAAGAACACCCGCAGGAATTCTTCCACCGTGCTTTTCAGATCCGCAAAGCTGACGTTCTTCTCAACCAGCAACCCCTCTACCTGGTGGAACATGGGGGTGTGAGTCATATCCGAATCGCAGCGGTAAACGCGGCCCGGGCAGATCATCCGGAATGGCGGCTTGCCGGCTTCCATGGTGCGGATCTGAACCGGGGAGGTATGGGTCCGCAGCAGGGTACCGGGATTGAAATAGAAGGTATCGTGCATGGCACGGGCCGGGTGGTGCCCGGGAATGTTGAGGGCCTCGAAGTTATGGTAGTCGTCTTCGATTTCCGGCCCCTGCTCCACGCTGTAACCGGCGCGGGCAAAAATTTCCTCAATACGCTGCAGGGTGCGGGTGACCGGGTGCAAGCCCCCCAGGTCCTGGCCGCGCCCGGGCAAGGTCACATCAATGGATTCGCTGGCCAGCTTCGCCTCTATGGCGGCTGTCTCAAGGTCTGCCCGGCGCGCATTGATAGCCTGCTCAACCTGCCCCTTGGCTTCATTGATCTTCTGGCCGGCGGCAGGACGCTCCTCCGCAGAGAGTTTGCCCAGAGTTTTCGCCTGCTGGGTGATCACCCCCTTCTTGCCGAGGTATTCCACGCGAATTTGATCAAGTGCCTGAAGGTCGTTCGCGTTTTCTACCGCGTTCAACCCGTCCTGAACCAGTTGCTCCAGGTTTTCCATTGACCCTGCTCCAAACCAGAAATGGGGTAGGTTAAAACAAAAATAGGGGAAGAGCGTGCCCTTCCCCTATCAGAGGGCGCATTCACGATGACATGAAGCACCCGGATCGATCAGTAATCGATGAAAGAGCTTAAGCGATCACAGGGATGCTTTGGCCTTCTCAACCACAGCGGCAAACGCCTGCTGCTCGTTCATGGCCAGATCAGCCAGAACCTTACGATCGATTTCAACATTCGCCTTCTTCAGGCCAGCGATCAGACGGCTGTACGACAGGCCGTTTGCACGGGCGCCAGCGTTGATACGGGCAATCCACAGAGCGCGGAAAGCGCGCTTACGGTTGCGACGGTCACGGTAGGCGTACTGACCAGCCTTGATAACCGCCTGCTTGGCAACGCGGAATACACGACTACGAGCGCCGTAGTAACCCTTGGCCTGCTTGAGAATCTTCTTGTGACGACGACGTGCTACCACGCCACGCTTTACACGAGCCATACTTTAATCCTTCTACCTTTACTTTCTAAGGAACGTTTCGCGCGGCTGGATCAGCACGCGGTCATGCGCTTGATAGATGCAACATCCGACTTGGCGATGAGCTTGGTGCCGCGCAGCTGACGCTTACGCTTCGGGCTCTTCTTGGTCAGGATGTGACTGGTGAAGGACTGCTTGTGCTTGAAGCCGGTGGCGGTCTTCTTGAACCGCTTGGTAGCTCCGCTTTTGGTTTTCATCTTCGGCATTTTTAAAACTCCGCATTCTATTTTTAAATAAAACAAATAGTGCCCCTGAACGACAAATCCCCCGCCAAATGCGGGGGACCCATCACAGGATCAGGTTCACTTCTTTTTGCGGGGCGCGACAACCATGGTCATCTGCCGGCCTTCCATTTTCGGCCGCATCTCAACCTGGGCTATTTCGGCCACATCTTCCTCAATCCGCTGCATGAGCTTCATACCAATTTCCTGGTGTGCCATCTCACGTCCACGGAACCGGATTGTGATCTTGCCGCGGTCCCCGTTCTCAAGGAAACGTACCAGGTTGCGTAGTTTGACCTGATAATCCCCTTCTTCCGTTCCTGGTCGGAACTTCAGCTCTTTGACCTGCGTCTGCTTCTGCTTTTTCTTGGCAGCCGCCTTGGCCTTTTTCTCTTCAAAAATTTTCTTGCCGTAGTCCATTATCTTACAGACGATCGGATCGGAATCCGTAACCTGCACCAGATCAAGGGTGGCTTCTTCCGCCATGCGGATCGCGTCCTCGATGGGTACTATCCCGACCTGATTGCCTTCGGCATCAATCAGACGGACTTCAGTTGCGTCAATGTTCTCATTGATAGGCGCTTTTGGAGTACGCCCACCCCGATTCGTTCGCTGTTTAATAATCAGATCTCCGTTTGGTTTCTGCCTTTTCGGTCGACGTCGGCTGCAAGCAGCTGTTCAAACTCGTCGACAGACATGGTGCCCAGATCTTCACCTTTGCGAGTTCTTACTGCAACGGCGTTGTTCTCGATTTCTTTATCGCCAACAACGATCAGGTAGGGAACCTTGTTAAGAGTATGCTCGCGGATTTTAAAGCCGATCTTCTCGTTTCTCAAGTCAGCATTAACCCGATAGCCCAAAGAATCCCACTTTTTGGCCAGATTCTGACAATAATCACGCTGGTTATCGGTAATATTCAGCACCGCAACCTGTGTCGGAGCAAGCCACGTGGGGAATGCGCCTTCGTATTCTTCGATCAGTATACCGATAAACCGCTCAAAAGACCCGAGCACTGCCCGGTGCAGCATAACCGGGGTTTTCCTCTCGGAGTTATCGGCCACATATTGGGCACCCAGGCGGCCCGGCATTGAGAAATCTACCTGAATGGTACCACACTGCCACACCCGGCCGAGACAGTCCTTCAGGGAATACTCAATTTTAGGGCCATAGAAGGCACCCTCGCCCGGCAACAACTCCCAATCAACCCCCTCGCGGTTCAGGGCTTCTTCAAGGGCAGCCTCCGCCTTGTCCCAGACCTCGTCCGAACCTACGCGCTTTTCCGGGCGGGTAGACAGCTTGTACAGAATCTCGTTAAAGCCGAAGTCTGTATACACTTCGTGCAGCATTTTCATGAACGCCGACACTTCTTCCTGGATGGCGTCTTCTTCACAGAAAATGTGTGCGTCGTCCTGGGTAAAACCGCGCACGCGCATCAGGCCATGCAGGGCACCAGAGGCCTCGTTACGATGGCACGAGCCGAACTCGGCAAGGCGCAGCGGCAAGTCCTTGTAACTCTTCAGGCCCTGGTTGAACACCTGCACGTGGCAGGGGCAGTTCATGGGTTTGATAGCATAGTCGTGCTTCTCGGACTCGGTGGTAAACATACCGTCCTTGAATTTGTCCCAATGCCCGGACTTCTCCCACAAGGTACGGGACACCACCTGCGGGGTCTTGATTTCCTTGTAGCCATGCTGGTGCTGCTTGGCCCGCATGTACTGCTCAACTTCCTGGTACAGGGACCAGCCATCCGGATGCCAGAACACCATGCCGGGAGCTTCTTCCTGCATGTGGAACAGGCCCAGCTTCTTGCCAATCTTTCGGTGATCCCGCTTTTCAGCCTCTTCCAGGCGATGCAGATAGGTTTTCAGGTCTTTCTTGTTACCCCAGGCAGTGCCGTAGATGCGCTGCAACTGCTCATTGCTGGTATCGCCACGCCAATAGGCGCCGGCTACCTTGGTCAGCTTGAAGGCCTTGAGCTTGCCGGTGCTGGGCACATGGGGGCCACGGCACAAATCGATGAAATCACCCTGACGATAGAACGAGAGGTCTTCCTCACCCGGAATATCCTCGATGATGCGAACCTTGTACTCCTCGCCCATCTCCTTGAACAGCTTGATCGCTTCGTCCCGGGACATAATGGAACGGGATACCGGCAGATCCTGCTTGGCAAGTTCTTCCATACGCTTTTCGATGCGCGCCAGGTCTTCGTTGGTAAACGGACGCTCGTATTTGAAGTCGTAGTAGAAACCGTTCTCGATCACCGGCCCGATGGTTACCTGGGCACCGGGAAACAGATCTTGTACCGCCATGGCCATCAGGTGAGCGGTAGAATGGCGGATAACATCCACGCCCTCTTCATCACGTTCCGTTACGATGGCCAGCTCGCTGTCGTTCTCGATCAGGAAACTGGTGTCGACCAGCTTGCCATTCACTTTTCCGGCCAGGGCGGCTTTCGCCAGGCCTGCGCCGATATCGGCGGCAACGTCGTGAACGGTTACGGGCTCGGCAAAACTGCGATGACTGCCATCGGGCAGAGTAATAACGGGCATGATGCTCTCCTGTGGTTTCTCAGCGGTGATCTATACCAAAGATCACATGGTGGCCGGGCTCCGTGATACAAACCACGGGCCGGTTTGAGGGCGAGTCTAACAGAAAAAAAACCGGCAGCAACGCCGGTTTTTTACTAAGTGCCATGAGCTTTACGCCGTTTGAGGTGATGCGTCCTCCCTGGCTTTGCGCTTATGCTGGCCAAACGCCACCAATCCAAGCAACAACAGCGCGGGAATATACATCAATTCCCTCGGTGGCCGGTCGAGCTTTGCCTGAACTGCTTCGATATTCCAGCCAAACTCAATACCAGCATCTTCCGCAGCGCTGCCAAAATCGACAAAATTCACCGCCAGCACGCTCCCCTGATCGGACACGTCCAAACCGACGGCTGAGAGCCGCTCCTCCGCTGACCCACCAGCCGGAATATCGAGCTGAACATAAGTGGTCACGTCACTGCCATCCAGCCCCATGCCCGATACCCGGAAAACCGCTGTATCATCAACCGGCACCGTCTCAACGTACTCCATAATCGCACTGCCCTGCCGCTCTTCATAAGGCGGATAGATCATGTCCCACCAGAACCCGGGCCGGAACAAGGTGAAGGTAATCAACAGCAACAGCAGGCTTTCCCACTTGTAGCTGCGGGTAAACCAGAAACCCTGTGTCGCGGCGGAGAACACGAGCATGGCCGTTACCGCGCTGGCCACGGTAATCAGCAGGTCGACCCACCCGGTCAGGCCGATCAACAACAGCTGGGTGTTGAAGATAAACATGAACGGCAGGATCGCCGTGCGGATATCGTAGGTAAAGCCCTGAATACCCGTGCGAATAGGGTCCGCGCCAGAGATAGCGGCCGCCGCGTAGGCGGCCAGACCCACGGGCGGCGTATCATCCGCCAGTATCCCGAAATAGAACACAAACAGGTGAACCGCAATAAGCGGCACGAGCAAGCCATTCTGGGCGCCGAGGGTAACGATGACCGGCGCCATCAGTGTCGATACCACGATGTAATTAGCCGTGGTGGGCAAGCCCATCCCCAGTATCAGGCTGATCACTGCGGTGAAGATGAGCATTAACAGCAGATTCCCCCCGGAAAGGAACTCTACAAACTCTGTCATCACCAACCCGATACCGGTGAGGGTTACTGTGCCAACCACGATGCCAGCGGTGGCCGTGGCAACACCAATGCCCACCATGTTGCGAGCGCCGGTGGCCAAAGAATGCGCCAGATCAACAAAGCCACTGGCAAACTCACGGAGCACCTGGCCGCGGCTGCGGAAAAGTGTTTTCAGCGGGCGCTGTGTTATCACGATAAAGATCATGAACAGGGTCGCCCAGAATGCAGACAACTGCGGCGAAAAGCGCTCTACGGTTAGGCACCAGACAAGCACCACCACAGGCAGGAGATAATAAAGGCCGGTTTTGACGGTAGGGCCCACCTCAGGCAATGCGCCCATCGCCTTTTCGGGATCATCCACTTCCAGCTCGGGAAACCGGGTGGCATAGCCAACCAAACCCACATAGACCGCAACAAGCAGCGGGCCAAGCACCCAGGGCGCCGCCTCGCCAAGAACATCCTTGGTCCAGCCCACACCATAGTAAACCGCAAAGGTGAGCACAATCAGGCCGATCAGAATCACCACCCAATTCAGCATTCGCTGTGCCAGGGAGAGACGGTTCGGCCGCTCCATGCCTTCCATCTTCAGCTTGCAAGCTTCAAGGTGAACAATGTAAATCAATGCCACGTAGGAAATCAGAGCCGGCAGAATGGCGTGCTTGATCACTTCCAGGTATGAAATGCCCACATACTCAACCATCAAAAACGCGGCAGCGCCCATGATAGGCGGTGTGAGCTGCCCGTTGGTGGATGCGGCAACCTCAACAGCACCGGCCTTGGTAGCCGGAAAGCCAACACGCTTCATGAGCGGAATGGTAAACGTGCCGGTGGTAACCACATTGGCAATGGAAGAACCAGAGATAACGCCGCTCAGACCACTGGACACTACAGCGGCCTTTGCGGGCCCGCCACGCATATGACCAAGCATGGCGTAAGCCACTTTGATGAAATAATTGCCGGCTCCGGCGCGCTCAAGCAACGCACCAAAAAGCACGAAGAGAAACACAAAACTGGTGGATACACCCAGCGCCACCCCGAACACCCCCTCGGTGCCCAGCCATTGATGGGACGCCAGTTTATTGAGGCTGACCCCTTTGTGGGCGATGACGTCCGGCATATAGGGGCCGGCCAGGGAATAGGTGATAAATACCGCCGCAACGATGGTTAACGGTAGCCCCAGGGCCCGACGTGTCGCTTCCAGCAGCAGCACCAGGCCGCCAAGCGCAACCCAGAGATCCGTGGTAATCGGAGCGCCCGGTCGAGTAGCAAGTTCGTTATAGAAGACAAATAGATAAGAAGCAGAGAAAGCGGCCGCAAGTGCCAACACCCAATCGTAGATCGGGACTTTGTTGGCATGCACTCCTTTGATCATGGGAAATGCTGAAAAGGCCAGGAAAACCGCAAAGGCCAGATGAATGGAGCGGGCTTCCGTGGAATTGAAAATACCGAAGTTCAGAATGAACGGCAGCGGTGATGCAATCCAGAGCTGAAACAAAGACCAGCAAAGCGGGACGATAAACAGGATAACAGAAGCCGGTCCGGTGAGAGCCCTGCCTCCGGTTTCTGTCTGCAACAGCTGATCGACCTTGGCGGCGTCAACACCCGCCCCGGTACCGGGGTCGTTCTTCGCCATAGAATGTACCTGTGATGGGAGATAACCTGGTTGGAATCAGCAGAGCGGGCCGGACGCCCGCCCTGCCGGCGACGGGCCGGATCAGTCGATCAGGCCAGCCTCACGATAGTACTTGGCGGCACCCGGGTGCAGAGGCGCACTCAGGGCGTCAGAGACCATCTCTTCCTTCTTCAGGTTACCGAACGCAGGATGCAGGCGCTTGAAGCTGTCAAAGTTCTCAAAGACCGCTTTAACCACTTCATAAACCACATCGTCTGCCACATCGGTTGACGACACAAAGGTTGCTGCCACACCGAAAGTGGTTACGTCCTGGTCAGACCCACGGTACATTCCACCCGGAATAACGGCTTTCCGGTAGTACGGATTGTCGTCGATCAGCTTCTTGCTGGCGGCATTGTCCACGTTTACCAAAACACTGTCACAGGAGGTGGTGGCTTCCTTGATGGCACCGGAGGGGTGGCCAACGGTGTAGAAGAAAGCATCAATGTTGCCATCACACAGAGCCTGGGACTGCTCCGCCGCCTTGATTTCCGCCGCCAGGGCAAACTTGTCCATACCCCAGCCCATTTCGTCCATCAGAACTTCAGCGGTTGCGCGTTGGCCGGAACCCGGGTTGCCCACGGATACCCGCTTGCCCTCCAGGTCTTCAAAGTTCTTGATGCCAGAGCCCTTGCTCGCTACCACGGTGAACGGCTCCGGATGCAGTGAGAAAACAGCCCGCAACTTCTCGTTCTTGCCGGCGTCTTCAAACTGGCTGGTGCCGTTGTATGCGTGGAACTGCCAGTCGGACTGGGCCACCGCCAGATCAAGCTCACCCCCGCGAATGGCGTTCAGGTTGTACACGGAACCACCGGTGCTCTCGACAGAGCAGCGAATACCGTGTGCTTTCCTATCCATGTTCACCAGCCGGCAGATGGCGCCACCAGCGGGATAGTACACACCGGTCACGCCGCCTGTGCCGATGGTCACGAAGCGCTGTTCCTGGGCGGAAACGGCTGTCGATGCGGCCCCGAGGCTCACGGCGGCAGCAACGGCAAACGCGGACGCTTTGAGTTTTAGTGTCATGTGTGCTCTTCCTTCTTTTCTTGGTCTTTATTGTCAGTTGCCCGTCTCAAAGTGCGGGCAAACATCCCGGTCGTTTAAGAACATAGACCACTTCGGGCCATAAATAAAGAGTGCATTAGCTCGCTAACCGCCTGACCCAGCAACAAAAAAGCCCGCGAGTGCGGGCTTTTTTGCAGTTCCGGCGATTATTTCGCCGCTCTTGCCTTGGCAAGCATTTTGTCCGGGCGCAACAGGAAGCGCGCCAGTGCGGGCAGAAGCCAAATGGCGCCCACCATGTTCCAGAGGAACATGAAGAACAGCAGGAAGCCCATATCCGCCTGGAACTTGATCGGCGAGAAGATCCAGGTCACCACACCAATACCCAGAGTCACACCGGTAAAGATAACCGCCTTACCGGTTGAGCGCAGGGTCTCGTAGTAGGCGTCCTGGAGTGTCTTGCCTTCCAGCAGGAACTTCTCCAGCTTGCTGTAGATGTAGATACCGTAGTCGACACCGATACCTACCCCCAATGCGATCACCGGCAGAGTCGCCACTTTGATACCGATACCCGAGACCGCCATGATTGCCTCACACAGGATGGAGGTCAGGCCCAGCGGAATCACGATACACGCCACCGCGCGGATCGACCGGAAGGTCAGGAAACACAGCAAGCTCACCACGCTGTAAACCAGCAGCAACATGATGTCTTTGGCATTAGCAATAACTTCGTTGGTAGCGGCCTCAATACCGGCGTTACCTGCGGCGAGCAGGAAAGTGTGCTCGTCGTTATTGAAGTTATCGGCAAACTCCTCAACACGGTCAACCACGGTCTGCAGGGTTTCCGCCTTGTGGTCTTCCAGGAACACCAGCACCGGCGTCAGGTCACAGGTGGTGTTGATCAGGCCTGCCGGGGCCTCACGAATAGAAGCGTTGATGATGGTCTGGTTACGGGAGATCTCGTACCACTTCCAGCTACCCTCGTTCAGCGCCTTGGTCACCATCTTGGAAACATCCGCCAGGGAAGCAGAGCTCTGCACGCCCGGAGTGTTCTGCAGCTCCCACTGCAGGCGATCCATCGCGCGCAATACGTTGTACTGGGTGCACTGCTCTTCCTGGGTTTTCACCATCACCACCAGAACGTCAGCACTGGTGGAGTAGTTGTTGATGATGAAGGAGTTATCCTTGTTGTAGCGGGAATCCGGGCGCAGCTCCGGCGCACCTTCGTCCAGGTCACCAACCTTGAGGTCCTGCTTGTAGTAAAGACCCAGACCAAGACCAATCACCGCAATCAGCAGGGAAATCGGCGCAACGCCTGGATGGGAGAAGTACGACATGACCCGCCATTTGCGATCCTGTTTTTCCCCGTGATTCTGCACATGCCGGACACCGCCCTTGGAGATGCCGATGTAAGACATAATCAGTACGTGCAGCACCAGGTTGGTGATGATCACGAACGCCACACCCAGACCGGCCGCAATGGCCAGGTCACGGATAACGTCAATTTCGATAAACACCAGGGTCAGGAAGCCGAAGGCATCGGAAATCAGCGCCAGCATGCCCGGAATATACAGGGCCCGGAACGCAAGCCTGGCCGAGGTGATGGCATCAAAGCCTTTACCTGCCTCGACGGCCATGGCGTTGACGATCTGCACGCCGTGACTGATACCGATCGCGAAGACCAGGAACGGAACCAGCACCGAGTATGGGTCCAGCCCGTAACCCAGCAGCTTGAGGGTACCAAGCTGCCAGACCACCGCAATGATCGATGTGAACACCGGCACCAGGGTGCCTGCGATACAACGGGAGTACCAGAACAACAGCAGCGTGGTCAGCAGGATGGTGATCCCCGCAAACCAGGCAATGGAGGCAATACCCTCAATCAGATCACCCACTTTCTTGGCGAAACCGACAATGTGGATATTGATGTTAGGATTTTCCGCTCCGTACTTATCGCGAATCTTTTCTTCGAGCTGGCGTGAGAACTCACCATAATCCAGCGCTTCTCCGGTTTCCGGGTTCTTCTCGTACAGTGGCGCGTAAACGATGGAGGAACGGAAGTTATCGGAAATCAGGCGCCCTACTTCGTTGGAACGCAGGATGTTCTGGCGCAACTGCTCCAGGCTTTCACGAGAACCGTCGTAGCCGTCAGGAATGACCGTGCCACCCTGAAAGCCCTGCTCTGTTACCTCTACCCAGCGTACGTTGGAGGTCCACAGCGACTTGAGGCCGGAACGGTCTACCCCATTCAGGTAAAACACCTCGTCAGTAATCTGCCGCAGGGTTTCCATGTACTCAGCGGTAAAGATATCGCCTTCTTCCACGGCCACCGCAATCCGGACAAAGTTACCGAGGTTCTCCAGATCGTCCCGGTGTTCGAGCATATTGACGATGTAAGGATGCTCAAGCGGAATCATCCGCTCGAAACTCGCATCTGGCTGGATCTTGACGGCGTTATAGCCAAGGAACAGCGTCAGAATGAAAAACGCAACCAGGATCGGTGCCCGGTTATTGAAAATCAGCCGCTCGAGAAACGGCTCCGCCTTTGGCGTTGTCAGGTAATGTTCACCCCTGTCGTGCATCGGGTTAGACATTAAAAAGCCCCTCTATCCATTAATCTGTTGATGCCACACCAGGGCGTTAATTCGGATTCCGGCCACGAGCGTCGGTGAACTTGACACCGCCCTCGCCAACCAGAAGAAGATTGGTTCCTTGCAGGGGAACAACGGCCATCACACCTTCCCGATCGTTCCGGAAGTACACCCGGAAGCTCTCGCCGCCATTGGTACTCATAAGCACGGCGCCACCATTGCCCACCAGGGTAATCCTGCCGTCGTCTGCAACCGCACCGTTATTAATGGTTGCGCCGCCCTCGTTGGGAACCACTGTCCAGCTGCGGCCAAGGTCGGTCGAGCGGAAGGTGTTGCCCCGCAGACCAAACGTCAAGACTTCGTTAACCTGGCCAGTTCCCATAACCCCAAACAAAGATCCCTCATAGGGGCTTTCACGGCGTTCCCAGGTATCGCCACCGTCCACGGACACATGGATCTGCCCGGCTTCACCAACTGCTACCAGGGCACCACCGGTAACCTGGGTGATGCTGTTAATATGAAAACTCTGTGGGTTATCCAGATTCGGCGCCCAGTCTTCCCAGGTTTCACCGCCGTCCTGGGTTCTCAGGATCATGCCGTAAGCACCAACCACAAAACCGTGGCTGTCATCTTCAAACCAGACATCCAGGAACGGGTTAACCGGCCCGACATCCATATCCGCCTGCATGTTCTCCAGGGTGAAAAAGAGATCATCCAGCGCCCATTCAAGGTCCGTCTTTTCGTCTTCAGGTGCCTGCTCAATCTGCTCCTCGAGTTCGGCAATCTGCGCTTGTTTGCTCTCTATGGCCAATTCGGCTGCCTGGATGCCATCAAGCTGCAAGGTCCAGTTCTCGCCACCATCCGAGGAGTGCAGTACCACCCCACTATGGCCAACCGCCCAGCCGTGCTGCTCGGTGCCAAAGTCCACAGCATTGAGTGTCACGGAAACCGGCACGGCGCCCTGCACCCAGGTACGCCCCTCATCATCCGAGAAGATCACGTGCCCACGCTCTCCAACAGCAACAATCCGCTCGCCGGCACGGGTTGCGTCGTTCAGCAACGATTCCGGCGCCAGCAGTGTCGGGCGGGCAGGAGTTTCAAGAATATCTGGCACCGCAAATGCCGCGGGGGCTGCCAGTACCATGGAGAA
Organism: Marinobacter sp. LQ44; assembly: GCF_001447155.2. Classification (NCBI taxonomy): domain Bacteria; kingdom Pseudomonadati; phylum Pseudomonadota; class Gammaproteobacteria; order Pseudomonadales; family Marinobacteraceae; genus Marinobacter; species Marinobacter sp. LQ44. Next base: position 3,895,749 of record NZ_CP014754.1, on the reverse strand, counting down.
CCCCAGACAGGCAGACCCCAGTGTCTCGCATATGAACCTATTAGCCATTCAAATTGCCTTTACGTTGATTGTATCTTGTTGCGTTATCCCTGAGCCTCGCAGCAGCACAAACAAACCGGCAGCCATGAGGCCGCCGGTATCTCTGGTACCACTACTGCCACTCCGGGATAAGACTGTGCGCCGAGTCCTTAGCGTACACTCCGCCGGCGCAGCGAGGCCGGTGAGAAATAACGTTTATTCGGTACGTCGTCGGTAAACACCCGAGTACCGGATTCTTCCGTATCCAGACCCAGCACGTGGTAACGGCGAGCCTGAAGGTCGTGGTATACGTCCAGCACTGTCCACACGCCGGGCAGCTCATAATAGTTCTTGGGGATGCCCATGGTCACACGCCACAGCTCTCCACGACCGTCGTACTGGTCCAGCAGCACGGTATTCCAGCTGTCCGCATCCACATAGAAACGACGCTTGCCGTAAATGTGCCGCTCGCCCTCCTTGAGGGTAGCCTCTACCACGTGCACGCGGTGCAGCTCCCAGCGGGTCAGATCAGGATTCAGGTGGGAAATACCCAGAACCTCGGAATACGGTGTGCCTCTTTCGCCAATCCGGTAGTTGTTATAAGGGATGTATATTTCCCTAATACCCTCGTAGTTCCAGTTGTAGCGATCCATGGCACCGTTAAAAATATCGGTGTCATCCGCGGTGCGCAGGTTATCAGCCGCCGCGATCGGGGAATCGTACCCGAGGTTCGGTGCACGGCGAACCCGCCGCTGGCCAGCATTGTAGCCCCAACCATTACGCGGGTTGATAATCTGGTTGAGTGTCTCGTGAATCAGAATAGCACCGCCGGCCAGTCGGGGCGGAGACTGGGTGAACGAGAGGTAGTAGAAAATGACGTTGTCGAGATCGGCCTCGCTGCCTTCCGGGTTGTAGAAGTTAAAAAAGGCTTCCTGCTGCGAGGTCACCAGACCATAATCACCGTTGGTCTGAACCGCCACTTCACTGGAACGACGGGTCACGGAAACACCGCGCCAGCGGGTCAGATGGTTCCAGACCACCTGCCAGGCCTTTTCTTCATCCGTACCGTGCAGGATTGGGAACGGGTAGCCGCCAAACGCCCCACTCAACCCCTCGGCCTGTCCGACGATTTCCGCGTTGACTGCGTTCTTGCGGGTATTCTCGGCAACCCAGTCGGGCACGGCATGGGTGCGGCGCGACTGGTACACCGGAATACGGAAAGTAGTTGGGTAGGTACGGAGCATGGCCCTGACGCCATCGGTCAGGTACTCATCGTACTGTTCCATATTGGAGGCGGTAATAGTGAACAACACCTCATCATCCGGGAACGGGTTGATGTGGTGCTGCCCACTGCCTTCATAACCAGCCGGGGGCTCTGTCAGCCCGCCAGTCCAGGCAGGAATGGTACCAGCTTCATTGCCAGCCTTGATGGACCCGAAGGGCGTCAGGTCCTGACCGAGGCGGCTTGCCTCAGCGGCAGACACAGCGGCGTGAACCGGCGCAGCTGCAAACGAAAGCGCAAGCAGCCCGCCAAAAAATGCGTTCTTGTTGTATCTCATTGTGCAACCTTAAATCCGTCTGGGAGCCTCTACAGGGCTTTATTGTTATGGTCTGACGTAATCGCAGACTTTCCATCAGGTTAGCCGATTGAGCAACATTGTCTATCGACCGAAAGTGCGATTTTGTATCTGGCTGTGACGACGGCTTTACAATCACAGCCAGGGTACGAGCCTGGGTCAGTCCGCCAGGCTCTTGTGAACCACCTCGTACACGTCTCGTGAAAGCTCGGTTTTGTCACGAATCCGCTCAAGGGCGGTCTTCATCTGACTGCTGTATTGCGGTGAAAACTTCTTCCACCGGGTAAGCGGAGACACCAACCGGGCAGCAATCTGCGGGTTGCTGTCGTCCAGTCGACACACCTGGTCCGCCAGGAACCGGTAACCACTGCCACCCGGCTTATGGAAAGCTGCCAGGTTCTGGCCAGCAAACACCCCGACTACAGAACGCACCTTGTTGGGGTTCTTCCAGTCGAAGGCCGGATGCTCCAACAATGCCTGGATCTGCGGCAACTGCCCTGCCCGGTCGCTGGACGCCTGCACCGAGAACCAGAGTTCAACCACCTGCGGGTCATCCTGGAAACGCTCGAAGAATTCTGCCAGGGCCCTGATCCGATCCGATTCAAAACCGGAATTTACCAGGGCACGCAAAGCGCCGAGCCGGTCCGTCATGTTATCCGCCTGCTCAAACTGCTCAACGGCCAGCGCCCGCCCCTGCTTATCATCAATGTGCAGCAGCCACGCCAACGCTGTATTACGAAGGCTGCGACGGGCGATGGCACCCGGCGTCAGCTGGTAATCGCCCTGACCAGCGTTGCGCTGATAACAGGCCAACAGGTCATCGCGGAGCGCCTGGGCCAGATGCGTCAGAACCTGCTCCCGGGCGTCATGAATGGCCGGCACATCGGCCTGCTCGGAAAGCTCAATCAGATAGGCTTCCGAAGGCAACAGCAGCATCTTGGCCACAAGCGCCTGGTCCAACTCGGTATCGTTCAACAACAGGCGATAGGCTTCCACCAGCCGTGGTTCAATTTCCGTGCCCTGAGGCGCGTCAACCAATGACTGGATAACATCGACCGCCAGTTTCTGGCCAGCATCCCACCGGTTAAAGCCATCCGGATCATGACTCATCAGGAACAACAGCTGTTCGCGGGTCCAGGGGTAATGAACCCTCACCGGGGCGGAAAAATCCCTCAGCAACGACGGCACCGGCCGCTCCTTGAGTCCATGGAACTCAAAGCTGTGTTGCGTCTCAGTCAGTTCAAGCACCCGCTCAGCGGGACCGTTGCTGTCCTCCGCCCCCATATTCAGAGGCAGCGGCTGCCCTTCGGAATCAAGCAGGCCGATCGCAAACGGAATATGCTGCGGCTTTTTCCCGGACTGTCCGGGCGTATCCGGAACCGACTGCCGGATATCCAGGCGGTACACACCCTGCACCTCATCGTAATGATCCGATACCGCCAACACCGGCGTGCCCGCCTGTTCGTACCACAGGCGGAACTGGCCCAGGTCGCGACCCGACGCGTCTTCCATGGCTTTAACAAAGTCATCGGTAGTGACGGCCTGGCCGTCGTGGCGGTCAAAGTAGAGGTCACTGCCCTTCCTGAACAGCTCGGCGCCGAGTAGGTTGTGAATCATCCGCACAACTTCCGCCCCTTTCTCATAAATGGTAAGGGTGTAGAAGTTGGAAATCTCCATATACGAGGCCGGCCGGACCGGATGGGCCATGGGGCCGGCATCTTCGGCGAATTGAGCGGTGCGCAGCAGGGTAACGTCTTCAATGCGCTTGACGGTGGGCGACCCCATGTCCGCCGAGAACTGGGAATCCCGGAACACCGTAAAGCCTTCTTTCAGGCTTAGCTGGAACCAGTCACGGCAGGTAACCCGGTTGCCGGACCAGTTATGGAAATACTCATGGGCAACAATGGCCTCGATGCGCTGGAAAGCGGCATCCGTGGCCGTGTCCTGGCTGGCAAGCACGCAGGATGAATTGAAAATGTTCAGGCCTTTGTTTTCCATGGCCCCCATATTGAAATCATCCACTGCCACGATCATGAAGATATCAAGATCGTACTCACGGCCGTACACCTCTTCATCCCAGCGCATCGAACGCTTGAGCGCATCCATGGCGTAATCGCACTTGCGTGCGTTGCGCGCCTCCACGTAGATACGCAGATCTATGTTGCGACCGGAACAGGTTGTAAAGGTGTCTCGTTTCTCAACGAGATCGCCCGCCACCAACGCAAACAGGTAGGCTGGTTTCGGGAATGGGTCTTCCCAGGTGACAAAGTGACGGCCGTTCTCAAGATCACCTTGCTCAACAGGATTACCATTGGACAGCAATACCGGGTAGGCGGATTTATCGGCTTCAACGCGGGTCTGGAAACGCGCCATCACGTCCGGCCGATCCGGATAATAGGTGATGCAGCGGAAGCCCTCGGCCTCGCACTGGGTGCAGAACATGCCCGATGATTTGTACAGCCCTTCCAGGCGAGTGTTGTTCTGCGGCTCGATCCAGGTGACTACGGTCAGTTCGAAAGCCTCTGGCACGGTCGGAATTACCAGCTTGTCGCCCTCGTTTCGATATTCATCACTGGCCAGGGACTGACCGTTCAGAGCCAGTGATTCCAGGGTTAGACTGTCGCCATCCAGTTCCAGTGTGGAGCCACTCTGCATGGCGGCGGGATTGCGGCGCATGGACAAGGTACTGTGCACCCGCGCGCCATCTTCAAACAGCTCAAAGCGCAGGTTAACATGATCCACCAGATACGCCGGCGGCTGGTACTCGCTCAGGTAGATGGTTTGTGGCTGGTTGGTACGCATTCACACTCTCCAGACGGTAAACTTCCGCGCTCAGTCAAGAACCCGGAACCGGACTTCGTAGCCGGTAAATTTTCGGATATTGATCACACCGGTATCGAGCATCAGGTACTGGCCCTTAACCCCCTCCAGCAGCCCTTCGACTTCCGGGGTTTTATCCAGATTATGGGTTTTCACTTTCGACGGCCACACCTGAACCGGATAACCGAGCCCCAGTGAGGCCTCGTCCACAACCCGGATACTGTCCTCACCATGTTGAGCCCGTATTTGCGCCAACTCGTCTTCAATAAGTTCCAGCATTTTCCGGCGCTCCTGAACCAGGTCCAGCTCTGGCACATCACCCTTGAGCATCGCACGCCAGTTGGTCCGATCCGCCACATGGCTCTTGCACGCTGCTTCCACCAGACCGGACAGGTAACGGCTGGCTACCCTCAGCATGGGAATGGCTGTCACCGCGCCCTGGTCGATCCAGCGAGTCGGCACTTGCGAGCCCCGGGTAATACCCACCTTCAAGCCACTGGAATTGGCCAGGTAGACCACGTGCTCCACCATGCAATTCGCCTCGCCCCACTCGGGCTCCCGGCAGGTACCCAGATGGTAATGGCACTTCTCAGGACTCATGATGCAACTGTCACAGGCAGCGAGTTTGCGGAAACAGGGATAACAGTAGCCCTGGTTAAAACTCTTCTTGGTGGCGCGGTCACAGTGGATACAGCGAATCACACCGTCAAAGTCCAGTCGCACCTTCTGGCCAATCAGGTCGTTCAGGGGAATGCGGGTGTCACCCACGGCCAGGGTGTAGGCCACCGGATCGCCAGCTTGCGCCGGCATCTTACGCAAGCGGCCGGTTACATCAATTGACTCGCTCAAACCTTGACCTCAACAAACTGGTCTGGATCCACATCGTTGCCGTTCTGGCGATCTTTACGAAACTGCACGGACGGATCACAGGCAGTACCGGCTTTCTCGCCCCGGTCCAGATAGCCCACCCGCTGCTCTTCGGGCACATTGTGTTTGTTCTCGTAATAGATAACCGCTTCCAGGCTGATTTCCCGCTGCTCGCGGGTCATTGCCCTTCCATCAGGCCACTTACCAAGCTCGATAGATTGCTTGAGGTTCCGGTATACAGTCGGATCCAGCCGCTCAATGAGTTCGTCGTAGGTCATTACCCACCTCCTGAAAAATCATTCATAAAAAAATCGGCAAATCCGTTTGACAGATGTAAATGATAACAATTATCATTACCTCACCAAATGACGACGGTCGTATCATTTGGTCTCTCTCATCAGGAGCTAAAAGCTCTTTTAATGCCCCACCATTTGGTGGGGCTTTTTTATGCCTTCACCGAAACCGCCCCCGGGCGGGCATCACCGCTGCCACCGCCAGACCACCCACAAAGCCTCCCAGGTGAGCCTCGTTAGCCATCCGGCCCAGACCAATCATTTCCGGGATAGGCGTAAAGCCGATCACCATCCACACCAGGGCAAAGGTGACCAACGCCGGTGGAAACTGGAACCTGGGCCGGCGTTGCTGGCTCAGCCAACAGTAACCAAGGATGCCATAAACGACACCCGACAAGCCTCCGAACAGGGGGCCAGACACCAGATACTGCAACAGATTGGCGGCCAGACTGGTTACCAGAAACAGCGCCACCAGGCGAGCGCGACCATCAATCCATTCAATCTGGCTGCCCAGAAACCAGAGCATGACCGAATTGAAAATGATGTGGGTCCAGCTGAAATGCAGGAAATCCGGTGAAATCAGGCGCCACAACTGCCCGCTTGCCACTGTCGCAGAAAGCGCATCCAGCCTCCCGCCCAGGGAACTGAACACGTCCCAGGAATAGTGCCTCGGATCGACGATCATCATGGCCGCGGCCAAGGGGTTCTGCCCCATGGAAGTCAGCCACACCATGGCAACGGCGATGCCGATCATGCTCACAACAAACGGTGCATGCCGGGGAGCCGGCTGCCAGCGCCCGCTGGGGGTAATCGGAGATGATGTATGTTGGTCCAAACTAACCTCGCTGATACTTAGCGCGCCACGCTGTCTTCACTGGTGGGATAATCCGGCTGCTCGGGGCGATCCACCTCTACCCAGACAAACTTGTCGCGGGAAAGTGCCTTTTCATCATCCAGCCGATAGGCCACCAGCTTGCCGTATTTTACGGCGCTGTAATCGATACAGGCCACATTCGGCTTCAAGGGCGCCGGCTCACCATCCATCCAGTAATGCCCGACGAAGACCGGCGGCGCATTCAGCGGGTAAGTAATCAGCTGTTTGCGCTCATCCTCCCGCAAGGTCATGGACGCCACTTCCGGTGGTAATGGGTCTGGCTGGAAAACTACATCGGCGTATGTTTTTGGGTTGTCGGCCCAGAACTTGGTGCGGAAGAATTCCCGAACATAGCCATCCCGCCCGGTAATCTTGACCCCGGGCGGCAGGCGCAAGTCAGTGCCACGCAACAAGGTGTCCATCACCTGGCCGGCGAAAGATTCAATGGCGGCCGAGGCATGAAGAAAGTCTTCATCAATGCAGGCACCGCCCTGAATCTGCCGGAACTTGTCGATCAGATCCTGATCCCAGCAGGCATGCACCACCCGGAAGTGCTCCTCTTCGATAAACAGCGGAATGGTGTAAAACCACTCCAGAAAATCGTTCCACTCATGGGGATACGCATCGAACTGCTCGAGGGTTTCCTTGATCAGGCGGTCATGGCGAGGGTTGTGCTCGCGCAGGAATTGCTTGCCACTGCCCGGCCGAGCCCGGGTGCAGTAGCCAAGGGCATTGTATTCATGGTTGCCCATAACGATGCGGGCGGCACCGTGCTCCACCATGTCCCGAACCAGATGCAAGGCCTCACGGATTCTTGGGCCCCGATCGATGATGTCGCCAATAAAAATGGCCTGGCGCCGGGGATGCTGGTAAATGCCGTTCTGTTTACGATACCCCATTTGCTGGAGCAAACGCTCCAGGGTGTGGGCGCAACCGTGAATGTCACCAATAATGTCGTAACCGCGGCTCGCGGTTGAAGTCTGTCCCGCCATAATCAACTCGCTGCTATTTCGCTTGCCCAACCCAGCTTGTCACGGCAGGTGGCATAGAAATTGTGATCGGTCGGGTGGATCAGACGGATCTTGAACGGCTTTTTGGTAATTCGGATGATATCCCCGGGCGCACAGGCAATGTTCATCTGGCCATCAAAGCTGACTTGCGGGTAGGTTTCGTTGGTTTCACCAATCACCAGTTTGATTTCACTCTTGCCATCGACCACGATCGGGCGACTGCTCAGGGTATGCGGGAACATGGGCACCAGCACCACAGCATCCAGTTTCGGGTGCATGATGGGACCACCTGCTGACAGGGAATAGGCGGTTGAGCCAGTGGGCGTCGCAACAATCAAACCATCGGAACGCTGGCTGTAAACAAAGTGGCCATCAATGTACAGGTCAAAACCGATCATCCGGGTAGACTTACCGGGGTGCAGCACCACATCGTTCAGGGCAGAACCGTAGCCCAGGGGCTGGCCATTGCGTTCCACATGTCCATCCAACAGGAACCGCGATTCCTCGATATATTCACCCTCAAGCACCCGGGCCAGGCGCTCTTCGAGGTCAGATGGAGAAATATCCGTCAGGAAGCCCAGGCGGCCGCGGTTGACCCCCAGAATCGGGATCTTGGATTTGGCCAGTTCACGGGCGGCACCCAGCAAACTACCGTCCCCGCCCACGACGATAACCAGGTCGCAGATTTCGCCCAGCAGTTTTTTGCTGGCGACCTGCAGGCCATGGCCCGGAATCATGGTGGAGGTGTCTTCCTCGATGATGACGTGGTAGTTGTTGGCCGTCAGATACTGCTTGAGCTGCCGCAGAGACTCAACCACCTTGACGCTGCCCATGCGCCCGACAATGCCGATATTCCTGAACTGATCCATGAAGTATCCCGTGGTGTCTGAATGAGACAGGAAAGGCATGGCCCCTCCTGTTCTGTAACGAACAGAGCCACAGTTTAACGAATCTCAGGCAGATACTGAAAAAAGATCCGCGTCAGGACCGGTGCTGCTCGCAATGATCATCTACCCCTGGCTGGAATTCCGCCGGCTGGGTCACACGCATGATCGGCTCACCGCAGGCATTTCCGTCACTATCCACGTGGCGACAAACCGGGTGCTCGTAGTGTGCCAGCCAGTCTTTGTAGGCCGGCTCGTTCATACCGCAACGCTCGGCGGCATAGGCCACCGGATTACCAAAATAGGTATCGATATCGTCGTAAGGCAGTGTGATATGACCCACGCCGGGATGATAGGCAACCAGGAATACGGATTGGCTCTGCAATTGTTCCAGCAGCGAATCCTCGGGTGGAACCTGGTGGCGAAGCTCGTGGTTTTCCTGCTCAAGGGCAACAATTTTGTCATCCCGAAGCTCCAGCTCCCTTTGCTTGCGCTCCAGCTGTTCATGCAGCAGAACGGTCTCGGCGTCAGCATTTACGTCCTTACGCTGGCGGGCATCGCCCTCCGCCATTTTTTCCTGCATGGAGAGATATTGTTCGTTGCGCCGAGCCAGGCGCTGTTTGAGCTGTTCATTGCTGATCCGGGTGCGTTCGTATCGCTGCTCCAGATCTGACATTTCGCTGCGCAAAGCCTGCATTTCGAGGCGATGCTCACGCTGGAGGTCTGCCAGGGAATCCCGGTGCACACTTTGGAGGGTTTTGATCCTGAGCCGCTGTTCACGGAGGATCTGGGCAACGCGGGCCCGGTCGCGGTTATCCTCGACTGGCTGATCCACACTCGCCGTGGTGAGAACCGGAATATTCTCTTCTTCCGGTTCCACTTTCTGGAAACGCAAAGCGTTGGCTTCAACCGCTTTGCGGATCAACTGGAAGTGGTTACTGCCCGGCGTCATGTCCGGGTCCCAGAGCTCCTGGGCAAATGCCGGATCAGGGCACTGGCTCCGGCAAACCAGCCGGATAGCACCGCCGCCCATATCCGGCCCCTTGGCGCCTTTCTCTGCCAACGCCTCGATAGGCACGTTCCAGTGGCTGTCGGCCCGCCCCTCGTCATCAAACCAGATACGGAAGAAAACCAGCGACCGAACCGTCAACTCCGGTGAAAGGTTTACCAGCACCGCCCGAACATCTGTCTCGACAAGATCAGACAGGCCAACATAACCATCCAGAAACGCGCCGAATTCAGACAACCGCATCTGCCGGGCAACCTGACTGCCCTCCATAAAGAAAACCGCCGCGTAACCCTCGGCTGCCTGCCCGGCATTAACCATTCACTTTCTCCATACTTCGGAAAACTCTTGTTATAGACGCCCGATGCGGGAAGAGAGTTCCATCCCCCTCCCGCTCTTCAACTCCATAGTCTAGCCAGACCTTAACCGAAACACAGAGAAAAACTGCAACGTTTTGTGATCAGATCTCCGCTGCCAGGCGGCTACCCTGATCAATGGCCCGCTTTGCGTCCAGCTCGGCGGCCACATCCGCACCACCAATCAGGTGCACCGGCAAACCGGCTGCTTCCAGGCCTGCCTGAAGCTCACGCAGCGGCTCCTGACCAGCACACACGATGATGGTATCCACCGGCAACACTTTATCCTCGCCCTGCTCGGCACCTTTCGGTGTGATGGTGATATGCAGGCCTTCGTCATCAATCTTGCGATAGCTGACGCCGGGCACCATCTGCACGTTGCGGTGCTTGAGAGAGGTACGATGAATCCAGCCGGTGGTCTTGCCCAGGTTCTTGCCAACTTTCGAGGCCTTGCGCTGCAGCAGGTAGACCTCCCGCGCAGGCTCAGGCACCTGAGGCTGAACACCCTGAATACCGCCACGATGTTCAACCGTCAGATCCACGCCCCACTCCTTCATGAAGTGCTCGGTGTTCAACGAAGGCGATTCACCCTTGTGGACGATGAATTCAGACACATCGAAGCCGATACCTCCCGCACCGATGACAGCTACCTTCTGGCCAACCGGCTTGCGCTCCAACAGCGCATCCAGGTAGCCAATCACCTTCGGGTGATCAATGCCTTCGATCTCCGGTGTGCGTGGCTCCACGCCAGTGGCCAGGACCACCTCATCAAAGCCACCGGCCTTAAGATCCTCTGCCGTAACGCGAGTGTTCAGGCGCACGTCAACGCCGTGCTTGTCGAGCATCACCCGGAAGTAGCGCAGGGTTTCGTAAAACTCCTCCTTGCCCGGAATGCGTTTGGCCACATTGAATTGGCCGCCCACCTCGCTGCCGGCGTCAAAGATAGTGACTTTATGCCCACGCTCGGCGGCAACCGAGGCAAACGCCAGGCCTGCGGGGCCAGCACCAACCACCGCAACCGACTTCGGCGTAGCCGTCTTCACGTACGCCAGTTCGGTTTCGTGGCAGGCACGGGGATTGACCAGACAGGACGTCAGCTTGCCGCTAAACGTGTGATCAAGACAGGCCTGGTTACAGCCGATACAGGTATTAATCTCCTCGGCACGATCTTCCAGAGCTTTGCGCACCAGGTCAGCGTCTGCCAGGAATGGGCGGGCCATGGACACCATATCCGCATCACCTTCTGCCAGAACCTTCTCGGCAACGTCCGGCATATTGATCCGGTTGGTGGTTACCAGCGGAATACTGACTTCACCCTTGAGGCGGGCCGTTACCTTGGTGAAGGCGCCACGGGGCACAGAGGTAGCGATGGTCGGCACACGGGCCTCATGCCAGCCGATACCGGTGTTGATAATGCTGGCGCCAGCCTTCTCGATTTCCTTGGCCAGATGCACCACTTCTTCCCAGGTACTGCCGTCTTCGATCAGGTCAAGCATGGACAGGCGATAGATGATGATAAAGTTCTCGCCCACGCGCTCACGAACCCGGCGAACAATTTCAATGGGCAGACGAATGCGGTTCTCGTAACTGCCACCCCACTGATCGGTGCGGTGGTTGGTGTGTTTGACGATGAACTGGTTAATGAAATAACCCTCGGAACCCATGATCTCCACGCCGTCGTATCCGGCGCGCTGCGCCAGGGCGGCACAGTTCACGTAGTCGTCGATCTGCTTCTGGATACCGGCTTCGTCCAGTTCTTTGGGCTTGAACGGGTTGATCGGCGCCTGGATAGCTGAAGGTGCAACCAGCTCAGGGGAATACGCGTAACGGCCCGCATGCAGGATCTGCATGCAGATTTTGCCGTCGGCCTCATGCACCGCCTGGGTAATCACCTTGTGCTTGTCGGACTCCTCTTCTGTACTCATCTTGGCTGCGTGCTGAAACACCGCACCTTCGGTGTTCGGGCCAATGCCACCGGTTACAATCAGGCCAACGCCACCAAGGGCACGCTCGGCGTAAAACGCAGCCAGACGCTCGAATCCGTTTTTCACTTCCTCCAGGCCGGTATGCATGGAACCCATCAGTGTGCGGTTACGCAGAGTGGTAAAGCCAAGGTCCAGTGGTTCAAGCAGGTGGGGGTACTTGCTCACGCCCGGTGATGCAGCCATTGGTAATCTCCTCATCGATTGTAGGATCGGGGCAACCATCGCGCCCGTTGTTATGGCCCCTACACTACCCAGCTCCCGCCAGCGCAACAATATCCAAAAAGAACATTTTATTATCTCTGGATAACACCGATAATACGATCATGACCAATAAACCCAGACCCAACCAGAATTCGCTGGGCGACATCAGCCTGCTCTATGCTTCCGTGCTGCTGCGCGCCACTGAGGCCGAGGGAGGTGATGCCGAAAGGCTAAAATCCCAGTTCCATCTGAACGACCCTGAGCTGGCCGCGCCGGAAGGACGCATCAGCATTCCCAGGTTCATGCGCCTGGGCCAGGCTGCCATCGCCACAACGGGCAACCCCGCCCTGGGCCTGCGTATGGGCGCCCTGACCCGCCCCATCGACGCTGGCATTGCCGGCCTGGCCGCAGAAACCGCCAACACCGTACACCAGTCCCTTGCCACACTGATACGGTATGCGCTGCTAAGCAGCCGGAACTCCAGAGGCGAGCCAAGCCTGGCGGCTGAACATCGTAAGGCCTGCTTCTATTCGATCAGTCCATACAACCAGTACAACTACTTTGTCGTGGACTCCATCCTTGCCGCCTGGACCCAACTGATCAGACACATGACCGGCCGCTATGACGTACTTGAACGGGTGCGTATTGAGTATCCCTCGATCGGGCTGGACGAGGTATTCGAGAGCTGGTTTCGTTGCCCCGTGGAATTCGGCGCGAAGGAAAACTCGATTCGTCTGAAAGAGAGCGTTTGGCTTCAGGCTCCGAGTCAGGCGCACCAAGGTATGCACGAAAAACTGACCGCCTGGTGTGAACAGGAGCTGCAGCAGATTCGCAAAGGCTGGAGTGTGGCTGACAGGGCCCGGTACCTGATGACGCCGTTATTGCGGGGAGAAACACCCACCATTGAAACCCTGGCCAACCGACTGGGAACAACGCCCTGGACACTGCAACGACAGCTTGCCAGTGAAGGAACCGGCTTTCGGGAGTTGCTGGACAACACTCGACGACAACTCGCACAAGACTATTTGCAGGAGACCAACAGTTCGCTTTCGGAAATCGCCTGGCTCTTGGGGTTCGCTAACCCACCAGCCTTTCATAAGGCTTATCGGCGCTGGTATGGCATAAGCCCTGGAGAATACCGGAAACACATCAAGGGGAATATCTAAGGTAAAGCAAGGGGGGATAAAAATGGCGGAGCGGACGGGACTCGAACCCGCGACCCCCGGCGTGACAGGCCGGTATTCTAACCAACTGAACTACCGCTCCGCGTTTGCTGCCTAACAGCCCGTTTGCTGACTGCTCGGTGACAACGAGGGCGCATTATAAAGAGCCCCCCGTTTATGTCAACGCTTTTACTGAACTTTTTTCCAGATTTTTCCAACCCCCGGTTACATGGCGTCAACCATGGCATCTTTGCCCTGGGCCGTCTTCCGGTATTCGATGGGGGTCATGCCAGACCAACGCTTGAACGCCCGGTAGAACGTACTGGGTTCGGAAAAACCGGTGAGATACACAATTTCATCAATTGACTCATCGGTGGTCGCAAGGAGCTGCCGCGCCAGCCGATACCGGAAATCCGCCAGCACCTGGTTGAAGCTGGTTTCCGCCTCGGTGAGCCGGGTGCGCAAGGTTCTTGGTTTGATACCCAGCCGTTCTGCAACGGCATCCAGGGTCACCTCGCCGCTGTCCAGCAGCTCGGCGATGATGCGCTCCACCTGACCGACAATGTCTTTTTTCTCTAGCCGCGCCACCTGTTCACTGGCAAAGCGCTCGTGCAGCGCTAACAGTTCCGGTTCGGCGTGGGGAGAGGCGTGGGACAGCATCGCAGCGGGGAAATACAACCGGTTTTCTTCTGCGCCAAAAACCACGTTACAACCCAGAACCTCGCGCACGTGCTCGGCCCCCTGCTCGCGCCCGTGCTCAAACTCGATTCGTGATGGGTAGAAGTTGCCATCGGTGATGGACTTGAAGAAGGTAATCAGCCCCTGTACGAAACATTCATTGAAGTGCTTGAGCTTGCGAATCTCATCGGAGGCGGCGTCCAGCACCATGCAGGCTTCTTCGCCTTCAATGAAGAAATCGGTATTGGCGGCATCGCTCAGCAAGCGCTGATAGTTCTGAGCCCGGCGCAGTCCCTCTCCGAAGGTTGGGCTGCTGAGAAACAGGTATTCGAGAACCTGGCCCTTGTAGGCGGGCAACAGCGGCCCCAGGTGCAGGCCTATGTCCGGGTCGCCGGAGACATCCTCCACCACCTGCCAGAAGTAAAGCTGGGCGCTGTGGGGAGTGCGAAGCTGGTCTGTGTAGACGTAGTTCTCGTCAACGCCGAGGCGGCTGAATATGGCATCGGTATCGATACCCTTTTTCTTCATCGCCTCATAAATCAGGCGCAACATCACGCCCGCATCACGTAGTTCCTGCATAGTATCCCGCTATTTTATTTATATGGTTACTACTTTGACCCACCGGACAGTGCTCATGGCACGGCGGGTCAATGCCCGATCTGGAGGGGTTTGCCAGACTGCGAGGCCGCCACGACTTTCGTCTTACATTAGAGCATATCAGGCCACAGGCAGACAGTTGTACCAGAATGTAGAGAAAATCGGTAATTACGTTACTGATGCACGGGAAACTACCCGGCCGAGCAGGCCAACAAGGGAGATGAATACCATGACAGAACCACTGATTTATCGCAGCACCCCACCCTCGCTGCTGCCCATGTTCGGCAGAGCACTGCTGCCAAAATCACACAAGCCCGGCGCCAACACTGAGATCCCGGAATTGCTGGCTGAGCTGCTGGGCGTGGCGACCGACACGCCGATGTTGTCCCGCTATCTTAACGTGTGCGGATTCAAGCCTGGCTCCAGCCTGCCCATGACCTGGCCGCACATCCTTGCTTTCCCTCTGCACCTGAAATTGCTGACCGACAAACGATTTCCGCTGCCTTTACTGGGCCTGGTGCATCTGCGCAACACCATCACCCAACACCGACCCATCCAGACCGGCGAAAACCTGGATATCCGGGTTACGTTGGGCAATCAGCAGAGCACGGAGCGCGGCATCGAGTTCGACCTGATCACCGAGGCGCGCTCTGCGGGCCGGCTGATCTGGGAGGAGGTAAGCACCAACCTGTTCCGGATGGCAACTGCTGAAAGTGGCAAGCCGAAAGCGCAACCGCCCAAACTCGAAACCTATCCGTTCAGCGAGTCCATCACCGCACCGGAGAACCTCGGGCGACGGTACGGCCAGGTATCCGGGGACCGCAACCCGATTCACATGCACGCATTGAGTGCCAAAGCCTTTGGCTTCCCACGGGCCATCGCCCATGGCATGTGGAGTAAAGCCCGGGCGCTGTCATTGCTGGAACAGCAGGCTGACTGGCAATCCGGCCCTGTGCGGGTGAGCTGTCAGTTCAAGAAACCCCTGTTTCTGCCCGGCACCGCCCAACTGAACTGGCAGACCGCCAGCGACGCCTGGGATTACCAGCTCCTGAACAGCAAAGGCGATGCGCCACACCTGAGTGGTCGTATTGAATGGTTATAACGGCGGGATAAACACATCGATCTGGCCGCACACCGCCAGATCGATGCTCAATCTGCGGCGCAGGGCTGCCCCTCAGCATTGGCAACAGGCAGCGTAAAGTAAAAACAGGCGCCACCCTCTTCCGGACGCTCATAGCCAATGTCGCCACCCTGGGCCTGAATCAGGGACCGGCAGGTGGCCAGGCCAATGCCCATGCCTTCATC
Organism: Marinobacter sp. LQ44; assembly: GCF_001447155.2. Taxonomy (NCBI): domain Bacteria; kingdom Pseudomonadati; phylum Pseudomonadota; class Gammaproteobacteria; order Pseudomonadales; family Marinobacteraceae; genus Marinobacter; species Marinobacter sp. LQ44. The sequence goes on along the minus strand of NZ_CP014754.1, from coordinate 3,880,115 downwards.
CTTGGTGGTGTAGAAGGGATGAAACAGCTTTTCCTCGGCATCCTCCGGCACACCCACCCCGTGATCGAGCACCTGAATGCGCACACATTGGTCACCGCACCGGCGGGCACTGACTTCCACAGGCGTGGATGAATCAGCACTGCGAGTGGCTTCAAGGGCATTACGGATCAGGTTAAGGGCAACCTGCTGCACCTGAATCGGGTCCGCCAGTACGTCTGGCAGGTTATCTTCAACGCGGACATCAATACCGCCCTCGTTGTTCCTCATATCCACTTCCGCAAACTGCCGGGTATCCTCAAGCAGCACCGGAACAGACAGCACTTCTTTACCGGTGGCGGGCTTCTTCATGAATCGGCGGATGCGGCGAATGATCTCGCTGGCGCGGTGCGACTGTGCTTCGATCTTGTCGAGGGTTTCCTGAAGCAACACAAGGTCTGGTTGCTCCTTGGCCATCATGCGCTTGGACACCCGGGCATAATTGGTGATAGCGGTCAGCGGTTGGTTGACCTCGTGGGCAAACCCTGCGGCCATCTCACCCATGGTGGTCAGGCGTGATGTGTGGGCCAGTTGATCCCGCTGTTCCTGAACCAGGGCCCTCGCTTCCTCCAGGGCCAGTTCGTTGTCCAGTTCCACGGTAATGTCCCTAAACACAACCACCGCGCCATGCAACTCGCCGTCATCCAGTTTGGGGGTGGAACGATACTCCGCGGGGAAGCCACTGCCATCAGGTCGCAACAGCCGGATATCACGCTGGTTTTCCGCCACACCTTGCCGGCAGGTGGCCATCACCGGCAGGCTGTCCTGGCACTCCGCTGCTGTCGAAAAGTGCAGTTCGAAAAAACTCTTACCGATCAGGTCTTCCGCCGGGCACCCCATAATCATGGCGGCTGCGGGATTGGCAAATTCGATGATGCCATTCTCGTCCAGGCCGTAGATGCCCTCGCTGATGGAGTTCAGAATCCGCGCCTGATCGCTCTGCAGCTCGCGGTTCCGGGCCTGGAGTTCCCGCTCGAGGCGAATCACCTGGGCGTGGGTTTTAACCCTTGCAATCACTTCCAGAGACTGGAACGGCTTGGAGATGTAGTCGGCACCACCCAGGCTGAAGCCTTTCACCTTGGCCTGCAGGTCGTCCAGGGCTGACAGGAATACAACGGCGCAATCTGATGTTTCCGGATCGGCTTTCAGGCGCTCACACACCTCATAGCCGTCCATTTCCGGCATCATGATATCCAGCAGAATCACTTCCGGATGATGGCGGTGGGCAAGGTCCAGCGCTTTCTCGCCTTCGTTGGCGATCAGAAGCCGGTAACCTTTGTCTTTCAGGGTCTCGTACAGGACTTTCAGGTTCTGCGGATTGTCATCAACCAGCAGAACCGTCACCTCGGAGTTCTCACTGACAACTTCAGTCATAGAAACATGGCCGGTTAAAAACGTCGTTGTATGATGACGACACCGACAGACCTAGTCGATAAGTTCCTTTACGGACAGAACCATACGCACCAGATGTGCCAATGAATGGGTGCCCATCTTGTGCATCACACGGGACCGGTGAATCTCAACGGTGCGCTGGCTGATCTCAAGCTCGATGGCGATCACCTTATTGGCCTGGCCCGCAATCATCCGATCCATGATTTCACGCTCGCGGGGGGTCAGGCTCTTGATACGGCGAACAATCTCCTGGCGCTCATCCAGGGATTTCCGCTGCTCACGATCCTGCTCCAGCGCCGCCTCGATCTTCTCCAGCAACGCCTCTTCACGATAGGGCTTCTGGATAAAGTCGACGGCACCTTCCTTCATGGCATCGACGGCCATGGGAACGTCGCCATGCCCCGTCACGAAGATAATCGGCAGGATTGAATGCTTGTCGTTGAGTTTTTTCTGCAGTTCCATGCCGTCCATACCCGGCATACGGATATCCAGCACAATGCAGCCGGCCATCTGGTCGGAATAATCTGCCAGAAAAGAGCCGGCGCTTTCATAGGTTTTCACCGGCTTGCCATCGGATTTCAGCAACAATTCCAGTGAATCGCGGACGGCCTCGTCGTCCTCTACCACATACACAGTCTGCTGGATATCAGTCATGGATCTGTTTTCTCCTGTCCGTTTTATTATGGAGCCGGTCAGTGGATGGACGGATCTTTGTGATCGTCCCTGGCATGTTCCTGCCGTTCATGTTCCCGCATTTTCTCGAGCCGTTGCTGGATAATGCCAAAAACGCTTTGCTTGGGGTACCTGCCTTTGTCATCGGCCTTGCCCGCCGGTTTGCCAAGCAACAGTGTAATGGCCTCCTCCACACGGGCAACCGGGTATACGGCAAATTTGCCCGCTTTGGATGCCTTGACCACTTCGCTGTCCAGCATCAGGTTCTGCACGTTGGTGACCGGAATAATCACTCCCTGGGAGCCGGTCAGGCCGCCTTTCAGCTCACAGGTGGCGTAAAAGCCTTCGACCTTTTCGTTGACGCCGCCGATCGGCTGCACCTCGCCAAACTGGTTCACCGAGCCGGTAATCGCAAGATCCTGCCGCACCGGAATACCAGACAGTGCAGAGATCAACGCGCACAGCTCGGCCAGGGAGGCGCTGTCACCGTCCACTTCGCCGTAGTTCTGCTCGAAGGTCAGACTGGCCGACAGGTGCATCGGGTCGTTCACCGCAAAATGGGAGGCCAGCCAGGAGCTGAGAATCATCACGCCCTTGGAATGGATATTGCCACCCAGCTTCACGTCCCGCTCGATGTCCATGACACCGCCATCACCATAGTAGCAGGTCGCCGTTACCCGGTTGGAAAGACCAAACTCGAAACCGCCGGTCGACAGCACCGACAAGGCATTCACCTGACCGACGCAGGTGCCGGTTGTGGTCACCAGGGTGGAGCCGTCCCGAACCGAATCGTAAAAATGATCCCGGATACGGCTGCTACGGTAACGGGCACTCTCCAGCGCGCGCTCAACGTGCACTTCAGAGATCAGTTTGGCACCCGCCTGTCGGGCCCAGAAATCGGATTCCCTTAAAAGGTTGGCGATGTCCGCTGCATGCAGCGAGAGCCTGTTCTGATGTTCGGCCATGCGCGCGCTGTGCTCGATTATACGGGCCACCGCTTTATTGGTGCAGTGCAGCAGCTTCTTCTCCACCACCAGACTCGCAATGAACTTGGCATACAGAAGCTGGCTTTCCTCAGTACGGTACATCTCGTTTTCGAAATCGGCGGTCACCCGGAACAGCTCAGCAAACTCGGAATCGTATTCCTGCAGCAGCATCCAGGTTTCGCGATCACCAAACAGCACAATTTTAACATCCAGAGGTACCGCTTCCGGCTCAATGGAAATGGTCCCTGAAAGCGTCAGCTCCCGCTCCAGGGAATTGATCTGCAGGGTGCGGGAGCGCAGGGCGCGCTTCAAACCATCCCAGACGAAAGGCTGCTCCAGCACCTTGATGGCATCCATCAGCAGGTAACCGCCGTTGGCCTTGTGCAGGCTGCCCGGGCGAATCAGGGAGAAGTCGGTGAACACGGTACCTTTGAATGTAACGTTCTCCACGTACCCGAACAGATTGTGGTAGGTGGGATTGTCTTCCACCACCACCGGCACCTCATTGGTTTTCTGGTGCACCAGTACATTGATCACGTAGCGCCGGGGCGTTTTCTTGTCCAGTGAGGCGTAGGCGATCGCCGCCTGCTCTTCGTCGTCCTCAAGGAAGATATCCAGGTTGTCGACCAGGTCTTTGCGAACGGCCTCAAGATAGGCAACCACGTCTGGCTGGTCATTGTAGCGCTTGACCAACTCATCAATCTGGTGGCCCGAGATGCCTTCGAGGGTTTCCTGGTTCAATGCCTGTTGCTTCTCGGCGTACTCCTGCTCCCAATCGGCCAGTTTGCGAAGGGCCTGGCGGAGTTTCTTTTCAAGGGCGTTGATGGTGTCTTCAAACTTGTCGCGCTGCTCATCGGTCAGCGCCTGGAAGCTCTCCACGGTGTGGGGCTCATCACCATTCATGGCAACCAGCCGATAGCCACCCGGTGTGGTTACCGTGAGGCTGACTTTCTTGCGCCGGGCCTGCTTGGCCACTTTCTCGAGCTCATCTTCCTGCTTTTTGCCGTACTCGTTCTTGAGGTGCTCGGAGCGCTCCAGGAAACTGTCACTGTCAAACGTTTGGGGAATCACCTTCACCAACCTCGACATCAGCTTGTCCATGTCCTGTTTGAGCTGGGTGCCCATCCCTGCCGGCAGTTGCAGCAACCGCGGGTTACGCGGCTCATCGAAGTTGGCCACGTAACACCAGTCGTGGCTCTGCTGTTCGGTATCGATGTGGTGTTCAAGGTACCGGAGCATCATGGTGCGCTTACCCAAGCCATTGCGACCTACCGCATACACGTTATAACCACCGTGGGGCATGGCGAGCGCAAAACGAACCGCTTCCTGAGCGCGGTTCTGGCCAACAATCTCAGCCAGCGGCTCCAGTTGCCGGGTGGTTTTGAATGGCAGATCTTTAAGAACGCAGGCTTTGTAGAGCTGATGCAAGGGCAATGACTTCAAGTTCGCTTCCCGTTGAGTTCGGTTTTGAGTAGTAACTGTCGCTCGCATTGTAGTGTTTGAGCTTCAAGCTGTCGCCTATCCGCGCCGCATTTATCGGAAGATGCCGGATTCGTGACAATATGCCAACCGGGTCACAAATTCCCCCTTGGTCATTTTTCAGGCAGGCCGTCGATTACTACACTTCCATGCCCGGACGGATTCCGGATACAACAAGTACAATACGGGTGATGGTCAAAGCAATGACGAATTATTCCGCAGATCGCCGCATCAAGGATCGTTTTTCGGCGTCGTGTCTCAGGGTGCAACTCCGTGAGAGGGCGTTCTTTGGTCGCGGGAAGCAGCCAGTGGCGGTAACCTGCCTGGATCTCAATCGTTACGGTATGGCGGTGCTGTGCCCTCGGCCGGTAGACTCCGGGGCCCATTTGTTCCTGGATATTGAGGGTAAATACATCAGCGAGTCGCGCATTGATGCCCGAGTGGTGTCGTGCCAGCCGTTTCAGACGGGCTTCCGTGTGAGTCTGCAGTTTAGCTATTGTCTAGACAAGAAAGGCTACTCAAGAGCGATCGACAATGCGCTTTCCCGGATTGAGGGCTTTTACAACCGGTTCGCCAGTTAATCAGATCAGGCCAGCATCCAGGCTGGCCGCCACGTACATGCCCAGTTCCTCGCACTGTTGCTCGAATTCATCCCTGTAATCTCCCCTGCACAGCAATGGCTCCTGTATGCGTTTCCAGCGTAATCCGGTGGTGATGCTGTCGATGGCGCGGCGGGTGCCGGTGCCGTCGTGGCCGGCGCGGATGTAGTAGGCAAAGGGCAGGCCCTGGGTTTTCTCGAGGCAGGGGTAGTAGCTTCGGTCAAAGAAGTCTTTGAGGGCGCCGGACATGTAGCCGAGATTTTCGGTGGTGCCGAGGATGATGGCATCGCAGGCGAGGATGTCTTCGGGGCCGGCTTCCAGCGGCGCTTTAACCACCACCTCCACCGACTCGATTTCCGGGTTACGGGCGCCTTTTTCAATGGCCTCCCGTAACCTCAGGGTATTGGGAGACGGTGCATGGGCTACGATCAACAGTCGCTTCATGTAACGCCTCCCAGGTTCCTACTTAGAGCAATTCACCGTTCGCTTCCGCGGGCGCTTCTGCCGCCTCTTTCTTCACCGGCTTGGGCATCAGCTTGTCGCGAACCTTGGCTTCGATTTCGTTGGCGATGTCGATGTTCTCTTCCAGGAACTTGCAGGCGTTGGCTTTGCCCTGGCCGATTTTGTCGCCGTTGTAGGCGTACCAGGCGCCGGATTTGTCGACGAAGCCTTCTTTAACGCCCATGTCCAGCACTTCGGCCATGTGGTAGATGCCCTTGCCGTACATGATCTGGAACTCGGCCTGTTTGAAGGGCGGAGATACCTTGTTCTTGACGACTTTTACGCGGGTTTCGTTACCGACCACTTCGTCGCCCTCTTTGACAGCACCGATGCGGCGGATGTCCAGGCGTACGGAGGAGTAGAATTTCAGGGCGTTACCGCCGGTGGTGGTTTCCGGGCTGCCGAACATGACGCCGATTTTCATACGGATCTGGTTGATGAAGACCATCAGGCAGTTGGCGTGTTTGACGTTACCGGTCAGTTTACGCAGGGCCTGGGACATCAGGCGGGCCTGGAGGCCTACGTGGCTGTCGCCCATCTCGCCTTCGATTTCGGCTTTCGGTGTCAGTGCGGCAACGGAGTCGACGATGATCACGTCAATGGCGTTGGAGCGCACCAGCATGTCGGCGATTTCCAGGGCCTGTTCGCCGGTGTCTGGCTGGGACACCAGCAGGTCGTCTACGTTTACGCCCAGCTTTTCCGCGTAAATGGGGTCGAGCGCGTGCTCGGCGTCAATGAAGGCGCAGGTTTTTCCGGCCTTTTGGGCTTCCGCAATCACCTGAAGGGTCAGTGTGGTTTTACCGGAGCTTTCCGGGCCGTAGATTTCAACGATCCGGCCGTAAGGCAGACCGCCAATACCCAGGGCGACGTCCAGCCCGAGGGAACCGGTGGATACCGCAGGAATGGCTTCACGGGGCTGGTCGCCCATTTTCATCACGGCACCTTTGCCGAACTGGCGCTCAATCTGGCCGAGTGCTGCGCTGAGTGCTTTCTTGCGATTGTCTTCCATTGGTACCTGACCCTCATTTTCCGGGGCCGCTGAGCCGCGATTGGGCCAACAGCAGCGAAATTCAAAGCGATGACACCGGAGGCATCCAGTGTTTTCCTGTATATTTGAACAGTATTAAAACATAAGCCTTCGCTGAGACCAACCCCTGCCCGGGTGAAAAACGTCACAGTGTTTTCAGAAACTCCGTAACCCCTTGCAGAACATACAAAACCGACTTGCGTCGCACCTGATCCCGGTCGCCGTCAAAGCACTGCATGCTGGTTTCGATGCGGTCCGGGCCGGTGCCCCAGGCAAACCATACGGTGCCTACGGGCTTTTCATCACTGCCGCCACCCGGGCCGGCAATGCCGCTGATGGCCACGGCTATGTCCACATCCGCAGCGCGGATGGCACCGGCGACCATCTGGCGAACCACTGGCTCGCTCACCGCGCCATGTTCGGCGAGTACCGATTCTTCAACCCCCAGAATGGCCTGTTTCGCCTCGTTGCTGTAGGTCACCAGTCCGGCCATCAGGTACGCAGACGACCCCGCCCGGTCAGTCAGCACTTTGGCCACCCAGCCGCCGGTACAGCTTTCTGCGGTGGCGATGGTTTTACCGTGCTCGGCGAGCCACTCACCCAGCGTGTTTCCAGCACTCTCCAGTTGTTGGTCAGAGGCCTGCATAACAATCTCCCTGTGTCTGTTGCCAAACCCTTCGTTTCATCACGGGCATTATTTTCTTACAATCCCCGCTTTCACCCAAAAGTACGATCAACCGGACAAACCCATGTCAGTAGCCCAGACCGATCTTTCCAAGCACACCCCGATGATGCAGCAGTACCTGAAGATCAAGCGGGAACACCCGAACGAGCTGGTGTTTTATCGCATGGGTGATTTCTATGAGCTGTTTTACGACGACGCCAAGAAAGCAGCGGAACTTCTGGATATTACGCTGACTGCCCGCGGCCAGTCCGGGGGCAACCCCATCCCGATGGCGGGCGTGCCTTTCCACGCGGCTGAGGGCTACATTGCCCGCATGGTGCGCGCAGGTCAATCCATCGCCATTGCAGAGCAGATTGGCGACCCGGCCACCAGTAAAGGGCCGGTTGATCGTCAGGTGGTGCGCGTGGTTACACCGGGCACCCTGAGCGATGAGGCGTTTCTGGAAGACCGGCGGGATAACTTGCTGGTGTCGATTTTCAGCTATAAGGAACAGTTCGGGTTCGCTTCGCTGGACATCTCCAGCGGCCGGTTTTCGGTGGCAGAGCTGGAGAGCCTGGAAGCCCTGCAGGGGGAACTTCAGCGCCTGCGGCCGGCAGAAGTTCTGATCAGTGAAGACTTCCCCTACGGCGAGTTGCTGGAAGGTTTTACCGGGGTTCGTCGCCAGGGTCCCTGGCTGTTCGAGATGGACTCCGCCCGGCGGGTGATTACCCAACAGCTACAGGTCAAAGACCTGACCGGTTTTGGCTGTGAAGACCTGCACCTGGCTATCTGTGCCGCCGGCTGCCTGCTGCAGTACGCCCGCGAAACCCAGCGTACCGCCCTGCCCCACATCCGCAAACTGACCCGCGAGCGTCGGGAAGATGCGGTGATCCTGGATGCCGCCAGCCGCCGCAACCTGGAAATAGACACCAACCTGATGGGTGGCCAGCAGTACACCCTGGCCTGGGTAATGGACCGCACGGCCACGGCCATGGGCGCCCGTGAGCTGCGCCGCTGGCTGAACCGGCCGCTCAGGAATGTGGAGGTTGTGCGCCAGCGCCAGCAGGCGGTGTCGGCTTTGCTCGACGGCTTCCATTACGAGCCAGTCCACGATCTGCTCAAGCAGGTGGGTGATATCGAGCGGATTCTGGCCCGAGTCGCGCTGCGCTCCGCCCGTCCCCGGGACCTCGCACGCCTGCGGGATGCGTTCCAGACCTTACCGGGGCTGCAGGAGGCCCTGAAGCCCGTTAACTCACATCACCTGGTGAAGCTGGCCACGGTTATTGGCGAATACCCGGAGCTGGCTGACCTGCTCGAGCGGGCCATTATCGAGAACCCGCCCGTGGTGATCCGGGATGGCGGTGTAATTCGCGAAGGCTTTGATGAAGAGTTGGACGAGCTACGCAACATCAGCGAGAACGCTGGCCAGTATCTGCTGGATGTGGAAACCCGCGAGCGCGAACGCACCGGCATTTCCACCCTGAAAGTGGGCTATAACCGGGTGCACGGTTACTACATCGAAATCAGCCGGGCCCAGTCAGACCAGGCGCCGGTGGACTACATCCGCCGCCAGACCCTGAAAAACGCCGAGCGGTTCATCACGCCGGAACTGAAAGAGTTTGAAGACAAGGCCCTGAGCGCCAAGAGCCGGGCCCTGGCCCGGGAAAAAGGCCTGTATGACGACGTACTGGAAACCGTCGCCGAGCAGTTGGCACCGCTGCAGGACGCCGCCCAGGCCCTGGCGGAACTGGATGTGCTCAGCAACTTTGCCGAGCGGGCCACCAGCCTGCGTTTCACCGCCCCGGAGTTCACCGAGCAGCCGGGTTTTGATGTGGAAGAGGGCCGCCACCCGGTGGTAGAGCAACTGCTGGACGAGCCCTTCGTGCCGAACAACCTGCTGATGGACGCCAGGCGGCGCATGCTGGTGATCACCGGCCCGAACATGGGTGGTAAGTCCACCTACATGCGCCAGGCCGCGTTGATAGCCCTGCTCGCATACACCGGCAGCTTTGTACCTGCTAACCGGGCGGTACTGGGGCCGGTAGACCGGATATTCACCCGCATGGGCTCTTCCGATGACATTGCCGGCGGCCGCTCCACGTTTATGGTGGAAATGACCGAAACCGCCAATATCCTGCACAATGCCACCGAGCACAGCCTGGTGCTGATGGATGAGGTGGGCCGCGGTACCAGTACCTTTGACGGCCTGTCGCTGGCCTGGGCCACGGCTGAGCACCTGGCCAGGGACATTCGCTGCTACACCCTGTTCGCCACCCACTACTTCGAACTGACCCAACTGGCGGATGACCTGGAACATGCGGTGAATGTTCACCTGACGGCCACCGAGCACGACGACTCCATCGTTTTCCTGCACAATGTACACGACGGCCCGGCCAGCCAGAGTTATGGCCTTCAAGTGGCCAAACTGGCGGGCGTGCCCCAGGATGTGATTCGCAATGCCAAGGCGCAGCTCGCGCATCTGGAAGGCAGCGCCGGCCCGTCCAAGGGAGCTACAGGCGGTACCGCTGCAGCGCCATCACCAGCCCCCAAAACGGCTAAACAACCGGCTGCCGTGGAATCGGTGTTTCAGGGCGATATGTTTGCCAGCGCGGAGCCGAGCGTTGTAGAGAACGCCTTGCAAAAACTGGACATTGATGGACTTTCACCACGGGATGCCCTCAATCAGCTCTATGAGCTGAAAGCTTTGCTGGCAAAATAACAGGAAACTGGGCCAAACTTGATCTGTGTAATAAGGTTATAGCAGCCCAACGCTTGCGGCTGCGGGGGGTGCTCCCTACAATATCGCGCACAAAATTATAGATGGGGCCGGAACATCAGGGCTCCTGATGAGACCGATTACTTTACGAACCAGGGATCTGACTATGGCGTTTATCGTTACTGATAACTGCATCAAGTGCAAATACACCGACTGCGTGGAAGTCTGCCCGGTGGACTGCTTCTACGAAGGCCCCAACTTTCTGGTGATTGACCCGGACGAGTGCATAGACTGCGCCCTGTGCGAGCCCGAGTGCCCGGCCGAAGCCATTTTCTCGGAAGACGAACTGCCGGCTGGTCAGGAAGCGTTCGTTGAGATCAACGCCGAACTGGCGGGCAAGTGGCCGAACATCACCGAGAAGAAAGACCCGCTGCCAGACGCGGAAGAGTGGGACGGCAAACCCAACAAATTGCAGTACCTGGAGCGCTGATAACCTCAGGCGTTACCGCTGCAGCAAAAAGGCCGGACGACAAACATCGTCCGGCCTTTTTGTTTGAGCCTGGCAATACCGGGGCTCAGGGCAATGAATCCGCCATCACAGACTAAGCCAGCAATTTCTTGGCTGCTGCAGATCGATAGAATGCTCCCAAACGCCGGCGTACCAGTGCCTCGAGGTAGCCCTCCTCGGCCAACACCTCCACAATGGGCAGCGCCAGGGATTCAACTTCAGTCACGATAACCTCTCGCGTCACCCCGACATCCTGCAACAGGTCCATGACCGGGCGATCGCCATACTTGGCAAAAAGATGCTCCACCACCGCCCTGGCGCAGCCTTCAAAGTAGCCGGTTTTCCGGAAATTCAGCCAAAACTCGTACCCCATCACCACAAACTCCTGCAACTCCACATCACCCAGCCCTTCTTTGAGCTCAGCAATGGTTCGACCTTCCAGGGATACCCAGGCAGCCATCACGGTATCTCTCAGCTCATCATCAGACAGCGCCTTGTGCAGGAATTGCTCACTGCGGAAAATCAGCCCCGGCAAACTGTCTGCCAACCAGGCCTTGATGCGCCGCTCAAACGTTTCGTCCAGCCCGGGCACCGCCCTATTGGCCATTTTCTTGCCGAACTTCATCATGGAGCCAACACCAGGCACAGACCGGGTAATCAGGTTGTCTTCATAGAGGTAATTGACCAGACCGTGGTAGACCAGGTTGGACACCAGCTCCTGGTAGACCGGGTGCGCCATGATTTCGGCAATAATGCGCTCCCGTTGGTGACGTAGCTCCAGGGCTTCTTCGATGAACCCGCTGGCCTGTTCACGAGACAGGATATCGCCCAGGGTGGTGTCAGACTGGACCGAGGCATTCATGACCTCGGTCGCCATTTCCGCGGCCAGCTCCGGAATACCGGCGTCCAGCTCCATATCCACCACAATACGCTGGATCACGCCCATCACCTGGTCCGCACTTACCAGTCGGTTCAGGGTGACACTGCCCGCGTGATCGAGCAGCTCGTCTACCTCGTTATCGATGAACTTTTTCAGTTTTGCCCCTTTGAGAGCAGACATCTCGTGTTTGACGTGTGCTTCCAACAAAGTATCGGCAAGGCTTGGGCTTGTCTTTGACATAAACCGGGCATCCTTTTGGCTAGGGTCCTGAACGTTGCCGACGAGGCTAACACGAAGTGGCCTGGCGCGGGTTCGCCGGAATTACCCCGGTTGGGGCAATGCAGGGCCAGTCTGGGCCGACAGGCCTGGAGGCTACTGGAAATCGTTGAAGGTGTGGGGCTCGGCGGCCAGGGCAAGACAGATACTGCCCGGGCCCACGTATATGGCACTGGTAATACCCATTTGTGACAGCAACAGCTCTACCCCATTGCTTTCACAGGCATCGCGCAAGCGGTTCAGGCCTGGCAGATCTTCGATCTCCGTCCAGGTCAGGCCGCAGGACAAGCTGACGTATGGCGTCAATAAACCGGCTTCTACCCGGGCGACCGCGTAATTCATCACTTTTTCGACTGCCATATCAAAGTTGCGGGTTTTGACCACGGGTTTGCCCTCAGCGCCCTGGCCAAAAATCACCGGGACAATGTTCAAGGCCCTGCCCAGGAAGGCGGCAAACGCAGAGACGCTTTTGTCACCACGGCGCCGGGCACGCTCGCGAATGTAATGCAGGTCCCGGGGAATCACACAGGTGTAGATCTTGTCGGTAAACGTCTCGACCTCATGCCGAAGGGCATTCTTGGAAAGCTTTTGCTCTATCAGTTTGAGTGTATGGGCTGCCAGCAAACCCTGCCCGGCGAAGATCTGTTTACTGTCGATCACCCGCATGGAGAACTTGCCGTCCCGGCCAGCGGCTTTACGGGCCTCCTCGTAGTGAGCCATAACGGAGTTCATGGCTTCAGTGGCATTCTGGAAAATCAGGCTGCGGCTCCTGGTGACGGTTTCGCAGATGGCCACATCGAACTCGGTCACGATCTTTTCCATGAACAGGTCATGGATCTGTTCAGCGGTGTAGGCTTCGGTTTCGGCCTCATGACCCTTGTCCAGCAAGCCGCTTTGATAAAACTCCTGGGTACGAACCGGGCAATGTTTATCGGTATAGGTCTGGCCGTCGATAATAGCGGTTACCGGCAGAACGAACAGGTCGTGCTTGCGGGCAAAGTCATAGGGCAGGTCACAGGCGGAATCTACAATCAGGCCTACTCGCATGCTGCGTGTCTCCGGGTGCGGGCAACACCTCACATGGGCATGCCCTTTATTGTCATTATTTTTGTCGCGCTACAGTCTTGCACAGATTGGTGAAAATTTCAGCACCACCTCAGGCTGTCAAACCTCCAGTTCTTTCAGGTTATGTTCCAGGAGCCGCCGGTTGTCTTGCTGCCATGGGTGGAAACCTTTCCGGAAGTAGGCCAGGAATTCCGGCAGGCACTTGCGCAGAACGCCGGGCTTCCCCCAGAGAAAATTCAGCCCGCCTAACCAGGTTTTCAGACTCCAGAGCTTGCCATCCGTCTTCAGCAGGCTGCAGGTGTTGATGAAGGTGTACTTGAAGAAATTCCAGGTGACAAACAGAAAGACAATCCGGCGCAACCGCTCATTGCCAACGCAGGCCCGGTATACGTCGAACGCCACCGACTTGTGCTCGGTTTCCTCGATGGCATGCCAGCGCCATAACCTCTGCATTGTCGGCGTAGCGCCCTCCATCCACTCGGGGTGACTGAGAATGGCGTTGGCCAGCACGGCGGTGTAGTGCTCTGCACCACAGGTGCCCGCCAGTTGGCGGCTGGGCGGCAACCGCCCTACCCAGTCCATGTGCTTGCGGAAGCGCGCGTCGAGGGCATCGATATCATAGCCACGGGCTTTCAGGGCTTCGTTGTAATCTTTGTGCTCTCGGCTGTGCAGGGCTTCCTGGCCGATAAAGCCTTTGATCTCTTCCTTGAGCTTAGGGTCGGTAATCTGGTCCCGGTACAGGCGAACGGCGTTAATGAATTGCTGCTCTCCGTCGGGAAACTGCAGCGACAAGGCATTGAAGAATGCGGTGCGGAAGGCATCGTTGCCGTGCCAAAGGGTTTTCAACTCATCCCTTACATCAAAACGCAGATGCCTGGGTTTGACGGCGACGCCGTCCGGTGTGGAACTGATGCTCATTGCGACCTCCTGTTGTCGGCTTGTTGTTTGTTCTTAGAACACTCGACGTTGGATAGTTATTCACCAGTCGATCGAGTGTAACTCTCGATTCAGGCCGGCGGAAATAGGTTTCTGATCAAATATCAACATACTGTCACAAAATGACAAACTGTCATCACCTGGCTTTCAACTACGTCGAGTATTGACTTCTCTTTCACTGTTCAAAAAATCAAAGCCAATGAATGCCCGGGGGGTGCCATGCTCTTATTCGGTAAAGGAGGAGCCATCACCATGCTCAATCGCATTTTTATAGTGGTAGTCGGCCTGTTGATCAGTGCCCCCGCAATGTCCGCTCAGAACTGGAGCGGTTATCCCGCCACCATGGCGTCGTTCAGTTACTCGGAAGACAATCTGGGTGAACACTGGCAGGCGCTGACCGGTGGATTTCGAGGCCCCTTGCCAACGGCACAGAGCCTGAAAGAAGACGCTCTGCGCTGGCCGGAAATGTCCGCGTACACTCAGAATCACCTGCAATCCATCGCCACTGAACACCCCGAACTTGCGTATCTCTCCGAAGGTGACCTGGACGCGCATTATGAATCTTACGCCGCCGAGCTGCGCAGGGCCTGGAGCCTGCTGTTCAACGGCCGTTTTGAAGAAGCGCGGAACCTCGGACTGGCCCTGGGACCGGCCGGTTATTTCCCCGGCCTATATGCCCAGGCTCTACATGCCACACTGATTGAAACCGATCAGGATGTAACGCGTGCGCTTCTGGAGGAGGTCATTCACCTCACTCGCGAAATCATGCCCATGGCGCCGGATCACCCGATGATCCGGTTTGGCAATGCCTATGGCAAGGCGCGGATTCTCGAAGATCTTTCTGCCACCGAGGCGATGGCAACCGGCTACACCTCTGAAATACAAGACACGCTGGACGCGCTGCTCAAGGAAAACCCCGACAACATATACGCCATCATCCTGCTTGCCGGCGTTCAGGCCGGCATCATAGAAAAAGCCGGCGGCTTCATCGCGCGGCTGACATACGGCGCAAAGGCGTCCTCAGTAGAAAAGCTGTTCGAACAGGCGCAGCAACTGTCGCCGGAATATCCCGGTGTCTATTACGAATACGCCAGAGCCCGCTTGAAAATGAATGGCGGCGACGGCAAGAAGCCCGCTCTGACACTCCTCAGAAAAATCGGCGACAGGCAGCCTCTCAGTGCCGAGGAAGCCCTGCTGATACGGGCAGCGACTGACCTTCGCGAATCACTGCAGTAGAGCAACCTGGAAACAAAAAAAGGGAGGCATCAAGCCTCCCAAGGACACACAGTGGGTTGGTGCCGCCATCTTCATAACGGCACCGGGTTCAGTGTTACTCGCTCTTCTCGGCGCCCGGGGCTTCCGGGTCGGAAGTAAACTTCAGCAGGTGCGTACGCTCAATCAAATAGTAGAGAATGGCGCCTGTGGCCAGGCCCCAGCCTGCACCATACACCGCAAGGACCACACCCATGGTGCCGGCAATGCCTCGCTCGGTGTTGTTCTCCAGTTGCTCCAGGCCCACCATCAAACAGATGTAACCGGTCAGCAGCAGCGTCAGCGACAGGGCAATCGGCAGTACCGGCTGGAAGAAGCTCACCAGCGGCAGCACAAACAGGGCGATAAAGCCTGTGATCCAGAACGTCCCACCACCGCTGTAGATGGAGTCCATCGCATTGCGGCCATACTTGTAGCGTTCGGCCATGGTGGCGGTGACCGCTGTCCAGATTGGACCGGCAAGGCCGGGGTATGGTGCGAAGAACGCGTGGCCACCGTTACGGATAGCGGTTACCAGGTGAACGCGATCAATGCTGTTGTCGATGTCTTCGTCTTTGCGCAGGTGGTCGACACGATTCATCAGAGACTGACCCACCACGATATCGCCGAAGGCGATCACGTAAGCGATGACTGCGGTTGGAATCGCATACAGGAAGATATTCAGATCCGGGAAGCCTACGGTAAACGGCAGGTAGTTCCACAGCTGGTCAAAGGCCGGCTTGGTGATGCCCCACTGCACATCCGGTACTGCGTATTCGCCAGTGGCAAAACCAACCAGGATCGCCACTACCATGCCCGGTACCATGCCGTAGTTGGCAATCTTGCGGGCAATATTGCTCTTGTCGACGAAGCCCTTGAAGGACACCGAGAACATCAGGTAGAGACACACCAGGCCGCCGACAATCAGGGAGATTGGCGTGTTGGCCAGACGGCCGCCAGCTTCGATTTCGCCCATCAGGGCCGCAATACCCGCACCGATAATGATACCGCCTTTCATGGAGCGCGGAATCCACTCGACCAGTTTACTACCCAGGCGGGTAACACCCAGAATCAGGAAGATCAGGAACACCAGGAACTGCAAGGCGAACAGCGCCTGAATGGCCTCGGGGCCAGGCTCGTAGTCCGAGAGGAACAGCAGCACCACAGGAATACCCGGGGTTATCCAGCCGGGAACCAGTGGCACGCCCAGCAGCGCCGGCAGCATAAAACCGATACCGCAGATCACGACATAAGCCAGGGCCACCTCGTAGGGTACGCCGAGATAGGTTTCAAGCAGGGGAATCATCGCCAGACTGACCACAAACATGATCAGGGCCTGGACCATCTCCGCGAACTCCCAACGATAGTGGACGAACGGCAGACGGATTTTGAAAGGGCCCGCGGGCCAGAACGGCTGTTCTTCACCGTTTTTTCTGTGGAACATTTGCATTGCATTACCTCCGGGCACACCGGTGACGGGTGCCAGTCAATGTTGTTTTTGTGACGAGGTGTGGCGGCACCGAAAGATGCCGCCGTTCAGGGGGATTAGTTCAGATCTTTGGCCTGGTCCCGCAGCACGAACTTCTGGATCTTGCCGGTGGATGTTTTCGGCAGCTCCGAGAAGACCACGGTTTTGGGCACCTTGAACCGGGCCAGGTGCTCGCGGCAGAAATTGATGATGTCTTCTTCAGACACATCCCCTGCCTCTGGCTTTAGGGTGATGAAGGCACAGGGCGTTTCACCCCATTTCTCATCCGGCCGGGCAACCACCGCCGCTTCCATCACCGCCGGGTGGCGGTAAAGGGTGTCTTCCACCTCGATGGTGGAGATGTTCTCACCACCGGAGATGATGATGTCCTTGAGGCGGTCCTTGATTTCCATGTAGCCGTCTTCGTGCCACACGGCCAGGTCACCGGTGTGGAACCAACCACCCCGGAAGGCTTCTTCCGTGGCACTGGGGTTCTTCAGGTAACCTTTCATCACGGTATTACCGCGCAGGAAGATCTCGCCAATGGTCTTGCCGTCTTTCGGGACCGGCTGCATGGTGTTGGGGTCAGCCACCATGGTACCGCCCAGGGTGTGATAACGAACGCCTTGGCGCGCCTTGATCTGGGCCCGCTCACGTAACGGCAGTTCATCCCATTCCGACTTCCAGGCACAGACGGTGACCGGACCATACACCTCAGTCAGGCCGTAAACGTGAGTCACCTTGATGCCCATTTCCTCAATAGAGCCGATCACCTGGGCGGGGGGCGCCGCGCCGGCGGTCATGGATTTCACTTCGTGATCAATACCCGCCTTGGCTTCTGGCGAGGCATTCAGGAGCGCGTTCAGAACAATCGGGGCGCCACACATGTGGGTAACCTGGTGGTCACGGATCAGCTGCAGGATCTTCTCAGGGTCTACCCGGCGCAGGCACACGTGGGTGCCGGCCATGGCGGTAATGGTCCAGGGGAAACACCAGCCATTGCAGTGGAACATCGGCAGGGTCCACAGGTACACCGGATGCATGCCCATGGACCAGACGGTCTGATTACCCAAAGCATTGATGTAGGCGCCACGGTGGTGGTAGACCACGCCTTTGGGGTTACCCGTGGTGCCGGAGGTGTAGTTCAAGGAAATGGCATCCCACTCATCGGCCGGGAAACTCCACTGAAACTCTGGGTCACCCTCCTGCAGGAAGGCTTCGTAGTCGAGATCACTGACCTGAACGCCCTCACCGTACTCAGGATCGTCCACATCAATTACCAGGGGCTTGTGCTCAAGGTGACGAATCGCATCCTTAACTACCTGGCCGAATTCGCGGTCGGCAATGACAACTTTCGCCTCACCATGCTCCAGCATGAAGGCAATGGCCTCGGCATCCAGGCGCACGTTCAGGGTGTTCAGTACTGCGCCGATCATGGGCACACCAAAGTGGCATTCCACCATGGCCGGAATGTTAGGCAGCATCACCGCCGCGGTATCGCCCCGGCCGATACCCCGGCCTTTCAGGGCAGAGGCCAGGCGCAGGCAACGGTCATAGGTTTCGGCCCAGTTACGACGGATGGCACCATGGATGATGGCCGGATAATCCGGGTACACACTGGCGGTGCGCTCGATAAAATCAATGGGGGACTGAACGGCGTAGTTGGCATCCCGGGGCGCAAGGCCCTGGTCGAAGATCGAAGTCATTGGCGTGGTCCTCTAACTCAGATGTTGTTCTTATGGCATATTCAGAAGAATAGCCAAAGCAGCTATACTCCAGATTGCCCGGAATGGTAGAAGATAGAATAAATACTAGAAATTCTACTATGGTATTATAGGATTACTACTACAACCTTATGAGCAACCCTAAAAAAGCCCGCGTTTTCAGCCAACTGGTCCCCAATGACCCACAACCCACTCTCGTGGTCGGTCGCACATTAGAGATCCTGGCCAGTAATCAAGCGGCCGATTCCCTCGTCCAACGCGCAGAACTGGGCCATCCGGAGCACCTTTTACCGGTGAACGCGGCAGCGCTTGTTAAATCAGCCCTGGAACAGGTACGTGCCATTGAAAACGTGGAATCCCGGTTTGCCGACCATATTTTTCTGTGGAGCTTTATTCCCGATCCAGACAGCGGGGAAGTATTGGTTCGGGGCCGGGATGCCACCAACGATATCCTCACCCTGGAAGAAGCCGTTCGCTCCAACCGCCTGTACCGGCTGATCACCGAGAACACCACAGACCTGATCTCGCGGCATGCCCCGGACGGGCGCTTCATTGATGCCACACCAGCGTCCTGGCGCCTGTTGGGTTACTGGCCGGAAGAGCTCCGGGGCAAGGCCTTGGAAGAGGTGTTTCAGGGGGAAAACGTGGCTGAGCAACTGGCCCTGACCCGCCATCGGCTGGGGGAAGACGGCTACGCCACCATGACGCTGGAGATCATTCACCGAAACGGCAGCCGCCGTTGGTTCGAGATTGCCAGCCGCGCCATCCGGGAAACCTATACCGGCGCCGTGGTGGAGGTGATCAGCGTGTCCCGTGACATCACCGCGCGGGTGGAATCCGAGGAGCGGAACCGGCTGCTGGCAGATGAACTGGCCCACACTGCCCGCCTGGCTACCCTGGGTGAACTGGCTTCCAGCATTGCCCATGAGATGAATCAGCCACTGGCATCGATCGTGAATTTCGCGTCCGCCAGCCAGCGCTTTCTAAAGGAAGCAGACCAACATCCCGAGAAGCTGGCGAAGGTAGACGACGGCTTGCAAAAGATCGTGCACCACGCCAACCGCGCCTCGGAGGTGATCAAACGTCTGCGGGCGTTCCTGCGTAAAGGCCAGAAGCGGATGGGCCCGGTATCACTGAATTCGGTGATTACCGAGGTTGCACGCCTGTGCCAGTGGGAGGCAGAGAAGAACGGCGTCCGGATCTATGAGAACCTGGCCGCAGACTCCCCCAGCATCACCGCAGACCCCGTGTTGCTTGAACAGGTGTTGATCAACCTGATCCATAACGGCATTGAGGCCAATGTGGAAGCCGGGGCAGACAAAGACAGTGCAGGTCCCTCCCGGATTGTGGTCAGCACCTGCGTTAACGACCAACAGGAAACCCTGATTCAGGTCACCGATGAAGGCCCGGGGCTGGACGACGAAGGCATCCGCCAGATGTTCCAGCCGTTCTATACCAGCAAGGCCAAGGGGCTGGGACTGGGGTTGTCCATGAGCCGTTCCATCATTGAGGGATTTGGCGGTTTTCTGGATGCTACCCGCACAGACACCGGCGGTCTTTCGCTGATCTGCCGGTTCCCTCCCGGCAACACCCGATGCACCCACAAACCAACCCAGGAGTAAGCCCCCGATGTCTGGTACCACCCAGTCAAACGCCAACACCGTTTACGTTGTTGATGACGATGCCGGTATGCTGGAGTCCACCCAGTGGCTGTTGGAATCGGTCGGGCTTGAGGTAAAAGCCTACAGTGATGGCCGGCAGTTTCTGGATGCGGTGGAAGGCCAACGCCCCGGTTGCGTGATTCTGGATATCCGGATGCCCGGCCTTGGCGGGCTGAATGTTCAGGAAGAACTGCAAAAACGGGGGCTTGAGATTCCGATTATTTTTGTCTCCGGCCATGCCGATGTGCCCATCGTGGTGCGCGCCTTCAAATCCGGCGCCTTCGACTTCATCGAGAAGCCCTTCAACGAGCAGTTGCTGCTGGACAGCGTGCAACAGGCACTGCAGGCACCCGCCGAACCCGAGCCACCCACTCGATCCGATGCGGATACCGAAGCGCTGATCAGCACTCTCACCCGCCGGGAACGGGATGTCTTTCTGCCACTGGCCCAGGGCTACACCAGTAAGGAAATCGCCGAACAGCTGGATGTCAGCGTTAAAACCATCGACCTGTATCGGGCTCGGGTAATGAAGCGCCTGGGCGCAGAGCGGCTGCCGGATGTCACCGGCATTGCCATTGCTGCCGGACTGCTCGACCCGGCAAATCTCAGAACCGGTCCGGGCTGACCCCGGACTGCACCTCCCGGGCGATGGCGCCCAAGCGGTCGACCGCAGCTTCAATCCGGCCGGTCCAGGGATTGCCGCCGTTCAGCCGCAGGCAGTTGTCGAACTTGTTGGCGGTGGTGAACATCCGCCCCGGGGCGACGTTTATATTCTCTCCCCGCGCCCGGTGATACACCTCGGTACCCGACACCCCCTCCGGCAGCTGAACCCAGAGCACAAACCCGCCCTGGGGCCGGCTCACCGCGGTGCCCTCCGGAAAGGTTCTGGCAATGGCCGAACGAAGCCGGTCTGTGGACTCCTTGTAGTGCTGCCGGGCCGAGCGCAAGTAACGGTCATAACCACCCTGTTCCAGGAAATGGGCCACCGCCAGTTGCGGGATGGTCGATGTCGCCAGATTCACGAAATACTTGTGCTGCCGGGCGGCGGCCATATGTCGGCCAGGGATCATCCACCCAAGCCGAAGGCCGGGCGAGATGGTTTTGGAGAAGGAGCTGCAGTAAATCACATTATCGGCCTGATCAAAGGCCTTGGCCGGGCGCGGGCGCTCGCCGGTATGGAAAAGGTCGCCGTAGATATCGTCTTCAATCAATGGCACCGCGGCAGCCGCCAGCATGGAAACCAGCTGTTGTTTACGCTCGTCGCTCATCCGGGCACCCATGGGATTACTGTGGTTTGGCACCACCACGCAGGCTTTCAAGGGCCACTGCTCCAGGGCAAGCTGCAGGCCTTCAAGACTGATGCCGTCTGACGGATGGGTGGGGATTTCAATCACCCGCAGGCCCACCACTTCCAGCGCCTGAAGGATGCCCGGGAACGATGGTGACTCCACGGCGACGATATCCCCGGGCTGGGTCACCGCCCGCAGGGCCAGAATGATGGCCTCCTGGGCTCCGTTGGTGGCCAGCACCTCATCTGGCGCAATGGGCACTCCGATGGTGGCCATTCGCTGCGCAATCTGGCGCCGGAACGATTCCTTACCGGGAAACGCATAGTCGAGGGTTTCCAGGCCTCGCCTCGCCGCCCATAACGTGCTCTGCTGAATCTGCCGGACCGGCAGGTAGTCCGGGTGCGGAATGGCTGTGGCCAGAGGCACCATGCGCTTTTGTTCGTCGGCACACAGGTCCAGGGTCATTTCCCGGGCAGACACCGGTACCGGACGACTGCGCTGTTCCGTCATTCTTGGTTCCGGCAAGTCTCGGGCCGGCCGGCGCACGAAATACCCGCTGCGTTCCCGGGCCTGCAGGTAACCAAGGGCTTCCAGAGTCTGGTGGGCCTGAAGCACGGTTGAAATACTGACACCGAACTGCCGGCTCAGTACCCGCACACCGGGCACACGCTCCCCTTCCCGGTATACACCATCAAGGATCAGCGCCTGGAGCTGGTCCGCCACCTGGTTGTAGAGCATGCCCATCGTGTTCTCCGCCGTGCCGTGTTTTATAGGCTCTATTCCACCAGAACCGACGCCGCTGAGAGCAGTACAGTTTCCCGGCTTTTTCGGCAGTACAGTTTCCATTTTTCTGCATCTGTACCGATTCAATAACACTGTAGCTGAATCTGTTATGGAAATCCGATGAAACCAATAATGGTTCCTGAATCAGAAAAGGAGTTTCATCATGGCAACGGCAACCCATCCAAAACCCGACTCGCGTTCACCGCGCGCCGTTCACCGCACCACCCGAAAGGATGTGCTGGGCCTCTACGCCACAGGGGGCACGCCGGCCGCCGGCGCACTGATGACAGCCCTGCAGTCCCTGGCCCGTGAAGGCATCCGTGTGATACCCGTTGGCAACCGTCACTGGGTTCTTCGGGGCGCCGCGCCGCTGCCCGAGATTCACTGTTACAGTGAACAGGAGCTACAGGGAATCTCAGGCTCACCAGCCAGACGCCTTTTACTAACAACCCACAAGGACAACCCATGAAGACCGATATCTACCAGGTGGATGCTTTTACCAATGAACTGTTCCGGGGAAACCCTGCAGCGGTGATGCCCTTGGACAGCTGGCTTTCGGAACAACAGATGCAGGCCATTGCGCTGGAGAACAATTTGTCCGAGACCGCTTTCCTGGTGCCACTCCCGGAGCAGGATCATGCAGATTTTCATATCCGCTGGTTCACCCCGACGGTCGAGGTGCCACTGTGCGGGCATGCCACTCTGGCGTCGGCCTGGGTGGTGTTCAATCGTCTTGGCGGGCAGCATGACAGGGTTCGTTTCCAGTCGAAAAGCGGCCCCCTGGCGGTTACCCGCCGTTCCGATGACTGGCTCGAACTGGACTTCCCCAACCTGCCGTTTGAATCCCGACCAACCCCGGAGTTAATCCGGAAAGCGCTGCCAAACGCCCCCGAGCAGGCGTTCTACGTGCCAAATGACACCAACTACATGGTGGTTCTGGACTCGGAAGCTGCAGTGACCGAGGCTGCCCCGAACCTGGCGTTGCTGGCAGAACTGGGCAATCAGGGGCTGATCGTTACCGCGCTGGGAACCCAGTGCGATTTCGTCAGCCGTTACTTCGCCCCCGGAGCGGGTATCGACGAGGATCCGGTAACCGGTTCCATCCACAGCGTGCTGGTGCCCTACTGGGCTGAACAGCTCGGCAAACAAACCCTGGAAGCCCGCCAACTCTCTGCACGCGGTGGCGTTCTGCGGTGCGAGCTCAGAGGTGACCGGGTAGCCATCGCCGGCCAGGCGGCGTTTTATATGGAAGGGGCCGTTTACCTGCCCTGAGGCTGATATACTGCCCGCCATTTTCAACGAGTGGTGGGCAGTTCTATGGAAGGTTCAACATCCCGGTACGATGTCATCATCATCGGCGCAGGCGCTGCCGGGCTGATGTGCGCGGCCACCGCCGGATATCGCGGCCGCAAAGTACTGGTGCTGGACCACGCCAACAAACCAGGCAAAAAGATCCTGATGTCTGGCGGCGGCCGCTGCAATTTTACCAACCTGAACAGCACGCCTGCGAACTTTCTCTCCGACAACCCGCACTACTGCATCTCCGCACTGAAACGCTATACGCCGCAGGATTTTGTGGAACTGGTGGACCGCCACGGGGTGGAGTATGAAGAGAAAGCGCCGGGCCAACTGTTCTGCAAAGACAGCGCAAAGGACATTCTCAACGTGCTGCTGACCGAGTGCGAATGGGCCGGCGCCGAGATTCGCATGAACACGTCGGTGTCCGACATTCGGCAAGCAGGCTCGGGCTTCTCCCTGAAGACCCGTGGTGGCACACTCGGTTGCGAATCCCTGATCGTAGCCTGCGGTGGGCTGTCGATTCCCACCATGGGTGCCACCGGGTTCGGTTACGAGATTGCCAAACAGTTTGGCTTGGGCGTGCTGCCCACCCGCGCGGGGCTGGTGCCCTTCACCCTGCACCCGGAACTGAAGCAACAACTGGCGCCGTTGTCTGGCGTTAGCTGCCCGGTGGACGCCCATTGCCACCAGCAACACTTCCGGGAACCCATGCTGGTAACCCATCGCGGCCTCAGTGGCCCGGCGATGCTGCAAGTGTCCAGTTACTGGCAGCCAGGCGATGCGGTACACATCAACCTGCTGCCGGCTGAGAACATTCACGAAGACCTGCTGGCCCTGCGCAACAGCAAGCCGCAATCCACCATCGCGCACTATCTGAACCAGCACCTGCCAAAACGATTCGCCCAGGCATTCAACGAGCTGCACGGATGGAGCGGCCCCCTGCAGGGGTATCGCAACCAGGAACTGGAACAGGTTGCCTGCACGCTTGGCAACTGGACCATCAAGCCGGCAGGTACCGAGGGCTACAGAACCGCCGAAGTAACCCTGGGCGGAGTGGATACTCGCCAGCTATCCTCCAAAACCATGGCGGCCCTGGATCACCCGAACCTGTACTTTATCGGGGAAGTGGTGGACGTTACTGGACACCTGGGCGGGCATAATTTCCAGTGGGCGTGGGCCTCCGGTGTGGCGGCGGGCAACGTGGCCTGACAGGTGGCAAACACTTTACCATCTAATTGCTAAAGGATAGGCTGGATGAAACGCGATTTCGTAATCGTTAGCCCTATTTCATTGTGCACATAGCCCCATATCTCTATGATCCTCAGGCGCGGAAACGGCCCCTCCCCCGCTTTTGTGGCGACTTCTTTTCTCGCCCCGCTTGCCATTCAGACACTGGCCCCATCTGGGTAAACTTCAAGCCCCGCTCGTAAGCACGGGTGAGTTGCTGGTTCAGGTTCTGCAGTGCCTCCGATGATTTGGCCCATTGTTCCTTGGGCAAAGGCGCGGACCAGGCTTTCAATTCTTCTGGCAAGTTTTTCAGGGCCAAGGTCTTGATGCGGCGTTCGGTGATGATGTGGGCCAGGTAACGCTGAAAGAACCAGTCGCCCACTTTCTTGACCAGCCAGGGTAACAAGGACATTTCTTTACGGGCCTGGCGGCATTTGGCTTTGTAGTGAGCCAGAGTCTCGTCCTCCTTCGGATCCGGGCAGGCCTCGGGGCCGTTTTCCATAAACTGGCGAATACACTCCCATTGGGCCAGGCCGGACGTTTCATGGCCGACGTTAATGCTGGCAGCGGCCAAGGCCGATTCCGGGTCGTCCGGCTTCGGAATCGCCAGGGTGAGCACCGTGTGTGTGGCCATCAAACTGGGGCCAATGTCCTGGCGGGTTTCGATGTAGGCGACCAGTTTTTCCCAGGGATAGATTTCGTAGACGAGTTTGGGGTCGTGTTTTTTCTTTAGGCGGAGGGCGATGAAAAGGTAGGTGCCGATGACTGAAAGCTCTATTGCAAGTACAACCAAGGCCCACATTACTATCGTGTTGCGATACTCTTCTGTTGCGTCCTCCAACATAAATGGTGCGAAAACAGCGACAATGGTGAATACAACCGTCACATAAGCCCATCCTTCTGCGCTTTCATTCCAAAATGGCAGTTTATATTCCTTGCCTTCCGTCCAGCGCGGCATGGCCACTTCCCGGCGCTGCCGGTTCAGTCTCACCGGAGGGGTTTCTTTCACTGCTTTGTTGCCCAGGAAATGCATATAGAGCCCCCAAGGCAAAGAAATGAGGAGGTTTCCAACAAGCATGATAAGCGGTGACTCCCAATCCCAGTTGCCTAAATGGTCCGGTCCCACCGCGAACATAAGACCAAACCCCAAGAAACCAATCGATAACAAGCTCAAGCTCAAGAACATTAGGGAAAACTCAGCGCCGAACAACAAGTTGCCGTTCTGCAAATCCAGCCAGCCCTCGGTTTTTCGTCGAATCCAAGCGTTGACGTCCGCCGCCCTCTCGCCGGTGGCCACAGGTGCAGGACCAAGGGCCAGCAGTCGTCCCTCTTGGGTCGTGCGGCGCACACCGGCTTCCCAGTCGGGCTCAGGCGATGTTTGAGTTGGTGATGGGCTTTCGTTAGCTTTGGTCATAGTCAGGACTTAATGGGATGGTTTACCAGGGCATGGTAGTTGATGATCAATGGGGTCAATCGCGTGTCCGGCGCATCCAGAGGTGTTATCGGCTGCCACTCTTTCGTTTCGTTAGCGCCGACCATCGGCAAATTACCCTGCTCGTGCAAGGTCAGCTTGCAATGGTACGCCTTGTCTGTCTCTGGCAACCAGTTGGGGGAGTTTGAAGCCTTATAGCGGAAAGCCAAATAGAACCCATCGGCCGTATCCAGGTCGGCTCCGGTCAGGGACAGCTCCAGGGCAACGCCCGCCGAGCCCATACTCTTGGTAGTAATGGCCTGCTTCCAGTAGTCGTGGTCAGGCTCCCATGCCGTCCTTTCCTGCCGCAAGATTGCCCATTCCATGTTATCCGCTTCCAGCGAACTCAGTCCGGGCAATTCCAGGCGGAACGCGCAATAACTCGTGCGCCCATCCAACGCGGCTTGTTCTGCCTTCACTGACAGAGTGGGTTGGTAAATGACCTTGGTCAGTTCGTGGCGCTGCTGATCCGTATCCCAACCCTTGGCGTCATTGCCCCATTGAGGTGATGAAAGGGCGGGTAAAGATGAGGGCGTTTCAGTGGCAGCGATAATAGCGCACGCTGCCGCCGCTTGATAACGATTGGTTCCCACAGACTGCGGTAGCCCTTGGGACAAGAAGATGCTCAGGCTCGGAAACGACCTCTCCCTCGCTTTTGTTGTTGCTTCTCCTCACGACCCGCTTGCCATTCAGACACTGATCCCATCTGGGTGAACTTCAGGCCACGCTCGTAAGCACGGGCAAGCCGTTGATTCAGGCTCTGCAGTGCCGCAGATGGTTTGGCCCATTGTTCCTTGGGCAAAGGCGCGGACCAAGCTTTCAGTTCCTCTGGCAGGCTCTTGAGGGCCAGGGTCTTAATACGGCGTTCGGTGATGATATGAGCCAGGTATCGCTGGAAGAACCAGTCGCCCACTTTCTTGCCTAGCCAGGGTAACAAGGACATTTCTTTGCGGGCCTGGCGGCATTTGGCTTTGTAATGGGCCAGGGTTTCATCCTCTTTCGGATCCGGGCAGGCCTCGGGGCCGTTTTCCATAAACTGGCGAATACACTCCCATTGAGCCAGGCCGGCCGTTTCATGGCCTACGTTAATGCTGGCAGCAGCCAAGGCCGATTCCGGGTCGTCCGGCTTCGGAATCGCCAGGGTGAGCACCGTGTGGGTAGCCATCAGTCCGGGACCGATGTCCTGGCGGGTTTCGATGTAGGCGACCATTTTTTCCCAGGGATAGATTTCGTAGACGAGTTTGGGGTCGTGTTTTTTCTTTAGGCGAAGGGCGATATAAAAGTAGGCTCCCAAAACAAAAGTTTCGACCGCCAATGCCGCGGCGAATATAGTTACCAACCGTTGGACATACTCCGCCGACTCACCTTCCAGCGTAAAAGGGACAATTACAGCAGCAATAGTGCCAATATAAGCTATGTACGCGATACCAGCAGCACTATCATTCCAGAAAGGCAGTTTGAATTCCTTCCCTTCCGTCCAGCGAGGCATCGCTACTTCTCGACGTTGCCGGTTAAACCTTACCGGCGGGGTTCCTTTCACCACCTTGTTACCTAGGAAATAAAAATAAAGCCCCCAAGGTAAAGAAACTAGGAGGTTTCCAACAAGCATGAACAATGGCGCCTCCCAAGCCCATTGGCCAAACTGGTTCGGGCCAACTATGAACATAAACCCAAACCCCAAGAAACCGATAGATAGCAGACCCAAGCTTAGAAACATCAAAGCAAATTCGGCGCCAAACAACAGGTTCCCTATCTGCAAATCCAGCCAGCTCTCGGTTTTTCGCCTAATCCAAGTGTTGACGTCTACCGCCCGTTCCCCTGTCATCACCGGCTCAGGACTGAGCGTCAGTAACCGACCGTCCTTGGTTGTGCTGCGTGCACCTGCTTCCCAGTTTGACTCAGATGACGATTCGGTGGATGACTGGTTCTTGTAGTATTCAGGCATAGTCAAGACTTCTTAGGTTCGCTTAGCAGAGCGTGATAGTTAGTGATCAAGGTATTCAACCGATGGTCGGGATCATCAAGCGGTATTACCGGTTTCCACTCTTTGGTCTCGTTGGCTCCAACCCTTGGCAGATTGCCCTGTTCATGAAAAATGAGCTTGTAGTGATATGCCTTCTCCGATTCCGGCAGCCAGTTGGAAGAATTGGCCGCCTTATAGCGGAAAGCGAGATAAAAACCTTTAGCCGTCTCTAGCTCCACATCGGTCAAGTGCAATTCCAAAGCAACTCCGGCCTCCCCCATACTTTTAACCGTAATCGCCTGATTCCAATAGACCTGGTCAGGGTTCCAAACAGTTCCCTCCTGCCTCAGTACCGCCCATTCCACGTTATCTGATCGCAGTGAGCTCAGTCCGGGGAGCTCAAGGCGAAAGGTACAATAGCTTGTTCGTCCATCCAATGCGGCCTGTTCTGCCCTCACCAACAGAGTGGGCTTGTAGATGGCTTTGGCCAGTTCGTGGCGTTGTTGGTCAGCGTTCCAACCTCTGGCGTCATTACCCCAGATGCTCTGTTCACACCAGCGCTGCACCTCTGTGCGCTTGAAATAATTCTGTATCCAATTGCCAATACAGACCATAATCGTGCCTACCCAGAGCCAGGCATTCAGGCCCCGGAACAGGCCTCCCGCCAAGCCCAGCATATTCTTATTGACCGCTTTCCAGCTAAGCAATTTGCCATTTGCCGGCTTCCAAGCAATTTCTCGAGCGTCCACCAACCGATGAAACAGGCCAATAGACCCCGTTTTGGCCATTTTCCAACTTCCATAAACCAGCATGCTATCACCAATTAAAGTGACACCAGCACCCGCCCGGGTCCCGTTACCACTTCTAGATTTAACCACCACAGCCAGTTGCTTAAACCAGTCGGCACCCGCAGATAAGAACCCAGCCCACGCTGCAATAGTACCGCCCCAAACATTCACCCGTGCCAACCGAGCCAGGACCTCATCCGCCTGGGAAATGGCCTTATAGTAATAATTCAGACGCGCACTGCCGATGATGGTCAAAACACTGGCGGCCGCGCCGATTGTGCCCGTGGCTCCGGAAAACGCGTCTGCCCAGTTGCCATCCGGATCGTCATTTATCAATTTTTTGATTGCATCCCATGTTCCAACAGCCCCAACCAATCCCATGAACGATACAAGCCCAAGGCCACCAATGCGTTTCGGCAGATCCAGAGTGTCATGTCCGTGGATCATACCCCGGCCATAATCCATCATGCGGGTAAGCCCGCCCCGCTCTCTCAGACGTTTCAGTTCATCGACTTCGGATTGCACAGCACGGCCGTAGGCAGTCCGGGTCAACCCAGCAATCAAGAGCTCTCCGCTATGATTTTCGCCCTCTAACGGGGATGTATCCAATAATCTGAACCCCCGTTCCCGAAGCTGATGGGTCAGCTCTTGCTTTTGAGCACGAATGGCTTGGATCTGTTCGTCGTACTCTCGTTTATATCGGCGACGGTCTCGGGTGCTGGCCTTGCTATGCCGCTGCTCAAGGCGGTTTTCCTGCTCCAAAACCTCCTCACGCAACTTGGCCAGCCGTTCGATTTCCTTCACGAGAGATTCATGCCTGGCAAGGCTGTCGGCATCTGCAATCTCCAGGTCAACCTGGTACAGCCTTTGGTTCTCGAAGATGTGGGCTCGAAGCCCTGGATCCATCCGTTCGAACACTTGCTTCAGTCGGCCATGCAGATCGGCTGCATCCACCGCCTGTACCAACTCGAATACCGCCAATCGCCCGGTAATGTTGAGCTGGGCCAGATGGTGGCTGAGTTGTGCGGCAGCGCCCTCTGAAAGCGACGGAAATTGCAAATGGGGGCTCTGCTCAACCAGCCGAACCCACTCTTTGTATGCCGCAGGAGCTTGCTTGGCATCCATTATGGCTTTCAGGCCGTCGACTACGTCTTTTAATGTGCCGGGGATGATCTCGGGTTTCAGATCCAGGGAGATCAAATGCTGGTGCCCGACCTCCTCAAAGTAAAATCGCTTCAGGAAGGAAAAATCACCCGATGACTGTGCCCACTCCGTAAGCACCGCAATCAGACCGTTGTCCATCTTCAGCAGCGCCATATAGTCGGCATCGCTTTCCCGGTCGTGCAGATGACCATGAAGGTAAAAGGTAGCTAGTAACGACTGGATATCCGTGACGATCCGTCGTTTTTCCTCGGCGAACTGCATCAGGTGTTGCTGAGCCTGTTCCAGATAGGCGTTCATGTCTTCCAGCTTCACCAAATCCGCGATACCTTGTTGACCACTGAGAGCAGAACCTTCTACAAGGTCGGCCTGATAGTCCGCCATGGATTCGACGATACTGAATACGTCACGCTGTGACATGCCCAATTCTGTTGCCAACGCTTTAGCAGCGTCACGCATTTTGGTGACCCGTTCATGGTCGGACGGCATATAGCTATAGGTGCTGGGGCCAGTAACCTTTCGGGCGCTTTGCTGATATTCAGGGAAGTCGTCGATCAGCTCTTTCAACCGGACGTGTTGGTCGCGACTCCCCTGAGCAACCTTTTCAAACAATGCCCTGGTATCTTCATTTTCAACCTGCGCCGAAAACGCGCGGGCCAGCTCGGCTACTCGCTCGTCATCCAATCGAATCAGATCGCTGATGAAGCGCGCCGGATAGTATTTCGCGTCCTCTGCCTCCAACCATGCGTTATGGTTGGCATCCACAATCGCCCAGGCATCCAGCAGGTCGTCGATGTGGCCCATAAAATCATCAACCACGATATACGTATGGTCCAGATCATAAGCCGGTAATCGATGGGCGAACGGTTCAGAGCCGGAATCCCGTGTATTCTGGGCCCAGTACCACGAGGGTAAATGGGCTTTCCCATCCATGGGCACGGTTTGCGTGTCCGGGTGGGTCAATAACAATTCCAGACTTGCCTTGCTCAACAACTGGGGCTTTCCGTTGATTGGGCAATAGCCAGACAAGCTCACTCGCTGCATCACCCGTTTGCGGTAATCTTCCCAGCTAATAAGCATGCTGCACTTTTTCGCGGTCAGCTGTGTGGCGGAGAAAAAGACATCGACATGCCCCCTGCGCGGAACCACGATGGCCGGAGTATCCGGGGTCCCAGTACGCTGATCCTGAGCGCCCTCGTTACCTTGCCATAAACGCTTGGTGACCGCGCCGCCGTCTTTGACTTCGTACTCATGCAGAATGTCCGGGGCATCCGAATGGAACAGGTACAGGTAACCATCCCGTACCTGACGGATGCCAATTGGCTGAAATTCGAGGTTGAACCGGGGCTCCAATGAAGGGTGTTCCGCCGCCTCATCGGCATAGGCGTATCGTACCGGGATCAACTGAATATCCGACCGGGTCAACGGGCAGGCGCCTTGCGCCGTGGCGCTTGCCAGGCTTGCGCGATCGGCGGCGGTTATGGGGTTAGTAAGTTGCTTACCCATGGATAGGCTCTCCTTGCACTTGGGTTCCAGCTGAGGACATGGCGATCATCGCCGCTTCTCTAGCCTGCGCTTCTGCGGCCGTTCCTGGCCACCGATGAAAAAGGTCATAAATGCCAGAGGCCGCTGCTTCCCACAGTGACAGCTCTCCCTGATAGCCGTACACGGTACACCAATGGAGCAAGGCCTGAAGCGATTCATAGCCGTTGGCCAATGCCTGTTCCATGATGGTCCGAAGATCCTTTATCACAGCCTGCCTTACATTTGGCGCGGCTCTACTCGGGAAATAGGTCTCAAGGTGCTGCATCAATTTGACCAACGTTGTACGCCGATCAGTGTCCGTTAAACCTCTGAGGGTGTGTTCACCCAGCCGAAATGAAGCGCTACCCTCCGCGTTCCATCCAACGCCAACCTCTGGCAACGAGTCCGGACGCACCTCAAGATGCCAACCATCCCATAAAGCATCTGGGAGTTTTACCGCAGTAAACGGAGACCAGTATTCGGGCACACCGCCATCACCGGAAGAAGCCAGCAGGACCCTTGCAACCGTGGGATCGGCGAACCGCAACATGACGCTATAGCCCAAAGGGTGGCGTACCTTGATAAACCGGCATAGATGATCAGCTACCGCGTCCAACGATTCATCACTGGCGATCGCGTAGCCCCACTCGAGCGTTTTGCCCTCCAGAGACAGTTTTTCCAACAACGGGTGGCCCCGGTCGGTGCTCACCAGCAACGGTGCAACATCGCGAATCGATGCCCACTCGGTGCCATCAAACAGATTACGATAGTCCGGAGTGTCAACAAGCTCGTACAGCCAGCGTTCCGCCTCTGCGCGTTTGCTGCCATCAATCAGGACATAATTGAAATGCATGTCCTGAAGCTGATTGTTAGCTTTTGAAGGTCCCTCGAAAACATCAAGCATCGGACCCATCTCCCGATGTGTTCTCTTCTGATTGGCAAATGGAGGTCAGGGCTTTGCCTTCCTGCAGCGCACGCATCTGGGCATCCGGTTGCGCATTGGTTCTCTGGCCGACCGTGGCCAGCGCAGCAGGCTCGGTATACGCGCCTCCGGCATCCACCAACCCTGGTCTCTCCGGCACCTGCACCTTCTGCCCACTGCCTTTGCCGCCAGCGCCACCGGCGTTCATCTTGATACTCGCGCCACCCAAGGCCACGCCGCTGGGGTCGATCTTTACGAAGCTGCCACCGGCTTTGAGGGTGATTTCGGCTCCTGCTTCGATGACGGTTTTCTGGCCGGCTTTGATATGCAGCTCGGTGCCGGAATCACTGAGCCAGGCGGTGCCGGCTTTGAGGTGCAGGGTGCCGGTTACGTTGAAGCTGTGGTCTTTGCCGGTTTGTTCGCGCTTCTCGCCGTCCACAGTGTGGTGGCTGTTGCCTTTGGTGTGGCTGAAGCGGTTGTTCTCCACCGTCAGGTGGCTGTCGTTCTTGATGACTTCGGTGCGGTTGTTTTCCGTCAGCAGGTCCAGGTCTTTCTGGGCGTGGAGGTAGATCTGTTCCTGGTCCGCTTCGTCTTCAAATCTGAGTTCGTTGCTGCCTTCGCCCTTGTGGGTTTTGGTTTTCAGAGTGGTTTTTGTTTTGTGTTCCGGCAGCGCGTAGGGCGGTGTGTTGGTGGCGTGGTAAGTCCTTCCAGTGATGATGGGCTGGTCCGGGTCGCCGTCCAAGAAGGAAACGATTACTTCATTGCCGATTCTGGGCAGGGCCATAAAGCCGTATTGGCCGCCGGCCCAGCCCTGGGCAACGCGTAACCAGGCGCTGGAGTGTTCATCGTTCTTTGAATAGCGGTCCCAGGGGAACCGGACTTTCACCCGGCCGTACTGGTCGCAGTGGATCTCTTCACCCTCGGGGCCGGTGACGATGGCCATCTGGGGGCCGTCCATCATGGGTTTGTGTTCACACAGGGGCCGCCAGGTTTTATCGGCCGGGATGGCGGTGAAGTCGTTGTGGTAGCTGGTGGGTTCGCTGCCACCTTCTTCTTCCATCGCCTGGGGCTGTTTGCCGGTGTGGGTGATGGCGGTCAGCAGCCATTCCCGGTTCAGGCTCTGGCTGTCGTGGTCCTGCAGCTCCACTTTGGCGCCGGGGATGAAGTCCGGGCGGTTGCTTTCGCCCTGGGCCAGGGAGGCGTCGTTTCTCAGGGCGTCCAGTCTGGCCTGGGTGAAGGGCTGGCCACTGGCGTCGGCCTTGTAGCGACCGGGGTAGTCGTAGTGTTGGTAGTCTTCTCGGTGGTTCACACCGCCCGCGCTGTGTTCGTGCATCAGGGCGTAGGCGGGGTTCTTGAAGGTGTAGTCCTTCATGGCCACGGAGGCGGCTTTGATGCGTTCTTCGTAGGCGAAGCTGAACACGCAGGCTTGTTTGCTGCTGCCGCCGGCCTGGGTGTTGCAGGGGACTGGCTCCAGTTTCGGGGCGTCGCCGTGGTGGTCGGCGATGATCAGGGCGGGTTGTTCTTCGCCATCCACGCTGCCGTGTTGGTAGCGATAATGCCAGCCTTCTTCGGCGGCCAGTCGTTCAATGAACTGCAGGTCGCTTTCCCGGTGCTGGACGCAGTATTCCCGTTCCTCAGGGGGGCGCTTGAAGTCAAAGACCGTATCAATAATGCCCCGCTCTTCTAGCAGGGTGCGCACGATGGCGTCGGTACTCTGGGTCTGGAAGATGCGGCTGTTGTGCATCAGGCCCAGGCGCCAGGCCGGGGGCTGGATGACCACTTCATAGGCTGTGCGGCGGTGACCGGTGTTGCCGCGGACGAATTCGTTCACCACGCCGGTGAAGCGCCGTAAAGGCTGGCCGTCTTGCCACACCACCAGGTCCACCGGTTGTTCCAGGATATCCGCCGCCTGCACGTCCGGGTCAGTACTGGCCAGATGAACTCGACCCTGAAACAGCCGGGAAAGGCTTTCGGTCAACACGAATCTGACGACAACGAAGTGATCTGAGGGGAATTCGCCTACACGGGCGGTGAACTGCAATCCGCTTGCCTGGGGCATGACTCCGGTCCCTGAAGAATAGTGGTTTGTAACTGACTCATCCTGAGCCTGACCGATTATAACCGCACAGTCGTGGATTACAATCGACCGTTCTTTACACCACTCCTCAACAAAATCATACCGAAGGTGACAATTCAACTGCCATTCAGCGCTCACCTTGCCTGAGGCTCACTTATTACTCTGTTGGGGTAATCTCCCCATATAACCGATTGTGCGGTTGAAACCTCCAGCTCACGTAAGTGTGCAAACTTTATCGTCGCTGCACTGACAGGCCTCAGAGATACTTCTCGATCGACAGCCATGACAACATCCGGGACGCCGCCCGGCGCCAGAATCCGCTCTCAGGTTCCTGATAAACCTCACCATCCCGGGATTGCCACACCAGACTACCCTGCTCGTTCAGGCTCACCCGCCAGCTGTTCTCCGGCGCCATGGCGCGCTCAATATCTTCGGCTACCGCGCGCGCCAGTTGCGGACTGCGAATCACCAGCACCGTCTCGCCGTTGAGGTAGATAGAACGCAGGTTCACGTTGAACGAGCCAATAAACAATGTTTCCCGGTCAAACACCACGGCTTTGGAATGCAGGCTGATCACACCTTTATCGCAGGCTTGTTCATTGGCCACCCAACGTTTACAGGCTGGCGCATCAGGGCGTAACTCGTACAGGTCAAAGCCCTGCTCCAGCATCTCACGCCGCCAACGGGCGTAGCCGGAATGATTGGTGACCAGATCGTTGGTGGCCAGCGAATTGGTGATCGCCGCCACCTTCAGACCGTGGTTGCCCAGATTGTCCAGCCCGTTCAGCTGCTCGTCTGCCAGAATCAGATAGGCGGACTCAATCAGGATTTCCTTCCGGGCCGATTCGATCAGATCAAACAGGGCCTTTGCGGTGTTTCGCGGTTTGTCCGCCGGCGCTTCCAGGTCTTCCGGTGGCGGATCGAACACCAGCTCGGCCTCCGCCTTCACCATGTCAGCGAACCACCCTGCCAGCAGGGATTCCGCCTGGTTCCTGCCCTGGGGTACGGGCGCAGTAAAAGGCAGCGGCTCAGTGGTGGCACGGCTGAGTCCGGATAAGCGGTCACCCGAACGCTCCGATTCCGGCAGCTCATACAATTGCCCCAGCGGGTAGGACCACGGGCTTTGCCAGTAGGCCTCAAAGTTATCGGTCATGGCGCCAGCCAGCGGCCCGAGCACCATGACGTCGCGATCCCGGAAATTCAGTTCCTGGTGCTCGTCAAAGTACTCGTCTCCAATGTTGCGGCCGCCGGTGATACCGACATTGCCATCCACCACAAAGGTCTTGTTGTGCATGCGCCGGTTGATGCGGTCGAAGTCGGTGATGAACGACAGCCACCGGCCAACGCCCTTGCGGGAAGGAGACGGATTGAAGATCCGGATGCTGATGGCCGGGTGAGCCTCCATCATGGCAAACAGGGATTCCTTGCCAGCCACATTGATATCATCCAGCAACAGGCGAACCTGCACGCCCCGGTCTGCAGCGGCTACCAGGCGGCCAGCCAGGTACCGGCCACTGGCATCATCGTTCCAGATGTAATATTGGGCATCAATGCGCTGACTGGCGGTTTCAATCAGGGCGCTGCGAACCACAAAGGCATCGCGGCCCGTGTCGAGCAGCCCAAACGCAGAGAGTCGGGATTCGGGATCAAGGTGCATCCGGCGCTGATCCGTTGTGAAGGAGTCTGCCACCGAGGATACCGCCAAAACCGGGCCATGGTCGACCGGCGGCAATCCCCTTGCGCAGCCGGCAAGCAGCCCCGCAAACAATAACAGGCTCAGCCTGGCGATCAACGGGACTACTTGCCGGGTCAGCATGGCCGGGGGATTCCTTGTCAGCGAATGATAACCAATGGTTTTTTAGCGGTTTTCAGCATGGTTGTGGTGGTACTGCCCACCAGGAACTGGCGAATTCTGGAATGGCCGTAAGCGCCCATCACCAGAATGTCGATGTCATGCTCCTCCTGGTACGCGTGCAATGCAGGTTCTACATCCCCGGCGCGAATGGCCAGGGTGATATCAACGCCCAACCCGGACAACATCTGCTCTGCCTTCTTGAGCTGCTTCCAGCGGTCGGCGGTATCCGGGCCAACCATCACCAGGTGCAGGGGCATGCCTTTGAGTACCGGGCTCTGGGCAATCAGTTCCACACCCCGGAAAGCGGTGGGGCTGCCGTCGAACGCCAGCATGGCACTTTTCGGCTCACTATAGTCATCCGGCACCAGCAGGATAGACCGGTGAACGCTGCGGATAACCGTTTCCAGCTGGCTACCAATGTGGATATCACGGTCAGAACTGCTTTCACCGTGCAGCCCCATCACAAACAGGCGGGTCTCTTTCTCGAGGGCCACCAGAGACTCGGTCAGGTTACCGTGGCGCTGGCGCTTGACGGCCTCCGCCGCACCGGCGGCTTTCACCCTGGTTTCGGCTTCATCCAGCATATGATGGCCGTGTTCCAGCGCCAGTTTGGCCCGCTTGCGATCCAGTTGTGCCAGTTCGTCCAGCAACTGTTCGCGGCTGCCAAGGCCAATGTTCCCGGCCAGGTCCGGCTCCGCCGGGTAACGTTCTTCGTCCAGAACGTGCAACAACATCAGAGACGTTTCCATATGCCGGCTAGCCCAGGCTGCGTAATCACACACTGCAGGTGCTGCCCGGGAGCCATCGATACAGGCCACTACTCGTAACATATCTGCCTCGCCTTGGTTGTCCGTCTGGTTGTTATTGTGGCTACGAATGTCGTCCTTTTCTTTGCTGTCGGTCATGATCAGTGCCCCATCAGACGGTCAACCGCCTCCGGTTTATCGTGCACGCCAAAGCGGTCAACGATGGTGGCGCTGGCCTGATTCAAGCCAATCACCTCGACATCGGAGCCCTCGCGGCGGAACTTGATCACCGCCTTGTCCAGCGCAGCTACGGCGGTGATGTCCCAGAAGTGCGCCCGACTGAGGTCTATCACTACATTATCGACTGCTTCTTTGAAGTCAAAGGATTCCAGGAACTTTTCGGATGAACTGAAGAACACCTGGCCTGTAACGGTGTAGTACCGCGTGCCACTGTTTTCATCCAGCTCGGATGTCACCAGCATGTAGTGGCCAATCTTGTTGGCAAAGAACAGCGCCGCCAGCAGCACGCCCGCCAGCACACCAAAGGCCAGGTTGTGGGTAGCCACCACCACAATGACCGTCACCAGCATCACGATGTTGGTCGACAACGGGTGCTCCCTGAGATTGCGAATGGAATCCCAGCTGAAGGTACCAATAGAAACCATGATCATCACCGCCACCAGCGCGGCCATGGGAATCTGTACCAGCCACTGGTCGAGGACCAGCACCAGAATCAGCAGGAAGACACCGGCGGTTAGGGTAGACAAACGGGTGCGGCCACCGGATTTCACGTTGATGATGGACTGACCGATCATTGCACAGCCCGCCATGCCGCCCAGCAAACCGGAGCCAATGTTGGCAATGCCCTGGCCCTTGCACTCGCGGTCACGGTCACTGGTGGTGTCGGTCAGATCATCCACGATGGTGGCGGTCATCAACGACTCCAGCAGGCCAACCACCGCCAGGGCAATGGAGTAAGGCAAGATGATCATCAGAGTTTCAAGGGTCAACGGCACGTCGGGCCACAGGAAGATGGGCAGGGTATCCGGCAGTTCGCCCATATCTCCAACCGTGCGGATATCCAGGCCCATCACCATGGCCACAAGGGTCAGGCCAACAATACACACCAGAGGCGATGGAATCAGCTTGCCCACGGTGGGTATCAGCGGGAACAGGTAGATAATGCCAAGGCCAGCGGCGGTCATGGCATACACATGCCAGGTCACATTGGTCAGTTCCGGCAACTGGGCCATAAAGATCAGGATAGCCAGGGCGTTCACAAACCCCGTGACCACAGACCGCGACACAAAGCGCATCAATCCACCCAGTCTCAGGTAGCCTGCGGCAATCTGGATCACACCTGTCAACAGGGTTGCCGCCAGCAGGTACTCAAGGCCATGCTCCTTGACCAGGGTCACCATCAGCAGGGCCATGGCGCCGGTTGCTGCCGAGATCATGCCCGGCCGGCCACCCACAAAGGCAATAATCACGGCGATACAGAAAGAGGCATACAAACCCACTTTCGGGTCCACACCCGCGATGATGGAGAAAGCAATCGCTTCCGGAATCAGCGCCAGGGCAACAACGATACCGGCGAGCAGGTCGCCTCGAATATTGGAAAACCAGTTCTGCTTGAGTGATTGCACCATGATTGGGGATATCCAACTGAACAATGAAAAATAAACGACTGCCATACACACGGGCACGGGCGGGTGTCAGGAAACCTGAAAAAGAAGTCTGGGCGAGGCCAGTTAAGGGAGCATGAA
The DNA here is from genome assembly GCF_001447155.2 of Marinobacter sp. LQ44. Lineage (NCBI taxonomy): Bacteria > Pseudomonadati > Pseudomonadota > Gammaproteobacteria > Pseudomonadales > Marinobacteraceae > Marinobacter > Marinobacter sp. LQ44. The sequence goes on along the minus strand of NZ_CP014754.1, from coordinate 3,841,403 downwards.
CGCTATGGCGGAAGGATCGTCACGGTTATGGAATGCTTCGCTTTGATGAAAGTCAGATTACTGTCAAATCGGGGCGACGAAGCTTAACAGAAGCGGGCAAGGAAAGTAAGGTAGCTGTCTTTCAGCATGCCAACATAGATTCACGGCAATCGTCTAATTACCTAGAATACAAAGCGAATACTTTTTACCCCTTTAGGATAACGACCTGTGGACGACGTAGCAGCGCTGTTTATTTCATCCAACCAAACCACCATCAACCTGGCCATTGCCCTGCTCTTGGGGGCCATCATTGGCCTGGAAAGAGGTTGGGATGCCCGGGAACAGAAACCCGGGGAACGGATCGCTGGCATTCGAACCTTTGCCCTGGTCGGACTGCTTGGTGGCATTTCTGCCGTGCTGGCCCTTGAAATCACCACCTGGGCTTTTCCCGTGATGCTGGTGAGCGTTGCCGCGATTGGTCTCGTGGCCTACAGCCAGCGTCTTGAGCATATTCGTAACTTCAGCATCACCGGCATGGTTGGCATGCTGCTGACTTTCTGTTTCGGTGCTGTTGCCGTCGCCGTAGACCCTGTGATTGCCACAGCCTCTGCTGTTGTTACCGCTATTCTTCTGGATAACAAGGAAGAAATTCACGGCTGGATTCACAAACTTCAGGCCCACGAGCTGGATGCCGCACTCAAGCTGCTGCTGATCTCCGTGGTGATGTTGCCACTTCTGCCAAGCGCCGCCATGGGCCCCGGCGGCGTCCTCAACCCCCGGGAAATCTGGTGGATGGTGGTGCTGATTGCCTCAATTTCCTTCGTGGGCTACTTCGCGATCCGGGTGGCAGGGGCCCGCAAGGGTATTCTGTTTACCAGTCTGTTCGCCGGCCTGAGCTCCTCGACTGCCCTGACCCTGCACTTCTCCCGACAGGCCTCAAAGAACCCGGACTTCAACCCTCAGTTCGCCGCCGGCATCCTCATTGCATGTGGCACCATGTTCCCGCGTATTCTGGTGTATTGCCTGATCATCAATACTGCGCTTCTGCCCAGCCTGATATGGCCCGTCGCGGTGATGACCATGCTGCTTTATGGCCCGGCCCTGTTGATCTGGACGCGACACTCACGCCAGTTCCAGGTCAGCCAGCCAAGCCTGAGCCAGAACCCGCTGGACCTTTCTTCAGCCCTGGTGTTCGGCCTGCTGCTAACCGCCATCCTGGTGTTGGGTGAGTTTCTCAAAAACAGCTTCGGTGACGCCGGCATCTATGCCTTGGCCGCTACATCCGGTGTGGCCGATGTCGATGCCATCACTCTCTCCCTGACACGTATGTCTAATGATGGTCTGGGAATGAATACGGCGGTGCTCGGCATTGTCATCGCGGCCGCAGTAAACAATCTGGTGAAATCCGGCATGGCGTGGACGATAGGCAACCGGCAAACCGGTTTACTGGTGGCAGGCCCCATGGTGTTATCCCTTGCCGCCGGGCTGTTGATCGCCTGGCTGCAGTGACATTCAGCCGGCCCGACGAAAGGTCAGATTGTAACGGCAAGAGCCCGTCAAAGGGTGGTGGCCCGCTTTGAGTGTCAGCACGCCGTGATAGAACAACCGGGCGGGCCCTCCCCAAACCACCACATCGCCGTGCTCCAACGGGATTTTCACAGGTTTGTCTGAGCGTCTTGGGCCGCCAAACTGGAAGGTTATTGGCAAACCGAGGGAAACGGAGACAATGGGCCAGGAGAAATCCTGCTCGTCTTTGTCCTGGTGCAACCCCATGCGGGCACCGCGCTGATAACGGTTGATCAGGCAGGCATCGGGCACAAATCCCCGATATCCCGCCGCCTCGGCGGCGTTCCGCGCCAGCTCTTTAAAAGACTCGGGGATCTCAGACCAGGGCAGACCGGATTCCGGATCGGTGGACTGGTACCGGTAACCCGACCGGTCGGTCACCCAGCCCAGTTCGCCGGCGCAGGTCATGGCGGCCGACATGCTATGGCCACCCGGCGTTACCATGTGCCGAAAGGGCGCTTTGCTGGCCACCTCTCCGATGGCTTGCATCAGATCCGGGGCCGTATTCCGGGCAAACCGGCGCAATACCACAACGCCCTCACCCACCGGTTCCTGCCATGGCTCACCATCACTGAGATCAAACAGATCTGTTGTCATAAGCTGATCATTTTCATCAACATTCGAAACACCTCGGCGGTCAGCGTCTACACTCAGGATACCTGTTTTCCAATTAAGGCTCGCCCATGCTGTTGAACCGCCAGACCGCCCAGGTTTCGCTCGCTTTCCTGATTGCTTCCGCCATCACCCTCGGCATGCTCATTCTCACTGTCGTGCTGGTGGGCCAGAGTTTTCGGGGCATGGAACAGGCCAAGTTGACGGCTGCCGAGGCCACAGCACGGCAACTGGCCACCAGCGTGGATGACCGAATCAACGCCATTACCCAGCCTCCGTCCACCGCCCTTGCGGTGCTCCGACATGACCCGTTAACGGCGGCAACCACACTGGACCAGCGCCTTGAGCGCCTGTCGGTACTGGCCGACATCCTGTCCAGCAGCACCATCGTCAGTGCTATTTACGCCGGCTTCGGCGACGGCGATTTCTTTCTCTTCCGCACCTTGAGCAATTCAGGGTCCGTGCAGTTTCCGGATGCTCCCACTGGCAGCCACTTCCTGTTGCAAAGCCTCGAACGGGAAGGTGAGCAACGGGTTGGGGTATGGCGTTTCTACGATACGGGGCTAAACCTGATTGAGCATCGGGTGCTGGAAAGTTATGACTACGATCCCCGCCAACGGCCATGGTATCAGGCAGCCCAGAGCGTCAGCGAACTGCAGCTATCCGCGCCATACGTCTTCTTTACCACTCAGGAAACCGGACTGACACTGTCTCAGCGGGCCAGTGCACAGCCTTCCACGGTCCTTGGCATTGACGTTACGGTGAACGATCTTGGCGCCCAGCTCGCCCAACTGCGCCAGACGCCCGGCAGCCAGATCGCCATCATCAATGATCAAGGGCAGTTATTGGCCAGTTCAGAGTTTGAGCAAGAGGCCGGTGCCGTTATCCAAACGGCCCGGCTGCAGCAAACGGAACGGGGCGTCGGCGGTTTTTCCGCAGAGGGGCGTGACTGGTATGGCGTTGCCGTGGCTCTGGATGCACTGCCGGATGAGTCACTGTCGATTGTGATTGCCATTCCCTCTGATGAACTGCTTGCAGAAGTCTGGGCCGCACTGGCCAGGCAAACCCTCATTGCCGGCGCCATCGCCCTGCTGTTGCTGGTCATCGGCTGGTTTATGGGGCGCCAGGTGGGCAAGCCGCTGGAGCAGCTGACAGACAGAGTCAGCCAGCTGTCACGCTTCCGTTTCGATACAAAGGTTCGTTCCGAGTCTCACATCCGTGAGGCGTCGCAGTTGAGCATTGCGCTGGACGACATGGCCCATACCATCCGGAGCTTCCAGAACATTTCCACCGTACTGAACCGCGGCCAGGACCTGAACCAGCTGCTGCAGGATATTCTCGAGCAGATCGTCAGCATCGTGGGCCAGAAACTCGGCGCGATCTATCTGTTCAACATTCACGATCACAAACTCGAACTGACCGTGAATGGCGGCCTTGAAATACCCAGTGCACTCAGCTCTATCCCCCCTGCCGCCGATGACAACGAACTGATCCGTGTTCTGCGCAGCCACATTCCGGGCCACTCAGTGTTTGCCATTCTCCGCAACCGCCGCCGCAAACTGATTGGCGTGTTGATTATCGAGATCGAGCACGGAGACAAAACAGAACTGAGCGATGACCTGATCCAGTTTGTTGACGAGATTGCCGGTTCTGCCGCCGTTGCCATCGAAACCCGTGAGCTGATCGAAAGCCAGCAGGCCCTGCTGGACGGCATCATTCAACTGGTGGCCAACGCCATCGACTCCAAATCCCCCTACACCGGGGGCCACTGCGAGCGGGTGCCCAAATTGGCACAGATGCTGGCTGAACAGGCTGAGAGCGCCAGTGACGGCCCGTTTGCACGCTTCAGGATGTCCGAAGACGAACGTTATGAATTCCGCCTGGCCGCCTGGCTCCACGACTGCGGAAAGATAACCAGCCCGGAATATGTGGTTGATAAGGCGGTCAAGCTTGAGACCATTCACAACCGGATACATGAAATCCGAACCCGTTTTGAGGTGTTACACCGGGATGCCGACATCCAGTACCTGAAGGCGTGCCTGGAAGGGAAAGATTCTGACGAGGCGCGGCAACAACGGGATCAGTTGCAAGAAACCCTGCAGGAGGAATTCGCGTTTCTTGCGCGGGTCAATCAAGGCAGCGAATCCATGTCGGATGACGATGTCGCGCGCATTCACGAGATAGGCAGCCGCACCTGGCTACGGAACTTTAACGATCGCCTGGGCTTGTCCGGCGACGAACAGCAAGCTCTGGAACACCAGCCAACACCCGAGCTACCCGTTATGGAAACCTTGCTGGCTGACAAACCCGGCCACTTGCGCAGCTGGGGCGACAAACTTCCCCCGGTGCGCAAAGACGACCCCCGTAACCGCTGGGGGTTCGATATGACCTTGCCCGAGCACGCCTACAATCGGGGTGAACTGCACAACCTTACGGTGCGTTATGGCACCCTCACCGACGAAGAGCGATTCAAAATCAACGAGCATATCGTGCAGACCATTTGCATGCTGGATGCCCTGCCGCTGCCAGATCGACTGGCCAATGTGCCGAGGCTCGCCGGCACCCACCACGAGCGAATGGACGGTCATGGCTACCCCTGCAGGCTGACGGGTGAAAACATGAGCATTCCGGAAAAAATCATGGCAATCGCTGATGTATTCGAAGCCCTCACCGCGGTAGACCGCCCCTACAAACGCGGTAAAACCCTCTCCGAATCCTTGGGGCTGATGGCGATTATGGTGGACAAGGGGCACCTGGACAAGGACACCTTTAACCTGTTTTTGCAGTCCCGTATCTGGCTGACCTACGCGCAACAGCACCTGCGGCCGGAACAGATTGATCCGGTGGATGAAAGCCTGTTCATGAAGCCCTGACCAAAAACACGTATATTCTACGGACTGATTTACTCGCTAAGGATATCTGAATGCTGTTCGCAATGATTTTCGGTGGCCTGATCGGTTATGCCTTTGGCCGGTTTCCGGGATTCCTGGTGGGGGCTGCCATTGGTGCATTCCTGTTCCAGCGGATGAAGAGCCGGCTGATAGGCAAGATTCAGAGCCTGCAAAACAACTTCGTTGAATCTGTGTTTGCCGTCATGGGCGCCCTGTGCAAGGCCGACGGCGTGGTGACCCGGGACGAGATTCAACTGGCGGAGGCGATGTTTGAACGGTTTCGTTTGAACGAAGAGCAAAAAGCCATCGCCCGGGACGCCTTCAACCGTGGCAAGCAACCGGATTTCGACCTGGACGCGGAGCTCAACCGCTTTTTGCAGAACTCCGGCCGCCAGCCCGCATTTCTGCAGATGTTCCTGCAGGTTCAGGTGTCGGCGGTGGCCGCGGATGGCCAGGTGCACCCGGCCGAGCACGAGATGCTGGTGCGTATTGCCCGGGGCCTTGGCCTGCCAGAAAGCCAGGTAGACCAACTGGAAGCCATGCTGCGCGGCGCCCATGCCGGGCATGCCGGCGGCAGCCCGAACTACTCCTCGGGGCAGCAGATTGAGGACGCCTACAAGGTACTGGGGGTATCCGCCTCTGCCTCCGATGCAGAGATCAAACGCGCTTACCGCAAGCTGATGAGTGAGAACCACCCGGATAAACTGGCCGGGCGCGGCATGCCCGAGAGCATGCGGGAGATGGCGGAAGAGCGCACTCGTGAAATCAGCCACGCCTACGATGTGATCAAAGACGCCCGAAAACAGGCATCCTGACGACAGACGTCAGAACCAGCGGGGCACCCTTGCCCGGTAAACCTCATAGTCCTGGCCAAAGCGCTGAGCCAGGGCTTTTTCTTCCTCTTTTGCCTGGCGGGTAATCACCAGCACACCCGCCACCAGGCAAACCAGCGAAAACGCACTGGGCAATGCCAGAAAAAAACCCAACTGCCCGGTCATAACCGCCAGAAACACCAGAAGAATCGCTGCCCGAAAGACATTGAAGATATGGCGATGCCACCAGGTGGCTTTACCCCGGGCACCGTAATGAATGTGACTGAACCCCATACGGGCGTATAAGCCCAGTGTTCTGGCGGAGAACTGCAGGCCAATCATCAGAAAAAAGATGCCGAGAAACGTTCGGACAGCGGGTTCAATCAGATCCATTTATGCATTCTGGTTCAACAGGTTGGCTATCAGCTTACTGTCTGATTCCGGTTATTGAAAGTGATCAGAATCAATCACCCGTTCGCTGGTTTTAACGGAACATGTGACGCGATACCCAAAATGACATGCCATCACGTTTTCAGGTGAGTTATCGTTAGACGATCTGATCAGTCTGGAGTACACCATGCAGTCCGAACACCAAGGTCCATTCCATTGTTTTCGTGATGATGCCATGGGCGAAGATGACGCAACCGCACTGGCGGCCCGCATTCGTGCAGGTGAAGTGTCAGCGCTGGACGTCACGAAAGCCGCCATTGAACGGGCCGAAATGGCACAGCCAGTGATTAACGGACTGGCGGCCACGGATTACGACCGAAGCCTCTCGCTTGCTCGCAGCCTCACAAAGCCTGAGGCACCGTTTGCCGGTGTACCCACGTTCATCAAAGACAACACCGACGTTCAGGGCCTGCCAACACGCCATGGCTCGGCGGCCGTGCCCAGCAATACCGCCAGCAAGACCAGCCCGTTCGCTGAGCAGATGCTGGCACAGGGCTACCTGTGTCTGGGCAAGAGCACGCTGCCGGAGTTCGGCTTCAATGCGACCACCGAACCAGCCCTTGGCGCCGCCACCCGTAACCCCTGGAATCTGCGCTATTCCTCCGGCGCCTCCTCAGGCGGCGCTGCGGCCCTGGTGGCCGCCGGCGTTGTGCCTGTGGCCCATGCTAACGATGGTGGCGGGTCGATCCGAATCCCGGCAGCCTGCTGTGGGCTGATAGGGCTAAAACCCACCCGGGGCCGCGTGGTGGATAACGAGGCCGCCAAAACCCTGCCCATCAATATTGTCAGTGACGGAGTAGTCACCCGCTCTGTACGGGATTCCGCAGGCTTCATTGCAGCCGCGGACGAGTATTTACGCAACCCGGCCCTGCCTCGGGTGGGCCATGTGCAGGGTCCGTCAGGAAAGCAGCTGAGGATCGGAGTGGTTCTGGACTCAGTGACAGGCCACAAGACAGACCCGAAAACCCGCAACACCGTGGAAGCCACCGCGCGCTATCTCGAGAAACTCGGGCATATCATCGAGCCGATGGATGTTCCCATTCCAGCCTCGTTCCCGGACGACTTTGCGCTGTATTGGGGATTGCTGGCCTTCGGTGTGAAACTGCAGGGGCATAAGCTGATGCACCCTCAGTTCGATAAGCGGCAAGTCGACGGACTGACCAACGGGCTGGAGAAAATGTTCCGGAAGAAACTCTGGAAATTGCCCGCCGCGCTCTGGCGACTCAAGCGCTCCCAGCAGCAGTATGCACGGCATATGGCCCACTACGACGCTGTGCTGACCCCGGTACTCGGCCAGACGACGCCGCCGCTAGGGCACCTGAGCCCGACAGTACCGTTTGACCAGCTGTTTGAGAGGCTGGCCCGATACGTCTGTTTCACCCCGCTGGCCAACACCACCGGGGCGCCGGCGATCTCAGTACCCATGGCACTCACCGACGCGGGCCTGCCCGTGTCCGTTCAGTTCATGGCCCGCCATGGTGATGAACGCACATTGCTGGAACTGGCTTACGCGCTTGAGGCAGATCATCGGTTGCCCCTCATCTCACACTTGGGCAATCAGCACTACGCGGACGATCCCGCGCTGACGGCCTGACTTTGATGCCGGTTGGCCACCACGCGATTTCTGCCCTGCCCCTTGGCCTCATAAAGCGCCTCGTCGGCGCAGGAAAAGATTTCCTTGGTGGCATCGGCACGGGACGGTGACACACTGCACACCCCAACACTGACGGTCAAGTGCAGCATTTCATCGGATACCCGGAAGGCGGTCTTCTCGATTTCCTGACGAATCCGCTCGGCCACCCGCACCGCGCCCTCGCCGGGGGTATCCGGCAGCAATACCACGAACTCTTCCCCACCATAACGGGCAGCGAGATCCTGGGGTCGTGTTACGTGGCGTTTGATGCACTGGGCCACCATTTTCAGACAATCATCTCCGACCAGATGGCCGTAGGTATCGTTGAACTTCTTGAAATGATCGATATCCAGCACCAGCAGTGACACGACCTCCTCAAACCGGTAAGCATGAACCACGGACGACTGGAACGCCTTGTCGAAATGCCCCCGGTTTTTCAGGCCCGTCAGGGGGTCCGTGGCATTCAGTTCCAGCAATTGTTCGTTCAGGTTTTCCAGATCCCGGGTCCGTTCCTGTACACGCTGTTCCAGCATGGCATTGGCCTCCTGCTGAACCCTCAGGGACTTTTCCTGGGCCAGTCTCGCCTTGCGCTCTTCCCGCAGGAGTTTCTGCTGGGCGGCGAAGGCCCGTTTTTTCTCCCGATTCAAGCGATCCGCGAGAGCCAGCGAGAGCAAGATCACACCAAGCGCCGAGCCCACCTGTGTAGCGTTTTCCGTTAAAAGATTGCGCGGCAGGAATGTAAATTTGTTCAGCGCCAGTACGATCCCGCCGGAGAGCATGAACACCCAGGCGATGGTGTAATACCTGGCTGCCGGGTCTCTCTTTACCCAGCGCACGACGCTCAACAGCAGCATGGTCGAACAGCCCATGGCCGCTATCAGAATGGTTGGCAGAATCATGTGTTTATAAGGAACAAACAAACCTGCGCCAGCTGCAAGGCCAGCCGCCATAACCATCGCCATGGTCCAGCGGTTCAGCCACGGATGATTCTTACGGGTAACGCTGATAAAGCGGATACTGAAGGCGCCACCAAACACGACAACCAGGTTCAGGAACACAATGATGGACTGGTCGTTCCACCAGGTGCCCTCGGGCCACAGGTATTGAAAACCAACCCCGTGAAGGCTGGCCAAAAACAGGGGCATGGTGGTGATATAGCCAACGTAATAGAGAAAACTGCGCTCACCGACGGCCATGAACACGAACAGGTTGTACAGGATCATCACCAGGACAATGCCGTAGTAGATACCTTCCAGCATACTGCGGCCCTGGTCTGCCGCATAAAACGCATCCCGCTCCCAGAGTGTCAGCGGCACCTGCATGGAACTGGTGGTTTCCACCCGGAGGTATACCGTAACTGTTTCATTGGCTGGCAACAGCAAAGGCACAACGAAATTACGGTGGTGAATTGGGCGGTCGTAGAAGGGCCGTTTGTCGCCCAGCAGCAGGGGTTCCTGGGCGTCAGGGAGATAGACCTCAATGTGGTCCAATACCGGGTAACCGATTTCCATGAAGTTGACGGCTTCCACTCCGGTCACATTGGTCACGCGGAAACGAAACCAGTAGACGTCATTGCCATAGCCGAAGTTTGGGCTTTCATTGCTGCCACCGGTCCAGGCCTCCCCGGGTAACTGGGACACCTCAGCAAAAGAGACTGGCCCGCTCTCCAGCCAGTAATCCACATGCGGGGCCAGCTCCAGACGCTTCGAATGCTTATCCCAGATTGCCGGCTCTGCCAGCACTGACGATGGCAGCAAAAGACTGAGTGCTAGAAAGAACAGCGGGTAGAGTTTCGGCACAGCGGGCCTCGGTCGAAAGCGTTTTATATTTTTATATGCACATTGACGAGTATGCACCAAGCCCTGGTGTGGCGCCTGCCCCCACTACTAATCGACGCAAAATGACAAGAAAAGATACACTTTGGTTATTAATCAAACACTTTTGGCCAATTGTTAAACGGCACCTCAGAAAACACCTCAAGCACCCGGGAAAAGCTCTCTTCCGGCGCACATACCAAAATCAGCTCCTCGCCGGAGATCGGGTGCGACAAAGACAGCCGGGTAGCCGCCAGCATCAACCGACCCTCGCCAAACCGTTCAGCAAAATACCGGTTATGGCGCCCCCGACCATGGTTGGCGTCACCGATGATGGGATGGTTGATGTGTTTCATATGCCGGCGTAACTGATGCTTTCGGCCGGTTTTCGGATACAGCTCCACCAGGCTGTACCGGCTGGTGGGATAGCGTTCAATGGCCACGGGAATCTCAGTGGTTGCGAGCCTTCGGAAGTGAGTGAGCGCTTCGCGCACAGGCTGTTCGGCTCCACGTAAACGCCGGTCTTCCGGCTCATCTTTCAGCGGGTGGTCAATCACACCGATCTCGGGCGCCCACCCCCTCACCATCGCCAGATACGTTTTCTCCACCTCGCCCGCCATCATGGCCTGCCCAACCAACCGGGCAGTCTCCGGATCTCTGGCAAACAGCAAAACACCCGAGGTGGGCCGGTCCAGGCGATGCACCGGGTACACATGCTCGCCGCCATTCAGCGCACGGGCGTATTGCAGGGCAAACTCGGTTTCGTGTTTGTCGATGGGGCTTCTATGAACCAGAAGCCCCGCCGGTTTGTGGACCGCCAGCAGCCACTGATCGCGATAAAGTTCGACAAGAGGGTTGTCGGCGAATGTCATCAGGACTCCCGACCGAACAACGCCCTAACCCGCTGGCCGGCTTTCTCACCCAATACCAGCAACGCTGGCGTCAGGAGCAATGTCAGCAGGGTGGCAAAGGCAAGGCCGCCGGCAATCGCGCTGGACAACTGAGTCCACCATTGCGTTGACGGGGCGCCCAGCCCGAGCGATGGCTCCAGCAGGTTGACGTTGACGCCCAGCACCATGGGCATCAGGCCCAGAATGGTGGTAATGGCCGTCAGCAGCACCGGCCGTAAACGCAGGCAACCGGTTTCCAGGGCGGCCTCGTAGGCGGCCTTGCCCTCCTTCTTCATCTGGTTGAAGGTATCAATCAGGATGATGTTGTTGTTCACTACAATGCCTGCCAGGGCAATGATTCCCATACCCACCATCACCACCCCGAAGGACTGGCCGTTGACCAGCAGGCCCAGCAGCACGCCGGCGGTCGACAGCACAATCGCCGACAAGATCAGGAAAGTCTGGTAGAGAGAGTTAAACTGAGTGACCAGTATCAGCAGCATCAGGCCCACCGCCACCAGAAACGCTGTGGTCAGGAAGGTGGCCGCCTGTTGCTGGTCTTCATTCTCACCGGCGAAGCGAACGCTTACCCCCTCGGGTGGCTCTGGCATTTCGGCCTGCAGGCTGCGCAAAACCTCATCCATGCGCCGGCCCGGAGCAACGTCGGATTTGATGGTGATGGTGCGTTGGCCGTCTACCCGCACAATGGAGCCGGTTTTATCCCCCGGTTCGAGGCTGACAAATTCCGATAGTGGCACCTGGCCGCGCGGGGTGTGGATGGTCTGGCGTTGCAGGTGGTCCAGCTCCCGCCAGTTGTTTGGTACCCGCACGGCTATATCGACTTCATCCCGAACATCTTCCGGCCGGTAGGTAGCCAGCACCAGACCGTTGGTGACCAGGCGCACGGCACTGCCTATACTCAACACGTCGGTACCAAAGCGGGCCGCCGCTTCCCGGTCTACCTGCAGGCGCCACTCGATGCCCGGCAGGCTGCGGTCATCCTCGATATCGGCGAAGCCACCCAATGCTCGCATCTGCCGCTGAATCTCATCCACATACTCATTCAGCTCGTCACTGTTCATACTGCTGACCTGAAGCTCGATGGGCTTGCCCTCTGCCGGGCCACCTTCCTGCTTGCGAAATTCCAGCTCGATGCCGGGGATGTCCCTGGTTCGTTCTCGAAAATCCTCCAGAATGTCGGTGGCGGTGCGGCGGGTAAACCAGTCGTTGAACTGGAACTGCAACACCCCGATGACATCGGGCGCCAGTTGGGTGCTGGTTGACAGCATGGAACGCGCATAAAGAGCTTTTACTTCCGGCATATTCTGCAGGCGCTGCTCCACCTGGCGCACAATGGCGTCTCGCTCCCACACAGACAGATCACCCCGGGCACGCACCTGCACCTGGGCAGAATCCGGTTCCACACTCGGGAAAAATTCCACGCCGTGGTTGAAACGGCCATAGGCGGCGTAAATCAGGATAATCACTCCCAACGCACCCAACAGGGTCAACCCCGGGCGGCGCAGCAAGGTGCCCAGGGTATTGCGGTAAATGATCATGAACCGCCCTTCCGTGGCGTCCTGGTGCACACGCCGGCCGCCAGTGACACCGCCCATCACTGGCAGGAACACCAGAGCCATGGCCAGCGAGGCGATCAGACAAATCAGCACGGTCATCGGCAGGAACTTCATGAACTCGCCCACAACTCCAGGCCAGAACAACAGGGGTACGAAAACCGCAAGCGTGGTGGCGGTTGAGGCTATAACCGGCCAGGCCATTCGCGAGGCGGCTTCTACCCAGGCGGTTTTCACCGGCTGACCATCGCTGAGGTTCCGGTCCGCCAGCTCAGACACCACAATGGCGCCATCCACCAGCATGCCCGCTACCAGAATCAGGCTGAACAGCACCACGATATTGAGGGTAAGCCCCATACTCCAGATCACCAGGATACCACTCAGGAAGGCGCCCGGAATGGTCAGGCCCACCAGGAACGCGGAGCGGGGCCCCATGGTGGCAATGACCACAATGATCACCAGCACGATGGCGGTCATCACGTTATTCAGGAGGTCAGACAGAATATCCCGAACTTCATCGGACTGATCCATGATGTAGCGAATGTCCAGAGCGTCTGGCAGCCGTGGTCTGGCGTCGTCGATCAGCGCGCGGATTTTCTCGATGGTTTCAATAATGTTGGCGCCTGAGCGTTTGGACACTTCCAACACCAGTGCCGGCTCGCCATTGATGCGGGCAAAACCGGTAGGGTCTTTAAAGGTACGCTGCAGCATAGCCACATCGCCAAAGGTAACCACCGAATCGCCGTCTACCTTCACCGGCATCGACATCACATCCTCGATGGTCTCGATTACCCCCGGCACTTTCAGGGCCATACGGCCATTACCGGTGTCCAGTGAGCCGGCGGCAACCAGCTGATTATTGCGCGTGACCAGAGAGGCCATCTGGTCGAAGTCAATGCCGTAGCTTTCCAGCACCTGGGCATCCACCACGATTTCCAGAAGGTCCTCGCGGTCACCACCAATGTCGACTTCCAACACTTCGGGAATCGCTTCAATGGCATCCTGCAGGCGACGGGCAATCGTGATGAGCTCACGCTCAGAAAGTGGGCCAGACAAACCGATCGACAGTACGGGAAACAGGGAGACGTTGATCTCATTTACCCGGGGCTCGTCGGCTTCCTGGGGCAACTTGGTGCGGGCTGTATCCACCTTTTCCCGGACATCCTGCAACGCTTTGTCGGGATTGAAGCCTGCATCAAACTCCAGCATCACCGAGGCGTGACCTTCCGAGGCGTTGCCCCGCATCTCCTTGATGCCTTCCAGGGATCGCAGTTCCTGTTCCATGGGGCGCACCAACAGTCGTTCGGCGTCTTCGGGGCTGATGCCCTCCAGGGTCATGGATACATAGATCATGGGTATGGTGACGTCAGGGTTGGATTCCTTGGGAATCGCCTGATAGGCTGCCATACCGCCCAATAACAGAAACAGGAACAGCAACATGGTGGTGCGGCTGCGGTCCATGGCCGCCGAAATCAGCGCTCGCATGGCCGTCAACCCCGCCGATCCGAGCGATCAACAGGCTCAACCTGTTCACCCTCGGCCACAAAACCGCCACCACGGGTAATCAGGCGAATCTGCTCCGGCAGGCCAGACACCCAGGCACCGTTGGTGGATACGCTCAACAGCTGGACGTTCCGGAAAACCACAGCGTTGCTGTCATCCACATATTTCACGCCGGGCCGGCCGTCATCGTCCAGGCTCAGATACGCCGGTGAGATAAAAATCGCATCCTGCTCGGGCAACCGGATATTCAGGTTGGCCGTGCCCCCAGCCGCGCGTTTTTGTTCGGGATTCTCCACAACAATTTCAACGGCAAAACTGCGGGTTTCGGGGCTTGCCGCGCTGGCAACAAAGCTGACGACACCGGCCAGCCGTGTGCCATCCAGAAGATTAACCTCCACTGCCTGCCCCGGCTGAACATCCTTCACGGTTTGCTGTGGAATTCTGCCGGTGGCTTTGAGCCGGTCAATCTGCACCAGTTCCAGCATCGGCGTACCCACCTGCACAAGATCGCCCTGCTCCACATCTTTGCGGTTAACCACGCCGTCAAACGGGGCCTCGGGCCGAATGTGCCTGACCGCGAGTTCCGCCGCTACCAGCTCCGCCCGGGCTGCCGCCAGGTCACTCTGTAGTCTGAGAATATCGGTCTCCGCTGCCAGGTTGCTGGCTCTCAACCGGCGCGCGGCGGCAAGGTCAGCCTCCAGCTTTTGAATGCTGGCGCGCCAGCGCTCTACCACGGCGTCCCGGCCATCAACAGAGAGCTGCAACAACTCCTGCCCGGCACGAACGTTCTGCCCCAGCTCTACCTGCATTCGCTCAACCGTGCCGGCTACCCGCGCACCCACCATCACCGAACGCCAGGGCTCAAGCTGGCCCTGCAGTTTCAGGGTTGGTTGGTAACGGGTTGCTTCAAGGGTCTCAATTTCAACCCGAATCCTATCTGCATCCTGCACCTGTGGCTCATCCGGTGCCTCTTTACTGGCCACCTTTACATCGCCAGTCGCCATCCAGACAACCAGCAGCACAAGTATCAGAAGTGACAGCCCGAGAGAGCCCAATTTTGCTTTCGTCATGTAACACTCGCCACGGAATCGTTCTTATTGGTGGCCCTGACAACCCACGCTCGGCGGGCGAGACCACATTTCCGGCAATAAACGGTTGCAACCGGATTTAAACGTGGGTTAGATTCTACACACATTGTTTGAATCAATTCAGAGCAGACTGTCGATTTTATGAATCTCAACGCAATGGTTGTCATCGTGAAGCTAGTCCTGGTGGTCGTGGTACCGTCCGGGGGCTTTTGCGTGGACAAGCGGGTGAGATAGCGACAACCTGACAAAGACACCAGAAACCCCCGGCACCGAAAGGTCCCGGGGGTTTCTTTTTTTGCGGCAAAGAAAAAAGGGAAAAACGAGCATGAACGGCGCACAGCACATTCTTGAAGCGTTCCACCGCCACAACATCCATACCGTATTCGGCTATCCGGGTGGCTGCATCATGCCGCTATACGATGCCCTGGTGGACGATGTGGGTGTGGAGCACGTGCTGTGCCGCCACGAACAGGCGTGCGCCCTGGCTGCCGATGGATATGCTCGGGCCAGTGGCGAGATCGGCGTTTGCATTGCCACCTCTGGCCCCGGCGCCACCAACCTGATCACCGGCGTTGCCAATGCCTATATGGATTCCATTCCCATGCTGGTAATCACCGGGCAGGTTCCATCCGGATTGATTGGCACCGATGCCTTCCAGGAAACGGACATTCTGGGTATGACCCTGGGCATCGTGAAACACAGTTACCTGGTGGACGACGCCGAGGCCCTGCCCGCCATTGTGGAAGAAGCCATTACCCTGGCCCAGAGCGGTCGGCCAGGGCCGGTGTGGATTGATATTCCCAAAGACATTCAGTTGACAGAGATCGAGGCGCCGGCTGCTACAACCTGCGTTCAGCCAGACCCGCTTTGCCCGGAGATTTCCGAAGCGCTGGCCATGCTTTACTCAGCCAAACGCCCCCTGCTCTACAGTGGCGGCGGCGTATCTCTGGCCCGCGCGGAGGAAAGCTTCCGCGCCTTTGCCGACACCTCAGCCCTGCCGGGTGTTGTGACCCTTAAGGGGATTGGCAACCCGGGCAAGAACAATCCTCACAGCCTCGGCATGTTGGGCATGCACGGGTCCCGGGCGGCCAATAAAGCGGTTGATGAATGCGACCTGCTGCTGGTTATCGGCGCCCGCCTGGACGACCGTGCCACCGGCAAACTGGACGGCTTCGCGCCCAACGCCCGGATGATTCACATCGACGCCGACGCCGCCGAGATCAACAAGCTGCGCCCGGCAGACCTGGCCCTGCGGGGTGACCTGAACCGGATATTGCCTGCGTTCACCGAGGCCTTGACGGAGAGGCCACTGGCCATTGCCCACTGGCAGAAGCAATGCAGAACCTGGCACACCACCGGTGGCTTCCAGGCTGCGGACAACGAGGAAGCCCTGGCGCCGATCACCGGCCCCGCGTTTATCCGTCAGCTTTCACGGATTACGCCGGATGATACGGTCATCGCCTGTGACGTTGGCCAGCACCAGATGTGGGTGGCCCAGCATTACGAATTCGATCACCCACGCCACCACTTAACCAGTGGCGGCCTGGGCACCATGGGCTTCGGCCTGCCGGCGGCCATCGGCGCCCAGTTTGCCAATCGTCGAGGCACGGTCATCAATGTCACCGGCGACGGCTCGTTCATGATGAACGCCCAGGAGCTGGCTACCATTCGCCGCTATAACCTGCCGCTCAAGCTGATCATTCTGGATAACCAATGCCTGGGCATGGTACGCCAGCAGCAGGAGCTGTTCTACAACAACCGGGAGAGCCACATCAACCTGGACGACAACCCGGACTTTGTCGCCATGGCCCGGGCGTTTGATATCCCGGCCCTGCACATTGAGCGCACCGATCAGATTCGTCGGGGTATTGAGACGATCCTGGCTTACGACGGCCCGATGTTGCTGCACGTGGCCATCAGCCGGGAGGAGAATGTCTGGCCGATCGTGAAACCCGGCGCCAGTAACCGAGACATGATTGACGAAAACCGTCGCACTACCACCAGTAAGGAGCACGTAGCATGAGCGCGCAAGCACAAACAGCGTTACCGAGTTATACGTTGAACTGTCGGATGAACCCGGAGGCGGCGGCGCTGGAGCGGCTTTGCCAGGTGGTGCGGGTTCGGGGGTTCCAGATTTCGCGTATGTCTATGGAGTCTGCCGATGACTACCTGGATATCGCCCTGACCCTTTCCGGCAGTCGGCCTATTGCCATGTTACGCTCTCAGCTGGAGAAGCTGCATACGGTTGTGGATGTGGTCCTTCTGGAACAGGCGGCTTCGGCTCGCTCTGTTTCTGCCTAAGGGTCTGCTTGGGCTCCCAGACTTCCGGTTGTGGGGGCGGGCTTGCGGGGTGGCTGTTGGATTTTTTTTGGAAAAACAACTCGCTTCGCTCAGACATCTTTTTCCGGCAAAAAATCCAACAGCCACCCCGCGCCGACGGGCATTGGCGGGTTCACGGGGAAACTTCCTGGGAATGTGTTGTCCCCCTACCTACGAGCTGCTCTGGTATAGGCTGCTTTTTGCCTGCGGCGCTTTTTTGACAGCGGTTGCGCTTTGGAGATTTGTGGGTTTTGCTGGTTGGATGACTTTTCTTTTGATGGGAGGCACTTTTATGACCACGGATAAACGACGTCGTTATTCCGCACCGGTGGTGGATGGTATTAACAAGTCTGCCAGTCGCGCGATGTTGCGTGCGGTGGGGTTTCAGGATGAGGACTTTCGGAAGCCGCAGGTGGGTATTGCCTCTACCTGGAGTAATCTGACGCCCTGCAATATGCACATTGACGGTCTGGCCCGGGAAGCGGCCAAGGGGGCAGACGCAGCGGGGGGCAAAAGTCTGATTTTTAACACCATCACGATTTCAGACGGCATTGCCAACGGCACGGAGGGGATGAAGTATTCGCTGGTGTCGCGGGAGGTGATTGCGGATTCCATTGAAACCGTGGCCGGTTGTGAGGGTTTTGACGGGCTGGTGGCGATTGGTGGCTGTGACAAGAACATGCCGGGTTGCATGATGGGGTTGGCGCGGCTGAACCGGCCGTCGGTGTTTGTTTACGGCGGTACCATCATGCCCGGTGAGAATCACACCGATATCATTTCGGTTTTCGAAGCGGTGGGTGCCCATGCCCGCGGCAATATGGACCTGATTGAGGTGAAGCAGATCGAGGAAACCGCCATTCCGGGGCCGGGTTCCTGTGGGGGTATGTACACGGCCAATACCATGGCCTCGGCCATTGAGGCCATGGGCATGAGCCTGCCGGGCAGTTCGGCGCAGAATGCGGTGTCTGACACCAAACTGGCTGACTGCGAAGCCGCTGGAGCGGCGGTGCTGAAGCTGCTGGAAGCAGACATCAAGCCGTCCGACATCATGACTCGTGAGGCTTTCGAGAACGCGATTACCGTGGTCATTGCCCTGGGCGGTTCCACCAACGCGGTACTGCACCTGCTGGGCATGGCCAGTACGGTTGGTGTGGAGTTGTCGCTGGATGACTTCGTGCGCATTGGTAAACAGGTGCCGGTACTGGCCGATTTGCGGCCGTCTGGCCATTACATGATGTCGGAGCTGGTGGCCATCGGCGGTATCCAGCCGTTGATGAAGATGCTGCTGGAGAGGGGCCTGCTGCACGGCGACTGCATGACGGTGACCGGAAAAACCCTGGCTGAAAACCTCGCGACAGTTACCCCCTACCCGGAAAACCAGCAAATCATCCGGGCCTTTGAAAACCCCATCAAAGCAGACAGTCACTTGCGCATTCTGTTTGGCAACCTGGCGCCGGAAGGCTCCGTGGCCAAAATCACCGGCAAGGAAGGCACCCACTTCTCCGGCAGGGCACGGGTATTCCATTCAGAAGAAGAAGCGCAGGAACGCATCCTCGACGGTACCGTGGTGGCCGGCGATGTGCTAGTGATCCGCTACGAAGGCCCCAAAGGCGGCCCCGGCATGCGGGAAATGCTCAGCCCAACTTCCGCCATCATGGGCAAGGGCCTGGGCAGCGATGTTGCCCTGATCACCGACGGCCGGTTCTCCGGCGGCAGCCACGGCTTCGTGGTTGGTCACATCACCCCGGAGGCGGCCGTTGGTGGGCCGATTGCCCTGGTAGAAGATGGCGACACCATCACCATTGATGCAGTCAACAACTCTATCATCCTGGAGATCTCTGAAGAGGAAATGGAGAAACGCCGCAAAGCCTGGACGCCACCCGAGCCAAGATTCACTCGGGGTGTTCTCGCCAAGTATGCCCGGGTGGTCAGTTCTGCATCTACGGGGGCCGTTACTGACCTGCCGTAGCCCGACTGGGGCTCCTGGCCTTCCCGGTTTGCGGGCTGGGTCTGGCTTGGGCTCCTAACCGGCTGGTTGGCGGGCGGGTACGCGGGGTATGGGGTATTTTTCTTCTGGGAAAAACAACTCGCTTCGCTCAGACATCTTTTTCCCTGCCAGAAAAATACCCCATACCCCCCTACCGACGGGCAGCACAGGGATACCGAGGGCAAAAAGCAACGAAAGTATCCCGAAGTGCGCGTGACCGTTGCACCGAATCGATCGTTTGCAATTTTAAGCACCAAATGTATTGGCGCTGTTATCAAGCGAATACCCGCCAATGCCCGTCGGCGCGGGGTGGCTGTTGGATTTTTTGCCGGAAAAAGATGTCTGAGCGAAGCGAGTTGTTTTTCCAAAAAAAATCCAACAGCCACCCCGCAAGCCCGCCCGCACAACGGGAAGGCTAGGGGGGCGGACAAACTCCAATAATTACCAGGCTTTGTAAGGCAGGAACTTCCCGTTAAGTGTAACCACCACCCGGTCACCCTTGGGATTCTCCTCCTTCTCGATATCCATGGTGAAATCAATCGCACTCATAATGCCATCACCAAACTTCTCATGGATCAGCTCCTTCATGGTGTCGCCATACACACCCACGATCTCGTACAAACGGTAGATCAGCGGGTCCTGGGGCACACCGCCTTCCCAGGCTTTCTTCGGGCAAACCTGCAATGCCTCAGCCACCGGCTTGTCCAGGCCCAGGGTTTCGCACAGGGCAAACGCCTTGTCTTCGGTAAAGCTGTTCATGCCCAGGCAGGCTGAGGTGGTGAACACCGGGGACATGCCAATGGATTCAGCAATCGCTTCCCAGGTCATGCCCTTGGCAACTTTGGCTTCCAGGATTTTTGCAGTCATCAGTTCTTTGTTCATCATGGTCATTTCCTCTTGTGGACAATCAACATCAAGCATTCACCGCTCGCGCGGTGGTTTCGGTCTTGGTCTCGGATTCGGCCGGCACCGGCTCGGACGTCAGCTCATCGGTGCTGGGGTCTACTACTCTCGGGCTGCCATCCTGCTCCGGCAGCGCTGAACCACTTCGATTCACCAGAAAATCCACCAGGTAATGCCGGATCTTTTGATGGGCAGGGTTCTGGAAAATGGTGGCCCGGGAGCGCGGGTGTGGCAGGTTTACCTTCACGCTTTCGGCAATGCGGGCATTGGGGCCGTTGGACATCAGGAAGATGCGGTCAGACAGCAGAATGGCCTCGTCCACATCGTGGGTGATCATGAACACGGTCTGGCGGGTTTCTTCCCAGATTTTTACCAGCTCGTCCTGAATCACCCCACGGGTGAGGGCATCCAAAGCGCCGAAGGGTTCATCCAGCAACAGCAGCTCTGGCTGGGTGGCGAAGGCGCGGGCGATGCTCACCCGCTGGCGCATACCGCCAGACAGCTGGGAGGGCTTGCGGTCCATGGCGTGGTCCAGACCGACCATTTTCAGGTATCGCTCGCTGTGCTCTCGCACCTTCTCTTTGGACCAGCTGGGCCAGCGAGCCTTTACCCCAAAGATGATGTTGTTCAGGGCGGTTTTCCAGGGCAACAGGCTGTAGTTCTGAAACACCACGCCGCGCTCCAGGCCCGGGCCTTTCACTTCTTTTCCGTTCATCACCACGTTGCCAGTACTGGCCTCGTCCAGGCCGGCCAACACGTTCAGGATGGTGGATTTGCCGCAGCCGGAATGGCCGATGATGCACACAAACTCGCCTTTCTGCAGGGCGACGCGGATGTCTTCGAAGACTGTCAACTCACCGCCCTGGCCGTCTGGGTATACCTTCGACAATCCATCTACTTCCAGGAATGACTTACTCATATCAATTCTCCAGTCGGAGGGTTCTGGCGGGCGCCAGACAACCGGCGCCCTGCCCGATCATTCTTTGTATTCAACCAGCTTCTGAGCCTTGCCCAGGGCCAGGTCCAGCAGCATGCCCACCACGCCGATCATCAGGATGGAGAAGATCACACTGGCGAGGTCCAGGTTGTTCCACTCGTTCCACACGTAGTAGCCAATGCCGGTTCCGCCCACGAGCATTTCCGCCGCCACAATCACCAGCCAGGCGATACCGATGGAGATGCGCATGCCGGTCAGGATGGTTGGTGCTGCCGCCGGCAGAATCACCGTAATCGCGGTCTTGAACGGATTGAGCTCGTGGGTGCGGGCCACGTTGACCCAGTCCGACCGCACGTTGGCCACGCCGAAGGCGGTGTTCAGCAGCATGGGCCAGATGGAGCAGATGAAGATCACGAAGATGGCCGACGCATCCGAATCCTGGATGATGAACAGGGCCAGCGGCATCCAGGCCAGGGGCGAGATGGGCCGAAGCACCTGAATGTAAGGGTTGAGCGCTTTGTACATCAGCGGCGACATGCCAATCAGAAAGCCCAATGGCAGGGCAATCGCCATGGCCGCCAGATACCCCGTCAGCACCCGGTAAACCGAGTAGGCCAACTGAATGCCGATGCCTTTATCGTTGGCGCCGGCGTCGTAAAACGGGTTAGACAGCTCCGCCCAGGCCACTTTGATGACTGCTGATGGCGGCGGCACACGAGATTCTGACCCCGAGACGCCCATCAGCAATTCATACTCTGACGTAGCCTCCGTCGCCGCGGGCGGCTGGGTGGCCATTTCCCACATGCCAAGTGCCAGGATCAGGAAAGACACCGACAGCAGTGCTGCCCTCACATTCAACGAGGCCATGATCAAATCCTCCCGATGGCGAAGCTACGGGCATACTCTTCCGGAGTTTCCGGATCAAAGGTTTTGCCCATGATGGTGTGGGTTTTGTAGGTTTCGGTGGGTGCGCTGTACCCCATCTCGCGCATTAGCTTGCCGGTTTCACCCGCCAGGTAGACCTGCTCAGCGATGCCCTTGTAATCCACATCGCCCTCAATGTATCCCCAGCGTTTCATCTGGGTCAGAATCCACACGCCCATGGAATGCCACGGGAACGGGTCGAAATCGATGCGGTCGGGCACGTTCTGCACCTCGCCCAGGCCATCGGCGTAGCGGCCTGTCAGCACTTGCTGGATCACCGGTACCGGCTGGTTCAGGTAGTTCCGCGGGGCAATGGCCTCGGCGATCTCTTTGCGATTTTCAGGCTCATTGGAGTACTGGGTGGCGTCGATGATGGCGCGCAGCAGAGCGCCGTAGGTATTCGGATTCTGGCTGGCAAACTTCTGGCTGCAGGCGAAGGCGCAGCATGGGTGCCCTTCCCAGATATCTTTGGTGAGCATGTGAATGAAGCCGACTTTTTCCCAGACGGCACGCTGGTTGAACGGGTCTGGTGACAAGTAGCCATCCAGGTTGCCGGCGCGCAGGTTGGCGACCATCTCAGGTGGCGGAACCACCCGGATCTGAACGTCTTTATCCGGATCAATGCCGTTTTCAGCCAGGTAATAGCGCAACAGGAAGTTGTGCATGGAGTATTCAAACGGCACACCAAACTTGAAGCCCTTCCATTGCTTTGGGTCACGCTTGTCCATGTGATCCACGTGCAGCACGATGGCCTGGCCATTGATGTTCTCCACCGCCGGCATGATGAACGGCTCCGGCGTGGAACCGGCGCCCATGGTCATGGCCAGGGGCATGGGAGTGAGCATGTGTGAGGCGTCGTATTCACCCGCCAGAGACTTGTCCCGAGCCACGGCCCAACCGGCCGTTTTGGTGACGGTAACATCCAGGCCATAGCGCTCATAAAACCCCATCGGAGCGGCCATAATGATGGGCGTGGCACAGGTGATCGGCACAAAGCCAACGTTCAGCTTGGTTTTCTCCAGCTTGCCGAGCGACTCCTTCACCGCCGCCTTGGCTTTGTCCATGGGGAACACGGAGCCCAGCAAAGCGGCTGCGGTCCCTGCCCCCATCATCTTCATAAAGCTGCGGCGGCTGTGATCGTTATGGCCGAACACGGAGCGCACCACAGCGCTTTCGATGGCACGGTCCATCATGGCTTCGGAATCCATCCCGGCCGCAGAGCCTGTGGCTTGCTCGCCCCCTGTCTGTCGAAGGTTCAGCGATACAGACGGCAGGCTGTCACCAGGCTTACATTCCGGGCAACCACAGGTTTTCGCGTGGATAAGTGACTGGTCGCCGTCAAACGGGTTTCCAAGGCTTTTGGTTGTCATGGTGCACTCTCCCTACTCTCAGATAGTTTTTTTGCACTCTTGCGGTGCAACTAAGACTCTGGTTCTGCCCGGCCAGAATTTGGCCTTGGCAAACAGCACGTTCTGAGATGACTATTGCGGGGTTCGTGCCAACTTTATGAAAACCTCTACCTCATTGTTTTTATGGGGTTTAATACAAACGAATGCTAACCCGGCGAACTACGATATTTCGTAAACCACGATTTCTCGTAGCGAGCGCTTCGATTTTTCGTAGTTGGCATAGGCTTTGTTTGGGTTTTACCGTCACTCAAGCGGAAGCCCGGCATGAACCAGCCCGAACGCATCGAAACACACCAATGGATCAACCACCTACCAGAGGCTGCCCTTCTGGTGGATGCGGGCCAGGACCTGATCCTCGCTGCCAACAGCGCCATGGCGCGAATGGCGGGCACCGACAGACAATCCATTGCCAGCATGGCATGTACCCAGCTGTTTGCTGACCAGCGGCCCCAGCTGATCAATTTCACCGAAGAAACCCTCTTTCGCAGCCACAGCTGGAGCCGTGACTTCCACCTGAAACACCGGGACGGCCACACGGTTGAACTGGAAATTTCTTCTTCCTGCGTGGGAGAAGCCGAAGCGCAAACCCTGTTACTGCTGCTGCGTGACCGGCGACAACTGAGAACCCTGCGCGAACGCCACGAAGCCAATCACTACCACCGGGGCGGTTTGCTGGAGTGGCGGCGAGTGGAAGAACTGTTCAAGGATATGGAGCGGGAGAACCAGCTGATTCTCCACGCCGTGGGCGAAGGCATTTACGGGGTAGACGCCGAAGGCCGCACCACCTTCGCCAACCCTGCCGCCGAGCGCATGCTGGGCTGGCGAATGGATGAACTTATGGGGCGGGTAATACACCGGGTTGTGCATCACTCCCACGAAGACGGCAGCCTGTTCCCACTGAAAGAATGCCCCATTTACGGCGCTTTCCGGGATGGCAGCATCAAGCGCGTTGGCGACGACTGGTTCTGGCGCAAAGACGGCACCGGGTTTCCGGTGGAATACACCAGCACCCCGATCATGGACAACGGCCACCCGGTGGGTGCGGTGGTGGTTTTCCGGGACATCTCCGCAAGGTTGCAAGCCCAGAAGGAACTGCAGTCAGCACTGGAAGAAGTCGAAAGCCTGAAACGCCGGCTGGAAATGGAAAACGCCTACCTGCAGGAAGAACTCAGTGCGGAGTTCCACTTCCACGAAATCCTCGGCCAGAGCGACGCCATCAAGGCCATCGTGCGGCGCATCGGCATGGTAGCCCCGACAGACGCCAACGTTCTGATCACTGGCGAATCCGGCACCGGCAAAGAGTTGATTGCCCGCGCCATTCACCAGGCCAGCACCCGACGCGACCGCCCGCTGATCCGGGTAAACTGCGCCGCAATTCCAAAAGACCTGTTTGAGAGCGAGTTCTTCGGCCACATCAAAGGCGCCTTCACCGGCGCCGTGAACGACAGAATCGGCCGATTCGAACTGGCCGACGGCGGCACCCTGTTTCTGGATGAAGTGGGTGAAATCCCTTTGGAATTGCAGGGCAAGCTGTTGCGGGTGCTTCAGGATCAGCAGTTCGAACGCGTGGGTGAGAACAAGACTCGCGCCGTCGATGTAAGAGTGATTGCCGCCACCAACCGGGATCTAAAATCGGAGGTGCAGGAGAAGACCTTCCGGGAAGACCTGTATTTTCGCCTCAACGTCTTCCCTATCGAATCCATCCCCCTGCGCAGGCGGCTTGAAGATATTCCCATGCTGGCCCAGGAATTCCTGAACCGGGCCTGCCAGAAGTTCAACCGGCCACCGCTGGTTCTGACAGAACGAGATGTGAGTACCCTCAAGGCCTACAATTGGCCGGGCAACGTTCGGGAACTGGAAAACGTCATCGAACGCCAGGTGATTACCGCCGATGGCCGCCTGGATCTGGACCTTCCCGGTGCCGAGACTCCCGCGCATACCGCAGCAAACTCAACGCCATCGCGCCATTACGATAGTGAGTTGTTGACCGAGGTAGACTTGAAGGAGCTGGAGAAACAGAACCTGATCAAGGCGCTGAAAATGACGGGCGGGCGCATTTTCGGAGACGACGGCGCGGCGGCACTTCTTGGCATCAAGCCAACGACCCTTAATTCCCGTCTGGGCAAACTTAAGCTTGATGCCCGGCA
This sequence comes from Marinobacter sp. LQ44, assembly GCF_001447155.2. NCBI lineage: Bacteria > Pseudomonadati > Pseudomonadota > Gammaproteobacteria > Pseudomonadales > Marinobacteraceae > Marinobacter > Marinobacter sp. LQ44. Next base: position 3,815,965 of record NZ_CP014754.1, on the reverse strand, counting down.
GTTTCGGGCTTCTTGAGTGTTGGCTTGGGTTTCTGGGTTCGGGCTTGGGCTCCTGGCCTTCTGGTTGGGGGGCGGGGTTTGGCTTGGGCTCCTAGCCTTCTAGCTGTGCGGGCGGGCTTGCGGGGTGGCTGTTGGATTTTTTTTGGAAAAACAACTCGCTTCGCTCAGACATCTTTTTCCGGCAAAAAATCCAACAACCACCCCGCGCCGACGGGCATTGGCGGGTAGTAGCTTGACAAAAACACTTGTAGGTTTTGCGATTAGAGAGGGAAAGGATAGATTCAGTGCAACACTCACACTTACTTCAGGGTACTTTCTTTGCTTTTACCCTCGGCATTCCTGTACTGCACGTCGGTAGGGGGGTATGGGGTATTTTTCTGGCAGGGAAAAAAATGTCTGAGCGCAGCGAGTTGTTTTTCCCAGAAGAAAAATACCCCATACCCCGCGTACCCGCCCGCACACCCAGAAGACTAGGAGCCCAAGCCAGACCCCCAGCCGAAAACCCAGAATGCTAGGAACCAAAGCCAAGCTGGCTGAGCGCGTAGGTGACTACAATCCAGAGCAACACCAGCACCGGCAGAAACCGCCCGACCAGGTACATACGCCACTCCCACCAACGGCTTTCTGTTCCAAGAACAGTGCGGATGCGTTGGGGCGGGATGAACCAGCAGAACAATGCGGCACCGAATACTCCGGAGAAGATAATCACGTTCCCACCAGCCACACGATCAATAACGTCCAGCACCGGCTCACCGGCAATGGTCCATTCAAGGGGCGTGAAACTGAGTGCTGAGGCGGTACCAAGCACTAGCATGACAACCGTTACGATACTCACTGCGGCCACGTTACTCAGCCGGAACTCCTCCGCCACCGCGGCAATCATCACCTTCAGACCCGCCAGGCTGGAACTGAATGCGGCCATGAAGAACAGCGCGAAGAAGAGCACGCCAACCCAGTAACCACCACGCATGTCTTCGAACACTTGCGGCATGGTCACAAACGCCAGCTGACTGCCTTCGGTAGGCTCCATGCCCAGACTGAACACAAACGGGAAAATCATCCATCCCGCCAGCAAGGCAACACTGGTCTCGGTACCGGCAACGACCAGGCAAGCTCGGGGCACGTGGGTTTTGCGGGGAATAAAACTGCCATAGGTGACCAGATATCCCTGCCCAATGGCGAGAGTATAAAAGGCTTGCCCGAAGGCAAACGCCCACAGACGACCGTCTGCAAGCCGGGTCCAGTCCACGTCAAAAAAGAAGGACTTGGTTTGCTCCCAACCCGGCGTCGTCGAGGCAAACAGCATCAGCCCTATCATCACCAACAGCAGCACGGGCATCAGCATTTTCGAGAAGACCTCGATAGCCTTCACATCCCGAGCCAGGATGATGGCAGCCAGTACCGTTACGATCAGGAAGTACCATAGCGAGTTGTAACCGGCACTGTATTCACTGAACACGCGAAGGTCGTCCGTGGCAGCATCCACCGCATAGCCCAGCGTCCAGCCGGTAATCACCAGGTAATAGCTGGTGATGGCCATGGTGATCAGCACCACAAACCAGCCGTAGATGGCCCCAAACCGGTTCACCTGCCGGAAGGTCTGAACGGTACTGCCCTCAGACAGCCGACCAGCTGCGACCTCCAGAATCATGATCGGCAGAACGACAACCACAAGCGCCAGCAAGTAGGCCACCACGAAAGCCCCGCCACCGTTCTCCCCAACCATGTAGGGAAACCGCCAGAGGTTCCCGAGGCCGACGGCTGCAGCGGCCATGGAGAACACAAATGCGGGCTCGGAACTCCATTGTTTTCGGGATTCCTCGATAAACTCGTGGCGCTTGTTCAACGGTACCTGGCTCCCCGTGATATGGCTTATTTGCACGGAAGCCTAACAAATCAGCCGTTACGGTTCATGACTGGGGTCAACGCGTTCTTGGTTCCTGGTCATCGGGCTTGGGCTTGGGCTTGGGCTTGGGCTTGGGCTTGGGCGCCCAGCCTTCCGGATGTGCGGGCAGGCTTGCGGGGTGGCTGTTGGATTTTTTTTGGAAAAACAACTCGCTTCGCTCAGACATCTTTTTCCGGCAAAAAACCCAACAACCACCCCGCGCCGACGGGCATTGGCGGGTATTCGCTTGATAACAGAGCCAATATATTTGGCACTTAAAATTGCAAAAGATCGATTCAGTACGATGGTCGCGCTTATTTCAGGGTGCTTTCGTTGTTTTTTCCTTGGTATTCCTGTGCTGCACGTCGGTAGGGGGGTGTGGGGTATTTTTCTGGCAGGGAAAAAGATGTCTGAGCGAAGCGAGTTGTTTTTCCCAGAAGAAAAATACCCCACACCCCGCGTACCCGCCCCCACAACCAGAAGGCCAGGAGCCCAAACCAAACCCCACACCAAAACCAGAAGGCTCAGAACGGAACTCAGACCACCTCGATGGCCACCGCAGTTGCTTCACCACCACCAATGCACAGCGATGCCACACCACGCTTCAGGCCACGTTGTTTGAGGGCGTTGATCAGGGTAATGATGATACGGGAGCCAGAGGAGCCGATGGGGTGGCCCAGGGCGCAGGCGCCGCCGTGCACGTTGACCTTTTCTGCAGGTAATTTCAGCTCATTGATGGCGGCCAGGGTGACCACTGCGAAGGCTTCGTTGATCTCGAACAGGTCGACATCATCCAGCGTCCAACCGGCTTTTTTGACCACTTTCTCAATGGAGCCAATCGGGGCCAGCGTGAACTCTGCCGGCAAGCGGGCATGGGTGGCGTGGGCCACGATTCTGGCTTGGGGAATCAGGCCATGGGCATCGGCTTCGGCGGCAGATGCCAACACCAGCGCGGAGGCCCCATCGCTGATGGAGCTGGAGTTGGCGGCGGTTACCGAGCCGTCTTTGGCGAAGGCGGGTTTCAACTGGGGGATTTTTTCGGGTTTGGCGTTGCCCGGTTGTTCGTCGGTGTCTACTTCCGTGTCACCACCCCGGCCAGAGACGGTAACCGGAACGATTTCATCCCGGAACCAGCCGTTTTCGATGGCCGCCAGGGCCTTTTGCAGGGAACCGATGGCGAACTCGTCCATGGCCTGGCGGGTGATGTTGTATTTATCAGCGGTGCGCTGGGCAAATACGCCCATCAGCCCGCCTTCGTAGGCGTCTTCCAGGCCATCCAGGAACATGCTGTCCATCACCTGGCCGTGGCCCATGCGCATGCCGACGCGGGCTTTCGGTAACAGATACGGTGCCTGGCTCATGTTCTCCATACCTCCGGCGATCATGATGTTGTTGGTGCCGGCTTTGATCTGGTCGTGGGCCATGATGACGGCTTGCATGCCGGAGCCGCACATTTTGTTGATGGTGGTGCAGCCACTGCTATCCGGAATACCGGCAGCGCGGGATGCCTGCCGCGCAGGTGCCTGGCCGAGGCCGGCGGGTAGCACGCAGCCCATGATGATTTCCTGTATATCGGCCGGCTGCAGCCCGGCACGATCAATGGCCGCCTTGATGGAAACGGCACCCAGTTCCGGTGAACGCACAGAGCTCAAAGAGCCCATCATGCCCCCCATCGGGGTTCTGGCGGAGCCTGCTATTACGATATCGTTGTTCATGGCTTTGTTCTCCTTCAACGGAATCTGATTGGTTTTCTGGTTTTGTTAATCGGTCTTGTTTGGGCTCCTAGCCTTTCGGGTGTGCGGGCGGGTACGCGGGGTATGGGGTATTTTTCTTCTGGGAAAAACAACTCGCTTCGCTCAGACATCTTTTTCCCTGCCAGAAAAATACCCCATACCCCCCTACCGACGTGCAGTACAGGAATGCCAAGGGTAAAAACAAAGAAAGTACCCTGGGGTAAGTGTGAGTGTTGCACTGAATCTATCCTTTCCCTTTCTAAGCGCAAAACCTACAACGGTTTTTATCAAGCGACTACCCGCCAATGCCCGTCGGCGCGGGGTGGTTGTTGGATTTTTTGCCGGAAAAAGATGTCTGAGCGAAGCGAGTTGTTTTTCCAAAAAAAATCCAACAGCCACCCCGCAAGCCCGCCCGCAAACCGGAAGGCTGGGGGCCCAAGCCAGCCCCCTCAGCGCCCAAGTACCGAACGGGCAATAATCTCCTTCATCACCTCTGAAGTACCGCCGTAAATCCTCTGCACCCGAGCATCGATAAAGTTCCGGGAAATCGGATATTCGGTGGTATAACCGTAGCCCCCAAATAACTGCAAACAACCATCGGCCACGCGGCACTGCATCTCCGTGGCGCTGTACTTGGCCATGGACGCCGTGGGCGCATCCAGTTTGCCGTCTTCGTATTCGCGGATGCACTGGTCAACAAACGCCTTGTTGATGCGGTAGTCCGTCTCCATACGGGCGATTTCGAAGCGGGTGTTTTGCAGCTGGCTGAGTTTCTGGCCGAACAGTTCCCGCTCCTGGGCGTAGGCAATGGTCAGGTCCAGAGAGCCTCGGGCGGCGGCAACGCCCAAGGCGCCGATCACCAGGCGTTCGCGGGGTAGTTCCCGCATCAGGTACATGAAGCCCTGCCCTTCCTCGCCTAGCAAAGCCGATGAGGGAATGCGCATGTCAGAGAAGAACAGTTCGGAGGTATCACCCGAGTGCTGGCCGATTTTGTCCAGGTTGCGGCCTTTACTGAAGCCCGGCAATGAGGTGTCCACCAGGAACAAACTGATGCCCCGGGCGCCGGCTTTCGGGTCGGTTTTGGCGGCGACGATTACCATGTCGGCGTGCTGGCCGTTGGTGATGAAAGTTTTGGAGCCGTTGAGGATGTAATCGTCACCATCCTTTACCGCACTGGTGCGCATGGCCTGCAGGTCGCTGCCGGCGCCGGGTTCGGTCATGGCGATGGCGCCGACGGCTTCGCCGGAGACCATTTTTGGCAACCATTGCTGGCGCTGGGCCTCGTTGCCGATGTGGCTGAGGTAAGGCGCCACGATGTCGGAATGCACCATCACATTGGTGGACAACGCCCCGAAGCCCATGCGGGCCATTTCTTCGCCCACCACCACAGAAAACTGGAAAGGCGCACCAATGCCGCCGAAGTCTTCCGGCACGTCGACACACAGTAAACTGGCGTTGCCCAGGGTGTTCCATAGCTCCCGTGGCACAATGCCGCTTTTCTCCCAGGCCTCGTAGTGCGGTTTCACCTCGGCTTCCAGAGCCTTGATCACCGACTCCCGAAACATGGCCAATTCTTCTTGATCGACGTGGTTGGTCATATCATTCACCTGTTATTGTTGGTTCGCTTGTGGCGAATCCTGTTGCCTGAACCCGCTTGTGACGGGTGGTTTGCGTCAATTCACTTGGGGAACGGCAGTGTCGCCGCCAGGCTGTTCTGCACTTCTTCCGGCATACCGGCCATCATCGGAGTCATGAACAGGCCAGGGGCGATGGCCGCCACATTCTTGAATTCCATCATGCACTCCTATTCTCAGGATTGTATTTGTTGAAAATCGGACCCGAAAACTACTTTACGTTTACGTAAACTTTATCTAACCTTGGTCTAAAAAGGAAATCGTGATGAACGAAAAAAGAACCTTCAGCATCAGCGAGCTCTCCCAGGAGTTCGACGTGACAACCCGAAGCATCCGATTCTACGAGGATCAGGGCCTGCTCAAGCCCACCCGAAGGGGCCAAACCCGGATCTTCAGCACCAAAGACCGGGTTCGGTTAAAGCTCATTCTCCGGGGCAAGCGCATGGGCTTCTCCCTGGCAGAAACCAGGGAACTGTTCGACCTGTGGGACGAAACCCTCACCGGTAACGAAAAACAGCTTTTGAAGATGCTGGAAATCCTCGCCGACAGGCGCGCCCAGCTCGAACAACAGAAAAACGACATCGCCCAGGCGGAGATGGAAATTGAAACCGCCGAAACCCGATGCCGCGAAGCACTTGAAGAGCTGCAGAAGAAAAAGAAACAACAGGACGCAGGGCAAAAAGCATCCAAACAAACCGTCACCTGAGCGTGACGAAGCACACAGACCCAATTCAAGAACAACAAGGTAGCCAACGATGAAATCACAATACTCAGAACTCAATTTCGGTCTCGGCGAAACCCTCGACATGCTGCGCGAACAGATCAACGGCTTCGCCGCCGCTGAAATCGCACCGCGCGCTGAAGAGATCGACCGCAACAACGAGTTCCCCATGGACCTGTGGCGAAAAATGGGCGACATGGGCCTGCTGGGTATCACCGTGGGCGAACAATACGGCGGCTCAGACATGGGCTACCTGGCGCACGTCATCGCCATGGAAGAAATCAGCCGCGCCTCCGCCTCCGTTGGCTTGTCTTACGGCGCCCACTCCAACCTGTGTGTAAACCAGATTCACCGCAACGGCACCGAAGAACAGAAACAGAAGTACCTGCCCAAACTCATCAGCGGCGAACACATCGGCGCCCTCGCCATGTCTGAGCCCAACGCCGGCTCCGACGTCATCTCCATGAAACTCAGTGCCCGTGACGAAGGCGACCACTACGTCCTCAACGGCAACAAAATGTGGATCACCAACGGCCCGGACGCCCACACCTACGTGATCTACGCCAAAACCGACGTCAAAGCCGGCTCCAAAGGCGTCACCGCCTTCATCGTAGAACGCGACTACCCCGGCTTCAGCCGCCACCAGAAACTCGACAAACTCGGCATGCGCGGCTCCAACACCTGCGAACTGGTGTTCGAAGACTGCAAAGTACCCAAAGAAAACGTCCTCGGCGGCGAAGGCAACGGTGCCCGCGTTCTCATGAGCGGCCTCGACTACGAACGCCTCGTCCTCTCCGGCGGCCCGCTGGGCATCATGCAAGCCGCCATGGACGTGGTCGTACCCTACATCCGCGAACGCAAACAATTCGGCCAGGCCATCGGCGAATTCGAACTGGTACAGGGCAAAGTCGCCGACATGTACACCTGGATGAACACCGCCAAATCCTACGTCTACATGGTCGCCATGTCCGCCGACCGCGGCGAAACCACCCGCAAAGACGCCGCCGGCGCCATCCTCTACTCCGCCGAAATGGCCACCAAAATCGCCCTGGACGCCATCCAGCTGCTCGGTGGCAACGGCTACATCAACGAATACCCCACAGGCCGCCTGCTGCGAGACGCCAAACTGTATGAAATCGGCGCGGGCACGTCTGAGATTCGGCGGATGCTGATCGGGCGGGAGCTGTTCCTGAACAAGTAAGCGCCCCCGACGAATCCACTGAAGAGGTTGGACGAGGGTTTGGCGGGGTGTCCTTTCCGAGAATCCCGCACCCAAAGCATGCCGAGGGGTTGGCGGGATGTCCTTCCGGAAATTTCGAAGGCCAAGGATGGCCTGAGAGAAGCGCACATGGATGTGCTCGTAGCGGTTTCCGGAAGGGCATCCTGCCAACACCGCGCCCCCAAATAATGGGACGAGAACAAATGACGATACTCCAAAGCAAAATAAACCCAAGGTCCGACGAATTCCTGGCCAACCAGAACGCCATGGCCAAAGCCGTCGCAGACCTGAAAGAAAAAGTCGCCACCATCCAGCAAGGCGGCGGCCCAAGCTACCAGGAACGCCACATCGCCCGCGGCAAACTGCTGCCCAGAGAGCGCATCAACCGCCTCCTCGATGACGGCTCCCCGTTCCTCGAAATCGGCCAGTTCGCCGCCTACAACGTCTACGACGAAGAAGTCCCCGCAGCAGGCGTCATCGCCGGCGTTGGCCGCGTGTCTGGCACCGAATGCATGATCATCGCCAACGACGCCACCGTCAAAGGCGGCAGCTACTACCCACTCACGGTCAAAAAACACCTGCGCGCCCAGGAAATCGCCCTGGAGAACCGCCTGCCGTGCATCTACCTGGTCGACTCAGGCGGCGCCAACCTGCCCCGGCAGGATGAAGTCTTCCCGGACCGCGACCACTTTGGCCGCATCTTCTACAACCAGGCCAGAATGTCTGCCGACGACATCCCCCAGATCGCCGTCGTCATGGGCCTGTGCACCGCCGGCGGCGCCTACGTGCCCGCCATGGCGGACGAATCCATCATCGTGCGCGATCAGGGCACCATCTTCCTGGCCGGCCCGCCGCTGGTGAAAGCCGCCACCGGTGAAGTGGTCAGCGCCGAAGACCTGGGCGGCGCCGATGTGCACTGCAAAGTCTCCGGCGTGGCCGACCATTACGCCGAAAACGACGCCCACGCCCTCGACATCGCCCGGCGCTGCATCTCCAACCTCAACCGCCGCAAACCGGTGGACGTGGAGATCCGCAAACCGAAAGCGCCGCTGTACAGCGCCGACGAAATCTACGGCATCGTCGGCACCGACTTGCGCAAACAGTTCGACGTGCGCGACGTCATCGCCCGCATCGTCGACGGCTCCGAATTTGACGAATTCAAACGCTATTACGGCCAGACCCTGGTCACCGGCTTTGCCCACATCCACGGCTACCCGGTCGGCATCATCGCCAACAACGGCATCCTGTTCAGCGAGTCCGCGCAAAAAGGCGCGCACTTCATCGAGCTGTGCTGCCAGCGCAACATCCCGCTGCTGTTCCTGCAGAACATCACCGGCTTTATGGTGGGCCAGAAATACGAAGCCGAAGGCATCGCCAAACACGGCGCCAAAATGGTCATGGCCGTGGCCTGTGCCAACGTACCGAAAATCACCGTGCTGATCGGCGGCTCTTTTGGCGCGGGCAACTACGGCATGTGCGGCCGCGCCTACAGCCCGGACTTCTTGTGGATGTGGCCGAACGCCCGAATCTCCGTGATGGGCGGCGAACAGGCCGCCGGCGTGCTTGCCACGGTTAAACGTGAAGGCATGGAACGCAAAGGCCAGCAGTGGAGCGCCGAGGAAGAAGCCGAGTTCAAGAAACCGGTGATCGACAAGTACGAAGAACAGGGCCACCCTTACTACGCCAGCGCCCGCCTGTGGGACGACGGCGTGATCGACCCGGCCCAGACCCGCGAAGTGGTTGCCCTGAGCCTGTCTGCCGCCCTAAACCGACCCGCCAAGCCAACACGCTTCGGCGTGTTCCGGATGTGATGGAGGACATCGCCATGACCGATCAGGAACCAGCGGTTCGCCTCAATCACCGCACCAAGGGTGTCACCGAAGTGGTCCTCAACCGCCCGGACAAACGCAACGCCTTTGATGATGTGATCATCCAGCAACTGATCAAGGCGCTGGAACAGGTAGACGCAGACAACAACACCCACATCGTGATCCTGCGCTCCGAAGGCAAGCACTTCTCCGCCGGTGCCGATCTCGGCTGGATGCGCCGCATGGCCGACAACAGCCGCCAGGAAAACCTGGACGACTCGCGGCAACTGGCGCGGCTGATGAACGTGCTGAACCACCTGTCCAAGCCGGTGATTGCTTTGGTACAGGGTGCCGCCTTCGGAGGCGCCGTTGGCCTGGCCGCCTGCTGCGACATCGTACTGGCTACCGACAAGGCCAGCTTCTGCCTGAGCGAAGTCAAACTCGGCCTGATTCCCGCCGTGATCAGCCCCTACGTGGTACGCGCCATCGGCGAGCGCCAGGCCCGGCGCTACTTTATCAGCGCCGAAGTCTTCACCGCCCGGCAAGCCGAGCACTTCGGCCTGGTGCATGAAGTGTGTGAAGACGAAAACGCCATGGAACGCCGCTGCGACGAACTGCTTTTGCAGCTTGCCCTCAACGGGCCAGAAGCCATGAAAGCCGCCAAAGATCTGGTATTCGCCGTCAGCCACAAGGTGATCAGCCAGGACGTGATCGACGACACGGCACAACGCATCGCGGACATCCGGGTGGGTGAAGAAGGTCAGGAAGGGCTCAACGCGTTCCTGAACAAACGCAAGGCCAACTGGGTTCCGGAGGAATAATAATGTTCAGTAAGATACTCATCGCCAACCGCGGCGAAATCGCCTGCCGGATCATACATACCGCCCATCGCATGGGCATCCGCTGCGTTGCCGTGTATTCCGATGCCGACGCAGACGCCCGGCATGTGGCCATGGCAGACGAAGCCTTCCACATTGGCCCGGCCCCCAGCTCCGAGAGCTACCTGAAAGCCGACAAGATCATCGAAATTGCCAAAGAAAGCGGCGCCCAGGCCATCCATCCCGGTTACGGCTTCCTGTCTGAGAACACCCAGTTCGCCGAAGCCTGCGAAGCCAACAACATCGTGTTCATCGGCCCGCCCTCCTCGGCCATCGCTGCCATGGGCTCAAAATCCGCCGCCAAGGCCATTATGGAAAAAGCCGGCGTGCCCCTGGTGCCCGGCTACCACGGCGACGACCAGTCTCCGGACACTCTGCGCCAGGAGGCCGAGAAATGCGGCTTCCCGCTGCTGCTGAAAGCCGTCGCCGGTGGCGGCGGCAAAGGCATGCGGGTGGTGGAACGCATGGAAGACTTCGACGACGCCCTGGCCGCCGCCAAACGGGAATCGAAGAACGCCTTCGGCAACCCGGACATGCTCATCGAACGCTACCTGACCCAGCCACGGCACGTGGAAATCCAGGTGTTCTGCGACCAGAGCGGAAAAGGCGTGTACCTGGCGGAACGAGACTGCTCGGTGCAGCGCCGCCACCAGAAAGTGCTGGAAGAAGCCCCGGCGCCGGGCCTGAGTGAGGAAACCCGCAAAGCCATGGGCGAAGCCGCCGTTAAAGCCGCCCAGGCCATCAACTACGTGGGCGCCGGCACCGTGGAATTCCTCTACGACGTAGACGGCTCCTTCTTCTTCATGGAAATGAACACCCGCCTGCAGGTGGAACACCCGGTCACCGAAATGGTCACCGGCCAGGATCTGGTGGAATGGCAGCTGAAAGTGGCCTGGGGCGAGCCCCTGCCGTTGGAGCAATCCCAGGTCAAAACCCGGGGCCACGCCCTGGAAGCGCGCATCTACGCCGAAGACCCGGACCAGGACTTCCTGCCCGCCACCGGCAACCTGCGCTACCTGAGCACCCCGGATGAAAGCGCCCACGTGCGGGTGGATACCGGCGTCACCGAGGGCGACGACATCAGCATCCACTACGACCCGATGATCGCCAAACTCATCGTGTGGGATGAAACCCGGGACCAGGCCATCAACCGCATGGTCCAGGCCCTGGAGCATTACCGCATTGCCGGCGTGAAAACCAATATCCGCTTCCTGCACGCCCTGGCCGACGCCCAGCCGTTCCGGGAAGCGGACCTGACCACCGGTTTCATAGACGACCACCGGGAACTGCTGTTCCCGAAATCCAGGCTGGACACCCACAAGGCCCTGGTGCTAGCCGCCGGATTTGTGCTGGAACAACGCAAATCCCGGGAAGTGATCAGCACAGACCCCTGGTCGCCCTTCGCCCGCCAGAACAGCTGGCGCATGAACTCCGAATACGCCCAGCCGCTGCAGTTACAGGTAGGCGACGACATACACGACCTGAAAATTCTGGAGCGGGACGACCGCTACCAGGTGTACGTGGGCGGCAGCGTGTACAACCTCACCATGCGCCTGGATGACGACTACCTGCAGGCGGTGATTAACGGCCATCGCATCAGCGTTCACGGCAACCTGCACAACGACCAGCTGGTGCTCTTCTACGAAGGCGACACCTTCAACTGCACCCTCTACAAAGAGAGCTACGGCTTTGAAGAAATGGCCGGCGAAGGCAGCCTGGCCGCACCCATGAACGGCGCCATTGTGGCGGTGCAAGCGAAAGTCGGCGACAAGGTTAAAGCGGGCCAGAGCCTGGTGATCATGGAAGCCATGAAAATGGAACACGCCATCAAAGCCCCCGCCGACGGCGTAGTCACCGAGATCTTCTTCGCCGAAGGCGACCAGGTGTCTGAAGGTGCCGAACTGATCGCCATCGAAGTCACCGAAGAGGAGGCCGGCTGATGGCCTTTCCAAAACAGGTGCGCCTGGTTGAGATGAGCCCCCGGGACGGCCTGCAGAACGAGCCCGGCGCGGTGATCGCCACCGCCATCAAAACCGGCCTGATCGACCGACTGGCCGACTGCGGCCTGAGCCACATCGAAGCCGCCAGCTTTGTGTCGCCCAAATGGGTGCCACAAATGGCCGACGCCGCCGACGTGATGGCCGGCATCACCCGCAAACCCGGCGTACGCTACTCCGCCCTCACCCCGAACCTGAAAGGCCTCGAGGGTGCCCTGGCCGCGAAAGCAGATGAAGTTGCCGTATTCGGCGCCGCCTCCGAAAGCTTCACTAAAAAGAACATCAACTGCACCATCGCCGAAAGCCTGGAACGCTTCGCCCCGGTGCTGGAAGAAGCCCGAAAACACGACATCCCCGTGCGCGGCTACGTGTCCACCGTGATGGGCTGCCCCTACGAAGGCGACATCGCCCCGGCACAAGTCGCCACCGTGGCCAAAGCCCTGTACGACATGGGCTGCCACGAAATCTCCCTGGGCGACACCATCGGCGTGGGCACCCCGCTAAAAGCCAAACGCATGCTCGAAGCCGTCGCCGCCCACGTACCCATGGACAAACTGGCCGCGCACTTCCACGACACCTACGGCCAGGCCCTGGCTAACCTCTACGCCGTTCTGGAAGAAGGCGTCTCGATCATCGACGCCTCCGTCGCCGGCCTCGGCGGCTGCCCCTACGCCAAAGGCGCCTCCGGCAACGTCGCCACAGAAGACGTGCTATACCTGCTTAACGGCCTAGGCATCAACACCGGCGTGGATCTGAACAAACTGGTCGCCACCGGCGACTGGATCAGCAGCCAACTGAACCGCCACAACGGCTCAAAAGTCGGCCATGCATTAGGCGGAAACTGCCAATGATTGAAGTGGAGGGCGGGTACTCCTTCCCGGGACTGTCTGCAGCATGGATGCTGCAGTCAAGCGTACAAGGACGTATTCACAGCGTGTCCCGGGAAGGAGTACCCGCCCTCCACCACACAGAATCAAGCAGGCTAGGAGCCCAAAAATGAGCAACAAAAACGTAGTGGCCCTGGATCTCCCCATCCCGGAGATCAGCGACATGCCCGAAGACACCCAAAAGTACTTCCAGATCTGCCAGGAAAAACTCGGCATGATCCCCAACGTACTCACCGCCTACAGCCACAACCTAAAACAGCTAGAAGGCTTCACCCGCCTCTACAACGCACTCATGCTCGGCGAAAGCGAACTCAACAAACTCGAGCGGGAAATGGTCGCCGTTGTGGTCTCCTCAGAGAACAAATGCTTCTACTGCCTGGTCGCCCACGGCGCCGCCGTGCGGGTACTGAGCGACGACCCGGTCCTGGGCGAACACATGGTGATGAACTACCGCAGCGCCAAACTCGACCAACGCCAGCGGGCCATGCTCGATTTCGCCTCCCTGCTCACCCGCACACCCGCCCTGGTGACCGAAGAACACACCCAAGCCCTGCGAGGCGCCGGCCTGAGCGACCGGGGCATCTGGGACTTGAGCAACCTGATCGGCTTTTACAACATGAGTAACCGCGTGGCCATCGCCAGCGACATGCAACCCAACCCGGAATACCACCGCCAGAGTCGCTAGCAAGTGCATTGACTTGCCAGCCCTCAATTACAAAAACAAATGGAGGCAGAGACATGAGCAAGACTCTCCCAAGCTACACCAGCAGCACCGCCGACAAGCCGCTACTGGGCATGACCATCGGCGACATGCTCGACCAAACCGCCGAAAAATTCCCCAACAACGACGCCCTGGTGTGTCTGCACCAGGACATCCGCTGGACTTACAAAGAGTTCGTTGAAAAGGTCAACGAAGCCGCCCGGGCCTTTATGGCCATCGGCGTCAAACGCGGCGACCGGGTCGGCATCTGGTCCCCCAACCGTTACGAGTGGACCGTTACCCAGTTCGCCACCGCCAAAGTGGGCGCCATCCTGGTGAACATCAACCCGGCCTACGGCGTGCACGAACTGCAATACGCCCTCAATCTGGCCGGCATCACCACCCTGGTGACCGCAGACAGCTTCAAAGCCTCCAACTACCGGGAAATGCTCTACGAGCTGGCCCCAGAGCTGAAACGCAGCGCCCCCGGCAAACTCAAAGCCGATCACCTGCCAGACCTACGCGCCGTGATCAACATGCACTCAGACAAGCACGACGGCATGTGGACCTGGAAAGAGTTCATCGGTTTTGCCGGTGACGTTTCCGAAGCCGATCTCAGCCAACGCCAGAGCGAACTGCAGTTTGATGACCCCATCAACATCCAGTTCACCTCCGGCACCACCGGCAACCCCAAAGGCGCCACCCTCACCCACCACAACATCCTCAACAACGGCTACTTTGTGGGTGAAAGCCAGCGCCTGACCGAGCACGACCGCCTGGTTATCCCGGTGCCCCTGTACCACTGCTTCGGCATGGTGATGGGCAACCTGGGCTGCATTACCCACGGCACCGCCATGATCTACCCGGGCGAAGGCTTCGACCCCAAAACCGTGCTGCAGGCCGTGCACCAGGAAAAAGCCACCGCCCTGTACGGCGTACCCACCATGTTCATTGCCGAACTGGCCGACCCGGAGTTTGACAGCTACGACCTCTCTAGCCTGCGCACCGGCATCATGGCCGGCTCCATCTGCCCGGCGGAAGTGATGAAAAAGGTCAACGGCAAGATGAACATGAAAGAAGTGCAGATTGCCTATGGCATGACCGAAACCAGCCCGGTCTCCACCCAGACCAGCTCCGAAGACCCGTTCGAGAAACAGGTCACCACCGTTGGCCGAACACAGCCCCACCTGGAAACCAAGATTGTCGACCCCGGCACCGGCAACGTGGTGCCCCGTGGCGAAATTGGCGAACTCTGCACCCGTGGCTACAGCGTGATGCTGAAGTACTGGAACAACGAAGAGAAAACCCGTGAAGCCATAGACGACGGCGGCTGGATGCACACCGGCGACCTGGCCACCATGGACGAAGACGGCTACATCCAGATCGTCGGCCGCATCAAAGATATGGTGATTCGCGGCGGCGAGAACATCTACCCGAAAGAAATCGAAGAATTCCTCTACACCCACCCCGCCATCGAAGACGTGCAGGTAACCGGCATACCCGATGAAAAATACGGCGAAGAACTGATTGCCTGGGTAAAACTGCGCCCAGACACAAACCCGGTGACCGGTGAGGACTTGCAGGCCTTCTGCAAAGGCAAAATCGCCCACTTCAAAATCCCCAAGAACTACAAGTTTGTGGATGCCTTCCCGATGACCGTGACCGGGAAGATTCAGAAGTTCAAGATGCGGGAGATTTCGATTGAGGAGATGGGGTTGAAGAAGTAGCCCTCCGTAACTCCATTCGCACCCCTCAAAACCCGGCCTAGGAGTCTGCGCGGCAGAAGTGTTTTGAGCAAGTGCCTCCGCCGCGCCGAATCACGGTTGTGCCCGAGAGTATAGGCGCAGTATCCAACCGGATAGAGTCACGATTTTCTATTCAGGCAATCAAGACGGTTATAGGCAAGCTCACAACCGTAGCCCGACCACTCAGCACGGCCCAGCACGCCGCCTCAGATCGCCTATGTCAGCCTCATCAGCGAACTCATCCGCCTGAGGTTAAGCGACAGGCAGACCAGATCCCATTCGCCTTGCACGGCATTAAGCCCCCTCAGGCTGAACTGCCGGAAGCCCAGAATATGCTTGATCCAGCCATTAACCGCCTCAACCAGATGCTTGCGCCGGGCGTAAACCGAACGCCCCGTCGCGGTGGCCAGCTTCTCGGCCATCCGTGACGTGGCTGGATAACCGCTCGCGTCTATCTCTGCGCTCTTTTTCCCTTCCCGACGCAGCGAAACATAACCGTCGATCCTTTTGTCCTCCAGGGACTGTAAGTCGTCTTCTTTACGGTAACCGGCATCGGCCAGGCATTGTTTCGGATAGGTTTTCAGGATGTCTTTCACGTCATCCAGTAGCGGTATCAGGCGCCCCTGATCACTGGCATTGCTGCCCAGATGATTAGCGACAATCAGTTGGAATTCACCGTCCACGGCCAACTGGCCGTTGTAGCATTGCTGGAACCCATCCGCCGTTTTCATAATCCGGCTTTGCGGGTCGGTAAAGTTGCTTTGATCTTTGTCGTCCGGCACCCCGTAATCTCGCTTGAAGTTCCGGCCACCGCGGGGTGGGCGGCGGTCATCGTCCGGGTGCCGGCCTTTGGCGGCATCCCGCGCTTTCTGATCCGCTTCCAACTTCTCCTTGGCAGCGCGGATCTTGTCCAGTCGCGCCTGTCGGTACTGCAACTCCTCAGGTAGCTCATCACCCCGCTGGTCCGGGCCGAACTGCCGATCTTCCGACTCATCCGTTCGACGGGCCTGACGACATAGCCCATCGATCTCTTTCGATAAACGATCTTCTTCCTCGCCCATGCGGCCATAGCTCATGGCCTTGTGCTTACTGGCATTAGCCCGAATCTTTGTGCCATCAATCGCCAGTGTTCCCAGCGTGATCAGCTCCGCCTCCCGGGCAATCCGTACGACTTGAATGAAGATGGCCTTGAAGGCGACCAGATGGTGTTTGCGGAAATCACAGATCGTGCGGTGCTTGGGAAAATTACCCGCAGCCAGAACCCGAAAGGCGACGTCTTCCTCCAACTTCCGGGCAATCTTGCGTGAGGAGAATACGCCGGTGGCGTAGGCGTAAATAAGAACCTTCAGCATCATCCGCGGATCGAACGGCGAGTTACGCCGACCGTTGCCTTCGTAGCGGGCGTAAAACGCACTCAAATCCAGCTCCTCGACAACATCACTGACAAAATAGGCCAGGTGGCCATCAGGCAGCCACTCGTTCAGGCTTGGGGGAAGGAGCAATTCCTGGTCGGGCGAGTACGGGCGGAAAGTGGTTCCCATCAGACGTCCTGTTGCCGAAAAATTTTCGGTTTATTATGCCAGAAACGGGCTTCTGCCGCGCAGACTCCTAGTGCCGGGTTTTTCTGTCGTGTAGGCAGACTGCGCTCTGGGGAATTCGTGATCATGTAGCGCGCTTCGTTTTGCGTAGCGTTATTGCAAGTGTAGTGGTCAACTAATCCCGGACAGTATTTTAAGGTTTTCCTCAGCCGCAACGGGAGAAATGCCACCGTTGAACGTATGAGGCCGTTGCCGGTTGTAGTAGTCCATCAGATAGCCACCTACATCTTTTTGGGCCTCAGGCAGATTCCGATACCCCAGGGCCGGTACCCACTCAGATTTCAGACTTCGGAACAGTCTCTCCATCGGGGCATTGTCCCAGCAGTTGCCACGCCGGCTCATGCTTTGGGTCATTCAATAGCGCCAGAGCCTCTGACGGAACTTACGGCTGGCATACTGACTTCCCTGATCCGAGTGGAACATGACTTTCTCTGGCTGACCACGCTGTTCCCAGGCGTGATCCAGAGCTTTTACAACCAGGTCCGCATCCGGACTGGATGACATTGCCCAGCCAACAACTCGCCGGGCGTAAAGATCCAGTACCACAGCCAGATAGCTCCATCGCTGGCCGCTCCAGATGTAGGTAATGTCACCACACCAGACCTGGTCGGGCTGCTCTACTGCAAACTCACGATCCAGGTGATTCGGGATATCCGGTCGTTCAACTGTGGCGTGCTTGTAGGCGTGAGGGCCTGGCTGCTTACAGATCAGGCCCAGTTCGCTCATAAGACGTCGAATCTTGAAGCGACCGACGACAACACCTTGCTCGCTGAGCAAGCCTTTGATTGTCCGGCTGCCAGCAGAGCTACGGCTCTTGGTAAACAGGCGGTTTACCTGAGCCTTCAGGGCCAGGCGTTCTACATCCACACGGTTCCGCCGTTGGCGGTACTCGTAATAGCTGGAACGGCTGATTTCAAACGCTTCACAGACCAGTTCAATTGACTCCTGCTCCCCCAACTGGTCTATCAGCGCGTACGATTCATCTCGTCCGACATCAAGAGAGCTGTAGCCTTTTTTAGTATCTCCTTCTCCCGCTCAAGTCGATTGCAGCGGGCTTCCAGTTCCTGAATCCGGCGCTGTTCCGGGGTTAAGGCCTTGCCCTTCGGGGTGACACCGTCACGCTCCTCGGCCAGTTGGTTAACCCAGCGCCGAATAGCGCTTTCACCGACTCCCAGGGACACACTGGCCTGCGGAATCGTGTAACCTTGATCCAGCACCAAGCTGGCTGCTTCCTGTTTGAATTCAGGAGAAAAAGAACGTCGCTTTCTGGTCATCAGACACCTCGTTTATGGTGGTGATATTACCACCTACGTTGGTGTCCGGAATCATTGAACCACTACATTTAGAGAAACGATCACGAGAATTCGAGGCGTCGGTTCACAAAGCGTACAGAGCATTATTATTGCTTAGTCTTGAATTTGACCATTTGATAGGACCTATTTATAACCCTCTGCCTACATTCGACAAAAAGGTTGCAATTTCGTACAAGGTTCCGCCTAACTTGGTCGAAATTCATGCAGAATGTAAAAGCATTGCCGCTAGAAATCGAAACAACTCATAACCAGTGGGGGAAGTCCAACCGATTTTCCGCCGCTCCGCGGCTCCAAACCGACGCGTTACCCAGGAAGGAACAGCGCCGTGAGAACGATACTTCTTGGAAATGCTGGCTCTGGTAAAAGCACTCTCGCGAAGAGATTAATTGCCAAACACCCAGCCCCTCGCCTTTCTCTTGATGAAGTGGCATTTCACAATGGGGCGCAGCGACGCCCGATCCAAGATAGCATCAAGGATGTAAGGCATTTTATTGCCGATAATAAGTGCTGGATAATTGAAGGCTGTTACGCAGACATCATCGAGCCGATTCTGTGCGAGTGTGACGAGCTCATTTTTCTGAATCCCGGGGTTGAGGTTTGTATCGCTCATTGTCGCTCACGCCCCTGGGAGCCAGAGAAATTCAGCTCGAAGGAAGAGCAGGATGAAAACCTGGATAATCTAATCGAATGGGTGGCTGCCTATGAAACCCGTTCAGACGAATACGGGCTCCGTCGCCATCGGGCGCTCTATGAGGCGTTCAAGGGGAAAAAGCGTGAGCTTAATCATCCGAGTGACTATGAATCGGTATAACCATCGCAGGTGCGACGACGTCTTTTCCTATGCGGCTTCGCCTTCATTCCAAGGCCGCGCATGCTGCGGGCTCAGATCTACAGCTACTTTCCAGATCTTGCTGTCTGAGTAAAAAAGGAATAATTTGTACTCATGGGTGAATTTGAATTCGACGAAGCAAAAAGCCAGGCCAATCTGGATAAGCACGGTATTGATTTCGTTGCTGCACAGAGGCTGTGGAAAGATCCATACCTGCTGGAGATCCGCGCAAAATCAGAGGATGAGCAGCGGTTTTTGCTAATCGGCAAGATTGGTGAAAAGCACTGGTCGGCTGTCGTCACATACAGGGATGCTCGTATTCGTCTGATTTCAGTCAGGCGTTCCCGCAAGAAGGAGGTTGAGCTCTATGAAAGCTAAAGACTTCGACAAAAAATTTGAGGAAGGTCAGGAAGATATTATTGATGATCTGGACCTGTCCTCTGCTCGCCGCGTTAATCAGGAACAAAAGCGAATCAACGTCGATTTCCCGGCTTGGGTTGTCGAGTCTTTGGATCGTGAGGCTGCGCGCATTGGCGTTACCCGCCAATCAATCATCAAAGTGTGGCTGGTGGAGCGCCTTCAGGCAGAATCTGCTAACACACATGAGCCTTCTCGGAAACGATAGGCAATAGTGTTTTCTTGACCGCGGCAGCGGCTACACTAAGATCATGAGCGAGAGCGCCTGCTTCTTCAGCCTCGCCGAGCTGTCGGGCACTCACGGCAGAAACGGACTCTCTTACGTGGCTCTAAACCACACCCTGACCGGTCGTTCCATCGGTGGGTCAGGGACTGTTGCCGATGAAACGACTACCACGGCGACGGCATACTTCCCTCATCAATCAACTCCTGAGTTTGCAATCGGTAGCCGCTTGGGTCCCCTTCGGCCACTTCGGCTTGGACGTTTTCGACCAGCGGCGTGTGGAAATCGTGGCTGCGATCATAGTTGCAGGTAGAGCAGAAAGCTTTCCACCAAGCAAGCGCTTCCCCCTTACCCGAAAACCCAACAATCAGAGTATGGTTGTAGTCATCAAGCGGGTAGTCCCGATACCACTTACGCAACTTGTCATCAAGATCCTCGGGTAGCGAGAAGGTAACTTCATAGAACGTCTGAGTCCGGTAGGAAAACCATTGCGCATATACGGAACGAGGCGCCTTTTTGGGGTAGATAATTGACACCTTCCCTCCAGGAGGCCTTTGGTCAAAGCCTCCACCCAAGGAGCCAGCGCCAACAGTCCACACTCCATCGAACTCAACTTGCTTTACCCAAACAGGCCACCCTTCAGGCCCTCCCGCCACAGACACGGCAAAGTCGTACTCGCGAGGTTCCGAGGAGCAAGCTGTTACCAAGACCAGCAATAGAAATGAAAAGGCTACCCTTGCCGTGATGTTATTGCGCATGAGCAACTCCTTTCCTGAGCGGGGTTATGGCTTTAGTTGGCCGGTTGAAAAACACACTTCGATTACCGGAGGGTTCCGGCTCCAAACCAAGCCGGTAGATGCTGTCAGAAGTGTGGATATATCCACCCAGGTAATCTCTTAACGCAGAAAGTGATCCCTCACTTGTATGCCAACTGCTCAGCGCGGCCCGCAAGTCTTGGGGGATTTGAAAGTCCTTATTGTTGGTATTCATCTGCCTGAGTGGCACGTCGCTCTGCAACGCGAATTCGTACATCCGATGCAGGTTATAGATAGCCAATTCCTTACGGGTACGCCTACGCTCCTGCACGTGGATATCGCCGTTTGGCTGTGGCACCGCCACCACAGTCCGGCCTGGGCGCGCGTACTTCGCCTCAAGCTGTGGAATCGCTGTGCGCTGAGTATGGCCGCCGTCCGCAAGACCCGAGTGGATGCCCAGAACGATCTTCTCAATATTCTCGAAGCCTTTGTCCGGGTTTTCATAACCGCCACCCACATCGGAATGGGCACCCGGTACTGCAATTTCTGTAAAGTGTGATGGCCCATTACCGTTGGCATCCATAATGCTACTCAACGGGAAATTCTTGCGGATCTCATGATGGGCCGTAAGGTGCACCACTTGGTCTGCACTGCCGGGTGAAAGGTTCAGGTTAAAGTCCAGGTTGGCGTTGTCTCCAGGTAGGTAAAAACTACCCACAGTGTCAAACAGGCCAACAAAATTGAGCCGCACCTTCACACCAGACGGGAAAGCGGGTACGGGTGTAACGCCAACCATTGGGGAGAACAAAGAGGCACCCTTAAACTGGGGCAGCAGGACCGTTTCCGGTTGTTCATTGATCAGATTGACAAAATGCCGGGCCAGGGCCGCGCCACGGCTGAAGCCGAATACATCGAAGACCACTTCGTTGTAATCCCCAGCATGGATTTCATCTCGCATCCTTGTAATCGCAATCTCTATCCTGTCATGGCCCCCTTCGGGCCCAATGCCCAAACCCAGGCCCATGAGGTCCTCCGAGGCCTCAAAGCCATCCGGAGTGTGCTTGCCGTCGATAGTCCCAGGGCCTTTAATATAAATCGCCCGATGGCCACTACCAACGCCATCGTCACGGTATAAGTTATACAACTTCGCCACATTCGTCACATCGCGGTTCGCCAGGATCTGGTCATTGCCCCGATGGTTGCCAGTGCCATCAAAAAACACCCCCAGGCGAAGGGTTTTGCCAGACTCATCAATATCCTTGTAGGCCTGAGAAGGGGTTGCGGCTGAGCCACCTCTTCCACCTGCGTGGCTGGAGGTGCTACTGCGCAGCTGCGCCCCGGAAGAGGCCTGCATGCCGTTTGTGTGTGTTTCTGCTGTACTGGATTCTGAGCTCAAAGGCGCAGAGTGAGAATTTGCCCCCGAAACACCAGAGAATGGCAATGGCGCATGGGTATCGCCTACCACCACGCTACTGCTGCCAATGGTGACGCCACCACAGGAAATCGCACCACCGGTTGTGGCAACGGGTAACCCGTTAATGAAAACCGTGCTTGAACCGGAAGCGATAGTACGCGGATGAGGGGAATGCTTGGGTTTGGAGTGCGGGGCAAGCTGATCGCCTACCCGAGCGACGGGCTTGCCGTCGATGAATACATTCGGGGAACCATTGATTACCGGGGTGGGCGGGAAACCCTCATGGTCGGTACCTAGATCCCCCAACAGCACAACTTTCTTGCCGCTCATGGCTTTGCTCCTTGCTTCTTCCTTGATGCCCGGGAAACTATCCCGAACTCTCCTTGATGGGCAACTCTGCCCCCTATGCCTACCCTCTTCAGAGTTGCATGCGCTCCATATGTGGTGAAAGTGTATCAGCAGCACTCGATTTCAAGAAAGCCTCTACGCTTTCTCCGCTTCACAGATGGCGCAGAAACCCATGCCGGGATGCCAATAGGTGCGCACTCTGCTAGATTCGCCTTATAAAGATGTCTTTATCAAGCTGGTCACTCCAGTCACAAGGCCATTGTAGTGGTTCACTGAAACCGAGATAACAACATGGCGCAGACGTTTTACCTTAGTCGACTTCAGGATCATGGTTAGTCGCCCTCACTCGGAGCCTCGATTTTGACGGCCCGATACGGCTCCCCCTCCTCAGTCTGCAACTGATAATCATAAGCCGCCTGCAAGCCGGTTTCGTCCTCGCCCTGCTCTTCTGCGCCCTGTTCAAGGGAACGCGGGTAAAGCGGCGACAGCAGTGCCGCCAGTATGCCGATGGCGGCAAACATGGCAAACGCATCCGCATAACTGAATTCGTTCACCAACATACCCACGATGGGCGAGCCGATGGCCTGGCCAAGGGATACCGATATAAAGGGCAGCACCGGCCCCACAGACAACCGGCCGGGTAGCAGGCGGATGCCGGTCATCAGGTACAGGCCGGTCAGGCTCATGTAGGCCAGGCCAAATATCAGGGCGGAAAACACCGCAATCACTATATTGCCGGGGCTGGCGGCCAGTAGGGCCAGGCTGGCAGACAGCATCATCAGCATCAGCGCCTGGGTGATGGGTGGGTTGTTGCGATCGGCAAGGTCTGCAACCACAGCACCGCCTAGCCCGGCCAGGCCTACCCCCAGCCACAACCAGCCGGTGGAACCCGATGGCAAGGCACCCACGGTAACCGCCAGGTCCGGTGCAAAAATCCAGTACGCGGCAGACACAAAGCCCATCACGAAGGCGAACAATGAGAGCCGCAGCAGGCGTACCCACTGCAGGGTAGTGATGGCAGGCGGCGGCGCTGCGTTCGCCGGCATGACTCGCGAAACCGAGGGGATTAAATACCAGGTTGCCAACACCCCGATAACCGCCAAAACCGCGAAAGAGAAATAGGCATAACGCCAGGCCCCGGCCAGTAACAGAATGGCCGACGCGGCAACCACCACACCCACGCTGGTACCGGCGTTCATCACCGAGCTCACGCGCCCATGCAGAGAGCGTTTTACCAGCGCCTGCATGGCGGCGGTCAGTGCCGGCATCATCAGGCCAGTGCAGATACCACAAGCGACTACGCCCACACCCAGCGACAAAACGCCCGCCGCCTGGCTGATCAACACCAGGCCCACCGCACCAAAGCCACCAGACAGCACCGCCGTGTTGCGGGCACCCAAGCGATCAGCCGCCAGCGGCGCGACCAGGGTAGCCAGGATAAAACTGATGAGGGGAAGCGCGCCGATGATGCCGATCATGTCTGGCGAGAGTTCCAGCTCTGCCCGGATCGGCGGCACGAACAAGCCGAAGGCAAAACGAGCCAGCCCGAAGCTGATGGCAATCAGGGCGGCACCCAGGAGGGCAAACGAGGTACTTGAAGGAAACTTCATGTCACCTCCGGCAGGCTACTGTAAATTTACGGCGGCACTACACAGCGTCTGGCAACGTTGCCACCAGGAAATCCACCAGTGCCCTCACCTTGGGCGTAACGAACTTGCGGGTGGGATAAACCGCATACACTCCCAGCTCGGTAGAGCAGTATTCCGGCAGCAACTCCACCAGCCTGCCCGAGTCCAGATCATCACGCAACAGGAAGCTCGGCTGGTACACCACTCCCTGGTGGGCCACGGCGGCGGCACAACAGGTGTCACCGTTGTTGGCGTGCATCCACGGGCGCACCCGCGTGCTAACCAGCCCCTCCGGCCCCTGAAACTGCCATTCGTTACCGCTGGCTAGGTTGCTGTAGGCAATGACCTTGTGGTGCATCAGGTCTTCCGGCGTTTCGGGTGCACCGTGCGCCCGGATGTATTCGGGAGAGGCGCACACCATCAGCCGGGTATTGGTGAGGCGACGGCTCACCAGGGTGGAGGTTCGCAGGCTGGCAATCCGAATAGCCAGGTCAAAGCCTTCTTCAACGATATCCACGATGCGATCAGACAGCTCGATGTTCAGTTCCAAATCCGGAAACCGGGCGTGGAACTCGCCCCACAGCGGGGCCAGGTGTCGAATGCCGAAACTCACCGGTGCGTTGATGCGCAGCACCCCTTTGGCCACGCTGGTGCGCGAGGTCAATTCTGCTTCGGCCTCTTCCACCCCCGCCAGCAGTTCCCGGCAACGAACGTAAAACACCTCCCCTTCCGCTGTCAGGGACAACCGCCGGGTGGTGCGGTGTAGCAGCCGCACGGTAAGGCGCGATTCCAGCTCGTTGATGTACCTCGACACCGCAGCCTTGGACATACCCATGGTCTCGGAGGCGGCGACAAAACTGCCGGCTTCCACAACGGCGCAGAAGGTCTGCATTTCCAGTAATCGATCCATCTTATTGTTCCACTTTTTGAAACAGTCAATCTATTAAACGCATATTTATCCCGAAAATAGATCCCCGTAAAGTAGCCCCATACTCAACCACACAGAAGGAAACACGATTATGAACAACGCACTCATCAACAAATTGCTCGATACCAACGCTGGCTGGGGCGCCCTCGCCCTGCGTATTCCGGTAGGTATTATCTTCGCCGCCCACGGTGCGCAGAAGCTGTTCGGCTGGTTCGGAGGCTACGGCCTTGAAGGTACCGGGCAATGGATGGATTCTATTGGTTTAAGCCCGGGCTACCTGATGGCCCTGTTGGCCGGCGGTACCGAGTTCTTCGGCGGTCTGGCGCTGATCATCGGCCTGCTGGTTCGCCCTGCCAGCGCGGCTCTGGCCTTCGCCATGGTGATTGCCATTTTCAGCGTGCACATCCAGAACGGCCTGTTTATGAGCAACAATGGCTACGAATTCGGACTGGCCTTGCTGGCGGCGTCTGTTTCGCTGATGTTCAGCGGAGCCGGGCGCGCATCGGTTGACCGGCTTGTGGCCGCTCGCTAAACAGTACACCGAACTCAACCCAAAGGAGCAACGCGCCATGACCAGTCTGTTCGTATCCCACGGCGCCCCCACCTTTGCGCTGGAGCCGGGCCTGGCAGGCCCGGCCCTCACCCGGCTGGGGCAGCAACTTCCGCGGCCGGCAGCTGTGCTGGTGGTGTCGCCCCACTGGATGACACCCGAGGTGCGGGTAGGCCTTGCCGAAACGCCGGCAACCATCCACGACTTCAACGGTTTTGAACCCGCGCTTTATGAGCTCGAATACCCGGCTCCCGGCCACCCGGATTTTGCCAGAATGGCACTTTCTCTGCTTGAGGAAGCGGGCTGGAAACCGGTCGCCGACGCCCAACGCGGCCTCGACCACGGGGCCTGGGTGCCGTTGCGGCACCTTTACCCGGATGCGTCCGTGCCGGTATTTCAGGTATCCCTGCCGGATTGGCTCGACAGCCACTCTGCCTGGCGCCTGGGCCAGACGCTCGCTCCATTGGAAAAGGAAGGTGTTCTGATCGTCGGCTCCGGTAGCCTGACCCACAACCTGTATGAGGTCCGCTGGCGCGACGAACAGGCAAGCGAATACGCCCGGGACTTCAGCCACTGGATTCGGGAAGCGGTGATTGCAGGCGATCACGAGCGGCTGGTAAACGCCCTGACCCTGGCTCCCCACGCTCGCCGCGCACACCCCACCGTTGAGCATTTCCTGCTACTGCTGGTGGCCCTTGGGGCTGCTGGTTCCGGTGCCCGGGGCACCGTTATAGAAGGCGGGATTGAGCACGGGGTGCTTTCAATGGATTCGTTTGTTTTCTGACGGGCAAGCATTAATCCCGCCTCGGTTCTTTCTGCTACCTTTATAAATAGCTGCCGGGATGTATGTATGAGGTAGGAGCAGCCAGAAAGAAGCACCACGGAGGTGATTTCTATGCGTATCGCAAAAGAGGATATACCTGTTCGAATTGATGTTCCGGGGGCAAAAGCACGACAACAAACCGATTTTGGCGATGTATCCGGTTACAACACCATGGGGGCCGAATACTTCTCCTTTGGTGCTGGCACCGACATCACCGAGTTGCTACACGGGCTTGAGGGCAACCGCTGCCAATGCCCCCACTGGGGTTATGTGGTGAAAGGGGAAATCACGGCACTGTATTTGGATGGCAGTGAAGAAACCTCCCGTAACGGGGATCTGTTCTACTGGCCACCCGGGCATAGTGTGCGCGCCGAGCAAGACACCGACATTGTGATGTTCAGCCCGCAGCATGAGCACGGGTTGGTGATTGATCACATCCGGAGACAGGTCGGCAGCTGAGCAGGCTTTGCAGTGAAGAAGCCCGTTCAGAGACTCCGTTTTTGCTCGTACATTTTCGAATCGGCGCGGCCAAGCAGATTGCGCGCTGTGTGGCCGTCTTCCGGGTACAAGGCAACACCCACGCTGAAGGAAATCAGCACCCTCTGGCCTTCCAGCACCATGGGCGCAGCCATTACCTCGCGGATTTTGCCAACGGCAGCCTCCGCTGCGGCAAGATCGCCGATGTCGGTCAACAACACGGTGAACTCGTCACCGCCCATGCGCGCAACGGTGTCTGTTTCGCGGGTGCACTGTTCCAGCCGGCGGGCGGTTTCGATCAGCAACTGGTCGCCTGCCTCGTGGCCCAGGTTGTCGTTGATCTGTTTGAAATCATTCAGGTCCAGATACAACAGCGCCACATGGCTGTTATGCCGGCTGGCTGATTTGAGGGCGGTTTCCAGCCGATCGTAAAACAGTGATCGGTTAGTCAAACCCGTCAGTGGGTCGTGGTGTGCAAGAAAACGCAAGTGATCTTCCGCGCGCTTACGCTCGACAACGGTCGCAACCTGGGTGGCAACGAACTGAAGCAGCTCCTGGTCCGCATCGCGGTAATGGGTGTGCTCTGATGGGCTCTCAATCACCAGCGCGCCTAATACCGAATCGTTTAAGATTAGGGGCACACCCAACCAGTTCGAGGGGCCCGGCGATTTCAATCCATTCGCCGTTTTCGCCCCAAGCCCCGGTTGGGAGGGGTCCCGAGAGGTCAGCAAGGCCCGCCCGGAGCCGATCACCTCCGCCAGGGCGGTGCCGGGTTGCATCGAACCTTCAATCCAGTCGGTTGCGCGATCAGCTGACCAGTCCGGAGCGGTCAACACCGCCTTCACCGGATCATACAAAACCAGGTGTAGATCGTTGTGCGGAAACAGCTCTGTAATCACCTGCCGCACACCGTCGCAGATCCCACGCAGGCTATCGGCAGCGTGTGTGGCTTCCGATATTCGGTAGAGCGCATCCCGGGTTTGATTGGCGCGCCGCAGAGACGTCACATTACGGGCCAGGCCTATTCGCAACCGGTCGTCTTCTGACCAGCGCGCGGACCATAATATGTGAACCGCATGGCCCTCCTTATGAAGGTATCGGTTTTCAAAGTTTGTATGGGCCTGGCCCTGCATAACGCGCTTGGCTTCTGCGCGGGTGCGCTCACGGTCATCAGGATGAAGGTAATCGAAAATCAGCGTGCCGATCATTTCAGAGGCGGTGTACCCCAGCAGCGCTTCACAGGCGTCGCTGACAAACACAATATTCCCGGATTCATCCACAACAAATACCGGATCCAGCAACAGGTTCACCAGCTTGGGATACAGGGTTTCAAGATCGACAGGCATAGGCGCAGCTATTTACTTCACATGTGAAAGTCTATTTCACTAGCATAATCGGGAATGGGCGCAACGGATAGCCACTTAGCCGCCAAAGGGCAAACACACAAAGCCCGCCTATTCTCAGCCCTTCAACTGGCGGACGGCAGGTTGCCCCCAAGCATGTTTTCAACCACGGCGGCGTTATAGAACGTCTCAACCGTGTGTATTTTGTCATTCCGGACACGAAACCAGACCGCAAGCCGCACGTCTCCGATCGGTTTGAAGTGGGTCTGGTAGTCCAGGATGGCGTATACGTGCTCGCCGTCAGCGCTGAGCTGGCGAATAATCAGGTCTTTCTGGATGGCCGCCATGCCGAACTGGTACGCCAGCATGTCGTCGGGCCGGAGGAAACGCATGTTCGGCCCCACATATTCAAACCCCTCCTCAATCAGCAAGGCCTTTGCCTCATCAAAACGCTGGGCCTGAATGTCTGAAATGAACTGCGCCACGATGTCTTTGGGCTGCATGAATAGACTCCGTTTTCAGAGTAGAGAGGATTCAGTACCTGAATCTACCAAATTAGTACATCAACATGTCAGTGCTATTTGAGCGACTCATCTGGCGCGCGTGAGGAGCACATCCGACAAAAGAATGATCCCTGCAGCATGCGTTTTTCCGTTTGATTGCTAAGCTTATGATGACCCAAAAATAATAAAGGAGAACACCATGTTAGACAGAGCATCCAAACCCTTTGTCAGTCTGGTGGAGAAGTACCTGCCAGACCCCTACCTGTTCGTTATTATCCTCACGCTACTGTCGTTCATCGCCGCTATGGTCTTTGAAGGCCATGGCCCGTTGGCGGTGATCGAGATGTGGGGTAATGGCTTCTGGAACCTGCTGACGTTCTCCATGCAGATGCTGCTGGTGCTGGTCACCGGGTTTATGCTGGCCAGCACACCACTGGTGCGCGGCATACTCAACCGGATTGCGGGCCTGGCAAGAACGCCTGGACAGGCGATTGTGCTGGTTACCTTCGTGGCCCTGATTGCCAGCTGGATCAACTGGGGGTTCGGCCTGGTGGTGGGAGCGCTGTTTGCCAAAGCCTTGGCTCGGCAGGTTCGTGTGCACTATCCGCTGTTGATCGCCAGCGCCTACTCCGGGTTTATCGTGTGGCACGGCGGGCTGGCGGGGTCCATTCCGCTGGTGATTGCCACCGATGGCCACTTCACGGAGAACGTGATCGGCGTTATCGGCACCAGCGAAACCATTTTCGCGTTTTTCAACCTGGCCATCGTGGTGGCCCTGTTTATCGTGGTGCCGCTCGTTAACCGGCTCATGTTGCCCGAGGAACGAAACAGCGTGTACGCAGACCCGAAAGTGCTGGACGACGAGCCAGACACCGCCGTTGTGATCAATCGCCCGGCGGACCACCTGGAAAACAGCAGGATTCTGGCGTGGATGATTGGCTTCAGCGGCATCGCGTTCATCTTCCAGTATTTTATTAACGGTGGCGGCCTGAACCTGAACATCGTCAACTTCATGTTCCTGTTCCTGGCAATCATTCTGCACCAGACTCCCAAACGCCTGCTGGCCAGCCTGAACGAGGCGGTTAAAGGTGGTTCCGGCATCGTGATTCAGTTCCCCTTCTATGCAGGCATCATGGGGGTTATGACTGCATCCGGCCTTGCCGCCAGCATTTCCTCGGGCTTCGTTTCCATCGCCAGCGCGCAAAGCCTGCCTTTCTGGAGCTTTATCAGCGCGGGCCTGGTGAACATCTTTGTGCCGTCTGGGGGTGGGCAATGGGCGGTGCAGGCGCCGGTTATGCTGCCAGCTGCCCAGGAACTGGGTGCCGATATCCCAAGGGTTGCCATGGCGGTAGCCTGGGGTGACGCCTGGACCAACCTGCTGCAACCTTTCTGGGCCCTGCCCGTGCTGGCGATTGCCGGGCTAAAAGCCAAAGACATCATGGGCTATTGTCTGATGCTGCTGTTCATTACCGGCGCCATCATCAGCATCGGCCTGACCTGGCTCTAAACCCATACCGGCTGTTGGCACACCTCGTTGCCAACAGCCGGTCCAATCGCACTCACCCCAGGTTTTTGCGCAGGAATTTCTGGATTTCGCCGACGATGCCGCTGCGGAACGCCAGTACGGTGAGCACGAAGATGCCACCGAGAATCGGGTCTACCCAATCCCGCAGTGGCCCCTGGGACAACTGGTATTCGATGTTGACCACAAAGGTGGCGCCGACCACCGGGCCAAGCAAGGTGCCCATGCCGCCGACCAGTGTCATCAGGATGACCTCGCCGGACATATGCCAATGGGCGTCGTTGAGTGACGCCAGCTGGAATACCACCGATTTCATGGAACCAGCCAGACCTGCCAGCGCCGCTGAGATCACGAACGCCAGTACTTTGTAGCGGTCCACGTTGTAGCCGAGTGACACCGCGCGGGGTTCGTTCTGCTTGATGGCCTTGAGCACCTGTCCATAGGGGCTGCTGACAATGCGCTGGACCAGCAGGTAGCAACCGATGAACACGGCCAGCACGAAGTAGTACATGTTCAGGTTTTCCGACAGGTCAATCAGCCCGAACAGGTGGCCCCGGGGAATGCCGTGCATGCCGTCTTCGCCGCCGGTGAATTCCGACTGAACGAAGAAGAAGTAGACCAATTGAGCCAGGGCCAGGGTGACCATGGCAAAGTAGATGCCTTGCCGGCGAATGGACAACAAGGCGAACGCCAGGCCCAGGGCCGTTGCGACCAGGGTGCCTGCAATGATACCCATTTCTGTGGTCAGGCCTGAGTAGTTGCTGAGCAGGTAACCGGTGGTATAGCCGCCGGTGGCGAGAAACGCGGCATGGCCAAAGGACAACAGCCCGGTAAAACCGAACAGCAGGTTAAAGGCCACCGCAAAGAGTGCGAAGCACAGGATCTTCATCAGGAAGACCGGATACATCGCGAATGGCGCCGCCAGCAGCAAGAGCAGCAGTACGCCGTTGAGGAGCATTTTCCGGCGATCCTGGGCCTTTTGCTGGTCGATGATCGCCTTTCGCACGTCGGCGGGATTAAAGGATTGGCTCATGATTATGCTTCCTTACCGAACAGGCCGGAGGGTCGGAACATCAACACCACCACCATGACCAGGAAAATGACTGCAGACGATGCGGGTGGATAGAAGGTTTTGGTGAGGCCTTCAATCACGCCCATCAGAATGCCGGTGATAATCGCCCCGCCAATGGAGCCCATACCGCCAATCACTACGACAGCAAACACCACGATCAGCGTATTGGCGCCCATGCCAGGCGTGACTGAGTAGATGGGTGCGGCAAGCACACCGGCAAAAGCCGCCAGCGCCACACCAAAGCCGTAAGTGAGGCTGACCAGCAAGGGCACGTTGATGCCAAAGCCCTGCATGAGTTGGGAATCCTCCGTGCCGGCGCGCAAGTAGGCCCCAAGTTTGGTTTTTTCAATCATGAACCAGGTGCCGAAACACACTAGCAGCGCCACCACAATCACCCAGGCCCGGTAATAAGGCAGGAACATAAAGTCCAGTTTAATGCCGCCCTTGAACATATCGGGCATGGCATAGCGCAGGCCAGACACACCGTAGATATTGGTGAGCACGCCCTGAATAATCAGCGCCACCCCGAAGGTGAGCAGCAGGCTGTAAATGTGATCTTGCCCGGCAATTCGCCGGAGCAGGAAGTATTCAATCAGCACCCCGAACACGCCGACCAATAGCGGTGCCATAAACAGGGCGACCCAATAGTTGACGCCCAGGGTGTTGAACATAACCACCGTCAACAGGGCACCCAGCATATACATGGCACCGTGGGCGAAGTTGATGATCTTCAGCAAGCCGAAGATGATGGCAAGGCCCAGGCTTAACAGGGCATAGAAGGCGCCATTGATGAACCCGATCAAAAGCTGACCGGAGAGCACAGCAAGAGGGACGCCGAAAATCATGGTCATGGGTTTAACTCCACAAGCAACACGTACATTGGTATTGAGCTTGTCGGCTCAGTGACACGCCGGGCACGCCCTGCCCTTTGCAGGGCGTGCCTCAGCTTTGCTCAGCCTCAGTTAGTCACCAGTTTGCACTTGCTCTCAGAGAGTGGGCGGTAGGCTTCGTCGGCCGGAATGGTCCGCAGGATCTTGTACAGATCCCATTCGTTGTTGGATTCCGCCGGTGTTTTCACCTCGGCCAGATACATGTCGTGCACCATCCGGCCGTCGGCACGGATACGACCGTTGGTGGCGAACATGTCGTTGATGGGTGTGTCCATCATCTGCTTGCGAACGGTTTGGGCATCGTCCGACCCTGCCGCGGCCACGGCATTCAGGTAATGCAGGGTGCTGGAATAGATACCCGCATGCACCATGGTGGGGCGCACACCGGTTTCTTTCATGAAGCGGTCTGACCACTCCCGGGTGGCATCGTTCATGTCCCAGTACCAGCCGGTGGTGAGCTGGATACCCTGGGCTGTGTCGACACCCAGCGCGTGCACGTCGGTCAGGAACAGCAGCAAGGCTGCCAGGGTTTGGCCCGCCTGGGTAACACCGAATTCACTGGCGGTGGTGATGGCGTTGGTGGTGTCGGAACCGGCGTTGGCCAGGCCAACGACATCGACACCTGAAGCCTGGGCCTGCAGCACGAAGGAGGAGAAATCCTGGGTCGGGAACGGATGGCGCACAGAGCCGACGATCTCACCCCCGTTGGCCTCCACCACGCGGGTAACGTCTGCTTCCAGGGCGTGGCCGAAGGCGTAGTCTGCGGTCATCAGGTACCAGCTCTTGCCGCCCTCTTTAACCACCGCACTGGCGGTGCCGTTGGCCAGCGGATAGGTGTCATACACATAGTGGATGTGGTTAGCGGTACAATGTTCGTTGGTGATGCTGGAAGCGGCAGAGCCGGAGACAATACCCAGCCGGTCATTCTCCTCAAGGATCTTGCTGACCGCGATGGTGACAGACGAAGCCACCATGCCCGCGACCATATCCACCTTGTCGTTTTCCACCCAGCGGCGAACGGTGCTGGAAGAAGCGTCCGGATTGTTACGGTCATCGGCACTGACGACTTCGATCTTGGCACCGTTCACAGTGCCACCAAAATCCTTGACCGCCATTTCAAGAGCCTTAAGGCCGTTCGGGCCTGCCAGGTCACGATAGGTGCCAGACATGTCGGCCAGATAGCCAATCTTGACCGTGTTGTCAGAAATGGCGGCCTGTGCGCCACTTACCATCAGAGCTGATGCAACGGCTGAGGTCAGAAGCTTTTTGGTCATTGTCATTGTTGTATCTCCGCTACTGTCTTGCGTTGGTTAGTGTTGTTGGTTTTATTACTTTCGCTCTATCCGGAGTTCAGACCCCCAAATAGCCGTCCAGCACCGATTGTTTGGCACTCAGTTCATCGGCGTGGATTTCTTCCACAATCTGCCCATGCTCAACCACGTAATGCCGGTCAGCCAGCGGGGCTGCAAAGTGGAAATTCTGTTCAACCAGTATGATGGTCAGGCCTTTCTCTTTGAGCGCCATCAGCACCTCGCCCAACTTCTCTACGATCACGGGCGCAAGCCCTTCCGTGATCTCATCCAGCAGGAGCATGTTGGCGCCGGTGCGCAGGATGCGGGCCATCGCCAGCATCTGCTGCTCGCCACCGGACAGCTTGGTGCCCTGGCTGAACCGACGTTCATACAAGTTTGGGAACATGTTGTAGATGTCTTCCAGGCTCATACCGCCACTGCGCACCACCGGCGGCAAGGTGAGGTTTTCCTGGACGTTGAGAGAGGAAAAAATGCCCCGGTGTTCGGGGCAATACCCCACTCCCAACCTCGCAATATGGTGCGGCGCGCACTGCATGGTTTCTTCGCCGTTGATCATGATGGAACCAGTCCGGCGGCCCACCATATTCATAATGGCCTTAAGGGTGGTGCTGCGGCCGGCGCCGTTGCGGCCAAGCAGGGTGACCAGCTCGCCACGCTTAACCACCAGGTCAACGCCATGGAGAATGTGAGATTCGCCGTAAAAGGCGTGCAGGCCAGACACACGCAACTGTTCGTAGTCTTTCTGGGGATTCTGTCTCATTGTGCTGCCTCCGCCTGCTCGGCGGGACTCTTGCCACCGCGTTCTCCGCTGCCATCGCTGCCCATGTACACTTCACGGACTCTCGGGTCTGCAGAGACAGCTTGATAATCGCCTTCCGTCAGCACAGCACCCTGAGCCAGCACCGTAATGCGGTCGCACAATTTGCTGACCACACTCAGGTTGTGCTCCACCATCAAGACGGTGCGGCCAGCGGCGGCCTTGCGAACCAACTCTACTACCCGGTCTACGTCTTCCGATCCCATGCCCTGGGTTGGTTCGTCCAGCAACAGCAGCTTGGGCTCCATCGCCAGGGTGGTGGCCAGTTCCAGCGCACGCTTGCGGCCATAGGCCAGTTCTACGGTGGTGGTGTTGGCAAACTCGATAAGGCCGACGGAATCCAGCAATTCCATGCAGCGCTGGTTCAGCCGGTTCAGGGAGGCACCGGATTTCCAGAAGCTGAAAGACGTGCCCTCTGCGGTTTGCAGCGCAATGCGGATATTCTCCAGCGCCGTCATATGGGGAAACACCGCTGAGATCTGGAACGAGCGGACGATACCCTTACGGGCAATGGCCGCAGACTTCAGGGAGGTGATGTCTTCACCGTGGTAGAGGATCTGGCCTCTGGTCGGGCTCAGGAATTTGGTCAGCAGGTTAAAGACCGTGGTCTTGCCCGCGCCATTGGGCCCGATCAGTGCATGGATATCACCCTGACGGACCTGCAGGTTGACGTTATCAACCGCTACAAACCCTTTGAATTCCTTGACCAGGTTACGGGTCTCGAGAACGAACTGTTCACTCATGAGCCACTTCACCTTTTGTTATTGTTGTATTTAACAATCAACCCACAGATTAGATTGACGTATACGTAAACGTCAAGAATAAACTTGGTTATTTTTCCGGCGGTATGGAATAGGTCATGGTGGAGTGCGCAACGGGCTCTTCCGAGCCCTCGGAATACACAAACACTTCGCCCACACCGATGGTTCGCCCCACCTTGAGAATGGTCGCCCTGGCCCAGATAGGCGCATGCGCCGCCGGCTTCCTGAGGAAATTGATATTCAGGTTGGTGGTAACGGCCAAAGGCACCAGGCCAATCTTGCTGAGCAACGCGGCATACATGGCCACATCGGCCAGCCCCATCATGGCGGGACCAGACACGGTTCCCCCGGGGCGCAGGTGTTCTTCGTCTACCTCCAGCTTCATTTCTGCCCAGCCATCTCCGAGCTCCTGCAGGGTGCCGTATGAGGCCCCCTGCGGAAACTGCTCTTCAAGGAAATAACGCAGCTCCTCAAAGGTAATCTTCATACGGCGACTTCCTCTTTGGCCCGGTTGCGCAACACAAAGCGTTGGATCTTGCCGCTGGGTGTTTTCGGCAACTCGTCCACAAACTCGATTTCCCGCGGGTAAGCATGGGTCGACAAGCGGTGGCGAACCAGTTCCTGAAGCTCTTCTTTGAGCACAGCGTCGTCAGCCGGCTCCTTACCGGATTTGATCACCACATAAGCCTTGATGATCGAGCCACGCTTTTCGTCCGGCTTGGCCACCACACCGGATTCGGCCACCGCCGCGTGCTCCAGCAGCGTGCTTTCCACATCCGCTGGCCCCACGCGGTAACCTGCTGTGGTGATAATGTCGTCGTCACGGCCGCTGAAGGAGAAACTGCCATCACCATGGCAGATCACCATATCTCCGGTCAGGTAGTAGCCGTTCACGAACGGGTCTTTCTCGCCCCAGGTGTAGCCATCAAAATGGAACAGCGGCGACGCCTTGAGATCCACTGCCAACTGGCCGATTTCGCCCTCTCCCACCTCTTCATTTTTTTCGTTCAACGCCACTACTCTGTGGCCTGGCGATGAGAAACCCATGGAGCCCTGGCGAATCGGGTGGTCCAGGCCGTGGAAGTTGCAACAGGTCATGCCGGTTTCGGTCTGGCCATAATGATCCTTCACCGGGCAGAAGTGACGACGATCAATCCAGTTCACCACCTCCGGATTCAGGGGCTCGCCGGCGCTGCTGCACACCCTCAGGCCAAGATTCTCCCCTTCCGGCAGAACCTGATCGTTCGCCTTGAGCAGACGATAGGCAGTCGGCGCCGCTGCCAGGTTGGTGATCCGGTACTTGCGGATCATCTCGTAGGTGGATTCCGGGGTGAACGGGTTGGGATTGAAATGGGTGGCGTGGCCCATCAGCAGCGGGCCGGTGACTGCGTAATAGAGGCCATAGGCCCAACCGGGATCAGCCACGTTCCAGAATACGTCATCATCGCGCAGGTCGATGGCGTATTTCATGTAAACGTAGAACGCCAGCAACGCTTTGGCGGGCACGGCTACACCTTTGGCTTTGCCAACGGTACCAGAGGTAAACATCTGCAGGAACGGATCGTTGCCGGTGATCATTACCGGCTCGCACTGGTCTGACTGCTCCGCCAACACCGCATCGAAATCGCGCACATCCGCACCGGTGGCCGCCGCGTTCAGGCACAGTACCGGCGGGCAATTTTTGACTTCTTCCAGCTTGGGGTAGTTATCTGGATCGGTCACCACCAGCCGGGTGCTCGCCTTCTCCAGACGATACTCGATAGCGCCGGAACCGAAGGCGGTAAACAGCGGCTGGTACACGGCGCCCAGGCGCAGGGTTCCGGCAATCACAATCAACAGCTCCGGCCCCCTGGGCAAAAGTCCGGCTACCCGGTCACCCTTGGTGACTCCATGAGACTTCAGGTAGTTGGCGAAACGTGCAGACGCGGCTTTGAGCTCAGCGAAGGTCAGGGTGCCGTCGCCACCGCCGATTTTTTCGTAGTAGAGCGCAACCTTTTGTGGGTCAACGGCCCATCGGTCACAAATTTCGTGGCATACGTTCAGGCCACTCTCCAGGCGTCCGTCCAGGATCTCCGCTTCCAGTGCGGCCGCATCAAACTGGTTATACACGTCATTGTATTGCGGAAGGCTCATCGTACACTCCGTTTGTTGTCGTTGTTGGTTGTACAAACTTCAATCAGGTGTAGCACAGCCTTCACTTTACGTAAAGGTAAACTTTTGGCTAAAAGAGAGCCGCATAACATCGGAAGCGGTCATTATTTGGGAGGGTTAGAAGGGGCGATCTCAGGCACTAACCGCATTACCACCAGGCACACATTGCTGAGACTATGGTTTGCGTTATACGTTTTTCGTCCATGTGAACTCCATTTGACGCGCTGTCTTCTCCGCCAATTCATCACTGTGCAATCTACTCACCAGATGCAGGCTCATATCAATACCAGCGGATATACCACCAGAACTTACGATTCCTCCCTCATCAACCCACCGGACACCCTCAAGCACATCGAGTTGACCGAACAATCTTCTGAGCTCCGGAATGTCTTCCCAGTGCGTCGTCACCTTGCATGACAAGGACTGAACGGCATTGGCCAATAGAAAGACGCCGGTACAAACGGTAGCCATAAGCTCGACAGACTCAGCTTGGCGCTCAATCCAGTTGGCCACCGTCTTATTTTTCATTTCTGAGGTATGAACACCGCCAGAAATAATCAGGACATCCAGCGGCGGGTGATCTTTGATTGAATAATCTGGGAGGACTCTGTAGCCACCGCGGGCCGGCACAGCTTCGCTGTTCTCAGCAATCAAATACACAGAAAACGGCGCTTCCGCCTCACACAGGCGCGACGCTGTTGAGAAAACCTCGAATGGTCCGGAAAAATCCAGAACTTCAGCGTCAGGGTAGATATAAATGCCGATATTCACTTAGCCCGGATTTCTCACGAGGGGATAAAAGAAAGCGGCTGAAAGCGGTATAATTTCAGGACCTTACACCGTTCACTAAGCACCAACAGCCGCTATCCGAAATGGTACCTGAAAAACTGACCTTCTCGCCACTCTCTCGCCGCCAAATTGAAGCCGATTTCTCCGGTGGCCACATCACCTCCGATGCCGGATTGCTCCTGCTTCGCGAAGTCGACAAACAACACCAGCTCACTCAGCGCCTGGCTACGGTGCTGGACGATGCCCGTAATCCCGTGCTGGTTCGCCACAAGCTTCAAACCATGGTCCGGCAGCGGGTCTTTGGCGTGGCTGCCGGGTACGAAGACCTCAACGATCACGAGGCGCTACGCGCTGATCAGGCACTTCAGACCGCAACCGGTGAAGATGCCATTCTGGCGGGCAAATCGACCTTGTGCCGGATGGAACAGCGCGTGGACCGGCAGGCGGTGATCAACGCCCACGAACTGCTGTGGCATCACTTCATTGAACAGCACGAGACTCCACCCAAGGAAATTGTGCTGGATTTTGATGGCACTGACATTCCAGTGCATGGCGACCAGCCCGGCAAGTTCTTTAACGCCTACTACGATCACCATTGTTACTTCCCGCTGTACGTGTTCTGCGGCCGTCACCTGTTGGTGAGCTACCTGCGCACCAGCAATCGAAGCGACAGCCGCCACAGCTGGGCCATTCTGGCCCTGCTGGTGAAGTTCATCCGGCAGTACTGGCCGGATACCCGCATCGTGTTCCGGGGTGACAGCGGCTTCTATCGCCCCCGATTGCTGAGCTGGTGCGACCGGAATAACGTGGATTACCTTGTGGGCATCAGCAAAAACAGCCGGCTGCTCAAGGAGGTGGACGTGCCCTCGATGCTGGTTCGCAGGGCTCACGGGGAGTTGGGAGAAAAAGTCTCTGCCACCTACCGGTTCCAGTACCAGGCCCACACCTGGAAATACCCTCGCTGGGTGGTGGCTCGCCTGGAAGAAGGTGAGTTTGGCTCGAACCCTCGCTTCGTGATCAGTTCCCGCTATGACGACGGCCTCAAGCTCTACTACGAGCAGTACTGCGCCCGTGGCGATATGGAAAACCGGATCAAGGATCAGCAGTTGTGTCTGTTCGCAGATCGCACCTCCAGCACGCGGTGGTGGACCAATCAGTGGCGGTTGCTCCTATCGGGCTTTGCCTACACGTTGTTCGAGCGATTACGGGCCCACTTGAAGAAGACGCCCTTCGAGAGAATGAGCGCCAGTAACCTGCGGCTGAAACTGATCAAGGTGGGCGCGGTCATCATTCGCAACACTCGGCGCATACGGGTGTTGATGAGCGATGCCTATCCTTACAAAGACGAACTCTCTGACCTGGTACGTCAACTGGTTCCGGGATAGAAGCCCGGGCTCCCCCGGCCCGATGCAATGGGGGAAAGGGGGTCGTGTGTCCGGACAACAGAAATTGATCGGTTATTAGTCAATCTCGGCCGCAAATGAGCGGTAATGGCGGTAACCTGCACAGTCTGCGAGACTTGCCGGGGACCTATGAGAAATCCGGGTTAGTTCTCCAAAAATACAAAGCGGCTGTTATAAACGGCGGAATTCAGTTCTTCAGACAACAGTCTTATAAACTCCCTCACCTTAACCGGCAGATAGGAGCGTGCTGGATAAACTGCATGCACCGGAAAACTTCGCAGAGGTCTGTCTGGCATCAAACGAACCAGCCTGCCGCTTTCAATATCTTCCGCGAATACCCACAAGGGGCCAAGGTGTATGCCATTGCCCTCCAGCACCAGTCTGCGGATTGCAGCGACACTGTTGACTGTCATGTTGCTTTTTATCTTCAAATGCGAATAGCGACTGCCATCGGCAAATTCAATATCACTTCTTGCCTGACTGGACGAGTACAGAATGAAATTGTGCTGCTCCAGTTGTTCCAGGGATGTGGGCGTGCCGTGTTTATCCAGATACTCAGGGCTTGCCACCAGCACTCGTTTATTGTGGCCCAGATGTTTTGCGATCAGGCTGGAATCGGGCAGGTCGCCGATTCGCACTGCCACATCAAGATCGCTCTCAAGCAGGCTCTCAAAGGGGCTGCCCAGTGACATTTCTACCGACAAATCCGGCGCCAGCTCCTGCAGTCGGCAAGCGACGGGAACCACAAATCTGGTACCAAAATCCACCGGCGCAGTGATACGCAATTTACCGGTGAGAAGAGACACGCCGCTTCTGATTTCCTCTTCCAGTGCTAGTTGATCGTCAATGATCACGCGCAGGCGCTCATAATAGCGCTGCCCAAGCTCCGTCGTTGTGGTCCGTTGCGTGGAGCGACGCAGCAACCTGACCTGAAGGCGATCTTCCAGGGCAGCAATCTGCCGGCTGACAGAGGAAGGCTCAAGGTTCAGGGATTCTGCAGCCTTTTTGAAACTGCCTGATTCCACCACCCGAACAAATACGTGCTCGACACCACCCATACTTATTGCGCTCGATGCAATTAATTAATGCAAATTAACACCCTTCCTGCTTTTCGATCAATTGCATAGTCTGAATCCAGGGTAATCGGCATTCCAAACAGGACCGAGCCCTCTCACTAACCGCAGGAGAGAAACCATGGCAAAGATCGATCTTAATGGGAAAGTGGCTCTTGTTGCTGGCGGCGCCAAGAACCTCGGCGGCCTTGTCAGCCGGGAGTTCGCTGCAAGTGGAATGGACATCGTCGTGCACTACAACAGCGATGCCACTGAAAAAGATGCAGACGCAACAGTAGATGCCATCAAAGCTTTGGGCCGCAACGCAATTGCGATCCAGAGCGACCTCACCAAAGCCGCCAATGTAGCGGCGCTTTTCCAACAGGCGAAGGACCACTTCGGTGGCATTGACGTAGCGGTTAACACCGTTGGGAAAGTGCTGCGCAAACCCATCATTGAAACGACGGAAGCAGAGTTCGACCAGATGATGGCCATTAATGCCAAGTCTGCGTATTTCTTTATCAAAGAAGCTGGCCTGCACCTCAACGACAACGGCAAGCTCATCACCATCTTGACGTCGTTGTTGGCCGCATTCACTGATGGCTACTCAACCTACGCCGGTGGCAAAGCGCCCGTTGAACACTTCACGCGCGCCGCAGCAAAAGAGCTTTCCGGGCGGGGGATATCGGTCAACAATGTTGGCCCCGGCCCGATGGACACACCGTTCTTCTATGGCCAGGAAACCCCGGAGCGCGTGGCTTACCACAAGTCACAGGCTATGGGTAACCAACTCACGATGATTGAGGATATCGTTCCCATTGTGAAATTCCTGGCAACAGAAGGCTGGTGGATAAACGGTCAAACCCTCTTCGCCAATGGCGGCTACACTACCCGATAATAAGCCTGGCCCTGATCGCCTCCGGTAGTATTTACCGGAGGCGACGTTTTTATCCGAATGGTCCGTACCCGGAGTGATTGGAGGCAAGCATGAGAACACTATTGGTTATCGCTGGAGGCATCATTCTTTGGGCTGTCATACAAGGGCTGACCAAACTACTCCATCGTCCAGCAAGCAGTAGCTGGATACCCACCGGCATTTTCGCGATCATCTGGCTCATGGTCACGAGTTGGAATGTATAGGTAGGGATAACACAAGCCGGTTATACGTTTCTGGAGGAGTTGCCCATCTTCTTGCTGACCTATTTGCTGCCCGTTACCGTTGCAGTTCTTATCCAGCGCAAATCCATATCAGCATGACGCTACTGGCTTGTAGCGGCCAAGCGGCGTTAAATCGGTCGCCATGCGGTCGCTGGTTATGCCCTGGGCCTGGCATTGGATGGCGTATTCCGAAAAAGGCTTATATGTGTTGGACGCCGGGCGTTTTGAGCCCGCTAATTTCCGCCATAATCCTTTCAAGAACCTGGGTTCGCACCGCAGGTTTGATCCTTTCTTCTGGATAACACCTGACCAGATCAATATGACTTACGCCCTCGTGCGCATGGAACATGTGGTTTTCGACCCGTTGCGTTGCACTGCTCCCGAAAGCCTCGTTCATTTGGTGACTTTGGTCGCACCCGAGCAAGTCTCCCTGCGAGAAGAAATTAAGGCACACATCAACATTTGTCGGTACGTTACGAGGATCGAACCCCCACCGTCCTGGGAATACTCGCCCCAGCCCTCCTGCGGCGATGCTGACGAGCAGGGCAACCTCCACACCGCGCCACTCAAGCTCGCGTGCAACCTTGACCGCGTGGAACCCGCCCTGACTATACCCGAGAATCACTAGCTTCCGCCCCTCGCGACGTGATGCTTGCAAGTCATCTGATATCGCATCAACCGAGTGCAGGTGGCCGTACATTGTCACGTCTGACAACCCGTTGCTTCTGAGGTAACGCAGCAGGTTGCGCTGCATCAGTCGTCGGGCCATGAAGCCGTGAATCACCGCAACTCGCGGACCAGCGTAGCCGCTGTTTGTCTTTGGTCGGTCAGGGACCTGCAACCGTTGAACTAAGCTCAGAAGTTTACTATCCAAGAAGCGTCACCTTGCATGCCTAACGCCCGCAATCGAGCGCTTGTCGCGTGGATTGATTTGTTATGCCACCTGAACCAAAATATACCAATTATTGGTACTAGCGAGATAGCATCATGCAAAAGAACACCAGCATCACTCTAGGCCAACATTTTGATGCGTTCATTGCGGAACAACTCAAAACTGGCCGATACAGCTCAACCAGCGAAGTTGTTCGTGCAGGATTGCGCCTGCTTGAAGAGTCCGAAACCCGCCTGACTACGCTCCGCAAACTTCTTAAGGAAGGCGAAGATAGTGGCTTTGAAGACTACTCTTATGACTCTTTCATTCGCGAACTGGACAACGAAGAGCGCTAATGCTGAATTTCAAGCTTTCCAGGAAGGCCAAAGCTGATCTCAAATCTATTGCACTGTACACGGAGCGTAAATGGGGCCGAGATAAACGAAACCACTACATTCTCCAGTTTGACCAGTGCTTCCAACTACTGGGCGAAAACCCGAATCTGGGGCAAACCTGCGATGGGATCCGCGCGGACTACCTACAGTATCCCCAAGGAAGTCACATCATATTCTATCGGGTAGCGACCGACAGTGTCGTTGAGATTATCCGTATTCTACACAAACGCATGTTGCCAGATGGGCATCTCCTTTAGGGCATAACGCCCGCCAGGGTTCGCTGGCGCACGCCTCACCTATCGGCTTTAATTATCTGAGTTACTCATTCACAACAGCCAGGCGGTACTTGCCTGCCGGAGTTTTGGCTCTGGTGTATGTCAGCAAGGTGTGGGCATGACAGGTGGTCATTACCATGAAGCGCATCGCCATTTGCTTTGACGGCACCTGGAACCGGCCAGAGGAAAACATCGGCGAGGCTGGGTAAGCTGGTTCGCACCATCCCCGTACCCGAGGCCAACCTGACTTACGTACCCCCCAGCGTTAAGAGGCGCTACAGCAGCGGTTACCGCAGCAAATCCATTGAGCAGTACATCAAGGATCACGGGCAGTGGCCGCCACTTTGGGGAGGGTAATCAGCAGGTTCGGTTTCGTGCTAGTCTGGCCAGGTTATCCATTGCCAAACACAGATTGATCAAGCCTGAGATCCTTACAATGCATCTTCCATTCTGGCTGACAACAGCCCTGCTGTTTCCGGTATTGCTGTACCAGGGGAAACGCACCCGGCGTACCACGCCCCGATTACCGGAAGCCTCTGGCTCTACGTGTGGGCAGTATGGCGAGGGCGAGCCCGCCAGGCGCGTTCTGGTGATCGGAGAATCCACCGCCGCCGGCGTGGGTGTTGATAACCACGAGCAGGGGCTGGCCAGCCAGTTGGCGAAGCAGATCCATGAACGTACCGGCCAGGCCATTGCCTGGCATACCTTTGGGGTGAACGGTATTCGCCTGGGAGCCTTGAACAAGCAGCTCGCGAAGGCGGACCTGCCAGAAGCAGACCTGGTTGTCCTGAGCATGGGGGTGAACGACACCACCGGCTTTACGCCCAGGTACAAGTTTCGCCAACAACTGCTGGAGCTGCGACAGTTGCTCGGTGCCCGTTACCCTGCACCGCTGATGCTTTTGAGTGTTCCGCCCATGCACCTGTTTACCGCCCTGCCCGCGCCGTTGCGGCACGTTATCGGGTGGCGGGCGCGGCTGCTGGATCACCTGTACAAGACACTTGCCAGCGAGATGCCAGAGCGGTTCTCTTACGTTCACTACCCTGTCATTTCAGACCCGGAATTGCTGGCCAGTGATGGCTATCACCCCGGGGAGAAAGGTTACCGTTACATCGCGCAAGCCCTGGCAGCCCTTCCTTAGGAGTTTCATGGCAACACAATCCGCGCCGTCATCCGATAAACACACCAAGTCACGTTCCGAGCGGGATCTGTACCTGGACGCCCTGCGTGCCGGCGCCTTGCTGGTGGTGGTATTCGGGCACTGGATAGCCACCCTGCCCCGGTTTGATGGTGGCCTGGACATTCAAACAGAACACCTGTTAAAGATCTGGGAGCCTTCTGGGTTTATCACCTGGTTTGTGCAGGTGGTGCCGCTGTTCGTGTT
The DNA here is from genome assembly GCF_001447155.2 of Marinobacter sp. LQ44. Lineage (NCBI taxonomy): Bacteria > Pseudomonadati > Pseudomonadota > Gammaproteobacteria > Pseudomonadales > Marinobacteraceae > Marinobacter > Marinobacter sp. LQ44. The sequence goes on along the minus strand of NZ_CP014754.1, from coordinate 3,771,756 downwards.
TGTATCTGCCACCGTCAGTGCCGATGGTGTGGCGCACCGGATGGCTCAGGGGCACCGGCAGATGCATTGGTGGGCAGGGAGAGCGCTGGCTCTGGCGCGGCCTACGGTAACGTATCTTGCCGCTATTACCCTGATTGCCCTGCTTTCACTCTACACCGGCGGCCGGGTGTTGGGGCCATTTAACCAGTCGCTCACCATACATTTATGGTTTCTGATCATGCTGCTGGCCGTGCAGGCACTGTTGCCCCTGAGCGTGGAAGCCGACAGGCGCTGGGGCCTGGGGGCAGTGGTTGGGCTGGTGGTGGCTTTTGAAATGCGACGCAAGCAAGGCGTTGTGACATCCTCCAGGCCCCGAATCATCCTGGCCGGAGGCTTCTCGCTGATGGCCGGGTTGGTTGTCAGCCTGGCACTCGGTGCACTGCCGGGCGCCCTGCTTGGTCTGGTCGGAGTTGCGGCTGCGTCCTGGCTGTTGCGGGTGCATCCCCAGCCAGGACGGTAACCGGATCTTTACAGCGCCGCCTTGGACAGCTGAACCGCTCAGTCCGCCTTGTAGAGCCGGAGGATACTGGAAAAATCCAGCTCACCATTACCCTGCCCCGCATGCAGCTGGAACAGGTTGCGGGCCAGTGAGCCCATGGGGATAGACGCCTGGTTCTTCACCGCGTTATCAAACGCGAGGCCCAAATCTTTGGTCATCAGGTTCACCAGGAAGCCACCCTGGTACTCTCGCGATGCCGGCACGCCCTCCATCACACCCGGCCAGGGGTTGTACACGTTCAGCGCCCAATTGCCACCAGAGCTCTGCTTCATGATTTCCGACAGCACCGCAGGGTCCAGGCCGTTCTTGGCGCCCAATGCCAGGGCCTCGCTGGTGCCCGCCATGAGGATGGCCAGCATCATATTGTTGCAGATTTTAGCCACCTGCCCGGCACCGTGAGGGCCGGCGTGGAAGATATTCTTGCCCATGCCTTCCAGGATGGGTTTGGCGCGGTTGAAGGTGTCTTCTTCCCCTCCGCAGATGAAGGTGAGCGTGCCGGCTTTGGCGCCGCCTACGCCGCCAGACACCGGAGCATCGATGAACGCCAGGCGCCGCGCTGCAGCGGCTTCCGCAACGGCGCGGGCAGTCTCCGGGGCAATGGTGGAGGAATCGATCACCAGGGTGCCTTCGGGCAAGGCTGAGAGCAGGCCGTCCTCGCCCAGGTACACCGCTTCCACATGTTTGCCGGCCGGCAGCATGGTAATGATGCATTCTGCACCCTCGGCCGCGGCCTTTCCGGAATCCGCGGTGCTGGCACCTTCGGCCACCAGCGCCTCAACGGCGGGCTGTGACAGGTCGAATACGGTCACATCATGCCCGGCCTTGAGCAGGTTAGAGGCCATGGGCGCGCCCATGTTGCCCAGGCCGATAAAGGTAATCTTCGCCATGTTGCTTCTCCTTGTTGTTGTCGTGAAGCCAAGGGGCAGTGGTTAGCCCCCAGCTTCCTGGCTGAAAAACTCGTCTACCCAGCTGTTGTCGATTTCCCCCAGCGCGGCGTAGCGCCAGCGGGGTTGCATGTCTTTATCAATCAGCAGGGCGCGGATGCCCTCGGCGAACTCGCCTTTTCTGAGGCACTGCTTCGCCATGACCAGTTCGTTGTCCAATACCTGGGCCAGACTGTGCAAACGGCTACGGTGGTAATGCTGCCAATGCAGCGCCAGCGACGTCGGGCTGGCTGAGGCCAGGCCTTTCACAGATTTGCCCAGCCAGTCGTTGCGGCTGCCGAATTCCTGCAGGCGACTAACCACCTGTTCCAGGGAATCGGCATCGGTGGCTTGCTGGATCTCGTCGTAATGCTGCTGCACCGGAGATTCCGGTACCGCGTCCTGGCTTTGCTGCTCGTATCTGCGCAGTACCTGACTGACCACCGCATGGCTATCGGCACCTTGCCAGTCGGCCGCAACCAGGGTGTCGACCACCTGCGCTTTCAGTTCCTGCTTCACGAACCGGTCCGCCATGCCGGTGAACAAGGCATCAGCCGCGTTCATCCGAGCGCCGGTCAGGCCCAGGAACAGGCCAGTTCGGCCGGGCATGCGATTGAGGAACCAGCCGGCGCCGATGTCCGGGTACAGGCCGATGCTCACTTCCGGCATGGCCAGCTTGGAATGCTCGGTAACCACCCGGTGGGAAGCGCCCACCATCAGGCCGATGCCGCCGCCCATCACAATGCCGTGGCCCCAGCAAATGATCGGTTTCGGGAAGGTGTGAATCTGGTAGTCCAGCTCGTATTCTTCGGTAAAGAACTGGTCGCCCTCGCCGAGTTTTCCCGGCTCGGTCATGCTGCGGTACAGAGACACGATGTCGCCACCAGCGCAGAAGGCCTTGTCGCCCTCGGCCTCCAGCCAGACCGCGCACACCCTTTCGTCTTCTGCCCAGCGGGTCAGTTGGGGTTTGAGCAGGCGGATCATCTCCATAGACAACGAGTTGAGGTTGCGCGGTGTGTTCAGCCGCGCAACGGCAATCAGCTCATCACCCCTGGTTGTCCACTCTTCAAAAATAATGGGTTGCTCACTCATAGCAGTCTCGACGGTTATTGGTTCTTCCAGGCTGGTTTGCGCTTCTCGAGGAAGGCATTCACGCCTTCTTTCTGGTCTTCGGTGTGGAACAGTTCTACGAACAGTTCCCGCTCCATCCGCCAGCCGTCGCTATGGCTGCGACCGTCCCGGGCACTCATCACCAGTTGCTTGCAGCGGGCAATGGACGACGGGCTTTGCTTGCAGGCGCCTTCGGCCAGTTTCAGGGCGGCTGCCAGCGCCTCACCGGAGGGCACGACTTCTTCCACCAAACCAATCTGCAGGGCTTTCTGGGCATCTACGCGCTCGCCGCACAGGATCATGCGCTTGGCCCAGCCTTCACCCACCAGCCAGGGCAGGTTCTGGGTGCCGCCAGCGCACGGCAACAGGCCAACGCTGGCTTCCGGCAGGGCCATCTGGGCGTGCTCCTCTGCGATGCGGATATCGCAGGACAACGCACACTCCAGGCCACCGCCCATGGCGTAGCCGTTGATGGCGGCGATAGACACGCCCCGGAAAGCAGTAAGCGCGGCGAAGGCTTCGCCAAAACGCTGGGCCATGTCGTTGGCCCGGGCAAGATCCCCGTCGGCGAAGGTTTTCAGGTCCGCCCCGGCGGAGAAGAACTTTTCGCCCTGGCCGGTGACGACCAGGGCAAAGATGTTGCGGTCCTGGTTGAGTTCTTCCACCAGTTTCGCCAGTGCCGCCAGGGAATCCGCCGTCCAGGTGTTGGCCGGCGGGTTGGCGATGGTCAGGATGGCAATGTGGTCGCGTTTCTCAAGTTGAATCAGGTCACTCATGATCGGTTCCTTGTTTTGTCTCTGGCCGGTTACTGGATGGCTTCTACCACGCCATCCTCCAGCAGCCGGCGGGCGATAATCAGGCGCATGATTTCGTTGGTGCCTTCCAGGATCTGGTGCACCCGCAAATCCCGCAGGTAGCGCTCGAGCGGATACTCACGGATATAACCATAGCCGCCGTGCAGCTGCAGGGCCTCGTTGGCCACGTCAAAACAGGCGTCGGTGGCGAAGCGTTTGGCCATGGCGCAATGCAGGGTGGCTTCCGGGTCTGCGCTGTCCAGCTTGAAGGCCCCCAAACGTACCATTTGCCGGGCCGCTACCAGGTTGGTAGCCATATCCGCCAGCTTGAACTGCAAGGCCTGGAACGCCGCTAACGGCTTGCCGAACTGCTGGCGCTCATGCATGTAATTGCGGGCCCGCAACAAGGCCGCCTGAGCACCACCCAGGGAACAGGTGGCAATGTTCAGGCGGCCACCGTCCAGCCCCTTCATGGCAATGGCAAAGCCGTCGCCTTCCTCACCCACCCGGTTACTGGCGGGAATGCGCACATCTTCCAGGGTGACCATACGGGTTGGCTGGCTGTGCCAGCCCATTTTCTCTTCGTTCTTGCCGTAGGAAATGCCTTCGGCATCGGCCGGAATCACGAAAGTCGAGATACCCTTGGCGCCGCTGTCGGCATCTCCGGTTCGGGCCATCAACACCAGAGTATCGGTGGCACCGGCGCCGGAGATAAACATCTTGCTGCCGTTGATCACGTAGCTGTCGCCGTCTCGCACCGCGCGGGTACGCAGGCTGGCGGCATCGGAGCCGGCCCCAGGTTCGGTCAGGCAGTAGCTGGCCAGCCATTCGCCGCTGGCCAGTTTGGGCACAAACGCCTGCTTCAGATCATCCGAGGCAAAACTGGCCACCATCCAGGTGGCCATGTTGTGGATGGTGATAAACGCGGCGGTGGAGGGGCAAGCCATGGCCAGCTCTTCCACGATCACCGAGGTATCCAGGCGAGACAGCCCCATACCGCCCAGGGCTTCAGGCGTGTACATGCCCATAAAGCCCATCTCGCCGGCCTGCTTCATCACTTCCACCGGGAAGATGTGTTCGGCATCCCATTGGGCCGCGTGCGGCGCCATGGATTTCTCGGCGAAGGCACGGGCGGCATCCCGGAAGGCCAGCTGGTCTTCGGTCAGGTTGAAGTCCATTACCCGGCTCCTCCGTTAGCGAAGCTGAATTGAGAAGTTCGCCTCGGATGAGGTGGCTTCGCTGTTAAACCAGCGCGAGGTGACCGTTTTGGTTTCCGTGTAGAAGCGAACCGCCTGCTTGCCATAGGCGTGCTGATCGCCGTAGAAAGAACCTTTCCAACCGGTGAACGAGAAGAACGGCAGGGGCACCGGGATGGGCACGTTGATACCCACTTGGCCCACATCAATCTCATGCTGGAACCGGCGCGCGGCGCCACCGTGGTTGGTGAAGATAGAGGTACCGTTACCGTAGGGGCTGTTGTTGATCAGTGCGATGGCTTCGCCCAGGTCGTTGGCGTTCATGCAGGTCAGAACCGGCCCGAAGATTTCCTCCTTATAGATATCCATCTCCGGAGTCACGTTGCCGAACAGGGTTGGCCCAACCCAGTTGCCGTCGGGCAGGCCATCCACGGTGCAGTTCCGACCGTCCAGCAGGAGTTGCGCACCCTGTTTTTCGCCGGTGGCAATCAGTTGTTCAATGCGCTCCTTGGCCTTGGGGCTGATCACCGGGCCATAACTGGCACCAGAATCGTTCCAGGCGCCGGGGCGAACTTTAGCCATGGCCTCTTTCAGTTCCGGAATCCACTCCTGCGCCGCGCCCACGAATACCGCGACGGAAATGGCCATGCAACGCTGACCGGCCGCACCTACGGAGGCGCCCACCAGGGCGTTGATTACCTGCTGTTTGTCGGCATCCGGCATGATCACCATGTGATTCTTGGCGCCGGCAAAGCTCTGTACCCGCTTCATGTGGCTGGTGCCGGTTTCATAAATGTAGCGCCCTACCGGCACCGAGCCGACGAAGGAGATGGCTTTGATGGCCGGGTCGGTGAGCAGGGTATCCACTTGTTCTTTAGCACCATGCACCACCTGCAACACACCCTTGGGAGCGCCAGCCTGTTCGAACAGTTCGGCCAGGCGCATGGGGGTCATCGGGTCTTGCTCGGAGGGCTTCAGAATAAAGGTGTTACCGCAGGCGATGGCCATGGGGAACATCCACAGAGGGATCATCGCCGGGAAGTTAAACGGGGTAATGCCCGCGCACACGCCCAGGGGCTGAATCCAGGAGTGGGTGTCGACTTCGCGAGCGACGTTTTCAACGGTCTCCCCCATCATCATGGAGGCTACATTAGCGGCGTGCTCCACCACTTCAATACCGCGCCAGACATCGCCCTTGGCGTCATCAAAGGTCTTTCCGGTTTCCTGGGACAGGATTTCGGCAATCTCGTCGTGATGTTCTTTTAGCAGCGCCTGGTAACGCAGCATCACCCTGGCACGTTCGGAGACCGGAGTCTCTTTCCAGCTTTTGAACACTTCCCCGGCGTTATCGATGGCTTGGCGCATTTCGGCTTCGGTGGCACAGGGCACCTGGGCGATCACTTCGTTAGTGGCAGGGTTGGTGACGTCGATCCAGTTTTCGGTCTGGCTCTGGGCAAACTCACCGGCGATGTACTGAGGTATCTTCTTCATGCTGATAATCCCTGTTTGTTGTTATGCGGGCACGCCGTTTCCCATCTGGAAGCGGCACGATATGAAAAGAGCGTAGCATGGGGTTTGGCAAAGGGTGATTGACTAAATTTCGCCCATGATGGATTATTTTTCGATGCCTAACGATTCCAGGCCTCCCAAAACCACGCAAACCTCGCAGTGGCCCGTACCGCCAGATAGCGTGCGCTATGTGGTGCCGGAACCCATTGTTCGGCTACTGGCACACCATCCGCTGACCCGCGAGCTGTATCCACTGGCCTTCGGGCACTACCGCAGGGCCGCTGGCCATCACATGCACCGGGAACACCATCGTGACAATCTTTTGATCTATTGCACCGAAGGCCAGGCCTTCCTGAATGTCGCGGGCGAGCCCCTGACGGTTAACGCGGGGGATCTTCTGCTGTTACCCGCCGGTGCCAGCCATCGCTACACCGCCGCGCCGGACAACCCATGGACCATTCACTGGGTGCATTACACCGGGCCGCTGGCAGAAGAGTTCAGAAACTACATGGGGTTTGATGGCAGCAACCATGTTCGCCACCTGGGCCGGCAACCGAGGCTGTTGGTGGATTTCAACGGACTGCTATCGGTTCGCCAGACCGGGTTTCGCGCCCGGGGACTGATTCATGCCAGCAATCGCTTGCGACAACTGCTGGCCGCCGTGCCCCTGAATGCCGATGAGACCGGCCTGGCACAACAGGCGGAGCTGGAGACCATCCATAACTACATGCGGGAACATCTTGAGGAACGGCTAACGTTGCAGCAACTGGCGGAACTGTCCGGCCTGTCGCCGGCGCATTTTGCCACCCGCTACCGGGCGCAGACCGGCACCTCACCCATTCAGCACTTCCTGCACCTGAAGGTGGAGCGGGCCTGCCAGTTGCTGGATACCACCAGCCAGAGCTTCGCCGACATCAGCCGGCAGCTGGGTTACGACGACGCCTATTACTTTTCCCGGTTGTTCAAGAAGGTGATGGGCAAGTCCCCAAGTGACTATCGCCACACGGCCAGACACTGATAGATTAACCAGCCGGTTACATTCAACAAGCACAGGAAATCAACAGAACACCATGCAGCCACTGGATATCAAGGTTGTTGAACAAGCCCTGCACTGGTGTGATGAGGGGCATGACTTCTGGTTCTGTACCGTGGTGAGTACCTTTGGCTCCTCACCCCGAGCGCCAGGTTCCTGGCTGATCGCCCGGCAGGATGGTGCCCACTGCGGCTCGCTTTCCGGTGGGTGCGTGGAAGAAGATTTTCTGGCCCGCCTGCGGGACAACACGTTCAAAGGACGCATAAATCGAATTCGCTATGGCGCTCCGGACGGCCCGGATAATGCCCGCGTCACCCTCCCCTGTGGCGGAATACTGGATGTTCTGATAGAGCACTGGCCAGCATCCGCCGCTACCCGAAAACATTTCCTGGCGCTTCAGTCAGCGTTATCGGGCGAAGGGCCGGTTGCCCGGGTGGTCTCGCTGGAAACCGGAGACATTCACCTGGAACCGGAGAGTGAGCTAGGCGCCCGGGTTACCGAGGAGGCGACCCATGCGCGCCTGAGACTACGTGTTGGCCCGGTTTCGCGACTGGTTATTGCAGGGCTTTCACCGGTTGCCACCGCCTGCGCGAGCTTTGCACACAGCCTGGGCTTTGAAGTTATTGTATGCGACCCAAGGCCCGAGGAAGTTCGGCACTTCAACTTGGCAGACGTGACGCTCCAACAGGAGCTGCCCTCGGTATACATTGCCCGTGAGGGCTGCCATCGCGCTACCGCAGTGGTCGCTCTCACCCATGACCCGCGCATTGACGACACCGCCATGATGGAGGCGGTCAAAACCGAGGCGTTTTACATCGGCGTGATGGGGTCCATGAAAACTTCGGAAAAACGGCGGGAACGGCTGGCTCGCATTGGCGGGCTGACCGAGCAGCAGATCCGCAGGATCCATATGCCCGTAGGTTTGAATATTGGCAGCAAAACGCCCGCCGAAATTGCTTTGGCGGTGATGGCAGATATTATCCGGGTGCGGCAGGGCATCTCGCGCCAACAACTTTGATCTTGCTTGTCTGGCCTTTGCATCGCTTCTACAGTTAAGCTCAAATGCTCTTGGGCCCCTATTCAGCGAAGGAACCGATTGATGGTCAGAAAAACAACCTCGGCTCTCGTTATTACTATGGCGAGCGCGGCACTTGCCGGATGCAGCAGTTTCCAGCCTCTTACCAGCGGTACGGAAGATCCCTGCGCTACCCTTCAGAACATAGTGGCGGATTATCCCACCGGCTTTGCCGATTACCGGGGAAGCAGCAGCAACTTCAATTCTGTGACCATCTACCGGGCGAAAGAACAACTGATCAAAGGGCATTGCGAGATCTGGGCCTGGGGCAACGGAGACTCTGCCTACACCTGCACCGTGTCTGCTCCGGATAAAGAGGTTGCGGAAACCCTGCATGCCCGCGCCGCAAGCGAGTTGTCTGAGTGCCTTGGGCCGAATTGGCATGCCGAAAAGGGCACTCGGGAGCGTGATGGCAAGCCCGCGGGCGAGCGAATTCAGTTTACGAGCGCCGAGGCCAAAGCACCGGCTGTCGCCTTGCACCGGGTAGAAGACCACCGCCGACATTCCGTGTACCTGTTCATCGGGACCAACGCCCGCTCCCCGCAACAGACCGACTGAGGCGCGCATGTACTCTGATTCACATCAGCCAGACGCGTCTCCCCGCGCCACTGACTACCTGAGCACTGACCAGGAAGGCAGCTCCGGTATCACCCGGCTCCTGCACCGGGTTGCCCAGCAGGACAGAAACGCGTTTGCCGAGTTATATGAAGCCACCGCCCCGAAACTTCTGGCCACCGCACTTCGTATCCTGAAAGACAGAAGCTGGGCAGATGATGTGATTCACGATACCTATATCAAAGTCTGGCAGAAGGCGGACCAGTTCGATGCGGAACGTTCCTCACCGATCACCTGGCTTGCAGCCATTGCCCGGCACGGCGCAATCGACGAACTGCGGCGGCATCCGGCAAGGCGGGAGACCGCAAGCGACGAACTGGACAGTATTGCGGACCATTCGCCGGCGGCCCATGAACAAATCTCAGATCAACAAACGGTAAAGCACTTGAACCATTGCATTGACCAGCTTGAGAAAGATCGCCAAGACATGGTTCGTCTGGCGTATCTCAACGGTTGGTCCCGGGATCAGCTGGCAAGGCATTTTGACCAGCCAATCAACACTGTGAAAACCTGGTTGCACCGAGCCCTGAAACAGATCAAAAGGTGTCTTGAACCATGAGCGAACGCGACGACCTGGATATGATGGTTGCAGAGTTCGTTCTGGGAACTCTGCCAGGAGAAGAGCGGGACGCCTTGCAGGCTCGCCGTGCCCGCGAACCCGAGCTTGAAGCGTTGATTCAGCAATGGGAGGCCCGGCTGGCTGGCCTGCTTGACGGGGTTGAACCTGTAGCGCCCGGCCCGGAGCTGTTTGCCAGAATTCAGCGAACGATCGACCAGCAAACTGACCAGCAATACGCTGCGCCAGAAGCGCGGAACGCAGCACCAGACAACGTCGTCAGCCTTCGCAAACAGCTAACCCGCTGGCGCTGGAGCACCGCCGTTGCTTCAGCGGCGGCGCTGGTACTGGTTGCCGTGCTGGCCACCCAACCGGAGCCGGAGCCACAAGCGCAATCCTTTGTGGCGGTGTTTCAGCACAACGATGAACAGCCTGCGTTCCTGTTAACGGTGGATCTGACCAGCCGTCAGCTGAATATCCAACCGGTAACCGCCGAACCTCAAGCAGACAAGTCTTACCAGCTCTGGATGGTGGCAGAGGAGTATGGCCCTAACCCACGATCGGTGGGCGTGATCGGAGACAACTTCACTCTGGACCAGGCTGCACTGCGTGATTACGACCCGGAGACTCTACGTGGCGCCACCTTTGGCATCAGCCTGGAGCCAAAGGGTGGTTCGCCCACAGGGCAACCGACTGGGCCGGCCATTCACGGCTTCCTCTACCCCACCTCTGCCGACCAAGGCCAAGGTCGCAACTAAATTGTGATGGCGCCTGAAACTTTTCAGGCGCCGCTCCGTAGCTGCTGTACTCCCATCAAAAAACATAGTGATGGATGGGTACAACCGAACTTAAGGAGCACACAATGAAAAAACACTTAAAGACAACTGCATTCCTGGCGGCCACTCTGGTTTCCGGCGCATTCGCCTCCGGTTCAGCATTGGCGATGAATCACGGCGACAAGGTGGGTGTCTGGGGCGATGACCAATCTGTATCCGAAGGCACCGTGACCGCCAAGAAAGTGGTGACCGAGGAGAACGGCTGGCTGGTAGTTCACCGAACTGATGAAGCCATGAAGCCAGGCCCGGTTGTAGGCCACGCGCCTCTGAAAAAAGGCAAGAATATGGATGTCGCGGCCATCCTGACTGAGGAAGTGGCCAGCGGCGACAAGCTGATGCTGATGATTCACAACGAGGAAGGCGGCAGCCAGACCGGTATTTTCGAATACACCCTGGGTGCCAAGGAAGACGGCCCGATTCGCCGGGATGGCAAGCTGGTAATGACCGTGATTACTGCGAAATAACGGATTCAGTTCTTCGCTTACGTTCCGATAAGGCCTGAAGAAAAGCCCCCGACAGCTTTCGCTAACGGGGGCTTTTTCATTTCACCTTGAGACATTTACCATCACGGCGTTGCTGGCTCGTTCAGCCGGACCACCACCCGTGCCGGGTCCTGTCGGATCTCCTGCTCGGTGTAAGGGAACCGAATCCACTGCTTGTTGGAATAGGCTTCGGTCATATCACGGTAGTAAGGCGATGCAGGGTCTGTGGACTGGGAATAGGTTACGAATCCCTCGGCAATCGGGTTGCCGTCGTCGCCCCAAGTGACGGTCTGGATGTAGCTGTTGCCATAGGTCACAGAGTAGCCCATGGCCTCCTCCAGAGTAGAGTCTCGGCTGGACGCGATAGTAAACGCCCCCTCGAAGCTTTCACCCCCAAACACCGGAATGGCAGCACCCTCGTGAATCCCGGAACGCTGCAGATCGCCCATTCTGGCATCGAATGGAATGCCGGCAGACTGGATCGCCTGAACCGCGCCAACGAAGGCCTGAATGGTGAGCGGGTCCGCCACGTTCAACATTCTGGGGGTATTTACCGGATCGCTAGCATCGAATGGCACCAGCCACTGCAGAGGCGATGGAACCGGCAGCGGATTCAAACGTGCCCAGAACTCCCGCCAGATATGGCCGCCCCGTGAATCAAGGTTATAGGTGCCATCCCAGGCTTCGAGCGCGTCGCAGGCCTCGGCAATCCCGGTTTGAGTCACGCCACTGAGCAGTTCAGACACGGGGTTGCAGTAGGCTGTGACAACTGACTCTCTGGCCAGTCGTTCCGACATCAGGCTGCTTTCCAGAACCACATCCTGAAGGTTGCTCATATCAAACCCCAGGCTACCAGTGCGACCATCGGCACCCTCCAGGCGCTCCTCTACATGCTTGATGCACAACCGGGTGCGCAATGTTCTCGCCGTTTCCTCATCACCAACAATGCTGGCAAAGCCGGTCAGCGGTTCATCGGGGTTGGTCAGCCAATAGCTGTCGTTGCAGTTGTGCACCCAATCGTTCCGGGACAAGGTGGGCAGGTTGCCAGGGCCAAACACGCCCGGCGCCGGGGCATCGGAATCTGTCCCCCAGTCACACGCGGACCTGCTACCGTCCAGTATCGGCAGTCCCGGCATCAGTTGGCCAAGAACCGGTGTGAGCGCGGTGGGACATTGCATGACCAGTTCATCCGTTACGTTGGGAACCACGGTCAAGTCACCGTAATAGGCGGGCTTGCCCGGGCCGGTAGCAATGGTGTTCACCCAGGGCACACCCAGCACACTGCCATGAAGCTCTACAAACTCCTCAAAGCTGGACGCCTGGTTCCACCGGAAGAACTGGTTTAGCAAGCGGTCGTTCTCGGCGTTGGCATCACGCAGGGTATAGGCCTTCAACGGCGACCAGGACAACACCGGCACACCGGATACGGCAAACTCCAGCATGGGGCCATAGTGCGAGTGGTAGAGCGTGCGGGTTTGCTCGGAAACCGACCCATCCGCTTCAAGCACCTCCACGGTAATGTCCTCAGAGGTCATGTCTACAAATTCGCCGTCAAACAGGTATTGCGTGGGGTCTGCCGGGTTCAGAGTCAGCTCGTAGAACGAGAAACGGAAAGCGGTAGACACCGTGTGGCTCCAGGCGAAGTGCTCATTGAAACCGATGAGCACCGCCGGCAAGCCGTACAGGGCAGCCCCCATGATTTCCGCCTGATCACCCACTTTGAGATGAGCGAGGTACAGTCGTTCGGTCTTCTCCCACGGGAAATGGGGGTTACCGAACAACAGGGACTGTCCATCGCGGGTGGTCTCGGAACCAAACGCATACATGTTGCTGCCAATATTCAACTCCCGTGAGAGTGGGAAAGGCAGAGGCCCCTCGAGGGTGTTCAGCAGGGTGTCGATCAACCCCTCATCCGGCTCGTCGCCACCAATGAAGTCCAGCGCCGGAGGTTGGGCATTGGCAACACCTTCCACGAACACCGACGAACTGGCCAGGACCGCAAGCCGGAAGTAGCGCCGGAACATGTCGTCCAGGGTTAACGGCAACAGCCAGTCTGAATCACGGCATGCCTGGTGCCGCCCGGGATGCTCCCCACGACGGATTTCTTCAACGTAGCGATTGAATCCGTCCACGTAGCCCTGGGATGCCTCGATCACCTCCGGGTCACTGTTACTGCGCTGTGATTCCAGAGCGGCGTCTGTGATGGCGGTGCGCCAGAAAAAATCAGCGTCCACGTTACTGGCCACGGCTCCGTTGGCAGGAATGGTGTACTGCCCTTCCCCCCCAAGGTAACGCGCGCGCAGGCCCCGAACCGTCAGGGTGTCTTCAGCCAACAGGCAAAGGTTGTCCTCCGCCTGCACATAGCCGTAGGCATAACCCATGCTGGCGAAGTCTGGCGCCTCAATATGAGGAATACCGAAAGAGGTTCTGGTAACCGTCGCGCGGTAGCGATCAAGCCCGGGGGCATCAGAAGCGGGGCCAGTGAGATTATCCGATGCCGAATTGTCGCCGCCAGAACTCAGGCAGCCGGTTGTAACGGCCACCAGCGCCGCCAGCAGAATGGCACGCTTAGTTGTCATCATGAGGGTTGCTCCATCGTGTTTGGATTTTTTTGTTTTGGTGGCTGGCCAACTGGTCAGCGTTTATCCATCACACGACTAATTTATAGCATAATACCGCTCATGCCAACCATATCATCCACCTGCCCCAACCAGGGCATGGTAGTCCGCCCGAAACCGGGCAAAGCTCAGGTACCGCCCCCGATGGTCCACCAGCTCCATGGCATCAAAGGCTTCCACAAAGGCCCGTGATTCACCCGAGCTGATAACCCCGCGGTAATCACCCGTCCAGTCCATAAACTGGACCAGATCCAGCAGCAGCGTCATCTCCAGAGCGCCGTTGGCCCGCTCCAGGTAGCGGTAGGCCAGTGCGTAGTGCTCGAAGCGGTAGCTGACATTGCTGGCGTCGTTTCTGGTGGCGTCTCGCAGGGGGTCATAGTCGTAATGCCGGTAGGCAGGTGCTACGGGGTCACCGGCCACCAGGGCGGCCTGGCCTTCCGCAAACCAGTAGGGCAGCAGAGATGCAGCGGCGTTGTACCGGCTCAGGTTTTCCTGAACGTAGTGGGCCAGTTCATGGGTGAAGATCTGCTCGGCCTCGTAGGGCCAGCTTCGGTGGTAGGGAGCGACGGCCACGGCGGCGAGGGTGCCAGATGCAAGATTATTGGTGCTGACTCTTGGACTCAAACAGGCGATCACCTGCTCCGGGTATGGCACGGCTGAGCTGCGCTCATCGACGAAATCACGCCAGCTCACTCTGAACCGGTTGAGCACGCCGTCTATGCGGGTGCTCACCTCTGTGGCGGCGGCGCGAAAGGTATTTTCGCTGTAGGCGGGCGAGCCATAGACACGCACCCTTCGGTCCGCCGTTTCAAAATACAGGGTGTCGCCAATGCACGCTTCCGTCTCGTAATTCAGGCTCCATCGGCCCTCGGGGAAGTAGCGCCCGGTGTCTCGGGCATCCAGGAAATAGCCACGGCTAAAGTGCTGTTCATCCCGGTCGTAGTAGCGATCCCCGGATGTGGCGCTCACCTTGCAGCCAGACAACGTTATGGCTGCAAGAGTCAGCAACCCCACCGTCCACAACCTCCTGGACTTTTCCATGTTTTTACTCCGCGACCTGTTGTTTGCCTCTATTATTCGTCAGGCCGCGCTTTGTGTCCGTCAACCCATGTAAAGACCGGGTAAAGGCCCACCGGACAAGGCGTTTGCTCAGAGTGAAATCAGCTACGTACAACCCCCAATCCCAACATTGAAATTTTTGTAGCGCGCGCCGGGTTCTCGTGTTAAAAATCGCTCGAATCCCACCAAGAACTGCGTGCGTCCTGCACGCTTTGTATCCATCCCTTTTCAGTGAGGGACACCATCCAATGTTCAAGTTGTGTAAGCCACAGGCGCTTGCCGCCGCTGTTGCGTTGTCTCTGGGTGCCTCTTCGGTTTTTGCCGCCGGAGAAGTGCGTGTTTATAACTGGTCTGACTACATCGCCGAGGACACTCTGGCGAAGTTCACAGAAGAGACCGGCATCAAGGTTATCTACGACGTTTACGACAGCAACGAAGTGCTCGAAGCAGCCTTGTTGTCTGGCCGTTCCGGATATGACCTGGTTGTGCCCTCCAACCACTACGTAGCCAAGCAGATTACTGCCAGGGCCTTCGTGGCGCTGGACCACAGCAAACTGCCAAACATGGCCAACCTGAACCCGGACCTGATGGACAACCTGGAAAAGGTCGACCCGGGCAGCCAGTTCTCCCTGCCTTACCTGTGGGGCACCAACGGCTATGGCTACAACGAAGGCCGCATCCAGAAAATCCTGGGTGACGAGGCGCCTGTAGACTCCTGGGCCATGGTGTTTGATCCGGAAGTGACCAAAAAACTGGCCGCGGGCGGTTGTGGCATTGCCATGCTGGACTCCGGTGAAGAGATGGTGCGTGCCGCCATGGCTTACATCGGCCTGGACCCGAACAGCAACAACGCAGACGACATCAAAAAAGGTGGCGATGTGATCCGGGCTGTACGCCCCCACATCACCTACTTCCATTCGTCCCGCTACATTGGCGATCTGGCCAACGGTGACCTGTGCGTGGCGGCCGGCTACTCCGGCGACATCCTGCAGGCCGCTGCCCGCGCTGACGAAGCAAAGAACGGCAACGTCATCCGCTACACCATCCCGAAGGAAGGTGCGGTGCTGTGGTTTGACATGATGACCATTCCGGCCGGCGCACCGAACGTGGACAACGCCCACAAACTGATGGACTTCCTGATGCGCCCGGAGATCATCGCAGACGTCACCAACTACGTGTGGTACGCCAACCCGAACAAGGCGGCGGACGAGTTTGTGAACCCGGAGATCCTGGAAGACACCAGCATCTACCCCACTGATGAGGTGATGAAGAATCTCTACATCATGGAAGGTCGGCCCCAGGACGCCCAGCGCCTGATGACCCGTACCTGGACCAGCGTGAAGTCTGGTCGCTGACGGTGGCTGTAACCAACAGCACCTCCGCGCAAGCGGAGGTGCTTCTCAGCATCAAGGGCATTTCCAAGAGCTTTGACAGCACCCTGGCGGTGGACGATGTCAGCCTGGACATCCACAAGGGCGAGATCTTCGCCCTGCTGGGTGGCTCCGGTTCCGGCAAATCCACCCTGCTGCGCATGCTGGCAGGCTTTGAAACTCCGGATTCCGGTCGCATCGTGCTGGACGGCCAGGACATCACTGCCCTGCCCCCGTACCTGCGGCCCACCAACATGATGTTCCAGTCCTATGCCCTGTTCCCCCACATGACGGTGGAGCAGAACATTGCCATGGGTCTGAAACAGGACAAGCTGCCGAAAAACGAAATCGCCGACCGGGTGGCGGCCATGCTCAAGCTGGTAAAAATGGAAGCCTACGGCAAGCGGCGGCCACAACAGTTGTCTGGCGGACAGCAACAGCGCGTGGCCCTGGCCCGATCCCTCGCCAAACGCCCTAAACTGTTGTTGCTGGACGAGCCCATGGGCGCGCTCGACAAAAAACTGCGCTCGGAAATGCAGCTGGAGCTGGTGGATATCCTGGAAAAGGTAGGCGTAACCTGCCTGATGGTCACCCACGACCAGGAAGAAGCCATGACCATGGCCAGCCGCATTGCCATTATGTCTTACGGCCGGATTGCCCAGGTCGGCTCGCCCATTGATATCTACGAAAGCCCGAACAGCCGCATGACGGCGGAGTTCATCGGCTCCGTGAATATCTTCGAGGCGAACATCCTGGAAGACAACTCCGACAGCATCTCGCTCACCAGCGACCTGCTGGACGCGCCGGTGTTTATCGACCGGGGAGTGACCACGCCGGCAGAAACCACGGAAACCCTGATTGCCTTGCGCCCGGAGAAAATCTACCTGACCACAGAGAAACCGGAAGGTGACACCAACTGGAGCTGCGGCACGGTCGACAACATCGCCTACCTGGGCGACATCACGTCCTACTACGTGAAGCTGGCCAGCGGCAAGCGGGTACAGGCCACCATGGCCAACGTGGAACGCCGGGGCGAAAGGCCCACCTGGGGTGATCAGGTGTATGTTTCCTGGGAAGCCTCCAGCCCGATTCTGCTCTGGAACTGACGCCATGACCAAGAAGCTTCTGGCAACCCCTCTGGCTGAGCGGGTGCGTGCAGTGGTATTCCATCGCCGGGTGGTGTTCGGAGTGCCGTTCGCCTGGCTGTTGCTGTTCTTCCTGCTGCCGTTTGCGCTGGTGCTGAAAATCAGCCTGACCTCGGCGGTGATGGCCATTCCGCCCTACGAACCGGTGTTCCGCTTTGTCGACAATACCCTGTCGGTGGTGGTGAACTTTGGCAATTACCTGTTCCTGGCCTCCGACAGCTTGTATGTGGCCGCCTACTGGGGCTCGGTGAAGACGGCGTTCCTGGCGACCCTGTTCTGCCTGCTGATCGGTTATCCGATGGCTTACGCTATCGCCCGGGCACCCAAGCACTGGCAACTGGTGTTCCTGCTGATGGTGATGCTGCCGTCCTGGACCTCGTTCCTGATTCGGGTATACGCCTGGATGGGCATTCTCGGCAACCAGGGCCTGCTGAACACGTTCCTGATGTGGCTGGGGCTGATCGACTCGCCCCTGAAGATGCTGAACACCAACTTCGCGGTGATTCTGGGCATAGTCTACGCCTACCTGCCGTTCATGATCCTGCCCATCTACACCAACTTGGTGAAGCTGGATATACGCCTTCTGGAAGCGGCGTCGGATCTTGGCTGCCGCAGCCTGACCACTTTCTGGGCGATCACACTGCCCCTATCCAAGGCCGGAATCCTCGCGGGCTCCATGCTGGTGTTCATACCGGCGGTGGGTGAATTCGTGATTCCGGAACTGCTGGGCGGGCCGGATACCCTGATGATCGGCAAGGTGCTGTGGGAAGAGTTCTTCAACAACCGGGATTGGCCGGTGGCCTCGGCCCTGGCGATTGTGATGCTGGCGCTGCTGCTGGTACCCATTGTGCTGTTCCACCGCTTCCAGGCACGGGAGATGGAAAAGAATGGTTAAGCTGAAAGCCCCCGGCTTCTCAAAATCCATGCTGGTGCTGGGCATGCTGTTCCTGTACCTGCCGATGGTGGTGTTGATTGTGTATTCTTTCAACGCCTCCCGGTTGGTATCGGTATGGGCCGGTTTTTCCACCAAATGGTACGGCGCCCTGTTTGCCAACGAGCAGATTCTGTCTGCCGTTTGGATGAGCCTGCGCATCGCCTTCTACTCCGCCAGCATGGCGGTGTGTCTGGGCACCCTGTGCGCGTTTGTGATCACCCGGTTCAAGAAAATGCGCGGCCGCACCCTGCTGTCCAGCATGATCACCGCACCGCTGGTGATGCCGGAAGTGATCACGGGCCTGTCGCTGTTGCTGCTGTTTGTGCAGATGGCGCAGTTGATTGGCTGGCCAACGGACCGTGGCATGGCCACCATCTGGATTGCCCACACCACTTTCTGCAGCGCCTATGTGGCAGTGGTGGTGAGTGCGCGGCTGCGGGAAGTAGATCGCTCCATCGAGGAAGCCGCCATGGATCTGGGCTGTACGCCGCTGAAAACCTTCTTTGTGATCACCTTGCCGGTGATTGCGCCGGCCCTGGTGTCGGGCTGGCTGCTGGCGTTTACCCTGTCCCTGGATGACCTGGTGATTGCCAGCTTTGTCTCCGGGCCAGGCGCGACGACCTTGCCGATGGTTGTGTTCTCCTCGGTGCGGATGGGTGTGTCGCCGGAGATCAATGCGCTGGCGACCATCATTATTGCCGTGGTCTCGGTGATCGCGTTTATCGCGTGGTTCTGGATGCGTCGGGCGGAGAAGCGGCGGCTCAGGCCACGCTAAATGTCCAGGCGGCCCGGTATGATGTGACACCAGGCCGCCGTTAACGGCTCATTTACGTGGATCGTCGGCGGGGTTGAGGTAATCAATGCCCCAGGGCCCGTTACCATGCAACTGGATGACCGTGCCTTGCTCGCCGGCATAACCGAACATAGGTTCACCGGGGGCCATAATGGCAAGACTTCCAGTGGGCAACGCCCTGGCCTCATCACGCCGAAATTCCTCGCCATGGCCGAAATAAAAGGTGCCAGACAGCACCGTAACTCGCTCGTAGGCCGGGTGAACGTGCGGCAATACTTTGTAATCCGCCGGCAGTCGCAGCCGAATAGTGAACGGTTCACCGCTGCTCAGGTTACCTTCCAGAACGGTGATTTCAGCCCCCTCCGCCATGGAAGCGACAGGCTTCCATGACATCTCCGACGGCTCAATCATCATATGGCCTTCGCCCTTGTAGGGTGTCTTGGCCTGGACAACTGACACCAGACTGAAACACACCAGCGTGGCGGAAGCCACGGCCAATATGATCTTACGGCCCGGTTGGCATTGCTTTGCATAAGTATCCATCGCATCTATCCTCCATAGTATGGGTCCTTCCCGAGTTTGCTGTTACGCCAGACACCTGCCCGGCTGCCGCAAGGACGTATCCGGGTGACCAAATGTTCCCGGAGAATTCAGGAACATCTACCCCGACCGCTTCGTCCCTGCGAAAGAGCTCACGGGGAATCGCTATGGACACGAAGGCTTCGAAAAATCCAGGGCAACACCAGCACCCGGAACAGATTCGCTGCATTTTCAGGCGCCAGGTCGAGGCGTTGATGGACCGACTCTACGGAACCGCCTTGCGCCTCACCCGCAATCCTGACGAAGCCGAGGATGTGGTCGCTGAAGCGGTCTCTAACGCCTGGCGCCGGCTGGAACAACTGGACGATCCCAATCACCTGGAGGGCTGGCTCTTCCGCATATTGCACAACACCTTTATCGACCACTGGCGACGAAAACAGTGTCGCCAGGAAAAAGAAGTATCGCTTGATGAGCCAGAAACTTCTGACGCGGCTGCTTTTTCCCTGTTTGCCCACCTGCATCAGCCTTTCCTGCTTTGGATCGGTCAGCCCGAGGCGGATTTCATCAATCAGTTACTTGAGCAAGACCTGGCGCAAGCCATTGATGCACTGGCAGATCCGTACCGCATCGTGCTCGTTCTGGTGGAGATTCAGGGCCACAGCTACGACGAAGTTGCTCACATTCTCGATGTGCCATCCGGTACCGTTCGGTCCCGATTGAACCGCGCCCGGGGGCTGCTGCAGAAATCACTCTGGCGACAGGGTCAGGACGCCGGATTAACCGGCCACGCAAAAAGCAAATCCGGGAGGGTGAGTCCATGAAGGCATCGCAGATATCCTGTGAGGAAGTCATTGATCACCTGTTCGAGTACCTGGACAGAGAGCTGGATGAGCAGAATCAGCAGGTCATCGATGACCACCTCAAACGTTGTTTTGATTGCTTCAGCCGGGCGGAGTTTGAACGTCGGCTTCGCCAAAGGATCGCAGCAACGGGCGTGGAAGCGGCACCAACTCGATTGAAGCAACGAATTCGGGATCTAACCGGGCAATAGCCTGATGGATTGGCCCAAATAACGGGGAGGACAGCGCGATGGTAGCGATTTTGGGTTATTCAAGCGATCAGATCCGGGATGCGGTCCAGCAGATGTATACCCATGTCGCCGAGTCGCCTCAGATGTCCTTCCATTTCCCGACAGGTCAAGACGCCTGTGTGGCCCTTGGCTACCCTGAAGAACAGGTATCCCGGCTCCCCAAGAGCACCGCCGACTCCTTCGCCGGCGTCGGCTGGCCATTCCGCGGCCGGGCAATCCAGCCCGGTCACACCACTCTGGATCTGGGCTCTGGCGCCGGCAACGATAGCCTCATCGCGGGCGATATCGTCGGCCCCTCCGGCCAGGTCATCGCACTGGACCTGACCGCCGCCATGCTCCAGAAACTCCGCCGATGTATCGCAGGCAAGTACCCGAATATCCACCCGATACAGGGCTCCGCCGAGGACATTCCGTTGCTCGATCAAACCATAGACAGCATCACCAGCAACGGCGCCCTGAACCTGGTACCTTCTAAACGCAAAGCAATTCGGGAAATGTTCCGGATTCTCAAACCCGGCGGCAAACTGCAACTAGCGGATGTGGTCATTCACCGCCCGGTTACCGTGGATTGCGAAGACGACCCCAGGTTGTGGGTTGAATGCGTGGTGGGGGCCACCGTGGAAGAAGATCTTCTGGCGATGCTTGGTGACGCCGGTTTTATAGATATCAGAATACTCAACCGCCACGACTACTTTGCACTGAGCCCCAGCCAGCAGACCCGGGATATTGCCCGGAGTTTCGGAGCCTGCTCCGTGGAGCTGTCCGCCACGCGGGGCAACAAAGCACCCAGCCCCATTCGAGAGTGGGCAAGAAGGCTAAGCCCTCGCCGATGGCTGGGCCAACTGCATCGCCACGGATTTTCAGGGCTGCTGGCACTGATGATGGCATTGATAACCTGTTATGGCGTTCTGGCGGCATCTGGTTTACTCGCGCTCCTGGGCATTCAACTGTCTCTTTCTGCCTTGGCCTGGTCATCGGCTATCGCTATGTTTACATTGATCGCCTTTTTCATGATTGCAGCGGGCTGCGCTCGACATCGCAAAACCAGCCCGGGCCTGTTGGCAGCAACGGGTGCGGCATTAGTCCTTTTTGCGCTCTTCGTCAGCTACCATGCGGCCACGGAATTGCTGGGGTTTGCACTGTTGGCTGGCGCCGCGGCGCTGGACCTGTATTTCAAGCGCAAGCTGGAAGCACGGAAACTGGGTTTGAAACGCTAGCGACCCGACAAAATATGGCTCAGGCCATCACACTCCACCATCGGGTCGTCACAGTTCACCACGATGTCGGAACGGGCGATGACATAGGCCTTGCCGGTTATGTTGTTTTTGACCACCTGATATTCCCCTTCCTGCTCGACGGCTGTGAATTCACCGATAAACCCGGTTTCCCGCAAGGATATGGTTTCCAACTTGTCGCCGGGTTTGATTCGGCCTTCGTGGTTCATGAGTGCCAGTCTTGCCGAGGTACCGGTGCCGGTGGTACTTCGGCAGATGACGCCGGGGTGCACGTAGGTGGCAGAGCGGGAGCGGTAGTAGCCTTCGGCCACTTGTTCTACCGGGCCCATGAAGTGCAGAAACGGCAGCGGGCCCACGTCGCCCAGAGTGTAATGGGAGAAGCCCCGTTCAGCCTGGATGGCTTCGACAATGGCGTGGGCGGTTTCGGCCAAGTGGCGTTCTTCGTCCAGGGTCAGGTCGAAGCCCAGTGATCTCGCATCTACCAGCGCGTAAAAGCCACCACTGTAGGCCACGCTGTAGTTGACCTGGCCGATGCCGGGCACGCTGATACTGGCGTTATGGGTGTGAATATAGCTGGGCAGGCCTTCGCAGGTGATGGCTTCCACCACACCGTCATGCACGGTGGCCTCAATGCTCACCAGGCCGGCGGGGGATTCCAGTTTGAAGTGTTGTTTGCCTTCCTGTTTGCGGACGATTCCGGCTTCCAGAACCGCCGTTGCCGTGCAGATGGTGTTAGAGCCGGAGTAGATTGGGTAGCCCATGACTTCCATGATGATATACCCGGCGGCGGCTTCCGGATGAGTGGCGGGCACCAGCAAGTCGACAGACATTTCGGGAATGCCATAGGGTTCCTCCAACAGCAGCCGGCGCAGGCCGTCGGCGTCATCCCGCAGATATTCCATCTGGGCTCGCACGGTATCGCCGGGCAACGCGGTGATGCCACCGGTCACAATACGGCTGACATCGCCGCCGGCGTGGGTATCCATCAACTGAATGGTGAGTTCCGGTTTCATCCGCCTGCCTCCAGCGCAAAAGGTTGGCCGTGCACCGGCCATTGGGCATCCGGCACGATGACGATCTTGCCCAGATAATTACCACCCCGATTGACGAAGTACTCCTCCGCCCGGTGCAGCTCCGACAGTTTGAAGGCGCCGTGTAGCACGGGCTTTAGATGGCCGTCGCGTATCCAGGTCATCAGCTGGTTTGCTTCTTCACGGGTGCCGTGGGATACCCCGAATATCTGCACCTGATACAGGTAGATTCGGGTCCAGAGGATTTCACTGATGTTGCCGCCACTGGCTCCTGCGATGCTCAGGCGCGGGTAGGTGCTGCGGGCGTTCATGTCGAAGATCATGGCATCGATGAATATGTCCGTCATTTCGCCGCCCACCAGATCCATCACCGCATCGAGGGGCTTGCCGCCAGTTTCTTTCTTGACCCGGTCTACAAAGGTGCTCATGTCGTTACGATCCAACACCGCTTCGGCGCCCAGATCGAGCAGGGGTTGGGCTTTGTCTTTCTGGCTCAATGCGTAAGGGACAGCGCCGATGATGCGGCAAAGCTGGATCAGTGCGGTGCCCACGCCGCCGCTGGCACCGGTCACCAGCACCCGCTCACCGGCCTGCACGTTGGCGGAGGTGAGCATGTGGTAGGCGGTCTGATAGGAACACATGCCCATGGCCGCCAGTTCGGCATCGGCCAGCTCAGGGTTGGGGATGTGGTGAAACTGATCGGACGGCAGGGCCACGTATTCGGCGTAACCGCCATCGGCGCCATGGCCATAGTAGTCCGGAGTGAGATTGATATCGGTGCGGTCGTTGGCGTAGATGTTAAAGTCCAGGAGGCCCCGCTCTCCGATACGGGCTTCACTGACGCCCTCGCCCACCGCCACCACCTTACCGGCGATGTCGGCGCCCTGAATACGCGGAAACGTCAACGTGGGTTTGCCCCCCATCTGGAACGACGTCATCTCGCCTTTTTTGGTGGGGTAAAGTCCTTCCCGGGCTTTGCGATCGGTGTTGTTCTTGGCGGTGGCGGTTACCTGCACCAGTACCTGGCCGGCAGCCGGTTTGGGCACTGGTATGTTCTGGTATTCAAGTTTGTCGATGCCGCCATGGCCGGTGAGGACCATGGCTTTCATGGAAGCCGGGATCTCGGGCATTGGCCCCTCCCTGTTCTGGTGGTTTCAGTGATCTTCAGAGCATAGGAGAGATCCGGCTTTGTGTCAGGGGGCGTTGGTTCGTGCCTTTTTGCCCATCCTTTGGGTTTGGGGGCGGGCTGGGAGGTGGGGCGTGTTTTTCTTCTGGAAAAAATAACTCGCTTCGCTCAGACATCTTTTTTCCTGCCAGAAAAACACGCCCCACCTCCCGCCGACTCAACCTTGTTGGAAAGGAAGCGTAGTTCGTGACCTGGCGGTTGAGTTTGACGCCACTTATCGTGCAATCACTTTGTACACCGGGCGTAGTCGGGGTATTTGTTTAAGGACTACCTGGATGACGGTCATGAGCGGCACCGCCAGCAGAACGCCCACCGGGCCCCAGAGCCAGCCCCAGAAGAAGATGGATACGAAGATGATGACCGGGTTGATGGCCATGCGAAAGCCGTGAATCCAGGGTTCCAGGAAAAAGCCAACAATGGTGGTCAGCAGGATAAAACTCAGCGGCGCGATGGCCATCATCCAAAGCGTATCCAGAGTAATGGCGGAAACCACCGCCAGCAGTGCAATCGTGAGCATATTGCCGAGATAGGGTATAAACCGGGCGAGGCCAGCGATCAGGCCCCACATGGCTGGGTCTGGCAAACCGATGGCCCAACAGATAAGCCCGGTAAGCACGCCAACGGATAGGTTACTCAACCCCAGCACGGCGAGATACTGGGCAATCTGTTGCTGGGAGTCGTGGGTGATTCTCAGAACAGTCTTGCGCTGCGGCCGTGGCAGCTGTTTGACAAAGTTAAAGATCAACCTGTCACCGCTCACCAGCAGGAAATAGGTTAGCGCCAGTGCCAACGCCAGGCCCGCCACACCGTTGCGGGCTTTGGACATCAGCTGGCTCCGCCAGGATTCCGTTTGCAGGACGACCGTTGTGGGCTTCGACTGGTCATTCTTCGACAGCTCATCCACGGACTTTTCCACCTGCTCCGCTGACTGGCTGACCTTATCGAGCTGGCGCATGATTTCGCTGTCACCCACCAACAGCCTGGACATGCCCTCAGGTGCTTTCTGGGCCCACTCAAGGGCCGGGGTTGCAACGGCAGCGCCAATACCCACGATACCTGCAAGCACAACCAACACCAGTACCAGCGAGCTCACCACCTTTGGCAACCGCCAATTCAGGTAGGCTTTCTTCACCAACGGTGAGAGCAGCAAACTGGTCAGCACCGCCAGAACAATAGGCAGGATAATTTGGTGAGCAAGATAGAGTGTGTACAGGATGCCCAGGATAAACAGGCCATAGATCGGCGTAGAGAGCTCAGCCAGCAAGCTCTTCCCGGAATGGTTTTCCGGAGAGCGGTTACCTGTTGGGGAATCATCCATGCTGTTTCAATACCTTCAGATCAGGATGGCGCCGTGTCATCGACAACGCCGGTTAGGCCCGCAGAAGCGGGTTGCACGTAGCTTGCTAGTGTAGCGTTCCAACATCTTGCTTGCATTATCAAACAATTACCTTTCGCCCGAGCACAAAACTGAACCGGGGGCATTGCCGACAGCGTATACAAAGGCACGAAGCCTGAGTTGAACCGGAGAACCAGATGCCACCGCGTTATGACACCCTTTTCTACGACGGACGCTGCCCACTATGCGCCAAGGAAATCCGCACGCTCAGAAAGTTACAACGTGGCGACCTGATCTTTGCCGATATCCACGAGCAGAATCCGCACAACGTACAGTTGCCAACACGTGAGGAACTGCTCAAGCGGCTGCACCTAATGACCTGGAACGGCGAATGGGTGATCGGCTTGCCGGCCAATGTTCGTGCCTGGTCTCACACGCCGTTTGGCTGGTTGCTCAAGCCTCTGTTGTGGCCTGTTTTATATCCGCTCGCAAAACGGGTTTATGAAACCTGGGCAGATCGTCGGTTCGAAAAGAAGTATGCGTGTTCGGTTGGCCCATCGTGACCAGTATTTAATGCATTATGCATTGAACTTGAAATATTAACGCATGCATTATGCTCTACGATAAAAACAAAAGTCACAGAAGGAGCTACCATGCGTTTTTCCCTGAACACCGGTCCCTGCGCGCTTGCCGCCGCGATCGTTCTCTCTACCACACCGTTGCACACCCAGGCCAGTCTTCTCTCAGGGCTGCTCGGGACATCTTCAACAACGGAATCCACCAGCACAACCGCCAGCACAGAAAACACCATTGCCCAACGATACATAGTGACTGTCGACCCAACCCTGCCCTCACTTCTGGGTGTTGGTGGTGATCTGTCTGCCGGTATCCAGGCGCTATTAACTGCCGTTGGCGGCGGGAACATTCTGTTTCTGTATGAGAACGTGATGACCGGTGCAACAGTGCAGCTCACCCAAAGCCAGGCCGACCTGCTGCCCGCCCTGCCCGGAGTACTCGCAGTGGAGCCGGACACCTGGATGACAACGTCCTCCACGCAAACCCAACAGGATGCCACCTGGGGACTGGACCGGATTGACCAGACCACCCTGCCCCTGGACACCCAGTTTACCTACCCCACCGTTGCCGGGCAGGGTGTCAACGTTTATGTTCTGGATACCGGCATCCGAACCACCCATGCAGACTTTCAGGGCCGTGCCAGCGGCGTGAACTTCCACGATGACAGCGCCCTGGGCGGCCTGCCGTTAATTGGTGGCATCATCGATTTATTGCTGGGCGGGCTGATTCCCTTCGGTGATGAGGACACCATCGCAACCTACTCTGCCGAAGACTGTAACGGCCACGGTACCCATGTTGCCTCTACGGCAACCGGCTCGCTGTTCGGTGTCGCTAAGGAAAGCCAGGTGATCGGCCTGCGCGTGCTTGGCTGCAGCGGCTCTGGCGCCACCAGTGCCATCATCGAAGCACTGGACTGGATGGTAGAGAACGCCGAAAAGCCGGCCGTTGCCAACATGTCTCTGGGCGGTGGTAATTCAACGACACTGGACAACGCCGTTCGCGAAGTCGTGGCCTTCGGCATTCCAGTGGTGGTTGCGGCGGGTAACAGCAACGCCGATGCCTGCAGCGGTTCTCCCAACCGTGTAGCAGAAGCCGTGACCGTAGGTTCTACCGACAACCAGGACCGTCGCAGCAGCTTCTCCAATCACGGTTCCTGCGTGGACATCATGGCGCCAGGCACAGACATCACCGCCGCATGGCACACCGGCGATACCGCCTTTAACACCATCAGCGGCACCTCTATGGCCTCTCCCCACGTGGCAGGAGCCGCCGCGTTGCTGCTCAGCCTGAACCCAGGACTGACACCGGAACAGGTTGCCCAGACGCTCCGCAACCAGGCAAGCCAGAACCAGCTGACCAACCTGAACGGGTCACCGAATTTGCTGGTGAATGTGAACCCTTGAGGTAGAGAGCCCGCCAGGTCCTTTGGCTGGCGGGCGTTACTGCAGTTTTGTGCGATGGAGCAGGGTTCACCGGGATAGCGACAGTACACCTACGCCAACTGGCTGATCTCTGCCCCTTCCGGAATCAGAGACGGCGTCTGTGGCTCCCGGCCCTTAAGCATATTCGCGAGGCGCCGCTCACGTACCGTATGAACGGAAGGGTCAAGCCTCAGAACTTTCAGCGGCAGCGGATCCCCTTCCCTGAGTTTATCGAACAGCTCAGCCTTATTCAGATAGAAAGCGCCACTGCAATTTTTGCCGTTAAACTGAAAATCAAACTCAACCAACAGATTGCACTGGTAGTGTCCCTCGTCCAATGGCCGGTTGTGTTTGTCATACTCCTGATGAAACTGGCAGTCCGCCTCTTTTCTGGTCAGAACGCCATCCACCTCCACGCCGTGCTTACGCAACAGTGCCTGTTCGTAGTAATAGCCGATGCTTGAGTACGTGGCGACAAATGAGAAAACGAACAAGGCCAAACCGATCAGCGCGAAAAAGGCCCCGAAGATCATGGCGCCCCATTCGCCAAAGCCAGAGTAGAAAACGCCTCCTCCTACAATACCGAAACAAAGCCCCATGCCCAGTAAAGTGAAAAAATCACCGAGATTATCTTTGACTGCTGACCGCAGAAGCGTCCAGTCGGTGGTGCCTTTTCTACGCATTTTCCTCTCCGTCGGGACCGAAAAAACTAACCGGCTAACTTGGGCAGAAATGACGTGTTCACCCAGTAACGTTTGAGGTTGGATTCATCAACCAGAACCGGCACGGTCTCCTGATTAATGTGGTCGCTGGGATCAAACCACAGGTTGTCGCTTCGAAACACATGCAGCTCCCCGGTTTGCGGGTGTTGCCACTGGCAGACAATGCGAAAAGGATTCCGGCCGTTGACCGTGAGGCTGGTGTTCTGCTCAACCGACGCAAACTTTGCGAGTACTTCGGTGCCATGCTGTTCCAGGTAGGCTTTTGATCGCCCCTTCAGAACACCAAACAGCACCATCCCGCCACCGACCAACGCAAACACCAGGCCGAGCCCGCCAACGATCAATGACATCCCCCACAGGGAAAAGAAACTGTTGATCTGCGCGTTCTCCGGCGCTGAGGGCTCATACAACACAGAAACCCGCTCACCGCGCCTGAAGGAGGGAGGGTTTGAACCGGAACGGGACTGAAACTCAATCTCTCGGCCACTGGCATCCTGAAATGCCACGACCGGATAGTAGCTACTGGAATCACTGGAGCGGGAATATACAAGCTCAGTCACTATCCCGCTGGTTTCGGTAGCCCGATCGATAAAGGCAGAGGTGCTGTTGTAGCTGGCAAAAGCGCCGAACAGCATGGCTACGCCGATGAGGGTGAAAGTGTACTTTAGGATTTTCAGGGTTTTCATTTTTTCGTTCCTTGAAATTGTTTGCTTCCGTGTTTCGAGCGGGCTTTTGATAAAACCTTAGCGTGAAACCGGCGAGATTATACCGCGCCCCCAGCAGAAATGGAGGAAATGGGTAATAATCGCGTCACATCATTATAAAAAGTCTCCCTATCCGAATATGAGGTTTTCTTCATAGAGCTTAGGTACTGATTCCGTTAGTATATCCCCACGTTAAAGTAAAATGGCGGAAAGGAAGCCGACCGCATGCCGATATCTCGATATTTCATACACTTTCTCCCTGTCGCATTAATCACCTCTACAAACTTGGCTGGTTGTAGCGGATATTCCGACTCAAAAAAAGACGATATGGTTCACAGGCAAATGGAGGCCATGGTCTTTGTTGAAGGTGGCGCATTCATGATGGGCAACCCTGGTGGCTGGGCAATGGGTGCGGATACCATTCCCGCTCATGAAGTGGTGTTGGATGACTTCTTTATCCAGAAGTATGAGGTGACTCAAGGAGATTACGAGATATTTTTAGAAGCATCCGGCCACTCTATGAAAGCTCGCTTCTACGACGACAAACGCAACGAATCCCCAGAACGTTTCAGCGCAGAGCTTCCCGCCCCAGTATCATGGCACGATGCAAAAGCTTTCTGCCTTTGGCTCGGAGAACAGTTTAACCAACCCGTTGACTTACCGACAGAAGCTCAGTGGGAGTACGCGGCGCGCTCTGGCGGAAAACCTGTTCGGCACGCTACAGATAATGGAGAAATAGAACCGGGACGTAACGTCAGCATTGCAAGCGGCCCAAAAGCAGCGCTCTACGGTGATAAACGAACAATGCCGGATGCTCCCGGTCGTTATCCCCCTAACCCAGCTGGATTGCATGACATGACCGGCAATGCTGCAGAATGGGTCAACGACTACTATGCACCAGACTATTATCAGAACTCCGAGCGGATGAACCCACAGGGTCCAGAGTCAGGAGAGCCTGTCACTATCGCGCCAGGCCTCCAAGAACCTGAAAGGGTAATGCGAGGAGGTGACTACCAAGGCCCCATCATCAATAGCTCAACAGTGTCTCGCAGAGTGGTTCCAGAGTCGAGCATGCCCCTGAGTAGTGGATTCCGTTGCGTAAAAAACTAGACTCCGGGATCATCATTCGAGACTATTGGCAAGAGGCTGTAAACCAAATTGTGTAACTGCCCACGACTGAGTAATCTTTTCAAAAGGATACCATCGTGGGTACACAAGTGGATCAAGAAAAACTCAAAGCCATGGCCGCCGAGCTGGCCAAGGACATCAAGTCCGAAAGAGATCTCGGAGCCCTCACTCAACAGCTGGTCAAGCTTACGGTCGAGACCGCCCTCAACGCCGAACTGGACGCACATCTCGGATACGAGAAGCACGCGCCCGAAGGCCGTGGCACCGGCAACAGCCGTAATGGCTATTCTGCCAAACGCCTGAAGGGTCAGCACGGCGAAGTACCGATAGAGGCCCCTCGTGACCGGGACGGTTCCTTCGAGCCTCAGTTCGTCCGCAAAGGCCAGTCCCGCCTAACCCAGATGGATGACCAGATCCTGGCGCTATACGCCAAGGGCCTGAGCACCCGGGATATCGTGGATGCCTTCAAGGAAATGTACGACGCGGACATCTCGGCCACTCTGGTATCCAAAGTGACGGAGCGGGTGATCGAGCAGGTTCAGGAGTGGCAGAACCGTCCGCTGGATCCGATCTATCCCATCGTCTATCTGGACTGCATCGTGCTGAAGATCCGCGACAACAAGCGGGTCATCAACAAGTCCCTATACCTGGCCCTGGGCATCAACATGGACGGCCAGAACGAGTTGCTGGGTCTCTGGCTGGCCGAGACCGAGGGTGCGAAGTTCTGGCTGTCGGTACTCACCGAACTGAAGAACCGTGGCCTGGAGGACATCCTGATCGCTTGCGTGGACGGTCTCAAGGGCTTCCCGGATGCCATTGCCGCTGAGTACCCGCAGACCAAGGTACAGCTGTGCATCGTGCACATGGTTCGCAACTCACTGCGTTATGTGTCCTGGAAGGACTACAAGGCCGTTACGACCGATCTGAAGCAGATCTATCAGTCCGCCACGGAACATGAAGCCCGGCAGGCACTGGAGGCCTTTGGAGAGCGCTGGGACAGCCAATACCCACAGATCTCTCGTTCCTGGCAAAGCCACTGGGATAACCTGATCACCATCTTCGAGTACCCGCCGGCGATCCGGAAAGTGATCTACACCACCAATGCCATTGAGTCGCTGAACAGCGGAGTCTGTCAACGTAGATGTCGCGTTTAAGTCATCAGCTCTTTAACAATTTACCGCCTTTTCCGGATTCAGGGTGACTGACTCCGGCAAGCTGAAGTTTCGGATATCACCAGACCAGCGACGCGGGTTCTCGGCTTTCGCCGCTTCAATAACCTGCTTTCGCTGGGCGAGGATCTGATCAGCTTTGCCCGTATGGCGTTGCTGGGGTGTTACGTAGTTCAAGGCGCTGTGCCGGTGCTCGGTGTTGTACCAACGTACGAACGCCAGTACCCATTTGCGGGCCTCCTCAATGGTTCTGAAGCCGTTTGTCGGGAACCCCGGACGGAACTTCAGGGTTTTGAACAACGACTCCGAGTAGGCATTGTCGTTACTAACCCGGGGCCGACTGTTCGAGGGTGTAATGCCCAGATCGTACAGTTTCTCCAGGAAGGTTGAGGCCTTCATGGGGCTGCCGTTGTCGGAGTGCAGCACCAGAGGCTTCTCCTTCGTCGCCAGGTGCTCACGCCAGTAGGCTTTTTCGATGAAGTCACTGGCAAGCTCACCGGTTTCACCGTGATAGACCTCGTGCCCCACGATCTTGCGGCTGTATACGTCCAGCATCAGGTACAGATAGAACCAGGTGCCTTTTGCTGGCCCCGGTAGCCAGGAGATGTCCCACGACCACAGCTGGTTCGGTTCTGTGGCCTTGTGTGTGGTTGCCCTGCGCTTGCTCTGGGGCGCTTTTTGCCGACCTCTGGGATGTACTTGATCCCTCTCCCGCAATACTCGGTAGAAGGTGGATTCCGAGGCAAGGTAGCGGCCCTGATCCAGCTGATCCGCAACGATGAAGGCCGGCGGACAGCTTCGATATTCCTTCTGGTTGCACAGTGAGATCACGGCCTGACGCTCCTCCTCCGAGAGTTTGTTGGTGGGCGCCGGCCTGGGCACCACCGGGCGTTGATCAGCGCTGACAGCCTTGTCTGCCGTCCAGCGCTGATAGGTGCGTATACTCAGGTTCAGCAAGGCGTAAGCCTTGTCCAGCCGGGCTCCGTTACCCTGAGCTTCTTGGATCAGGGTAACTGCCTGCTGGCGATCCGGGAGGCTGGTCATTCGTCCTCGTCTTTGGGGCCCCAGATCGCCTCGGCTTTTTTTGACAGCGTCAGCAGTGCAGCCGTTTCTGCCAGAGCTTTTTCCTTGCGTCGCAACTCGGCTTCGAGTTTTTTGACTCGCTTTTTCTCAGCCTTAGCCGCTTGCCGATTCTGCTTGGCCTGTTCATCAGACAGGGCATTGGCGCCCATGCAGGCGGCTTTCCAAGATTCGACTTGTTCCGGGTAAAGGCCGTTCCTACGGCAATATTCACTGAGTTCCGCCTCCGTCATCGGGGCGGTCTCCAGAACAATGCGGAATTTCTCTTCGCTACTCCACTTGTCGGGATGAGCTGAATTCGATGGCAAAACGGCACCTCGTGCTCTGGCGGCTTTACGCCAATTGTACAAGGTTGCGGTACTGATGCCTTCCTGGCTGGCCAACTCGGCAACAGTCAGGCTGTGAGGTGGAGCCATCTTCTGGAGAATGGCTTCTTTACGTTCCGGTGAATAATGGGGCATGGTTGTCCTCTGAAATAATCAGGCGACAACTACGCTGACACATAGGGCACCCCAAATACCAATTAACTGCTTCACTTTTCAGCTTCAAACGATCGACTTTGTTGATAGAAGAACTACCTTGGCAGAGTTTTCCGCATCCGCTCGTGAAGCTCGTCCAGCTCCTTCTGCTTTTGCGCCATGTAGTCTTCTTCGATATCGATCAGTCGGGATGTTGGGCCGTTAGGATCCAGGCGTTCCTGTACCACGTCTGGCCAGTGCTTCAGGCTTCTGGTCCTGTCGATTTTTTGTATGCAAAACTCACCAAAGGCAACAGGAAAGAAGAAATATGAACCAAACCAATAAATAATTGCAGTCCCAGAAATACCCTCTCCCTCTTGCCTTTCTTTACTGAGAAGTTTTCTACCTTCGAGCAACTGGTCAAGAGATGAGACAGCACTGGACGCCAAGCCCTTTTCGATGAAGGAATTTCTGTTTTCGGTTCTTCTACCATTCTCATCAAACCAAGGGCCGATCGTCATGAAACATCTCAAATACTCCCAAATACCCACCAAAGTACGCATTCGTTTTCCCGCGGGAATCCCTGATAGGTTCAGTACAATTCGGTTATCGGGAGCACCAAATTTCCGGAGAATAATCTCCAGATTACCATGGACGATTGATCCCGAATATTGATTCACTATACTGTATTCATAGGCAACGGCCTCAATGCCATCCCAAGTTGCATAGTACAAGTCGCCCTGCATATCATAATAAACTTCTTGAGTCCGTCGATTAAAGACGATCGGTAGTGATGGGGGGCGACTCGTTTCCCACGCCATCGGAACGGCAATTGTTAAGAGGGATATAAACAAAAACCACCAGTCCCCACTTAAGATCTCACCAAAAAAACCAATAAACAGGAAAAGAATAATTCCATACCCACCAATAAGGAATCCAAAGCCGGTGAGCGTTCCCTTTGCTTCGGAGCTAGCGGTTCGCAATGTCAGGCAAACATTATTCTGTGACTCTATTAGGCCTGGGTGAGATGGTAAAAACCCGCTACTTGAATCTCCGTTCAACAACAGAGCATTGTCGTTACCTCCGATCTTCTTCATCACCATATCTAAAAGCTTTTTCGCGTTTTCAATCACCAGATATCAACCTTTACCGGAGGCATTTCCAGACCGGGTTGGGGGCGATATGTCAGTTCCCCCTGAAGCCCAAAGATCTGGTCATCATCGTGATAAACCTTTCTGTATGTTGCTGTGGCTGCGGCGTTATGAACCCTTGTCCCTTCATGAAGAGTGAAATCAGCGCCAGACCAAGTCACAGGTGTTCGCTTTGGCTGAAGTATGTGCTCTCTTTCCTCCGCATCAAATACCGATCGCAATTGCTGCTCTACCCACGCCAAAGACCGGTAACCAACGCCGTTCCTCAACTCATCTCCTGAAAAGTAAATCGTTTCAGGGCGCAATGCCCTTTGCCCTGGAAGCTCAAGTATTAACCAGCAATCCTGCATATGGATCCCCGTGCGTGGATTTAACCTTGGAACCCTCTCCAGCTTGAGTTTGATGGGGAAAATAGCCGCATACAACCGCTCCATTTCATCGCGGTAGTTACCAGCCCATCCAGCAGGCTTTACTCCAAACCGGGTGTTGGCCAGCCATCGTTCAAGCGGGGTATTCTGAACATAATGTCGGGCGACTAAGCCTCCGATTAATGATGCAGTCAAACCCACTGAAAGTGCCGTGTACCACCCTCCAAGCCGGGACACACCCCGCACGGCCGTAGCCGTTTCAAACGCCAACGCCGCAGCCCTCGCCTCTCGGTAAGCTCTGAAAGCTCTGACACTCAGCGCCAGCTGGCCAACGGAGACGCCCATCAAGCCCGCCTCAAGGGCAGCAGTATCGAAATCACCCGTACGATAAGACTCTATTGCCTGCGAACCAAAAATTATAATATCCAGCGCAGCAGTTGCAGCAGTCGCAAATGCAGCCCGCGCGCCCAGCCTGTGACTATCGGCTTCTGGATTAGCCAATAAAGAACGTCCCTGCTGCCAATTGATTTCAGCAATTCGGTGCTGTAGTGATGCATAGGCAGCACCAAACCCCGTCATACCGCCAACAACTTTGGCAAAGCCTTCGACATTACGATTCTGACTGTCGGTTAAAGCTACGAACGAAGACGCCATATTAATTCCAGTCAAAACAACCAGAATCGAACGCAACGGTGCCTTTTCTAAAGCGTCCCTCAGGCCATAAGGATTCCCTTTGAAATACTGTCCCGCATTTGCAGATACTGCTCTAATTATGGGCACTTTACGCGCATCGGCATCCGGAGGGCTGAGAGGCGACACTGCGTTTCCGCCATTTTTTGCCGCCTCACTCAACCATTGATTAGACTGAACAGCGCTCACGCTCTCCACCGCCAATGACTGACCAGTTCGAGCTAGCCCCGAAACCAGGAATCCGCTTCCTAAAAGTGATATTCGGTTTGGAAACCCTCTCAACTCCACCGCAGCGACAGGCGAAACAGCATTGAATAATAATTGTATCGGAGGCGTCGGCGCTCTGGCGACAAGACCGGAAATCTTGGAATTAATCGCGGCAACAAGCGCTGTCGCGGCTTTCGAAAGATCTTCTATGGAGTCGTTCGCCATATCTCCGACTTCAACGAGCTTCTCGATTTCTCCGAGGGACAGGCGCTCTCTTACCCCAAGCAGCGCATTCCAGAACCACTGGGCACCCTCGCCCTGTATGTCGGCCAGACGACCAATCGCACCAGCGCCTTTGCTGAAGTAAGATGGGCCTAACAGAGCAAGGCCAAATTTCTCTTGTAAAATGGTGTGGTGGTCTTCTTTGGCGAGATCAAGGCTCTCACAAGAACTTGCCAGTGTTTCAGGACCGTTTGCACATTCGAGCGTCTCCATCCACCGAATCCAGGAATCGAGCAACCCTCCAACAACTTCTTCAAAATGGGATTGAGACGAATCTGACTCACGCCAGGCCCTCTGCAATTTGGGCAGCTCAACGAGCTCAGGAAGCTTTGCCTCAAGCTGACTGTCCGTTTCGTATAGATCCCTGATTGTCTTGGCAAGGCTCCACTCCCCACCGAACCGAGCTCGCAACCGCTCCTGATTGTCGTGGGCGAGCCGAACCAAAGCGGCCAGATCCTCTGTCACGCCCCAAGGGTCATCAACAACCCCCATTATCCGCTGATCAAACCTCCTCGTGGCACGTTCGATTTGAGGCCAATGCGGAATCGTTGGCGTTAACCCTGACCAATCGAAGTCTTCGATATTAGCGACTTCCGGCAGGCTATAAAACGTCTGTTCATCAAGCCCCTGACAGTGCGGTGAGCTTCCCGGGATCATTCTTCTCATGAATTTCTCACGCTGATCCGACTCATTCACAATCATGTCAAAATGAGCATCAGACCACTGGTTTTCGCTCCAGGCAATATCGACCGGCTCTCCCGAGGGAAGCGCTAAAAAAACCGACGTTCTGGAATCGATAACCTCTCCGCCCCGGCTCGTTTCCTGAATATGGGAATTCGTCACCGAGTACTCGATCAAGCGATCATCATAGCTGCTCCACACATATAACCAGCCGTCTCTCAACAAGCGAGGAACCAATCCAAGCACTCGATCCTGCAGGCGCGTATACCGCTCAAAGTTAGGAAAAAGCTCTGGCAGGTCAGGTATCTCCAATCCAGCTAGCAAATCGCCTTCATAGTTCAAAGGACCAATGGCGTATCGTAGGGGCACAAAAGCTGTCATTAGTGGACAGGTTGCACAATAAGTCATAACACTTCCCTGTGTTTTAGATCGTTTGACGAATCCAGTGCAGATAATAGATCCGAGCCGAAATGGAAGTGAGGCACCACTTTTTGTGAGAAGAGCGCCCGCTCATCCGAAGCATTGCCCTTCGAGGCCCGTGTTGGTTGGTATCTTGTGATCAATGCTGTTTCAGATTGAAAAAAAATAGAGTCAACACCCGACCAGAATTGCGGAGGGAAATGACCGTCAGCCTCAGCCAATCTTGAAACTACCCTGGCATCACCGAGCCTCAACCAAGCCAACAACTCTCCGGGCATAATCACTTGCACTCGTGCCCTCAGAAAATCCAATAAACCCATCTCATCATAAGATGTGTGATACACCGCTGCTCTTCTCATTATGGGATGATTGTCTTCCCATAACGTCTTAAGAACACTGCTAGCTCTCAGATCCGCAATCATCGGACCCAAAGCAGACACACCATCATATACACCATCCTTCAATACCATGAGAGGACATACATCTAACCCCAATTCGTACCAGCTTCGCAGCCCGTGCTTAGAACATGCGCCGTCAAAAACCAAAAACATATGCTCGGCCGGTGGTAAGGGCTGAAGGCTTTCGCTAACCGCTGAGGCTTGAAGCATCATGAAAGTCCCTCCTTATCAGACCTTACAGAACAGACCTCCGAGAACACTTCTTCCTTTCTTGCGGCATTTCTAAAGCTCGCGGCTTGCTTCAGATCTGCCTCAATCGGCCTAACCTCATCCACCCTTAACGACA
This sequence comes from Marinobacter sp. LQ44, assembly GCF_001447155.2. Classification (NCBI taxonomy): domain Bacteria; kingdom Pseudomonadati; phylum Pseudomonadota; class Gammaproteobacteria; order Pseudomonadales; family Marinobacteraceae; genus Marinobacter; species Marinobacter sp. LQ44. The sequence goes on along the minus strand of NZ_CP014754.1, from coordinate 3,734,951 downwards.
GAGCCTCAATGTCTGGCCGACCTCCGGCATCAGATATTTGGGGCCCTGTTGAGCTAATCGAGCCATCAGGTGTTAATGCATTTGGCAACAACGGCCCCTTCACCCCAACCCCACTACCACTCCCAGGCCCACCCCCGGAGTTCATCCGCACCAGCGGCCCGGAAATCGTCACCCCACTCGGGTCCACCTTCACAAAGCTGCCACCCGCTTTCAGCGTTACCTCGGCACCAGCTTCGATCACAATTTTCATACCGGCCTTGTGGTGGATTTCGGTGCCGGCTTCCACCAGCTGGTTCTTGCCCTGCTTGCTATGGTGGCTGCCGTTTACGGTGAGGCTGTAGTCGGCGCCGATGCTCTCGCGATGTTCGCCATCTGTGGTGTGGTGGCTGTTGCCTTGGGTGTGGCTGAAGCGGTTGTTTTCCACCGTCAGGTGGCTGTCGTTCTTGATAACTTCCGTGCGGTTGTTTTCCGTCAGCAGGTCCAGGTCTTTCTGGGCGTGGAGGTAGATCTGTTCCTGGTCCGCTTCGTCTTCAAATCTGAGTTCGTTGCTGCCTTCGCCCTTGTGGGTTTTGGTTTTCAGAGTGGTTCTTGTTTTGTGTTCCGGCAGCGCGTAGGGCGGTGTGTTGGTGGCGTGGTAAGTCCTGCCGGTAATAATGGGCTGGTCCGGGTCGCCGTCCAGGAAAGAGACAATCACTTCGTTGCCGATTCTGGGCAAGGCCATAAAGCCGTATTGGCCACCGGCCCAACCTTGGGCGACGCGTAACCAGGCGCTGCTGTGTTCATCATTTTTTGAGTAGCGGTCCCAGGGGAATCTTACTTTCACTCGTCCATACTGGTCGCAGTGAATCTCTTCACCCTCGGGGCCGGTGACGATGGCCATCTGGGGGCCGTCCATCATCGGCTTGTGTTCACACAGGGGCCGCCAGGTTTTGTCGGCCGGGATGGCGGTGAAGTCGTTGTGGTAGCTGGTGGGTTCGCTGCCACCCTCTTCTTCCATGGCCTGGGGCTGTTTGCCGGTGTGGGTGATGGCGGTGAGCAGCCATTCCCGGTTCAGGCTCTGGCTGTCGTGGTCCTGCAGTTCCACTTTGGCGCCGGGGGTAAAGTCCGGGCGGTTGCTTTCGCCCTTGGCCAGGGAGGCGTCGTTTCTCAGGGCGTCCAGTCTGGCCTGGGTGAAAGGCTGGCCACTGGCGTCGGCTTTGTAGCGGCCGGGGTAGTCGTAGTGTTGGTAGTCTTCTCGGTGGTTCACACCGCCAGCATTGTGCTCGTGCATCAGGGCGTAGGCGGGGTTCTTGAAGGTGTAGTCCTTCATGGCTACGGAGGCGGCTTTGATGCGTTCTTCGTAGGCGAAGCTGAATACACAGGCCTGTTTGCTGCTGCCGCCGGCCTGGGTGTTGCAGGGCACCGGGTCCAGTTTCGGGGCGTCGCCGTGGTGGTCGGCGATGATTAACGCCGGTTGTTCTTCTCCATCCACGCTGCCGTGCTGGTAGCGGTAGTGCCAGCCTTCTTCGGCGGCCAGGCGGTTGATGAACTGCAGGTCGCTTTCCCGGTGCTGGACGCAGTATTCCCGCTCTTCCGGGGGGCGCTTGAAGTCAAAGACCGTATCAATGATGCCCCGCTCTTCCAGCAGGGTGCGCACGATGGCATCGGTGGTCTGGGTCTGGAAGATGCGGCTATTGTGCATCAGGCCCAGGCGCCAGGCCGGGGGCTGGATGACCACTTGATAGGCGGTGCGGCGGTGGCCGGTGTTGCCGCGGACGAATTCGTTCACCACGCCGGTGAAGCGCCGCAGGGGTTGGCCGTCTTGCCACACCACCAGGTCCACCGGTTGTTCCAGGATATCCGCCGCCTGCACGTCCGGGTCAGTACTGGCCAGATGCACTCGACCCTGAAACAGCTGGGAGAGGCTTTCGGTCAGCGCGAAGCTGGCGACAACAAAGTGATCTGAGGGGAATTCGCCTACACGGGCGGTGAACTGCAATCCGCTTGCCTGGGGCATGACTTCGGTCCCTGAAAATTAATGATGAACTGCTTACTCGTCCTGAGCGTGCATGAGTATAACCAGTGTGGATTGTAAGGCCAACCTTGCACCTGCCCACATCTGCGACTTTTGTTGAACTCTGTGAACGGTTACTCTTGTCCCAATGCCTACAACAAGAGAGCAACCATGGCTATGTACACCATTGAAATCAATGAGACTTTTAATGTCCCTCGCAAAAAGGTATTCGCCCTGTTTGCAGATCACCAGCGTTTCGGAAAAATGCTTGGCGCACCGGTCAAACGGATCAAAGACAGTGACCAGGCAGACCCGAACGGCCTGGGCTCTGTGCGCAAGATCGGCATCGGCCCCCTCTCACTGGAGGAAACCGTACTGAACTTCGAGCCCGATACGCTGATTGAGTATGCCATCACCAGCATGAGCCCGATCAAGAACCATCTGGGCAGGATTCGCTTTTCGGAGACTCCGGATGGCCAAACCCAGCTCAACTACACCATCACCTTTGAAGACATAGTGCCGTTTTCCGGGAAAGTGGTCAGCGTCGCTCTGGAGCAGGGCCTGCGCCGGGGCATCAAACGGGTCCCCAAGCTGGCCTGATGCCATGAGAGCCCCGGCCCGGGCAGCCGGCGTGACAAACCGTTACTTGATGAATATCAGATAATTGACCTGAGGCAACACTTCACATTTGTCAATTCTGTAACCTCCCGCGCAACTTGCAATATCCGGCCATCAGGGGGGCCTGACCGGGCTTCCTGATGGCACAACCAATCCTCTGCGGGAGAGCGAAATGGCGGCTGAACCGATTGTGCTTTTCGACAACGGACACCACAAGTGCCTGATGTTTGATTCACTGGTGACTGGCGAAGGCGTCCAGTCGAACCAGTTCCTGGTTGTCGATGGCAAACATGAAGCCCTGATTGATCCCGGCGGAGACCTCACTTACACGCCGCTCTCGGTAGCTGCTTCGAAGTATATGAACATCCGCGATATGGATTATGTTTTTGCGTCTCACCAGGACCCAGACATCATCGGCGCCATCGATCGCTGGATTGTTCACACTCGCGCCAAGATTGTGACTTCCAAGCTGTGGGCCAGATTCCTGCCGCATCTGGTGTCCAGCTATGTCACCAATCAGCTCAGCGGAAGCGTTTACGACCGCATCGTCAGCATTCCTGATGGCGGCGCCAATGTCCGGTTCGGTGACAGCTACCTTCAGTGCCTGCCTGCACACTTCATGCACTCCGTGGGCAACCTGCAGTTTTATGATCCGGTCTCCAAGATCCTGTTCTCAGGCGATCTTGGCGCCTCTATGGGCGGTGAAGATGACCACGAGCCGGTCAAGGATTTCGACAAGCACATCCCCAACATGATCGGTTTCCACCGGCGCTACATCGCCTCCAAGAAGGTGTGCGGCCTTTGGGCCAATATGGTTCGCGGCATGGATGTGGCTATGATCGTGCCCCAGCACGGCAAGCGTTTCGAGGGACCGGTGATGGTCGACCGCTTCCTGAACTGGGTCAGCGAGATGGACTGCGGGATTGATCTGGTTTCACAGGATAACTACCGACAGCCGGTGGAATACGTCTAATTCGCTCGGTTTATGGTTCCGTGAATCACGGCTGGCGCGCAGCCTGTGCTCGTGCCAGCCATTCATCGGCCAGATTGTCGTCTCTGGGCACACCCAGGCCCTGGCGATAGGCACTGGCCACTTCCTCCATGCCGATGGCATCGCCAGCTTCCGCGGCTTCCAGATACCACTGGAACGCCTTTTCCAGGTTCTTCTCGGTTCCTAGGCCGGCGGCATACATGTTGGCCACATTCAGCATACCCTGGCTGTTGCCCCGCTCAGCAAGCTCGCAGTATCGATCAAACGCTTCGTCGTATTGCCCCATTTTGTATACCGCATAGGCCTGCAACGTCTTGACCATATCCCGGGCTATGCGGGTTTGTTCATCATTTTCCTGGGCACTGATCCCCGTAACGGGAGCCAAAGCCATGGCAATGACCAGTAAAACCGTTGGCCGGACAACGTTCATAGCGACACTCCACCGAGACTGATACACCCTGACACGCTAACAGCCGGTGCCCACCACGTCGCCGCTACCAAAGCATCATTCAACTGATACCTTCGAACCACCAGCCGGCAAAATAGGCTGTCACCCAGGCCGCTAGTTGAGTAAAATCCGACCTTTTACAGAAAACCCAAGAGGCACCACAGATGGGCAGAGCCTACCAGAACCGCAAAGAATCCATGGCCAAGACGGCCGCGGCAAAAACCAAGGTCTACAGCAAGTACGGCCGGGAAATCTACATGAGCGCCAAGTCTGGCGGCACAGATCCCCAGGCCAACCTGTCGCTTCGCGGGCTCATTGAGCGGGCAAAGAAAGACCAGGTTCCCGCACACGTGATTGAAAAAGCCATCGACAAAGCCAAGGGTGGCGCGGGCGAAGATTACTCCCCGGCTCGTTATGAGGGTTACGGCCCCGGCAACTGCATGGTGATTGTCGACTGCCTGACCGACAACCCCAACCGCACTTTCGGCGATGTGCGCCTGGCCTTCACGAAAACCAAATGCAAAATCGGCACCCCTGGTGTTGTGGCACACATGTTTGACCATTGCGCCATTTTCGCGTTTTCCGGCCAGGATGAAGAGGCCGTTCTGGAAGCACTGATGGAAGCCGATGTCGATGTAACCGACATCGAAAACGAAGATGGCAAGATCACTGTCTTTGCCCCCAACACCGAATACGCAAAGGCCAAACAGGCCCTGGAATCGGCGTTTGAAGGCATCGAGTTTGATGTTGACGAAATCCAGTTCCTGCCCAAAACCACCACCGTGGTGGAAGGCGACGATATTCCGATGTTCGAGAAATTCCTCGACATGCTGAACGATCTGGACGACGTTCAGAACGTGTTCCACAACGCGGAACTCCCGGAAGAGTCATAAGAGTTGGAGCTGGCGATGGCTGGAACAGAAACACCCCGCAAAGCCCGTGTGGTGATTCTGAAAACCGGGTCTACCTACCCGCAGATCAGGGATCAGTTCGGGGACTTTGATGCCTGGTTTTCGCGGGCGCTTTCCAGCCATTTAGAACTCACGATTGCAGACGTCACTCAAGCACCGCCGCCTGGGCAACCTGGCGACTGGCAAGGCATCGTCATTACTGGTTCACCGGCGATGGTGAGCGAGCGTGCGGCCTGGAGTGAAACGACGGCAGCGTGGGTTCGGCAAGCGGCTGAAGCGGGCGTTCCGCTTCTGGGTGTGTGTTATGGGCATCAATTATTGGCCCACGCGCTTGGCGGCAAAGTGGATTATCACCCAGACGGCCGGGAGACCGGCACCCAGGCGGTAACCCTGTTTGACAGCGCCCAGGACGACCCACTGTTCAGCCAGCTGCCGAAACAGTTCCCGGCCCAGCTGACTCACAAACAGTCGGTAATAGAACTGCCACCGGGCGCTGTGCTTCTGGGCCGCTCCAGCTTTGAACCCCATCAGGCCTTCCGGGTTGGCAAGAATGCCTGGGGCGTTCAGTTCCACCCGGAGTTCAACGAACAGATCATGAAAGCCTACCTGGAAGTCCAGTACCCTGATCTTGAGACCGAAGGCCTGGACGCAAACGCCTTGCTGAGTTCCGTTCAGCCAGCACCCACGGCCAGCCAATTGCTCCGGCTTTTCGCCGACTGGGTGAAGACACAACAGCACTGAACCAGCACTCATGCCCATTCGATGGAACGAACCCACCATGATCCTCAAGTTCATTGTCGGCATTGTCCTGCTCAGCCTGATCGGCCTTGGCCTCTGGCACTCCTTCAAACCCCTTCCGCCCGGCATTCGCTACCAAGGCGATGCCGCACCGCTGGAAGACGCTGAACTGCTGACAGACACCACCCGCCATTTCAGTGATGGGCGGTCAACGCTGGATCATGAGATATTCGACGAAATCTTCCACCTGATCGAACAGGCTGAAACCTTCATCTTGCTGGACATGTTCCTGTTCAACAGCACCGGCCCCGAGGACATCCACCTTCGCCCCCTGGCCGAACAGCTCACCCAGGCTTTGCTTGAGCGTAAGAATGCTCAACCAGACATGGATATTGTTCTGATTTCAGACCCCTTGAACACCTTTTACGGGGGCACCCACTCACCTCACTTTGATACGCTGTCTGCCGCTGGCATTGAGGTTGTTGTCACGGATCTGGCACCGCTGCGCGACAGCAATCCCGCGTGGTCATCCCTGTGGCGATTGTGTTGCCGGTGGCTGGGCAACAACCCGGATGGTGGCTGGCTGCCCAATGCCCTTGGCAACCAACCCGCCACCATCCGAAGCTACCTGGCGCTACCGAATTTCAAAGCCAACCACCGGAAGCTTCTGGTGGCCGACGAAGGCGACCGGTTGCGGGCGGTTGTCACCTCCGCAAACCCCCACAATGGCAGCAGCCGGCACAGCAATATCGGGCTGGCCTTCAGTGGCCCCGCGGTTCTGGATGTTATCCGAAGCGAACAGGCGGTTATCCGGATGTCCGGTGCCGACAGCAGCACACTCGAGCGCTGGCTGGAACGGATGACTCAAGATAGCCAGCTGCCCGACCATTCACAGGGCACCATCAAGCTTCTTACCGAGTCCGCCATCCGGGACGCCGCTCTGGATATGATCAATCGAAGCCAGCCGGGGGAGCAGTTAAACATGGCCATGTTCTATCTGTCGCACCGCCCAATCATCAACGGGCTGCGGGAGGCACAGCGCAGGGGCGTCGAGATCCGCCTGCTGCTGGATGCCAACAAAGATGCCTTTGGCCACGAGAAGAACGGCATTCCAAACCGACCTGTTGCCCGTGAACTGCACGAGGCCGGCATTCCGGTGCGCTGGTGCAACACCCGGGGCGAGCAGTGCCACAGCAAACTTGTCATCTACCGTGGGCAGAATGAGCAAATCGAACTGCTGCTGGGCTCCGCCAACTTTACCCGTCGTAATCTGGATGACCTGAACCTGGAATCCAACGTGTGGCTGGCCGTACAACAGGATGACCCTGTCGCGCAGAAGGCCAACGCCTTCTTTGACGACTACTGGACACACGGCCCAGACAACGAACAGGCCCTGAGCCTGCCCTATTCAGCCTGGGCCGATCACTCGAGGCTTAAGTACTGGCAATACAGGGTTATGGAAGCCACGGGACTCTCCACATTCTGAGCTTTAGCATGAAAGCGTGAACGTTTTGTATGTTGAATCAGTACACATTCCCATCTAAGGTTTTTCGATAACCCAAGAACCAAGGAGTCTGATATGAACAGCCTGAGACGTCACATGAAACAGCTTTCCCTGATCATGGTCATCTTGATGTCGTTCGCAACCACCTTCTCCGTCTCGGCCCATGCCGGCATGGTGGGCACGGGCGAGCTGATTCAGCAGCAACAGACCGACCTTGACCGCCAGCAACTGCTGGACATGCTCGATGACCAGAACGTGAAAGACAAACTGGCCCAGATGGGCGTCAGCGAAGCTCAGGTAGCCGAACGTATCCAGAACCTGACACCGGCTGAACTGGCAGACTTCGAGCAACAACTGGCTGAGGCCCCCGCCGGGGAAGGCGTTGTCGGCGTTATCGTGCTGTTCCTTCTGGTATTCATCATCACCGACATGCTGTGTGCCACGAACCTGTTCTCCTTCATCAATTGCATTCGGTGACACCTTCCGCCCCCATCAACAAGTCCGGCTTTGCCGGCAGGTTTGCAGCACTTCTGGGGCTGATCCTGCTGGCAGGCTGTGCCAGTACACCGCCCTGGCCAGAGACTGCAGCCCCTGCGCAACAGGACAGCACAACGCTGGACCAGGCGTTGCTGGACGAGGTTCCTTTCTATCCTCAGGAAAAGTACCAGTGTGGGCCGGCCTCACTGGCAACCATGCTGAACACCCAGGGCCTGACAACGGACCCTGAAATCCTGAAAGAACTGGTTTACCTGCCCGGCCGTCAGGGGTCACTACAGGTTGAAATGGTCGCCGGCGCCCGCTCCCACGACATGGTGGTGTATCCACTGAAGCCCAACCTTGAGGCAGTGCTTGGCGAGGTGAATGCAGGCAACCCCGTTCTGATCATGCAGAACCTGAGGTTCAATTGGTGGCCACAGTGGCACTTTGCGGTAGTGGTGGGCTACGACAGTGAAGAGGAAGTCCTGATTCTGAACACAGACACCCGGCGCCATTACCGGATGCCCTACAAGGTGTTTCACGCCACCTGGAACCGGGCCGACCGTTGGGCGGTGGTCGTTCTGCCGCCAGACACACTGCCCGCAACAGCGGAAACCCTGCCCTACCTGCGGGCAGCCCACGATCTGGAAAGCACCGGCCACACCCGGGCCGCTCAGCAAGCCTACCAGGCCGCCGAACAGCAGTGGCCAGACCAACCCGCACCGATCATGGCCCAGGGTAACCTGGCGTACGACCAGGGCAATGCCGAGGGCGCCGCATCACACTTCCTGCGCGCCGTTAACCGATTCCCCGGATTCTCGGAGGGTTGGAATAACCTGGCTTATGCCCTCAGCGCCCGGTCTTGCCCGGAGCAGGCCAGCAAGGCTCTGGCCTGCGCGGCAAACCTGAACCCGGAACGTTTTGGCCAGGCACCTGAGCTGCCAAAAGGCACAACAGGAGGCAGCCAAAGCTCCTGCCCACCGATACCGAATTGCCCCGCTGACACGATAGAGCGCTAGGAGTCTGCGCGGCAGAAGCCCGTTTCTGGCATAATAAACCGAAAATTTTTCGGCAACAGGACGTCTGATGGGAACCACTTTCCGCCCGTACTCGCCCGACCAGGAATTGCTCCTTCCCCCAAGCCTGAACGAGTGGCTGCCTGATGGCCACCTGGCCTATTTTGTCAGTGATGTTGTCGAGGAGCTGGATTTGAGTGCGTTTTACGCCCGCTACGAAGGCAACGGTCGGCGTAACTCGCCGTTCGATCCGCGGATGATGCTGAAGGTTCTTATTTACGCCTACGCCACCGGCGTATTCTCCTCACGCAAGATTGCCCGGAAGTTGGAGGAAGACGTCGCCTTTCGGGTTCTGGCTGCGGGTAATTTTCCCAAGCACCGCACGATCTGTGATTTCCGCAAACACCATCTGGTCGCCTTCAAGGCCATCTTCATTCAAGTCGTACGGATTGCCCGGGAGGCGGAGCTGATCACGCTGGGAACACTGGCGATTGATGGCACAAAGATTCGGGCTAATGCCAGTAAGCACAAGGCCATGAGCTATGGCCGCATGGGCGAGGAAGAAGATCGTTTATCGAAAGAGATCGATGGGCTATGTCGTCAGGCCCGTCGAACGGATGAGTCGGAAGATCGGCAGTTCGGCCCGGACCAGCGGGGTGATGAGCTACCTGAGGAGTTGCAGTACCGACAGGCGCGACTGGACAAGATCCGCGCTGCCAAGGAGAAGTTGGAAGCGGATCAGAAAGCGCGGGATGCCGCCAAAGGCCGGCACCCGGACGATGACCGCCGCCCACCCCGCGGTGGCCGGAACTTCAAGCGAGATTACGGGGTGCCGGACGACAAAGATCAAAGCAACTTTACCGACCCGCAAAGCCGGATTATGAAAACGGCGGATGGGTTCCAGCAATGCTACAACGGCCAGTTGGCCGTGGACGGTGAATTCCAACTGATTGTCGCTAATCATCTGGGCAGCAATGCCAGTGATCAGGGGCGCCTGATACCGCTACTGGATGACGTGAAAGACATCCTGAAAACCTATCCGAAACAATGCCTGGCCGATGCCGGTTACCGTAAAGAAGACGACTTACAGTCCCTGGAGGACAAAAGGATCGACGGTTATGTTTCGCTGCGTCGGGAAGGGAAAAAGAGCGCAGAGATAGACGCGAGCGGTTATCCAGCCACGTCACGGATGGCCGAGAAGCTGGCCACCGCGACGGGGCGTTCGGTTTACGCCCGGCGCAAGCATCTGGTTGAGGCGGTTAATGGCTGGATCAAGCATATTCTGGGCTTCCGGCAGTTCAGCCTGAGGGGGCTTAATGCCGTGCAAGGCGAATGGGATCTGGTCTGCCTGTCGCTTAACCTCAGGCGGATGAGTTCGCTGATGAGGCTGACATAGGCGATCTGAGGCGGCGTGCTGGGCCGTGCTGAGTGGTCGGGCTACGGTTGTGAGCTTGCCTATAACCGTCTTGATTGCCTGAATAGAAAATCGTGACTCTATCCGGTTGGATACTGCGCCTATACTCTCGGGCACAACCGTGATTCGGCGCGGCGGAGGCACTTGCTCAAAACACTTCTGCCGCGCAGACTCCTAGCCCGGCTTGCGAATCAGTACCACGTCTTTACGAGGCACTTCATACTGCCAACCGTAGCGGTCAGCCAGCCAGGCGAACGTCTGTTCCCGGTAAAATACCACGTGGGTTGGGTCGCGCCGATAGTGCCAATGATCAAACCGATCATCATCGGTCTGGAAACACGTCATCATCCCCAGCCAGCCCCCCGGCTTGAGCAACGAATCCAGTTGCCTGAACACCTCAGCAGGGCGGTACAGGTGCTCTACCACCTCGGTACAGGTAATGAAATCGTACTGCTGCTCGAGGGCCGACGTGGCAGGGTGGAAGAACGGATCGTACAGCGCCATGTCAAAACCCGCCTCCCGCATCATGTCCGCAAGCGCCGGCCCCGGCCCGCAGCCGAAATCCAGCCCCCGGGCACCATCAGCTAGCTTCGCCAACAGGGGCTCTGACAGCTTCGACAGAAACCGGCGATAGCCGGCGTCCCCGGTGTCATTGTTATGCAGCGCGTATATGGCGCGCTCCTCATCGGCCGTCAGGTGACACTCAGGGGCCATAACCGTTGCCAGGCATTGCCCACAGCGCAGGTAGCGTTTTTCCATAACCGTGCGAAACGGCTGCAAAGTGCCCGATTCACACACCGGGCACAGGAGCCGGCCGCCATCACCCTCTACCATTTTGGCAATTCCCAACCTGTCGAAAGTTTCATTGTCATATCCGGCCATGAAACCAGTTTGTGACCAACTGCCGGAAAGCCACTCCCTTACGGTGCCTATACTGGCGTCTGAAGCAGCCTGTAATAGGCATGAATAATAACAACTGTATGGTTTATGACGAAACGCCGGGGTAATCTGGCCCAGAGACAAAACATGGATACGTTGAACAATCTTGCCCTGGAAGTGCCAATTGTGTCGGCCCGCTATGCTTACCGGTTCATCCGGTTCATGGAAAGCCGGGGCGTAAAGCGCCACACCATTCTTGAGGATACCGGCGTTACTGAAGACATGCTCGAAAGTCCGGAGGCCAGCCTGTCGATGAACCAGGTTCTGGCGGTGCTCGGCAAAGCGGACTGGTTAATGACCGATGAACGAGCCGCCTTCGAGTTCGGCCAGCAACTGGATCTCCCAAGCCATGGGCTGCTGGGGTTCGCGGTACTTGGCCAGGAGAATCCGAGGCGGTTGATCAGCATGATCGTGCAGTATCTCCGGGTGGGGCTGCCATTGATGGATATGGAACTGGCTTCCACCGGCTCTACCTTTCGAATCCGGCTGATAGATACCTGGGGGCTTGGGAGCCTTCGCCCCTGCCTGACCAAAATTTACATGGGTAGCATTCACCGGGTATCCAGCCAGGTGTGCAGCCATTTCAACTTCCAGTTCGACTTCCCCAGTGTCCTACCCGAAGAGGACTGGAAACGGCTGGCGCCAGGCTGCGAGTTTGCATTCGATGCCAACGTAAGCCAGGTCACCATGCCGCTTAACGGACTACCGATCCGGAAAGACGACGCCAGCCTGGAATTCCTGGTGGCCCGCACCCGCCACGACCGCAATCAGCAAACCCTGGAGGCCGACGAAACGGTCATAAAGGTACGGGAACTGATCATGAGCCAGCCAGGCCGCCCCTGCACCACGGAGAACATTGCCCGGCGCCTGGACATCAGCCCCAGGACGCTCCGGCAACACCTCGCCAGTGCAGGCACCTCGTTCCGTGAATTGAGAAACGACATCCGGGAAAGCTTTGCCACGCTGTACCTGAAAGACACCAATGTGCCACTGGAATCCATTGCGGAAAAACTGGGCTTCAGTGACCAAGCCGGCTTTACCAAAGCGTACCGGTCATGGACCGGCCATACGCCCGGCGACGTTCGTCGCAAGGCCCGCAAAAAAAAGTGAACAGGGTTCAGCTATGAGGTTGATGCTGTTCACGCTTTAGGCAATCCCTCCCCGCTTCTCCGTTTTGGACAAAAACCCTGCCGGGGCAAGCAATGACCCGCGCCATCCCAAGACCGTTAAATGACCCTGCACTCATGCGTGCCCCGCACGTGTGGCAAAGGGATCTTTGCAAGTCCGATTGAGCTGTCCGTCATCGGTGTTGTCTGCAACCCAACTACAACAACTACAGATAGACAGAGGACGAACTCATGAAACTCAGGAACCTCAATACGAGTGTCCGCAAGCTCGGCCCGGCCGTTGCGGCAGCGGCCTTGTTGGCCGGTGGTGCAAGCAACGCATCGGCAGAGCCGGTATCCATTGAACTGGCGTTCGAATGCCCGTTCCCCCTGATCGGAACCCAACCTATCCGCGCCCAAATCAGCGCAGACATTCCCACGGTGGCCAACGTTGGTGAGCCCACCCCACAGTTTGAAGTCACCGCCATTACCGTGGTGAACGACGACGCCCGCACCGGGCTCAAGCTGGTTGGCTCGGAAACGGTCGAAGGCATCGCAACCAGCTTCAACACCGTGGTGACCGCCAATCGCAGTCTGGAACAGATTGTCGAACTGACGATTCCGCCCACATTCATTCCTAACGTAAGCGGCGAATTCAATGTTCCAGCCTCAGGCCTGGCACCTGAAGTGCTCTTTACCGAAGACGATATCGGCGAGGCTGAGATTCGCGTTGGCGGACTTACCCTTGACCTGACAGCCCGCACCCCGAATGGCGATATTGCGCCGGCTCCCATTGGCGAGATTCTCACCGACTGCGTGCAACTTCCGGATCAGGACAACCTGCTGCAAACCATTCTGGTTAGCGGTGAGGTGTCCGAAGCACCGCGTATTGGCGTCAACCGGGAAGACCTGGCCTTCGGAAACGTACAGGCCGGTTTGACGGCAGAGCAAACCGTCACCGTTTCCAACACGGGTAATGCCGCGCTGGGTATCAACAACGTTACCATCAGCGGAACTGACGCCGACGCATTCCTGCAGACCAACAACTGCGCAAGCCTGGCTCCGAGTGCTTCCTGTGACGTGAACGTGACCTTCGCGCCGAGTACCGAAGGCACTCGCAATGCAACTCTCACCATCGAGTCGACCGATGCCGACAACCCTGCGGTTGATGTGGCATTGACCGGCCGTGGTGTACTGGCCCCGACACCTGAAATCGGTGTTAATCCAGACGCCGTTGACCTGGGCCGAATCCAGCTGGGCCAGAGCGCATCGGCTGAAGTGACCATTAGCAACAGCGGTAACGAAGTCCTGCTGATTGACAGCATTGCGCTTGAAGGTGCCAGCGCTGCAGACTTTGTTCAAACCAACAACTGCACAACCATTGCCGCCAACGAAAGCTGTACCGTTGAGTTGAGCTATACCGCCAACGCGGTGGGCGTCAGCAACGCCAACCTGGTGATCCGTTCAGACGACCCGGAAACACCGGAGGTCAGCGTTCCTGTCTCCGCTGAGGCCTTTGAGCAAACCGGTTCAAAACTTGAGCTGCTGCTCGGCCTGGAAGGCTCTACCTTCATCAAGTCCTCGGGCGGCACCCTGCCCCTGAACGGTTCCATTGCCACCCTGCTGGATCTGGCGGCGGGCACCTTCGAAGCCGACCTGGAACTGGACCCAACGTATGGCAACTTTTCCATCAAGCTGCTTTTCAGCAGGCTGAATGCCTCAGCCAATGTTGAATTTGAACAGGCAGACGTCACCACCGGCACGCTGATTAACGGCAAGCTCACCGCCAACTCACAGCTGTACGTGAAAGTGCCCAAGGTGGCGATCAAGGTCTTCGGCCTGCCGCTTCGGGTTGGCGGGGGGGCCGAGTGTATGACTCGCGAGCCCGTCAGCATAGACCTCGCTTCGGTTGAAGGCTCCAACTTCTCGCCAGCGACCGGCGGCACCGTCAACGGTGTCTACGATCTGCCACCGCTGGAGAACTGCGGACTGCTGACCGGTCTGCTCAACCAGTTCCTCACCGGTTCCGGCAACACCATTGAACTGGAGTTGACCCCGGAACAGTAAGGAAATCCGGCGTAGCCGGATAACACAGCCACAGCTGGCGATAGCCGGCTGTGGCTACGTCGTTGGAAACGTCGAATAACAAAACCAAAAAGGAACAATACAATGAAAAGCCTGAAAAAAACTGCGTTAGTGCTGGCCATGGCGGGTTTGCCGTTTGCCGCACAAGCCGACCTCAAGCCTCTTGACGACGCCCATATGGGCAACATCACTGGTCAGGCCGGTGTCACCATTGAGCTGGAAACCCGGGTGGACATCGGCGAATTCCGGTACACCGATGAAGGCTCACTGTCCATCAAAGACATCAAGATTGGTGGCGCCAACCGTACAGATCTGTTCGAGGAGATCACCGATTTCCGCGACGCCCTGTTCGGTCAGACCAGTGATTTGATCGACAACATCAAGATCGACATCGACATCGCGGATGACGGTGACGCACTGATCAATATCTTCCCGATCACCGCGGCGCCGATCGATTTCGGTATCAGCACCGGTGACTGGACCCTTGAAGGTCACACCGATACAACCTTGCTGGCCAGCAACTTCAACATGGTGGGCGCCTTCACCAAGGTTGGCATCCGCGTTGATACCGCCACCGACACCCTCAACCTGAATACCCAGGTAGGCATCTCCGAGCTCAACGTTGATTTCGACTTCCTGGCCCTGGGCATCCGCGGCCTGAAGATGACCGGCGCTGACTACATGGGCACCCGGCTCGACGGCTCCGCCGCGAACCCGGGCGTCCTGACTCTTGGCGCCACCATTGATATGGACGTGTACAAGGGTACCCGCCTGGGTGGTGCCGGCGACGCCCTGGCCATCGATCTGAACACCTTCGCGGCGGACATGTCGATTGACCAGGTGCTGGTGGGCGGCACCTCTATCGGCTCGGTGATGATGGACAACCTGGTGGTTCAAGACACCACCATGCGCATCTACGGCCATTAAAACCGAAAAGCCCGGCGCTTGCCGGGCTTTCCCTCACTTCCTGAAAAAGCGTGGATTACGCTCGATAAACGAATCAATCCAGCGCTCCAGGAACGAGTTCCGCTCAGGGTTCTTCAGGTATCGCCAGCCAAGGATCGAAATAATCAGCGCGCCCAGCGCGTCAACGATCAGGTCCCACATGGTATCGGTCAGCCCCGAGGGATCGCCCAGCATTGGCTTCTGCATGTTCATGCCAAACAGGCTGTCCATGGCAAACTCGAAGATCTCCCACAGGGCACCAACGCCCAGCGCGAACATAAAGGCAAAGAACGCTACAAACCCGGGCTTCATGTGAACGTGAATCTTTTCGGTCTCGTTCATGATGTGAACCAGCAAGAAACCGAGAATCCCCAGCAGGAAGCCAGACATGGTATGCAGCGCCATGTCCCACCACCAGAACCGGTTGTAGTAGTCGTGAATCTCCCCAAGGAAAAGTGACGCGAACACGAACCCAATGGCCGCCAACTGCAGTTCCGGGGGAATGTGAATCCGGAACCGCCGCTCAAACAGTATCGGGAACAGCGTGATCACAATGATCATGCTGGTCAGGAAAGCGGTAAACCAGCGCTGCCCCCAGATCGCAAGCACCGCCTCAAGCAACAGAATGGATTGCAGAAACAGGGTGATTCTCTGGTGAGTAATCCGAATTCTCATACCTTAATCCTGGTCGGTCAGCCCGGCTGCGGCCCGCAGCAGCTGGTCCATTTCCGAGGCATCCAGTGCCTCGGCTGAAATCAATTCCACCCGGGAAAGCTCCCTGGGCTCGCCCGGCAGGATGGTAACAGCGCCGTCCACAACGTTTACAACGCGCCAGCCATCCCGGGTATGAACAACGGCCTTGAAGCGCAGCAACCGGTCATCCATGGCCATCGCCAGTATCGCATTTTCGTCCAGCATCAACTCAGGATGAATCCGCCAGCCTATACTATTGTGCCCGTGCCCCCGGTTAGTGACCCATTGCCATGGGTTCTCATCAACTGACGGTGGCGGGGTATCCACGATCTTGCCATGGTGGTGATGGTGCGCATGGGGCTCAGACACCTCGGGTAACGCGGCCGTGCCATCAAGCCAGCCAACCGAAAGGTGGCCATGGTTGGTGTGATACACCGGACGGCCCTCCGGCGCAAGTCGGGCCGCCCATTGATCAAATGCGTGCACCTGGTTGTCTGTGCACAAGTCCGTCTTGTTCGCGACCAATATATCCGCCGCCGCCACCTGGTCCCGGAACTGAACGTTGTCCAGCACCCTGGGGTCTTCCAGTTTACGGGGGTCAACCAGGGTAATCACCGGGCCCAGTTTCAAGACGTCCTGATAATACTCGCCCGTCAGGGTATCCAGAATCTGGGAGGGATGGCCAAGACCGGTGGGTTCGATCAACAGCCGGTCGGGCTTGGCACGGGCAATCAGCTGGTTAAGGCCAATCTGCATGGGCAGGCCGGCAACACAACACATGCAGCCGCCGGGAATTTCCCGTACCACGGCTCCCTCGGTCTCCAGGATGGCGCCGTCGATCCCAACCTCACCAAACTCGTTCACCAAAACCGCCCAAACCTCGCCTTCCGGCTTTTGCCGGAGCAAATCAAGGATGGCGGTGGTTTTGCCTACACCAAGAAAACCAAGGATCAGATTGGTAGGAACAGGGCGGACGGGATCAGACATGAGTGCGGCCTCAAAAGCGTTACAACATAACAAAAATGAGGCACCCAGTACCAGTGGGGGCGCAACAACAAAAGCCAAACCATCCGATCAGCTCAGAATCGCCATAGAAGCCAGGCCAAAGCAACGATTACAACAATAAACCAGCGAGCATAATGATCCGGCTTGTCCTGCTCGTCGCGTTGCGAGGCCGCTACCGCCCGGTCGGATTCGTACTCGTCAATCAGAACTCTGGCCCGGTAAACATCATCATCGTCCACATGAACATTACTGAATCCGGCAGCACCAATCTCCCCCATCGCACCCTGCAGGTAGTGCCCGCCCGCATAGGTGTCGATGCCATTGGCCTCCAACATGCCGGCAACAATGTGTGCCTCGGTGATATCCCGGGCCCGATAGGCTATTTGCAAGATGACTTTCCTCTGTATGCTTGGCCATGGTACGAATATCGTTTCAGCATAGTTCCCTTTTTACAGGGCCCCAAAAGGAAAACCCATGCTCTGGATTCTGCTCGCTGTTGTTGCGCTCATCGTTCTCTCAACCTTCTTGCTGTTCCGGGTGCACGACCTTTCCCACTACGATGGCGGTGACTGGGCGGTGCGGGAAGTGGCTCCGAACCCCGCCCACGACGAGGTGATGGAACGCATCAAAGACATGGGGCGAGCGTCCCGGGGCCTGAAGGGCAAAGCCCGCCTGATTGCACTCAGAAATCATCTGGACAGTCTCGGTGAAGGTGTAGAGGTTAAATCCGAGATTCGCCACAACGATCAACCCCGGGGCGAATGGGTGATTGCACCGGGTGCCGATACCCGCCGCCGGGTGCTCTACATTCACGGTGGCGCCTGGGCCGCAGGAAGCCCCCGCAGTCATCGCGCCATTACCGACCGGTTCTCACAACTGGCCAATGCGGCGGTGTTTGCGTTGGATTACCGATTGATGCCGGAACACCGTTTTATGGACGGCATTCGCGACTGTCGCCAGGCCTATACCTGGCTGCTGAACCACGGTCCGGATGGCGAAGAGAAGGCGGAGTTCATGGTGGTAGCGGGCGATTCTGCCGGCGGTAGCCATACCCTGTCTCTGCTGGCCTGGATTCGGGATAACGGGGTGCGCCAGGCCGATGCCGCTATTGCCCTGTCACCGTCCACCGACCTCACCCTGACCGCCCCCAGCAACCGGGAAAATATCCGTACCGATCCCTTACTTGGGCCGGTTTTCGGGGGCTTGTCGAAGATTCCGCTACCGTTACTCTGGTGGGGTACCCTGGCGGCGTTTCGCATTTCCCCCACCAATCCCGTGGCGTCGCCCCTGCGCGGAAACCTTAACGACTTGCCGCCCACGCTGATTCACGCCAGCAGCACGGAGATGCTGCTGGACAACGCCACCCGATATGCCGCCAAAGCCCGGGCCGAAGGCTCACCGGTACAACTTCACACCTGGCAGAACATGGTCCATGTATGGCACATCTTCTCCCCTCTGTTGCCGGAAGCGGAACAAGCCTTTGAAGACATCGGGGAGTTTCTGAGCCAGGTGGAGAAGCAACACGCCTGAGGTTGGCTCAGACGGAGGGCATAGCCTTGTCATTGCACTGACGGACCACGGAAGCCACGTTGCTCGCCGGCACCGGACGGCTGAACAGGTAACCCTGGAAGCGGCCGCACCCCATCGCTACCAATGAACGTATCACCGTCTCTATGGCTGTAATAGATACTGGGTTCCGGGCTTACTTTCAGCTCCTCAAGAGACGCATCAATGACCGCTATCAGGCTTTGCCTGTCCTCTTCACGCTGTTCCGGTGTCCGCTGGATGTGGGCGTACATATCCGGCGTGGCGCCTTCGCTGGACATAAACTGCAAATAGCCATCGTGCTCCCGGAAGATCATCACAGAGCCGTCCCGGGATTCCTCCTGCTCCAACAGGTTCGGCATCAGGCTATTCCTCTGTTACTGACGTGAGTATAGGCAGAAAAACGGACTTCGCACGATCACTTGAATTTCACAGACCTGAAAACGCCAGCTGAAGGGCGATAGCGAGCATCATCAAACCAATAACACCATCAATCACCCGCCAGGCGCCCGGCCGCGACAGTAACGGTGCCAGCGAAGAACCCAGCCAGGCCAGCCCACCAAACCAGATCACCGAGGCGCTGCTTGCCCCCGCAACAAAGCCGGGCGCACTGGATTGCTGGGCGCCTACTGCCGGGATCAACAATAAGGTATCCAGGTAAACCTGAGGGTTGAGCAGGGTGACCGCCAGAGTAGTCAACAGCACTCCTTTCAGACCTCTTCGGGCCTCTGCCCCGGCTTCAAGCGCGGCCCTGCCCCGTCCGGCCCGCACGAACGCCTGAATCGCCAACCAGCCCAGGAATACCACACCAAGCCAGCGCAAAACCTCAAGTGCCTCTGGCATGGCCATCAAGGCCGCCGTTACGCCAAACATGCCGAGGGTGAACAGCAGGATATCGGACGTCATGCACACACCCGCAGACCACCAATGATGCTCACGACGAATCGCTTGGTTCAGCACGTAGGCATTCTGTGCACCAATTGCGACGATAATACCGCCACACACCAGCAAGCCGGTCAGATAACTTTCAAGCACGCCCGTTCCTCCGAAGATTGAGGGGCCAGACTAACCGCAAACCGATATACTTGAAATTCATCCTGCTAATACTGCATTAATTATACTTATGATTGATTACAAGCTGCTGGAAGCACTGGCAACCGTGGTTGAATGCGGCGGATTTGAGCGTGCCGGGGATACCCTGGGGCTCACTCAGTCCGCAGTTTCCCAGCGCATTCGTACACTGGAGATCAGACTGGGCCAACCGGTGTTGGTTCGCAGTCCCACCCTCGCGCCAACCCCCGCCGGCCGGCGGCTGCTCAATCACGTTCAACAGGTACAACTACTGGAAAGAGACCTGGCCAGAACTTTGCCAGCTTTGACCGAACGAGCCAGCCGATTACGCATTGCGTTGAACGCGGACAGCCTGGCGACCTGGTGGGCCGAGGTCATCGGCGACGTATGCAGGGATGACGAACTGTTACTGGATCTGGTGATTGAAGATCAGGATATTGGCCTGCGGCGGATGCGGGAGGGCGATGTCGCAGCCTGCCTTTGCAGCAGCCCACAACCCCTTGCCGGCGCTCGATGCGTTGCGCTGGGCACAATGCATTATCTCCCCCTGGCAACGCCTGACTATGCACGCCGTTATTTTCCGGACGGCATCAATTCTCAAAGCCTGAAACAAGCCCCGGCAATTGTTTTCGGGCCGGACGACCTGCTCCAGCACCGTTTTCTTGCGCAATGTGGATACGATGGCGCCTTCCCCCATCACCTTTGCCCGTCATCGGAGGGTTTCGTGAAGCTCGCCTGCGCGGGCCTGGGATACGGCATGATCCCGGAGATACAGGCAACCCGGGAGCTGAAATCTGGAGAGCTGGTCAGTCTCGCCCCGGGACAATCACTGGAGGTGCCACTCTACTGGCATTTCTGGCGCCATAGCGGAGAAGCTCTGGAACGCCTGACTCAGGCACTTACCAACAACCGATTACTTGAGAAAAGTCCTCACAGGCAGGTCAGGCCCTGACACCAAACCAGTGCGGATACCTCAGCAGGCAGTATATCGCCAACATGTCATAAACCGCATGCCACACCATCACCAGCTCAAGACTGCCGCTGAGCTGGTAGGCGGCACCCAGCACCAGGCCCAGGCCCGTAGCGACCAGAAAGTAGGTGAATGACACATAATGTACAAGGCCGAACAGCACAGACGCCGCCAGTACCGCCGTCCAGGGCCCGGTGTATTGCAGTAACCAGCCCTGTATCGCGCCCCGGAACAGAAGTTCTTCACCGACGCCGGCGAGCACAGCCAATGCCAGTAACACCGGCCAGCGGTAACCGGACACAAAATCATAGAGCGCTTGCATCTGGCTGCTGAGGTCATCGGGGAACAACCAGGAATTTTGGGTCAGCAACAGCAGCGAGAGATAGGTAACACCAGCACCTATCACGCCAAACAAAACCGCCTCGGTAAGGCTCAGGCCGCCCGACAGTATCGGAATACCAAACAGCCAGATGGCCAGAAGGCCAACCAGACCAATGCCGCCCTGGAACAACAGGGCGGCAGATGTTGAGATTGAGGAGCTCCGGCGGTCAGGCATGGATCAGTTAGAGAACAGATCCTTGACCGGGAACAGGTCATCGTAAACGGGTGCCTGTTTCTGGGCCTTGGCCTGGAAGGATTTCATCATGTCGGTGGGGCGGAACATGCCAGACTGCCAGGTAGCCATGTACTTGAGGCTGTCTTCCACACTGTGATCACGGCTGAAGTTAATCATTTCCTTGCATCCGGTCACCGCCAGGGGCGAATTGGCCGCAATCTGCGCCGCAATGGCCATGACGCCTTCCAGCATCGCTTCCTGGGATTCGTATACCGTGTTCACGAAACCAAGGCGGTGAGCTTCCTCTGCCCCGAACTTGCGCCCGGTGTAGGCCAATTCCCGCACCACGCCCTCGGGCATCAGCTTGGGCAGACGCTGCAGGGTGCCCACATCGGCGGTCATGCCCAGCTCGGTTTCCTTGATAGTGAAATAGGCATCCGCGGTGCAGTAACGGCTGTCGGCCGCACACACCAGATCCAGGGCACCGCCAATGCAGCCGCCATGAACCGCTGCCAATACCGGCAAACGCACTCTCTCCAAGGATGTGAGGGTATCCTGCAGTTGCAGCACCACCCGGCGAAGGTTCTCCGCCATCCGGCCCGGATCACCGCTCATGGGCACGGATTTTGGATCAGAGAATACGCCCAGATCCATGCCGGCGGAAAAGTGTTTGCCGGTGGAGGAAATCACAATCACCCGGGCATCGGTATTGGCTTCGATGTCCTGCACGCAACGGGGCAGCTCCAGCCAGAATGCCTTGTTCATGGTGTTCAGGGCTTCCGGGCGACTGAACTGCACGTGGGCAATATGGTCTTTTACTTCGATATTGAAGCTTTCGTAGTTGGCTAGTTCAGACAAGGTGTGACTCCTTTGGTTCTGTCGTTCTTGGATTGTGTTAGTACTGGCTGACAAACAGGGCGGCTGCCAGTGCCAGGCTGAGGAACGCCACGATCAGGTTGATGGTCATTCCCCAGCGGGCGTTATAGCCGTTGGGAAATTCTTCAGGACTCAGGGTTTTCAACACCGCTGCAAACTGGCGGGTAGCATAAAACGCTGTGGCGGCACCCAGCAGAATGAACAGCATCCCCAACCAATACATGGCTACCAGGTTCATGCTATTGCCGGTCTCCGGGGCTAATGCCGCCAGCAGCAAACCCGCCCGTTCTACCAGGAAGCCGAAGGCTGTCAGCCCAAGGCTGGTGCGGTTCCAGGCCAACAGAGTGCGCTCTGCGGCGAACAGTACCCGGGGGTCTTTCAGGTCAGACATGGTGCGGCACGTATCCTCTCGGTAAAAGGTTTCGTATCATTAGGGGGCACATTACCGCGAAACGAGGCACGATGGAATTTACTTTCCTGGGCACATCCGCCGGAACAC
The DNA here is from genome assembly GCF_001447155.2 of Marinobacter sp. LQ44. Classification (NCBI taxonomy): domain Bacteria; kingdom Pseudomonadati; phylum Pseudomonadota; class Gammaproteobacteria; order Pseudomonadales; family Marinobacteraceae; genus Marinobacter; species Marinobacter sp. LQ44. Next base: position 3,712,551 of record NZ_CP014754.1, on the reverse strand, counting down.
CAACCCGGTCACTAAAGAGGCCACCTGTTCCTGGCCAAAGATTTCGATACCTATCGTTTGGACAAAGACCTGACGCTGAACAAGCTCGATGACCATTGATTACCCGTTGTATCCGGGCGGCATCACCACCCATTCCGGGTCTTCAAATTCACCCAGGGGTCGGATTTCCACAAACGGCGCCGCACTTTTGATGATGTCCATAATCCGGGGGTCCTTGGTTGCGTCCATGGCATCCCGGTCTGCCTTGCTGTCCCAGCTGGCGATGGCAATCAGCTTGTTCGGCTCACCGATCTTCCGGTGCAATTCCGTGCCGCGAGCCCCAGGCGCCTGCTGAATCAGCTCGCTGGCTCTTACCCAGGCATCTGCATAATCCTCGGCGGTAAAACCCTCTTTAACCGTAACCTCAAAAATGTACTTCATTGTGACTCCCGGTCGGACCACTGTTGCTAACAGAATCAGGTATGATCACCGCAAACACAACCACCAGCCATGGTAATGGGAACCCGAATGTCCACAGCGGTTTTATTCGCCATCTTTGCCACACTTCTGATCTCCGGGTCACTGTTCTATCTGTTTTTCTACCGAAACTGGCGGCGAAAGCGGGAACTACAGCAGCCCTTCCCCAAACCCTGGCGCAGCTACCTGAAAAAGCAGGTGCCCGCCTACAAACGGTTGGCACCGCAGCAAAGGAAGCGGCTGGAGCGCCTGGTGCAGCTGTTTGTCTCAGAGAAGGCCTATTACGGCTGCGATGGCTTTGAGGTAGACGACAGAGTGCGCGTAACCATTGCCGGCCATGCCTGCCTGCTGATTCTGGAAAGGCCGTTTTCAGACTACGACGAGGTGCAAAGTATTCTGGTGTATCCGGACGTCTACCGGGCCCAGGGCACTGAGAGCGACGGCCTGGTGGTAAGCCACAGTGACCAGGTTCGCGCCGGCGAAGCTTCCTCCCGTGGCCAGGTGGTACTGGCCTGGAGCGAGTGCGAAAACGCCATCGCCGAGCCACACAGCCCCCATAATGTGATCCTTCACGAATTCGCCCACCAGCTGGACTACCTGGACGGCACCGCCGATGGCGCACCACCACTGTATGGCGAGCAGGCCCGGAACTGGCAGGAAACCATGACCAAGGCCTGGGACCACCTGCAACATCGGCTGGCACATCACCACAAGCCCTGGCTTGACCCTTACGGAGCCACTGAACCGGCGGAATTCTTTGCGGTACTGACGGAAACTTTTTTTCAACAACCGGAACATCTGCTTGAAGCCCAACCAGACGTCTACAAAGCCCTGTGCGGCTATTATCGGCTGGACCCGAGAGACTTCAGCAGCCAGCGCCCTTAGCGGCCATCACCCTTTACCCCAAGCCGGTCCAGGTACAGGTGTAATTCCTGCTCGCTGATGTTCACGTACTCCAGCACCCGGCCATAGAGCATCACCGTAGGCACATTGCGGCCACCCAGCTCCTGCTGGGTTTCACTGAGGACGTAAAGTATCGTCCTTTCGGTTTTTGTGAGACCATCCCGCGCATCGGGGATTACCTCGTCTATTCCGCGTAAACTGCTCATATTTCTGAATCCGGTAAGCTGCCCATGGAAATCAAAGTCAATTATCTCGACAACCTGAGGCTTGAGGCCAAATTTGACGATTTCACGGTCGTCTCTGACCAGCCCGTGCGCTACAAAGGCGATGGCTCGGCACCCGGCCCCTTTGATTATTTCCTGGCCTCGTCCGCCATGTGCGCGGCCTACTTTGTGAAGGTTTACTGCAACGCCCGGGATATCCCCACCGACAACATCCGCCTGTCGCAAAACAACATTGTAGACCCGGAAAACCGCTACAAGCAGATTTTCAAGATCCAGGTCGAGCTGCCGGAAGACATCTCCGACAAGGACCGCCAGGGCATCATCCGCTCCATCGACCGTTGCACCGTGAAAAAAGTGGTTCAAACCGGCCCGGATTTCCAGATCGAAGTGGTGGAAAACCTGGACGAAGACGCCCAGGCACTGCTTACCGTGAAGCCGGAGGGCGAAGCGAATACTTACATCGAAGGCAAAGACCTGCCCCTGGAAACCACTATCGCCAACATGAGCGGCATCCTGGCAGACCTGGGCATGAAAATCGAAATTGCCTCCTGGCGCAACATTGTGCCTCACGTGTGGTCCCTGCACGTGCGTGATACCGCCGCCCACATGTGCTTCACCAACGGCAAGGGCGCCACCAAGGAGGCCGCCCTGTGCTCGGCCCTCGGTGAGTTCATCGAGCGGCTGAACTGCAACTTCTTCTACAACGATCAGTATTTCGGCCAGGACATCGCCAACAGCGAGTTCGTGCATTACCCGAACGAGAAATGGTTCCAGCCCGGCCCGGAAGGCGAGTTGCCCGAGGGCATTCTCGACGACTACTGCCTGGAGATTTTCAACCCGGACGGCGAGCTGCTCGGTACCCACCTGTTCGACACCAACTCCGGCACGCCGGAGCGCGGTATCTGCAGCATTCCCTATGTGCGGCAGTCGGACGGGGAAACCGTTTACTTCCCCTCCAATCTGATCGAGAACCTGTACCTGAGCAACGGCATGAGCGCCGGCAACACCCTGCAGGAAGCCCAGGTACAGTGCCTGTCGGAAATCTTCGAGCGGGCGGTGAAGAAAGAGATCATCGAAAACGAAATCGCCCTGCCGGATGTGCCGGAGAGCGTGCTGGCCAAGTACCCGGAGATCGTTGAGGGTATCAAAGCCCTGGAAGAACAGGGCTTCCCGGTACTGGTAAAAGACGCCTCACTGGGTGGTCAGTTCCCGGTGATGTGCGTGACCCTGATGAACCCGAAGACCGGTGGCGTGTTTGCCTCCTTCGGTGCGCACCCCAGCTTCCACGTGGCACTGGAACGCAGCCTGACCGAACTGCTGCAGGGCCGGAGCTTTGAAGGCCTGAACGACCTGCCCGCGCCTACGTTCAACTCCATGGCGGTAACTGAGCCCAACAACTACGTTGAGCACTTTATCGATTCCAGCGGCGTGGTGTCCTGGCGCTTCTTCAGTGCCAAATCCGACTACGATTTTGTCGAATGGGATTTCTCCGGCACCAACGAAGAAGAAGCCGCCACCCTGTTTGGCATCCTCTCGGACATGGGCAAGGATTGCTACATGGCCGTGTTCGAAGACCTGGGCGCTCCGGTGTGCCGCATTCTGGTGCCGGGCTATTCCGAGGTGTATCCGGTAGAAGACCTGGTGTGGGACAACACCAACATGGCGCTGGAATTCCGGGAAGACATCCTCAACCTGCACCGTTTGAATGAAGACGAGCTGGCCGATCTGGTGCAGCGCCTGGAAGAGGCCGAGCTGGACGTGTACATGACCATCGTCACCCTCACCGGCATCGAGTTTGATGAGAACACCGTGTGGGGCCAGCTCACCATTCTGGAGCTGAAACTGCTCATCTACCTGGCACTGGGCGAGCTGGAAGAGGCCCAGGAGCTGGTGGACATGTTCCTGCAGTTTAACGACAACACCGTAGAACGGGGCCTGTTCTACCAGGCCATGAACGCAGCCCTGGAAGCGACGCTGAATGAAGAACTGGCGCTGGACGACTACCTCTACAACTTCCGCCGTATGTTTGGTGACGGGGTAATGGACGCCGTGGTCGGCTCCATTAACGGCACGGTCCGCTTCTATGGCCTGGAAGAAACCGGCATGGACCTGCGCGGTCTGGACCGGCACCTGAAGATGATCGAGAGCTACAAGAAGCTGCACGCGGCCAGGGCAAAAAAGGCAGGAATTTCAAAGCCATGACAACCAGAATCACCCTTCATTACTGCACCGGCTGTAACTGGATGCTGAGATCCACCTGGATGGCCCAGGAACTGCTCACCACCTTTGACGGCATGGTCGACGAACTTACCCTGAAACCCGGCACCGGCGGCATCTTCGAAGTCTGGGTAAACGACACCCGTATCTGGTCCCGCAAGGAACAGGGAGGCTTCCCGGACATCAAGCAATTGAAACAGCTGGTACGGGATCAGATAGCGCCAGAGCACTCCCTCGGGCATTCAGACAAACCAGCGTAATTCAGGCCAGGGAGGTTAACGGTGGAGCTTCTTGGGAACCCACCACAGGAAAAAAGCCATCCCGAAAAGCTCCACCAGGGATTGAAACACCACCACAACCACGGCCAGCTCATACGAGGCAGGTAATGACAGTGCCAGTGGGAGGACAACAAACGAATTCCGGCTACCAAAACTGAACGCCAACACCCTGCCCTGCTTGGCCGGTAACCGCGCAACCTTGGCGACGACCACCGACAGCATCCCGGCAGCCAGCAAGAATGCTGTAAAGAGCAGGAATAGCCAGGGAAGAAGTCCAACCCACTCCAAGACCAGATTCACTTGCGCGGCTGCAATACAGAAGACCACCAGGGCCAACAAGGGTACTGGCAGCCAACCAAGAGCTATCACAACAGATTGCCGGTTTTTGCTCCGCGCCACCCAGGTTTCCGTCAGATAAGCGGCAATCAGGGGCGCGACCATCAACCCGACGAATGCCAGTATCAACTCCTGCTGGACCACACTGGCGGTGATCTCTGTGCCCAGGAACAACCACACGTAAAATGGCAACAGCAGCAGCTGGAGCAAAAGGCTAATGGGTGTGAACGCAATGGCACTTCTGGTGTCACCGCCCCCCAAATGGGTAAAGGTGATAAACCAGTCGGTACAGGGCACCAACAAGACCAGCATCAGGCCCAACTGGACAGCTGGAATAGCCGGGCCAAGGGCCATTAATCCCCAAGCGATGCATGGTAGCAAAAGAAAGTTGCCAATCACCGCCGCGAACATATATCGAGGCGTTGTAAACGCATCCCGCAGGCGCACCAGCGGCACTTGGGTAAAAGTCGCGTAGAGCAAAGAGCCCAGTAGCGGCCAAAGAAGCCATTCCAGACGCCCACCAAGGTCGGGCATCCACACTCCCACCAAAAGGCCCAGGCAGATAGCCACCAGATAGATAAAGACCTGATACTCTTCCATCACTTCACGGGCCAACAGTAATGCCACCTCGTTCATCAGTGACGATCAGTGCAACACTCATGCTCGCTACCAGAAACAACAACACTAAGGATCTCACCATGCCCCGCATCACCTTCCTGTTACTGAGCGTCCTCCTGATTTCCGCCTGCAGCCCTTCCGGCACCGACAGGCCGCCGGCATCCGGAACCCTGACACCCGAAGCGCTTGACCGCCATGGCGAAGAATTCCGGGAAGACGTGATTGAAGTCACCGACGGCGTTTACGTTGCCGTTGGCTTCGGCATCGCCAATTCCACCATGATCGAAGGCGATGATGCCGTCACGATTGTCGACACCATGGAATCCCTGGAAGCGGCGGAACGAATCGCCAAGCGCTTCAGGGCAATCACTGACAAGCCAGTGCGGGCCATTATCTATACCCACTCGCATCCAGACCATATCCATGGAGCGCCAGCTTTTATCAACAACGGCGACCCGGTCGAAATTTATGCTCACCACTCTCTGGAGAAAGCAGTCGACCGGACCGTGAGTGTACTCCAGCCCATCATCACCCAGCGTTCTTTTCGTATGTACGGCAGCCGGCTGCCCGATGCCGACCGAACCAATGTGGGTATCGGCCCCTTTGTGGATTTACAGGAACACAGCACCCTGCAGATTCTGCGACCGACTAAGACCTTTCAGGACGAGCTGAGCATTACCGTAGGCGGTGTGGAGATGATACTCAAGCACGCCCCTGGCGAGACCGACGACCAGGTGGTGGTGTGGCTACCAAAACAGAAAGTGCTGCTGCCGGGCGACAACTTCTACCGCGCCTTTCCCAACCTCTACACCATTCGCGGCACCAGCTACCGGGACCCGAAAACCTGGGCTGACAGCCTGGAAATGATGCGGGATCTGGAGCCGGAATATTTGGTACCCGGCCACTCACGCCCGGTGACAGGCAAAGCGGAGATCCGCAAGCACCTGACCGACTACCGGGATGCTATTCGCTACGTCTATGATCAGACCATCCGAATGATGAATGCCGGCAAAACGCCTGATGACATTGCCCATGAAATCCGCCTGCCGCCCCGCCTGGCGCAGTCCCCGTTCCTGCAGGAGTTTTATGGCAAACCGGAGTGGTCGGCCCGTATGGTCTTTGGCGGAACACTTGGCTGGTTCGATGGCAACCCCAGCAATCTGCACCCTACGCCACCCGGAGAAAAAGCCAAGCGCATGGCCCAACTGGCCGGCGGTGAAGATGCATTGATGACTGCTGTGGAGAAGGCTGCCGGTAACGAAGACCATCAATGGGTGCTGGAGCTGACTGACTATGTGCTGCGGCTGAGCCCGGAACACCAGGCCGCCACCGAACACCGCATAGTCGCCTTGCAGGCCCTGGCGGCCGCAGAAACCAATCCCGGAGCCCGCCATTACTACCTGACCTCCGCTGCCGAACTGGCGGGCAACATCACCCTGCCCCTGATGGCGGTAACTCCCAACGATACAATGCTCGAAGGTATTCCCATCAGGGCCTTTTTCGACGGTATGAGTGTCAACCTGGAAGGTGACGCCGCGTGGGACATCTATCAATCCGTCGTGTTTGAGTTTCCCGACCTGGAGCAAAGCTTCACGCTCACGGTGAGAGGTGGCGCATCAGAACTCCGGAAGGGCGCCTCGGAAGATGCCAGCATCCATGTGCGGATTGACAGCCTCGACTTCAAGCGAATGCTTGCCGGCATCCGCAACCCGGCCTTGGCCATTCTGTCGGATTTCGAGTATGTCCAAGGGGGGCGGATTGGCTTTACCCGGTTTATTCAGTTGTTTGAGCCGAATCTGGAAACCTGATTCAACGCAGAACAGTAACCACCAGGTCACCGCAGACAGAGGCAGACATCATTTACCGAGAGCGTGGCGTAAAGTCAGTGATGATGCATCCCGGAATGGTCCATTGCCTTTTCTTTGCCGTCCAGGGGATGCACCTCCAGCTCTACGGCCATGCCCTCAGCACCGTCGAAAGCCAGTTCTACAGGGATGAGCTCACCCTCCGCCAGGGGCTGGGTGAGCTGTTCCAGCATTAGATGGTAGCTGTGAGGTTTCAACTCAACGGTCTCCCCGGCGGGAATCACCAGCCCGCCTTTGACCGGGCTCATGCGCATCACGCCGTCGTGCATGTGGGTTTCGTGGATCGACACATTACTCGCCCGGGGTGATTGGGCACTGGTGAGGGTGACATCCTGATTACCGTGATTACTGATAACCATGTAACCCACGCCCATGGGCGTGCCGGGGGGTGTTGGTCGGCTCCAGGGGTGTTCTATGTGAATGTCGCCCTGGCTGTAATCGTGAGCCAGGACAGGAGCAGCCAGTGTCGTGGCAGCGAACAGGAGGCCGACGCTGAATAAATGTGTACGGTTCATGGGTACTAACTCTGTTGTTATGTGGTCTTGAAGTCTTTTCGAAGTAAGTGTTGCCATCACTTGCCGTGATGGCAAGTGTGTTTTAGCCCGTTTTCATCAAATCGTGGTGGCTGGTCACGATGCGTTATTCAGGGCCTGGACCATCGCCCCCAGAAACCGCGAGGCTTCCCCGCCGGTTGCCGCCCGGTGGTCGAAGGTCAATGACAACGGCAGGATGCGACGAATGGTCGCAGTGCCATTGTATGGCACAACCTTGTCCCGGATTCGCCCGGCCCCCACGATGGCCACTTGTGGCGGGCTGACAATGGGGTTGGCGTACTGGCCGGTCATGGTTCCGAAATTCGACAGGGTAATGGTGGCGCCCTGCATCTCTTTCGGCGGTATCTTACGGGTGGCCACTGCCTCGCGCAGGTTCTCCAGGCCCTGGCGCAGGTCTTTCTGGCTGCGATGAGTGATGTCCCGCAACACCGGTACAAACAGGCCGTCCGGGGTGTCCACGGCGATGCCCACATGCACCTCGTTCAGGAGTTGCCGGCTCAGATTGTCGCCATCAAACCAGCAGTTGAGCTCTGGCACGGCTTCACAGGCTTTGCCGATGGCCTGCACCAGGCGCATGGTGATGTCGGTGCCCTTTTTCCAGTCACCGATATCCACGTCCTCAAAGATAGATACCGGCACCACCTGGGCGTGAGACAACGCCATGTTCTTGGCCATGGTGCGACGGGTGCCTCGCAAGGGTTCGGCGTCGCCCAGCTGTTTCTGGTGGCTGGCCTGTTTGTGGACATCATCTGTGGTAATAAGGCCACCCGGGCCACTGCCCTTGATGGTCTCCAGTCCAACGCCCAGGCGTTCTGCCAATGCCCGCACACCGGGAGTGGCGCGATTGGCCCGGGCCCGTTTACTGGAAGGTGCCGCGCCGACGATAAACTGGTCTTGCTGCGCACCGTTACCATCGCCTTTTCCGGAGGACTTCAACTCACCCACCACGGTACCGGTGTCGTCCCCCTCTCCTTCAAAAGCCAGCAGAGGTTCGCCGGTGTGGATGATGTCGCCGGGTTCGCCATAGAGTTTGGCGATGGTGCCGGCCTGGGGGGACGGCACTTCAACGATGGCCTTGGCGGTTTCGACGCTGACCAGTACCTGGTCAACGTCCACGGTATCGCCAACTTTGATGTGCCATTCGACGATTTCGGCTTCGGGCAGGCCTTCGCCTAAGTCTGGGAGTTTGAAGTTTTTCATAGCGCGATCACCTGTTCGACGGCTTTAACAATGTCTTCTACCTGCGGCAGGTAATACTGCTCGTTTCGGTAGTAAGGCATGATGGTGTCGTAACCGGTGACTCGCACCACCGGGGCCTGGAGGTCCAGAAAGGCGCCCTCGGCGATTGAGGCCGCTACTTCGGCACCGACACCGCCGTTTCGGCAGGCTTCGTGAACGATCACCGCACGGCCGGTTTTAGCCACCGAGCACAGCAGGGTTTCCCGGTCCAGAGGGCTGACGGTGGCAACGTCGATCACCTCGCAGCTGACGCCCTGCTCGGCCAGCTTGTCGGCAGCCTGCAAGGTTTCCTGTACACAGGCGCCCCAGGTGATGAGGGTGACGTCATCGCCCTCACGTAGGGTGAAACAAGTATCCAACGGTAGCGCCTCGCCGTTGTCCTCCACGCTTTGGGTTACCGCCCGGTAAATACGCTTGGGCTCCAGGAAGACTACCGGGTCCGGGTTTCGGATGGCCGCCAGCAGAAGGCCATACGCCCGTTGTGGGGAACTGGGAATGACCACCCTCAGACCGGGTATGTGGGCAAACAGGGCTTCGGTGCTTTCCGAATGATGCTCGGGCGCATGGATACCGCCACCGAACGGTGCCCGAAACACCAATGGGCAATGCAGGCGGCCGCGGGTGCGATTACGCATGCGCGCGGCGTGGCTGACAATCTGCTCCATGCCAGCGTAGATAAAGCCCATAAACTGAAACTCCGCCACCGGCCTCAAACCCTGGGTGGCCATACCGATAGCCGTACCGGCAATCAGGTTTTCCGCCAGGGGTGTATCCATCACCCGCTTGAAGCCAAAGGCTTCTTTCAGGCCTACAGTGGCCCGGAACACGCCGCCATTGGTGGCAATATCTTCGCCCAGCACCACCACGTTAGCATCGTCTGCCATTGCCCGGTGCAAGGCCATATTGACGGCTTCCACCAGGGTCACGTCTCGGGTTTCAATGGATCGCTTTGCCTGGCTCATAGGTCACCTCCCCGGTATTTGCTGGCGATCTGTTCGCGCTGGGGCTGCAGCGCAGCGGGGAGGGTTTCAAACAGGTAATCCAGCATGGCGGTGGGTGGCTCGGCCTCCATGGCCAGGTACTTCTCAACGGCCCGTTCAACGGTTTGCTTGCATTCCGCCTGCAGGGATTTTTCTTTATCCGGGCTCCAATGGCCGTTGTCATGCAACCAGTTCTGCAGGCGTTTGATGCCATCTTTCTCCCAGGCGCGCTTGAGATCTTCGGCGGTTCGGTAGCGGGTGGCATCGTCGGCGGTGGTGTGGTCGCCCAGGCGATAGGTGACGGCTTCAATCACCGTCGCGCCTTTGCCGCCGTGGGCGCGGTCCAGGGCGGTGTCCAGCGCCTCAACCGTAGCGAAATAGTCGTTGCCGTCCACAATATGGCCCGGCAATCCGGCGCTGATGGCTTTCTGCGCTATGGTTTCCGCGCCGCTTTGCAGGCTGCGCGGCGTGGAAATCGCCCATTGGTTGTTGATCACCACAAATACAACGGGTAAATGCCAGGCGCCGGCCAGATTGATACTCTCCAGAAAATCACCCTTAGAGGTACCACCATCACCGATGCAACAGACCACGGCCCGATTCTCATCGCGAATCTTCATCGCCGCCGCCACGCCCACGGCGTGGCAACACTGGGTGGCAATGGGCACCGAGATCGGCAAGTCTTCCGGGCAATTCTGCCAGGCGCTGCCACGCTCATCACCGCCCCAGTACAGCAGTAATTCCGTGAGACTGACGCCGCGAAGAAGATGGGCGGCCTGATCCCGATAGTAGGGCACAAACACATCGGACTTCGCCATACCCTGGCCAATAGCTGTACCCGCCACCTCGTGCCCGAGCACAGACGGGTAGGTGCCGCACTTGCCGGTGCGTTGCAGGGCAATGGCTTTGGAATCGAAGGTGCGCGTCAGCACCATGTTGCGGTAGGCGGCCAGAACCCTGTCAGTGTTCCCGGCCTGGGGCGGCAACTCACCCAGCGGTTTGCCGTGGTCATCCAGATAGCGGGTGCTATCCACATGGAATTCGTGGATTTGTCTCATCCCATCCTCCTGTCCCCCGGCCTCGCGGTAAAAGCCTGGCTGCACAGAAAGCCTGCTTTTGGCGGGCAGCGGCAGCCTTGGGGTGGTTGGCACTCTGTTTAAGGTTTAGTCGACGGCCCGGAAATGATCAAAGGAACTTTACCGACATGCGCCTGACAATACGTTCACCCCCGGTTCATGTTGGGTATGGCTTACTGGGGCTAGAATCAACAGAGTTGCTTCGAGCAACAGCGTCATCAGGAGATGAGCAATGAATGTCATGTCGGTACTGAATCAGATCATGGGCCAGGCTCAAGGTGGCCAATCCCAAAGCGTTAGCGCAATGGACGTCAAAGGCCTCATGGGCGGTTTAGGTAATCAGCTCTCTGGCGGCAAAGGTGGCGGCAGCGGTGTTGACGTGAAAAGCCTGTTGGGCGGTGGCGCCCTCGGCCTGATGCTGGGCTCCAAACGAGGCCGGAAAATGGGTGGCACGGCGCTAAAATACGGTGCACTGGCTGGCGTTGGTGTGCTGGCTTACAAGGCTTACCAAAATTATCAGACCAATGCTCAGGGAGTGCCGCAGCAAGCGCCCGCCCTACAGGGTCGGCCGTTGGAGCAGCTTCATGGCGCAGATCAGGAGAGGCGGGGACTGGAAATACTCCAAGCCATGATCATGGCCGCCAGGGCCGATGGCCACATAGACGCCAATGAACGGGCCTTGCTCACTCAGGAAATAGAGAAATTAGGACCAGACGACGAATTACACGCCTGGATACAGCAACAGTTTGACGCCCCCCTGGATGCGCAAGCCCTCGCAAGAAATTCCGATTCGCCGCAAGCAAGCCGTGAGATCTATGTAGTCAGCGCCGTGATGATCAACGACCAGAATCCAATGGAGCGGGCCTGGCTTGACCAACTCGCTGCAGCCCTGAAGCTCGACCCCCGTCTGGCTAAGGAGCTGGAACAGCAGGTGCAGGCTTTAGAAGCCTAACTATCCGCGGTTAAAAGAGACAGGCTTAGGCGGAATCTGGGCAGAAGCCTGTTTCTACCCGATACCGAACACATCAAGTACTTGGCATATGACTTAGTCGTGCCAGGGTTCACCAGAATTCTTTCGGCTGAGCAACCAGTATGTGATGCCCAGAGCCAGCGTGGTTGCGGCAATACCCAACAGGTACATGGGTGTAAGCGTGTCGAAATCCAGCACGATGACCTTCCGGGAAATCGCCATCAGTGCCGTAGCGACAACCAGCTGAACCGGAAACACGTTAGTGCCCAGATAGAGGCGAATGTTAATGAAAATTTCCACCGCAATCAGCACCGCCATGAAGGCACCGAAGGTGTAGAAGATATCGTTGATATCCAGCAGCAGGAAAGGCGGCGTCAGCAAGCGAGCATAGATGATGTACACCACATCAGCCACACCCCACAGGATTACCGCCACCATCAACACCGCCAGCACGCGTATGGCAAAGCGGATAATCCGGTGCAACCCCCGAAAGAAAGGGTCGGGGAAATCAATCGGCAGTTCCTGATGAAGTTCATGCTTCCGGGCAGATTGCTCCGGCAAAACGTCTTTTTCTTTATCCACCATGGCACCGCTCCTGTGCTGCCGATGACGACGGGAATCAGGCTTTCTTCACAAACTCCGACTTGAGTTTCATAGCACCAACACCGTCAATCTTGCAATCAATATCGTGATCGCCATCCACCAGGCGAATGTTCTTGACCTTAGTGCCTACCTTAACCACCAGGCTGGACCCTTTAACCTTCAAGTCCTTGATCACAGTGACCGTATCACCATCCTGAAGTTCATTACCGTTGGAATCCCGAACCACCTTACCGGCCTCGGCCTCAGCCTGTTCCGCCGCAGTCCACTCATGCCCGCACTCGGGGCAAACCAGCTGAACGCCATCTTCATAGGTGTATTCAGAATTGCATTGGGGGCATGGGGGCAATTGAGACATTATCATTTCCTGTTAATTAAATGAAGCACAGGATTATACCACTACCGCCCCGGAGACACCCTCGCCAGAACCGTCGGATTCTCCGACAGCGGCAACGCCAGAAACGGCCCCCAATGACACAGGCACCAGAACCCAGACGGCATAGAGACAAATACGCGCACCAAAACTAACAAGCTCACCCGATGAAAGGTTAACATGCACCAACGACAAACCAACGAGGAAAACCGACATGCCAATCTGGGTCGACGCCGACGCCTGCCCCGTCCCCATCCGGGAAATTCTCTGCCGCGCCGCCACCCGCTGGCAAATCCAGACCACCTTCATCGCCAACCACGCCATCACCCTGCCGCCGAGCCCCTACATCAACCGCCGCCAGGTACCCCAAGGCTTTGACGTAGCCGACAACGAAATCATGGACCAGATGACCAAAGGCGACCTGGTTATCACCCAGGATATCCCCCTGGCCGCTGAAGCCATCGAAAAAGGCGCCGACGTGTTCAACCCCAGAGGCCAGGCCTTCACCAAGGAAAACATCCGCCAGCGCCTGGCCATGAGAAACTTCATGGAAGAGATGCGCAACGCCGGGCAAGTCACCGGCGGGCCCGCACCCTTCGGCCAGGCAGACCGCAAAGAATTCGCCGATCAACTGGACCGCTGGCTGCAACGCAACGGTCGCAGGTGATAATGATTCTATTTTAACTCAGTCAAAAATCCGCTAACCTTCCCGCCTTCAGTGAGATCAGCCACGGCGAGAAGGAAGCGGAACATGGCCACAAGCAGCCAACACACCAGCAGCTTTGCGGCACTCGGCCGCCTGTTACGTTATGCCCGGGGTTATCGTCGGCGGATCATCGCCGCCACCACCTGCTCCGTCATCAACAAACTGTTCGATATTGCCCCCGAAATCCTGATTGGCGTGGCCATCGATGTGGTTGTGAACCAGGAACAGAGCTTTGTCGCCCGGCTTGGGTTCGAGACCGCCCAGCAACAGATTACCATCCTGGCGGTACTGACCTTTTTCATCTGGGCAGGCGAATCCCTGTTCGAATACCTGTACCAGATCCTCTGGCGCAATCTGGCCCAACGCCTGCAGTCGGATCTTCGGCAAGACGCCTATGAGCACGCCCAGCGTCTGGATATGAGTTTCTTTGAAGCTCGAAGCTCCGGGCAGCTGGTTGCCACCATGAACGACGACGTTAACCAGCTTGAGCGTTTTCTCGATGGCGGTGCCAACGCCATGATTCAGGTGGCCGTCACCGTGGTGGCCGTGGGTGCTGTTTTCTTCGTGCTGTCCCCACTGATTGCCCTGCTGGCGTTCACACCCATCCCGCTGATCATCTGGGGAGCCTTCTATTTTCAGCGTAAAGCCGGACCGCTGTACGCCGATGTCCGTGAAAAAGTCGGTGACCTGTCCAGCCGCCTTGCCAACAACCTGGGTGGTATTGCCACTATCAAAAGCTTTACCGCGGAGCTGCGCGAAGCCCGCCGCCTGAAACAGGCCAGCGAGGCCTATGTGGAAGCCAACCGGCAGGCGATTCGTATCAGCTCAGCGTTCATACCCGTGATCCGAATGGCGATTCTCGCCGGCTTTCTGGCGACCTTTACCGTCGGTGGCATGATGGCATTGAACGGCGACCTCAACGTCGGTGCCTACGGCGTGCTGGTATTCCTGACCCAACGCCTGCTCTGGCCCCTGACGGGTCTCGCTGAGGTTATTGACCTGTTCGAGCGCGCCATGGCCAGCACCCGACGAATTCTCGACCTGCTGGCGGAACCGGTCAACGTGCGGGACCAGGCAGGAAAAGACCTTGAACAACCGGTTCAGGGCAGGGTGGCGTTTGACCAGGTAGGCTTTCATTATGCCAGCAGCGGTGCCGGTGTTAACGGCATCAGCCTGGAGGTGCCCGCCGGCAATACCCTGGCCCTGGTGGGTGCAACCGGGTCTGGCAAATCAACCCTGATCAAACTGTTGTTGCGATTCTATGACCCCACCCACGGCGAGATCCGCCTGGATGGCCAGGCTATTCAGGACGTGAGCCTGAAATCCCTGAGAGATGCGATCGGTCTGGTCAGCCAGGATGTCTACCTGTTTGAAGGCAGCATTCGCGACAATCTGGCCTACGGTAAGCCCGAAGCCACCGATGAAGAGATTATCGAAGCGGCCCGAACAGCAGAGGCCTGGTCGTTCATCAGCCAGTTACCCCAGGGCCTGGATACTCCGGTTGGCGAACGCGGGGTACGCCTCTCCGGCGGCCAGCGCCAAAGACTGTCTCTGGCCCGTGCGCTGCTGAAAGATCCTCCGGTTCTGGTACTCGATGAAGCCACCAGCGCCGTGGACAACGAAACCGAAGCGGCAATTCAGCGTTCGCTCCGGCGCATTGGCCACAACCGAACCGTGATCATGATCGCCCACCGATTGTCGACCATTGTTGACGCGGACAACATCGCGGTGATCGACGGAGGCCAGGTGGTCGAACAAGGCGACCACAAGACACTGCTGGCGCTAGACGGCGCCTACGCTGCGCAATGGCGCGTTCAAACCGGCCAGGTGAACAATGCCGACACCTGATATATATTGATAGTAATTCGCATTTAGATTATCCTGCCCGCCAAAGCCAAGGGAGAGTCTGAATGCCAGCGTTTTTTGAAGTCGACCAACTGGCGGTTCGCCTGGGTGACACCGCCATATTGCACAATGTCAGCCTGGCGTTTCAGGAAGGCGAGGTAACGGCGCTGCTCGGTCATAACGGCTCGGGCAAGTCCACCTTGTTGAAGACCCTGGCCCGGCAGATATCGCCCTCCCACGGTGAAGTCCTGCTCAATGGCCAGTCTTTCCGGACTACAGGTACCCGAGCATTCGCAAGAACCGTGGGCTACCTGCCACAACATCCCCCGGCAACTGACGGACTCACAGTGAAAGAGCTGGTCGCACTCGGACGCTATCCCTGGCGCGGCCCCCTCGGCCGTTACACTGCCGGTGACCAGACACTGATTGATCGGGCCATCCATGACACCGGCCTGGCAAAATTCGCTGACCGCGCTGTTGACACCCTCTCGGGTGGCGAGCGGCAACGGGCCTGGATAGCCATGTTGCTGGCCCAGCAAACCCGCTGCCTGCTGTTGGATGAACCCATTTCCGCCCTGGATGTGAAGCACCAGGTGGAGACCCTGCGCCTTGTCCACCGCCTTGCCGAAGAGCGGGAACTGACCGTCATTGTGGTGTTACACGATGTGGATCTCGCGGCCAGGTTCTGCGACCGCCTCGTGGCCCTGAAAGCCGGTCAGGTTGTGGCGGATGGAACGCCCAATGAGATTATGGACAGCGGCGTACTGGAATCCATCTACGGCGTCGCCATGGGTGTGATGGAACGGGCGCCCGGCCAGTGGGTGTCTTATGTGCACTGAACAAAGGGCTTACCGCCCACTGGCGTATCTCTGCTTACTTGCATTGATGTTCAGCCAACCCGCGCACCCCGGAACCTGGAGCCACGAAAATGGCTCTATCACCCTGCCCCGGCCGCCTGAACGTATCGTTGCCCTCAACTGGGCCGCAACTGAGGCGCTTTTGCTCTTGGGGATTACCCCGGTGGGCGTGGCAGACCGGGACGGCTACAGCGCCTGGGTCCAGGCCCCGGAATTACCCGATGGCATTGCCAATGTTGGCACCCGGGTTGCTCCCAGCCTGGAGGCGATTGCCGAGCTGAAGCCAGACCTGATCGTTACCAGTGCCGAAATGGCGCCTGCGGCCGAATTACTGGAACGCATTGCCCCCACTTACGTCATCAGCGTCTACAAAGAGGGCTCCGCCCCCTTCGCCAAAGCCAGGGAAATGCTGACCACGCTTGGCGAGATGCTGAACCTCGAACACCAGGCCGAGTCTATCCTTGCGGATATTGAGCAAACTCTCGAGGATCAACGCACCCGCCTGGCCGAGGCCGGCATGAATCATCAGCCGGTGGCCCTGGTCAACTTTCTGGATGACCGACACGTTCGTATCTACGCGCCCAATGGCCTCTATCAGACCACCCTCAAAGCCTTGGGGCTGCGCAATGCATGGCCACACGAGGGTAACTATTGGGGTTTCTCTGTGGTTGGCCTGGAGGCCATTGCGCCCTACCACGACAGTCGTATCGTTGTCATTTCACCCACCCTGCCCGGGCTCTCGGATCACCTGGCAGGCAGTCCCTTCTGGACCTATCTGCCGCCCGTCAAGCGAAACCAGGTTTATCAAATTGAGCCGGTGTGGCCATTCGGCGGGGTGTACCCGGTAAAACGCCTGGCGATCTTGCTGGCTGATGCCCTGTTGGAGGGAGGCCGCAACAATGTTCGCTGACTCGGCACGCGTACCTGCGACCGCCCCTGCCCTCCCCAAAAGACTTCCGGTTGCCATTGCCCTGCTCTGGCTCGTCGCCCTGGCGGCCAGCTCCCTTCCCTGGCTGAGCCAGATGACACCAGGCGAACTGTTCGCGGCATTCTGGAACTATACCGAAGATTATTACCCGTCTGTGCTCGCTCACTACAGCTGGGCCCCCAGGGTCTCAATGGCCGTTCTGATCGGCTGCGGACTGGGCCTGGCAGGCGCCGTTACCCAGCAAATCCTTGGCAACCCCCTGGCCTCGCCCACCACGCTGGGCGTGGAAGCCGGCGGGCAGTTCGGGGTGACCATTGCCACGCTTTTTGTACCGGGTTTGCTGGCCTTCAGTCCCGACCTGGCCGCCGTGGCGGGTGGCCTTCTGGCCATTGGCCTGGTGATCGCGCTGACCTGGCGCCTGGGTTTCTCTCCAGTCACGGTCATTCTGGCGGGGCTGGTGATCACCTTCTTCCTCGGCGCCATGAACATGGCCTTTCTTCTGCTCAAAGGCGAATGGCTGGGCAACCTGTTCATCTGGGGTGCAGGCTCACTGGTCCAGAATAACTGGGGGCCCTTCCTGGAGTTGCTGCCGCGAGTACTGATTCTGGCGGTTGCCATGCTGATGTTGATGCGGCCACTGGCACTGCTGCAACTGGGGCAGGCTTCGGCTTCGGCACTCGGGGCCAAGGTTGCGCTGGTTCGGGGCGGCGCCCTGATTCTCGTGGTGCTGATGAGTTCCGTGGTGGTCAGCCGGGTAGGTGTGGTGGCATTCGTGGGGCTGGCGGCCCCGGTGCTGGCCAAGCTACTAGGCGCCCGCACGCTGGGTGAGAGACTGCTTTGGAGCACGATCACTGGCGGCGGGCTTTTGCTGCTGGCAGACACCCTGGCGCACTGGGCAACAACTCTGGGTAACGGCTCCATTGTGCCCACCGGCACCACCACCGCACTGATCGGCGGCCCCATTATCCTGATGGCGTTGCAGGGTATTCGAAACACTCACCATATGCCCGGAGCAGATTCGAGCCCGGCCGGGTTCATGCCCACCCGCAAGCCAACAGTTCTGATCGCCGGCATTCTAATGGCGCTGCTGGTGCTAACCATCGCTGTGTCTATGGCCTGGTCGCCCGGCCTGAGTTCGTGGAACTGGACACCAGTGTCGAACTGGAGCGATGCCTGGGTGTGGCGTGGCCCCCGGTTGATGGCGGCCATTCTTGCCGGCATGGCTCTGGGCATGGCCGGCACGCTGATACAGCGCATGACCGGCAACCCTATGGGCAGCCCGGAATTGCTGGGCATTAGCGGTGGAGCGGCTTTGGTGATGGTGGTCCTGGCGCTCACCGGCCTCGACATCGGCCGTGGCGGCCAACTGGTCGGAGCCACTGCGGGGGCCGCTGCTGCATTGGGCCTGTTGATTCTGCTGGCACGCCGTCATCGCTTTGCCGGCAACCAACTGCTGTTGGGCGGGCTGGCGCTTTACGTCTTTATGGATGCAGGATTGAGGCTGGTAATGGCTTCCGGGGGAACCGTTGCGTCGAGATTGCTGAACTGGATGTACGGCTCCACCTGGCTGGTGTCTGAACCGGAAGCCATTGGTTTGCTGGCACTGGTGCTGGGGCTTGGAGCACTGCTTTTGCTGGTTATACGACCGCTTACCCTTTTGCCGCTGGGGGATTCGGCCGCATCATCGCTGGGGCTGCCGGTTGAGCGGGCCCGGCTTCTGCTGCTGCTGATGGCTTCGGTACTCACTGCCGCCGCCACTGTGGTGATCGGCCCTCTGAGCTTTGTTGGGCTGATCGCACCCCACCTTGCCAGGGTGCTGGGCCAGCAAACGGTGGGGCGTCAGCTTGTGGTTGCGGCGCTGGCAGGTGGACTGCTGCTGGCCATCGCCGATTATCTGGCGCGGGTCGTCGTGTTTCCCAACCAGTTGCCATCCGGGCTATTAGCGGCCCTGGTGGGTGGCCTGTACTTTCTCTGGGGACTGAGCCGCCATGGCCGTCACTGAGGTTTGTGGTGATCACTGGCTGGCCAGCTATCGCCAACTGTTAACCGGCCATGGTCTGAGCCCACAGAACACCCTGAACAGCGCACTGGCTCAAGACGCCGGGCAACGCCCTGCGCTGTTTTCTCTGGCACAGGTTCTGGCCAGGCCGGAGCTGCTGGAAAACCAGCTGCTGGAGGATTATCCGGACGCGTGCCACCCCAGGATGCACAAGGCCCGCGTGTCGGTGCTACACCAGAGCCTGGCCTTGCAGGTCATCGCCCCCCGGATGCTACAGCTGTTCCGGGATGGAGTCTGCGCCCCCCTGAACCCGGACCGAATTTTCCTGTGCCCGCTGGAACTCGCTGACGCGCCGTCTCACTGGGTTAACTTGAATGACGGTCAGACGCCGCTGGCACCCGAGGCATTTATTGAGATAACCGCTGATCAGATGCAGGCGTGGTATCCGGTCTTCCGGCAGTCCTTCGGGGTCAGTCCCGGCGCCTACTGGAGCAGTGTTGGCCTGGCACTGGGTGCACCATTTTCCGCAGTCTGGAATCAGGTGGACCCGGAAGCGCTCTGCGCCCTGGCCACCAGCTGGCTGGCCCGGTTTGAGTGTGAGGCAAACAGATACATCGACTGGATACCGGCTGAATTCAGCCAACAGCGCTGTGCACTGCCTCAACGGCGAGGCTGCTGCCTGAAGTACCTCTTACCGGACGGCGGATACTGCGGTACTTGCGGGATTTACCGTCGAGACCGCATAGGCAGCGTCAGGGAATCAGCATCAGACAAGCCAGGGCCACCGACATGACACTGATGGCCGACACCGCAATCTTCAGCCCTTCCAGTACTTCATGCTCCATAGCCACACTTGCTCCCATTCCAATGGACAAACCACAAAGACGTTATCAACCACCGATACTATTTGTAAACGATAACCTTTATCATTACAATCCGCGTTACAATTTTTACACCTGCCCCTAACCTATCAGAGGAATACTCAGGAATGCAGTTGCCCACTTCCACCAAAAACAAGGAATACAAGCATTCGCCGCGCGGTTCATGGACCGCAGGGCTCCTTACGCTGGCAGTGAGTAGCACACCGGCTCTGGCCCAGGAAACGCTTACTCCAATCGATGTCAGTGGCGAGCGTATTGAAGACCCATCTGCCCCGGTAGATGGGTATATTGCGACCTCTAGCCGGGCAGGAACGAAAACCAACACCCCGATTACCGAAATTCCACAGTCTATCTCTGTGGTTACCGCCGATCAGATGCAAGACCAGGGCGTTGCCAGTGTTCAGGAAGCCTTACGCTACACCGTGGGCGTAGGAGCCGAGCAGTTTGGTCTTGATAGCCGGGGCGACTGGCAGTCCGTGCGCGGCGGCGATCCGGTGATCTTCCTCGATGGCATGCATAAGACGTTCGGTTTCTATCAGAGCCCTCGCACAGAGCCTTACCTGCTGGAACGCATTGAAGTCATTCGTGGGCCCTCTTCCGTGCTTTACGGCCAGGGCAACGTGGGGGGCCTGGTCAATCTCGCCACCAAACGCCCACAGGCAGAAAAGTCTACCGAACTGAAACTGCAGGTAGGGAACCACTCCCGAAAGCAGGCAGCAGTCGATTCAACAGGGGCGCTTAATGAGGACGGCACCCTGCTTTATCGTTTTATTGCCCTGGGCCGCGATAGCGACACACAGGTCAACAAGGTTGAGGACAATCGAGTGGTCATCGCACCTTCGATCACCTGGCGCCCAACGAATCAGACCGAGTGGACTGTTATGGCGCTGCACCAGGAGGACCGTTCAGGCACCACCACACAGTTCCTGCCTAGCGAAGGGACCCTGAAACCGTCACCATTTGGCCTGCCACAGATACCCATCGATCTGTTCATCAGCGAACCAGATTTCGACCGCTACAACACCAAGGAAAACGCGGTGACATCGTTGTTAAGCCACCAGCTCAACAACGTTTGGACAGTGCGGCAAAGCCTCCGTTACTCGGAGACCGAGGTAGACTACCAGAGCATCTACCCTCAATTTACCCCAGCCCTCAAGGAGAACGGGGATATCGCTCGGGTCGCCTACGCTAACAAGCCAAACCTGGACACCCTGACCGCAGATCATCAGGCAGAGGCTTTGTTCTCAACGGGCAATGTGGACCACACGGTACTGCTTGGCTGGGATTACCAGCATGCGGTCAGCAGCAGCCGCCGAGCCTACAAGGCCGACATTGGCGACTTGAACGTATTTAACCCCGTCTACGGGAACTATGACCGGCTGACCGAAAGCGACTTCAGCGATACACCGGAAAATACGGTGATTCAGAGCGGGTTCTACGCCCAGAATCAGATGACCATTAATGATCGCTGGATCGCAGTGCTGGGCCTTCGCCACGACAGCGCCCGCAACAAGACCGAGGGCGGCACGGCCTTCACCGACGAGGAGGTCACCGGCAGGGCTGGCCTGATGTACAAGTTCAGCAACGGCGTCACTCCGTTCGTCAGCTACTCGGAATCCTTCAAACCGGTCACCGGTCTTGATGCTTTCAACAATCCGTTCGAACCGTTAAAAGGTGAGCAGGTTGAAGTCGGCGTAAAGTACCAGCCGACTGACTCCGCGAGCCTGTATACCGCTACGGTATATGATCTGCGCGAAAAGAACCGCCAGGCTCCTGACCCCGTGAATCCGAACAATCAGATTCAGAATGGCGAGACCAGCGCCCGTGGCATCGAATTGGAAGCAAAAGTGGACGTGAATGCCCACTGGGACCTGATCGCCAACTATGCCTACACGGATACCGAGGTTGAGGAGGGCAACAACAAAGGTGCCCGACTGCCAAGCATTCCCGCCCACACAGCATCGATCTGGAGCCAACATGACCTGCGTTCAGTTGGTATTCCGGGGCTTCGGGCCGGTGCAGGTGTGCGCTATGTCGGGTCAAGCTGGGATGGCACAGACCAACTCAAGACCCCTGCAGAAACCCTGCTGGACGCCATGATTGCCTACGGTCGTGACAACTGGGAACTGGCTTTGAACGTCAACAACCTGACCAACGAAACCTACTTCACGACCTGCCTGGCTCGGGGCGATTGTTTCGTAGGCACCAAACGCACAGTAACGGGCACCTTGAGTTACCGTTTCTGAGTCTTTCCTGACGAACACGAAAAGCCACCGCAAACCGGTGGCTTTTTTGTGTCGTACACTCTGGTATCGTCTAGATTACTCACTAGTCGTCGGCGTGGCACCGCTGACACTACCTTAGCGTGAAGGAGACCACATGAACCGCTCGACTATCGTCATCGCCGCGGGCTTATCAGCACTGGTAGCGTCCCCAGTATGGTCTGACCAGACGTTCTCATCCAACAAAACCGAGTTCCGGATAGAAACCGTCGCCCAGGGCCTTGAGCACCCCTGGAGCCTGGCGTTCCTGCCCGACGGCACCATGCTGGTGACTGAACGTGAGGGTCGGCTTCGCCGTATTGAAAACGGCAATCTTGTACGAGAGCCGGTGAGGGGGCTACCGGAGCTAGTTGCCTCCGGCCAGGGCGGGCTTCTGGATGTGGTGCTGCACCCGCAGTTCACCGACAACCAGACCCTGTTTCTGAGTTACGCACACCGCAACAGCGACGGCATGACTACCCGCGTTGCCCGTGCCACCTACAATGGCGAAGCGCTTGAGAACGTTGAAGTGATTTTTGAAGCTTTACCCCGCTCCAGCAATGGCAGGCACTTTGCGGGCAGGATGGTTTTTGACCAGAGCGGCCATCTCTACGTGGCCATCGGTGACCGGGGTGAAATGGACAGGGCCCAGGACAATCGGGACGATGCCGGTGGTGTTCATCGCATTTCCACCAACGGTGACGCGATTGCAGACAACCCTTTTATGGATGATGCCCGCACCAACAACACCTTCTACACCTACGGCAACCGCAACATCCAGGGCATGACCCTGCACCCGGACACCGGTGAAGTCTGGAGCCATGAACATGGCCCCCGGGGTGGTGACGAGATCAACATTATCAGGGCGGGGAATGACTACGGCTGGCCGAAGGTCACCTACGGCATCGACTACTCCGGCATCCCCATCTCAGACAAGACCACTATGGACGGTGTAACCGATCCACAGCACTACTGGGACCCGTCTATTGCCCCCTCTGGCATGGCCTTTTATACCGGCGACCTGTTCCCGCAATGGCGGGGCGATGTGTTTGTCGGTGCCCTGAGGAGTCAGAAACTGGTGCGTCTGACCATTAACAACGAACAGGTGATTGAGGAAGAAGATCTGCTCACCAATCTCGGTGAGCGAATCCGGGATGTGCGTATGGGGCCGGATGGCGCCCTGTGGCTGCTGACCGATTCACGCCAGGGCAAGGTGTACCGGGTGGTGCCGGCCGAGTGATCAGTGCGGATCGTTGGTGCGTTCGGTTTTCTCGAACTGGGGCAGGTTGTCGGTGATATCAAACCAGTCAGACTTTGACCCCACGTAGACGTGCTGGGCCGCCTTTTTCCCCAGGGGCTCGTTAATCACGCCCACCCGCAGTCTCAGAATACCGGGGATGGCGTCAACACGGCTGTAAAGCTGACTGCCACAGCGGGGGCAGAAAGCCCGGTATTTACCGGGCCGTGATTCGAATTCACGCACCTGATCCTGTCCGGCAACATACCTGAAGCGCACAGTCTGAACCGGCGCACTGGCGGAGAAAGCACTGCCGTGCGCCCGACGGCACTGGCTGCAATGGCACAGGGCAACCGGGCCAAGCGGGCCATCGTATTCAAACTGGATATCGCCACAAAGGCATTGGCCGGTATACATCGCGCGCTCCTGATTCTGGCTCACAGACTCTGGGCGCTGATGATACCGTGTCGGGCCCGGAATACCAGCCCCGGGCCAATGACTGCAGGCACTCAGCCGCCATACTGACTGTTTAGATAAGCCACGATCCGGCCGGATTCAAATAACTGCTGGCCAGTATTGGGGTCTTCCAGGTAAGGCACCTGAACACAGCCGTGTTGCTGGAAAAACGCATCCCGCTTGCCGCCCGGTATGGGCCTGTACTCGCCTGGCTTTAAACGTTGTTTGGCCGGGCCAATTTCGGTCCAGTGCTCCTTGCCCAGGTTATGCAGTGTGTAGGGAATCTCCAGCTCGCACAGTCTTTCCCGCACCAGACGCGAATAGGGGCTACCCTCAAAACTCCAGAGGTGCAAGCCCTGTTCCGGTCGGTTACCGGAGGTGGCACGCAAGCCGCGCAGTTCACTGGCGGCCGATCCGATTGAATTTAAAGCTGGCTGCCAGGCTTTGGACTGATAGTATCCGGGCACGGACCGACCGGCATACTGACTGAACAGGTACTCAACAATATCCTCAGATTCGTAGATCACCTTGCCGGTGTTGTGATCCACCAGCAACGGGAACTGTTGCTTGCCGCCCAGGGCTTCGGCTTCCGGGCGGAAGAATCGGCCGCCTTTAGGGCAGGGCCTGACCTCGACATCCAGGTGCAAGGCCGTCAGCACCTCCCGCACGCGGCGACAGTAGGGGCAGGCTTCCATGTCGTACAGAATGAGGGGCTTCTCCGGCTGTGGAACGGCCTTGATCACCAGGCACCCACGCCAGGCGGCAAAAGAGGACGTTGCCACGGATTCCAGTACATTCACCTGATGTCTGAGCGCTTTGAGCATATTGTTCCCTTTGTTCGTTGTGTTCAGTTCACGGGCTCTGGGCGGCATTGTCGCACAATCGCAGCCTGTCCCATTGGCTTGCGCGTCACTGCGTTACGGTCAAAGCTAACCCACTGATTCTGAAAGGCACTTACGAGCTGTCACAAAAACTCAATATAAACAACGACTCTACTGCCATTTTTTAACGTCATGTATAGCTTTTCTGCATAGTACAAGCGGGTGGGATGAGCTATTGTAGGAAGAGAATATAACAATGGGCTGGTGTGATGCTGATTCAGGGTTTGCAGGCGAAAGCCTGCTCTTCAAGGTGTGTAACCACACCCCGGCGACTGGTGTTGGCCGTTGCGGCCGCCTGTGCCATGGCCAGCACCCACTCTGCTGCCCAGGACAGCGGCACCGCCGCCGCGGCCTTTGCGGAATCCCGTCTCTGGGCCAGTCAGATCAAAGACTACGCAAACAAGTCCCTGAATAACGAGCAGGCCCTCAGTGTTGCAGCCATTCCCCTTAACGGGCCGGGCATTGAGCAGTATGTGAACGCTGACGAACTGATGAGCCCTGGCTCCATCATGAAGTTGGTCACCACCTACGCCGCTCTGGAATTGTTGGGCCCGACTCATCACTGGAATACCGACTTCCTGACCGACGGTACCATGGTTGGCGATACCCTGCAGGGCAACCTGTATGTGCGTTTCGGTGGCGATCCCAAACTCACCCTTGAGCGACTTTGGGGTACCCTTCGGGAACTGCGCAGCATGGGTATTAACCGGATTGAAGGCGATCTGGTTCTGGATGGCAGTTATTTTCGGGTGGATGGTGGCTTCCCTGCCTTTGAAGACAACGGCAACAATCCCCACGCGCCGTTTCTGGTGGAGCCCTCCGCTTACCTGACCAACCTTAACCTGTTGCATTTTCAGGTGCGCGCGGATGAACGGGGTACCCAGGCCTGGACCACGCCCGATCTTGGTGAAGTCACCATTGATAACCGGGTTACCGCCCTGCCGGAAGGTCCCTGCCCCGCCCGCAGCCGCTTTGACTGGAAACCGGTGTTCCATAACGATCACCGGGTAACCGTACAGGTTACCGGTGAACTTCCGCAGGGTTGCCGGACCACAACCTACCTGTCACTGCTGCCCCACGAGCGTTATTCCGCCTCCCTGATCCGTTCGGTACTGTCTGAAATGGGCGTGATTGTCAGTGGCGGCGATCGCTTCGAGACCACACCGGATGAAGCACGCCTGGTCATGCGCACCACCTCACCCGACCTGGTAACCATGGTGCGGGACATCAACAAGTGGAGCAGTAACGTGATGGCCCGGCAAATGCTGCTGACCATTGGCGCCGAATTTCGCAAGGATGATGAACAGGATGACCGGGTGGCGGGCATCCGCGCCATCTATGACTGGCTGGAAGGGCTTGGCGTCAATACGGCGGGCATGGTGATTGATAATGGCGCGGGTCTGACACGCCATGGCCGGATTACCGCACGCCAGGGCGCACAGATTTTGCAGCACGCCTGGAACAGTCCCTATTCTTCAGACTTGATGGCCTCCATGCCGATCATTGCAATGGATGGCACCATGTCCCGGCGCCTGAGAAATACCGGCATGGACGGTCAGGGCCGGATCAAAACCGGCTACCTTGAGCATGTGCGTTCCATCGCCGGCTTTACCCGTGATGACAGGAACACCACCTGGGCCATCGTCGGCATGGTTAATAACAATCCGGCCTGGAATGGCCAGGCGGTGCTGGATCGCGTGCTTTACTCCCTGCATTTCCGGCCACCGGTCGGAACGTCCCTGTCCCAGTCACCGGCTGATGGCTCGGGGCCTTCCATCCAGTAAGCCCCGCCAATAAAAGCCTGAACCTACCTGGATACCCCGGCCATGTCAGGCAACTTGTGCGCGATACCCTTGTGGCAATCGATGCAGGTTTGCTCGCCCTCTGCCAATGCCGTTGAGTGTGCCTGGGACGCCCTTGGATCCTGCAGCGTGAAGTCCATCGAATCGAATTCATGGCAATTACGACACTCCAGGGAATCGTTGGCTTTCAGCCGCTGCCACTCCCGCTCCGCCAGCTCACGTCGCTTGGCCTCGAATTTCTCCGGGGTGTTGATGGAGCCAAATATCCAACCCCAGACTTCTTTCGAGGCCTCCATCTTGCGGCCAATCTTGTGAGTCCAGCCGTGAGGCACGTGGCAATCTGAACATTCGGCACGCACACCTGATCGGTTAGTGTAATGGATGGTTGTTTTCAGCTCCTGATACGGGTTGCTATACATCTCATGGCACCCTATGCAGAACTGCTCGGTGTTGGTCACTTCCAGCGCCGTGTTGAAACCACCCCAGAAGATGATCCCGGCAATAAAGCCGCTGAGCGTCAGGAAACCGAGGCTGTAGTGCACACTGGGCTTGCGCAACAGGTTCCAGTAGAGCTTCAGCCGTTTCATCATTAGCGATCTCCTCTGTTGGAGGCACGGATCACCTCATCCACGGCTTTGAAATCTGACTCCACCAGCGGCTGAGCATCGGTTTGGGGTACATGACACTGGGTACAGAAATAGCGCCCCGGCGTTACCTCAGCCCGCACCTGAAAGTGACGATCCATAAAGTGAGTCACACTCACCATGGGCGCACCCGCCTGCACGGCTGCTTCGCGGCTATGGCAATCCAGGCAACGGTTGAAGTTCTTGTCTACCTGATAGTCGCGGATGGCATGGGGAATCACCGGCGGTTGCTCCGGATAATTACGCACTTCCCGTTTCACCTCTCTGGGATCACCGGCGATAGGCGGTGCGGGCAGATCTTGTCCGAGAGTTCCGCCTTTGCGCAGTCCATCCGGTGAAGAGGGTGACAAATGATCACTCTCGGCATACGCCAGGAAGGCCAGGGAGGCGGCCAGAAAAAATACAAGCGTTCTCATGGTGACGTCTCCTTAAGCCAGGTTAACCAGTTCCAGACGGACAGCGCACTTCTTGAAGTCGGTCTGTTTGGAAATGGGGTCCGTTGCGTCCAGCGTGACCTTGTTGATCAGCTTTCCGGCATCAAAGAAAGGCACATACACCATGCCCTTGGGCATACGAACACGACCACGGGTTTCGACCCGAACCCGGACTTCACCCCGGCGGCTGATCACCTTCACCTCACTGCCGCGCCGCCAGCCCTTGTCACGGGCATCATCGGCGTTCATGTACAACAGCGCATCCGGTACCGCCTTGTGCAGCTCGGACACACGGCGGGTCATCGAACCGGTGTGCCAATGCTCCAGTACCCGGCCAGTGCACAGCCAGAACGGGTATTCGTCGTCCGGAGATTCCGCAGGCGGCTCATGGGGTACCGCGAAGATTCGTGCCCGGTTGTCCGGGTTGCCGTAAAACTGGAAACCACTGCCCTCCGCCACGTAGGGGTCTGACCCTTCGCGATAGCGCCACAGGGTTTCTTTGCCGTCAACGACTGGCCATCTCAGGCCGCGGGTGGCGTGGTAGGTCTCGAAATCAGCCAGGTCTTTGCCTTTACCGGCACCAAACTGGCGATACTCTTCAAAAATGCCTTTGTGGATATAGAATCCGAAGTCCTTGGACTCCTGGTTCTCATAATCGGGGTTCAGGTCTTCAAGCGGATAACGGTCCACATTGCCATTCCGGAACAGTACATCAAAAAGGGTTTTGTCCCGCATCTCCGGCGCCTTGGCAATAAGATCCTCGGGCCACACGTCTGCCACTTTGATGCGCTGGGACAGCGCCACCGTCTGCCATAAATCGGAGCGGGCCTCGCCCGGTGCATTGACTAACTGGTACCAGAATTGGG
Source organism: Marinobacter sp. LQ44 (assembly GCF_001447155.2). NCBI lineage: Bacteria > Pseudomonadati > Pseudomonadota > Gammaproteobacteria > Pseudomonadales > Marinobacteraceae > Marinobacter > Marinobacter sp. LQ44. Next base: position 3,684,065 of record NZ_CP014754.1, on the reverse strand, counting down.
TGCGCCGTTCCGCGTTGCCGTACGCCCCCTCTTTCTCTACCCAGCCTGCTGTCGGCAATATCAAGTCAGCCGCCTGGGCAGATACCGTGGGATATATATCAGAGACGATGATAAAGGTATCGGGGTTACGCCAGCCCGGCAGGGTCTCCTGCATGGTATTGGGACCCGCCTGGATATTGTTGGTGACCTGGGTCCAATACACCTTCAGTTTGCTGTCTTTCAGCATCCGGCTTTGCAGCACTGCGTGATAACCTGGCTTGGCCGGGATGGTGCCCTCCGGCAGTTTCCAGATCTTCTCGGCCTTGGCCCTGTGCTCTGGATTGGCCACCACCATATCGGCTGGCAGGCGATGGGCGAAGGTGCCTACTTCACGGGCGGTACCACAAGCGGAAGGCTGACCGGTCAGCGAGAACGGGCTGTTGCCCGGGGTGGCAATCTTGCGTGTCAGCAGGTGGATGTTATAGATCAGATTGTTCACCCAAACGCCGCGGGTATGCTGGTTTACCCCCATGGTCCAGAAGGTGGTGACACGCTTGTCCGGATCGGCATATAGCTTTGCCAGGCGTTCGAGCCGAGCCTCAGAGACGCCGGAGATCTCGGCGGCCTTCTTCACATCGTACTCACGGACATGCCGGGCAAAATCCTCAAACGACATGTCTTCCCAGTCGTTGGCATTATTGGCGTTCTTGGCATTCTGCTCGCGCGGATCTTCCGGTCGCAGGCCATAGCCAATGTCGTCTGCGCCACGCACAAACCGGGTATGTTTACTGACGAAATCCCGGTTCACCGCGTTGCTCTGGATGATGTAATTGGCAATGTAGTTCAGAATTGCCACATCGGCGTGGGGCTCCATCACCATCGGCAGGTCGGCCAGATCAAAGCAGCGATGTTCGTAGGTTGAGAGCACGGCCACTTCCGTGCCGGGATGGGACAGGCGACGGTCCGTTACCCGAGTCCAGAGGATCGGGTGCATTTCCGCCATGTTGGCGCCCCAAAGCACGAAGGCATCAGCGCTTTCGATGTCGTCATAGACACCCATCGGCTCATCGGACCCAAAGGTCCGCATGAAGCCTGCCACCGCAGACGCCATACAATGGCGGGCATTGGGGTCAATATTGTTGGAGCGGAAGCCAGCCTTGAACAGTTTGCTGGCTGCGTAACCTTCCCAAATGGTCCACTGGCCGGAGCCAAACATGCCGACGCTTTCCGGGCCGTGCTCCTTGATGGCACTGGTGAATTTTTCTGCCATCACATCCAGGGCTTCGTCCCAGCTGACCTCCTGAAAATCGCCCTCTTTGTGGAACTTACCGTCGCGTTTACGCAGCAAGGGCTTGGTCAGACGGTCGCGACCGTACAGAATCTTCGACAGAAAGTAGCCTTTCACACAGTTCAGACCACGGTTCACTTCCGATTGCGTGTCGCCATGGGTCGCGACAATCTGATTGTCCCTGGTGGCGACCATCACACTGCAACCGGTGCCACAAAAACGACAAGGTGCTTTGCTCCACTTGAGCTCAGTGAGCTCGGCATTGGTAATCAGGTTACTGGCCGCCGCCGGTATCGACAGGCCGGCAGCAGATGCCGCCATGGCCAGCGCATTGGCTTTTGCGAATTCACGTCGTGTCAGGTTCATGACATTGCTTCCTGTTGTTCTGTTTCTGACTGTCCTGTAGCAATCAACTGTTGGCTCGCCTCTTCGGGCGACATCACTTCGTGGTAAACCAGAATGCATTCCAGAACGCCTGGCGCACTCTCAATCAACTCCATGGCACCGAGCAAATCCTGATGGCTACTACCCTCTGCCAGAATCACCAGTTTTCCAATCGGGTCTCGAGTGCCCTCGTCCAGGCCCGGCGTGTGCTCAAGCAGTTCAAGAACAGCGTCCAGAGACTCCGGGCGCACGTGTACCAGAAAACTGGCAATGTGAATTTCGGCTTTCTGCGAATCAGGCATGGGCTGGCTCTCTCTGTTCCTGAGTAATCAGACTGATGGCATCTTCAGGGCACACGGCGACGCAGGCACCGCATCCGGTACACTCGTCTTCGGCAATCTCCGGGACGGCGACATGAGCAAGCCTGGGTGGAAATCGGATGGCCATTGGCTCGCAGGCGTCGCGGCAGGTCTGGCAATGGATATTGGCTTTGGCAAGGCAGTTATCCTGCACCTGGGCACGCCAGGGAAACGCCTCACGAGCCAGGTCAAACACCGGTTCCGGGCAAGACCTGGCGCATTTCCCACACAGTGTGCAGCCTTCGCCAGTAAAGCGGGTTTGCGGAAAACCGCCGTCACCACGAAACAGCACGCCTTCCGGGCAGGCTTCAATGCAGCGATCGCAACGGGTGCACTGGTCAGTGATGGCCCGGGTTGTCCAGGGCGGCCGCCACTCAGACGCAACTGCCCTGCCGCCGCGCAGAAACAGCCGGCGGGACTCGTTCACAGCCATGTTCGCCCCTATCCCCCGGGTGGCCCCGGCGGGCCCATGAATATCTGGGACATCCAGACCAGGAAGCCGTAGCCGCCCACCACGGCAACGGCCAGGATGGGAAACAGGAAGACGATGATGAAGATAAATAGCCGGAATTCGCTGCTCTTGCGCTGCTCCGGCGTCAGTGGTTGGAGGTCGTCCATAAACCCGCCTTTTTTATGTGTGTATTCATTACTGTAGTCAAACAGAGCAAACTTGGCAAAAATCAAATTTGGTATTTCTTTGGAGGTATAGACACAAAAAAGGGCCGGAGATGACGAATTCTCCGGCCCTTTTTCATTCTGACTGTGATTAAACCGTCAGGTAACCACCATCCGCATTAATGCAGGCCCCGGTGGTGTAGCTGGACGCATTGGATACCAGGTACAGCACAGTGCCGGCCATTTCGTCCGGATCCGCCACACGCTTCATTGGAATGTGGGCCATGGCCTGCTTCTTGATGGCCTCATTGGTGGTCAGGGCGCTGGCAAATTTGGTATCGGTCAGGCCCGGCAACAAGGCATTCACCCGCACATTCTGCTGGCCCAGCTCCATGGCGAAAGATTTGGTCATGGAAATCACTGCTGCCTTGGTCACCGAATAGATGCCCTGGAAGTGGCCAGGGTTTACGCCGTTAACCGACGCCACGTTTACAATGGAGCCGCCGCCGTTTTTCTTCATCAGCTGGGCGCCACGGGCACACATGAAGAAATAGCCGCGAATGTTCACATCCACGGTTTTTTGGAAAGCCCCCAGGTCGGTATCTTCCACTGGGCCAAAGTACGGGTTGGCGGCTGCGTTGTTCACCAGGATATCCAGTTTGCCGTGCGCTTTGGCGATGCGCTCCCAAACCGCTTCGATCTGGTCCATTTCACCAATGTGGCAGGCGAAGGCTTCGGCGCTGCCGCCGTCTTCACGGATGCTGCTGGCCACGGCTTCACAACCGTCAATCTTGCGGCTACTGACGATCACGTGGGCGCCGTAGTGGGCCAGTGTGCGGGCGATGCTCTCACCGATGCCGCGGCTGGCACCGGTTACCAGGGCGACTTTGCCAGTCAGGTCGAACAGGTTTTTGTTGCTCATGGAATTCCCTCAGCTTATCGGAATGTCACCAGGGCGGGGTCTTCCGCTTCCAGGTGGCTATAGTTGTTGAATACGGCCAGGCTGCGCCGGGGGCCGGAATACAGAATGCGGGACACACTGGTGTTGGCAATCACGTTGTTCATCTCCAGCGCCTTGTGGTCGGACAACTCCAGCAGGTGCTGGGCAATCACCGCAATGGGCCCGCCGGAGGTGGAGACAATGACATCGGCACCGTCCGCCAGATCAATCATTTGATCCAGCGAGGTGCTAACCCGTTGCCGGAAACCCTGCCAGGATTCCGCGTATTCGTGGTCGTGTTCACCACTCACCCAGCGGGCGACAGCTTTTTCAAAAGCCTGCTGGAAGGCTCTTGCAGGTTTCGGAAAGCTGGCGAGATACCGCGCCATTACCTGTTTATCCGCCCATTCCGGGTGCAGGCGCTCCACCACTTCCAGATGATCAAACTCGTTAAGGCCTTCCATCACCTGCATATCCGGCAGGCTTGCACCGTAACCGGTGGTGATCGCTTCAACGGTTTCCCGATGGCGTTGCAGGTTACCGCCAAAAATGGCACCCGGCTCCACCTTGTCCGCCAGCCAGCGCCCCAGGATCCTGCCCTGCTCCCAGCCCCGCGGAGAGAGCTGGTCGTAATTTTCCTTGCCGAAACTGGCCTGGCCATGGCGCACCAGATAGATCGTGGCCATTACAGCGAACTCTCACTAATCAGGCGCTGGCAACGCTTCTCGAGATAATTGGCAGCGTGGCCGAAGGCAGCAAAACGCTTGTCTTTGGTCTGGCCATGATAGAAGCGGTAGTAGATTTGCTGGACGATCACCGCCAGCCGGAACAGGCCGTAGATCTCGTAGAAATCGAAGTTATCCGCGCGGAAGCCGGACTTCTCCATGTAGTAGTCCACAACTTCCTTACGGGTCAGCATGCCCGGGCGATGGGTGGGCTGGCGCCGTAGCATCTGGAATGGGCCTTCGTCGTCCGCTTCAATCCAGTACGCCAGGCTGTTGCCCAGGTCCATCAGCGGGTCACCGATGGTGGCCATTTCCCAGTCCAGCACACCGATCACTTCAAAAGGGTTGTCCGGGTTCAGCACCACATTGTCAAAACGGAAATCGTTGTGGATGACCACCTGGGCGATATCGTCCGGCATCTTTTCGTTCAGCCACGCCATCACGATTTCAAAGTCTCCGACATCCTCGGTGCGGGCCTTGCGGAAACGGTCGCTCCAGCCGCTAATCTGCCGCTGCACGTAACCCGCACCCTTGCCCAGCTTGTCGAGGCCAGCCGCCTTGGCGTCCACGGTGTGCAGGTCTACCAGCTTGTCGATTACGTTCAGGCACAGCTTGCGGGTGTCTTCGGCGCTCAGCTCGAGATCCTTGGGGAAATCCTGGCGCAGAATGATGCCCTTGAGCCTTTCCATCACGTAGAAGTCACACCCCAGCACGCTGTGATCGTCACAGATGGCAACAATGTTGGGCACATAGGGGTAAACGGGCTTCAACGCGTCCATCACCCGCGCTTCCCGCAGCATGTCGTGGGCCGACTTGGCGATCTTGCCGAACGGCGGCCGGCGCAGCACGTAGGACTGGTCGCCATAATCCACCTGATAGGTCAGGTTGGACGCACCACCGGGATATTGCTTGATGCTCGGCTGGCCTTCCAGGCCCGGAATGGCCTGCTTCATGAACTGGTCGACGGCGCTGATATCCAGCTCTTCGCCTTCCCGGATGTCTACGGCCTGGTCGATCTGTGTCATTCAATCTCTCCTGTGCTGTATTCAGGCGTTCGCCTTGCCACCCATCTTGCTCATCCAGCGCTTGGTTTCCTGATGCATCAGCCAGTCAAACGCCCAGGGTGCATGGCGCTTGAGCATCCACATGCGGCGCTCTTTGGCGTGGGGCAGTACCCAGAAGTCTTTGTCTTTCACACTGCGGAAAATATCCTCGGCCACGTCTTCGGCGGTGATGCTGGACCGCTTCATCAGCTTATTTACGTTCTGCTGGATACCCGGAATGTCCGAGCGCATGGTGCTCGCCAGGTTGGTCTGGAAAAACGCCGGGCACACGCAGCTGACCTGAATACCGGAATCACGCAGCTCCTGGCTGAGGGTTTCCGACAGGGCTATCACCCCGGCTTTAGACACATTGTAGCTGTCCATCAACGGCGCCAGCATGAGCCCGGCCATGGAAGCGACATTCACAAACGCGCCGGAGCCTTGTTCCTTGAACAGCGGGGTGAAGGCTTTGCAGCCACGCACGACGCCCAGCACGTTGATGTCGAGAATCCATTCCCAGTCACCGATGCTGGTGTCTTCAATGGACCCTGCGGAGGCAACGCCGGCGTTGTTAACCACAACGTCCACTCCGCCCCATTTCTCTATCAGGTCATCACGGACTTTCTCGAAGTCGCTCAGGCGGCGGACGTCGCACTCAACGAAGTAGCCTTCGCCCCCAGCGTTATTCAATTCCGCTTCAACAGCCACGCCCTGCTCCGGGTTAATGTCCCCAATGCAGACTTTCGCGCCCTCTTTGGCATACCGCAATGCAATCGCCCGGCCCAGGCCACTGGCCCCGCCGGTTATAAATACCCGTTGTGTCATCGGTGTTTCTCTCCGTTATGTTTGGGAGTTCACTTTCTTTTTCATTGGAGTAAGAGCTGCTGTCGGGTAGCACTCTCCAAAACACGCTGTGAATACATCCGTGTACGCTCTGCTCCGCCATCCATGGCTCCGCAAGGTTTTGGAGAGTGCTACCCGACATCAGCTCCCGATCACCTCAGTACGCTGTTCAGAATTTCTTTACTCGCTAGCCCTCACCGATGTTCAGAATGGGGCCGGCGGGGTGGGGCTTCTGAAACCCTGCGGAGCCATGGATGGCGGAGCGGAGCTTACACGGACGTATTCACAGCGTGTTTCAGAAGCCCCACCCCGACGGCACCCCACGCCCAATCAAGAGGCCAGGCGAACCAAAGCACCCAATCCAAAAATCAGGACTTATACTTCCGAAGCTCCAACCGAGCCACCATCGCCCGATGAACTTCGTCGGGACCGTCGGCCAACCGAAGAACCCGAGCGTAACCGAACAATGCCGTCAGCGGGAAATCATCGTCGCTAACCCCGGCACCACCGTGAATCTGAATCGCATCATCCACAATCTGCTGCAGCATCGCAGGCACCACGGCCTTGATCATAGAAACTTCCTGCAGCGCACCCATAATGCCCTTGGTATCCAGCGCCCAGGCACACTTCAACGTCAACAGTCGCGCCTGCTCAATGTTCATGCGGGCATTGGCGATGACATCCGGGTTGCCACCCAACTTGGCGATGGGACGGCCGAAGGCTTCGCGGGTCATGGCGCGTTTGATCATTAACTCAAGAGTACGCTCAGCGGCACCGATCGCACGCATACAGTGGTGCACGCGGCCCGGCCCCAAGCGGCCCTGGGCGATTTCGAAGCCTCGGCCGGGGCCGGCGATGATGGCGCTCTTTGGCAGGCGTACGTTGTCGAACAACACCTGGCCGTGGCCGTAGGGTTCGTCGTAGGCCCCGAAAACCGGCAACATGCGCTCAACGGTGATGCCCTGGGTGTCCAGCGGCACCAGCACCATGGAGTGGCGGCGGTGTTTCTGGGCGTCTGGGTCTGTCACGCCCATGAAAATACCCACTTTGCAGTCCGGATGGCCGATACCGGTGCTCCACCATTTACGGCCGTTGAGCACCACTTCGTCACCTTCAACCATCGCGGTCGCTTCCATGTTGGTGGCGTCGGAGGAGGCAACCGCCGGTTCGGTCATGCAGAAGGCGGAGCGGATTTCGCCGCTCAGCAGTTTTGGCAGCCACTCGGCTTTCTGCTCTTCCGAGCCGTAGTGGATCAGCACTTCCATGTTGCCGGTGTCTGGCGCGTTGCAGTTAAAGATTTCCGGGGCAATGAAGCTGCGACCGGTTTCTTCGGCAACCAGGGCATAGTCGGAGTTCAGCAGGCCGCAGCCGTATTTGTCGTCCGGGAAAAACATGTTCCACAGGCCCTGGGCCTTGGCTTTTTCTTTCAGTTCTTTGATGATCGGCAACACCACCCAGCGGTTTTCCAGGGAGGCAAGCTCCTTGTGGTACTGCTCTTCAATGGGAAAGATCTCGTCACGCATGAACTGCTTCACGCGTTTGAGGTAATCCTGGCCTTTTTCGGAAATATTGAAATCCATGGTGCAGCTCCTCGCGCTTGCCTGCCCCAACCGGGGCGCACTTTTGTTCAGATGGAAAACAGTCTAGGAGCCAACGTGCTATTACGCGACTGAATTGTTCTTATCGTTTATCATTACCCTTACTTATTCCGAAACCGGACGCGCCTTATGGCCCTGAATCGACTGGACCTTAACCTGCTGCATGTTTTCGATACCATTTATCGGGAGGGCAGCCTGACCCGCGCCGCCAGGGCGCTGCACCTCACGCAGCCCGCGGTGAGCCATTCCCTGGCGCGGCTGCGGGATCACTTTGATGACCCATTGTTTACCCGCCAGGGTAACCAGATGGTGCCCACTCCGTTAGCACGCCGGTTTCTGGAGTCGATGCGGCCGGGGCTGAATCAGGTGCAAAGCGCGGTAAACCAGTTCCATGCCTTTGACCCGGCCAGTCAGCGCAAGACTTACACACTGGGGTTGCGGGATGTACTGGAGTCTACCTTTCTGCCCCAGTTGATGGGCAAACTGGCACCCTACCCGGACATGGAGATTGTCTCCCAGCGGATACCAAGGCGGGATATGGAAACCCAGTTAGCCGCCGGCAAACTGGATTTCGCGATTGATGTATTGCTGCCGGTCAGTAATCAGACCAGCCATGAACTGCTTCGGCAGGACCGCCTGGTGGTGTTGGCGCGCAAGGGGCACCCAGCCATTCAAGACGGGCTGGATATGCCGGCGTACCTGAAGGCAAAACATGTACTGGTTTCGTCCCGTACCGAGGGTCCGGGCATCGAGGACTTTGAGCTGTCCCGGCATGGCGTTCAACGCAGCATCAGGCTACGTTGCCAGCACTACTACGCTGCCTGCCGGGTGGTGGAGAATTCCGACCTGTTGTTGACTATGCCGGAAACCTACGCCCGGATTATTGCCGAACGCGGCGAAATAGAGGTGATGAGCCCACCCGCTCAGATGCCCTCCATTGATGTGCACCTTTACTGGCACCGGGCATATGAGCGTGAGCCTGCGCTGGTGTGGTTTCGGGACCTGCTACGCAGCCTGCCACAACATCAGTAAGCGCCTACCAGGGCAAGGAAGCCGAAGAAGCCGGCGGCGATAATGCCCAGGGAAAGCACTACAATACCAAAGCCCCACCAGATGGCGGCGGCGTCTGACACTGGCACGTCGTGGCCCCGCAAGGTGCGATAGAACGCCCAGGGGCCGAGCACAAACGAGCCCACGACAGCAAACACCAGGCCAACGGCGATGCCGGCAAAGGTCCAGGTAGCCAGCACCATGGCCCGATCCGAACTCTGCTCTTTGACACCATGGTGCTCCAGAAACTTCTTGCAGAAGAACCACAGCAGGGCAAACAGGGCAACCACAAAGACCAGGCCGCCAACAAGCGTAATAATCCGGTACAGCACAGAGTTATCCTTTACATTTAGGTGGTCAGTCCGGGAACACGGGCTCCGGAACAAAAACAGATACATGTCGCTGGAAGATTAAAAGAATCAATTAGTTTCCACTATAGCTATCAACCGACGGGGCGTAAAACCTCGTCAATTAATTAAAGCCACCACCACTGGCATCTGCCAGCCCGAGGACTACACTGGGGTTGTTGTTCAAAAACCCGCAAACACCGCACGTTAGGAGGCTCGGGAATGGCCCAGACCACTCGCATCGCAGTTACCCCCGGAGACGGCATCGGTCCGGAAGTTGTCGCCGAAGCTGTCCGCTGTCTGGAAACCCTGCGCGCGAAGCACAACCTGGCGCTGGAATGGACCCGCTTCCCCTGGCCATCCCATGCCTGGCACGAAGAATACGGCGAATCCTGGCCGGCAGACGCACTGACCCAGCTTAAGGCCTATGATGCCATCCTGCTGGGCGCTCTGGGTGATCCCGGCCCCATCGACGACGCTACGCGTTACCTGCTGCCAGACAGTATTTCGCTGGCCCCCCTGCTGGACATGCGCAAAGGGTTTGACCAATGGGTGTGTGAACGCCCTGCGCGACTGTTGCCCGGCGCCAGGCAGTACCTGAAAGATGATCGAGCCAAAGACATCGACATGCTGGTGATTCGCGAGAACAGTGAAGGCGAGTATGTCAGCCAGGGCGGGCGACTGCGTCAGGGCAAGCCAGACGAAGTGGCCACCCAGATGGAAGTGTTCACCCGCCGGGCCACCGAACGGATCATCCGTTACGGCTTTGAGCAGGCCCGCAAGCGGGCTGGTGAGCGGGCGCAGCAAGGCCGTACCCGCGCCTTCCGCACACTGGATGGCCGAAGCTGTGAAAGCCAGGTGTGTGTGGTGACCAAACGTAATGCCTTGCGTTACTGGGGTGACATGTACACCGAAGTCTTTGAGGAAGTCAGCCACGACTTTCCTGACGTGGCCACCCACCACGAGCTAGTGGATGCCGCCTGTATGAAGTTTGTTCAGTGCCCCTGGGCGTTCGATGTAGTGGTGGCCAGCAACCTGCAGGGCGATATCCTGACCGACCTGGCAGCCGTCCTGTCTGGCGGCATGGGCGTTGCGCCTTCCTGCAACCTCAACCCGACCGACCCGCACATGCCATCCATGTTCGAACCCACCCATGGCAGCGCACCGGATATTGCCGGCCAGGGCATTGCAGACCCAACCGCCATGTTGTTTACCACTGCGCGCATGCTCGACTGGCTTGGCCGCAAAGACCCCAAACTGGCACAGGCCGGGAAGGAGCTGTTCGACGCAGTAGCCGCTGACCTTGCCGAACAGGGTAACCAGCAACGGGCGACCAGCCAGATTGGCGATGCCATTTGTAAACGCCTGCAGGCCTGACTAGTCTGCTAAAGAGGTATTTCATTCACTTCGGGAGGTGCCCATGACCGACCATAAAGGCAAACTGTCCCCCCTGCTCAAGCAGGCTACCGGCATTACGGCCGCCAAAGGCGAAGGCGCCTATATTATTGACCCCGAGGGCCGTCGGTATCTGGATTTCACCTCCGGCATCGGTGTCACCAGCACCGGCCACTGCCACCCGAAAGTGGTGGCCGCAGCCCAAAAACAGGTGGCTACCATGATTCACGCCCAGGCCACCACGGTAATGAACCCCAGGCTGCCGGAACTGGCGGAAAAACTCGGAGAGCTGACACCAGACCCTCTGAATGCCTTTTTCTTCTCCAACTCCGGCACCGAGGTGGCCGAGGGCGCGGTTCGCCTGGTTCGCCAGGCCACCGGACGCCCCAACGTGATTGTATTCCATGGCGGCTTCCACGGCCGCACCATGGGGTCATTGTCCATGACCACCTCCAGCGTTGCCCTGCGGGCCGGTGTCAGCCCCATGATGGGTGGCGTTGTGGTTGCCCCCTTTCCACACGCTTTTCACTATGGCTGGAGCCTGGACGAAGCCACCGACTTCTGCCTGCGGGAGCTGGACAGAATCTTCGTAACTTATTCCGCCCCCAAGGAAACCGCCGCCATGCTGATTGAGCCGGTTCAGGGTGAAGGCGGCTACGTACCCGCCAACGCCCGCTTCCTGAAGGGCCTTCGGGAACGCTGCGACAAACACGGCATCATGCTGGTGTTCGATGAAGTGCAGGCCGGCTTCGGCCGCAGCGGGAAGTTCTGGGCCCATGAACACTTTGGCGTAACCCCGGATGCCATCATGATCGCCAAAGGCCTGGCCAGCGGCTTCCCGATCTCTGCCCTGGCGGCTTCCGAGGAAACCATGTCCAAAGGCTGGCCCGGTTCACAGGGTGGCACCTACGGAGGCAACGCCGTGGCTGCGGCGGCAGCTATTGCTACCATCGACGTCATTCGCGAAGAGGGCCTCGTGGAAAACGCAGACCGCATGGGTAAACGCCTGTGGGACAATTTGCATGCCCTGAAAAAGGATTATCCGGAGATGGCCGATGTCCGGGGCAAAGGCCTGATGGTCGGAGTTGAAATGCGCCGGGGCGACTGCCCCGATGGCGAACGGGCCGGCAAGATCCTCAAGGAATGCGAAAACCGGGGATTACTGATGCTTCGCTGCGGGCCTTACCAGGAAATCGTCCGATGGCTGCCGCCACTGATCGTCACCCAGAACCAGATTGATGAAGCGACCGGCATCTTCGAGGAGGCCCTGAAAGCCACCGCCTGAGCCCCATTTCATGAAACGAACAAGGCCGGATGATATCCATCATCCGGCCTTTCTCACAGAGCCTATCCTGGAACCACGGCGGTATTATCTGTCGGCGGTGACAAACTCCAGGCGCCCGGGGGCAACACGGATATCCACGGGCACAATGCCCAGCATCCGCTGGGCAAAGTCTTCCTCATTGAGGCGATACACCGGCATGGTTTCCAGCATCTGGGCCACCACCCGCATCACGTTGTCCGTGACCGGCGCCAGGTCGCCCTTGAAAAAGGGTGAATCAATGGAGCTCTCCAGAAGCTGGAGCCGGCGGATGTACACCGCTTTTTCCTGACTGTCATACACTGGTGCACCTTCAACCTTGAGCGCCAGGTCCACCGGCAGCTTGGCCATCAGTGCGTTCAAAGCCACCTGCCCCCGAAGATCAATCACCGCGACATCGCGACCATCCGGCCCCAGGGTAATATCTGCATCACTAAGACTCAGGCTGAGCGGCGATCCACTCTGCAAATGCTGCCGATCGTAGTCGGCCACGGCCCGCTTGAGATGCCGCTCAATCTCGCCCTCGGAGATGGCATAAGGTGAAATGCTCGCACAACCGCTGGCCAGTACTGCCAGCACCAGAACCGGGAACCAGGCCCGAACCTGCATGAATGTTTTCATTTTTCTTCCTCTGAAACCGAGCCCCCTATCCTGCGGCAGGCATGCCTTCCACGCAAGCCGTGTTGATTAACGATTGGTGAGGGAGTCAGTCGTTCTCAGCACGGGCCTGCACGGTTGGGGTCAGCCGTTCATCAAACGTTACGGTCAGTACGATGGGCTGACAGCACACCTGGCAATCCTCGACATACTCCTGTTCAGCCACCGAGGGGTCGACGCTGATTTCCAGCGTCTCCCAGCAGTAAGGGCATTGAACGAGCACTGAATCAAGCGCAGACATGCGAACTCAGAACTGCTGCTTGGCCATCCAGGGGATGATCCGGTCGAACGCCTCTTCCATTCGCTCGCAGGTGGTCGAGAAACTGAAGCGCAGGGCATTGGTGCAGTGCTCACCGAAGGCGTCACCCGGCACCACACATACCCCGGTTTCCTTCAGCATCCGGAGCGCCAGATCAGAACCATCCACATGGGGCGGCAAATCCGGGAAAGCAAAGAACGCGCCGCCGGGCTTGTAGCCGGTCAGATAGGGAGTCTGGTCGATCAGCTCCACAATCTTGTCCCGACGCTCGCGATAAATATCCACCATGTCGCGGACGCACTGCTGGTCTGCCGTCAGGGCAGCCACGCCGGCAAACTGCGATGGTGTATTGGCCACCGAGGTGGTAAACATATGGTAGCGCCGTAGCGACTTGATTGCCGCCTGGCTGGAAATGACCCAACCAACCCGCAAACCCGCCATGCTGTAGGTCTTGGAGAAGCTGCTGATGCACATGATGTTGTCCAGGTCCATAGAACAGTTCAGGACGCTGGCAAAGTCATCATCATCAAAGATCAGGTGGTCATAGACCTCATCTGCGTATACCTGAATCCCGCGATAGGCGCACTCCTCGAGAATCGTCTCGACAGTACTGCGGGGATACACCGCTCCGGTAGGATTGTTGGGGTTATTCAGGATAAGAGCGAATGTTCGTGCCCCCATGGCCCGGATCACATCATCCGGGTCCAGCTGGTGGTTGTTCTCAGCACGGGTGGGCACAAACTTCACCTCACCGCCGGTCATCCGGATAAGGGGTGCGTAGAGCAGGAACGACGGGTCCGTCACGATAAACTGACGACCGGGCGCCGAGGTCGCCGAAATGGCCAGGTACATGGCCTCGGTGGCACCGCTTGTTACCAGAATATTGTCGCGGGTGAGCTTGCGGTTGTAGCGCTTGCCATAGTAATCCCGCAGGGCCACCAGCAGTTCCGGCAGGCCGGCATCCATGGTGTAGCCGGTTTGGCCGGCGTTCAGCGCGTCAATATAGGCATCAATAATATGCTTTGGTGTTGGCAGGTCTGGCTGCCCTATCGACAGGTGAATCACATCCTTCATGGTGGATGCCATATTCACCAGCCGGCGAATCCCCGAAACAGGAATGGCCTGCATAGCCGGGTTCCAGCTGGCCTTGGTCTTGCGGTACTTCACTTTCCGCGGCTTGGTCTCGCCGGTATCCTTGTTCGCGGATTCCGCCATACGCACCTCCCGATAACAGGGTAAATAAAGACCTACCCCTGCAGGTTAGTCAGTAAAAATCAGCGGTACAAGGCCAGTGGGACGAAAGACTGAACAAACCCGCCGAGGCAATGGATCCGTCAAGCCAGGTTGACCCACACCCACTCGCCTACCAGACTACAACGATGGACTGAAACCAATCGTTGCGATTCTTACGGAGGTGAAATGACAGCATCCAACAAACCGGTTGTCACTGTTCTGACAGCGCCTGGCGAGGCACCGCCTCCCGGCATCGAAGCCGTTCAGGCCAGGGCGGAAGTTCGCTTCGCCTGCGATGAACAGACACTCCGGGACACCCTGCCCGGCACCGATGTCATGATGGTGACCGATTTCCGGACTGAAGCTCTGGAAGCCGCCTGGCCAACCGCAGACCGGTTGAAATGGATTCACGCCACCAGTGCCGGTGTCGATGCACTCATGTTCCCGGCGCTGATCAAAGGCGACGTTACCGTGACCAATGCCCGGGGCATCTTCGACCGGACCATCGCCGAGTATGTGCTGTGCAGCATTCTGATGTTCGCCAAGGATTTCCCCCGGTCCATCCGCTTACAACTGAAGCACGAGTGGAAGCATCGAGACACGGAGCGGGCCGAAGGCAAGCAGGTGCTGGTGGTGGGCGCCGGCTCCATCGGCCGCCAAATCGGCCGACTGGTTAACGCCGCAGGCATGCATGCCCATGGCATTGCCCGCACACCCCGGCAGAAAGACCCGGACTTTGTAGCGGTGCACGGCAACGATGAATTGTATGACCAGCTGAGCCATGCGGACTTTGTGGTGATTGCCGCACCACTGACACCGCAAACCGAGGGACTGTTCGACAGCAAGGCGTTTGCGGCGATGAAAAAGTCAGCCAGGCTGATCAATATCGGACGCGGGCCGATTGTGAAGACGGATGATCTGATCAAAGCTCTGGACGATGGTGAGATTGCCGGGGCAGCATTGGATGTTTTCGAGGAGGAGCCGTTACCGAAGGATCATCCGCTCTGGGAGCGGGATAATGTGATTATGACGGCGCATATGGCGGGCGATTTCATCGGCTGGAAGCGGGCGCTTACGGACCAGTTCCTGGAGAACTTTGACCGCTGGCACAAGGGTGGCGAGCTGTTCAACCTTGTTAACAAGGAGCTTGGGTACGCCGGCAGTTAGACTTTCAAGTTTCCCACTCCGGGAACCGTGAGACCCACTTCGCATTGGGCGCTCGCTAACGACATTCGGATTGACATGCGCCAACCGGCCAGCATAAATTCCGAACGTCGAATTGCGACTGGATTAAAACAAGGAGGTTTTATGGCGGCAACACGGTTACTGTTGCTTTGCATACTATTAACTGCTTTTCAGGCCCAATCCGGAGAGCTAGTCTTGTCTCAAGATTTGGCCCTGGACTACGCCGAGCCGAAGCTAATATCCCACAGCAGCACCACGCTCATCATCAAATACGATGACTGGTCTCTGTCACACCGAGTCGTAGACTCAACCGCGATCTATCCCAAGATCAACCTCTCGGGCATAGAGGAAGTGTATCTCCATTCAATCTTCCTTCCTGCCCAGCGAGACTCTCTGCCTAAATGGCTTCAAGTGCTTGCGGAAGAGCAGGCTCGCCAGTTCGGTCTACCGGAGGGTCAAGTAGTCGAAGAAACCGTTGGCAATGCCAAGATTTTGGGAACTTACAACCAACAAAATGAAGAAGGTTACCTCTATATCTTTGATCGCGTTGCCATCCATCAGATGACCATTGCGGGAACCGAAAAACAGTATAAGGAACTGATCCGAAACATCAGGGAGAGATGAGTATGGATATTTATGAAAGGGACCACCTGCAACAATTTCTGGTTACGATATTTGGCCAACAAGCTGCAAGCTGGCTTCCGAATGAGCCGCTATTTAATCTGACCTACGAGTTAATTCAGGAATCCGGCGGCTGCACTGAGGCCATGCGCTACGTACCCGAACCCCTGGGCCCAGCCAGGAACGCTTTTAGGTGGATGGCCAAAGAGGTAAGGAAAAAGTTTCTAAAAACAATCGCCGAAAATAAGGACCATTACGCAATGTGCATTGGGACAGCAGCCTACCGAATGGCGCACCGATTCCACTTGGCTGCACAGGGTGTATGAACAACAGTCAGATTGAGTAAAGGAGCCTGTGCAAACGTATTAAGCGTTCCGCATGAGGCTCCGGCATTATACAGCGGTCACCTCCCCCACCGAAGCCGCCACTTTGTAGTCCACACCCCCCAGTGCCTCAAAATGCGCTTCGCCACACAGAATCTTCAGATTCTCCTCCAGCCGGCGCTTGTCGCTATCGTGGGTGGTTTTAGTCTCGCGAATCAGATACACCTTACGATCTTCCTCGAGTACGACCGCCCAGTCCGGGTTGTAATCGCCAACCGGCGTGGGAATGCTGAACCAGCGGGGTAGCTTGCAGAAAAACTTCACGTTCTCCGCGCCGTCAAGCGCCTGTGCGGTCATCCGTTCGATATGCGAATCGCACTCGATGTAATCGTAGGGTGTTTGAACCTGATTGCCCTGATTGCCATGCTGAACCTGATAGGAGCGATCCAGATAGACCTCCAGCTCCGGCTCATCGAACAGCTCCATCTTGTATTGCTCGCCGGCCAGTTTTTCGTAGCGAATACCATCCACCAACAGCTCATCCAGCGCTTTCTGAATTTGCCGCGCTGTTTCGGTGATGAAGCCCTGCGGGTTTGCTTTGAACTCACCCAGGCGGCGGCAGCCCCGAATGATGGTCAGCAAGGTTCCTCTGGTCAGGTGTGTGCGTTCCTGCAAGGCGCCAATCAGGTCAGGCAAGACTTCATGGGAGCTGACATAGCGCTCCTTGGTGGTGGAAATCTGCCGTTCACTGCCGAAACCGGCATCGGTCAGTTTAGCCTGAGTATGGTCAATGGTGAGGGTCACTGGCTTGACCACCGGCATGTTCTGGAGTTTATGGCTTGCCAGATCAATCAGTTGCTGGGTGTCAAAGCGAATAGAATACCGGGTTTTCTGGCTGATGTTGTCCCACAACGCCTTGAAATCCGGGTTCAGCTCTACCCGCTTGTTGTAGGTAACCGCTGTGCGTTTGCGGGCGTCCTGAACGCGGCCTGCAAACATAAAGCTGCGCAGGCGGTCGATGATTTCGTTTTCCAGCGGCTGGTATTCCGGTGGCACTTGCAGCTGGAAGTACAGGTCGTCCGGCTGGAAACGGGCGGTGAGGTCGCCCTTGGCATCCAGGTAGCCCTCCGCTTTGAGCGCTTGCCACAGATGGCGGGATTTTTCCTGACCCAGAGTTTGGGTGTCGTTGATCGTCAGCGGCGCAAAGGCGATAACAGGAACCCTGCCAAACTTGAAGCCGCCGCCGATGTCTTTCTCCATTTCCGTCTGGAGGTTTTTAGCGTATTCCTCAAAGGACTCGCTGGCTACCACCGTCAGTCGGTTCACCTGCGGATCAAAAACCCGGTCGCCGTTGGCGTCGACGGACAGGCGCAAACCACGGCCCAGGGTCTGACGGCGCTCCTTTTCGCTGCCAAACTCCCGCAATGTGCAAATCTGAAACACATTCGGGTTGTCCCATCCCTCTTTCAGGGCTGAATGACTGAAGATAAAGCGCAGCGGTTCGGATTCGTCCAACAGGCGTTCTTTGTCCTTCATAATCAGCTCGTAGACTTCGGCGTCACTGGCGGTAGTGCCACTGGTGTCCTTCAGTTCCACCACTTTGCCGCGCTTTTTAACCTCGGCAAAGTAACCATTGTGCACCTGTTCTACATTCCGCTTCGGCAGGCCACTGAACTGCGGGCTTGCTGCCAGTTCGCCGTAAGCCTCTTCAAACCAGCGAGCCAGTTTGCCTTTCCGGATATGACCGTGTTCGTCGTAGTAGCGGTAATTGGCCACCTTGTCGATGAAGAACAGCGACAGCACCTTCACATCCAGGCCCTGCTTTTGCAGGTTGCGCTCTTTCTTGAAGTGCTCCTCCACCGTCTGGCGGATCTGCGCTTTCAACACATCGTCGTGGATGCCGCCTTGCTCCTGCTCTGGCTCAAGAATGACGTTGTTAGCAAAGCGAACGAATTCCGCACCCGGCTCCGCGTATATCTCATCCACCACATAGCCCTGATACCCAAGGCGGTTGGAATGGTCTGACAGATCCGTTCCCTGCTTGAGCTTGACGGTCTTTTCCCGGGTGCCGTTGGGCGTGTCCTCAAAAATTATCACCGAAGCCGACGGTGTTTTGGCTTTTCCACTGTAGCCAATCTTGCTCAGTTTCAGGTACGTCTGGTTTACATTGCTCTGGGACTGAATAGACGCCACAGAGATCTGCTTCACCAGCTTCATGTCATACGCCTTCACAGGCCCTAACTGGTACACCACGTTGAAGGGGTTGCGGTGAGTGGCGGAATAGCGCAGGGCAAACAATGGCTTAAGGTGGTTCACCGCCCGGCGAGCCTTGGGGGTATTATCCACCGACTGGGGCTCATCGATGATCAGCACCGGCCGCACGTCCTGGATAAACTCAATGGGTTTGACGCCAGACATCCTGTCCTGCTCCCGGTGAATCACTGAAAGCTTCTTGATCTCGTCCGGGGTCAGGCTGTCATAACTGCGCACATCCCCTGCGTCCCGCTGAAACGCCTGGATGTTAATCACCATGATCTGCAAGGTGTTGGCGGTGGCAAACTGGCGCACCTTGGAAAGGTCTTTGGCGCTGTAGACGTAGTGATCAAAAGGCGCGTTGTTGTAGAGACTGCGGAAATGTTCCTTCATCATGGCCAGGGACGACAGCACGCCTTCCCGGATAGCCACCGACGGCACCACAATAATGAACTTGCGCAGCCCCAGGCGCTTATGCAGCTCGAAGATACTGCGCAGATAGACGTAGGTTTTACCCGTGCCGGTTTCCATCTCCACCGAAAAATTGGGGAACGGGTAGTCGTCCCCGGGCTCGAACAGGTACGGGGATTTCTCGATGAAATTCTGTTCCTGCACCCGGTGCAGGTTGTCCAGCAGCTTGTCCGGGTCCAGTGTCAGGGTGTTGGCGATGCCCAGCTTGCGATAGGGTTCACCAGAGGTGGACAGGCCCTCGAACACAGACAGGGTGGATTCGATGGCGTCCTGCTGGTAATCCAGATTGGGGTTGAACTTCAGTTTCAATGGACCGCTCCGGCTTCCTCAGCGGGTTTCAGGTACTGCATCAGATCACCGCGCCGGAAGGTGGCGGAAAGCTGTTGCAAGGATATCTCCCTTTTGCCATAAAGAGCCGTCAGCGCTTCGGAAATCTGATCCTGTGCGCGATACTGAAACTCATCAAACTGGCGATTCAAACGATCCAGCAATGCCTGATAGTTCCGATGATTGACCTCAGCCAAGGCAACACCTTCGGTTTCCAGCAGATAATCCCCCACCAGCATGGCCTTGTAGTGAGACGCATAAGGCAGGAACACCGGAGGATTAGTCTGCTCCGGGCGCTTGCGCTCGTTCTCCACCAGTCGGAAGATCAGTGCAGCCAATATGGCCTGTGCGGAGTTCAGGTTATCGAACACTTCGTCGTACAGTTTTCCGAACAGTTCCTTGCGCCGGAACTTGGCCTGGAACGGCTTTCGGCGCCACACTGCCAGCACGGCTTCGGCCACCACGGAGCTGGTCAACTCATCACTCTTCACCGAGGTATCGTCCCGTTTTCGGCGATAGTTGAACCCCAGATCCCTCATGCCCAATTCCAACCGACGCTGCTGATCGTCGTTAGCGCGCAGATCTCTCAGGTCCACCGGATTCTGGCTGTTGGTAGCGTAGGTAATATCCTGGACGAACTCTTTATCGTCTTCCGCAAGTTCGTACAGCCGCAGCAACACATAGGTCTCAGAAAAGTCCCGCAACAGATCCGGCTCGTTCAGGGTCTGCTGTATGGTTTTACAGGTTTGGCCACCATTGATGATCTGAATGCCTTCCAGCTTGAGCTGGTAATCCCGGCCCTGTAACGCATTGTGGCGGAACTTCCGGCAGATCATGGTGATGCCGTTGTTGAAAAAGTAGAAATTCTTACGACGGTCGTCGTTCACCAGGGTGTCATGAATGGCCGTATTCACCCGGTTACGATTCATACCCAGGTAGCGGCGGATGTTACGTTCCAGCAGCTGATCACCATGGCGGTTGAACAGGTCGGCGATGTCCTGAATCGCCACCTTGCCGATCAACACCCTGCGGTAGTTGAAATCCTCAATCACGGCTTCACCGCGCAGTGGCAAGGAATCGTCCACCGATTTCTGGTTCTGTAGCACCCGCACAATGTCGTTGTGGTTCAAGTGCACCCAGTTAACCTGGGAGGCAGAAAATCCCGCAGCATCAATGACCTTCTGAGCACTGTCGTTCCAGCGATTCCCATTATTGCAAAGCACCATCTTCACCACCGGAATGTACCCGTCCCGAATCAGGGACCGCACTTCTTCGATGCGCGGTTTCAGCCGGTCGTTCATGTCCAGCACTTTGGCCGGATCAAACAGAGTGCCGATGGTCTGAATGGCCGCCTTTACGCCATTTTCTGGAAAATGCGCAGCACCACTCAGGTCTTTGTGTTTGTACTTGCCTTGAAACAGCGTGACCTGAAATTCGCCATCTTCCACATCGCCCACATAAAGCACATCCACGCCGGCATCGCCACCACCCTCGGTGAGGTACTCTGCAGCTTCTTCCAGCGGAATACCCAGTGCCGTCGCGGCGCTGAGCAACACGAAAGCGGCAGACTTTTTCTTCTGCGGATCGTTACCTGCTGGCAGCAGGTCGCTATTGGCACTGACGATACCGTCCAGTCTCTGATCGATGATGCTTGCGTTAATATCCATGAGCGCTCCTGAGTCTGACGATGCAGTTCAAACCGTTTTGAAATCAATCTGGTCGATTTTTTCCCTGCCCTGGTTAAAGGCCTCGAAGGTTTTCACGGCGTTGGTTTTGAGCTGGTCGTTGCCGTGGAAGGCTTTGTCCAGGCAGATAAACTGGCCGGGGGCTTTGGCCAGTACGGCGTCGATCAGGGCCTGGTCGATGTCGTCTTCCAGATGCACCAGCAGGGAGCCTTCGGCCACGGAGAACACTGTATGCCCGGCCAGCTCGACCTGTTCCACTTTTTCCGTGGGCATCACACCGGCCTTGATCAGCAGTTCGTAGAGCAGATCTTCCTGGCTGGCGTTGGGGTCGATGTGGTCGACGTTGAGTTCCATTTGTTTGAGGAGCTCTTTGTCGGAAATGTCTTTAGCCGGGGCTTGCCAAAGTTTAAAGTTGCTTTGATTGAGTTTTAGGACTTTGAAGCCGAGATCGCAGAGCAGCCTCCCCTCAAAATCAAGTTCACTACCTCTCTCTTTCCGGATCTTGTCTCCCGCGCGCCGGAGTCTCTCTTTTGAGATATCAGCAATTGTTTTGTAGCCATGCTTGAGAGCTATGCTACCAGTTTTATCGTTTTCTCTATTTGGCTCAGGAAGTTGAACCAGAATGAATCGCAGTCCAGCACCATCCTCACAACAAATGTCAAAGACTGCTTCACCAGTGCTTCCTGAACCGGAGAAAAAATCTAGTACAATGCCCTCATTACCACAACAATACTTTATTAACTTCTTAAGCTCGACGTGATCTTTTGGATTGTCAAAAACTTTGGCTCCCATCAAGGACCTTAGGTACTTCACTGAGACTTGGCTCTGCTTATAGAAATAGCTACCCCGAACTTTAACCGCTAAGCCATCATCGTCTGTATTTTCTGCCAGTTCGTCACTGTTCTCGTCCACACCTTTTATCGGCCGAAGATGGGATTTTCTAATCGGAGGTTGCGTATGATCATCCCTAAATTCAACTACTCCCAGGCGGATCATTTCCTGCATTTTTTCTGGGGTTGAATATACCCATCCACGCTCTGGAACTTTACAAGGCTTTCCTGTTCTCGGGTGTACCACATCATAATCTGGCCCATCACCACCAGGCCAAGAAATATTATCATCACGCCAAGGACCATTCTGGTCGACTCGTCTATACCGTTGTAGCTTCTTAGATGGATGTGATTGCGGCAGACCGTTGAACCAATCTTTCAGTCTCTCCTCAATTTCAGGAATCTCTGAGACCTGTCCTTTAATCGCCATATACTCATCCCAAATCTCCTTCGCTCCCGGCTTTTCCTCACGCCAAATAATTTCTTTTTCTCTCAAGAAAGACAGCGATCTCGCGAAAACTAAAACGTACTCATGTCCAACTGAGAAAAGCTTCGCATCGTTTTTCCGACCCTTTTCCCAGATCAAAGAGGCAATAAAATTCTCCTCCCCAAAAATCTCGTCACACATCCGCCGCAGGTTTTCCACTTCGTTGTCGTCGATGGAAATAAAGATCACCCCATCCTCCCGCAACAGGTTGCGGGCCAGATACAGGCGGGGGTACATCATGTTCAGCCACTTGGTGTGGAAGCGGCCTTCGTTGGCGGTGTTGGTGGAGAAGCTGCGGCCCTCGCTGTCTTTCAGGCCCGCGTATTGCAGATAGGTGTCCAGGCTTTCACTGAAATTGTCCGGGTAGATGAATTCCTTTCCCGTGTTGTAGGGCGGATCGATGTAGATCATCTTCACCTTGCCGTAGTAGCTCTTCTGCAACAGCTTGAGCACTTCGAGATTATCGCCCTCGATAAACAGGTTTTCGGTGGTGTCGAAATCCACCGATTCTTCCCGGCACGGCTTGAGAGTGGCGGTGGAGGGCTGCTGGATCAGCCGCAGGCAGTCCCGCTTGCCGGGCCAGTCCATGCCGTAGCGTTCGCGACGGCTGTCGTAGATATCCGTGAACTCACCCAGCTCGGCTTTCAGGCGCTCCAGATCAATGGTCACCTTCAGCTCGCCCTGATCATTGAGGGTTTCGGTGAAAATGCCCGGGAACAGTTGTTCGAGCTCTTTGCGTCGCTTCTCGGCAATATCCAGGGACTGGCCGTTCATCTGGGTGTTTACTGTGCTCATACTGCTGGAAATTCCTTTGATTCGGGAGACTGTCAGATAGCTTAATGCCGAGGTGATGGGCGTCAGTCTCGGTAAGACTCTTTCTTCGCCGCATAGACGGTCAGCTGCAATTCTTCTCCAACCATCTGGTATTCCGGGCGTTTGCCAGAGAGCTTTTCGGATTCGTTGAGAATCACCGGCACACCCTCACCCCGCTTGTCCATCATGCGGGACCGGTTGATGGTGGCGTGTTCGTAGGGGCAACGGGCAAGCAAGCTGGTGATTAGCTGGTTGCGAGAGGCCTGCCGGGCCATGAGTTCGTCCACTTCCATGGTGTTGACCAGAGCGCCGGGTGAACAGAGTACCAGCCGGTCGGCAAACATGTGCAGACGGATATGTGCACCGTAAATGTCGTAATCCCGGTGGGCGACGGCGTTGACCAACGCTTCGAAGATCGCAGTCAGGCTGTACTGGGGAATGTCTTCCCGGCCCAGCAGTTTACGGGCGGCCACGCGCTGATTTTTTTCAACGAATGCCAGAGCGCCGCTGATTTGCTGATCCAGAGGGCCGGTGAAATCCATGGCATCGGTTTGCTGGTCTGCATCGCGGTCGTCGCCGGCGTAACAAACGGCCTGAATATAGGCGTTTGGCAGCCAGTTGACCGGGCTTGGGGTACCAAGCAAGACCCCCGAAACGCTCAGCTTTTCATTACCTTCATCGTCGTCCACCAGCATGCGAAGTTTGCGGAGCTGAGTGCGTTCGGGTTGGCCTTCCTCACGCAGGAACTTGCGGTACAGGCTCGGGTCCAGATCTTCATAGCGGGTGCCAGGCACCGGGCGCTCGTCTAACCAGATCAACCGTGATTGGCTGCGCTGCATCATCAGCCGTGCCAGATACTCCTGCTTCATGGGTTGTTTGGATTCAGCTACCCGGTGGAAATAACGGCCATTGCTGCTGTGCACGAACAGGCTTTTTTCAATGTCCACATGCAGTATGTTTTTCATATCGCCGTGTTCGTCGGGCAGCTCCAGCAGCCGGGTGGCAATAGGCAAAGGTGGCTCCACGTTGTCGGTGGCGACGTCTTTCACCCGCTTCTGTACCGCCTCAAGCATGTCGGCCGGAATGCCGGTGATTTGCCGGGTTTTGTCGTCCACGCCCAGAATCAGGTAGCCGCCTTTCTGGTTGGCGAACGCGGCCATTTCGTCGGCAAGGTCTTTTTGGTCTGGGCCTTTGATCTTGTTGCCGCGTATTTCAACGCGTTTGAACTCGTAACCGGAGTCTTCCCCGAGGCGAATCTGGTACAGCAGATCTTTAACCAGCTTTTCTCTGTCCATGATGGTCCCTGGCTTCTATTTATCGGGTTAGCGTCAGTGGGTGAGCGTCCAGCGGGCGGTAAACAGCTCTTTGATCTCGCGGGTCAATTCCAGTTTTTCGCTCACTTCGTCCAAAAGGCGGTCTTCCTCTTGCTCAATGGCTTTCTTGGATTGGTGGTATTCTGCCAGAGCATCGTCCCGCTTGCGCTCCAATTTACGAAGCTCTTTCTTGGCCTGTATTTTTTCTGCTGTCGAAGCAAGTTGTCTCGCGTCTTTTTTATAGGCCCGTATTTGCTCATCAAGCTCATCCACGGTGGCCATGAGCGCTTTCCGGCGGTCCTGCGCCCAGCGTTCGAGCTTCTCGGACTCCTGCTCCAGATACTGATCCAACTCCGCTTCTGTTTCGGCTTCGGTTTCTTCCACCACCTGCGCCTGCCACTCGGCGAAGAGCCGTTCCGGAATGGGGTCACTTAGCAACTCTTGACGAGCGGGTATTGACATCAAGTGGTCTGCATTCTCAAGTGTCAGTCTGCGGCCGTCGTTCGTTTGTGCAAGTACCACCAGGCGCGTGTTCTGGGTTCGGCCCTTGTTGTATGTGAACCGTACTTCAAAAGCGGTGAGTGTACCCGACTGGCCAATATAGTCTTTAAGAGCCGCGTACTGTCCTTGAAGCTGATCATAATGAAACACCAAATGCGCTGGCGCCGGGTTACGGGCCTTGGCCCTGCGCACCAGGTCCCAGGCCAGATAATGCTCGGTAGCCTGTAGACGGAAAAACTCGGAGTCGTTCTGCTCAGCCAACGGCCAGCTCAAGTCATAGCGTTGATTATTCAGGTAAAAGTGGTTGGTGTTAAACTTGGCATCAGGCAATTCAGCTCGAGCCAGATCCATAAGCACCTGCTCGTATTCCTGCAAGAAATCCTTGCTTTGGTCACGACGGGTTTTGAGGGCTGATACCACATCGCGATCAAAGTTATTCAGTAAGGCCTCACGGGCAGCCGTCTCTCTGGCGGCCAACATCTCCTCAAGAGACTTTTGCAGCTGATCGAATTGGTACTCAATTTCCTGATCGGTACGGCACTTCTGATAGATCTCATAAATGCGGCGCTCAATATCAATACTACCTTCAATCGCTCCGAGTACTTCATCGGAAGCACCAAATACACCCTCAAACAATTTAAGCTTTTGATCAAGGAGCTGAAACACGCGACGATCGGCCGGGTTTTTGCGGTTTACGAAGTTAACCACCACCACGTCGTTCTTCTGGCCATAACGATGAACTCTACCGATGCGCTGCTCCACTTTCTGAGGATTCCATGGGAGATCATAGTTGATCAGTACGGAACAGAACTGAAGGTTGATACCTTCACCGCCGGCTTCGGTGGAAATGAGAATGTCGGCTTTGTTGCTGCGAAATTGATCCACCAGCGCTGCTTTCATATCGGCCGCTTTCGAGCCACTAATACGAGCTGACCCTTTATGTTCTTCCAGCCACGCCTGATAGATTTCTTTGGAGTGAGGGTCGTTATTGGTCCCATTCAGCAATACCGTCCTGCCAGCGTATCCGCCGGATTCCAGAAGCTCCTGAAGGTATTGCTGAGTTCTGCATGACTCGGTAAACACCACCGCTTTACGTTGCCCACCAAGGCGCTCTGTCATGGTAAGGGCCTTTTCCAGCACTGCGAGCAGTGCCTGCCCCTTGGCGTTGCTGGTAATACTCTTGGCAAGGTCGCGAAACTCACTAAGCTGGGCGATTTCCTGGTTCAGCTTGCTTGAAGACCTGGCTGAATCCTCGTTGCTGGCCCCCTCACTGCTGCCCTCGCCCTCTTGGTTTTCAGACTCTGCCCAATCGTCGATTTCTTCGATATCAGAAAGCGCCTCCTCATCAAGTCTTTGCTGCTGTTCAAGGCGTTCAATCATGCCCTTGAGCGTGTCGGCTACGGCAAACGACGACGAGGCCAAAATTTTGCGCAAACCCATGCTCACCAAATGGCGAGCACGGGGGTTAATCGCCTCGTTATCTGGCCGCTGCAAATACTGGGACAGTTTTTGATACAACACCCATTCTTCCGGCAAGGGTGTGAAGTCTTGAGTGATGGAATAGCGGTTCGTGAAGTTGATACCGCCCTCTTCCTGAACCTGGCGCCGGAGAGTTCGGTGGCATAATGAACGAATGCGACGCTTGAGATCCTCCAGAGCCTTCTCATCACGCTGCCGGTTTACGTAGAGCGCACGAAACGACTTTTCATCCCCGAAAAAATGGGGGTCGATGACCTGGCTCAGGCCATAGAGTTCCAGCAGGTTATTCTGGATCGGTGTCGCCGATAGCAGGACCCGGCTTTCAGCGAATTCGGTGGCCTCCACCAGCGCTTTTGCCCTCTTGCTGCCATTAGTCTGATAGAGGTTCCGAAGTTTGTGGGCTTCATCATAGACAACAAGGTTCCAGCTAACCAACCGCACATAGTCACGCTGTCGAGCCGCGTATTCATACGAGCAGATAACTATCCGCTCATTCTGATCGAACGGATTGATTTTTCCTTCTTTTTTTAGGTTTGCAGCAACTTTGCCATCAATGATCACGGATGGCAGCTCAAACTTATCACCGAGCTCCTGGCTCCACTGCTTCCGCAATGAGGCGGGCACAATCAATAGGATGTTGCGCTTGTTCTCAGCCCATTTCTGCGCCATCACCAGGCTGGCCTCTATGGTCTTACCCAGACCTACTTCGTCAGCCAGCAGCACCCCTTGCTCCAATGGCGATTTAAGAGCAAAGCAGGCGGCGTCAATCTGGTGCGGGTTCATATCCACACGGGCGGAGGCCATGGCCCTGGAGACCTGGTTTTCGATTTTGCCGGATTGGGTTAGCCAGTGGGCAAAATAGGTGCTTTGGTGAGGGGTGAACATCTCCGACTTTCCTTTAGAACAGACCGCCAATATAGTTCCCGCCATGCGGACTCTCAAGGATTATTGCTCTGCGATCAATACCTTGATCTCGCCATCTACCGGAATCTGTCGGAGATACACCTTTATTGGTTGCTTTGTTCGTTAACGGGATCGGTTCGCTGCCGAGTATTCTGATTGCAAAGGCAGCAAATCAAACACTCGACTCTCATTATTGGGGTCCACAAGCTCCGTGGCGGACTTATAAACCCGAGGCGTGGTGTAGAGCATTTTCAGCGCCTTGCCATGAGGCATTGCCATGTAACGCTCAGGCTCATTCTCCTCCAACCACTTCCGAACCCGCGGCGCCATGTTGTGGGCCATCTTCGGAAAGAAATGGTGTTCGATGTGATGACTGAACCGGAAATGCAATCGATCAAGAACCGGATTGCTGCGCAAGCTCATGGAGTTATCCAGCGGATTGTTCGTGGGCGTTTGCGGCCGCAGGAAGTGATTGGTCAGTATATAGCCCTGCCCCAAGGCATTGGCCATCATGAACGGAATCAGCACGGTAAACACCGCCAGCGGGCCTGAGACAACCGCCAGGGCTGCCCACAACGCCACGCACAGGAACACCTGAGCAATGGCCAGATTGCGATTAAAGCCCTTGAACTGCTTTCGATGTTTCGCCTGAATCCACAGCACCAGCTGGGCGTGAAAAGTGAACGAATAGGTCAGGAACAGATAGCTGTACCAGGTACCTGAGCCCGGCGCCAGTTTGTGAAACTTCTTCTGCCCGGGATTGGTTTTATAACGGCGCAGCGTGCCGAAGCTATCCGGGTCTGTGTCGCCGGTGTTGGTGTTACCGTGGTGCACCACGTTGTGCCACTTACGCCAGAACTCCGGTGGCACCATCAACGGACCAAACCCCAGCCAGCCAAAGAAATTCTGCCAACGCCGGCTCATGCCCAAGGCACCGTGCAACACCTCGTGGGCCAATAAAGCCTGGCAACCAATGGTATGCCCCACCAGCAACGCCAGGCCAAGATTGGCATACCAGGGCAACCCCGCCATCAGAATCGCCGCCAGCCCACCCCAGATAATCGCCTGCAGGGGCAAGAACCAGATCACTCGCCAGGTCTGAGCCTTGAACGTATCAGCGGGAAGCTCCTTCTTCATCCGGTCCCGAAGCTCCCGCTCGTCCGGCTTACCATAAACCACGGCCCCCGCCGCTCCCGGTTTCACTGCTGCGTTCATTTTGCACCTTTGCTTAGTTGAATTCCGACAATAATAAAATTACAGCGTACATGTGTGCGCCGAATTTATACCAATAAAGACAACTAAACAATGGCTGTAAAATAGAAAAATCAAAGAACCCATGAAAAATAAAAACAAGCGTTCGCTGAAAACCACTCGGAGTACGGGGCGGTAGTCGGGATGGGCGTCTGAAACCCTGCGGAGCCATGGGTGGAGCGCGAAAGCGCTTCACGGGCTGGCCATGGATGGCCTGCCCAGGACCCTCAGCGCGACGCAGGAGCAATTAGCGCTGAGGGGCGGAGCGGAGCGTACAGGGAAGTATTCACAGCGTGTTTCAGAAGCCCATCCCGACTACCGCCTAACTCCAAAAAGAACGGGCGCCCGAAGGCGCCCGTTCTCAATGCATCAATTAAAAGCCAAATCTCAGCCCCCCGAAAGCGACTGCTCCGAAGGATCAAGCTCCATCTGCTGAATGGCAATCACCGCCTGAGTCCGGTTACGAACACCAAGCTTGCGGAACACCGCCGTGATGTGGGCCTTGATGGTGGCTTCTGACACATCCAGATCATAGGCAATCTGCTTGTTCAGAAGCCCCTCAGCCAACATACCCAACACCCGGAACTGCTGCGGCGTCAAAGACGCCAGGCGCTCCGAGAAATCGGTGGATTCAGACTGCATCCGCTCAATCTTGTCGGCTATGCCCTCAGGCAGCCAGACATCGCCCTCCAGCACCGCCTGAATGGCCAAAGTAATGGTAGGCAGCGGTGCACTCTTGGGAATAAACCCCGAGGCACCGTAGTCAATCGAGCGACGCATGGCCTGCAAGTCTTCGGAACCCGACACAACCACCACCGGCAACCCCGGGTACTGGCCTCGCATGAACACCAGCCCGGAGAAACCATGGGCACCCGGCATGTTCAGATCCAGCAGGATCAGGTCTGCATCCGGGTGCGACTCTACCGCCGCCTGCAGTGACTTGATGCTGTCGACCTCCACAGTCTCGACATCCGGCACCGCCTGATTGACCGCTTGTTTCAATGCAGCCCGAAACAACGGGTGATCATCAGCGACGATAATTGTTTGTGTCATTCAACAGATTCCTCACAGGTTAGGGCTGTCAGCCGCCGGCGTTACTGGAACGCCCGGCTGCTGATCAGATCATCCACTACGCCCGGATCAGCCAGGGTCGACGTATCTCCAAGCTGATCGTGCTCGTTCGCAGCAATCTTACGCAAAATCCTGCGCATAATCTTGCCAGAACGCGTCTTGGGCAGTCCAGGCGCCCATTGAATCACATCCGGAGACGCAATCGGGCCAATTTCTTTACGAACCCACTGAACCAGCTCCTTCTTCAGCTCGTCCGATGGCTCCTCACCCTGCACCAGGGTCACGTACACGTAGATGCCCTGCCCCTTGATTTCATGGGGGTAGCCAACCACCGCAGCCTCGGCCACCTTGTCATGAGCCACCAGGGCACTCTCAACCTCGGCAGTACCCAGGCGGTGGCCGGACACATTCAGAACGTCATCCACACGGCCGGTGATCCAGTAGTAGCCGTCTTCATCACGGCGGGCACCGTCGCCGGTGAAGTACATGCCCTTGTAGGTGCTGAAGTAGGTCTGAATGAACCGCTCGTGATCACCGTAAATGGTGCGCATCTGACCCGGCCAGCTGTCCAGGATGACCAGGTTACCCTCGGTCTTGCCTTCCAGGATGTTGCCTTCGTTATCCACCAGCGCTGGCTGAACGCCGAAGAACGGCTTGGTGGCGGAACCCGGCTTCAGGTCTACCGCGCCAGGCAGCGGGGAAATCAGGATGCCGCCGGTCTCGGTCTGCCACCAGGTGTCCACAATCGGGCACTTGCTGTTACCGATGACCCGGTGGTACCACTCCCACGCCTCCGGGTTGATCGGCTCACCCACCGAACCCAAGAGTTTGAGACTTTCTCGAGTAGTGCCGTCCATGCAGGACTCACCCTGGGCCATCAGCGCACGGATTGCAGTGGGCGCGGTGTACAGGATGTTGACCTTGTGCTTGTCGACAACCTGGCCCATGCGGGAGCTGTCCGGGTAGTTGGGCACACCTTCAAACAGCAAGGTGATGGCGCCATTGGCCAGCGGGCCATACAAAATGTAGCTGTGGCCGGTCACCCAACCGAAGTCGGCAGTACACCAGTAAACGTCACCGTCGTGGTAGTCGAACACATACTGGTGGGTCATGGAGGCATAGACCATATAACCGCCAGTGGTGTGCAGAACGCCCTTCGGCGCACCGGTGGAACCGGAGGTGTAGAGCATGAACAGCGGGTCTTCCGCGTTCATCGGCTCCGGCTTACACTCGGCCGGCGCATCTTTGATCAGGTCTTCGTAACGAACGTCACGGCCTTCGGTCCAGGGGACCTCTTTGTTGCCAGTGTGGGTAACCACGATCACCTTATCGACCTTGGCGTCTTCCTCGTGCTTGAGCGCGTGGTCAACATTCTTCTTCAGCGGGATGGCACGGCCACCGCGCAAACCTTCATCAGCGGTAATCACAAAACGGGATTTGCCGTTCACAACCCGGGCAGCGAGCGCTTCCGGGGAGAAGCCACCGAACACCACCGAGTGAATCGCGCCGATCCGGGCACAGGCCAGCATGGCGACCGCGGTCTGCACAATCATCGGCATATAGATGGTGACCACATCACCTTTCTTTACACCCTGGGCTTTGAGCGCATTGGCAAACTTGCAGGTCTCTTCGTACAGCTCCCGGTAGGTCACGTTGCGGGATACCGAAGGGTCGTCGCCTTCAAAGATGATGGCCGTCTGATCGCCGCGTTTCTCCAGGTGGCGGTCCAGACAGTTGGCGGAGGCGTTCAGTACACCGTCTTCAAACCATTTGATGGACAGGTTGTTGTAATCGTAGGTGCTGTTCTTGACCTTGCTGTAGGGCTTGATCCAGTCAAGGCGCTTGCCGTGCTCCCCCCAGAACGTATCCGGGTCTTCTACGGACTGGCGATACATTTGTTCATATTGCTCTTTGCTGACCAGTGCACGCTCGGCAACTTCCGGACTCACCGGATATACCTGTTTATCAGTCATTGTGCTCCCCCTTAATCAGAGTCTGTTGTCATTGTCGGTTTTTTAAAATTCAGGGTGGTCGGGCGATTTTTGCCCTTAAGACAGATGCATGTAGTTCAACATGTGTGCCACCGCACAATGAATTAGACTAACGTCCTAACCTACCGCCATTTTCGGGCTAACCTGTTCAGCAATGCGTCGATCAAGGCAGGGTTTAGCAGCTTTAACAGCGGCTTTTTCAAGAATAGTTGCAGATCGGGGAATGGCAAAACATGACGTGGGGAGAGCAGGCCCGGCCGCTGGCCGGACCCAGGAAGGATGATCAGGCAGCTTTTTTGCGCTGCTTGGAAGCCCGGAGACTGTAGACCTTTCTTTCTTTCAGGGCATAGCGGTTCAAACCCGCCAGGTGAATCTTGCGCAGATAGACTTCCCAATCAATTTGGCGTGCATCCACCGGGAAAAGCCCCTTGTCGACCTCACCCATTCTGGCAGACAACGCCTGCAGTTCATCGCTGTGGAAGATGTAATCCGGGGCTGTGTAAAAACCAAAAATAGTGGCCAGTGACTGGGTGGTATCCAGGTTCTTGAGCATTTTCAGGTCACGGGAATTACCCAACAACTTCAATACCTTGTCCGTCACACTCAGGGGCAGGCGCACACCGCTGACCACCAGGTCAAACAGGGTTCGGTTAACCGCAATGAACGGCTTGCTGGGCTGCCGGTAGAACAGATGATCGTAAGCGGCGTAATTGGCTTTGGATTCCGCCATCAGGTGGTCGATGAACTGCCCCAGTGAGACCGGATTGGAGCTGCCACTGCAGCACTGGTAGATCCTGCGCCGACCAGGTTCTGCCAGGGCCTCGGAAAGCGACAAAACAATCGCATTGGCCACCAGATCCACCGGAATGACATCAATCACACCCGAGCGCTTACCCGGGAACAGGGTCACCTTCTCCCGGGCATAGGCCAGAATAATGGCATCCGCTACCTTGACCCCCTCAATCCAGCCAGGGGCAGGCTCTTCCAGAGCACTTTCAATGATGGAGGGCCGAACAATGGTCAGGCGGCGGCCGTTCAGCGCCTTCATCAACAGCTGTTCGCCCAACCACTTGGTAAAGGTATAGGTGTCGCTCCAGCCGTAGCGGTTTGCTTCCCGAATACCCAGATCCACCAATTTCTTTTCAAGGGTTTTACCGGAGTAGCGGGCGCGAACATCGGCAATCTTGTCTTGCAGTAACTGCACCAGCTCTTCAATCTCGTAATACCCTTCGCTTGAGCGGGGAACTGACTCACCTGCGGGCTTGATCACCGATTCGGTGACCGGCCCGGAATTCATGCCGTTAACATAGCAGGTAGACACCTGCAGAACTGCCAGCTCCGCATTCTGCCGGGCCAGCCCGGCGATATTCTCAAGACACAGGGTGTTGATGGTCAGGGCTTTGTCCAGCTCCTCCCGGAAGTTCACGCTGGCAGCAGAGTTGATCACGGCATCCAGTTCTCCGGCCAGTTTCTGCCAGGCGTCCTCACCCATACCGAAACAAGGTTCCGTCACTTCACCGGTAATGCAATGAACCCGCTCTTCGAGGAAGGTTTCAAACCAGTCCGCATCGACACTCCTCAAGCGATCAAATACCGATGACGTGGCAATCTCATTGTCAAAGCGGCTGCGGGCATCAGGATGACGTTTATTGCCTCGAATCAGCAAGTAAATGCCACCAATGTCCGGGACGGACCTGATCAGCTTCTCCAGAACCACCTTTCCCAGGAAGCCGGTGGTTCCGGTAATCAGCACCCGCTTGCCGCGGAGCTGCCCGAGCACCTTCGACGAAGACTCTTTTTGATTCACTTGCTGGTTTGCCATGGTAGAACTCCTTCTCTGAGATCGATGTCACCAGCGATCAACGCCGGTCAAAAGTCGCGGGGGGCCGGTTTCCTTTGCCCCGACATGTATGCATCCGTTTTGCATCCGCCTGTCAGAGCTGCCTGCATAATGCGGGCCACGATTTCGGTCAATTCTTGCACAGTGACCGTTACAGGGCGGTGACAGACTGCAAAATTACGACACATAAATCCCTAAAAAAATGACCAGCAACTGGGCACATACTCTTGGCTCGTTCATGACCGGGTAGGATCTCTGCCTGCCAGTGAGCGCAAGATGTCATCCAGGGAAACATCCGATGGTTTCTCCCGCAGCACCCGAAGTAATTGATCCTGCTCGCCAAAACTGACTCGATCGTACAGTGGTCCCTCCACCCCTCGAGGCAATACAGCAGGCTCCGGCTTAGCCGAGGGTGACGCCAGATCATCGGCCAGGTGCCGCAGGTGGGCCGCCAGTCTATCCCGGTCTACCTGGCACAGATGCTCCCATTTCATTGATGCCAACCCGGTTTGTACGATCTCCACGGTATCGGCATCAGGGTTGCGCCCCAACAGTGCAAAAAGGCGGGTAAATGCGTCATACCGGAGCATGGCATCGTCCGGCTTTGCTGCCAGTAATTTTTCCAACTGCCCGACCAGGGCCCGACATTGCTCGCCGACGGATTCACCACCGGGAATGGCGGCTTCAGCCTGCCCGGCTTGCCGGCGCGCGGCCTGATGCCAGTAAGCCGCTATACCGGCTTTGCGCCGAGGCAGTGCCGCCAGGTGAACATTGAGCATTTCCGCCAGGGTGTGAAACTGCCGGCATGAGGGGTCAGAGGTGGGCAGCAGGGTCACAGGGTGTTGATTGAGCACGGACTGCCGAAGTGTTTCATCCCGCCAAAGTGCCCCCAGGTAATGCAATGTCCACTGCAGATGCCGCTGGCAGGCACCGTTCAGACGCTGGAACACCGATCTTGCCTGGCTGGCGCCTTGTGCCATATTGACAATCACGGACGGTTTGCGGCGGTATCCGCGGCGCTTAAGAACCTTGATGAGGGAAAAAGCATCGGTGAGCGACGCCGGGTCTGGCGTGACCACCACGCAAGCCAGCTCCGCCGCAGCGATCATGTGCAGCCCGACTGACTGGAGCCCCGATGCTGTGTCGATAATCACGTAATCGTAGCGGTGCTCCAGCTCATACAGCGATTTCAGGAGCTTGAGACTGTCGCCATCGGGCATTTCCATGCAGTCCTGCACTCCCGAAGCACCGGGGACAATATCCAGGCCGTAGTGCGTTTTCAGCACCGCACCAGCCAGATCACACCGGCCGGCGATCACATCGGCAAGCGTGCGTTCCGGATAAAGCCCCACCAGAAGACTCACGTTGGCAAGGTCTGTGTCCGCGTCCAGCAACAGCACTTTCTGCCCGGCTTTGGCCAGGGCAAGCGCCAGATTGACGGCAACGGTGGTCTTTCCCACTCCACCTTTACCGCCTGTTACCGCGATGGTTCTTGGTTGGCGCAACTTTTGCCTTCCCTCGTAGCTTGAGCAACCGAAAACAGACGAATCCATAGACTTGTCACTATAAGCGACATTTTAACCTGTAAAAAGGTTACACATATCACAGACTTGATAATACCCTGCTTAAAAAATCAGCAGTAACGGTTTAACACTGGCGGATTATTGTCTAAGCTCACTGACTTACAAGAAGAATGAACACCCTGTCATAAAACTTTGATACAGAACAGGGAACCTTACCCGCACATACGATGGCGCGGGGCAGGGACAAAGGGCGCGCGATGAGTAATGCGATGGATATTGCAGCTGATCTTCAACTACCGAGCCTGCCGGAGGTAACCCTGCGGGCGCTGAAAGCATGTCATGCCGGAGACAGTTACCGCGAGATCAGTCAGATTGTCGCCACGGACACCGCACTCGTCGCCCGACTCCTGTCATTAGCCAACTCCGCCCTGTACAGAAGTAATCCTCCCATCCGCTCCATTGAGCAGGCACTGCTTCGCCTGGGCACCCGCCGCTTCCAGACCCTGCTGCTGACATCGGCATTGCGACAATTGCTATTTGAACTCGGCGGCGACGAGTGGCAGCAACTGAGGGATTTCTGGCGCCACTCTCTGACCACAGCCCTGACCGCCCGGGCCCTGGCCACACTGACACGCTACCCAAGCCCTGAAGAAGCGTTCCTGCTTGGCATGGTTCACAACATTGGTGAACTGATCGCCATCAAGACCCAGCCCCAGGAACGCAAACAGGACATCCTCAACCACCAGAATGAGATTGCCGCCCATTTTGTAACCGTATGGGGGTTAGGACCGTTGGCGGCAGACGCCATGCGATATCAGCAGTCGCTACCAACCCAGCTCCGGGACGCCAGCCACCTGGTGAAACTGATCAGCCTGTCGACCCGGCTTGCCCTCTCAGACTCAGCGGGCATTGCTGCTGCAGGAACGATCTTTGGGTTGCAGGAAGACCTGACACGGGAAATCTGCGACAGAATCAACGATGAAGTAGCCACCATGGCGGCCTCCTTCGGAATTCCTCTGGACACCGCCTACCAGAGTGAGGAAGGCGCCCGGCAGCTCAGGCAAACCCTGATACACCAGGCGATCGCCAGCAAAACCCTTGAGCTGCGAGCCACAGACAGCGCGACCCCGTGCGATCTGATCGCCAGTACCGTCAGCAGTCTGGGCGTCCTGACCGGACTGCCGGCCCTGTGCTTTGGCCCCGAGGCAGAGGAGCTCAGGCTGCTTTCCGGTACCGGCACCAACCTTCCCGACCTGCGCCTGTCGCCCCAGCCTGGCGGCAGCGTCCTGACCGATGCGTGGAACGGCGGCACTCTGGTCAGCCTGAACGAACGTGAGCCCAGCGTACTTGACCGGCAACTGCTGGCCATTCTGAGAACGCCGTCTCTCCTGGCGATTCCTGTTCAGCAGGGTGGGCAAAAACACGCGATCTTTGCCCTGGGCACGGACTCCGAATCAATGGAGGTCACTACCCAGCTGGTTCGGCTGTTCATCCACGAGCTTACGCAGCTGATTGAAGGTCAGACAACCGAAGGGCCAGGCGTCGACAGCCAGATCGCCCACGACCGGATACGTCGCCAGGTACATGAAGTCAGCAACCCCCTGACCATCATCAAACAGTACATTTTCCAGCTTCGTGCCCGGATGCATGATGAGACCGTCCAGGAAGAACTCGACATAATTCAGGAGGAACTGGATCGGGCAGGCTATCTGTTGCTGCAAATCAGCACCGGCGATGCGCCCGGCACTACCAGCGGTACAGACCTGAACCGGGAGCTTGAAAGCCTTGCCCGCATCCTTCAGGACAGCCTGTTCAACGGCAACGACCGCACCCTCAAACTGAGGCCGTGCCGTGAGGACACCCAGGTGCAGGGCAGCGCCTCTGCCGTCCGGCAGATCATCATCAATCTGATCCGCAACGCCGTTGAGAGCCTGGAGCCCGGCAATGGCGAGATTTCCTTGAGTACAGCAGCACCAATATTCCAGAACCAGCGCCGCTGGGTTGAATTGCAAATTACCGATAATGGCCCCGGCATTCCCGAGGCCGTCAGGCGCAACCTGTTTGCACCGGTAAACAGTTTGAAGGGCCAGGGTCACAGCGGCCTTGGCCTGAGCATTGTCAAGCAGCTGATTGATGACATGGAGGGCATCATCGCTTGTCACACGGGGCAGGAAGGCACTACCTTCCGGATTCTGCTCCCGGCGGCAGGCCACAACAAGCATGGTACCGACTGACGAATTAGCGGAAGCAGACCAATGGCATTAGAGCAGAGCAAGCAGCCCTTCCATGGGTCCGAACCGGCCAGGATTCTGATAGCCGATGACGAACCACGCCTCCTGGCCAGCCTGGCCAAATTACTGAGAGGCCGAGGTTTCGAGGTAACCGAAGCCAATGGCGGAAAACAGGCTTGTGAACAACTGGCCAGCAAGGCCTTTGACCTGGCACTGCTCGACCTCAACATGCCCGACACCGATGGTTTTGCGGTGATGGAGCGCATAGCCAGCCACCAGCCGGATTGCGGTGTGGTTGTGGTCAGCGGCGAAGGATCTTTCGGTACCGTCAGCCGGGCATTGCGCCGGGGAGCCCTGGACTACATACGCAAGCCGTTTGATCCCGAGGAACTGCTGACCACGGTTGAGGGCGTACTGGGCAAACAGTCTCTGATCAAAGCCCACGAAATGATCCAGACCCGGCTGGAAAAATCCGAAGCCCTGCACCGCTACATCGTCAACAGTTCACCGGATATCGTATTCATGCTCGATAAAACCGGTCATATCTGTTTCATCAACAACAAGGTGGAAAGCCTGCTGGGCTATCAGCCTTCGGAGCTCTGCGGTCGTCATTTCGGGCACATTCTGGACGACCGGGACGTGGCTAGGGGCACCTACGCCCTTCAGGGACCGGACATCTCGGTGGATAACCCCAGAACGCTGGAAGTGCGGCTTAAAACCCGCGGCAGCAGCAAGGCAACCCGGCATTTCGAAATCACTGCCTTCCCGGTAGACCCGCAAACCTGGCCCCAGACCGGCGACACCCGTGGCGGCTCGACAGCCCAGCCCGCCCGTTATTACGGCATCGCCCGGGATGTCACTGAACGCAAGGAGGCGGAAGCGTTCATCAACTTCCAGGCCTACCACGACCTGCTCACCCGACTGCCCAACCGGGCCCTGTTCAAAGATCGCCTGGAGCTGGCCATCACCCAGGCTCGGCGGGCCAAGCAAAAACTCGCCGTCATGTTCCTCGACCTGGATCGCTTCAAGGTGGTGAACGACACCCTCGGCCACGCCATGGGTGACCGCCTGCTGCAAGCCGTGACCCACAGGCTCGAGAAATGCCTGCGACGGGGCGACACCCTGTCGCGCTTCGGTGGCGACGAATTCACCCTGCTGCTGCCCTCGGTAAATAGCCCGGAAGACGCCCGGAGCATTGCCAGGAAACTGATACAGACCCTGAAAGATCCTTTCCAGCTGGGTAACCATGAAGTCTTTGTGGGGGTCAGTATTGGCATCGCAGTGTTCCCGGATGCTGGAAACTCCATGGACCAGCTGATCCAGAACGCGGATATTGCCATGTATCACGTCAAAGCCCGCGGTAAAGATGGCTATCGTTTCTATTCCGACAGCATGAGCATCAATACCGCCAACCGGCTCAGCCTTGAGCGGGATTTACGGCTGGCCCTGGAGCGGGACGAACTCAGGGTGTTCTACCAGCCTCAAGTCTGCTCCAAGACCAACCAGGTGGTAGGGCTGGAGGCTCTGGTGCGCTGGCAACATCCGGAACGGGGGCTGATCTATCCGGGCGACTTCCTGCCACTGGCGGAAGAAACCCGGCTAATCGGCAAGCTCAGTGAGCGGGTGCTGGACCAGGCCTGCAGAGACGTAGGACACTGGATCAACAGCGGGCATCCGAACCTGCGCCTGGCGGTCAACCTGTCACCCAGCCAGGTAGAACATCCGCGCTTTGTCGAGACATTGCTGGAGCAGGTCCAGTCCCATCGTTTTCCTGCCGGCAATCTGGAAATCGAGATCACCGAGAACGTGATCATGAACGATCTGGAACAGATCAGCCGGAAACTGAAAGAACTGGCGGATTGCGGTGTACGCATTGCCATTGACGACTTCGGCACCGGCTACTCCTCCCTCAACTATTTGCACCGGCTGCCCATCCACACCCTGAAAGTGGATCAATCCTTTGTCAGGGCCATTCGCAGCGGAGAGGACGGCGCCTGCATAGTGAACGCCATCGTTGCCATGGCCCACGGCCTGAAACTGGAGATCGTCGCCGAGGGCGTGGAAACAGACGACCAGCTCAACTACCTGACAAGCCTGGGCTGCCATCAGGTGCAGGGATTCTTCTACGGCCCCGCCCGGCCAGCGGCCGATATTGACCGGCTGCTGAGCCGCGATGGTCTGGCCTTCGCCTACACCGGATAACCGGTTTTCGATTGTAGGACACTCCTAACTAAAACATTGACCCGGTTTGCAAAGTGTTTCGATACGTTACTTTGTGTATCTGGAATTGCGCAGTACTGCACATCTTTGAACCCACCCCTTCTCTAAGCTCAGGTTATCAGTAACCGATCACCGGACTGTCCGACAGGCTGTCGGAATAACAATCACAATAACGGTGACGTTCAACCAGCGAACAAGAAGAAGGCAGCAGTCATCATGCGCGACAAGTACAAGTACATCGGCCCCGTCTATGACTTCCTGAGCAACCTGTACAGCGGCAAAAACATTCACCGCTGCAAAACCGCTATGCTCGACGTGGAAACCGTCAAACCCGGTGACCGCATCCTGTTTGCCGGCGTAGGGCACGGCCGGGACGCCATCCGCGCCGCCGAACTCGGCGCCGATGTAACCGTGGTCGACCTGTCTGAAACCATGCTGCGCAAGTTTGCCGATGCCCAGCAGAAAGAAGCGCCGAACCTGACCATACGCCGTATTCACAGCGACATCATGAAGGTGAACGAGTTCGAGCAGTACGACATGGTAGTGGCGAATTTTTTCCTCAACGTGTTTGACGAAAACATGATGGTGAAAGTGCTGGAACACCTGATTCGCCTGGGCAAGGCAGACGCCAGCGTGGTGGTTGGTGACTTCTGCTACCCGACCGGCAACATCCTCTCCCGCATGTTCAAGAAGCTCTACTGGTACATGGCGGTGTTCATCTTCTGGCTGTTTGCCAACAACGCCTTCCACAAGATTTACAACTACCCGGAACACATGCAGCGCCTGGGCCTGCAGGTTACCGAGAAAAAGCATTTCAAACTTCTGAACATGGATTGCTACTGGTCGATTCTTGGCCGCAAGCAAGCCTGAATCTCTTCCGACTCAAAATAACAACAGGTTACCGGGAGCTTCATCATGTCAGATCAGATTCTTGCCCTCGACAACATCAGGGAACTGGCAGACGGCCAGTTCAGCTTCGCCGAGCGCGTCAACTACCTCAAGAAATACGGCCAGCACTCACAGTCGTTCTCAACCCTGCAGCCGGGCATGCAGTATTTTGATGTGCCGGGTATGGGCTACATTGCCTATATGCGAAAATGGGGCGGCACCTTTGTCCTGTCAGATCCAGTGAGCGCACCCGAGCATTTCCCCGCCATGCTGGAGAAGTTCCAGCAGACCTTTCCTAACGCCTGCTACATCCAGGTTTCGAAATCGGTGGTGGATTTTCTGCACCTTCGCTTCGGCCTGTATGGCACCCAGTTTGGCTGCGAATCCCGGATTGATCTCAGGTCCTGGAGCCTGACCGGCAAGAAGAAACAGATTCTGCGCACCGCACTTAACCAGGCCGAGAAGAACGGCATTACCGTCATGGAACGGTTCAGTGATGACCACACCCGGGAGATCTCCGAAGCCTGGATACGCACCCGCAAGTGCAAGAGCAACGAGATCCGCTTCCTGATTCGGCCCATGGAAATGGACTATCGGGAAAACGAGCGGCACTTTTACGCCTACCAGGACGGCAAGGCGGTGGGCTTCATCTATTTTGATCCGATATACCGCAACAACGAGATCATCAGTTACGTACCGAATATCTCCCGCGCCAACGCCGATTTCCGACAGGGCATTTTCTACACCCTGATGGCCCACGCCATGGACACCTTTAAGGCCGAAGGTGTGCCCTTCCTGGACCTGGGCCTGATTCCGCTATCGCTGGACCAGGCCACCGAGCACCAGGAAAGCCGATTACTGAAACGTTTGATGCACGGCATCTACGAGAAAGGCAATTTCCTATACAACTTCAAAGGCCTGGAGTTCACCAAATCCCGCTTCCGGGGTGACAACTTCAAAACCTACTGCTGCCACAAACGCGCTATTCCGGCTCTGGAATTCCTCGCCATGTTCAAGCTGACCCGGCTGTTGTAACGCCGGGCCAATGCTCGCAAACCCGCGCCACTGAAATCCCCATTTCGGCCATAAACAGGGCAACATCCGGGGGGGCGTCCCCGGTAAAGCGGGCCTCTGACACCACGCCACCGGTATCCGCTATGGGGGTTTCCGCTGCCGCCAAACGCCCGGATTCGCCCAGCAGAAAGGCGACCCGGCGAGCGATGGCGTCACCGGAATCCACCCATGCAGTGACCTCCGGCAGGCTTTTCCGGAGCCAGGGTAACAACAGCGGATAGTGAGTACAGCCAAGCACTACGGTATCTACACCAGCCTCACGCAGCGGCGCCATGGCTTCATCCAGCTCATCCTGGGGCGGTTCTGCGCCTTGCACCAGTTGCTCTGCCCAGCACACCAGCCCAGGGTGGCCAAGCCGCACCACGTCGCAGTCACTGGCAAACTCGGCAATGAGCTTATCCAGATAGGGTCGCTGTACCGTTGCCGGCGTTGCCAGTAGCCCAACCCGACCATTCACGGTGCAGGCGGCGGCGGGTTTGATCGCCGGCACCACACCCACAACCGGTCGCTCCGTCATAGCCCGCAAATGCGGAAGCACCACCGTGCTGGCGGTGTTGCAGGCCACCACGATGATGTCACAAGGCGACTGTTGCAGGCTTTGCCGGATCAGGGAGCAGCAGCGCTCAATCACCACCTGCTCGCTCTGACCGCCGTAGGGAAAACCAGCGTTATCCGCCAGATACACCAGGTCCGCACCGGGAAGCGACTGGTGAATGCGGGCAGCCACACTGAGCCCGCCAACTCCGGAATCGAATACCAGCACCCGAGGGGGCAAACCGGCCATCATCCGGCATCGCTCCCGTTCTCGGCAATTTCCTGTTTCATGGCACTGATCAGGCGGCCGGCAATGGTGGTATCGGGCGGTATGGGGGGATGATCGTCGGCACTGAACCAGCCGGCATCCGCCAGCTCATCTTCCTGCAGGCTGAGTTCACCACCCTGATAATCGGCAAAAAAACCCACCATCATCTGATGGGGAAAAGGCCAGGGTTGGGAACTCCGGTAGCGGATATTGCCAACGTCCAATCCGGTCTCTTCTTTTACTTCCCGGGCCACGGCCTGCTCAAGGCTTTCCCCTGGTTCGACAAAACCGGCAATCAGGCTGTAGAAATTCCGGGTCACCCTGGAAGACCTCGCCAGCAGGAACTGGCTGCCGCGCCGGATGACCACAATCACACAGGGTGCGATTCGGGGATACCAGGGGATATTGCAACGGCTGCACCAGCGAGCCCGCTCCCGGGGATGTGACTCGGTGCGCTCTCCGCACCGACCGCAATAGCGGTGGTCCTGCCACCACTGCAATACCTGGAAGCCGGTACTGAGCATATCTGCAGGCGCCTCGGGTGACACCAGCAGGGCGTCCCTCAAGGTAACCAACTGGGCGCCAGGCAGCCCGGAGTCTGGCAAGGTACAAACAAACAGACGCTGGCCATTCCAGGTACCCAGCGCAAGGGCCTCCGGGCGGCTGTCGCCCATTTCCGGACCGCCCCAGGCCAACAACCAGCCGTTATCCGGCTTAAGGACATTGTTACCGGAAAACGCCAGAAGCAGGTCTCCCTGCACTGGGGCGTCTTCAAACCAGCCCGGCAACCACTGCTCGCTTTTGCTCACCATGTTTTTGCCTTATCAGCAACCGTTTGTCTGAGCGGCAATGTAACACATCACAATCACTACCAAGAATCTGTATACCGCTTTCCGCACCCGCCTCAACCCGTTAAACTTGGCGCCTGTTTCCAGTACCGGAGTAACACCTTATGCGACTTTATCAGGGCATTCGCAGCCTGATCCTGTCTCTTTTCCGCAAGATCCTGTTTTTATGGGTCAGGACCGATGTCAGCGGCAATACCCTGGAGGCCCTGGGGCTCGATCCGGACAAACCGGTGTGCTATGTGCTCCAATACAGTTCGTTGTCCAGCCGGCTGGTGCTTGAGCAAGAAGTTATCCATGCCCGCCTGCCCGGTGCCACCGAGAGCCTGCCCGTTAAAAATGGGCCAGCCCACTCGTTCTTCTTTCTGTACAAGCGCATTGGCGGGCCATTCAGCGGCGGCCGACAAACACCGGTTCCCACTAAAGAATTCACCGGCCTGATAAAATTTGGACTGGAGCATCCCGAGCAGGACGTCCAGATTGTTCCTGTCTCTTTGTTCTGGGGCCGCTCACCGGATAAAGAAAAATCCCTGGTCAAGCTGTTGCTGTCAGACACCTGGTCGGTTGCCGGGCGGCTGCAGAAGTTCCTGATCATTCTGGTGCATGGTCGCAACACCTATGTGCAGTTTAACCAGCCCCTGTCACTCAAGCAGGTGGTCGACGAATACCGGAACAACGAAGAAAAAGCCAAGCGGAAGCTGGCACGTATTCTGCGCACCCATTTCCGCCGGGTTCGCCAGGCGGTGCTGGGGCCGGATCTGTCGCACCGTCGTACCCTGGTGGAAGGCCTGGTACGCACCCAGGCTGTCAAGGAAGCGATAAGGGAAACCGCCGCCAAAGACGATATCCCGCCTGAAAAGGTTCGCGCCAAAGCCTACAAATACGCGGACGAAATTGCCGCCAGCATGTCCATCGTGACCATCCGGTTCCTGGAACTGGCGCTGGCCTGGCTCTGGAACCGAATCTACAACGGCATCGCCGTCAACAACATCAAGGTGGCCAAGGAAGTCGCCCAGGACCATGCCGTGGTCTATGTTCCCTGCCATCGTTCGCACATCGATTACCTGTTGCTGTCCTACGTGTTGTACAAGAACGGCCTGATGCCACCCCACATTGCTGCCGGCATCAACCTGAACATGCCCATTGTTGGCCCAATCCTGCGCAGGGGCGGGGCTTTCTTCATGCGCCGCAGCTTCCGGGATAACCCTCTGTACGCCACGGTTTTCAACGAATACATGCACGTGATGTTCACCCGGGGCTACTCGGTGGAATACTTTGTCGAGGGCGGCCGCTCCCGCACAGGGCGCATGCTGCCACCACGTCCGGGCATGCTGTCGATGACCGTGCG
Organism: Marinobacter sp. LQ44; assembly: GCF_001447155.2. NCBI lineage: Bacteria > Pseudomonadati > Pseudomonadota > Gammaproteobacteria > Pseudomonadales > Marinobacteraceae > Marinobacter > Marinobacter sp. LQ44. The sequence goes on along the minus strand of NZ_CP014754.1, from coordinate 3,639,754 downwards.
CAGCTTCCTGCGGGATCACCGCAAACCCATCGTATTCGTGCCGGTTTACATCGGTTATGAGAAAGTGATGGAGGGCCGCTCCTACCTGGGCGAGCTGCGCGGTAAAAAGAAACAGAAGGAAAGCGTCTTCGGCCTGGCCAAGACGGCCCGGAAACTGACCAACTCGTTCGGCCGGGTAGCGGTGAACTTTGGTGACGCCATACCACTGGCCGATGTTCTGGACGAAGTCCATGACAGCTGGCGCAGCGAGGCTTACGACGCCGAGTACCGGCCCACGTGGCTCACCGAGGCGGTGGATGAACTGTCCAAGCGGGTAGCCAGCAACATCAACGCTTCTGTGGCGGTCAACCCGATTGGCATGACCGCCACCGTTTTACTGGGTACCGAGCGCCTGGCCATGGATGAGGGTCAACTGATCAGGCTGATGGACCAGTATGCCAACTTGCTCAGGGCCTACCCGTACGCCAACACCGTCACCTTGCCAGAGGGTTCAGCACGGGACTGGGTTGCTTACTGTGAGAACATGGGGCTGATTACCCGCCAACCCCAGAAGCTGGGCGATATCATTGCCCTGGAAGGCGCCAACGCCATTCTGATGACCTACTACCGCAACAACATCCAGCACCTGTTTGCATTGCCGGCGCTGATTGTCAGCCTGTTCGAGAACAAAACCAGCCTGCGCAGAGACAAGGTTCTGTTCCTTACCAGCGTTGCCTACCCTTACCTGCAGTCCGAACTGTTCCTTAAATTCGGTCAGGATGAAGTGGAATCGGTTATTAACAAGTGGATCGACGTGCTGATTGATCAGGGCCTGGTTATCCAACTGGATGACGAGCGCCTGGGCCGACCGGAAGAAGGCACCGAAGCCATGCTGCGGGCCCGCATCCTTTCCCGGTTTATCATCCAGACCCTTGAACGCTACCACATTACCCTGGGCATTCTGCGCAAGTATGGTTCGGGCAAACTGACCGCGGCGGAACTGGAAGAGCAAAGCACGCTGCTGGCCGAGCGGATGTCTATCCTGTTTGGTCTTAATGCGCCGGAATTCTTCGACAAAACCCTGTTCCGGAACTTCATCGCCAATATGCAGAAAACCGGCGTGCTGACCACCGATGACAACGGCCTGCTTTGTTACGGAGAAGGTCTGGATGAGGTGGCCGAAGATGCCCGGCTGGTGCTGAGCGTTGAAAAACGACAAGCCATTCAGCAGGTCACCATGCTCGATGCGTGAGTCTTTGAGGTCTGCCGGCCCGGGTTATCTCAGGCCGGCAGCGCCTTGATGGAATAGATATCGTAGCGGCTGCTTTTGCCTTCGAGCCGCGTAGTGGGCTCCGGCCCCGCCACCGCAGGCGCCTTCCGGGGGCGTTTCACAACCACCCGGTAACGGGCACAGGCCAGGGCTGCGGCAAGCAGCTGTTCAGAATCGTCATCGTCTCCCACCACCTGCCGGAACACCTGCATTTCCTTTTTGACCAGGGCGGCTTTGTCCCGGTGGGGGAACATCGGGTCCAGATACACCACATCCGCCGCATCCTTGCCGGCGTTCTCAAGCCAGTCAATGGAACTGCCGGCCTCAAGCTGCATCTGGGCCATCAGGGGCGCGCAATCGACATTCAGTGCGGCCCTTGCCAGGCCATCTGCCAGCAAGGCATGGATCACCGGGTTGCGCTCCAACAGGGTTAACCGGCAACCGAGGCTGGCAAGCACGAAAGCGTCCTGGCCGAGGCCGGCAGTGGCATCCAGTACATGAAGCTGGGCCCTGGTTTTCTGCAAACCAACCGCCCGGGCCACCAACTGGCCGGTACCGCCACCGTGCTCCCGGCGGTAGCCCATTTTGCCGGTCACAAACTCGGCCCGGACTGGCCCAGGTGCTCCTTTGCCGGTCAACTGCAGGGCAAGGCCTTCGTCGTCCATATACAGCAGCACCGGAAATTCCCGGACCTGTTTGGGTTTGACGACACCCAGCCAACGCAACCCCAGCTCGTCCGCCAGCTGTCGTGCAACCATCTGGTCACCCAGCGGGCTGCAACCAACGGCAACGGTCGTCGTCAGGGAGTGGCAAGTATCATGGGAAGGGTTTGGCATCAGACGAGAATGTCGATACCGGAAATAACCGAGCCGCCTTCAAATTCCTGCCCGGCGGCGGCCACACCGGCAAAGGTGGACAGTGCCCTGGACGCAGGCAATGGCAATTCGTCGGCACGGAATCGTTCAAGCCGGGCATCCTCAGCGGCCCTGTGGGCTTCAACACGACGATCGGTCGCTTCACTAGCCGTCTGGTTACCGGGAGCGGTATCCCGACTTTGCTGGGGCGCATTCAGGTCACGACGAACCGACTCGGCACCGGGGGCCTGGGGAGAGGCGGCCGGGGACCTGGCGACATCGGTACGCTCTCGTGCCGGGTTGTTGTTACCCGTTTGAATCAGGGGGGAATTGGCCGGATTAATACCACCGATCATAATGCGCAACCACAGAAACGGTTCAAGTGTGTTGCTGCATTATGGAAGAACCGGGGCCTCTTGGAAAGGCAGGCGGCAACATTTCTGATCAGAAAACGACCTTTCACGCACGGCCGGGCAGTTTCTTCCAGGCCACTTCATCCCGGATATAGACCGGCTGCGCCAGCTCCGCCGGCACCGCGATGCCATGGCGAAAATCCTGTTCTGCCAACCGGGCCACCATGGCGGCCCGGGGCACCAGGGTGTCATCCACCGCTCTGATCCGGCAGACCACCACTTCGGGCATATCGCCCTTTAATGTCCAGCCCTGGCCAGCACCAGTCCAGTTCGCCGATATGTCTGAGCCCGGCAGGCTCACCGCCCCGGGCGGGCAGACCCGCTCCTCGCCGATCAACACCGGCAACCCCTGCTGACACAGGAAGGTACCCCAGTAGACTTCGCCCATACGGGCATCAAAGGCCACCGCAACGTGTTCTCCATCAGCCAACCGGTGCTGCTCAATGGCGTCCAGGGCGACAGCCGCCAGCGACGACACCGGCACAACCGGTAAATTGAGCCCCCAGGAAAGCCCCTGGATCACCCCGGTCGCAATGCGCAAACCGGTGAAGGAGCCCGGGCCACGGGCAAAAGCCAGAGCGTCAAGATCTTTCGGGGAAAGCCCCTGTTCGGCGAGCAGTTCGCGAACCATGGGCATTAACAGGCGGGTGTGGCCCCGTGGGGCCAGTTCAAACCGCTCGCTGATCTGGCCATCCAGCCATAGAGCGGCGGAGCAGCCCTCAGAAGACGTATCCAGTGCTAAAAGCTTCACAGAATCAAGCCTCCCGGGCTACTCCCGTTTCGATTACTTAAGCTGGGACAGGATCTGGTCGCGGATGCTGTCCAGGCTACCAATGCCTTCCACGCGCACGTACTTGGGCGCATCGGCAGGTGCCTTGCTGGCCCAGTCCTGGTAGAAACCAATCAGCGGCGCCGTTTGCTCGTGGTAGATGTTCAGGCGCTTGCGTACGGTTTCTTCCTTGTCGTCTTCACGCTGTACCAGCGGTTCGCCGGTCTCATCGTCCTTGCCCTCTACCTTGGGCGGATCGTATTTCACGTGATAGATACGGCCACTGCCTTCGTGCACACGACGGCCAGACAGACGACTGACAATTTCTTCGTCTTCAACGGCGATTTCCACCACGTAATCGATGGTAATACCCTGGTTTTTAAGCGCTTCAGCCTGGGGAATGGTGCGTGGGAAACCGTCCAGCAGGAAACCGTTCTTGCAATCCGGCTGCTGAATACGCTCGTCGATCAGGGCGATGATGATATCGTCAGACACCAGCCCACCGGAGGCCATCACTTCCTTGACCTGCTTGCCCAGTTCGGACTCGGCCTTGACGGCGGCACGGAGCATGTCGCCTGTGGAGATCTGGGGGATCTCGAAACGCTCGGTAATGAACTGAGCCTGAGTACCCTTTCCAGCGCCTGGCGCGCCTAACATGATGATTCTCATAACGTTGTGCTCCCGTTGTCTTATATTATCGTTTGAAAAGTTGCGGCAAAAACCGTCGCCTTTGCGACAACCTCTCAGGGCCTCCAGGCCCACTTGCTGGCGCGCCTGCCCAAAATTGAGGCAGCATTATACGAAGTCCGCCCCGACAGAGAAAGTCGACCTCCGTATCATGGTTGGAATTACCGGAACACAGGGGGCTTCAGGCACAGAAGCCTGACGCCGTTTTGCTCAGGATGCAAGCGACGACGCCAGCACATCCAGGTCGGTTGCAACCGCCTGGATTTCTTCCTGAACCAGCGCCAGTGTTGCGGGCTCCAGGCCAAGCGCTTCTGTCAGTGCGGGGATATCATCCGGGTTGAACTCGTCGCCAATACCCTGCTCTTTCAGCAGTGCATTCGCCAGTTGGACCATCAAAACATACTCTTCATGCTCACCATGATAACCCGGGTGCTGGTGCATGCCTGCCGCCTTGATGACCGGTTCCGGCAGTTGCCAGAGCCGATGCAGAATACCGCCAATGGCACCATGGCCAACCGCCAGGATATCCTGGCGCTCGCTATGGCCAAACACTTCCTGTTCCAGTGAATGCATGCTTGCTTCAGGGTTGATCTCCCGAAGCGCGTTCAGTTCCTGAAATTCAGAGGGGAACAGGTGCCCCACCAGCAACAGGCCAAAGTTGTGCAACAGCCCGCACAGATACGCCAGCCCCTTGTCCCGGCCGGAGCGCGCCGCCAGACTTTGGCACAGGAAGGCACAGTACAGTGAGTGACGCCAGAAATTATCCATGCCCAGCATTCCACCCCTGGGCACATCAAAAGCCCTCACCGATGCAATACCCATGGCAATATGGGCGACCCGATCAAACCCCAGCACCCGGGTAACGGCCTCCTGAACCGAGTTGATCTGACCAGGGTAATTGAACAGTGCCGACCGTGCGTAGCGCATGATCTGGGCCGTCATGCTCGGGTCAAACTCAATCAGTTCCGCCAGCTCTCTGGCGGTGGCTTCCGTATTGGCGGTCAGGCGCAGAATCCGCAACGCCAGCGCCGGCATGGGCGGCAGACGATAGAGTTTCTGCAGTTTGTCAGCCACTTCGTCGAGGCTCAGTGCGCCACGGGAGCCATTACCCTGCCCCCGGATAACCAGATGCCCTTCCCGGGCACCCGCCAGTGCCAACCGGAACGAGCGGCCGTCCATCACAACCAGGGTATCGTTGGTGCCAGCTGAGAACACCACCTGGTCGGCGGTGGTGAGATCTTCGTCAATCAGCACCGGCAGGTCCCAGGCATTCCCCACCGGTGGCACGAATCCCGGCTCGCAGTCGCCAAACAGCCTTGCTGTCTGGCGCGCGGTTAGCGGCTGCAGGCGACGCCCGGTAAACTGATGCAGGGTGTCCATATCCAACGTACTGTCAAAGCGATGCACCGCCATGACCACACCATTGATGTCGATCAGCAGCGTGGGCTGGATAAAATCATGCTGGGGCTTGCCAGAGGCAAGAACCGCGGCATCGAGATTGCTTACCGGTGCAATTTCGATCTGCTGATAGCTGATACCCTTGCGGGCGAGGTAATGCGACAGTCGCTCTGACAGTGCCAACGGGGAAGACTCCTTTATCCGGTTCAGGGCTTTCCGGCCCCGGCGTTATTATGCACGTTAGCCCGTATTACGCATACCAGCGGCGATGCCCGCCATGGTGACTTTCAGCGCCCGCTCCACCATATCCGGCACCTCACCTTTGCCCTCACTCTCGCGGTCGCGTTTGAGCAATTCCGCCTGAAGGTAATGCAATGGGTCCGTGTAGGGGTTGCGCACTCTCATGGAATGGGCAAACACCGGTTCGCTCTCCAACAGGGCTTGCTGATCCTTGAGCTCCAGCACGCGCTCGATACAGCCGTTCAGCCGTTCCCTGAGGCTACCCCCAAGGGCCCTGAGGCTTTCATCCTCCACCAGGGTCTGCTCGTAATAGCTGGCAATGCGCAGGTCGGCTTTGGCCAGCACCATTTCCAGCATGTCGACATAGGTGCGGAAAAACGGCCAGCCCCGCATCATCTCACGCAGCTCTGGCAGGCGCTGATGCCGGGCGGCTTCCTCCAGGGCCACATCGCTGCCCAGCCAACTGGGCAGCATCAGGCGCATTTGGGTCCAGGCAAAAATCCAGGGAATGGCTCGCAAACTCTCCACGCCACCGGTGGCTTTCCGGCGCGCCGGTCGACTGCCCAGGGCCAGCTTACCCAGCGCAGTTTCAGGTGTAACCTGCCGGAAATAAGGCACGAAATCCGGGTTCTCCCTTACCACTTCCCGGTAAGATTTGAGGGAACGCTCGGTCAGCCAGTCCATCATCTCGCGCCAGCTGTCCTCGGGTTGTGGCGGTGGCGCCAGGGTCGCCTCAATGACGGCAGTGGTGTACAGGGTAAGGCTTTGTACCGCCAGCCGGGGCAAACCGAACTTGAATCGGATCATTTCCCCCTGCTCGGTAATCCGGAAACTGCCGTTTACCGATCCCGGCGGTTGCGACAGAATCGCCCGGTTCGCCGGGCCGCCACCACGGCCCACCGTGCCGCCGCGACCGTGGAACAGGGTCAGGTGCACGCCATACTGGCGGGCCACCTGGGTGAGTTTTTCCTGCGCCTGGTACTGGGCCCAGGCTGCCATCAGCTGGCCGGCGTCCTTGGACGAGTCCGAATAGCCAATCATCACCTCCTGGCGGCCCTGGCAGTACTCGCGGTACCAATCAACCTGATACAGGGCAGCCATGCTGTCTGGTGCACCCTGAAGATCGCTGAGGGTTTCAAACAAAGGCACCACACGCATCGGGAACTTCATTCCCGCTTCCCGCAACAACAGGATCACGTTCAATACATCTGAAGGCTTGCTGGCCATGGAGATAACGTAGGAACCCAGCGCTTCCGGGGTCTGGCCCGCCACCACCTCGCAGGTAGCCAGCACTTCCCTGACTGACTCTGAAGGTTCCCAGTTGCGGGGCACCAGTGGCCGGCGGCCTTGCAGCTCGCGCAGCAGGAATGCCTGCCGGTCGTCTTCCGACCAGGACAGATAGTCTCCCAGCCCCAGGTAATCCACCATCTCTGCCACCGCCTCCGCATGCCGGGAAGCCTCCTGCCGGATATCCAGGCGAATCAGCGGCAGTCCGAATGTGTGAGCACGGCGAATGGTGTCCAACAGCGGGCCGTTGGCAATTTGCTCCAGGCCGCAATCCATCAGTGATCGATAACACAGCTCCAGGGGAGCCGTCAGGTCTTCGTTCTCAAACAGGATACCGGTCTCGTCCGCTACGAGGCCTTTAACGCCGGCCTCGGCCCAGTCCCGGGTACGGACCAGGCGCTCCCGCAACTCGGCCAGTACCTGACGATAGGGCTCCCGGCAATCACCGACCCGTGCCCTCAGTTCATCACTGGCCTGCCACATGGATAACTCGGCCCTCAGAGCCTGAATATCCCGCAGGTAAAGATCGGCAGCCATCCAGCGGCCCAGCAGGAAGACCTGACGAGTCACATCGTGAGTCACGTTCGGGTTACCGTCTCGGTCCCCTCCCATCCAGGAGGCAATACGAATCGGGGAATTCTGCAGGGGCAGGCCTTTGCCCGTTGCATCAGAAAGTGACTGGTCCAGGCTTCGAAGGAATCTGGGCAATGCCTGCCAGAGGCTGTTCTCAATGACCGCAAAGCCCCACTTGGCCTCGTCCACAGCCGTCGGCCGCTCATGGCGGATTTCGTCGGTGTGCCAGGCCTCAGTAATCAGCCGTGACAGGCGGGCCACAATCTCATCACGCTCCGCCGGCATCAGATCGTCGTGGTCGAGCCGGGCCAGGCAATCCGACATTTCATCGTATTTCAGAATCAGGGTACGGCGGGCAACTTCTGTCGGGTGGGCAGTCAGTACAAACTCAATCCGCAGGTCAGCCACCCGCTGATGCAATTCCTCAGGATCAACGCCCCCGGATTTCAATCGCTCGAAGACCTCACCCAGGGACTCTACCATCAGGTCGGAAGGGTGGCCCTGCTTACGGCGAATGCCATGGTACTGCTCGGCCAGGTTCGCCAGGTTGAGAAACTGGTTGAAGGCGCGGGTGACCGGCAACAGTTCATCGTCGCTCAGTTGCCCCAGGAGTGTTACCAGGCGCTGCCCGGAGCCACTCTCCTGCCGGCGGTCAGCTTTGGCCGCAGCCCGAATCTCCTCAATCCTCTCGTAGCAGTCCTGCCCGGGAAAACGCTGGATGCTCTGGCCCAGCAATTCGCCCAGCAGACGCACATTTTCTCGCAGATCGGGGTGCAGTTCGGTCACGTTGAGTTCCTTCTGAATTGACGGAGACGAAGTAAACTTACGATACTAAGGATCCGTTCGAAAAGTCTATTGGCGATTCAATCCCCTCGCCCCAAGGAGCCACCATGAAAGTGACCGATTTGCCCCAGCACTGGGAACAGGAAAAACAGGCGACGGAACGTACACACGAATACAATCTGCGCCTGCCCCTTGAAGACGCCGCCCGGGTAGCCGCGCTGGCGGAACTCTATCCAGATCGCAGCGAAAGCGAGATTCTCAATGACATGATTGCCGCTGCCCTGGACGACCTGATTACTCAGGGGCCGCTGAAGGATCGCCTGGCAGACAAGGGAAAGTAATATAGACGAGCAGACATCAACCCAAGCGCACGGCGCCTGGGTTGATGGAACCCGGTGGTGAGCTGAATCGGTACTGGCGTCAGGCCACCGATTCAAGCTGACGGGCTTTGATGCGCTTGATATGCTTCTGGCTCAGGGCTACAAACCGCGGAGTCAGTCCCTGGTCTTCGTAGATCTCAAAACCATCCTCATCATAAGCAACCACTTTGTCGCCCTGAACGTAGGGAAAGCTGGTTTCCAGCTCATCAAGCGCAGCGGAGATCAGATCACGCATCAGGTCTTGAGAGGATTTCATCGGATACATCGCTGCCACTTTCTGCAACAGCTCGTGATGCTGGTCAGACAACGCCAGGTACGCGGCATCACGAGTGAGCCGACCACGACCGTGCTTGTCCCAATGCTTGACCAGATCTTTGATTTTCATGGTGCCTTCACCCCTGCATCTTATCTGACGGTACAGCGCACCGATATGGTGCAAGCCGCACTAGAAGTGTAGACGAAGAATGACATTTCAGTGACTGAAAATTGGTAACGGATTGTACTTATCGGCTACTGTTCCGAGGCACTGACCGTTAACGGTTTTCAACCCCCTTGACCTTCTGCCATATGGCATCCAGCGCTTCAAGGGACTCCTCATCCAGATCACGCCCCTCACGTTCCAGCACCGCTTCGATCGCCCGAAAACGTGCGTCGAATTTGCGGTTCGTTCGGTTCAGGGCCTGCTCAGGATCCACCTTCATGAATCGTGCCAAATTCACGCACACGAACAGCAGATCACCCAGTTCATCCTCGACCGCATCCTGGTCGCCACTACCATTCTGGGCGGCCTGCCATGCGTCTTTCAGCTCATCGATCTCCTCGTGAAGCTTGTCGAAGACCGGGCCAACCTCAGGCCAGTCAAAGCCATGGCGCGAAGCCCGGCGCTGCAATTTTTCGGCACGGGCCATGGCCGGCAGGGTTCGTGCAATGCCATCCAGGCGGCTGACCGACGACTCAACAACAGGTTTCTCGGCCCGCTCCTCCGCCTTGATACGCTCCCAGCTCTCCTTGATCCAGGCTTCGCTGGGACGGTTGCTCGGGTCAATGCGGCTTTCCAGAGTGCCTTCCGGGAAGACATGGGGATGCCGGCGAATCAGTTTGCGGACCAGGTGATCAACGATGCTATCGAAATCGAAATGCCCTTCCTCACGCCCCATCTGAGCGTAGAAGATCACCTGGAACAGCAGGTCTCCCAGCTCATCCTTCAGGTGCGGGTAATCCGCCTGTTCAATGGCGTCGGCCACTTCGTAGGCTTCTTCTATCGTGTGGGGCACGATGCTGGCGAACGTCTGCCGGGTGTCCCAGGGGCAGCCCGTGTCTGGCTCCCGGAGCCGGGCCATCAGGGTTTTCAGGTCATCAATGGAATAGCTCATCCGCGCTTTCGCCTTACGTCGATGATGTTCGGCAGGTTGCGAATCTGGGCCAGCAACCGCGCCAACTGTTCCAGGCTGGAGATTTCCACCGTCACCCTCATGGTAGCGATGTTCTCATCCTTGTTGGTCAAGGTATTCAGGGCCAGCACGTCACTGCGGGACGACGACAACACATGGGTTATATCCCGCAACAGCCCCGAGCGATCATAAGCTTCGATTTCGATATCGACAGGGTACACAGAGGCCGGCTTGCCACCCCAGTTCACCTCGATGATCCGGTTGGGCTCGAATTCCCTCAGGCTGAGGAAGGTCAGGCAGTCCTGTCGGTGCACGGTGACACCACGCCCAACCGTGATATATCCGCCAATCGCATCACCCGGTAGCGGTTTGCAGCACTTGGCCACCTGGGTCTTGAGTTTGCCCACACCCAGAATCTGGATATCTGACTCGGTGTCATAATCCTTCTTGCGGGCAGTGGTCAGCTTCAGGTCGAGCTGTTCAGACTTCGGCTCCAGCATCTGCTGCGCCACGTTCGCCACGTGCGCAGGCCGCAAATCGCCGGCCCCAATGGCGGCGAACATATCGTCTGGCGAGTGGTAATTCACCTTTTTGGCCAAATCCCCCAGATCAACATCGTACAGCGACAAACGCTTGAATTCGTCTTCCAGGATAGCGTGGCCGTCTGTGATATTACGGTCACGATTCTGTTGCTTGAACCAGTGGGTAACCTTTGCCCTGGCCCGGGATGTCTGGATATAGCCCAGGCTTGGGTTCAGCCAGTCCCGGCTCGGCGCCGGGTTGTTGGAGGTGAGGATAAATACCTGGTCGCCGGTTTTCAGCGGATAGGTCAGAGGGACGATCCGGCTGTTCACCCGGGCACCCCGGCAGGCGTGACCGATTTCGGTGTGTACCCGATAAGCGAAATCCACCGGTGTGGCACCCTGGGGCAAATCGACCACGTGGCCTTCGGGAGTGAAAACATAAACCCGATCCGAGGCGACGTCTGACTTGAGGTGATCAGCTAAACCAGACAGGTCTCCCAATTCTTCCTGCCACTCCAGCACCTGCCGCAGCCAGTTGATCTTGGCATCGTAGCCGGTGGACTTGTTATTCTTGTCGGTACCCTTGTATAGCCAATGGGCACAAACACCCAGCTCGGCTTCCTCGTGCATGGCATGGGTGCGGATCTGCACTTCCATCACCTTGCCTTCCGGGCCAATCACCGCCGTATGGAGCGACTGGTAGCCGTTTTCCTTGGGGTTGGCGATGTAGTCGTCAAACTCGTTGGGAATATGCCGCCACAGGGTGTGGACAATACCCAGAGCGGCATAGCAGTCCCGGACTTCCGGCACCAGGATGCGCACCGCGCGGACATCATAGACTTGGGAGAAATCGATACCCTTGCGGCGCATTTTGCGCCAGATGCTGTAGATATGTTTGGCCCGGCCAGTGAGCTCACCCTTGATGCCCGAGGCCTGAAGTTCGGTTTGCAGGGTCTCGATGACCCGCCGGATATAGCCTTCCCGGTCCAACCGTTTCTCATCCAGCAGTTTGGCGATCTTTTTGTACGCGGAGCTGTGCAGGTACCGGAAAGAAAGATCCTCCAGTTCCCACTTGATATGACCAATACCCAGCCGGTGCGCCAGGGGCGCGTAGATATCGAAGACTTCCCTGGCCACCCGCATGCGCTTCTCTTCCGGCGCATCCTTGACTGCCCGAATCGCACAGGTCCGTTCGGCCAGCTTGATCAACGCCACCCGGACATCATCAATCATGGTAACCAGCATTTTCCGGACATTGTCGAGTTGCCCTTCACTCTGGCCCAGCACATTGCCTTTGAGCGGGTGATGAACTGACGAAATGGCCGCCATCTGTTGCACACCGTTGATCAGCCCGGCAACCTCGTCGCCAAACTCCTTGCGGATCTCTTCCAGCGGTACCCGCTCTTCACGCACGGCCCGGTACAAGACGGCAGCCACCAGACTGGCCTGGTCCAGATGCAGTTCAGCCAGCACCTGGGCCATTTCGAGGCCTGTTCGGAAACTGCTGGAGCCCGGCGCCCATAGGCGATCTTCCCGGAATGCCTGCACGGCAATCCTCGCCGCCTTTTCACAGGCCTGCCGGAGCTGCTCCGGATTATCCAGGTGCGTCTGTTCAGCAATGTGGCGAACACAACGATCAATGTCGATTTCGCCATCACCAGTGACCGAATAATCTTCCCGAACTTTTACCATAGCAGAGGCATACCCACTGATTTTCCGGTTACCCGGGTCGCGATCCTGGCGACCCGGCATCTGACTGTCGAGTGTTCAGTCAGAGTCATTCACGCTCAAACAGAGCAATGGATTCTACATGGGTGGTGTGGGGGAACATATCCATCACACCCGCGCGCACCAGGCGATAACCGTTACGCACCATGACGCCGGCATCTCTCGCCAGAGTGGCCGGATTACATGAAACATAGACAATCCTGCGGGCCCCAAACGCCGTGAGGTACTTGCAGATGTCTTCCGCGCCGGAACGGGGCGGATCGATCAGAATCTTGTCGAACCCCTCCTTGGCCCAGCTCTGACCGGTAAAGTCTCCGTGCAGGTCGGCTCCGAAGAATTCAACATTATCCAGGCCATTGAGCTGTGCGTTCTCGCGGCCGCGCACCACCATGGCATCATCGCCTTCGACGCCGACCACCTGACCGCCTTTGCGAGCCAACGGCAAGGTAAAGTTACCAAGGCCACAGAACAGATCCAGCACCCGCTCACCGGGCTGAACATCCAGCCACTCCACTGCGCGATGAACCATATTCTGATTGATACCGGCATTGACCTGAGTGAAGTCCATCGGATGGTACTTCATGGTCAAGTCAAACTCCTCCAGGCTGTAGGTCAGGCGCTCACCCTCACGACCGGACGATTCCGGCCAGATGCGGTGCACGGTGTCCGGCCCCTTGGGCTGAAGATAGATATGCAAGTCATGGGCCTGGCCAAAGGCGATCAGCTTTTCCCGATCTTCGGGAACCAGTTCGTCCATATTGCGGAACACCATGGCCGCAACATCATCACCACAGGCCACCTCTACCTGCGCAATCCGGTCGAAGGCTGCCATGCCATGCAGCAATTCCCGCAGGGGTTTGATGCGGTCACCAATGCGAGGGTCGAGCACCACACAGCGGTCGATATCGGTCAGGAAGCTGTTGCGCTTTTCCCGGAATCCTACCAACACCGACTCTCGGGCTTTGACATAGCGCACGCCCAGGCGGGCTTTGCGACGATACCCCAGGGTATCGGGCGAGCGCATGGGTTCAACCCACTCCTGGGGCTCGATGCCTCCAAAATGGGCAAAATGCTCCCTCAGCGTGTCTTCCTTGAACCGAATCTGAGCATCGGCACTCATGTGCTGAAGGCTGCAGCCACCACAAAGGTCGGCAAACTCACAGGGCGGTTGCTGGCGGTCAGGAGCCACTTCCAGAACCTCCAGGGTACGCAGCTCATCGAACTTGCTGCGGGTGCTGACCATCTTGGCCATCACCGTTTCACCAGGCAGAGCACCATCCACAAACTGGACTTTACCGTCGGCCCGGGCAATACCCCGGCCGTCGTGGCCAAGGGTCTCAATTTCACAACGCACCGGTTCCTGGGGCAGAACCTTGCGGCGACGCTTACTCATAAGGGTAGTTCTCTCTTGTTTAGCCGGCTTGGATGACCGGTTCAGGCGCCTGGAAAAACACCGGTAGACAGGTATCGATCTCCGCGGTCACAGATAATGGCCACGATCACCGCGTTTTCAACCTCACGGGACAATTTGAGGGCAGCGGCAATGGAGCCACCAGACGACACACCACAGAAAATACCTTCTTTGGCGGCCAGCGCCCTCATGGTGTCTTCTGCTTCTTTCTGGCCAATGTCCAGCACCTGGTCTACCCGGGCAGCGTCGTAGATAGACGGCAGGTAAGCCTCGGGCCAGCGGCGGATACCGGGGATGGATGCGCCATCTTCCGGCTGCAACCCGATAATCTGAATGTCGGGATTACGTTCTTTCAGGTAACGGGACACCCCCATAATGGTGCCGGTAGTACCCATAGAGCTGACAAAGTGAGTGACTTTGCCCTGGGTCTGCTCCCAGATTTCGGGGCCGGTAGTGCGGTAATGGGCCAGCGGGTTATCCGGGTTGCTGAACTGATCCAGCACTTTACCCTTGCCTTCCGACTCCATCCGCGCAGCCAGATCCCGGGCACCCTCCATGCCCTCTTCCTTGCTGACGGTAACAATCTCCGCACCGTATGCCCGCATGGAAGCGCGGCGTTCCTCACTCATGTGAGCCGGCATGATCAGCACCATCCTGTAACCCTTGATCGCCGCAGCCATCGCCAGGGCGATGCCGGTGTTTCCGGAAGTCGCTTCAATCAGGGTATCGCCTGGCTTGATTTCACCACGGCGTTCGGCTTCCTGAATCATGCTGATGGCAGGCCGGTCCTTCACCGAGCCCGCCGGGTTATTGCCTTCCAGCTTGGCCAAAATGACATTGGAGGTTTCCCCCGGCAGACGCTGCAAACGAACCAGAGGGGTATGCCCTACATAATCTTCAATGGTCGGGAAAATCATAGCGAAACCCTGTGATACACTTTTGGGTTCGAATCATACGCTTTATGGCCGCATTGTCCCAATACAGCTTGTCGCTATATCCATGACCCGCGGCTATAACTGTTTGTTCCCGGAACCTTTACCACAGTTTTCGGGAATCAGATCAACTATGCTCATAACACAGGGAAGTGCCGGTTCCGGGAAAGATCGGCCCGGCCAGGCTCAGGAAACTAGCAGGAACATATCTATGCGGCGCTGGGGCATTCGCAAAAAAGTATTGGTGGTAACGCTGGTTCCCACCTTGTTGACCACATTGTTACTGGGGCTGTTTTTCACCTACAGCTGGGTCAACAACATCGAGAACCTGCTGAGGGATCGGGGTGAATCCCTGTCCCGCCAACTCGCTGCCGGCTCCGAGTATGGCCTGTTCACCGCCAACCGCAGCCTGCTGAGCAGCTTGTCCAACGCCCTCCTGGAAGAGCAGGATGTCCGCTCGATCACCTTCTTCTCGCCAGACGGCCGCCGCCTGCTCCATACCGGCCCGGGTGGCGCCGATGCCATCGACGAATCCTCCCTGAAGCCGGACCTGGCGGTAAAGATTACCCGGGACAGCAGCACCCGGTTTGTCACCCCGGTTTATCTACAGGATCTGATGATCGAGACCATGCTCGACCCGGATGTCCGGCAGTCGGCCACCCGGCTACAGGAACCCCTGGGCTGGGTTGCGGTGGAGATGTCCCATGTCCGCACTGAAAAGGAAACCTACAAAGCACTACTGATTTCGCTGCTTCTGGTGATTGGCGGGGTACTGCTCAGCATGGCCATAGCCCTGCGCCTGAGCCGGGCCTTTACCGACCCGGTGTTCCAGCTCAATGAAGCAGTAGCCAGGCTCAAGGAAGGCAAGCTCGACACCCGCGTCTACACCGGTGCTGGCCCAGAGTTCGAACAACTGGAATCCGGCCTGAATGACATGGCCTCCGAGCTCAGCAAGGCCCAGGCGGAAATGCAGCAGAACATCGACCAGGCCACGGAAGACCTCCGGGAAACGCTGGAAACCATTGAAATCCAGAATATCGAACTGGATTTCGCCCGCAAGGAAGCCCTGGAGGCCAGCCGGATCAAATCCGAGTTCCTGGCCAACATGTCCCATGAAATCCGCACGCCGCTGAATGGCATCATCGGCTTTACCGAGTTGCTGCTGAAAAGCCCCCTGCCTCGCCAGCAACGGGACCACCTGAACACCATCCGGAAATCGTCCGAGATTCTGCTGACGATCATTAACGACATTCTGGATTTCTCCAAGATCGAGGCCGGCAAGCTGATTCTCGACCGGGTACCATTCCAGCTCAGGGATATCGTGGAAGAGGTGATGGTGATGCTGGCACCGGCGGCCCACGCCAAGAACCTGGACCTGGTGCAGCTGGTCTATAACGACGTACCGGACAACATCATGGGTGACCCGCTGCGGGTGAAGCAGGTCATCACCAACCTGGTCAATAACGCCATCAAATTCACCCAGACCGGTGAAGTGGTGCTGCGGGCCAGCCTGGAAGACGAAACACCCGACAGCAATCGGGTAACCCTGCGCCTGAGCATTACCGACTCTGGCGTGGGCCTGTCCCGGGCCCAGCAGCAGTCGTTGTTTAATGCCTTCAGCCAGGCCGACGCCTCAACAGCCAGGCAGTACGGCGGCACCGGGCTGGGGCTGGCCATTTCCAAGCGGCTGGTGGAAGAGATGGGCGGCAAGATTGGCCTGGAAAGCGAGCTCGGCAAGGGCTCCACCTTCTGGTTCACCCTCACGCCGGAACTGTCTGCCGCCGCCGACACCAGCGCGCCGAAAGACGCCCTGCGCGGCGAGCGGATTATCTACCTCGAACAACAGAAAACCACCGGTCTCGCCGTTGAACACCTGTTACGGGACTGGGGTATGACCGTACAACGGGTAGCGTCGCCGGCTGCCCTAATAGAGCATGTGGAGGAAGCCCAGCGCAAGCAGGAGGGCTACGCCGCCGCCATCATCGGCATTACCCGCCACCTGCTGAACTCCAGCCAGTACTGCAACATGGTGCGCTCGCTGGAAGTGGAGCGGGATTGCCGGACACTGCTGCTGACCCCGACCCTGGAAACCCATGACACGCCGCTGTCCGGACTGTCCAGCGGGCACCTGACCAAGCCGGTCTGCCGGGATGCGTTCTACGACGAGCTGCTGCTGTTGATCCACGGTATCCAGGCCAGTAACCGGGGAGCAGGAGAAGCGTCCCTGCCACTGAGAAGCAACGGCCCCTCAAAAGTTCCTCGTGTACTGGCCGTGGACGACAATGACGCCAACCTGAAACTGGTGATGACCTTGCTGCAGGACTGCCGGCTTGAAGCAGAGGGCGCCTCAAGCGGCTTCGAGGCGCTGACCAAGGCCCGGCAGAAGCCCTTTGACCTGGTGTTCATGGACCTGCAAATGCCTGGCATGGATGGTGTGGAAACCACCGCCCGAATCCGGGATCTGGATACCGGCTCTCACCATACCCCGATCATCGCCCTGACCGCCCATGCCCTGGCCGATGAACAGGAAAGACTGACTCAGCAAGGCTTCGACGGTTACATGCCAAAACCGATCAGCAGCACCCAGCTGGTCCAGTTGATTCGTGAATACACGGGTTACGATTGCAAGAGCAGCAACGACAGTTTCAAAATCTCGGAAGTCCGGGACACCCGCCGCACCCTGAGACCATCGAACCGTCGAATGCAGCAGGATTGCGTCAGTGTTGATGAAAGCATTCAGCTGGCCGCTGGCAAGGCCGATCTGGCAGAGGAACTGTTCAGCATGTTGCTGGAACAGCTGCACACGGACATCGGGCGGGTAACCGAGCTGTGGAACAACAATGAGACTGACGAGCTGCTTGAATGCGTACACAAGCTCCACGGCGCAACCCGTTACTGCGGCGTACCGGAGCTGAGAACCGCCGCCAACCGGTTTGAGACCGCCCTGAAATGCCAGGCACCGGATATGGAGCTACAGAAGGACCAACTGCTGGCAGCCATGGACCGGCTGCAGGTCTGGAGTGAACAAACCGACTGGCAGCAGCTGTTCAGGGAGCAGCAGCGCCAGCCAGAGACCACCTGAGACAGGTTCAGGGCCGGGCGCGTTCAAGAATGGCGCGCATCTCCCGAACCGCCTCTTTCAGGCCGGTGAACACCGCCCTGGCCACAATGGCGTGGCCGATGTTCAATTCGTTAATGCCGGGAATCGCCGCCACCCGCTCGGTGTTGTGATAATGCAGGCCGTGGCCGGCGTTCACAATCAGCCCTTTTTTGCGGGCATAGGTTACGGCATCGGCCAGCTGTTTGAACGCTTTTTCCCGAACAGCCGGGTCCTGTGCTTCTGCGTATTCGCCGGTGTGCAGCTCGACAACCGGCGCACCACAGCGCACAGCGGCGTCTATCTGCACTGGGTCCGGGTCAATGAACAGTGACACTTCGGCCCCAATCTTTGCCAGCCGGTCGCAGGCCTTGGCCACACGCTCTTCCTGACCGTCGACATCCAGCCCACCCTCGGTGGTCAATTCTTCGCGTTTCTCAGGCACCAGGCAGACACACTCCGGCCGCACCTGTTCGGCAAAGGCCAGCATGGCATCGGTGACCGCCATTTCCAGGTTCATCTTGGTCTGCAGGATTTCCCTCAGCAGCAGTACGTCTCTGTCCTGGATGTGCCGGCGGTCTTCCCGGGGGTGAATGGTAATGCCATCGGCCCCCGCTTCCTCGGCCACCAGTGCCGCCTGAACCGGGTCTGGGTAGCGGGTGCCCCGGGCCTGGCGTAATGTAGCTACATGGTCAATATTCACACCGAGCAACACTCTGGAATTCATGGGGTTCTCCCTGATGATGAAACTGAATGGCTGAACAGGTTGCGGCTGTGCAAAGGTTTACCCTGCAACAGATAATCCACCAGAACGCGCATGACCCGCTTGGCTGCCCTGCGCGGCACCTCACCGGTGAAGTCGCCACCGGCCAGGGCCAGTAACGCCTCGCCCGGGATCTGCTGCAGGCGAACCCCGGTGGCAGCAGCAGACACAATACCCTGAACCGGATCATAACCGTAGTAACCACCAGCCTCCACTGGCAAGCCGGTATCGGTGGCTTCATCCCAGGCAAAGTCATACCCGAGGGCGCCTGCAAACGCCCGCTCAAAGTGCCGCAAGATCGGCTCCACATCGGTCTTGACCGCCAGTGACCCGAGAGCCTGCAGGCTTTCTATGTAACTGGCAAACAGGGTGGGATGAGGGTCTGCCGGTGGCAGAATGCGCTGCAGCAATTCGTTGATGTAGAGGCCGCTGTACAAAGCACGGGTTTGCGAGAGCAGCGGTGCTGATCGGACTTCAAGCTGCACCAGTGTTTTCAGGTCACTTTTGCCGGTCCAGTCTACCAACAATGGTTGGAAGGGCTGCAACTGGGCTTTGAGGGGACTTTTAGCGCTGTTGGCGCCGCGCGCCACCAGGCTCATACGGCCATGGTTCAGGGTAAACAGATCCACCAGCAAGGCGGTTTCCCGCCAGGGGCGCCGGTGAATCACATAAGCGGGCTCCTGCTGCACCGCTCCCTTCATAACGGCCTCAGAAATCGCTCATGCCAAGGCTTTTCAATGCCCGGTCGCTGTCTGCCCAGCCGCGCTTTACCTTCACCCATAAACGTAACATAACCTTGGAGCCAAACATGCGCTCCATATCCACACGGGCTTCCTGACCAATGCGGCGCAGGCGCTCGCCCTTGTCACCGATAATGATCTTCTTCTGGCCTTCCCGTTCCACCAGAATCAAGGCCGAGACATGCAGGGTTTTACCCTCGTGCTTGAACTCCTCGATCTCCACTGCCACGGAATACGGCAATTCCGCGCCCAGCTGGCGGGTAATTTTTTCCCGCACCATCTCCGACGCCATGAAGCGCTCGCTGCGATCCGTAATCTGGTCATCGGGGTAAAAGTGCACACTCTGGGGCAGGAAACGTCCCACAGCGTCCTGCAAAGGCTGGAGGTTGGTTTCTTTGAGCGCCGACAACGGGATAATTTCGGCGAATTCCCGCTTTTTGGACAGTGCCTCAAGGTGCGGCAGCAGCTTGTCCCGGTTCTCAACCTTGTCCACCTTGTTAACCGCGAGGATAACCGGGCATGTCAACCGCGACAGTTTCTCCAGCACCATGTCATCGGCGGTGGTCCACGCCAGCTGGTCCACCACGAACACCACCACGTCTACATCAATCAGCGCCGAAGAGGCCGCTTTGTTCATATAACGGTTCAGCGCACGGGGCTCGTCTTCGTGCATGCCGGGGGTGTCCACATAGATGGCCTGCACCGGTCCGTCTGTCTTGATACCCAGCACCTGGTGTCGGGTGGTCTGGGGTTTGCGGGAGGTGATACTCAGTTTCTGCCCCAGGATATGGTTCAGAAGCGTGGACTTGCCCACGTTCGGCCGGCCAACAATAGCCACGAAGCCGCAACGGCTGTCCGGATCTTCTGGGCGGGTAATATCGTTCATCAGGAGTTCTCCACGCCCAATTGCTTGAGGGCATTACGGGCAGCCTGCTGCTCTGCGATGCGGCGACTGCTGCCGGTGCCACTGGTCTTTCGGTCCAGCGAGGGCAAGGCACAGGAGACGTGGAACGTCTGCTCATGGGCTTCACCATCCACTGAAATCACTTCATAACGGGGCAGCGGGAACTGCCGGGATTGCAGGTATTCCTGCAACCGGGTTTTCGGATCTTTCTGGGTGTCCTGAATATCCAGATTGGCCAGGCGATGCTCGAACCAGCGCAGTACCTGCTCGCGGCAGGTATGAAAATCGCTGTCCAGATAGATGGCACCAATAATGGACTCCACCGCATCTGCCAGAATCGACTCGCGCCGATATCCTCCACTTTTGAGTTCTCCCGAGCCCAGCCGGAGATACTGCCCCAGCTGGAACTCGCGACCGATCTCGGCGAGCGTCACGCCTTTGACCATCCGCGCCCGGAGCCGGCTCAACTGGCCTTCCCGGGCTTTCTCGAAGTGCAGATACAAGTGCTCTGCAATGACCATATTAACGATGGAATCCCCAAGGAACTCCAGGCGCTCATTGTTCTGGTTCCCGTAACTTCTGTGGGTCAGGGCCAACAGCAACCGCTCGGGTTCCTTGAAGATGTATCCGATACGACGCTGTAATTGATCCAGATCTGGTTGTGAACTCACTGTCCCTTTAACTCATACTCGTGCTGGAAATGAACGATGGTGTCCACGTTTCCGAATAGGTGGTTGCGAACCTCGTAGTCCACCTTGATGACCACGAACTCGCCATTTTTCTCAACGCTGATCTGCTTGGCGTCAAAACCTCTAATGTTATTGACGCTCAACCGCCGGTTGATCAGGTTGCGCACTTCCGCCGGCCCCATACGCGACAAACCCTCGGTGCCATCAAGGCCTTCCAGTGCTTCCTGAATGGTAAAATCGTCCAGATAAGCGGGGCCAATTTTCAGCCCCAGGGCCAGCAGACTGCCAAAAAACAGCGCCACAATCAGCATGGTCAGAGCGCTGCCGCCCTGCTGCTGCAATCCGACGGGATTATTCTTTTTCATCATGTTTGTCTCCGGCACAACGGGGTTAGTCTATGCTACCCACTCGGTCAAAAGATGGCAGACTTGTCAGCGATTTCCAGTGCATCCAGATGGCGAACGCCTTCCCGACCACAAGTTCATCAGGAACAGTGCCCCAGAACCGGCTGTCGTTACTGTTGTCCCGGTTATCCCCCATGACAAAGTAGTGGCCCTCAGGCACCAGCCATTCACCTTCCCCGTTGCCGGCAACCCGGCCCAGGGTCAGATACACATCGTGCTCCACACCGCCCACTTCCTCACGCCAGCGCTCCATGGGCGGAAGCCGGGCCACAAACTCCCTGGCCACCGGTTCATCATTGATAAACAGCTGTTTATCGCGATAGCGCACCCGGTCACCCGGCAAACCAATCACTCGCTTGATGTAGTTGGTGGCGCCATCCTCCGGATAACGAAACACCATAACATCACCACGCTCGGGATCACCTATTGACACCACCTTGGTGCCGGCCACTGGCAGCCGAAGCCCATAGGCGTACTTGTTTACCAGAATAAAGTCACCAACCTCGAGGGTCGGCAGCATCGAACCGGAGGGAATCTGAAAGGGTTCTACCAGAAACGAACGAAGCACCAGAACAATGGCCAGCACCGGGAAGAACGATCGGCTCAGGTCGACCAACCAGGGTTCACTGGTCTCGGCAGCTTCATCAGACGTGGCACCGCCAACGTCTGGGCCGGCTGCCTGGCGCCGTTTGCTGAAAAACACTTTATCCGCCAGCCAGATCAATCCGGTCGCGAAGGTCAGAACCACCAGTACCAGCGGAAAATCAATATCCATCCGGGAGCCTTAGTTTTAGTTATCCACTTTCAATACAGCAAGAAACGCTTCCTGAGGCACCTCGACATTGCCCAGTTGCTTCATACGTTTTTTACCTTCTTTCTGCTTCTGAAGCAGTTTCTTCTTCCGGCTGACGTCCCCACCGTAACACTTGGCGGTAACGTTCTTGCGCAATGCCTTGACCGTAACCCGTGACACCACCTGGGTTCCGATTGCCGCCTGGATGGCGATATCAAACATCTGCCTGGGAATCAGCTCTTTCATCTTCTCGATCAGCTGGCGTCCCTTGCGATGCGCCAGATCCCGATGAACGATCAGAGCCAGGGCGTCGACCCGTTCACCGTTAATCAACACGTCCAGTCGAACCAGATTGGCCTGCTGGAACCGCACAAAGTGGTAATCCAGAGAAGCGAAACCACGACTGGCTGATTTGATCCGATCGAAGAAATCCATCACCACTTCCGCCATCGGCAACTCGTAGGTGAGCTGAACCTGGGTGGACATAAAGTGCATGTTCTTCTGAACACCCCGCTTCTCTTCACACAGGGCAATAACGTTACCCAGGTGTTCCTGGGGCACCAGGATATTCGCCTCGACAATGGGCTCACGCATTTCCTCAATAGAGCCAATATCCGGAAGCCGCGAGGGGTTGTCCACCGACAGGGTCTCACCCTGTTTGGTAATGACTTCATAGATTACCGTGGGCGCCGTGGTAATCAGATCGATATCGTACTCACGCTCCAGTCGCTCCTGGATAATTTCCATGTGCAGCATGCCCAGGAAACCACAGCGGAACCCGAAACCGAGGGCGTCAGAATTCTCTGGCTCAAAAAACAGGGAGGCGTCGTTCAGCGTCAGCTTTTCCAGGGCATCCCGGAAGTCGTCATAATCGTCAGCGCTGACCGGGAACAGGCCCGCGTAAACCTGCGGCTGAACCTTCTTGAAGCCCGGCAGCATCGGAGTTTCGTCGGCGAACTTCTGATGCACGATGGTATCGCCCACCGGCGCGCCGTGAATATCCTTGATACCCGCCACCACAAAGCCTACGTCACCGGCTTCCAGAACATCGGTGTCTGTGGGTTTCGGATTAAAGATACCCACCTTATCTGCATTCCAGGCTTTTCTGGTGGATTTGATGACAATCTTGTCGCCTTTGCGCAGAACGCCCTCGGTCACCCGAACCAGGGATACCACGCCCAGATAGTTATCGAACCAGGAATCGATAATCAGCGCCTGCAGAGGCGCACTGCGGTCACCCTTCGGTGGCGGAATCTTCTTGATCAGATCCTCAAGTACATCTTCCACGCCCAGACCACTCTTGGCACTGCAGCGTACAGCATCGGCGGCTTCAATGCCGATGATGTCCTCAATTTCCGCCGCCACCCGCTCCGGCTCCGCCTGGGGTAGGTCCATCTTGTTCAGTACCGGCACCACCTCAAGCCCCTGCTCAATGGCGGTATAACAATTGGCTACCGACTGGGCTTCCACACCCTGGCCTGCATCTACCACCAGAAGCGCACCTTCACAGGCGTAGAGGGAACGGGATACCTCATAGGAAAAATCCACGTGGCCGGGGGTGTCGATGAAATTCAACTTGTAGGTTTCACCGTCTCTGGCGGTGTAGTTGAGCGTTACGCTCTGGGCCTTGATGGTAATGCCCCGTTCCCGCTCCAGGTCCATGGAGTCAAGCACTTGTTCGGCCATTTCGCGGTCCGTCAGGCCACCGCATATCTGGATAAAACGATCCGCCAGTGTGGATTTACCGTGGTCAATGTGGGCAATAATGGAAAAGTTACGGATTCGGCTCAGTTCAGTCACAGACAATGATTACTCATATAAGACGTAGGGTTGAGCCCGGAATGGCCGCTACCGGGTCCGGGAACGGCGTGATTTTACCGGTTACCGGCCGCTATTGCCATGATCAGGAAATAAGCGGCTTCTCGTACTGCCGGATCAGGAACCCAATCAACGCGTCTTCGTCCAGCGGGTAGCTGAACAGATTGCCCTGGCACTGGGCGCAACCGGCGGATTTCAGGAAAGTCAGCTGCTGCAGAGTTTCCACGCCCTCGGCTACCACGGTCAGGTGCAGCTTCTTCGCCAGCGCAATCACCGCAGACGCCACATCGGTGGCACTGACATTGTAGGGGATGTCCCGGATGAACCGATGATCAATCTTGATGACATCCAGCGGCAGTTGCTGCAGTGCCACCAGGGAGCAGGACCCAGTCCCGAAATCATCCAATATCAGGCAAACCCCCAGGTCATTCAGTGACACCAGCAGTTCACGCAGCATGCGAGGGTCTTCGTTCAACAACTCTGCCGGCATTTCCAGCTCCAGGCGCTCCGGCGACACGCCGGTTTCCGTAATGACCTGACGAATCATGTCCAGGAAACCGGAATCGGTCAGCTGTCGCACCGACAGGTTCACCGCCATCTTCAGGGATTCAAAGCCGGCCCGTTCCAGGGCCTGCACCTGAATACACGCTTGCCGCAGGGCGAGCTCGCCCAGCCGGACGATCAGGCCGGTCTCTTCCGCCAGGTTGATGAACTGCTGCGCCGAAACCAGTCCCTTTTCCGGGTGGTGCCAACGCAGGAACGCTTCCACGCCAATCACCCGCTGGCTGACGAGGTCGATCTTTGGCTGATAATGCAGAACAAACCGGTCGCCATCCAGGGCCGTGGCCAGCTCTTCCTGCTGCAACAGGCGCCGGGCGGCCTTGATATTCATGGCAGGGGTGAAGAACTGGTAGGTATTGCGACCCAGCTCCTTGGCCCGGTACATGGCCAGATCGGCGTATTTCATCAGGGTGCCGGCATCCTCGCTATCATGCGGAATCATGGTGATGCCAATACTCACGGTGATGCCCACTTCGTGGTCGTTCAGGCGTATTCGCTGACACAGGCGGCGGAGTATGGACTCTGCCACCTTGCCGGCGGCATCCGGGCCGCTGATCTGGGACAACAGCACCACAAATTCATCCCCCCCGAGGCGGGCCACCGAGTCTTCCTCACGCACACAGCCTTCCAGCCACAGTGCCACCTGTTTCAGCAGCTCGTCCCCGGCGTCGTGCCCCAGAGTGTCGTTAATACGCTTGAAACCATCGAGATCCAGGAACATCAGCGCCGCCGGTTCACCACTGCGGCGACTCCGACGTACCACGTGGTTCAGACGGTCCCTGAACAACTGACGGTTTGCCAGCCCGGTGAGCGGATCGTAGAACGCCAGGCGATGCAACTCGGATTGGGCTGCCTTGAGCTGGGTCAGGTCCCGCAGGCTCAGTACCACACCATTAACACCAGGCACCGACAACATGGCGGTATAGGTGCCCTCCATGTCACGCCACTGGCCCTCAGCATCCCGGATACGCGCCCGGACGACCGGCATCTGTTTGCCCGGCGCGCGCATGGATTCAGCAAAACCGCGTTGCAGCAGGGGAAGGTCGTCCGGATGCACCTGGGCTTCCAGCTGCATGGAATGGACCTTGTCGGGGTCGAAGCCCAGGATGTCCCGGCTGGACGGACTGGCATAAAGCGGCTCGCCACCGCGATCCATCACCAGCGTGACATTGGCAGCTCCTTCGGTAATGGCCCGGTAACGGCCAGCGCTGATCTGAGCGATCAGGCGGGATCGGATCAGCGCCAATACGAACAGGCACAATAAAGCACTGATGGCCAACCCAGACCCCAGCACAATCGGTGGGCGAGGGTCTGCCGCCAGAAAGTCGAAGGCAGGTGTTGAACGGGTTTGCAACAGCCAGTCCCGGCCACCGTGGGAGATGGTCTGGCTCATTTCAAAACTGAATTCGTTATCCAGGGACCCCAGGTTGGATCCATACATCAAGGTGTCCCGGGCCACCACGCCACTGTCGTAGATCCGCACGTCAAGAAAGGGAGAGATAAGGCCGACAATGCCATCAATCAGGTTGTTCATCCGGAAAGCACTGAACACATAACCAGACAGCATCATCCGCCGCTCTGCGCGAATGTCCGGAATTTCTCCGCCCTGGTATACCGGGTAGTACATCAGGAAGCCGGCCTGATCTTCCGCCAGCGACTCCTGAACCAGAACCACCTTACCCGTCACGGTAGGTACGGCATCATCCCGTGCCTTTTCCATTGCTACCCGGTGGATGGGATCACTGAAGGCATCGTAACCCAGCGCCCTGCGGTTGCGATCTGTGCCCGGTTCCAGGTACACCATGGGGTAATAGAACGGGCCTGTGCCGAGCGGCTTGACCAGATAGTTATAGACACCTTCGGCCCGCACCGAAGCGATATGATCGGCCATATCCCGAACCCCAATCCGCTGCACAAACCCGATACCCTGAATACCCGGGTAGTAACGGTCGATATCCACTTTCTCGACATACTCCCGCCACTGATCCCGGGTTACCTCCCCGGCTACCGAGAACAGACCGGAACTGCCTGCCAGCACCTGCTCATAATTGAGCAGCCGCTCTTCAATAGCGCTTTTCAGCTGCAGAGACTGGGTTCGAAAGTGGGCCTCGGTGCGGTCTTCCACAAGGCGTATTGACACCTGCCAGAGAAGCAGGGTGGTAGCAACGGCAACAAAGAACACAAGCCAGGCTATCCAGGCGTGGCGTAATTGCAGAAGCTGTCGGAGGGGAAGTTCCTTGCTGGTCATCATCGTTTACGGTCCGTTCCATGACCCCATTTATTATCAGTTCGGGCGATTATAGCAAAAGCCCCCGGGCCTGTCGTCAAAGACACCGGGGGCTTGCCGAACGCTGGTTTTCTATGGTGTCAGGGCTTCATCACCAGATAGATAGCGCGGCCCTGGCGTACGATTCTGACCGAAACCGCCCGGTTTGACGGCAGCTTCCGGGTGGCCTTTCGGAAATCCTCCACTGAGCGAACCTGCTCGCGATTGATCTCGGTGATGATGTCCCGGGAACGAATCCCGGCCTCGGCTGCCGGCCCCTGGCCTACCCGGGTCACCAGCACACCACCTTGAACACCGGCCGCACTGGCCTGCTCCGGCGTCAGGGATTCAACCGCCAGGCCCAGCGGGTCCTGTGACGGGGCATTGCTTTCACCAACCACCGGGTCTGAGTTGTCATCGCCGTCTTCCGGCAGGCGGCCGATGGTCACATCCAACTCAATTTCCCGGCCACCCCGCAGTACCGTCAACCGGGCAGATTCGCCCACCGGCGTCCGGCCCACCAACGGCGGCAGGTCTGATGACAACTGAACCGGCTCACTGTTGTATTCCAGAACGATATCTCCGGATTCCAGGCCGCCTTCCTCGGCCGGCGACCCTTGCATGACTTCCGCAATCAGCGCCCCCCTCGGGCGCTTCAGGCCAAACGATTCCGCCAGATCCCGGTTTACCTCCTGGATCAACACACCGAGCCAGCCCCGCGCAACGCTGCCCTTGTCCCGAATCTGGCTGAACACGTTCATCGCATCGTCAATAGGAATGGCGAAGGAAACCCCCATGAAACCGCCAGAGCGGGTATAGATCTGGGAGTTGATACCCACCACCTCACCGTCAAGATTGAACAGTGGTCCACCGGAGTTGCCGGGGTTGATAGCCACATCCGTCTGTATAAAGGGCACGTAGTTTTCGGAGGGCAGTGAACGGCCAAGGGCACTGACAATGCCTGCCGTAACCGTGTAATCAAAACCGAACGGAGAACCGATAGCAATCACCCATTCGCCCACCTTGAGGTCACGTGAACGCCCCACCTTGACCACGGGCAGATCTTCACCGTTCTCGATCTTCAGTACGGCCATGTCTGAACGGGGGTCGGTGCCAACAATGGTGGCCTGAAACTCACGGCGGTCGTTTAACCGTACGATGACCTCGTCAGCACCTTCCACTACATGGTTGTTGGTGAGTACATAACCGTCTGTTGACACAATGAAGCCAGAGCCCATGGAGCGCTGCGGCTGCTGGGAACGAGGCGACCCGCCGAACGGTGATTGCGGACCACGGAAGAATTCCTGCAGAAACGGAGGCAACTGCTCAAGCTGCCGCTCATCGAACGGAGAACCCTGAAATCGGGAGCCCTGGTTACGCGGTTCACTCGTGGTGCTGATATTCACCACCGCGCTGGAGTTCTCTTCAACCAATTCGGTAAAGTCCGGTAAGCCCCGCGCAGCGAGGGCTTGGCTCCAGAAAACTGAAACCATGACGGAAAGCATCAGTAGGGCCGCCCAGTAGTGTCCTGTGCTCCGGACCGGAGCAAGACTGGCAACCTCTGTGTTTGATCTCGGCATGTGGACCCCCGTGTTCTGCTTGTAAACTCGTGGTAATTCTGGGGCCGGAAACCCGTTTTTCAACTTACAAAACGGTAGGGTTCACAGACATGTCACGGAATGAGTGCTGTTCACCCTGATCAGCCGCGGCTGGTATTGATCACCACTCCGACGCTGCCATCGACGTACCCACCAGAATCCTGCCCCCAGCCCTGCAAGAGCGCCCAAGATGGCCGCAGTGTCAGTACTACCCAACCATCGATAACCGGCGATACTGGCCAGCACCATCAGCAGCAGCGGAGCACCGTACACAGCCAGGGATGCCGCGAGAAGTGACTGTTCATCGATACCGATCACTACTTCATCCCCTACCTTGGCACCCACGGTATTCTCCACCAGAACCTGATTTGCCCGCCCTCCGGACACCTTGGCCAACGCTCTCTGGCCGCAACCGGCCCTGGCGGAACAGCTCTCGCAGGCACTGGTACGGATGGTTTGCACCCAGACGCTATCGCCACTCAGGGCCACCACTTTGCCGGTCTCGGTGATCACAGCCCTGATAACTCCAGGGCCAGGGCGTCATCTATTTCAACGGCACCGGCCACTTTCCGGGCAGTCCGCGGGGGAATCTCGCCCACCACCGCAATCAGGAATGGTCTGTCGGCGACCAGGATCTCGCGCATGTATATGGTGGTTGCGCCCACCCGCGAGGCCCCGGTCGGCATCTTCAACTGACCAACCGGTTCGACAAACACCGAAAACGCCGCCAGCCCATCCGAGAAAGCAACGGCTTTGCCCTTGCCAGACCGCGGCGCGGCCGCCGGCACAAAGCCGTCGGGCCGCCAGTTGAGGGTCCAGCCGCTCATGCGGCCGACCACCGATTGCTGGGGGTCTCTGGTCGTCAGCGTGCGGGTTATTTCGCGCCCCTGGGTCTGTATTTCCAACTCCTCGTCGGCGATCTCATCGGTGATTTCGAGACTGGTAAACTGAAAGTGTTCCAGAACTTCCCCGTCACCGTCGCGCACCTGGCTCTTGACCAGCAAGCCGGTGTCTTTTTCCATCCACAACCGATGGCTGTATCGCTCGTCATCACGGGCGGTTAACGCAATGGTCACCACATCATAACCGGCAATGCGATCTTCACCCGCCAGCTCTGAGCGATACCATTGGCCAAAAGGCATCAGCTGACTGGTGAACGCCTCGGCAAACGGGCCGGAGGGAATCACCTCGTCAAGACTTACCCGACCACGGTCAGGGAGCACACAAACTACGTTCATGCCCTTACGGACAATCTCGCCACTACCGCCGTCCTGCATGACCAATCGCTCTTCCACCTGGCCGTCCCGATAACGGTGGGCAATCTTCATGGAATGGACCTGGTCTCCACGGGCATAGACGAAAACACCGCGGTAAGAAGTCATGTTCAAAGATGGCCCCAGGCGTTCAAGCCACGACATCGCATCTGCAGGATCTGCGGAATCGGGTTCGTTGCTTGCCTCGGCAATGACTCCGTGAAAAGGCAGCATCACCAACATTACGGCAAGCACACCGACGAACACGCTTCGGCTCAGGGACACCCGGTTGCTCACCCTCCACTTCATCGGCCGCTCCCCAACGTCAGTAGCCACTGCTGGCACTCACCAGCCGGGCATAACCAACAGAGCCCCGGCCTGCGCCAACACTGTTATGTTGGGCGTGTTCGAGCATGAACTGGCGCATCTGTTTAAGCTGTTCTTCGTCCAGGCGCTGCAAGGCAACTTCCTCTACCCTGGCAGACAAAGCCAGTGCATCCTCATCCGACAACCCGGTCACTGCCACAGCAGCGGCCGGCTCCTGGGTTTGCCCATCCCACCCGGCGCCGGCACCAAATCCGATGACCAGAGCCATAACGACCATCGCCGCCACCGGCCATCGCCAGTAGGAGCCTGCGGCAACCTGAGTTTTTAGCCTTGAAGGTTCAGGGCGTATGTGACCCTCAAGGGCCTCACGTACAGCCACCGCCACATCAACGCCCTCTTCAGGGCCATGACTTTCATGCATGAGGTCACGAACCTGCTGCCAGCGTTGCCACTGGTTTCTGACCTCATCCTGGTTACCATGAGACAACAGGCGACGGACCGATAGTTCATCGGCTTCGTCGTCCATCATCGCGGACAGGGTTTCTCGGAGACGCTCATCCATCGGATGCAACCTCATTTACGTCACTGAATGATTGAGCAAAGGACCCAAGTACCGATCCACTGCATCCCGGGCCCTGAATATCCGCGACCGAACGGTTCCGATCGGGCATTCCAGAATCCGGGCGATATCCTCATAACTCAGGCCATCATATTCCCTGAGTAGAAAAGCGGAACGAAGTTCCTCAGGCAGGCCAGCTATTGCTTCCGACAGTGCTTTTTGCAGCTGCTCCCGCTGCAACAGCCGCTCTGGAGAAGCGACATCCCGCAGCCGACCACCATCGTCAAAGTTCTCTGCGTCTGCTGAGTCCGCCGAGCCCTGCGGCCGGCGGCCACGGGCTTCCAGGTAGTTCTTGGCGGTGTTAACGGCAATCCGGTACAGCCAGGTGTAGAACGCGCTGTCGCCACGGAACCGCTCGACCGCCCGGAACGCTTTGACAAAGGTTTCCTGAGTCAGGTCCATTACTTCCTGGCTGTCGTAGACGTATCGACTGATGATGGAGGCCACCCGCGACTGATACTTGACCACAAGCAGATCAAAGGCCGCACGATCGCCATTGCGAACCTTGCGCACCAACTGCAGATCCGTCTGGCTGTCGGTCTGCTCACCCGGTTTCCAGTCGTTATCAGGAGTCATGGACGACGTAACAGAATGTCCTGTCTTGGTGGCCAACGGGTTGGCCTTGATAAGATTTGCTGCTTGTGTCATTCGGCTCTTCCGGCGTTCGATCATGAACCCATGGTCCTGGACAGCAACCGGCGGGCGGCTTATCCATCAGGCCAAATAGACAGCAAGCGTAAAGTTTAGTTCAATACACGTCCACATTATGGCCCGCGATAACGACTCAATGCCACAGTCCTTCGAATACGACGTTCTCATTATCGGCAGCGGCGCTGCCGGCCTGACCGTAGCACTCAACCTGCCGGAACACCTTCGCGTGTGCGTGGTCAGCAAGGCAGACATCAGCTCCGGCGCCACACTCTGGGCCCAGGGTGGCATAGCTGCAGTGCTTGATGATGCCGACTCCGTTGAGAACCATATCCTGGACACCCTTAACGCCGGCGGAGGCCTGTGCCATGAAGATGCCGTGCGCTTTACCGTGGAGCACAGCAAAGAGAGCAT
The DNA here is from genome assembly GCF_001447155.2 of Marinobacter sp. LQ44. Taxonomy (NCBI): domain Bacteria; kingdom Pseudomonadati; phylum Pseudomonadota; class Gammaproteobacteria; order Pseudomonadales; family Marinobacteraceae; genus Marinobacter; species Marinobacter sp. LQ44. Next base: position 3,608,241 of record NZ_CP014754.1, on the reverse strand, counting down.
CCAGTGGCTGATTGATTCGGGGGTAAAGTTTACCCGCCAGGACGACAGCGAAGACTACCACCTCACCCGGGAAGGCGGCCACAGCCACCGGCGCATCATCCATGCCGCCGATGCCACCGGCCATGCGGTGTCGACCACACTCGCCAGCCAGGCCCAGACTCGCCCCAATATTGATCTTAAAGCGGGCCGGGTAGCAGTAGACCTGATCACCAACCGCAAACTCGCCCTGCCAGGCAACCGATGCGTAGGCGCTTACATACTGAACCTGGAAGATAACCACGTAGAACTGTTCCGCGCCCGGTTTACCGTGATTGCCACCGGCGGCGCCTCAAAGGCCTACCGCTACACCACCAATCCGGACGGTGCATCCGGCGACGGCATCGCCATGGCCTGGCGAGCCGGGTGCCGGGTGGCCAACATGGAATTCAACCAGTTTCATCCCACCTGCCTGTACCATCCCCACGCCAAATCGTTTCTGATTACCGAAGCGGTTCGTGGCGAAGGCGGCATGCTGAAGCTGCCAGACGGCAGCCGATTCATGGACCGGTTTGATAAACGTGCTGAACTGGCGCCCCGGGATATCGTTGCCCGGGCCATCGACCATGAAATGAAACGCCTGGGTGCCGACCATCTGTACCTGGACATCAGCCACAAACCCGCAGACTTCATCAAACACCACTTCCCCACCATTTATGAAAAGTGCCTGGCGTTTGGCATCGACATCACGCGGGAGCCCATTCCGGTGGTGCCGGCCGCCCACTACACCTGCGGCGGCATTGTCAGCGACGAACGGGCACGCACCGACATCAACCAGCTGTATGTGGTGGGCGAAGCGGCCTTTACCGGTCTGCACGGGGCCAATCGCATGGCCAGCAACTCCCTGCTGGAATGCCTGGTGTACGGCCGCGCTGCCGCCGCTGACATCGCCCGGCGGGAATCCGACATACCGGAGCCACCCGTCGCACCGGACTGGGATGAAAGCCAGGTACGGGACTCCGATGAAGACGTTGTGATTTCTCACAACTGGGACGAATTACGTCATTTCATGTGGGACTACGTGGGCATTGTGCGCACCACCAAACGCCTGCAGCGGGCCAAGCACCGGGTGGATCTGCTGTCCCGGGAGATCGGCGAGTTCTACAGCAATTACCGGGTCACCAATGACCTGATCGAGCTGCGTAACCTGGTGACGGTTTCCGACCTGATCATCTGCTCGGCCCTGCAGCGAAAGGAAAGCCGGGGCCTGCATTACACTCTGGACTACCCGGGCCTGCTGAACGATCCTCAAGACACGGTTCTGGTACCCACAACATATCGCACACCGTCTCCCTGACGGGCTGACTCCACTCTTTTTCAAGGCAACCGACTATGTCAGACACCAATGCGTCCAACGACCATACCGACTTTCACCGCCTGTGGTGGCACAGCCGCCGGGGCATGCTGGAACTGGATGTTCTGCTGCTGCCCTTCCTGGAGGAAGCGTACCGGGATCTCGAGCCGGACGACCAGGCCCGATACAAGAAACTGCTGAGCTGCGAAGACACCGATATGTTCGAATGGTTCATGCAACGCAGCCGGCCGGAAGACCCGGACCTTCAGCGCATCGTTGACATCATCCTGAACCGTGTCCAGCCGGATTGATCTGACTCTATCCCCCTCCGGCATCACGGGCCTGCTGGCCTGTGCACCCTGGATGCTGCTCGGCGGCTTTGCCCTTGGTGCGGCACTGGAAGCCAGCCTCTGGTTACTGGTGGCGGTGCCGATCACCATTGTTTTCGCTTGGCGAAACTTCCAGCGTTATGGCCTGTTACGTGGCCCCGGGGCCGTTAAGGCCCTGCGCACCGACAGCGGCGGCATAACCTGCCAGTTCGGCGATGGCCACGAGACACCCGTTCGGGTCTGCGCCTCAAGTACCCTGGGTGCGTCCTGCCTGATCTTGAAACTCCACCCCCAAGACTCCAGATCAGGTAGCATCATGGTAATGATTACCGGCAAGATCGGGCCATTCCAAGCCAATGCTCCCGAGCCAGAGTTCCGACGTCTGCGGGTATGGCTGAGAATCGGCCATACCCGTAACGCACACTGAACTCCGCTGACCCAACATGGAGATCACGATGAACCCCACGGAAAACCCTCGGCCACACAATTCGTCTGACGCCGGTTACACCCAGCTCACCAACAGACTCGTGGTACGCATCAGCGGCCCCGGTGCCGACAAGTTTGTCCAGGGCCAGTTTTCCCAGCATGTGGATGAGGTGACACAGACCCAGTCTTTGCGGGCAACCGCCTGCACACCCAAGGGGCGAGCTTACTGCGTAACCCGCATGGTGCGGCATGGCCAGGACCTGTTGATGGATCTGGATGCAGAGCTGGCGGATGACACCCTGAGCCACCTCCGCAAGTACCTGATGCTGTTTCGTGGAACCAGCATGGACGTGCTGCCTTCCGCCCGAATCCTTGGCCTGATCGGTAAACCCGCCGCCATCATTGCCTGCGGCGACGCAGCCGAATTGCTTTCCCGGCCGGGGCAGACGCTGGCCACCGGTTCCGGAATCCTGATTCGAATCGAGGATACCAGTGACCAGACGGCCCGCTACGAATGGTGGCAGCTTGAGGGAGATCAACCGCTGCCGGAGCAACTGCCCGAGTTACCCATGGCACATTGGAACGCTGCCAGCATTTCCGCCGGCGTGCCTTGGCTAACGCCCCAGACCCGGGAGGCCTATGTTCCACAGATGCTCAACCTGCAACACCTGCAAGGCGTTCACTTCAAGAAGGGCTGCTACACCGGTCAGGAAGTGATCGCCAGAATGCACTTTCTGGGGCAGCTCAAGAAAAGCCTGTTCCGCTTGCGTTTTGAGGGTTCCGACACTGCGCCGGAACCCGGCACCAGGCTGCTGTGCGAGGGCAAGAGCGTTGGCGAGGTAGTTAACGCAGAGTGCACGTGTGAACAGGCGGGTGAGATGCTGGCGGTTATCCGGCACGACGCTCAGCAAGGCACCCTGGCGCTGGAGGGCATGGACTCGGTGACCGTGACCATGCAACCGCTGCCTTACCCGGTGCCCGAGCAACAACCCGCAACGCAGGCAGATACATAAGTTGACAGGAAAAACCGGAAAAATTTGCTATAAATTAAACCACATACCGGTTTACCCCGTGCGCGCGAGCAGCGCACCCAGACAAGCGGAACGTTACTGACCATGGCCAACATTGTAGATACCATCAAGGCTGACCTGACCGACGCCATTGAGAACGACAAACTGGTGCTGCCAACCCTGCCGGAGGTGGCGCTTCAGGTTCGGGACATCGCCGAGTCCGAAGACTCGGCAATTGCTGACCTGGTTAAGGTGATCAGTAACGACACAGCCCTCTCTGCCCGGATTATCCGCGTGTGCAACAGCCCGCTGTTCCGGGGTAGCCGCGCGATTGAAAACCTGAACATGGCGGTCAGCCGACTTGGCATGGCCTACACCAGCAACCTGGCCATGGGTCTGGCCATGGAGCAGATGTTCCAGGCCACCTCAGACATGGTCGATAAGCGGCTGCGCGCCACCTGGCAAACCAGCACCGAAGTGGCCGGCGTGTGCCACGTTCTGGCCCAGCATTACACCAAGCTCAAACCGGATCAGGCCACGCTGGCAGGGCTTGTTCACCTGATTGGGGTGCTGCCGATTCTGCGCTATGTCGAGGACCGGGACATCCAGATCAGCAGTATCATGCTGGATAATGTGATTGATCAGCTGCACCCGCGCATTGGCGCGCTGATTCTCAAGAAGTGGGATTTCCCGAGTGATCTTCAGAATGTGCCGCTGGAGTATGCCAATTTCCAGCGTGAGGTGCCCGCGGCGGATTATGCCGATTTGGTGATGGTGGCGAATTTGCAGCTGGTGGCGGGTACGGATCACCCGTGGACGGAGATGGACTGGAATACCATTCCTGCCTTTGGGCGTTTGGGGTTGGATCCGAATATCGACATGAGCGAGGAGGAGGATCTCAACGCTCAGATGGAAGCGGCAATGGCGTTGCTTCAGTGATCTTTATGTTTTGGGAGTCTGGCGCCCGTCCCTGAATCCGGGTTTGGCTCCCGAAACACGCTGTGAATACGTCCCTGTACGCTCTGCTCCGCCATCCCTGGCTCCACAAGGTTTCGGGAGCCAAACCCGGACTCAGTGACTACGTTCGCGTTAGCCTCCGGCAACCCTTTTGTATCGTTCGATCAGTTCAGACTGAGTCGGCAACATCCAGTTGACCGGCGCCCTTTCCTGTTGTTCCAGCCACTGATTTGCTTTTGAGAAATGGCGACAACCGAAAAATCCTCGATAAGCACTCAGCGGTGACGGGTGCGGTCCTTCCAGAACCAGATGACGATTGCGGTCTATGTGCCGGCCTTTCTTCCTGGCGTAGCTGCCCCAGAGCAGGAACACCACGCCTTCACGCTCCCGGTTGACGGTTTCGATTACTTTGTCGGTGAAGGTCTCCCAGCCTTTGTTCTGGTGCGCACCGGCGTTGCCCTGTTCGACGGTGAGCACCGCGTTCAGGAGTAATACGCCCTGCTCGGCCCAGGGTTGCAGGCAGCCGTGGTCTGGCGGGGTGATGGCCAAGTCGGTTTCGATTTCTTTGAAGATGTTCACCAGCGACGGCGGTGTGGGCACACCCGGTCGGACGGAGAAGCAGAGGCCGTGGGCCTGGCCGGGGCCGTGGTAGGGGTCCTGGCCGAGGATGACGACTTTGACCTGGTTCAGGGGGGTGCTGTTCAGGGCGTTGAAGCAGTGTCTTTGCTCCGGGAAGAGTACTTTGCCCGCCTGTTCCCGGGCGGCCAGGAATTCGGCCAGTTGCAGCATGTAAGGCTGGCGGAACTCGTCCGCCAGCCACTCATCCCAGCCGCGGCCGGGCTTCAGTTGTTGAGCCAGTGCCTCGGCAGGGTGCATGGGCTTACTCGCTTTCCGGTTTCTGTTCGGCTTTGTGCTCGGGGCGCATGGCCGGGAACAGGATCACGTCGCGAATGGAGGGTGAGTTGGTCAGCAGCATGGCCAGGCGGTCGATACCGATGCCCTCGCCGGCGGTCGGCGGCAGGCCGTATTCCAGGGCCATGACGTAGTCGTCGTCGTAGAACATGGCTTCGTCGTCGCCGGCGTCTTTTTCCGCCACCTGGGCCTGGAAGCGTTCGGCCTGGTCTTCCGCATCATTCAACTCGGAGAAGCCGTTGGCAATCTCGCGGCCACCCACGAAGAATTCGAAGCGCTCGGTCACGAACGGGTCGCTGTCTTTGCAGCGGGCCAATGGAGAGATCTCTTTCGGGTATTCGGTGATGAAGGTTGGCTGCATCAGGCGGTGCTCAGCCGTCGCCTCGAAGATCTCGATCTGCACCTTGCCCAGGCCCCAGATATCCTTCACGTGGATACCCAGGTTCTTCGCCACGGCACGAGCCTGCGCGTCGTCTGCCAGCTGCTCGCGGGTGATGTCCGGGTTGTAGCGCAGGATGGCGTCAACCACGGTCAGGCGCTCGAACGGCTTGCCGAAATCGTATTCGATGGTTTCTTCGCTGCCGTCCTTGAGCACCCGGGTGTTGATCACCGTGGTGGTACCCAGCACTTTCTGAGCGATGGTGCGCAGCATGTCTTCGGTTAGGTCCATCAGGTCGTTGTAGTCGGCGTAGGCCTGGTAGAACTCGACCATGGTGAACTCGGGGTTGTGCCGGGTAGACAAGCCTTCGTTACGGAAGTTGCGGTTGATTTCGAACACCCGCTCAAAGCCACCAACCACCAGGCGCTTGAGGAACAGCTCCGGGGCAATCCGCAGGTACATGTCGATGCCCAGGGCGTTGTGATGAGTCACGAACGGACGGGCGGTGGCGCCGCCAGGGATCACCTGCAGCATGGGGGTTTCCACCTCCATGAAGTCACGGTCGGTGAAGTACTGGCGCATGGCGTTGATGATCTTCGACCGGGCATGGAACACGCGGCGGCTGTCTTCGTTCACCATCAGGTCCACGTACCGGTGACGGTAGCGGGCTTCGGTGTCGGTCAGGCCCTTGTGCTTTTCCGGCAGCGGGCGCAGGGATTTGGTCAGCAGCACGTAGTCGTCCATGGTGACGTACAGGTCGCCCTTGCCGGATTTTGACAGGGTGCCACGTACACCCACGATGTCGCCCATGTCCCAGTGTTTGGTGTCTTTCTGGACATCCTTGGACGCGTAGATCTGGATGCGGCCAGTCATGTCCTGAACCACCTTGAACGCCTTGCGGTCGAGCATCATGCGGCCGGCAATGGCCACTTTGATACCCAGTGACTCCAGCTCTTCCTTGGATTTGTCACCGTATTTTTCCTGCAGCTCGGCAGCGGTGGCATCGCGACGGAAGTCGTTCGGGAACGGGTTGCCCTGCTCGCGCATGTTTGCCAGTTTGGCGCGGCGCTCGGCAATCAGCTTGTTGTCCTCGGGCTGTGCAGCGTTCTGGGTGTGTTCAGTCATGTTGGCTCACTAAGAAGTCGGGATTGTCCGGGTGTGGGTGAATGGCGCTGATTACAGCGCCATCTTCAGACTGGCTTCAATAAACTTGTCGATGTCGCCATCCAACACCGACTGGGTGTTGCTGGTTTCCACCTTGGTGCGCAGGTCCTTGATACGGCTGTCGTCCAGCACGTAGGAACGGATCTGGCTACCCCAGCCGATGTCAGACTTGGAGTCTTCGGCTTTCTGTTTCTCTTCGTTGCGCTTCTGCATTTCCAGCTCAAAGAGCTTGGCCTTGAGCTGCTTCATGGCCTGGTCTTTGTTCTGGTGCTGGCTTCGGCCGGCCTGACAGGCCACCACAATACCCGTGGGGTTATGGGTCAGTCGCACCGCGGATTCGGTCCGGTTAACGTGCTGACCACCGGCACCGGAGGCGCGGTACACGTCGACCCGCAAATCTGCCGGGTTGATTTCGATTTCGAAGCTGTCGTCCACTTCCGGGGACACAAACACGGAAGAGAAGGAGGTGTGGCGACGGTTGCCGGAATCGAACGGGGATTTGCGTACCAGGCGGTGTACGCCGGTTTCGGTACGTAGCCAGCCGTAGGCGTAGTCGCCCTGGATGTGAATGGTGGCGCTCTTGATGCCGGCCACTTCACCTTCCTGCAGTTCGACGATTTCGGCCTTGAAACCACGGCGCTCGGCCCAGCGCAGGTACATGCGCAGCAGCATGTTGGCCCAGTCCTGGGCTTCGGTGCCGCCGGAGCCGGCCTGGATGTCCAGGTAGGCGTTGTTGGCGTCCATTTCACCGGAGAACATGCGGCGGAATTCGAGTTTTTCCAGCTCACCATCCAGGCTTTCCAGGTCGGCCTGAATTTCCTCAACGGTGCCTTCGTCATCCTCTTCCACGGCCATATCGAGCAGGCTTTCTGCGTCTGCCAGGCCGTTGGTGAGGTTGTCGATGGTTTTGACGATCAGCTCAAGATCGGAGCGTTCTTTACCCAGGTTCTGGGCCCGCTCGGGATCGTCCCATACGGTAGGGAGTTCGAGTTCCCGTTCTACTTCGACCAGTCGTTCACTTCGCTGATCGTAGTCAAAGATACCCCCTCAGCGCTTCGGTGCGCTCGCGAAGCTCTTTGATCTTCGTCACTATGGGATTAATTTCCATGAAACCTTGTCTCGCTTTGGAAAATGGTGCGATAAAAACAGAGGGCGGATTCTACCGGAATTTGCGGGTTAAATCAGCAAACCAAATCAGCCTAACGGCTCCAGATAATCCACCAGAAGCTGCAAATTTGTCCGACCCCGGAACGTATTCGCATCCGGCTTATAAACCACCCGCGCGCCACTCCGGGTAAAGTCCGGCACTTCTGGCCCGGTGTTAAACGCGATGCCATCAATAATGCCACCGCCCTCAACCGGCTGAAGCACCAGCTTCAGGTGGTTCTCGCCCACAATCCGCTGGCTCACCACTAGGAATTCGCCGTCAAACACCGGCTCCGGAAAATGCTGGCCCCAGGGGCCGGCCCTTTTAAGCAGGTAAGCGGTGTCGAGGTTCAACTCTTCCGGGCCCAGAGGGCCGTCGGTGGTGATGGCGGCTTCCAGGTCTTCCGGTTTCAGGGTATCGCGCACGGCCTGGTCAAAGGCGTTGCTGAAACGTTCGAGGTCGTCCCGGGCGATGGTCATGCCGGCGGCCATGGCGTGGCCGCCGTATTTTTTCATCAGGCCTGGGTTTTTCGCGTCAACCACGGCCAGGGCGTCGCGGATGTGCAGGCCGGGGATGGAGCGGGCAGAGCCTTTGAGGTGTTCGCCGTCGTCGTCGGGGGCGAAGGCGATGGTAGGCCGATGGGTCTGTTCGCGGATTCTGGCGGCCAGGATGCCGATCACGCCCTGGTGCCAGTCCTGGTCGAACAGGGCCAGCCCCCAGGGCAGGCCTTCAATGTCGAGGGACATGGAGGCAAGCAGGTCCTGAGCCTGGGTTTTCATGTCTTTTTCGATGCTGCGGCGTTCGCGGTTGAAGTTGTCCAGTTCCCGGGCGAGGCGCAGGGCTTCGTCGCGGCTGTCGGCGAGCAGGCAGGCGATGCCGATACTCATATCGTCCAGCCGGCCGGCGGCGTTCAGGCGCGGGCCAACCACGAAGCCGAGGTCCGTAGCGCTGATTTCGGTGTAGTCGCGGCCAGCCACTTCCAGCAGGGCCAGGATGCCCGGTCGGGCTTCGCCTTTGCGGATGCGGCGGATGCCCTGCTCTACAAAAATCCGGTTGTTGTGGTCCAGCGGTACTACGTCTGCCACGGTACCCAGGGCCACCAGGTCCAGCAGGTTACCCAGGTTGGGCTCCGGGTCTGGCAGCAGGTTTTTGTCCCGCAGGTGTTTGCGCAGGGCGGTGAGCACGTAGAACATCACGCCAACACCGGCGGCGTTCTTGCTCAGGAATGGGCAATCAGGCTGGTTAGGGTTCACGATGGCATCGGCGTCTGGCAGTTCTTCACCGGCCAGGTGGTGGTCGGTGATGACCACCTTGATGCCCAGTTCCCGGGCGGCGCGCACGCCTTCGATGGCGGATATACCGTTATCGACCGTAACGAGCAAGTCGGGTAAATCGCCTTCGTCCTGTAACCGGTGAATGATGCCCGGCGTCAGGCCATAGCCGTCGGAGAAGCGGCTGGGCACCCGGAAATCAATGTCTGAAACACCGAGCATGGACAACCCGAGCATGGCGACGGCAGTGCTGGTAGCGCCATCGGCATCGAAATCCCCCAGCACCATCACTCGTTGCTTCTGGGCAACGGCCTCGGCCAGCAGCTCAACCGCGCGATCAATACCGCGAAGCTGCATGGGCGACGCCAGGTGTTTCAGGGTGTATTGGAGCTGATCGTCAGACTGCACTCCGCGAGCGGCGTACAGGCGGCGAAGGATGGGGGGCAGGTTTTGCCCCCAATCCGTCACATCGGACGGCTGGGGGCGACGCAGGATCTTTTTAGGAGTCATGCCGGATCAGGCGTTCTTCCAATGCTTGGCGATAAAGCCCTGCACCTCGGACACGCTGTTATCCAGCACGGTGTAGCGCTCTTCCCGCTCAAACAGATCGGCCATGTGGGCAGGCAGTTGCGGCTTCACAACGAGACCAGACTCGGCGATGGCGTCCGGGAACTTGGCCGGGTGGGCGGTACCCAGGGTAATCATAGGTACGGTGCTGTCGCGGCGGCAGTTACGGGCAGCGCGCACGCCAATGGCAGTGTGCGGATCCAGCAGGTATTCATTCTGCTCGTAGATGTCCCGGATGGTGTCGCAGGTGGTTTTGTCGTCCACGGCATCGCTGTCGAACAGCTTGCGGGCGTGCTTCCAGCGGTAATCTTCGATGCTGACCGAGCCCTTGGCTGCGCGCTCCAGCAGGTCTTTCACGGCCGCGCCGTCACGACCGTGCAGGTCGAACAACAAACGCTCGAAGTTGCTGGACACCATAATGTCCATGCTCGGCGACAGGGTATGCTCCAGCTGGTGCTGCTCATACTTGTTGCCGCTCATGAAGCGATGCAGGATGTCGTTGCGGTTGGTGGCAATTACCAGCTGACTGATGGGCAGGCCCATTTTTTTCGCCAGGTAACCGGCAAAAATATCACCGAAGTTACCGGTAGGTACCGAGAACGCCATGCTGCGATCCGGGCCGCCCAGAGCCAGGGACGCCTGGAAGTAGTAAACAATCTGGGCCATGATCCGCGCCCAGTTGATGGAGTTCACCGCCGCCAACTGGGTTTTGCCGCCCAGGAATGACTGGTCGCCGAAGCTTTCTTTCACCATGCGCTGGCAGTCGTCGAAATTGCCCTTGACCGCGATGTTATGGATGTTGTCACCCTGCACCGTTGTCATCTGCCGGCGCTGTACTTCCGATACCCGCTGGTACGGATGCAGGATAAAGATATCCACATGCTCACAACGACGACACCCTTCGATGGCGGCAGAGCCGGTATCACCGGAGGTGGCACCCATGATCACCACGTGCTGCTTGCGCTTCTCAAGGACGTAATCCAGCAGACGCCCCAGCAGCTGCAGGGCAAAGTCCTTGAACGCCAGCGTGGGGCCCCGGAACAGCTCCATCACCCACTCGTTGGTGTCCAGCTGCACGAGGGGCGCGACCGCCTGATGACTGAATACGCTGTAGGTTTCGCCCAGCATCTTGCGGAAATCATCCGCTGGGATGGCGTCTTCCACAAACGGGTACATCACTTTGTAAGCCAGCTCTGCATAAGGGAGCCCACGCCAGCTGCGGATTTCTTCCACGCTGAAGTGCGGCAGGGATTCCGGCACATACAGGCCGCCGTCTGTGGCCAGGCCTGTCAGAAGAACGTCTTCAAAGCCCAGAGCGGGCGCTTCACCCCGTGTACTGATGTATCTCACGTGCGTACCTGTCAGTTAAAGTTTTCAGCGCGGATGCGGACAACCTTGCCATCGATGTCGGCCAGGGCTTCCATTTCCTCGATGGCCAGGTTCATCTGGCGTTCCTGAACCGTGTGGGTCAGGATGATGACCGGGATGCGGCCATCCTTGAATTCGGATTCTTTCTGCATGATCGATTCAATGTTGATGCCATGCTCACTCAGGATCGCGGCAATCTTGGCCAGCACACCCGGATGATCAAAGGCCTGAATACGCAGGTAGTAAGCCGACTGCACGTCCTCCATCGGCAGAACTGACAGGTCTTCCAGAGCCTCCGGGCTGAAGCCCAGATAAGGAACACGCTGCAGACTGTTGCTGGCAACCGCGCGGGCCACATCAATAATGTCTGCAATCACCGCAGATGCTGTGGCCTCGTCACCGGCACCAGGGCCGTAGTACATGGTCTGGCCAACGGCGTCGCCGTCTACCAGGACCGCGTTGAGTACACCATCCACCTGGGCAATCAGGTGGCTTTGCGGCACCAGCGTTGGGTGGACACGCAACTCGATACCGTCATCACGACGACGGGCAATACCCAGGTGCTTTACCCGATAGCCGAGCAACTCGGCATGGGAAATGTCGTAAGGCGTAATGCCGGAAATGCCCTCGGTGTAGGCTTTCTCGAATTGCAGCGGTACGCCAAAACCTGACGCGGCCAGGATGGTCAACTTGTGGGCTGCGTCGATGCCTTCAACATCGAAGGTCGGATCGGCTTCGGCGTAACCCAGGGCCTGGGCTTCTTTCAGCACTTCGCCAAACTCACGACCAGCGCGCATCTCGGTCAGAATATAGTTACCCGTACCGTTGATGATACCGGCAATGGTATCGATACGGTTGGCCGCCAGGCCTTCACGTACCGCCTTGATCACTGGAATACCGCCGGCCACGCCGGCTTCGTAGGCGACAACCACGCCGGCCTTCTCCGCTGCCTCAAAAATTTCGTTGCCGTGCACAGCAATCAGCGCCTTGTTGGCGGTCACCACGTGCTTGCCCTGGGCAATCGCAGCCAGAACTAGCTCTTTGGCGGCATCATAGCCACCAATCAGCTCAACCACGATGTCAATGTCAGGATCATTCACCACATCGAAGATGTCGGTACTGAAAGGAACGCTGCCAAGCTCCAGGTCATCCCGGCGTTGGCGGCTGGCCACCCGGGTAATCCGGATATTACAGCCCGCACGGCCGGCAATAATCGCGGCATTGCGAGTCAGGACATTGAATGTACCGCCGCCAACGGTTCCCAGTCCGCAAATTCCGACATTAACGTCTTTCAAGCTCTCACCTCTGATCCCGATGGGGTGCTGATGGATTGCAATAACGGGCAATAGTATACCGATTCGGGGCCCTCTGAATAAGCCCTGAATCAGTTGCAGTTAATACGATAAACGCCGGAGCTGTGCGACAGCGCCGGGGACAATTACAGAATCCCGAGACCCTCGGCCAGGTTACGCGCAGGTACGTAGCCCCGGACCATGTTACCGTCTTCGAGAAGAATGGCTGGCGTACCGGTGACCCCTACCTGGCCACCCAGGCGATACTGTTCCTCGACTGGGTTCTCACAGCTTTTCTGGGGCACAGACTTGCCACCCTTGGCGGCGTCCATGGCTTCTTGCTGATCCTCGGCGCACCAGACCGACACGTACTTTCTGAATGAGGGAGTTCCAGGGCCGGAACGAGGAAAACCGTAGTAGTTCACGGTGATGCCATAGTCGTTTAGCTGAGGCACTTCATCGTGCATTTTCCGGCAGTAGGGGCAATCAATGTCGGTAAACACATCAATCACCGCCTTCTGCTCACCCTTGGCCGGGTAGGTAATCACGCCCTTGCCGGCAAACGCGGCCATCTGCTCTTTGCGCTGCCCGGCCCGCGATGCCTCTGACACGTTGGCAATACCACTCTCTGTAATCTTCAAAAGATCACCGGTCAGCAGGTATACACCGTCGGCCGTGGTGTAAATGGTGTCGCCATTGTTGCTCTGCACTTCGTAAAGGCCGGCCGCCTCGGATTCCCGCACCGAGGTCACTTTCAGACCCGGCACCGCATCCATCAGCCGCTTGGCAATTCGATCCTCGGTATCGGCAGCGTTCACCGCGGAAACACCGGTCAGTGACAACACCAGACCCGCCACAACAGCCACAATATTCAGATTCATGGGTTTTACTTACCTTCTGTGTTTGTAATTTCGAAACCTTGTGATGCGACACCGCCACTCAGCAAAAGTTCATCTGGCTAACATACCAGATTAGCCCCGGGGATGGTGTGCCTGGTGCAAATCCTGAAGCCGCTGGCGCGCCACATGGGTGTAGATCTGAGTGGTTGAAAGATCGGAATGCCCCAGCAGCATCTGCACCACCCGCAGATCCGCCCCGCGATTCAGCAAATGCGTAGCGAAGGCATGGCGCAGGGTATGTGGCGAAAGGGGCTTGTGGATGCCGGCACGAGTTGAATAATGCTTGATTCGGTGCCAGAAAGTCTGGCGCGTCATGGCCGTGGCCCGATTTCCGGGAAACAGAGCGTTACTACTTTTGCCCTTCAACAACTCGTTGCGGGCCTCTTTCATGTAGCGAACCAACCAGTCCACCGCCTCTTCGCCCAGCGGAACCAGCCGTTCCTTATCGCCTTTACCACTGATGCGGACAACCCCTTGACGCAGATTAACCTGATCAACGGTCAAGCCGGTCAGCTCAGACACTCGAAGCCCGCAACCGTACAGAATTTCCAACATGGCCCGGTCACGCAGCTCAATCGGTTCCTCTGGGTCCGGCTCAGTGAGCAAGGCTTCCACGTCATCTTCTGTCAGGGTATCCGGCAGCCGCCTGGGCAAACGCGGACTGTCAATCCGGAGCGTCGGATCTTCGGCAATCAGCCCTTCACGAAGCAGGAACCGATAGAAGCGACGGATACCAGACAGCCGCCTGGCTGCGGTACTGGTTTTGAGTCCATCCGCAAGTCCCCTCGACATCCAGGCAAGAAGATCTGTGCGCCGGGCATCACGAAGTGTTGGGCTACCTGGCTGGGCCTGCAACCAATCGGCCAGCCTGAACAAATCACTGGCGTATGCTTGACGGGTTTTCTCACCCAGGCCATCTTCCAGCCAGATGGCATCGGAAAACCGGGTAATCAGTTGCTCATCGTCTGGCCGGGGCAAGGCTACACCTCTTCAACTGCTGCCTGTCGGCATTACAGCATAACGAGTAGGGTGAGGCGTCACCGCCTCATCCCTCTCACAGAACCGTACATACGGACCACGTATACGGCTCATGCCATTAACTTGCCCTGAACTCGGGGACAGGGATGCCGGTTCGTACTTTGGTCAGATCCATCAACCTCAGCTCATTGTGCAGATAGGCGTTGGGTAAGGCCAGGCTTGCCAGCGGTGAAGCCGCATTACGCCAGCTTTGCATCTTGATGAACTTAAACGGCGGGCGATAGCCCAGCTGTTTCAGCCTCCGATGCAACCGGCCCGGCTTCTTCCACTGCTTGAGCTGGATGCAGCGCAGGCGCCGCCTTAACCAACTCATCACCTGCTTCAGCACCCTCGCGCAGTTCGCCACCCGGAAGTAGTTGGCAAAGCCCCGTAGCACCGGATTCAGCTCGCGGATAATCGCCGCAAGCCCGATGCCCCGGTTACGCTTTGTCAGCGCTTTCAGCTTCTGCTTGAGTTTCACCACCTTCTTGTCCTGGATGCGGGTGTAGTTCGTGTAGATCACCACGCCCAGGAACTTTACCCCCTCATCGCTGTGGGCGATGTGGGTCTTGGTGACGTTCACCGTCAGCTTCAGCTCTTCTTCCAGATAGCGTTGGGCCACCCGTAACGCATTCTCCGCGCCCGCTCGTGAGCCGCACAGGATCAGGATGTCGTCCGCGTAGCGGACGATCCGGTGACCCCGGGCTTTCATGAACTGGTCGAAGGCGTTCAGATAGACGTTCGCAATCAGCGGGCTGATCACGCCGCCCTGCGGGCTTCCCAGCTCCGTTTCTTCAAGGTGGTACCCCACCATCACGCCGCTTTCCAGGAACTGGCGCAGCAGTGACAGGACACTGCCGTCCGTGATCCGTTGGCGGAACTGGCGGATGATCAGGTCATGGTTGAGCGTGTCGAAGCATTTCGACAGGTCCATGTCCACAACCCAGTCACGCCGGTATCGGCGGATAAACAACTCCGCCTTGCCGATGGCGTGGTGACCACTGCGTCCCGGACGATACCCGTAACTCGACGGGTGGAAATCCGGCTCGAAGATCGGTTCGATAATACGGCGCAGCGCCTGTTGCACAACCCGGTCCCGAACCGTCGGAATGCCCAGCAGACGCTCACCGCCGTCATCCTTGGCGATGGCTACGCGTCTGACTGGCTGCGCCCGATAGCGCTTTTCCTTCAGCTCGAGCAACAGGCACGACAGCTCCACCTCCAGATTCGCCTCAAACGCACCCAGGCTCTGCCCATCGATTCCGGCCGCGCCCTTGTTGCGCTTGACATGTCTGAAGGCTTCGTACAGACGTTGCTTTGACAGCAGCTGCCCGTACAGACTGTAGTATTTCCTCATGCCTGCTCATCTCTGTGGTGACGGCTTCGAGGATCGGTCTGGCTGCCGGTCTGTTTCAGGCGATCCGTCCGGGTACTAGCGCTCTGGCAATCTGCCGCCACGGTATCGCTCTACTCCCTTGTTCGGAGAACACCAGAGCCACTGCGTTCCCGCAGTACCCCAGTGCACGTCCCTGCCCCGTCGGGCAGCTTGTGAACACAGCGTCCACCTCTCACTCGTCGTCCGTCATTCTCGTTAATGACTTCCGCCCTTCGCATCCGATCAGAGCTTTTGACCCTGACCGGTCCGCTGAACCTCCGCCAGCGGTCATTCCGGTTTTGTCCTCCACGCTGTTACCAGGCTTCTCAGGCCGGAACTTCCTCACTACTACGGCTTCATCTGCCACCTCGCACCGACTGCGGCCTCGGCTTTCACCTTGCGCCACAGCCTCCGGCGTCGCCGGATTCGGTGTCAGGCTTCCCCGGTTACTGCACCGGCTCCCTGTTAACGATGCCACCCTCAAACACAGCACAGGTCTGACTGAGTATCGGGCGTCGCGCTATTTTGCACGCTAACCCACCTGGACTGCCGAAGCAGGTTCACTTGCGTTGTGTACCGTTAACTTCCTATGGCTTCCTTCAGGCCCCACCGTTGGCCAGTGACGCCCTTGCCAGTCGGATTGTCTTCCCCTCAGTCGGGGTGACGCCATCTTCTTTCAGATGGCCGGGTTTGCCGGCTTCGCCGGGCAAACAAAAAAAGCAGCCCCTCGAGGCTGCTTTTTTCCAACCGATTGGCCAGAGGCCTGAATCAGTTAAGCTTTTCCTTGATACGAGCTGCCTTACCAGACAGGTCGCGCAGGTAGTAAAGCTTGGCCTGACGCACGTCACCACGACGCTTCACGCTCACGCTGTCAATCAGCTTGGAGAAGGTCTGGAAAGTACGCTCAACGCCCACGCCGTAAGAGATCTTACGAACGGTGAAGGAAGAGTTCATGCCACGGTTGCGCTTGCCGATAACCACGCCTTCAAACGCCTGCAGACGCTCACGGTTACCTTCAGTTACGCGAACCTGAACAACCACGGTATCACCCGGCGCGAACGCAGGGATTTCCTTGGTCATCTGTTCTGCTTCAAGTTGACTGATGATGTTGTTCTTGCCGCTCATCGTAATGCTCCTGATACCCAATCTTTCAATGCCCTGATGACTCAGAGACACCCGGTTCGTTCAAAATTTCTTCCAGAAGCTGACGCTCTTCTTCCGTAAGCACCCGCTTTTCCAGCAGGTCGGGGCGTCGCTCCCGGGTTCGCCTCAACGATTCTTTCAATCGCCAACGCCGGATCTGTTCATGGTGACCGCCCAAAAGAACTTCCGGCACCGCCTGACCTTCGTAAACCTCGGGCCGGGTATAGTGCGGACAATCCAGCAAACCGTCAGCAAAGGAATCCTGCTCCGCTGACTGCGCATGACCCAGCGCTCCGGGGATGAGGCGTGTTACCGCATCAATCACAGCCATTGCCGCCAGTTCGCCACCTGAGAGAACAAAATCTCCCAGAGACACTTCCCGGTCGACTTCCGCCGATATCAGGCGCTCATCGACGCCTTCGTAACGACCGGCAACGAGAATCAGCTGCTGTTCGGCGGCCAGAGAATCCACCACCGACTGATCCAGCCTCTCACCCTGCGGCGAGAGGTAGACCACACAGGCCTTGCCGGGTGCCGATGCCCTGGCCTCATGAATGGCGTCCCGGAGTGGCTGAATTTTCATTAGCATTCCAGGACCGCCGCCATAGGGCCGGTCATCCACCGTGCGATGTCGGTCGTGGGTATAATCCCGGGGATTCCAGCACCTGAAGGTCAGTAACCCTTCACGAACTGCCCTACCGGTAATACCGTAATCCGTCACCGCATAAAACATATCCGGGAACAGACTGACCGCGCCAATCCACACCCGTCAGAACTCCGGATCCCAGTCGACCACCATGCGCGAGTTGTCCAGATCCACCCCCTGAACCACCTGATCAGGCAGATAGGGGATAAGCCGTTCGCGCTGGTCAATGGAGCTCGCAGTTGCGTGCACCACCAGGACATCGTTGGAGCCTGTTTCCAGCAGGTGATGCACCTTACCCAGGCACTCACCTTCAACCGTGAACACTTCAAGTCCCTCCAGCTGGTGCCAATAGAATTCCCCTTCGGGCAACTCCGGCAGCTGCTCAGTCGGAACCCGGATCTCTGCACCGCCATAAGAACGGGCCAGCTCACGGTCATCAATACCTTTAAGCCTGACGACGATCCCCTGCCCCTGGCGGCGACCCTCCTCAAGCTTTACCGGGATGCGCTTACCGTCAAGAACCAAAGTCCAGTCACGATAAGTGAGTATCCCTTCCCGGGGCTCAGTGTAAGAGAAGACTTTAAGCCAACCCTTGACCCCGAACACCGAGGTGATCTGGCCGATCACAGTTTCCTGTGGATGCTGTGTCATGCCTGTCAAACCCCGGTCTTTACGTGCAATTAACCAGCAGTTTTCAGCAGCTGGGCAACGCGATCGCTTGCCTGGGCGCCCTGGCCCAGCCAGAAATCAACGCGCTCACGATTTACACGCAGACGCTCTTCCTGGCCGCGGGCAACCGGGTTAAAGAAACCAACACGCTCAATGAAACGGCCGTCACGGGAGTTACGGCTGTCAGTGACTGTCAGATGGTAGAACGGGCGCTTCTTGGAGCCGCCACGAGCCAAACGGATTGTTACCATTTCGACCAATATCCTGTTCTGTTGTACGAACTTTGTACGATTCTCACCATGCCGACTGGCGGCTGACGAGAAGACCCATACTCGAAAGGGGCGCTATTCTATGCCAAAAAAGCGCCCATGAAAACAGGGAAACGCTCGGTTTCCCCATTTTATATGTAAGGCTTTTTACATACGGCCGAACGGGGGCATGCCACCACCGCCGCCGGGCGGCATCATACCACCAAGACCACGCATCATGTTGGCCATTCCGCCTTTCTTGCCAAATTTCTTCATCATCTTCTGCATCTGCTTGTGCTGCTTCAGCAGTCGATTCACGTCCTGTATCTGGGTGCCGGAGCCGGCGGCAATCCGGCGTTTGCGGGAGTTGTTGATCACATCCGGGTAACGGCGCTCCTTGGGCGTCATGGAGCAGATGATGGCTTCCATCCGGCCAACCGACTTGTCATTGACCTGCTGCTGCGCCATCTGGGCCATCTGCCCCATGCCCGGCAACTTGTCCAGCAGGCCGCCAATGCCACCCATGTTCTTCATTTGCTGGAGCTGGTCGCGAAAATCCTCCAGATCAAAGCCCTTACCCTTCTTGATCTTTTTGGTAAGTTTCTCGGCCTTCTGTTTATCCAGCTTGCGCTCGGCTTCCTCAATAAGGGAAAGCACATCGCCCATACCCAGAATGCGGGACGCAACACGGTCTGGATAAAACGGCTCCAGGGCATCGGATTTCTCACCAACACCCAGGAACTTGATCGGCTTGCCAGTGATATGGCGTACAGACAGCGCCGCGCCGCCCCGGGCGTCGCCATCGGTCTTGGTCAGCACCACACCGGTCAACGGCAGGGCATCGTTGAACGCCTTGGCGGTATTGGCGGCATCCTGACCGGTCATGGCGTCAACCACGAACAGGGTTTCCACCGGGTTCACGGCCTTATGCAGCCGACCGATCTCACCCATCATCTGCTCGTCTACGTGCAGACGCCCGGCGGTATCGAGAATCACCACATCGATATGCTTGCGGCGCGCCGCCTCAATCGCCCCGTTCGCAATGTCCACGGGGTCCTGTTCGGTGGTGCTGGGGAAAAACTCGACTCCCACTTCACCGGCCAGGGTTTCCAGCTGCCGGATGGCCGCCGGCCGATAGATATCGGCACTGACCACCAGCACGGATTTTTTCTGACGCTCTTTAAGGAAGCGGGAGAGCTTGGCGACCGTCGTGGTTTTACCAGCCCCCTGCAAGCCAGCCATCATGATCACCGCCGGCGGCCGGGTAGACAGGTTGAGGGATTCATTGCCCTCGCCCATCACACGCTCCAGCTCCTGCTGGACAACCTTTACAAACACCTGGCCCGGCGTGAGGCTGCGCTGGACTTCCTGACCAATAGCGCGGTGCCGGACACCTTCGATGAAATCCTTGACTACCGGCAGCGCGACGTCCGCTTCCAGCAGCGCCATACGAACTTCGCGAAGCGTGTCTTTGATGTTGTCGTCGGTCAGGCGTGCCTGGCCGGAGATCTTGCGCAAGCTACCGGATAGCCGGTCCTGGAGGTTCTCAAACATGTTGCTCTTCCGTACCCCGGAGAAATTGTTCACACAAATCAAGAAGCCAGCCCGGGCTGCTTGATTCCTGTTGCATAATCGCGACATTATACCCAGACTACGGAGCCTCTGAACAACTCCGTGCCCGCTTTCATTACAAGGCAATACACTAAGGATGTCATGGGAACGCTGATTCTCGCGGTTACCGCACTCTTTCTTTACAGCGTTGGAACCGCCCTGCAGGCTCTGCATTTCAGGGGGCGGGTACAGAGTAATCTGGCCATCACCACCCTGATCGGCATCCTGGCACTGATTGGCCATGGCCTGCTGATTGCCCAGACCGTGCACATGGATGGCGGCTTCGATTTGAGCTTCTTCAAAAGTTCCGTGCTCATTTCCTGGCTGATCGTGTTTTTGTTATTGGGACTGAACCTGACCAAGCCCGTCGCAAGCCTGTTCCTCGGGGCTTACCCAATCGCGGCACTGACGATTGTGATGACACTGATCACCCAGACCCCTTCCCGCCTTGCGCCGGACCAGAGCTATGGCATGCTGTCGCACATCGCGCTTTCAGTGACAGCTTACAGCCTGTTCACCCTGGCGGCCATTCAGGCGGTACTGCTTTATTTCCAGAACCGGCAGCTCAAACACAACTACAACAGCCTGCTGGTCCGCAACCTGCCACCACTGCAAACCATGGAATCCCTGCTGTTCGAAATGGTCTGGGCGGGCGTTGTCCTGCTGGTACTGGCCATTGTCACCGGAGCAGTCTTCATCGAAGACTTGTTTGCCCAGGACCTGGCCCACAAAACGCTGTTTTCCATGCTCTCGCTTATGGTGTTTATTGGCCTGCTGGTAGGCCGGTACACCAAAGGCTGGCGGGGAATGACCGCCAGCCGCTGGACTCTGGCCGGGTGCGCCTTGCTCATGCTGGCATTCTACGGCAGCAAATTCGTGCTGGAACTGCTGTTCCAGAGAGGCGGCTGACCACCTGAATCGCTTGACACCACAAACCAATTCACCCTATTTTTCACTCTTGTCGTCAATATAAGGGCTTTTCTTTTGAACGAAACATCGCTGACGGCGCTGTTCATTCTTCTTGTCTGCCTGATTATCCTTTCAGGCTTCTTCTCCAGCTCAGAGACGGGAATGATGTCCCTCAACCGGTACCGCCTGAAACACATGGCGAAAACCGGCCACAAAGGTGCGCTCCGGGCGCAGAAACTCCTGAACAGGACCGACCAGCTGATTGGCGTCATCCTGATCGGCAACAACTTCGTCAATATCTTTGCCTCGGCCATCGCCACAGTGATCGCCATCCGGATCTGGGGCGATGCCGGCATCGCGATAGCCACCGTTCTGCTCACCATCGTTATCCTGATCTTTGCCGAAGTCACCCCGAAAACATTGGCGGCACTGTTCCCGGAGAAAATTGCTTTTCCTGCCAGCTTCGTGCTCAGGCCGTTACTAAGGATCCTCTACCCACTGGTGTGGTCCGTCAACCTGTTCACCACCGGCATTTTGCGCGTGCTCGGCGTATCTTCAGCCCAGGCCACGGAGGATCACCTGAGCCGGGAGGAACTCAGAACTGTCGTCAACGAAGCCGGCGCGCTGATTCCCGCCAAACACAAAGATATGCTGGTTAGCATACTGGACCTGGAAAAAGTCACGGTGAACGACATAATGGTGCCCCGCAATGAAGTAGCGGGTATCGACCTGGACGACGACACGGACACTATCGTTCGCCAACTCAGAAGCAGTCAGCATACCCGGCTCCCTGTATTCAAGGGCGATATCAACAATATTCAGGGTATCCTTCATATGCGCAGCGCCGCAAAGCTGCTACAAGAGCCGGAAATCAACAAAGCTATGGTGATGCAGCTAAGCCAGGAGCCCTATTTCATTCCGGAAAGCACCCCCCTGAATACCCAGCTTCTCAATTTCCAGAAGGGCCGGCGCCGCTTTGGCATCGTAGTGGATGAATACGGAGAGGTTCTGGGCCTGGCCACACTGGAAGACATCCTTGAAGAAATTGTGGGCGAGTTCACCACCGATTACTCCGCCACTTCACAAGACATCATTCCACAGGATAACGGCACTTATATCATCGACGGCGGCACAGCGGTCAGATCCATCAACAAGGCCCTGGGCTGGAAACTGCCCACCGACGGACCAAAAACCCTGAACGGCCTGATCACCGAAACCCTGGAAAACATTCCGGAAACCAACGTCTGCCTCAAGGTGGGTGGCCATCGTGTGGAAGTGCTGCAGATAAAAGACAACGTGGTGAAAGCAGCAATTGTGCACCCAAAACACCTCGGCAAACGTTCTCGGCCGGCCCTGGAACCCCGACCGGCTCAGTGAACCGGACACGGCCGATGAGGCCTGCTTTTTGAATGGCGTCCCAGGTTAGCGTTTATTCATGTTAATCCAACCAAAAATGCGCTAAATTTAACCAATAATTCAGAATAGAAGAAGAGCAAGCTCGGTCATGTATCCGGTTGAGGCGTAAACAGGAGTCGGCCATGAACAAGCAGTCCGGCATACATTACCTCCGCGAACACCGGGAAGCTGCAAGCTCCCGGCCGGTTCCCGCGGAGGTAACCCGTATCCGTGACACGGTTGTCGCGGGACTGGGAGATTTGCTGCAAGGGGCTTTTGACGCTGTCGATGATTCACTCTTCGAACTGGCGAATAATGCCCGTAGTAATAACGAGCAGAACCGGTACTTTGAAGCGATGCGGGAAATCCGCATAAAGCGCAAAGGGGTTGAGCGGCATTTCCAGAACGCCGTTGCCCAATTCTTTGCTAACCCGCCTCACGCCGGACAACTGCAAGCCCCGGACACCACCCAACAGGCGAGCGTAGACACCCTGTCGCTGGTCGGCAATGATGACCTGGAAGAACAGGTTGCCCTGAACGCCATGATTACCAAAGCCAAGGCGCACTTTCAGGGGCCCCTGATTCAACTGCAGGCAAGATTCACCGAGGTATACCCGGACGCCTCAGAAGAGGTGCCAGTTAATCCTATGGCACCGGAACACCTGTGCAGCGCGTTTACCGAGGCCATCCAGGCACTGGAAATCCAGATTCGGGAGCGACTGATCGTTCTCAAGCAGTTTGACCGCTACGTGGTGTCCAACCTGGGCATGCTGCTCGACGAAGCCAACCGAATACTGATCCAGGCCGGCGTCATCCCCAATTTCCGATTCCACGGTAAGGCTGGGCAACAGCAAAAAACCTCGGGCAAGTCAGTCCAGGGCGAAACGCCCAAGGCCGGAGCCGGTGAGGCCGCTGCTTACGAGCAAAGACCGGAAGATACCGCCTTATTCGACCAGATTCGCCAGATGCTGGCACTGCAAAGGGCCAATTCCGGCATGCCACCGCGCAGTGCCGACCCTGCCTTGCGCGTCGTCGGAGGGTTGGAACTGGCCGACATGCTCAATACCCTCCCCAGCCACTACAATCTTCAGGACGGAGACGATCTGAGCACCGGCAAACCGGTGGAAGTCGATCTCCGCCAAGTTGTGCAGCAATTGCTGGCAAGAGCGGAAAGCCAGGATGGGCGAAAGCCAGCACTGAATGAAGTAGACGAAGACCTGATCAACCTGGTCTCCATGTTGTTCGAGTTCATACTGGATGACTACAACCTGTCTGCTCCGGTACAGGTACTGATCAGCCGGCTGCAGATTCCGATATTGAAAGTGGTCATCAAGGACAAGAGCTTTTTCAGCAAAGCTACCCACCCGGCCCGCAAACTGCTCAACTCCCTTGCCCGTGCCGGTATTGGCTGGAGCTCCAGTGATGAAAAAGCCAGAGACAAGCTCTATGGCCAGATTCATAACGTCGTGCAGCGAATTCTCAACGAATTTGACGGCGATATTGCCCTGTTCGAAACACTGAACCAGGAGTTCGAACAGTTCCTGGAGCGCGAAAACCGCAAGGCGTCTCTGGTGGAGCAACGTACCCGGGAGTCTGAACGGGGCCGCATCAAGTCCCAGAAGGCCCAGGAAGCGGTCGACCGGCTGATCAAAGAAAAAGTCTCCCGATACCGCCTGCCCGAGCCGGTTCACGATATTCTGATTAATGGCTGGAGCCGCGTCATGTTTCTCGCCTACCTGCGTGACGACACCGAGCACCGCTGGCACGAGACGGCCCGGGTGGTAGACGACCTGATCTGGTGCCTGCACCCCCACGAGGAAGACGAAGAGCGGGATCAATGGGTGCGTGTTGTCCCAGCCTTACTCAAGACACTCCGGGCCGGGCTGGAGGAAGTGTCTTACAACGCTTCCCGTCTGGACCAGATGATGGGGCAGCTTAAGCACGAACTGGCAGAAGCCTTCCGCACCAATGCGGCCATCGAGGCACGCCAGGACAGCCCTGAAGAGATCGAAGAAGAAGCACCCACCGTGCATCAGACCGCCGTTGAGCGCCAGCAGGAACTGGAAGATGCTGCCATTGCTGAGTATGTAGCGAAGCTGGATGACATCGAGATCGGCAACTGGGTCGAGTTCAAGCTGGTCAACGGTGCCAGCTTCCGATGTAAACTGTCTGCGGTTATCGAAGAGGCCGATTGTTTCGTGTTCGTCAATCGCATGGGCCTGAAGGTGATCGAGAAAACCAGGGTGGAACTCGCCCACGAAATGCGCCGGTGCCGCCTGACGCTTCTGGAACAGGGCGCCCTGATCGACCGCGCCTTGAATGCCGTCGTAGGCAACCTGCGCACCAAAACCGCCTGATTGCGATGTCAGAGCCACGCCTTCGACCTCCGTCGATCCCGGCGTCTTATCGGCTAATTCTGGCCATCTCTCTGGCCCTGACAGTGCACACCTTGCTACTGGCCGGGCTTCCCTCTCCCCTGAGGGAAGCCCGGGAGTTCAGTCATCGCCTGGTGTTTACTCTCCAGTCCCCGGCCTCCGAAGCCAGCACTGCATCCAGCCCCAACGCCGCTGAGCCGAAACTCCCTAGGAATCCGGACTTTACCGTTGAGACCCCTGAGCAAATCACCACCGACTCAGCAAACCGACCCGTTGCCGAGCCTGTCTCGACCCAAACCGCTCGGCCCAGCCCAGAACCAGCAACCAGAACCGAAACCAGCCGCCCCCATTCACAACCTCATCCTGCCAGCCCTGAAGCGATGACATCCACACCGTCAAACTCAACCTCCACAGACGAGCCGGAAGCGATTCAACGAATAACCCTGTCGCCGTCAGAGCAGGACCCCTACCTGATTCTGCTGGCCACCCATCTGGCGGAACAACTTGAACAGGAGCGAGTGCCTGCAATAGCGGGCCTGCAGGAGACACTCACGATGGCACTGGAATTAAGACTGCTCGCCAATGGCGCGCTGACCCGGGCACGGGTCGTGGAGTCGACGGGCGTCCAGGGGATTGATGATGCAGCGTATCGTGCAGCGCTGGCTGCCAGCCCCTATCCGGAGCCAAAAGGAGAAGAGCGGGACCGCTTCGAGGTAAAGCTGGTGTTCACCCCGAAGCGCCGCTAAAAGAAAGCTCAGGCTTCGGCTTGCTTAACCGCGTCTTTAACCGCCTTGGCCAGCTCACCGCTCTCGGACATTTCCAGAACAATGTCACAACCGCCCACCAGCTCACCACCAATGTAGAGCTGCGGGTAAGTCGGCCAGCTTGAATAAACTTTGAGGGCTTCGCGCAGCTCCTGATTGTCCAGAATGTTCACGAACGCAAACCGCTCACCGCACGCCATCAGAGCCTGAACGGTACGGGCGGAGAAACCGCACTGCGGTGCCTGCGGAGTACCCTTCATGTAAAGAATGACCGGATTCTCTTGGAGCTGGCTCTTGATGGTTTCATTGATATCCATGAACTCATACCTCTGGTTGAAATCAGGTTTACCGTTACACGGCACTTAAACGTTATTGTACACGGCGGGTCGATTAGCCACCAAACCGATGTGTTTGACCCAGAGCAACCGCCCCACCCCCGGCGTTGTTTTACGGGTTGTGAAGGGCTAGACTTGATGCCCTTTTCAGATGCAAACCGTACAGCAGTTTCCTTGAAACAGGGGCCTTTCATGGCGGCAAGACATTTTCTGACCCTGAACGACATGACCAACAGTGAGCTGGAACAGCTCCTTGATCATGCGTCCAGGCTTCGTAAAGAGTGGCATGCGGGTAAAACCCGGGATTCCCTGAAAAACCGGGTATTGGCGATGATCTTTGAAAAGTCGTCCACCCGCACACGGGTATCCTTTGAAGCGGGCATGACCCAGCTCGGTGGCACCGCCATGTTCCTGTCGCCCCGGGACACCCAGCTTGGCCGGGGCGAGCCCATCGAGGACTCCGCCATCGTGATATCCAGCATGGTGGATGCGGTGATGATTCGGACCTTTGCCCACGAAACCGTGGAGCGCTTTGCCTCGGCTTCCAGCAAGCCGGTGATCAATGCCTTGACCGACGAATTCCACCCGTGCCAACTGCTGGCGGATATGCAAACCTATCGTGAACATCGCGGCAGCATCCGCGGAGCTACCGTTGCCTGGATTGGTGATGGCAACAATATGTGCCACTCCTACATCAACGCGGCGGCCCAGTTCGATTTTCACCTGAACGTGGCCTGCCCGGAAGGGTATGAACCAGACAGTAACCTGCTGAAAGCCCACAGTGATCGCGTAACCGTGGTGCGCACACCGGAAGACGCTGCAAAGGGTGCCAACCTGCTGGTCACCGACGTTTGGGCCTCCATGGGCCAGGAAGACGAGCAAAAGGCCCGAGAGAAAGCCTTTCAGGACTACCAGATCAACCCGGCACTGATGTCTGTGGCCGCCAAGGATGCCCTGTTCATGCACTGCCTGCCTGCCCACCGTGGCGAGGAGATTTCCGCCGACATGATGGAGCACCCGGGGTCAGTGGTGTGGCATGAAGCGGAAAACCGCCTGCACGCCCAGAAGGCTCTGCTCGAGTTCCTCATTCTTAACCGCCTGGACTGATCCATGCCTGAATCTTTGCTGCCACCGGCCGACTGGCTGCTGGAAGTCAACAACCTGTCCTGCGGCTATGGCGGCGACTCTGTCGTTAAAGACGTCAGCTTCGCCCTGAGCCACGGCGACATTGGGTGCCTGCTCGGCCCCAGTGGCTGTGGCAAAAGCACCATTCTCAGAGCCCTGGCCGGCTTCTTGCCTTTAAACAGCGGGGAAATCCAGCTCCAGTCCCAGGCAATCAGCCTTCCCGGGCGCACCCTGGCTCCTGAAAAGCGTCGTATCGGCATGGTGTTTCAGGATTATGCGCTATTCCCCCACCTGACCATCGCCGATAACGTCGGGTTTGGCCTGAGGAACATGACCAAGGCCGAACGTCGCCAGAAGGTCATGGAACTGCTCAACCTTGTGCACCTGCAGGACCTGGCAAATAACTATCCCCACGAGCTATCCGGCGGCCAGCAACAGCGGGTCGCCCTGGCCAGGGCACTGGCGCCAGAGCCAACGCTGATTCTGCTGGATGAGCCGTTCTCGAACCTGGATACCGACCTTCGGCGCCGGCTGAGCCTGGATGTGCGGGATATCCTGAAAACACTCGGCATCAGCGCTATCCTCGTCACCCATGA
Organism: Marinobacter sp. LQ44; assembly: GCF_001447155.2. Lineage (NCBI taxonomy): Bacteria > Pseudomonadati > Pseudomonadota > Gammaproteobacteria > Pseudomonadales > Marinobacteraceae > Marinobacter > Marinobacter sp. LQ44. Next base: position 3,580,982 of record NZ_CP014754.1, on the reverse strand, counting down.
CCAACAGGAAGCGTTTGCCATGTGCGATCAGGTGGCGGTGCTCAAAGACGGCACCCTGCAGCAATGGGACGTACCCTACAACCTGTATCACGAACCCGCCAACCGCTTCGTAGCCAGCTTCGTTGGCCAGGGCGGCTTCATTCCCGGTACCGCCCTGGGGCCGGACACCATTGAATCCGAACTGGGCGTTATCCACGGCAACCGGGCCTATAAATGGAAGCCGGGCACGTTACTGGACGTTCTGATTCGCCCGGACGATATCGTCTACGATGAACACTCCGACCTGAAACCGAAAGTGGTGGAGAAAACCTTCGCAGGCACGTCAACCCTGTATCGGTTCCGGTGCTCGGAAGATACCGAATTCGAGGCCCTGTTCCGGAGCCACCTGGACTTCCACATGGGTGAACACGTGCCGGTGCGTGTCGAAGCCGATCACCTGATTGCCTTCGAACGCACCAGTTGAGAGAGCGGGTCAGTTGTTGCAGACCCGCTCGACTGCATCCAGCCAGCCTGCATACAGCGATTCCCGAAGCGCCGGCTTCATATCCGGCCGGAATTGCCGCTCGCACTCCCACATATCGGAAATCTGCTCCAGGCTTTCGAACACTCCGGTCTGCAGTCCTGCCAGATACGCCGCGCCCAGGGCGGTGGTTTCTGTTACCTTTGGCCGATCAACGGTCACGTTAAGAATGTCACAGAGAAACTGCATTACCCAGTCGTTTACCGCCATGCCGCCGTCTACCCGGATCGACTCCAGGCGCGCGCCATCGTTACGAATGGCCCTCACCAGGTCCTTGGTCTGGTAACACACTGACTGCAGTCCGGCGGTGACAATCTCAGCAATACCGGTATCTCGAGTCAGGCCCAAGATAGCGCCCCTGGCATTCGGGTCCCAGTGAGGAGCCCCCAACCCGGTGAACGCCGGCACCAGATAAACCGGGTTATCCACACCCACCGTTTCAGCATGGCCGGCCGACTCGCTGGCATGAGTAATCAGGCGCAGACCGTCCCTGAGCCATTGCATGGCGGCGCCAGCAACAAAAATACTGCCTTCGATGGCATAGCATGGCTTACCGTTTAGCCGGTAAGCCATGGTGGTCAGTAACCGGTTTTCCGAACGCAGGGCGTCGTCACCGGTATTGAGCATCAGAAAACAGCCCGTTCCATAGGTGCTCTTGGCCATACCAGGTTCGAAACAGGCTTGCCCGATCAGCGCGGCGTGTTGATCACCGGCAATGCCCGCCACCTTGACCGGTGCCCCAAGCCAATCTGCGTGGGTATCGCCATATTCATCGGCACAGTCGAGCACTTCTGGCAGCAACGCTTTGGGCACCCGGAAAAGCGCCAGCAGATCATCGTCCCAGTCCTGTTTATGGATATTGAACAGGGCCGTTCGTGATGCGTTGGTGGCATCGGTGTAATGGGACTGGCCATTGGTCAGGTTCCACAACAACCAGGTATCGACGGTACCAAACGCCAGCTCACCGGCTTCAGCTCGCTTGCGGGCACCTTCCACATTGTCCAGCAGCCAGGCAACCTTGGTGGCAGAAAAGTAGGGATCAATCAGCAGGCCCGTACGTTCAACCACCAGGGCCTCATGGCCATCAGACTTGAGCTTGGTGCACAACGAAGCGGTGCGGCGATCCTGCCAGACAATGGCATGGTGGATCGGCTCGCCGGTCTCACGGTCCCATACAACCGTCGTTTCCCGTTGATTGGTAATCCCGATGCCGGCCAGGGCAGACGCCTGGACCCCGGCTTTGTCCAAAGCTTCGCGACACACCACCAGGGTGCTGTCCCATATCTCCACGGCGTCATGTTCAACCCAGCCGTCTCGGGGAAAATACTGGTGAAACTCCTGTTGGGCGACTGCCACCTGCGTACCCCTGGCATCGAAAACGATGGCCCGGGAGCTGGTGGTACCCTGATCAATGGCAAGCAAATAGCGGGACATTCAGATCTCCTTTTTTCAGGAGAGTCTACCAGCCCGAGAGCAGTCCGAGTGTGAATAACCACTATTGGCGGGAAATTTTGCATAAAAAAAGGCCGGATAAATCCGACCCTCAAATGACGAATGAAACAAGGAAAGCTCGTAAGAACTACAACCTCAAAAGTCATCCCTTACGCAGTCTATTCTCAGCCCGGAAGCTGACGGATTCAGTAGCTATTCTGTAGAGCTTTGTTACATCAGGTGAGGTCGTGAGCACTGGCTCACAAAATGGCGTCATCCGGCTTACGTCTTGGCCAGACCAGGCTGAATCGCGCGCCGCCGAGCTCGTCACTGCGCCCAACAAAGGCCTGACCGCCATGCCAGTAAAGAATGCGCCTTACGATGGACAACCCCAGGCCATAGCCACCCGAGGTTCTGGTGCGGCTGTCATCCAGCCGGGCAAAGGCGGTGAACACCTTCTCCCAGTCTTGCTCGGGGATCCCCGGGCCGTCGTCTTCCACGTCAACCCGGCAGTTGTCCTCGTCAAGATGGCAGTTCACCAACACCCGGCCAGCAGCATACCGGACAGCGTTGCCCACCAGATTCTGGATAGCCCGGTGGATGTATCTGGGCTCCACATCCGACAGGGCCCAACGCTCGGATTCCTCATCTATACGACACTCAATCCGGATCTCCGGGCGGATCATCTGTTGTTCAGAAACCACTTGCCGAACCAGGTCTGTTACCGAGTCCTCTCGCAAGCTGAACACCGGCCCACCCTGCTCCAGGCGGGCGTAGGTCAGTATTTCATCAATCAGCTCATCGAGCTCCTGGATATCACCATCGATACCGTCCAGCTGCTTCTTAAGAACCTCCGGCCTGCTTCCGGATTCAATCATCTGGACACCAAAGCGAATTCGGGCTACCGGAGTGCGCAACTCGTGGGAAACGGCGTGGATCATTTCCCGTTGAACCTGAACCAGCCGCTGTATGTGCTCCGCCATACTGTTAAACGAACAGGCAAGCCGCGACACCAGTGTGCCATCCTCAGACTCCACCCGGGCGCCCATTTCGCCACGACCAATACGCACTGCCACAGATTCCACCTTCCGGAGATGGCCATCGACAAACCTCATGGCCAGGAACAGAGCTGCCGCCAGCACCGAGCCCACCACGACGCCAAGCAAGACAATCATTGGCCAGGCCCAGGGATTGAACGGTGACGGCATGCGAACAACAACCAGATCACCTTCCTCAAGACGCAGCAGCACCTGGGTGTTTCGGGTGCCCTGCTCATTGAAAACCACCAACTCCGTGTTGGCGATGTCTTCCAGAACATCCTGATTAGGCAGCGCCCGCAGGTCCTGCACCGGGTCAACACGCACACCCAGGGCCTCGGCCAGTTGTGCAGCAACATCGGCCCGTTGCTCCGGACTTACCGTTTCCAGATGCCACCGAACCACCAGGGCAACTGCCTGGGCCATTTCCCGGTATGGTTGCTCAAGGCGCAGGCTGACAAGGCCACCCTCGAAAGAGCGAACCAGATAACGAAACCCGACATCAGTACGTTGCGCCACTACCTGCCCATACCCCAGCCGCTCTGCGGCCACCCTGTCGAGATCAAACTGCTCCGGCGGGCCAGAGCGCAGATCGAACAGGGAAGGCATCCAGTGATACTGCACGGTGGGCGCGGGCGTCGCCGCCAGCCAGCGCATCAACGGGTCCGCGAACCGTTCATGCCAGTATTGATGACGAACGGAGTTGATACCGTTAAATAGAAGAACACACAGCAGAATGACCAGCGCGGTGACACCGGCCAGGCGAGCATAGACTGTCAGGAAAAATTTCAGGGACATTGGGCCTACCCTGGTAACACGGTCTGCCCACCAGGGAGGACAGGCCGCGGAAAAACGGTCAGGCTTCTTTTACGAACAGGTAGCCTTTACTGCGCACCGTTTTTATTCGACGAGGGTGAATGGGATCATCTCCGATTTTCGGCCTTATGCGGGACACCCGAACATCAATGGAGCGGTCCTGGCCGTCGTACTCGATACCACGCAAGGCGGTAAAGATCTCTTCACGGCTGAGCACCCGACCGGCATTACTGGCCAGCAACCAAAGCAGGTCAAATTCTGCGCTGGTCAGGTCAATACTTTCTTCACTGAGCCAGGCCTCCCGCATGGAGCGATCAACCACCAGGTCATTGAACTGCAGGCGCACAGGCTCCTCACCACCTTCTTCCGGATTACCGGCAGGGGCGGTTTCCATCCGCCGGAGCATGGCCCGGATTCGGGCCAACAGAACCCTTGGCTGTACCGGCTTGCCGATGTAATCATCAGCCCCCATTTCCAGGCCAAGTACCTGATCCAGGTCGTCGGTTCGGGCAGTGAGCATGATGATGGGTCCAGAATAGAAGGGCCTGACTCGACGGCAGATCGACAGGCCGTCTTCGCCCGGCAACATGAGATCCAGCACAACAAGATCTGGCTGCTCATTACGGATTCGTTCAACTGCGGCTCCACCGTGAGTTTCCAGGGAGACTGTCAGCCCGTTGTTTTCGAGGTACTCGCGGGTAAGGTCCGCAAGCCGTTCATCGTCCTCTACGATCAGGATTCGCCAACTCTCGTTTGTCTGTTCCACGCCATCCATCTCTGTTTTTTTATTCCGGTTTTTGGGGTCGTCCACCCGACAATACAGGCAACGTACCGTTACAGCAATTATACATGCTATTCAGAAATATACATGGAACGGTCATAGGGTTACAGCCTGTGACACAAATCCGGTTAGCGACAGATCCCGGCCATTGTCATACAGACGTCACCGGCAGTTCACCTCACTGTCACAGGAGCTTCATAGCCTTGGCTTGTGATTGAAACAAGAGGCCAAGGCCATGACAGCACAAATCGCCCGTTCCCAGCCGCGCCGGGGGCGCCAGCTGAAAACCACCCTGACACGGTGCCCACAACTCATCGAAACCGCCCAGCGACTGCGTTACAGGGTTTTCTCCGAGGAGTATGGCAGTGATCTGGGCGCCACCACGCCGGGTATCGATGCCGATGCCTACGATGCCCTGTGCGACCACCTGATCGTTACCGATGGCGGCACCGGTGAAGTGGTTGCAACCACTCGCATCCTGCACCAGAGCGACGTGCCTTCGGTTGGCGGCTTCTATTCTTCAGGCGAGTTCGATCTGAGCAATCTGGGTAAATTGCCGGGCACCCTTGCGGAACTGGGCAGGACTTGCGTTCATCCCGATTACCGCAATGGCGGCACCATCACCCTTTTGTGGGCAGCCCTGGCGGAATACCTGGATAGCCGGAACGTGGACTATCTGATTGGCTGCGCCAGTATCAGCATGGCCGATGGCGGCATGAAAGCCTGGCGGATAGCACGGTACCTGCAGAATGAATACCTTGCCGCCCCTGCATTCCGGGTAACCCCACTCCGTGCCCTGCCACACCTGACCCGCGCCGAACACGAACACAGCGATGACGTGCCAGCCCTGATTCGCGCCTACATGCGCCTTGGCGCAAGAGTGTGCGGCGAACCCTGCTGGGACCCGGACTTCCGCTGCGCGGACCTGCTGGTGGTTCTGGAAGTCAGCAAACTGACCGCCAGGTATAGCCGGCATTTCATGGGGCGCACCGCCTGAAGGCAAAGGAGCAGCAGATGGGGTGGATACGATTACTAATCCGGCTTACCGGGTTCCTGGTGTTTCTTGCGGGCACCTGCGCCCTGGCCATCACCCTGAAACTGGTCGACCTGTTCCGGCGACAACCTGTCGACCGTTCACCCTGGGCCGCTTTCTGCTTCCGTCGGGCCTGCCAGTGCCTCGGGTTCCGTATCCGGGTGCACGGCCAGCCCACGGAAGCCCACGCACTCTACGTTGCCAACCACATCAGCTGGTCTGACATTCCCATATTGGGGTGCATAACGCCGTTGAGGTTCCTGTCCAAGGCTGAGGTGGGCAACTGGCCAATTATCGGCTGGCTCGCAAGGCAAGCCGGCACCTTGTTCATCCAGCGCGGAAGCGGCCAGGCCAGGCGAATAAAAACGGAGATAAGACGATGCCTGAATGCCGGGGAGTCTGTCCTGGTGTTTCCGGAAGGCACCACCAGCTCGGGACTGGCAGTGCTGCCGATCCACGGTTTTTTGCTGGCCGCCGCCCGCGACGCCAACGCACCGATCCAGCCAATAACCATCGGTTACCGCAGAGCACATCGTCCGGATCCGATCGCCCCGTTCATCGGTGACGACAGTTTCCATACCCACCTGATCCGGCTGCTCAGGCAACCGCCGACCCAGGTGGATGTGGTGATTCACCCGGCCATAGACCCGGCCTGCCCGGAATCGAGTAACGCCCTGACCGCTTTAATCCATCAGCAGATCAGTACCGGTTTGAAGCATATTCACGCAGGCGAATTCGAAGCCAGGTCCACCGGCCTCAGAACAGCGGGCGCCCCTGGGCTACCTCGTCTTCCGTAGCCTCTCTGCGACCGACGATCTCCAGGTCAAAATACAGGGTAAAGCCAGCCAGCGGATGGTTAGCATCTACCTTCACCAGGTTGCCATCGATGGAGACCACCTGCACCACCTGGGCCTGGTCGCCGGAATTGGTCTGGAACTTCATCCCCACCTGCAGGTTCTCCACGCCTTCAAACAGAGAACGGGGCACCTTGCGGACCAGGTCTTCGCGATAGTCTCCGTAAGCCATTTCCGGGGGGATGGTAACTTCAAGACAATCGCCCACCCGGCGGTCTTTCACCGCTTCCTGGATGCCCGCGATGATTTCCGGGGTACCGTACAGGAAATGCAGTGGCTCACTGCCTTCCGAGGTATCCACCAGCTCACCTATACGGTTCTTGAGCACGTAATGGACAGTGAATACTTCGGGCTTGAGTTGCGGCTTATCGGCTTGCATCAGCTTGTTTTGTTTCCTGTTTCTTTACGGGGTTCGAGTTTTTGCAGGCCATGGATTACCAGCTTCCGGTCCAGTTTTTCCCGGAATCCTGACGGCTTTTTCAAACCCATTCGATCAAGCAGGGCGTCATAACGCCCCTCTTCGTCGTCCGCCTTCAGGGCCTGCCAGATGGTCGCCAGTTTACCACGGGGAGTAGCCGTTGCGGCTTTCAGCCCCTTAAGGGCTTTCCCTAATTTCAACTCTTCGTCGGTGAAATCCTTGCCAAACGGGAAGGCCGGGAACCAGTCGCCTTCCCCCCCGGCCTTCAGGGCCCGAGCGACTTTCTCAGGGGTATTCTGGCGCCAGTGTGCCGGGAGTTTGAAGTCCGCTTTTACCTTGCCCGCTTTCTTGGCCTGCGCCAGCAATGACTCCTGGAATCGGGAGTCGGCAATCCGGATCAGCCTGAGGAACACTTGTTCATCGGACTGCCCACGAAGGTCCGCGATGCCGTATTCGGTAATCACGATATCCCTCAGGTGTCTTGGGATGGTGCAGTGGGCGTAGTTGAATACAATGTTCGAGACGGTCTTACCGGCGGAGACCCGCGTGGCTCTCAGGGCCAGGATGGAGCGAGCCCCCGGCAACTCATGGGCCATGGCCACAAAGTTGTACTGGCCGCCAACACCACTCACCACACGGCCATCCGCCAGCCCGTCCGACACCGCCGAACCGTTTAGAGTGTACATCATGGCGGAATTGATAAACCGTCCATGGACCCGTTGTGCCACCTTGAGCTTCTGATCACCGAAGCGATGGTCATACAGGTGGTTGATAAAATTAACACTGGTCATGCAGATCTTGTCGCGCTGGTCGTCTGAAAGCTCTCTCAGGGCCTGATAGAACTTCTCCGGGCCAACGTAGAAACCACCGTGCATGGCAATCCCACCAGCCAGCTTGTCGCCCAGCGCCAATGCCTCGAGCGCTTTACGGGTGTCGGCATTGGAGAGATCCGCCTCAACCGATACCTCCTCATTGAGTCGTATCCTTCCGCCCTTGAACTCAACATGGTCGCGCAGCACCCCGTGCCGGACCAGCCAGTTCACATCCCGCGCCCGCAATGGTGAGGAGATCAGGCCTGCGTTGTACAAAACGTCCAGGGCCTCCAGGCTTGGGGTCTCGGTGAGTTCACCCCGGTTGATCAGGTTCTGCAATTCCGGGTGATTGTAGACTTCGCGCTTGAGAATACCTTCCTGAAGCAGGTAGACAAAACCGTCCACCATCATTTCGCTGCATCCATACAGTCCCTGTTCAAAAGGTTCTGTACCACCATACTCCTGCACCACCGGAAACTGATCCTGCACCTGCAGGTGATCGAACACGGCTTTCCAGGCGTCATTATGCTTGTGTCTGAGGATGGCGCTGTGCACCAGGGCGGCGCCAAGAGACCCGATCCCCACCTGCAGGGTGCCGCCATCCTTCAGCAAGCTGCTAGCGTAAAAGCCGATCAGGTGGTCCGCGGGGCTCACCACCATCTGGGGCGCGGAGAATAACGGATAGTCGGAGGCCCGGTGAGACAGGATCACGTCAAACTGGCTGGCTTCAACCTGGGCGTGATGCCCGAACCACGGCAGGTGGTGATTGAGCTCTGCCACCATGGCCACTGGCGTACCAGCCGCTTCCCGTTCCCGAAGCAAGGGCAGGATGTCCAGCGACAAATCCGGATTACAGCTGAAGCTGAAGTGGCCCGGCTGGCCATGATCCTCACCTGGTGACATCAACTGACCGACTACATTCACCCCCTGAGCCATCAGATCCCGGACGGCGTGGGTATAGTTGGTGCAGAGGTAGTGGCGCTGCTGGCTTTGATTGTTGAGATAACTGCCGGCCTTGAAGAAGAATTCCGAGACAGTCACGTTGTCTGGCAACCGGTTCCGATTGACGTCTCGCGCGTAATCCAGCTCAGGAATGTTGCCATAAAGGCGTTTGGTAAAAGGCCCCAGAAAGCGCTTCTCCAGCGACGATGCACCCTCGGGAGCCAGTAACGACAACGCAGTGACAATATGCAGCTGGATTTCCGGATCATTCTTGGCACGCTGGTAAAGGGCATTCGCAAAGCGAACGGGCTTACCAAGACCAAGAGGTAATCCCAGAGTAATGCGCTTTCCTACCCGTTCGATTACCCGGTCCACGCACGCGTTCGCGTCGTCGTAATAGACTCCGTTCTGTTCTGCCATCACCAGCTCTCCACTGTTTGAGAATCGCAACGGGGTCGATGATCACACGACAGAATGAAGCTGACAATGCGTCAGGTCATGAGATTGGCTGATTGGTGGGAGTAACGTGGGAAGATACGGGTAAAACAGGGGTCTTGAAGGTGGTTCAGAAGCGCCAGCGCAGGTTAAGAGCCGCACCTTCGTTCAACAGACCAATGCCATGGTCAGGCTGCGCGGGGTCAGATGCGTAGATCTTGTGCTGCGCGCGGCGGCTCAATCCGATACTCAACAAACGCGAACCGATAGCGGCAAAAGCATCCAAATGGTTGTCTTCGTAATCTCCAGACATCCATTCCTGAAGCTCATAGATTTCCTCGGCCGATACCATGTCATCACGCTCAGCCATCATACGATCGGCCAGAATAGGCTCAGCGGCTTCGGCGCGCACTACGAACGCGACGAAGTTGAGGGCCAGCAGGGCGATAAACAGACGAATGATCATGATGACAACACGCACCCGGAAAAATGATTTCGGAACATTAACGCTTCAGCACCAAAGTCTAATGATTGCTCCTGAAAATGGTGTGACTTTGCACACAAATGCGCCAGCAGCCCGACGCAAATTGGTCACTTTTTTGTCAACAAATGATCACTTGTATTGCAATCTTTAACCGCCCCGCCCCGAGAAACCGGAAACAGGGCAACCTCGCCGTGGGCTGCCTCCCTCAGGGACAAGGGTAGGTAAATTCGTCGTGAATAGCCTCCACGGCCGCCACCAGATCGGGGCTGAGCCGGATATCTGCAGACCCGACATTTTCCTTCAACTGGTCCATGGTGGTTGCACCGATAATGTTACTGGTCACAAACTCGCGGCTATTCACCCAGGCCAGAGCTAACTGCGCCGGGGTCAGCCCATGATGATGGGCCAGCTCCACATAGGCACGGGTTGCGTCCGCAGCCCGCTCCCCGGTGTATCGGCTGAAGCGCTCGTAAAGCGTCAAGCGGGCCTTTTCTGGCCATTTTCCGCCCAGATACTTGCCTGTCAGCATGCCGAACGCAAGGGGTGAGTAGGCCAACAAGCCGGTGCTTTCCCGGTGGGCAAACTCCGCCAGGCCCAGCTCGAAAGATCGATTCAGGAGGCTGTAGGGGTTCTGGATGGAAGCCACCCTGGGCCACTGTTTCTCGCGGGCCAGGCGCAGATATTCCATGGTCCCCCAGGGCGTTTCGTTGGACAATCCCACGTGGCGCACCTTGCCCTCTTTGACCAGCTCATCGAGGGCGCCCAGCGTTTCCTCGATAGGGGTCCAGGTTTCGTCCGGGTTACGCTGATACCCCAGCTTGCCGAAGAAATTTGCACTGCGGTCCGGCCAGTGCACCTGGTAAAGATCGATGTAATCGGTTTGCAGGCGCGCCAGACTACTCTCACAGGCTGCGCGAATATGCTCCCGGGTCAGTCTCGGGCCGCCGCGCAGATAACTCAAACCATTGCCCGGTCCGGCCACCTTGGTGGCAATCACCAGATCCTCCCGGCGCCCTCTTCGGGCAAGCCAGTTGCCCAGATAGGTCTCGGTCAGGCCCTGGGTCTCCGCTCGTGGCGGCACCGGGTACATCTCGGCCACGTCGATGAAGTTGATGCCTGCCCCGGTGGCGTATTCCAGTTGTTCAAACGCTTCCTGCTCGGTGTTCTGCTCCCCCCAGGTCATGGTTCCCAGGCAGATCAGACTGACATCGATGTCGGTTTGTCCAAGTTTTCGCGTTTGCATGAGATCTCCTCGTGCATATAGAAGACGTAAAGGGAATGTCACAAAGTTGTCGCATGGCTGTCATGCCGGATTTCCATAGTAGAAGCATGACAGCGACACATTCAGGATGCACCGTGACCAACCCCAAGCTGACTGACCGGCGCCCGCAACACATTACCATTGTTTCGGAGACGTTTCCGCCGGAAATAAACGGCGTGGCCAACACCTTGAAGCACCTGTGCCAGGGGTTGATGCAACGGGGCCACAAGATCACGGTGGTAAGGCCAAAGCAGGCCCATGAGCAAAAAGGGCTGTTTGAAAGCACCGGTGACGGCCTCTTTACCCGTGAACTGGTGGTCACCGGCCTGCCCCTGCCCGGATACAGCGATCTGCAGTTCGGCGTGTCGCGCCCGGCCACCCTGAAAAAACTCTGGCAGAGTCAACGACCAGACGCCATCTATGTTGCCACCCAGGGACCGCTGGGTGTAGCAGCAGTATCCGCCGCCCGAAATCTTGGCATCCCGGTGTCGTCCGGCTTTCACACCAACTTCCATAGCTACTCCCGTTACTACGGTGCCGGCGGCCTGGAACGATTACTCTGCGCCTATGGCCGCTGGCTCCACAACCGGACCGCCATCACTCTGGTACCAACCCGAAAAATGCAAGCGGTTACGCAAGCCATGGGCATCCACCCGACCGGCCTGTGGAGCCGCGGCGTGGACTGCCATCGCTTCACTCCCCACAAGCGTGACCACGACCTGCGCGCCCGCTGGGGCCTGACCAACAGTGACCGGGCGGTACTCTACGTGGGCCGACTGGCCGCCGAGAAGAACCTGCGCATGGCGGTCGCCTGTTTTGAACGGATCCGGGGCCTCCATCCCAATGCCCGGTTCATTCTTGTGGGAGACGGCCCAATGCGCAAACAACTGGCGGAACGCCACCCGGAATACATTTTCTGCGGCACCCAACGCGGAGAAGATCTGGCCAGGCATTATGCGTCGGGCGACCTGTTCCTGTTTCCAAGCAAAACCGACACCTTTGGCAACGTGGTTCTCGAAGCCATGGCCAGTGGGCTCGGAGTGGTCGCCTTTGACGACGCGGCGGCCGCTGAACACCTTCGCCACGAAGAAAATGGTCTGAAAGCAGAGCTGTCGGAGGACGAAGCCTTTATCAACCACGCATTGCGACTGGCTGACCAGCCCACCCTTTTGAGCCGGGTTCGCGCCCAGGCCCGCCTGGATGCGCTGGATCTGAGCTGGAACAGCCAGATTGAACAATTTGAACACCTGGTACTCACCCAACCGACACAGGCCCGATACCATGGCATCAACAAACAAGGCATCTCGCTTCTTTGACCTGGCAGACCAGCGTGAATATGCGCTGTGCCAGGCTATCAACCGTGCAGTCCGGTTCCGGCCTGTACTGAGCTATTTCTGGGTCGTCAGCCGCCTTGGCGACGGCTGGTTCTGGTATGCACTGATCCTCGCCCTGCCCCTGCTGGCTCCGGAACAGGGGTTGGGGCTGGCGGTGCTGATGGCCTTTACCGGGCTCACCTGCACCCTCACCTACAAAGGCCTGAAACACAAACTTATCCGGGAGCGCCCGTTTATCTCGTTTCCGGCCATCAATTGCGGCACACCACCGCTGGATCGCTACAGCTTCCCTTCCGGGCACACCCTGCACGCAGCCTGTTTCCAGGCCATGCTGTTCGTCGCCATGCCAGTGGCCGCCTGGTATGTTCTGCCCTTCACCCTGTCGGTAGCCGCCTCCCGGGTGGTCCTGGGCCTGCACTACCCGAGCGATGTTGCCGCGGGAGCTGTCATTGGTGCAGCCATGGGCTGGGTGTCGATACTGATGTTCGCTTGACGTTTTGAGTTCCTGAAAGCTCCAGCAAACGCAAAGTCAGTCGAACAAACGCAACTGGGTAACCGGGGCTTCATCGTTCCGAAAACGCACACCCACCCCCAACAAACGGACTGGGCGATCGGCCCGGGTAACCAGTTCATCCAGCAGGGGCTGGTAATCGGCAACCTCGGGTTCGGCCACCGATTCCCGTACCCGCTCCAGGGTATGGGTTGAAAAATCACTGTAGCGGATTTTCACAAACAGCTTGTGGATGGGCTTCTGCCGCCCCTTTCGGGCCAACCGAAGATTGAGATCCGCCACCAGGGCGGGCATCACGGTTTCGCAGGCGGTCTTGTCCGGCAGATCCTGGGAAAACGTCCGCTCCACGCTGACCGATTTCGCCACCCGCGAGACAATCACCGGCCGCTCATCCCGGCCTGCGGCCATTTCAAATAACCGGTAGCCCTGCTTGCCGAATTTCTCAATCAGGGTGTCCACCCCCAGCAACTGCATGTCACCGCAGGTTTTCACGCCCATGGAATGCAGCTTGGCGGCCGTCACCTGGCCCACACCGAACAGTTTTTCCACCGGCAGGGATTCGACAAATTCCGGCACCTGCTCCGGCGTGATCACAAACAGGCCGTCGGGCTTGCGCCAGTCACTGGCAATCTTGGCCAGAAACTTGTTCGGGGCCACGCCGGCGGAGATGGTAATACCCACTTCCTGCCGAACCCGCTCTCGCAAATGCCGGGCCATCAGAGTGGCGCTGCCACGGTGTTCGGTTATGTCAGACACATCCAGAAAAGCTTCATCCAGCGACAGGGGCTCAACCAGATCGGTCATTTCCCGGAGAATGGCCATGACTTGCTGAGACGCCGCCCGGTATCGCGCCATATCCGGTGGCACGGTCACCAGCCCCGGGCACAGCCTGCGGGCTTCACTGCCGGGCATGGCCGAGCGCACGCCAAAGGCCCTTGCCCGGTAGTTGCACGTCGTCACCACGCCCCGGCCCTCGGCGCCGCCAACCGCCAGGGGCACGTCCCTCAGCGTTGGGTCGTCGCGCATCTCGACCGCCGCATAGAAGCAGTCGCAATCCACATGAATGATCTTGCGCTGGGGCATGGTCCGTGGGCTCGCGTAAACAATCTGTACATTTATACAGCCTTGTATCTTAAGCTAACATGCAGAGAATGTCAGGAACCCTAACATCAAACCGGAACGTCATCTGCGAGGCCCCATGACCAACCCCATACCCGAGTCTGACCGCACTGAGATCGAAGCCGCTGCTTTCAGGCGCCTGGTGGAGCATTTACGCCAGAATACCGACGTGCAGAACATTGACCTGATGAACCTGGCGGGGTTCTGCCGCAACTGCCTGTCCAAATGGTACCGGGCAGAAGCACAGGAAAGAGGCTTTGAGCTATCCGATCCGGACGCCCGGGAAGAAATCTACGGCATGCCCTATGAGCAGTGGAAAGAAAAATATCAGATTGGTCCGAAGCAGGATCACAAATAATGAACATCAATGAGGCAGTACGCATCCACCTGGCTTCCCTCGACGCGGGCCACGCCAATTTTGATGACACCCTGGCGCTGATCGACCAGCATTTCGAGTTTCAGCCCACGGGCTTCAACAATGGCCCGGTGCGAAACAATGCCGGTGAAAATGCCGGTTCCTGCCGGGTGTTCGCACTGGGCCAGTACTGCAACCTGAGCGAGGCGGATACCCTGAACCTGTTTGCCCAACACTATCAGCAGGTGCTGGGCGACCCAACCGGCGACAGCCATGGCAACATCCGCCAGTTCATCAGCACGGGCTGGTCTGGCATCCGGTTTGATCAGCAGCCACTGCAAGCCCGCAAAGAACCCAACCAGTAAGTCACCAGGGAAGACACTGATTCATGAGCGATACCGCCGCCTCCGGGCTAAAACAGAGTTTCCAGCTGAAAAGTGCCTCCGTTTCGCTGACAGCCCTGGAACTTTATTACTTCGATAACGACGAGTTCGAAGCCAATCTCCGGGACAAGATCAGCCAGGCTCCGGGGTTTTTCAAAGATATCCCCCTGGTGATCAGCCTGGAGAAATACGAAGGGCTGGACAGTGAGCTGGACTTCTTCAAGATGATCGGTACCTGCCGCCGCCATAACATCCATGTGATTGGCGTTCGTGCCGGCAACGACGACCAGCGCCGCCTGGCACGCGGTGCCTCTCTTGCGTTGTTTCCCGGCAGCAGCCTGCGCGAACAGACACCGGCCCGGGCGCAACCTGATGAGGCCTCCAGTCCGGAAGCCGAGACCTCCAGCCCCGCTGACGTTCCCACCAGCGAACCGGCTGCGGCCAAGATCGTCAGCCAAACCGTTCGCTCGGGCCAGCAGGTCTATGCGCCGGAAGGGGACCTGATCATCCTGGCCCCGGTTCAGGCCGGTGCCGAAGTGCTCGCCGCAGGCAATATCCACGTGTACGGACCACTCAGGGGGCGGGCGTTGGCAGGCATCCATGGGGCTGAAACCGCCCGGGTATTCTGCCAGTCACTTGAAGCAGAGCTTGTGTCCATCGCCGGACACTATAAAATCTCCGAAGATCTTCAGGACAATGGCTGGAAAAGCGCTGTGCAGATCCAGCTCAGGGACGACCTGCTGGTGGTGACGCCACTGGACAAGGCCTGATGTTGTGACAGCCAATAACAACGTTGAAGACATGACGAATCCACTGCGAAACAGGAACTGAACCTTGGCTAGAATCATTGTCGTTACCTCAGGAAAGGGCGGCGTTGGCAAAACCACCACCAGCGCCTCAATCAGTACCGGCCTTGCCAGGCGCGGCCACAAGACCGTCGTAATCGACTTCGATGTGGGCCTGCGCAACCTCGATCTGATCATGAATTGTGAGCGCCGCGTGGTCTATGACTTCGTCAACGTGATCCAGGGCGAAGCCACACTCAACCAGGCGCTGATCAAAGACAAGCGGGTAGACTCGCTGTTTATTCTGCCCGCCTCCCAGACCCGTGAGAAAGAAGCACTGACCAAAGACGGTGTGGAAAAGGTCATCAACGAGCTGTCGGAAACCTTCGACTACATCGTGTGTGACTCGCCGGCCGGGATCGAACACGGCGCTCTGATGGCTCTGTACTATGCCGATGAGGCCATTGTAGTCACCAACCCGGAAGTCTCTTCTGTACGGGATTCCGACCGAATCCTGGGCATTCTCCAGAGCAAGTCCCGGCGCGCCGAGATGGGACAGGACCCGGTCAAGGAACACCTGCTGCTGACCCGCTACAACCCTGACCGGGTAGAACGCGGCGAGATGCTGTCGGTGAACGATGTCGAAGAAATCCTGGCGATACCGTTGTTGGGCGTGATCCCGGAGAGCCAGGTGGTACTGAACGCCTCCAACCAGGGCCTGCCAGTGATTCTGGAAGACCAGAGCGATGCCGGCCAGGCCTACGACGACGCCGTTGCCCGGCTTCTGGGAGAGGAGCGGGAACACCGCTTCATGACCTCCCAGAAAAAAGGTTTCTTCTCACGGATGTTCAAAGGGGGCTAAGGGATGAGTTTTCTGGATTATTTCCGAAGCAAGAAGACCAATACTGCGAGCGTTGCTAAAGAACGGTTGCAGATCATCGTGGCCCACGAACGGGGCCAGCGCGATATGCCGGATTACCTGCCACAGCTGCAGCAGGAACTGCTGGATGTGATTCGCAAATACGTACAGATCAGCGACGACATGGTCCAGGTAGATGTAGACCGTAACGAAAGTTGCTCGGTACTGGAACTGAACGTCACCCTGCCGGAAAAGTAATCGCTGCGCCCACCTTACCAGCGGGCATAGTGGTCTTCCATCAGTCCCCGCAGCCCGTCTACGGGGACTGACTGGCCCGCCTCATCTCTGACCGTTCCCCGGAAGGTGCCCACAAACTGCCGGAAATTGGAGGCAAGCACGCCAGCGTTCAGCCGTTCCTTGCGCGTGCCTGCAGGCACAAAGCTCAGGTCCACCAGGCCATCCTCGGTGGTAACCCGCCAATCGGCACCCGGCCGATACCGGTCAAATTCGAAGCGGGCGGCGCCCAGCTTCACACACCGGCCATCCAGCCACAGGGCGTTCTCGGTCATTCCGGTTTCATTCACACCGGCCGCCAGATTAAGCCCCACAGACACCCCCTGCTTGGTTACCCCGGCCAGACAGGCCCAATTCCAGGCAGTTTCCCGGCGCATGAAGCCACAACTCCAATCAATAGAGCCGCGGGTCTGCTCATCACAGCGCCATACCTGCTGGCCCCAGCGCACCTCCCCCTCAACCGGTACGCCGGCCGATTTGCGGGTAAACACCCAGCCATTGTAGCCTGCCGGGCAGACCAGCCGCAGGGGTTGATCGGTGTCTTGCAACTCCAGGTCCACCCGGATATTACCCGGCGCGGTCACCCGGATGTTGCGGCCTCCGGTGGCCGGCTCGATGGCCAGCGACACGTCACCTTTGCGGAACCGGGCATGGCCATGTTCAGGATAGGGTTCAATATCGGTGTGCCGGGCCAGCGGCTGCATGAACGACTGCTCAAACATTTGACCGCTTTCAAAATCAAACAGATAGAAAAAACCGTTGCCCACCAGTTTCAGGTCCACAATCGCCATGCCGAACACCCAGCCCGGCGCCATGGCGCTGACAAACTGAAACTGGTTGAACCGCCAACGGCGAGCCAATCGGGACCGCGGCCGGTCCATGACCGTCCGCAGGTCAAAATCCATGTAGTTAATGGTCTCGACCGGTTGTTCCAGCACCCCTGGTGCAATTCTGCCCTTGGCATCAATCAGGTTCTTTTTGTTCATAAATACCGTCAGATCAGGCCATTCATAAGTTGTAGCGCAACAGTACGCTACCTGGTTCACAATCCCTGATTCCTGCCGAAAAGCAGAAACCGGCTCCATGGTAGACTCAGCACACCTTCATCACGGAAGTGTAGCTTATGACAATGACCAGAGCCCATGGCTTCAAAGGCATGGTGGCGGGCGTACTGAGTACACTCATGTTTCTGACCCTGCCGAGCCTGGCCAGTGAACACCCGCCTCTCCCGCCGGAGGATGCCCGGGAGTGGACCCTGCGCAAGGAAGTCGACAACATTCGTATTTACACCATGGACCAGAGCAATTCCGGGTTTCAGGCCTTCAAGGCCGTGGCCGATCTGGACGTTCCCCTGGAAACCCTGATGGCAGTGATGATCAATCCCGAATCCTGCAAGGAATGGGTCCATAACTGCACCGAATCCTACGCCTTTGGCCAGGGCGACTTCCACGATCGCTACGCTTACTCCGTCAACGATATGCCCTGGCCGGTGACCGACCGGGATTACGTGTTGCGCATACGCACCCGGGGCAACGCCGACACCGGTGAAGTGGTGATGGACCTGAATGCCGTGCCGGGTATGCGGGCGGAATTCAACAGCCGGGTTCGGGTTGATCGCTCAGACACCCTTTACCGTTTCACCCCGAACGGCGACAAAACCCGTATGGTCTGGGTTCAGCACACAGAACCCAACGGAGCTCTCCCCGGTTGGCTGGTGAATAATCTGCTGGTCGACATTCCAGTGAAATCCCTGCAAGCGCTGGAGGCCGTGGCCAAAGAAGACAAGTATCAGGGCTACCAACTTGAATGGGGCGAAAACGGCAATCTTCAGGCGGTTGTCCCCGCTGACCAGCCGTGACCAAGGGTTGATCAAGACACAGAGACAGGGGTGACGGACAGCCAAGGAACGGCTAAGCTTCATCAAAAGGACTGCAAATGGAAGAAGCCCACCAATGAGCGTTCTCGCCCATGAAATCATGACCCCAACCGTTAAAGCCGTACCGCACCACTGGACCATGGACCGGCTGGCGCGTTTTCTGACGGACAACGAAATCACCGGCAGCCCGGTAACAGACGACAACGGCGACATCATCGGCATCGCGACGCTCAAGGACATCACCGAATTCCGCTGGAACGCCAGCCGCACCGGTGATCAACCGCAGCTGACCCCCGAGGAACAGGAAGAAGCCCGTCGGCTACGCATGGTTATCTTTGAAGAGATGGGCAAAGTGCCGGTTGAAGTGCGAGATATCATGACCCCCATCGTACTTTCGGTTGACGAAGATACCCCGGTGCGAGACATTGCCAATATCATGATGCGCGAACACCTGCACCGTATTTTTGTCACCAGGGATTCAAAAATTACCGGTATCATAACCACTTACGATATGCTGAAGCTGATTTCCCAGAAGGAACTGACGCAACGCTGCGCCGAGAACGACTGAGCCACCAGAGAGGTAGCCCTACCTATGCCAAGAGCACCGCAAGCTCGCCGAAAGATGTACGTCCTCGACACCAACGTCCTGATACACGACCCGAACGCCCTCCTGAATTTTGAAGAACACGACGTCATCATCCCGATGACGGTTCTCGAAGAACTCGACAGCCTCAAATCCGGCAAACAGACCGTCGCCGCCGATTGCCGCCAGGCCATTCGCAACATCGACAAATTGTTGGGGGATGCCAGCCCGAAAGTCATTGAAAAAGGTGTACCGATTGTTCGCGGCAAAAAGGCAGAGCCACTGGGCACCCTGTCGATTATCATGAGCACCGAGGGCATCGGCACTCATTCCCTACCGGAACACCTGAACGACAACAAGATCATCAACACCCTGGCCGCCCTTCAGGCCCGGCACAAATCCCGCGACATCATCCTCGTCAGCAAAGACATCAACATGCGCCTGAAAGCCCGGGGCTTTGGCGTAGAGGCCCAGGACTACCACAACGACCAGTTGCTGGACGACATCGATCTGTTACCCAAGGGCTACAAGGAGTTCCAGAACTCCTTCTGGGATAACATCGCCAAGGTAGAAACGGTACAGCGTGAAGGGGTCACCGAACACCTGCTCAAACGCGAGGGCGAACTGGCCAGACTGAACATCAACGAGTTCGTGATTGATGAGCACGGTTTTGTCGGCCAGGTGGTGGACATCTCCGACGACCAGCTGGTGATCAAAGACCTGCACCAACACGACCTGATGAACGAGGAAGTCTGGGGGCTGGTGCCACGGGATATCTACCAGGCCATGGCCCTGCACCTGCTTCTGGACCCGGACATCCACCTGGTTAACCTGACCGGCTCCGCCGGCTCTGGTAAAACCATCCTGGCCCTGGCTGCCTGCATTGAAATGACCGTGGCCAGCAAGCTTTACAAGCGAATCATCGCCACCCGCTCTACCCAGGGGCTGGACGAAGACATCGGCTTTTTGCCTGGCACCGAGGCGGAGAAAATGGAGCCCTGGCTGGGCGCCATCGTGGACAACCTGGAAGCCCTGCACGAAGACGATGAGAACATGACCGCCAGCGTCGACTACATCCTCAGCAAAGTGCCGCTGCACTTCAAATCCATGAACTACATCCGCGGCCGCAGCTTCCAGCACAGCCTGATCATTATTGACGAGTCCCAGAACCTGACGCCGCACCAGATCAAAACCATCATCACCCGTGCCGGTAACGGCTCCAAGGTGATTTGCCTGGGCAACCTGGCGCAGATTGATACGCCTTACCTCAGCCCGCTAAGCTCCGGCCTGACCTACATGACCGAACGCTTCAAGGGCTTCCGCCACGGAGGCCACATTCACCTGCAAGGTGTACCGAGGTCGGTGCTGGCGGAGTTCGCCGAAGCCAACCTGTAAGCCTAAAATGCCTCCAGCTTGCGCCAGCGCGCCGGGGGCATCCCCGTCCAGCGGTGGAAGGCCCGGTAGAAGGTACTCGGTTCGGCGAAGCCGAGCGATAGTGCAATATCCGCCAGGGACTGGCGGGATTCTCGCACGGCCGCCAGGGCAAGTTCCTGGCGCACCTCATCCAGCAAGCTGTTAAACGTGTAACCCTGAGTCTCCAGCCTGCGCGCCAGCGTCCGCTCACTGATACCCAACGCTCCCGCTGCCTCTGCCCGACGGGGCAAGGTTGGCCCAACACGTGCCACCAGCCATTGCCGCAGATCCTCTGCCGACACCGCTCCCTTTTCCAGGGCGGCCAGGCGCCCGGCATTGTATTGCTCGTGTACCTGAGCCAGGGCCGGGTCTGCCTGTGGCAGGGGCTTGTCCAGCACCTCATGACTCACCAGCAGCCCGCTGAATGCCTGCTCAAAATCCACCGGGCAGCCAAACACCTCCCGATAACCGCGAACCGGCCCCAGCCGGGCCTGGCTGAACTGCACCCGCACCGGCCGCACCGCCGATCCCGCTATCCAGTCTGTCAGGCTCACCACCGCCGACAATACGGCCTCAATCTGGTGCGGACTGAATGCCAGCCGGCCCTGCCTTGGATGGTAGACAATCCAGGTACCCCGACTACCGGGCAACATCTGGAAGCGCCCACCGTCAGAGATCAGGCGCTGATATTTCTGCACTAGGGTAATGGCTTCGCGCAGCGTCGCCGCACTCTGCATGGCAAAACTGACGGCATCAATGCTGGCCGGGCGCACGCCCGTGCCCACTTTCAGACCAAAACCCGGATCGTGGGTACAGCGCTCGGCGGCGTGCCAGAGCTGGGTAATGAAATCGATGGGCCAGCGCTCCCAGGCCAGTGCCTGTGCTGGCAAGCCCGCAGTTTCGAGCAACACGGTGTCGCCAACCCCCAGGCGGCGAGCGGCATCGATCACGGTGTTGACCCACCCCATGGAAACGGTGGCCTCTAAAGTCAATTATTCTGGCCTCTGAAGTCAATTCAGATCCGATCATAGCGTTATATGGTCTGTAACAACAAAACCAAAAACACAGTTTGGACATGCACCATGGCAAAACCTGATTGCTCAGACATCCTGATTGCCGGCGGCGGCCTGGCGGGCATGGTTACCGCCCTCGAAGCCCTGCGGGCGGGCAAGACTGTTACCATCGTTGACCGGGACACTCCCGAACGCTTTGGCGGCCTCGCGTTGTGGGCCTTTGGTGGCATGGCGCTGATCGACACCCCACTGCAGCGGCGTATGGGAATTGCCGACTCGCCGGAACTGGCCCTCCAGGACTGGCTGCGCTTTGGTGAACTGGACCCCAATGATGAATGGCCCATGCAATGGGCCCGCTACTACGTTGAACATTCCCGTTCCGACGTGCACGACTGGCTCGCCAACGAGGGCATTAAATTCATGCCGGCGGTGAACTGGGTAGAACGTGGCCGGTTTGGCGATGGCAATAGTGTGCCCCGCTACCATGTTACCTGGGGCACCTCCCGGGAATTGGTGCGCTGCATGGTTAACGCCCTGCATGAGGAAAATGCCAGCGGCCGCCTCACCATTCATCACCGCCACCGGATCACCGGGCTGGACCATCAGGCGGGTGAGGTCTGCGGCGCCATTGCCATCAACGAGGAAACCGGCGAAGAGGTCCGGTTTGAGGCTCCAAGTGTGGTGCTGGCCATGGGCGGCATCAACGGCAGCCACGCCGAATGCCGGGCCAATTGGCCCAAACATCGCCCGCAACCGGCCACCATGCTTAACGGTGCCCATCCGTTTGCCGATGGCAAGCTGCACCACTGGGCCAAAGACCACCTGGGCGCGCGCATTACCCACGCCGGCGAAATGTGGAACTACGCGGCGGGCTTTCCCCACCCCTACCCGCATTTCCCGGGCCATGGCTTGTCTACCATTCCATGTAAATCCGCGCTCTGGCTGAACCACCGGGGCGAGCGCATCGGGCCGGAGCCCCTGGTGACCGGCTTCGATACCCACTGGCTTTGCCAGCGCGTGGCCGAACAGGAGAAACCCTGGACCTGGCACCTGCTGAACCGCCGCATCGCTCTGAAAGAATTTGCCATCTCCGGCGCTGAACACAACGCCCGCATCCGGGACAAACAATTCCCGCTGTTCCTGAAAGAACTGTTGCTGGGCAACAAACCGCTGTTGAATCAGATGCAGAACGAAAGCCGTCACTTCCTGGTGGACGACACTCTGGAAGGGCTGGCGAAGAAAATGAATGCCCTGACCTGCTCTCTGGACATTGACGCTGCCACCCTGAAAGCCACCGCCGATGCCTTCGATGCCAATTTCAGCAAGGGCAATCAACTGAACAACGATCCGCAAATCCGCATGATTCGCCACGCCCGCCAGTGGGGGCCGGACCGGCTGCGCACCTGCAAACCGGCGCCGCTGCAGAAGCCAGGGACCGGCCCCTTCATCGCCATTCACATGCAACTGACCACCCGCAAGAGCCTGGGCGGCCTGCGCACCGACCTGCAAAGCCGGGTGCTGGATGCCAGCGGCCAGCCCATCCGGGGCCTGTACTGTGTGGGTGAAGCAGCCGGTTTTGGTGGCGGCGGCAGCAACGGCAAGCGATCACTGGAAGGCACCTTCCTGCCCGGTTGCATTCTGACGGCCCGGGCGGCCGCCCGTTCCATCACCAACGGAGGCTGACACCATGCCCCTGAGTTATCCGGCCACTGCCGCCGATTACCAGATCCTCGCCCGCCGCAAACTGCCCCGTTTCCTGGCAGACTACCTGGACGGCGGTGCCACCGAAGAGCAAACCCTGCGGGCCAATGTCAGCGGCTGGCAGGATATCGCCCTGCGCCAGCGTGTTCTGATTGATGTCGACAACGTAGACACCCGCGCCCAGCTGGCCGGCCAATCCTGCGGCATGCCAGTGGCCCTGGCGCCCCTGGGGCTGGCCGGAATGATGGCACAACGGGGAGAAGCCCAGGCAGTAAAAGCCGCCAATGCGGCCGAGGTGCCTTTCACCCTCTCCACCGTTGGCATATGCCCGTTGGCAGAAGTGAAAGCAGCCGCCACGGCGCCGTTCTGGTTCCAGTTGTACATGATTCGCGACCGGGGCTACGTAGAAAACCTGCTGAAAAAAGCCTGGGATTCCGGCTGCCAGACGCTGATCTTTACCATCGACCTGCCCCTGCCCGGCCCCCGGCATCGGGACACCCGTAACGGCCTTAACAGCGCCGGCGCCCGTTCTGTTGCGCTCAAAGCGCAGCAACTGCTATCCAGGCCCGGGTGGCTATGGCAGGTAGCGATAAAAGGTAAACCCCTGACCTTTGGCAACCTGAGCGACGCAGTGCCAGAGGCCAGTAACCTGGACTCCTTCAAGCAGTGGGTGGATACCCAATTCGATGCCTCCGTTACCTGGCAGGCCATCGAATGGCTGCGGGAACGCTGGCCAGGGAAACTGATCCTGAAAGGCATACTGGAAGTGGATGATGCCAAAGCAGCCGTCAACGTCGGTGCCGATGGCATCGTGGTCTCCAACCACGGCGGTCGTCAGTTGGATGGTGTGGCCGCCACCGCTCGCAAACTCCCGGATATCGTGGCCGCCGTCGGCAACGACACCGAGATCCTGGTGGATGGCGGTATCCGCAACGGCGTGGACGTTTTCCGCGCCCTCGCCCTGGGGGCTAACGGCGTGATGGTTGGCCGCCCCTGGGCCTGGGCCCTGGCGGCGGAAGGCCAGGCCGGATTAACCCGACTCCTGAACACCTGGCAGCAGGAACTGAAACTGGCCATGACCCTGACCGGCGTCACCCGAATTGCTGACATCAGCGCGGCCCACCTGGATCTGCCAAACACACACAAATTGACCCAAGCTGGAGAACAACAATGACCAACGGCGCTCAGGCACTCATGAAAACCCTGGTGGATTCGGGTATTGAAGTCTGCTTTACCAACCCCGGCACCAGCGAAATGCATTTTGTCGCCGCCCTGGACAGCGAACCCAAGATGCGAGCGGTACTGGCCCTGTTTGAAGGCGTGGCCACCGGTGCCGCCGACGGCTACGCCCGGATGGCCGACAAACCCGCCGCCACCCTGCTACACCTGGGCTGCGGCCTGGGCAACGGCCTGGCCAATCTGCAAAACGCCCGCAAAGGCAAGGTGCCGGTGGTCAACATTGTTGGCGACCATGCCACCTACCATGTGAAATACGAC
This sequence comes from Marinobacter sp. LQ44, assembly GCF_001447155.2. Lineage (NCBI taxonomy): Bacteria > Pseudomonadati > Pseudomonadota > Gammaproteobacteria > Pseudomonadales > Marinobacteraceae > Marinobacter > Marinobacter sp. LQ44. The sequence continues at coordinate 3,556,435 of NZ_CP014754.1, read as the reverse complement.
GCCCAGTTGCAGTCTGACATCGAAACCGTGGCCCGCAACATCTCCCCCAATTTTGTGCGCACGTCACAAAGCACCGAAGCCCTTTGCCAGGACGCCGCCGAAGCCATCACTGCGGCCCGGGGTTTACCGGGCCAGGTAGCCACGCTGATTCTGCCGGCGGACGTGTCCTGGGGCGAAGGCGGCAAGCCTTGTGCCGCGCCCACTCAACCGCAAGCGCCTGCAGCTGAAGATAGCGCTGTTAAAGCGGCCGCAGAAGCCATTAAGAGCGGTAAGAAAACCGCCCTGCTGCTGGGTGGCCGCGCCCTGCGTGAGCCCGCCCTGCTGGAAGCAGCACGCATTGCCGCTCACAACGGTGTCACCCTGTTTGCTGAAACCTTCCCGACCCGCATTGAACGGGGCGCCGGCCTGCCGCCGGTGGAGCGGATTGCCTACCTGGCAGAACTCGCTACCCTGCAGCTCTCCGAGTTCGACCATCTGATTCTGGTGGACGCCAAGGCGCCGGTCTCCTTCTTCGCCTACCCGGGAAAACAGAGTTACCTGGTGCCGGACAACTGCACCGCGCACACCCTGAGCGCGCCGGAACAGGATGCCACCGCCAGCCTCAAAAAGCTGGCCGATACCCTCGGTGCCAGCAGCGCTCAACCAAAGCTGCAGGCGCCTGGCCGCCCCGGACTGCCGAAAGGCAAACTCACCGCTGAAAAGGTTTGCCGGGCAGTGGGCGAACTGATGCCCGAGAACAGCATCATTGTGGACGAATCCATCACCTCCGGCCTGATGCTCAACGCCATGACCGCCGGCTCGCCGAGGCACGACATGATCACCCTCACCGGCGGTGCCATCGGGCAAGGCATGCCGAACGCGGTCGGTGCGGCCATCGCCTGCCCCGACCGCCAGGTTTACGCGCTGATCGGTGACGGCACCGCCATGTACACCAACCAAGCCCTGTGGACCATGGCGCGGGAAAACCTGAACGTGACCACCATTATCTTCAACAACGCCTCCTACTCGATCCTGAACGTAGAACTGGAACGGGTTGGCGCCGAAGAAGCCGGAGCCAAGGCCAAGTCTCAACTCGACATCAGTGGCCCGGTCACCAACTACGCGTTACTGGCCCAGAGCATGGGCGTGCACGGCATCCGGGTAACCACCGCGGAAGAGCTGATCAAAGCCATGGAATACGCCAAACACAACCCCGGCCCGCACCTGATTGAGGCGGTGGTGCCGGAATCCCTGAATGGCATGAAAAGAAAGGTGCTGCCCTGGCTGCTGAAATCACTGCCGAGCCTGCCAAGGCCGCTGACCAAAGCCCTGAAAAAGAAAATCGCGCCCTGATCCGGACAAAAAAGGCGCAGACCACTTAAGTGACTGCGCCTTTTAACGAAGTATGTAACTCTTCTCAGACCCGGTAGCGGCTGACCTCGTCAGTCAGGTCACCGGCCAACGCCTTGAGGCGCTGGGTCGCTTCGCCGGCGCGACGGGTACCCTGGGCAGTCTGCTCTGAGATTGCCACGATTTCGTGGACATTCTGGTTGATGGTTTCCGACACGCTGGTCTGCTCTTCGGCGGCACTGGCAATCTGCGTGTTCATATCGGTAATCGTATTCACTGCCTGGGATATACGCTGCAGTGCCTCGTTCACCTGTCGGGTTTCTTCCACCGTTTCCTCGCTGCGCTCGCTGATGGCGCCAATCAGCGTTACCGCCTGCTGGGCACCTTTCTGCAGCCGCTCGATGGTCGCCTGAATCTCCTGAGTGCTCTGCTGGGTCCGGCTGGCCAGAGTGCGTACCTCGTCGGCAACCACGGCAAAGCCACGGCCGGCTTCACCGGCGCGGGCCGCCTCGATGGCGGCATTCAGGGCCAACAGGTTGGTCTGGTCGGCAATCTCCCGAATAACTTCCAGCACACTGTCGATCTGGCGGGAATCCGTGCCTAGTTTTTCAATGACCTGGACACCTTCTTCCACCTGTTTGGAGAGCCCGCCAATCACTTCGATGGCCTGGTACACCAGCCCCTGGGCATCGGTTACCTGAGCGGTGGCGTGGCCAGCCGAATCCGACGCCTCACTGGCATTACCGGCCACTTCCTGCGCGGCGGCTGTCATCTCGTTCATGGCGGTGGCCACCTGGTCACTTTCCGATTTCTGGCGCTCAACACCCTGCTCGGCCTCCACCATGACTTCGTTCAGCTCGCCAGTGGTATCATTCAATGTCTCGGCCGACTGGCGTACCTGCCGGACCAGCCCATGGACCTGATCCGCAAAGCTGTTGAACGCCGTGGCCAGCTGTGACAGCTCATCCCGGCCCGAGACCTCCAGCCGACGGGTAAGATCCCCATCGCCACTGGCAATGCCATTCATCGCCGTCACCGCCGACTTCAACGGGCGGATGATGCCGCGAACCACCACCAGGGCCAGGAACACAATAATGGCCAGGGCAATCAGGGAGGTGGTCACCGAGCCAATGATCGCCTCACCCAAGGAATCTCCGACCCGCTGTTCCATGGAAGCAACCTGAGATTCCAGGCCGTCAATCCAGAATCCGGTGCCAATCATCACGCCCCATTTCGGCAGCATTTCGGCGTAACCCAGCTTGGGGGCTACGTTGCCGGTTTCCGGGTGTTTCCAGCCATAGGGTACATAGCCGCCACCGTTGCGAGCAGCCTGAATCAGCTCCCGGATCAGGTAGGTGCCGTTCGGGTCCTGAAAACCCCAGAGGTTACGGCCTTCCAGGGTGGGATTGACGCCGTGCATTACCGAGACACCTTCCGTGGTATAGGCGAACAGATAGCCCTCGCTGCCGGAGTCGTCAAAACGCAATTGCCGCAAGATATCCCAGGCCTGCTGCTGGACCTCAGGATCATTGGCCGAGCCCGGCTGCTCATAGAGGTGCTGGATGGAAGTTTTTGCCAGTTCCAGATAGTTGCGCAGTTCCTGGCGCTTGCTGGCCTCCATGTCTTCCGAGAAGCTGGCAACCGCCTGCTCCCCGATCGAGCGGGCCTGATTCAGGTTGTAGGTGGTCAGCAATGCAGTCAGAACAATAACCGGCACCAGTGCCAGCAACAGCACCCTCGCCTGGATGGTCAAATTCTTCATTTGGTGTGTTTTCCGTGGTTGGAATGGCTGTCGGAGAAGTCCGCTAAAAAAAGATTAGCAATCCTACAGAGAAACACACGACAGATTTATCGAGGAAACCTCGTAGTTTGTAAAACCGGTGCAACCAGGGCGTTATCTTTTGTAACGGTCAGTCTTTGAACTCGGCTTTGTCCAGCCCGTGTTTCTTCATTTTGTCATACAGCGTCTTGCGGGCAATGCCGAGCTGGACCATAGTGTCCTTGATGCTGCCATGGCAGGCGTTCAGCGCGCTGACAATGGCGGAGCGTTCAAAGCCGTCCATCATCTCCGACAGCGTTTGCCGGCTGGCGATACTGGGGCCGCTTGCCGAGTCACCTTCTGCCAGTGCTGCTGGCCCCAACAGGACATAACGTTCAGCCAGGTTACGCAGCTCACGCACGTTTCCCGGCCAGGAATGCTGCATCAGCCGGGCTGCCTGGCGGGCGTCCAAAGGCACACTCTCGCGGTCATAGCGAGCGGCAGCAATCAGCACAAAGTGATGGAACAGTTTGGGGATGTCTTCCTTCCGCTCCCGCAACGGCGGAATATCCACTTTCACCACATTTAGTCGGTAATAAAGGTCGGACCGGAATTCTCCCTTGTCACTCAGTTCTTTCAGATCGGATTTGGTGGCGGCGATAATACGCACATCCACGTCCACGACCTGGTTGCTGCCAAGCCGCTCAACCCGTTGCTCCTCGAGAACCCGGAGCAGCTTAATCTGCAACGGCATGGGCATACTCTCCAGCTCATCCAGGAACAGGGTTCCCCGATGAGCGTGTTCTATCTTGCCTATACGTCGTTTGTCAGCACCTGTGAAGGCGCCGGCCTCGTGCCCGAACAGCTCGCTTTCGATCAGATTCTCGGGCACAGCGCCGCAATTGATCGCAACAAAATTGTGTCTGCTGCGTGGACTGTTTTCATGGATATATCTGGCCAGCGCGTCCTTACCGGACCCCGTCTCACCATGCAGGAGCACGTTTGCGGAGATATCCAATACCGGATCAATGGTCGCCATCACTCGTTGCATAGCCGGCGAATCGCCCAGCATCCGGGGGCCGGGGCGGGCGAGGTGTCGGAGCTGAGCTTTCAACCGTCGGTTCTCAAGCGCCAGATGCCGTTTTTCAAGAGCATGCCGCAGAAGTTCAATCAACTCCTCGTGATCAAACGGTTTCTCGATGAAATCGTAGGCACCCTGCTGCATGGCCGATACCGCCGTGCTGATATCGCCCTGACCAGTCAGCAGTATGACCGGAATATCTTCATCAATCTGCCGGATGCGCTGCAACACACCCAGGCCGTCCATGCCCGGCATGTTGTAATCACACAGGACGATGCCTTCGAAATCCGGATGAACCTCCTGCAAGGCTGACGCACCATCCGCAAAACAGGCCACCGGGATATCCTCCAGCTCCAGGGTCTGTTCCATCAGTGGCCGGATATCCGGGTCGTCATCGACAAAAATGACTGAAGCGGTTGTCATTCCTCTGCCCTACGCTGTTTCAATTTGAGAACGAACTCGGCCCCCGGACCATCGTCACGATTGTGGCCGACCAGGTTTCCGCCCAGAGCTTCAACGATCTGACGGGAAATGGAAAGCCCCAGGCCCAACCCCTGTTTGACGGAGCGGGTGGTAAAAAACGGTTCGAACACCTTCTCTGTGTTACCGGGAAGGCCATGCCCATTGTCTCGAACCCGGCAACGCCAGTTCCCCTCTTTCTCATCAATCATGATCTCGATCAACGGCTCGTCAGGGCCTTCAACCGCCTGAACCGCGTTCGCCACCAGATTGACCATCACCTGCTCGATCCGGATCAGATCGCCGTGGCACATGACCGGCTGCTCCGGGCGATGCCAATCGATGGCAATGCCGCTACTGCTGTGCTGGGCACGAATAATCTTGAGGGCTCCATCCACCGCCAATCTGAGATCAACCACCGACGGGGGGCCCTCGGATTTTCTCGCGAACACCTTAAACTGTCGGATGAGCTCCGCCATCTTGTCGCACAGGGCAACAATTTCCCCCAGGTTGGCATCCACCATATCGGTGGCGCCCCGCTCCAGAAACTTCCGACTGTTGCGGGCATAACCCTGGATAGCGGTCAGGGGCTGATTGATCTCGTGGTTCAGACCCGCCGACATTTGTCCGAGCACCGCTAGCTTGGCCGCCTGGATGAGCTCTTGCTGGGTTTCACGCAACTCCGTCTGGGCTCTCTCCCGCTCCTGTATCTCTTCCAGCAGTTGATCATTGGAACGTTTAAGATCGGCTGTCCGCTGAGCAACGCGACGCTCCAACTGCTCTCCCCTCAAGGCCAGTTCACGTTCCCGCCGGTATCGTTCGCGGAGATACAACCAGGTAAGGAACCCGGCCAGGAACAAGGCCAGCCCGCTGACCAGGAAACCGGCGCGGGTCCAGAGCAATGATCGTGTCTCGGTCAGTACCATCAGGCTCCAGTCCAGCCTGGGCAGGTCCACCTCGACGGTCAGGTACGTGCCAGCACTGTTGCTGTCCCGTAACTGAATCCGTGTGGAATAATCCGCCAGCCCCCACGGCTTGCCAGTGACAGAGAAGTCAACAGGCTCTAAATCCCGCTCGGGGTATCGCTGCCGCACGCGGGCGGTTTTTTCGGCCTTGTCACCTGGCCGAAAGTCCCGATACAACCACTGGCTGCGACTGGACAGAAAACTGATGCCGTCGCCATCCAGCACCACCATTTGCGCCTGCTGGGTCGATTCTGGCCGGTGCCACTGCGACTCCAGCTCATGGACCAATATCTTGATGGCTACGACCCCGAGCATTTTGCCCCGCTGATCGCGCACCGGATGAGTGAAGTACAGACCACGCTCCAGGGACCGTATACCCAGTGCGAAATAGGCCACTGAATCTCCGGTTTGCACGGCTTCAGAAAAGTAGGGGCGAAACGCGTAATTATTGCCGACGAAGGTGTCCGGCTGGCCGAAATTGTTGGCCGCAATCGTCAAACCAGACAAATCCATCAGGTAGATATCTGAGCCGCCGACAATGGTCGCCATTCTTTGCATCTGCTCGTTTGCCCGATGCAGGGTCACAGCATCATTCGGTTGCTTGAGTGCATCGGCTAACAGGGGGTGTTCGGCGATAAGAGCAGGAACCGGCAGATACCGGTTCAGCTCGTTCGCAACCAGTTGTCGGTACCGGAAAGCCTCTTGCAGGGCCTCCTGCTCCAGCTGGCGATAACCGTACCAACCGCCCAGAAGCCAGGACAGCAGCATGATGACAACCAGAATCACAACGACGCTGAAGCGCTGGAGCATGGAATTCAGTTCCGAAACATCAAAGAGGGGCTTCGGCCAAGCCTAGCGCCCCCGGACCGGCAGGACAACCTGCTCAGCGGCAGGTTGTCCTCCGGGTACTGGCCATATCAGGCTGCGGCCAGAGCCGGCGCACGCTTGCGCTGGATGAGCATGGCGATTACCGCCAGCGCGATACCCGCCAGATCCGTCCACAAACCACCCTCGATGGTCAGCAGGGCCGCGGCCACCAGTAACAGCCGTACCAGAACCGGGGCGGACGACCGTGCGAACCAACCCAGCACACCGGCAGACAGCAGGTACACGCCAAAGGTAGCGGTAATCAGCGCGCGTCCGATTTCGAACCACCCTCCTTCCATCAACAACGCACTGTTGTAGAAGAACATGAAGGGCACGATGAACGCCGCAATGCCGATCCGGAATGACGCGACCGATGTGGACATGGCGTTGGCACCGGAAATACCCGCCGCCGCATAAGACGCCAGTGCCACAGGCGGCGTGATGGCCGAGACCACGGCAAAGTAGAATACAAAGAAGTGCGCCGTCAGCGGTTCAATCCCCAACTGCACCAGACCCGGGGCCACGACCGAAGCTGCAACGGCATAAGCTGCAGTGGTCGGCATGCCCATGCCCAGCAGAATGGAAATAAACATGGCAAACACCAGGGCCAGCAGATGGCTGTGGGCCGCCACATCCAGCAACAGCACCGAGAACCGGGCGCCAACGCCGGTGAGTGAGATCACACCCACAATGACACCGGCGGCCGCACAGACCACGATGATCTGAATCGACATATAGGCCGCTATCTCAAATGCATGCAGAATCTGCCGCAGGCCCATCTTGTTGGGGGAAATCCAGCTGACCACCGCCGCAGAAATCGTGGCCAGAGTACCGGCACGGATCACCGAGTAGCCCTGGAACAACGCCACGATGAGAATAATGATGGGCACAAACAGGTATACCTGGCGCAGCATCAGGCGCAAATTGGGCAGCTCGTCTTCTCGCATGCCGCGCATTCCCAGCTTCTTGGCCTCGAAATCGACCATGAAGTAGACCGAGGCGAAGTACAGAATCGCCGGAATGATCGCCGCAATGGCAATTTCGGTATAGGGAATACCGGTAATCTCCGCCATGATGAAGGCACCCGCACCCATGATCGGCGGCATGATCTGCCCGCCCGTAGACGCTGCTGCTTCAACCGCGCCGGCGGATTCCTTGCTGTAGCCAACCCGCTTCATCAAGGGGATGGTCAGGGAACCAGTGGATACCACGTTCCCGGCACTGGTGCCGTTGATCATACCCATCAGGCCAGAGGCGAAAATGGAGACTTTGGCGGGACCACCCCGGGACCGGCCAGCCGCTGCAAAGGCGAAATTCACAAAGTAGTCACCTACCTTCGACGCCTGCAGAAACGCGGCAAAGATAATGAACAAAATAATGTAGGTGGAAGACACTGCCGTGGTCGGCCCGAGAATACCGGCATCGGTATACACCTGGCTGAAGAAGCGCTGAACCGACAACCCGGGATACCCCAGAAAGCCCGGAAGGTAGGGGCCGGCGAAGACGTAGGCCAGAAACACCAGCGCAATCACCACCAGAGCCATACCGGCTACCCGGCGGGTAAGCTCCATAATCAGCGCGGTACCGGCCACGGCGGCGAAAGAGATACCCACGGGGGCGAACGCTGTGCCGGTGGTCATCCGCATGGAGGTGTTGAACACCACCAGCAGGTAGGCAGCAACCGCAACGGAGCAGATAATGAGAACCAGATCCGGCACGCTGAACCGGGCACGGTCGCGCTGGTGGAACCAGCTCATGACAATACCCACACCGGAAGCCGCCAGCAGCGGCCAGCCAAAATGCCAGGTTTCCAGTTCCGCGGGAATACGCAGGGTGCCACCCAGAATCATCTGGTGAAACGCGTAAGTCTGGTACAGCGCATAGAGCGCTGGAATCAGTGCCACCGCCGCAAACCAGGTGGTCCAGCGATGCCGTGCGGCACCTTCTTCACCGGAAACGAAGCGGGCACCGGCAAACAGGATAAAGCCCAACACCAGGGCACCGGCCACGTGCACAATACGAAAGGACCAGGTTTCCATGGGCGACACGTTCAGGGTGTAGAGGTGAAACGCCGAATAGGCAATCGCCAGCAACACCACGAACTTCAGCAAAATACCGGTGTACAGGCGACGGTTCGCCTCTACCGGTTCTTCATCCACATTGTGGGCCAATACATGGTCTTCATTGACCGTCAGGTTTTCTGCCAACTGCGTTTCGCCGCCGGCATGGGATTGTTCTTTGGTCATGATAAGTCCTGCCTGTCTGAGAGGCGGTGAATCGGTATCGACCGGATGCCGAAGGGTCATCAGGCGACCCTTCGGCCAGGTTCATTACTGCTTGATGGCTGCGTCTTCGATGGGATAGCCGTTCTCGTTGAACCAGCGTGCTGCACCCGGATGCCAGGGCAGTACCTTGTTCTTGGTGTAGTTCTCGGGGACGGAGTTGCGCGCTGCCTTATGGATCGACACCATCTTGTCGTTGTTCTCCATGGTCAGCTTGGTGATTTCATACACAAAGCTTTCCGGCATATCGCAGTTCACCATGGCGAAGTTCCACATGGAGACCACACGGGACGGAGCATCCAGGGACTGGTAGGTGCTGGCCGGAATCACGAATTCAGACACCGGGAAGTTATCGACGATCTTCTTGGCTTCGTCATCGTTCATGCCAATCACGTTAACGTCGGTCTGCACTTCCAGCTGGCTGACCGCCGGAATGGGAATACCGGCAGCGAAGGCCACCACATCAATCAGACCGTCCTGAAGCTGGCCACCGAGGTCTGACCAGCTGCCGTTACGGCGCTCGAACTTGACGCCCAGCGTTTCCATCATGCGCGGGAAGTAGGTATCTGAGGTGGAACCGGCCGGCCCGAAACCAATGGTGGCGCCGTCCGGAATCTCGGAGACGCTGGTGATACCGGAGCTGGACAGCGTGGCAATGGAGAACGGGGTTTCATACATCGGGAACATGGCACACACGTTGTCCATCTTCATGCCCGGGGCCAGCGGGCTCTCGCCTTCCATGGACTCACGGGCCGGGCCCATGGTGGTCAGGCCAAACTTCAGATCTCCGGTGTGAACCAGCGCCATGTTCTGAACCGGGCCACCGGTGATTTCAGCACCACCAGACACCCCCAGATTCTCCGCCACGAAATTTGCCCAGCCGGAGCCATAGGCAAAGTAGGTGCCGCCCTGGCTTGCCGTGCCAACGGTAAAGCTCTCAGGCCAGCCGGCACGATCCTGGGCAATCACAGGGCCAGCAACAACGGAGGAGGCGATCGCAGCCGCCAGAATGGTTTGAAGTTTCATAAGAAATGCTCCCGATTTATCTTCTTGGTTGGGTGCTGATGAGACCTGCCCGGCCTCGCTGGGGGCGCTATCAGCAAGGGCCAGGCCAGTTAGTAAAAATACTTACAAAACAATAGATTGGTTTCTTATTAGACAAATAGACGAAGAACATTGGGTGGCTAACCACCCACAATAAAACCAATAATGGGTGAATATTCACCCAAAATATTTTCGGGAGAACCAATGTCAGACTCGGAGCAATTCGCCAGCGATAATTACAGCGGTATCTGCCCCCAGGCCTGGAACGCCATGGAGCAGGCCAATCAGAAGGACGAACCTGCCTACGGCGAAGACAGCTGGACAGCTAAAGCGGCAGACCAACTACGCGAAGTATTTGATACCGACTGCGACGTTTACTTCGTGTTCAATGGCACAGCCGCAAACTCGCTCGCTCTGGCGTCCATCGGACGGTCCTTCCACAGTGTCATCTGCCACGAACTGGCCCACATCGAGACCGATGAATGCGGCGGCCCGGAATACGCCTCCAACGGGGCAAAACTGTTGCTGGGTACCGGTGCCAACGGCAAGCTGACCCCGGAAAGCGTGGAACACCTTGTCACCAAACGCAGCGATATTCACTATCCCAAACCCAAGGCCCTGAGCATCACCCAGGCAACGGAAGTGGGTACCCTTTATTCCCCAAAAGAACTCCGTGCGCTGCGCGCAGTGGCCGACCGCCATAGCCTGAACATTCATATGGATGGCGCGCGCTTTGCCAACGCGGTAGCGGCGCTGGACGTGCACCCTTCTGAAATCACCTGGAAAGCGGGTGTCGACGTGCTCTGTTTCTCCGGCACCAAGAATGGCCTGGCCCTGGGTGAAACGGTCATTTTCTTCAACCGTAAACTGGCCGAAGACTTTGAATGGCGCTGTAAACAGGCGGGACAACTCGCCTCAAAGATGCGCTATATCTCAGCCCCCTGGTGCGGACTGCTCACGGACGATACCTGGCTAAAAAATGCCAGGCACGCCAATGCCTGTGCCGAACGGCTGGAGCACGGATTGCGCGGTATTGACGGCGTATCCCTGCGTTACCCCAGGCAAGCCAATGGTGTGTTTGTGGATTTACCGGAAACGACCCAGGCTGCGCTGAGAGCGAAAGGGTGGAAGCTCTACAACTTTATTGGCGGCTGTTCCCGGCTGATGTGCTCCTGGTCGACCTCGGAGGAGCAGGTAGATCGGTTTTTTGCAGGATGTTCGGGAGTTTGCGGGGGTATCTGGGTAGAAGCGACAAATCGCATGCTACGTGGATTGTTTGGCAAAGGGCAGCCTGTTCTCCATCCAAACTTACTCATTGGGACCGATGGGTGGCCCCTGCATTGGTTTTGTCGCGCACTAGCTAACCCTATGGTGCTGCCAATGGGTGGCTACCACGGCGACGGCATACTTCCCTCATCAATCAACTCCTGAGTTTGCAATCGGTAGCCGCTCGGATCCCCTTCAACCACTTCGGCTTGGACGTTCTCGATCAGCGGCGTGTGGAAATCGTGGCTGCGATCATAGTTGCAGGTAGAGCAGAACGCTTTCCACCAAGCAAGAGCTTCCCCCTTACCCGAAAACCCAACAATCAGAGTATGGTTGCTGTCTTCAAGCGGGTAGTCTCGATACCACTTACGCAACTTGTCATCAAGATCCTCGGGCAGCGAGAGGGTAACTTCATAGAGAGGTTGCTTCTCAATTTCCTGCGTCGCCATCTGACTGACGAATCAACCACATCGGTGGCGGCGGAATGGTTCCCCTCTCCACGTGCTCTCCAGTTCTTACGTTGTAGCGGCCAGGGTCTCCGTCAACGACTTCTCCCTTAACATTCTCGACCAATGGCGTGCTGAAATCGTTGCTGCGATCGTAGTTGCAGGTATTACAGAAAGCCTCCCACCAACCCAGTGCCTCTCCCTTACCGGAAAATCCGACAATCAAGGTATGGATATAATCATTACGCGGGTAGTCCCGATACCACTTACGCAACTTGTCATCTAGGTCCTCCGGCAACGATAGGGTAACCTCGTAAAACTTTTCGGTCCGGTGGGAAAACCAACGGGCATAGATTTTGCTGGGCGCCGGTTTGGGACCCAATACGGCCACACCGCCCATTGGAGGATGTTGATCAAAGCCGTGCTCAATTCCACCAGCCGGCACTCTCCAGGATTGATCAACGATTACTTCTTCAACCCACACGGGCCACCCTTCAGGCCCTCCCGCCACGGACACGGCGAAGTCGTACTTTCGGGGTTCCGATGAGCAGGCTGTGACTAAAAGCGACAGCAGGATAATCACCCCGATTCTGAGAACCGTGTTATTGCGCACTCACCCTCCCCGAATCACAATTCCGTTAACCTGAGTAGTTACTTCTCAATTTACTGCATCACCATCAGCCCGACGGCTGAGCCAGGCTGGTGGTGGCGGAATAATTCCTTCCTCTACATAATCGCGAGTTCTGACGTTGTAGCGGCCAGGATCACCTTCGACAATTTCAGCGACAACGTCTTCAGCCAGTGGCGTGTGGAAATCGTGGCTGCGATCATAATTGCAGGTGTTACAGAACGCCTCCCACCAGGCAAGTGCTTCGCCTTTACCCGAAAACCCAACGATCAGAGTATGGTTGTAGTCATCAAGCGGATAGTCTCGGTACCATTTGCGCAGCTTGCCATCAAGATCCTCGGGTAGCGAGAAGGTGACCTCATAGAACGTTTGGGTTCGGAAAGAAAACCAGCGGGCGTGCACGGTGCTGGGGGCAGGTTTAGGGCTTATACCCACAATAGCTCCCCCGGGGGGCACGCGATCATAACCGCCACGGAGTGCCCCGCCACGGGCACTCCACGTTTCATCGAAGGAAATATCTTCTACCCAAACTGGCCATCCCTGCGGCCCACCCGCAACAGAAACGGCAAAGTCGTACTCGCGGGGCTCCGAGGAACAAGCTACAGCGAGGAACGAAAACAGGATGGTAAAGGTTGCCCTGAGGACGCTTTCACTGTGCACTTGCAACTCCTACCGAAGATGGTTCTATGGCTTTGCTCGGCTTGTTAAAGAAAACCGAGCGTTTGCCCGAGGACTCTGGGTCTAACCCGGATTTCTCACGAGGGGATAAAAGAAAGCGGCTGAAAGCGGTATAATTTCAGGACCTTACACCGTTCACTAAGCACCAACAGCCGCTATCCGAAATGGTACCTGAAAAACTGACCTTCTCGCCACTCTCTCGCCGCCAAATTGAAGCCGATTTCTCCGGTGGCCACATCACCTCCGATGCCGGATTGCTCCTGCTTCGCGAAGTCGACAAACAACACCAGCTCACTCAGCGCCTGGCTACGGTGCTGGACGATGCCCGTAATCCCGTGCTGGTTCGCCACAAGCTTCAAACCATGGTCCGGCAGCGGGTCTTTGGCGTGGCTGCCGGGTACGAAGACCTCAACGATCACGAGGCGCTACGCGCTGATCAGGCACTTCAGACCGCAACCGGTGAAGATGCCATTCTGGCGGGCAAATCGACCTTGTGCCGGATGGAACAGCGCGTGGACCGGCAGGCGGTGATCAACGCCCACGAACTGCTGTGGCATCACTTCATTGAACAGCACGAGACTCCACCCAAGGAAATTGTGCTGGATTTTGATGGCACTGACATTCCAGTGCATGGCGACCAGCCCGGCAAGTTCTTTAACGCCTACTACGATCACCATTGTTACTTCCCGCTGTACGTGTTCTGCGGCCGTCACCTGTTGGTGAGCTACCTGCGCACCAGCAATCGAAGCGACAGCCGCCACAGCTGGGCCATTCTGGCCCTGCTGGTGAAGTTCATCCGGCAGTACTGGCCGGATACCCGCATCGTGTTCCGGGGTGACAGCGGCTTCTATCGCCCCCGATTGCTGAGCTGGTGCGACCGGAATAACGTGGATTACCTTGTGGGCATCAGCAAAAACAGCCGGCTGCTCAAGGAGGTGGACGTGCCCTCGATGCTGGTTCGCAGGGCTCACGGGGAGTTGGGAGAAAAAGTCTCTGCCACCTACCGGTTCCAGTACCAGGCCCACACCTGGAAATACCCTCGCTGGGTGGTGGCTCGCCTGGAAGAAGGTGAGTTTGGCTCGAACCCTCGCTTCGTGATCAGTTCCCGCTATGACGACGGCCTCAAGCTCTACTACGAGCAGTACTGCGCCCGTGGCGATATGGAAAACCGGATCAAGGATCAGCAGTTGTGTCTGTTCGCAGATCGCACCTCCAGCACGCGGTGGTGGACCAATCAGTGGCGGTTGCTCCTATCGGGCTTTGCCTACACGTTGTTCGAGCGATTACGGGCCCACTTGAAGAAGACGCCCTTCGAGAGAATGAGCGCCAGTAACCTGCGGCTGAAACTGATCAAGGTGGGCGCGGTCATCATTCGCAACACTCGGCGCATACGGGTGTTGATGAGCGATGCCTATCCTTACAAAGACGAACTCTCTGACCTGGTACGTCAACTGGTTCCGGGATAGAAGCCCGGGCTCCCCCGGCCCGATGCAATGGGGGAAAGGGGGTCGTGTGTCCGGACAACAGAAATTGATCGGTTATTAGTCAATCTCGGCCGCAAATGAGCGGTAATGGCGGTAACCTGCACAGTCTGCGAGACTTGCCGGGGACCTATGAGAAATCCGGGCTAACCCAAATTTGTAGATACTATGGGAAGTATGGATAAACCCATGCAGGTAATCCCTGGATGTTTCCAGCGAGCCTCCTGCCGACTGCCAAGACGCGATTGCTGACTGGAGGGCGGAAGGTAGTGCATGATCGATATCAGTCAGATCCAGTCCACCCAATGGAACCTCCGCTTGCACAGCTAATCCATGCATCCGGTGTAGGTTGTATATCGCCAGCTCCTTACGTGTACGCCTTCGCTCCTGCACGTGGATGTCTCCATTTGGCTGGGGCACCGCCACCACAGTCCGGCCTGGGCGCGCGTACTGTGCTTCAAGCTGTGGAATCGCTGTGCGCTGAGTATGGCCTCCGTCCGCAAGACCCGAGTGGATACCCAGAACAATCTTCTCAATATTCTCGAAGCCCTTGTCCGGATTTTCATAACCGCCGCCGACATCGGAATGGGCACCCGGTACGGCTATTTCCGTAAAGTGTGATGGCCCACTACCGTTGCCATCCATAATACTGCTCAATGGGAAATTCTTGCGGATCTCATGATGGGCCGTAAGGTGCACCACCCGTTCGGCACTGCTGGGCGAAAGGTTCAGGTTAAAGTCCAGGTTGGCGTTGTCTCCAGGTAGGTAAAAACTACCCACCGTATCGAATAAGCCGACAAAATTTACCCGCGCCTTCACACCAGGAGGGAAAGCCGATACCGATTTGACCCCCAGCATCGGCGCAAACAAAGAGGCGCCCTTAAACTGGGGCAGCAGGACTGTTTCCGGTTGTTCATTAATCAGATTGACAAAATGTCGGGCCAGGGCCGCGCCACGGCTGAAGCCGAATACATCGAAGACTACTTCTTCATAGTCCCCAGCAAAGATATCTCTTCGCATCCGTCTAATCGCAAACTCTATCCTGTCATGTCCACCTTCGGGCCCAATGCCCAACCCCAAGCCCATGAGGTCCTCCGAGGCCTCAAAGCCGTTCGGAGTGTGCTGGCCGTCAATGGTGCCTGGTCCATTCACGTAGATTCTTCGATAGTTGCTGCCAAGGCCATCGTCACGATACAGGTCATACAACTTCGCCACATTCGTCACATCGCGGTTCGCCAGGATCTGATCATTGCCCCGATGGTTGCCAGTGCCATCAAAAAACACCCCCAGGCGAAGGGTTTTGCCAGACTGCGTATTCCAGACCAAGGTTGCCACTGATTCCAGACGAAGCCTGCCACCCATTCCACGCGAAAGCTGCCACTGATTCCACGGCAAAGCTGCCACCCCGGCAGGCTGCCTGATTTCCCCATCAAAACGTCCGGCGCGGGATAACTAACGGTACTCTGCTCCTTTTCATCCGGAGAGGGCCAGATGCCAGCGAAGAGGTTATCCATGCGTAAAATCAAAGAAGTCCTTCGCCTCAAGTGGGAGCGAGGGCTGAGCAATCGTCAGGTTGCGGCGGCCTGCGGCGTCAGCCGCCCGACCGTGAGCGAATACCTGCGCCGCACAGCTGAGGCCGGTTTGAGCTGGCCGTTGCCAGCGGACTTGGACGAGGCCCAACTGGAGCAACGGCTGTTCCCGCCACCACCGGATCTGCCGGCACAGGCCCGAGGCATTCCGGACTGGCAGCGGATCCACGATGAGCTCCGGGGCAAGAACGTCACACTGTTCCTGCTCTGGCAGGAATATCGGCAAGCCAACCCCGATGGCTATCAGTACAGCTGGTTCTGCGAGCACTACCGGGCCTGGCGGGGCAAGCTGGATCTGGTGATGCGCCAGGACCATCGGGCCGGTGAGAAGCTGTTCGTGGACTATGCGGGCCAGACCGTGCCCATTATTGATCGCACCACTGGAGAAATCCACGAGGCGCAAGTCTTTGTGGCCGTTATGGGCGCGTCCAACTACACCTATGCCGAAGCCACCTGGAGCCAGTCGCTGCCAGACTGGATTGGCTCCCATATCCGGGCCTTCGAGTTCCTGGGCGGCGTGCCGGAACTGGTGGTTCCGGATTATGTGTCCCGGCACATAATCCGGATTATGTTCCCTATCCCATTATGTTTCGTTCACTTTGGAAGACCTTGAAACCATAGGGAGGCCCCCTTGCACTGGGGCACATAACGATCACAGGGATTCCAGCCATTGCAGCAGCTCGGAATTGGATCGCCATACTGGCTTTCGGTGGGACTCCGCCGGAGAATCCCAAATAGGCTCACAGGTGCGGAGCGCGTCCACTTTCATTCGGAGGGTGATCTCGGCGTATCGGTTGGTGGTCTCCAAACTGACGTGTCCAAGCCAGGCGCGGATGACGTTGACCTCGACACCTGCTTCAAGCAAATGCACGGCCGTCGTGTGGCGTAAGACATGGGGTGAGATGTGCCGCACTGTGCCATCTGCGCTTTTCTTCACCACCTTGACGGTATGACGCCGCACGATCTTGTAGATACCAAATCTGGTCAGCGGCGCACTGTTGCGGGCTAGGAAGACAGCGTCATTGGAGTGGCGTCGTTGCCGATTTTGCTCCAGTAAGTCCTGCATCAGACCCGCCGTTCGCGTCCACAAAGGACAGGTACGCCATTTGTCACCTTTACCATGCAGCCGTACTCGGGGCTCAGAACCGAGTTCCAGGTGCGTTGCGCGCAGATCCGCTACCTCCTGTACGCGTGCTCCGGTGTTATAAAGGAAGCGAAGCAAGGCTTGGTCGCGCAGAGCCTGAGGGTGGTCGGTGGGCAAGGCAGCGAACAGAGCATTAATCTCGTCGCGTTCGAGATACAGAGTCTCGCCCGGTTGCCAGCGTTTGACGGGAATGGAAGCAATTTGCTGTGCTTCCCCGAGCACGCAGGGCTCACGGCCGGCAAGATACTCGAAGAAGGTATGCAGCGCCGCCAGGCGCTGGTTTCGGGTTCTAACCCCATTACCACGTTCCTGTTCAAGGTGTTGCAAAAAATGGCGCACTCGCTCGCCAGTGAGATCAGCCAGTTCCAAGCGGGTGATCCGGCAATGCTTATCCTTTGCAGCGAATTGCAAGAACAGGCGCAGGCTCTCCTTATAACTTCGGATACTGGCCGGGCGCAGCCCCCGTTGGCATTTAAGGTGATCCTCTACGAAGGCAAAGACGAGACGCCCCAATTGATCCGTCATGATAGCTCCTCCTCTCTGCGGGGATCGGCGAATCGCTCGAACCGTTGGCTCGCCTCCCGGAGCAGTGCTTCGGTGATGGTCAGATACCAGGCAGTCGATGCCGGGTCGGCATGGCCCATGAAGGTTGATAGATGAAAGAGCCGTTGATTGGGATCCACGCCGGTGCGATACCAGCGGAGCAGAGTTGCGACCGCGAAGGAATGGCGCAGGCAGTGCAGATGAGGTTGGCGTACGCCAGGTGGCACGTACGGATCCATCTTCAGTATCAAGTGGTGAAATGTCTGACTGACCGTCTCAATACGCATTGGCTTGCGCTCTGGGAAAAAGCTGAAAGAAAATACCGGATCATCCGGCTGCCATGGCCCATACCGATCAACGCCAAACTGTAGATAGACAGCGATCTGTTGCGCCATGCGCGGGCCAAAGGGGACCAAACGCGTCTTGCCAAACTTGCTCTTGTCGATCACCAGAAGGCTGCGCTGGCAATCGACGTCGCGATACCGAAGATGCACAATCTCGCCGACACGCAGGCCCAAACCGTACATCAGCGAGAAGATTGTTCGGTAGACCATGCCACGACAGGGTGCCCGGGAATTGTCCGGAAGCTGTGACGCCAACGTCAGGATGTCTTCCACCTGAGCCGGTTCGAACAGGAAGGGTTTAAGCTGGGAAGTCACCGGCTGAGGGTGAGCACGAACCGGAGAATGCGCTAGCCGCTCCTGGGCCACCTGCCAGGCAAAAAAGCAGCGGAGCACCCCCAAGAGGTGGTTATAGCTGCGTGGGCGAGTGCGTGGCCGCGAAGCGAGAAAGGCCTCAATCAACGCCGGTTGCACTAACGCCGCATCACTCACCCGTTCCTCGACCAAAAAGCGATCGAATAATTGCAAGGCGAGCTCTTCAGTATCAAATTTTCGGCCCAGCGCGCGCTTGTAACTCAAGTAAGCCGAAAAATCCTTGCCCAGTACGCTGTGGAAGGAGGCGGTCATGGCAGCACCTCCTCGTGGCCCAGCGCCACCATGCGCAGGGTTTCCACGTCCACCTTGGTATAGATGCGGGTGGAACTTGGCGATGCATGACCAACGTAATCGCCGATGACCTTGAAGTTGAACTCGGCATCGACCAATCGCTGTACGCAAGTGTGGCGCAAGGTGTGCGAACCTGGGCGACGGACATTAATACCCGCTTTGCGCAGGTAGTGCGTCGCGCGGCTGGACACAGTAACCGCCGTCACAGGTCGGACGGGCGCCAGAACCCGGAAAAACAGCCTTCGCTCCTCGACGTGTGGGCGTGCATTTTTTAAGTAGTCGAGAATAGCTTCGCCTACCACTGAAGAGAGAGGGTACGCAGTGGTGTGTCCCGCCTTGCGCTGCGGCACCAACAGGCGTTCTCTCTTCCAGTCAATATTCTCCAGTGTCAATCCGGCCACCTCATGGCCGCGCAGTCCATACGTGACGAGCAAAAGTAGAATGGCATAGTCGCGCTTGCCCAGAGCACTGCGCCGATCAACAACATCTAGCATGCGCCGGACGTCGTCCCAGGAGATCGAACGCGGGAGATCGGCCAGCTGATACCGACGCGGGGACTCTACGGTAGCGCCGAGATCGCGATTGATCAGCTGCTCGCGGTACAGGTAGCGCAGGAAGACTCGCAAGGAGCTGCACAGCCCCGTCATAGAATGCGGGCTCAATCGGCGACCGCTCTCCACCACAAATGCACTGAGTATGGCTGGAGTGAGCTCGGACAAATGCAGCAGGTTGATTCGCGCCAGGTAGGCTTCCAGGTTATGCAGATAATGGCCATAGTGCCGGAGAGACAGCTCGCGCAGGCCCCGTTCTTCACGCAGATAAACAAAGAACCCCGGTGCCTGAACCAGGAAGGGATCTTGACTGGTCCGTCTCCGACCTGTTCCGCGGAAATCGGGCAACATCAGGGACAGCAATTGCTCGATCGGTGTACGAGCATCATTAGCCACCCATCGCTTTGCCTGGTATGCGTTCTTGGCGTGAACCTTTACCCAGTGCTTTACATAAGGCTCGACATGAGTCGGAAGCTCGCTCCACTGCGTGGCACCATGATCGCGAGCAAACTCGCCAAACTGCCTCAGGAGTGGGACTCGCCGCAAGATTACCCTGGGCCTGTATCCGTGCCCGGCTAACCACGCAACGTACTGCTCAATCGGTTCCGCGATCCAGGAAGCGCGGATCGCATCGATGGTATCGGGCTTAACGAAGTAATGTTCTAACATGACAATCTCCTTTCTGGATGTAGGAAAGGAAATCATGCGCCCAAACGGCATCTGTCGTTATGTGTCCTTTTACACGGGATCCTCCCTATGGATTCAAGGTCTTCCAAAGTGAACGGAACATAATGGGATAGGGAACATAATCCGGACAACCTCCGCTCCGGCGTTACCAAGGCTCACCGCTACGAGCCGGATCTAAATCCAACCTATCAGGACATGGCCGCCCATTATGGCGTGGCCGTTGTCCCCACACGGGCCCGTAAGCCCCGCGACAAGGCCAAGGTGGAAGGTGGAGTACTGATCGTCGAACGCTGGATCCTGGCGGCGTTGCGCCATCGTCAGCACTTCTCACTGGGGCAACTCAACGCCACCATCCGCGAGCTGCTGGAGCGACTCAACAGCCGGCCCTTCCGCAAGTTGCCCGGCTGTCGGCGCGACCACTTCGAGCAGTTGGATAAACCCGTTCTACAGCCATTGCCCGCAGAGCCGTATGTTTACGCGGAGTGGAAGAAGGCCCGGGTGCACATCGACTACCATGTGGCCATCGACGGACATTACTACTCGGTGCCCTACACCCTGATCAAGAAAGAGGTAGAAGTCCGGATTACCCACAACACCATCGAATGCTTTTACCGGGGCAACCGGATCGCCAGTCACCGGCGCTCCGACCAGAAGGGACGACACACCACCATCGCCGCTCACATGCCTGAGTCTCATCGCCACGCTGGTGACTGGTCACCAGAACGTCTGATCGCCTGGGCGGCCAAGACCGGCCCGGCTACCGAGAAGCTCATCCGCACGGCCCTCGGAGCCCGCAAGCACCCGCAACAGGCCTATCGCTCCTGTCTGGGCATACTACGGCTGGGGCAGAGCTACGGTGAGTCGCGGCTGGAAGCCGCCTGCCAGCGTGCCCTGATGCTGGGCAGTTGCCGTTACAAGAGCATCGAATCCATCCTCAAACACCGTCTGGATCAGCAGCCTCTGGAAGAACAACAGGAACTGGCCTTGCCCGACACACACGACAACATCCGCGGCCCTGCCTACTACCACTGAAGGAATCTGACATGCTAAAACATCCCACACTGGATAAGCTCCACGCCCTCAAGCTGACCGGCATGGCCGCCGCCCTGGCGGATCAGTCAGCCACCCCCGACATCACCGATCTGAGCTTCGAGGAGCGCCTCGGGCTACTCGTGGACCGGGAAATGACCGAGCGAGATAACCGGCGCATGACCAGCCGGTTGCGCCGTGCCAGGCTGCGGCACAATGCCATCCTCGAAGACATCGATTACCGGAACTCACGGGGCCTGGATAAAGGGCTGGTGCAGTCACTGGCCGGCTGCCAATGGGTAAAAGAGCACCTGAACGTGCTCATCACCGGTCCCACCGGGGTTGGCAAAACCTGGTTGGCCTGTGCCTTGGCACACAGGGCCTGCCGGGAAGGCTACACCGCACAGTATGTGCGCCTGACCCGGCTGCTACGGGAGCTGACCATTGCCAAGGGCGATGGCCAGTACGCCAAACTCCTGACCAACCTGGCCAAAGTCGACGTCCTGATCCTGGATGACTGGGGACTGATGAAGCTGAGCGCCGAAAATCGGCGAGACTTGCTGGAGGTACTGGAAGACCGGCATGGCAGGCGCTCCACCATCGCCACGAGCCAATTACCCATCGAGGAATGGCATGGTGTAATCGGTGACGCCACTCTGGCCGACGCCATCCTGGACCGGCTCGTTCATAACGCCTACAAGATCAATCTCCGAGGCGAATCCATGCGAAAACGGCAAGCAAAGTTGACGGACACTGAGATTTCGGAGTAAGAAGAGAAACCCCGCGTCGCTACGCTCCGATGGGTGGCAGCCTTGCTCCGGTCCGGGTGGCAGGCTTCACGTGGAATGGGTGGCAACCTTCAGCGGTTTACGCACCAGACTCATCAATAGCCTTGGTGGCCTGAGAAGGGGTTGCGGCTGAGCCACCTCTTCCACCTGCCTGGCTGGAGGCGCTACTGCGCAGCTGCGCGCCGGAGGAGGCCTGCATGCCGTTTGTGTGTGTTTCTGCTGTACTGGATTCTGAGCTCAAAGGCGCAGAGTGAGAATTGGCCCCCGAAACACCAGAGAATGGCAATGGCGCATGGGTATCGCCAACCACCACGCTACTACTGCCAATGGTGACGCCACCACAGGAAATCGCACCACCGGTTGTGGCAACGGGTAACCCATTAATGAAAACCGTGCTTGAACCGGAAGCGATAGTACGCGGATGAGGGGAATGCTTGGGTTTGGAGTGCGGGGCAAGTTGGTCACCTACCCGCGCGACGGGCTTGCCGTCGATGAATACATCCGGGGAACCATTGATTATGGGGGTGGGCGGAAAACCCTCATGGTCGGTACCTAGATCCCCCAACAGCACAACTTTCTTGCCGCTCATGGCTTTGCTCCATGCTTCTTCCTTGATGCCCGAAAATCCTCGGGGTTCCTTGACGGGCAATCCTGCCCTCGTGCCAGCTTTATTCAGACCGCATGTGTTCCGTGTACATGCAAACCAGAGTGTATCAGCACCGCTCGGCCTGAAGGAAGCATCGTAAGCGTCCAGCCAGCCATGGGGTTTCAATCCACGCGCCCGCGAGGGGCGCGACCTTTGCGTAGGCTCTGGACTGCCGAGTTTGAGTTGTTTCAATCCACGCGCCCGCGAGGGGCGCGACATCAGCTGGTATCAGGTCAGCGCAGACCACATGGAGTTTCAATCCACGCGCCCGCGAGGGGCGCGACAGCGCCAAGCATCCCATCACGCTCTGGCCAAGGGCGTTTCAATCCACGCGCCCGCGAGGGGCGCGACCCCGGCACCTTTGAGATGGACATAGGCATAGAAGTTTCAATCCACGCGCCCGCGAGGGGCGCGACACGGAGGCGTTGGGCGTAACGGTCTGCCTGCTCAGTTTCAATCCACGCGCCCGCGAGGGGCGCGACACAGCGTACCTCAAACCGGCACTTGGTTGCTGGAGTTTCAATCCACGCGCCCGCGAGGGGCGCGACTTGTTGTATTCCAGCTTTTCGTCCATGGCCCCGTGTTTCAATCCACGCGCCCGCGAGGGGCGCGACCCATTACTTCCAAACCTCCATAGCAGACTCCAGAGTTTCAATCCACGCGCCCGCGAGGGGCGCGACCTCCATTGAAGAAACGGTGCGCAACCTGGTAGCTGTTTCAATCCACGCGCCCGCGAGGGGCGCGACACCCGGCTTTCCGCCCACAAGGCACACACCAATCGTTTCAATCCACGCGCCCGCGAGGGGCGCGACCATCCCGGTCACACTCCGCAGGCACGCGCATTGTGTTTCAATCCACGCGCCCGCGAGGGGCGCGACGCCCTGCGCCGGTTGTGGTGTATGGTAAAGTGGTGGTTTCAATCCACGCGCCCGCGAGGGGCGCGACTTTCTGGCGTTTCAGTCATGGCCCTGGCTCTCCTGTTTCAATCCACGCGCCCGCGAGGGGCGCGACTTGACTCATCCGGCCACCATTGGCCATATCGCTGATGTTTCAATCCACGCGCCCGCGAGGGGCGCGACCACCCGGGATATCAGGCAACCCAAAATCTAGGCGGGTTTCAATCCACGCGCCCGCGAGGGGCGCGACGGCGCGCCCCGGTCGGAGCAAAGGTTACCAGCTTGTTTCAATCCACGCGCCCGCGAGGGGCGCGACTCAGTAGCTCCATATAATATTAGGCGTTTTGCTTGTTTCAATCCACGCGCCCGCGAGGGGCGCGACGATGTAAAGGCATGGGCTCAAACTTTAGATAGGTGTTTCAATCCACGCGCCCGCGAGGGGCGCGACGCTTTTTGGTTGTGACCTTGATCATTAGCGCCAGTTTCAATCCACGCGCCCGCGAGGGGCGCGACTCGTCGTCAGCTTCTTCCGCCAGCGTCTCCACCAGTTTCAATCCACGCGCCCGCGAGGGGCGCGACCCTATCGCGTCGTTTGTACTTATCACTCCATCTTTGTTTCAATCCACGCGCCCGCGAGGGGCGCGACACAAACTCACGGCTTTCCTCACTCAGGGTGACACGTTTCAATCCACGCGCCCGCGAGGGGCGCGACTCGGACGGTCGATAAAGAGACGGTCGCATGGTGGTTTCAATCCACGCGCCCGCGAGGGGCGCGACGCTTGGACAGGGCAACGCCTCGCGTGGCATTCGTGTTTCAATCCACGCGCCCGCGAGGGGCGCGACAAAGCCATGAGAGGCCGGAAGCGTCCTCGCAAAGTTTCAATCCACGCGCCCGCGAGGGGCGCGACGGGAAACGCTGCTGGAAGACTCCCAGATATTTCGTGTTTCAATCCACGCGCCCGCGAGGGGCGCGACGTTGGCTATAAGCCTATTCATCGAATTCTTACGGAGTTTCAATCCACGCGCCCGCGAGGGGCGCGACGCGAGTACGGCGAACAACTCCGGCTGCAGCTTGAGGTTTCAATCCACGCGCCCGCGAGGGGCGCGACCTACAGATCGGAAATAATTGCCGCTCGAAAATTTGTTTCAATCCACGCGCCCGCGAGGGGCGCGACGGCAGGACATCCATTACGTGCATGTCGCTAGACGGTTTCAATCCACGCGCCCGCGAGGGGCGCGACCTTGACTTGATGTCCCGCTGCGTGATCTGTTCGCGGTTTCAATCCACGCGCCCGCGAGGGGCGCGACGCGTCCAATGAAAGATTTCGAGACAAACCTGATTGTTTCAATCCACGCGCCCGCGAGGGGCGCGACCGGTATTTAGGCCGATCAATAAGGTCGCCAATATTGTTTCAATCCACGCGCCCGCGAGGGGCGCGACTCCAGGGCACGGCCGGCAATGTCCGCGCTGGCCTGTTTCAATCCACGCGCCCGCGAGGGGCGCGACCGGGGCGCCTTTCCCTCAAATCGTCACCGGAAACGTTTCAATCCACGCGCCCGCGAGGGGCGCGACGGGCTTCACATGCGAGATCCGCGAGGCAAACAAGGTTTCAATCCACGCGCCCGCGAGGGGCGCGACGCAAAGCGTTTAACGCTGAATGCCGGAGATTGGAGTTTCAATCCACGCGCCCGCGAGGGGCGCGACACCCCAGATCAGGTAGTTCGTGTCACCCTGAGTGAGGTTTCAATCCACGCGCCCGCGAGGGGCGCGACGCCTTTTTCTCACCCTTCCACGCACTGAAACAGGGGTTTCAATCCACGCGCCCGCGAGGGGCGCGACATACGGGCGTTGGCGCGAACCCTGCGCACCTACCGGTTTCAATCCACGCGCCCGCGAGGGGCGCGACTATTGGCCGCGCCGGCCATGTCCAGGCGGTAACGGTTTCAATCCACGCGCCCGCGAGGGGCGCGACGAAAGGCGAATACGAAACCCGACACATGCAGGCGGTTTCAATCCACGCGCCCGCGAGGGGCGCGACCGCCCTATCCTAACCTACTGAACCGAAAGCAACCATTCCTTCCATTCCGCTAACATGAGCACGCAATTTTACTTTTTTGACTGCTCCTGGATGGGCAAATACAGAAAGGCCAGGCGCCACAAGGGCCCTGGCCTTTCGCTAACATCGCAGCTTTTTAATGAGCACTACCGGTTAGCGATCACAAAATCATCGCATCCCGGAAAATATCCGGAGCTGGCTTCGCTCCATGGTGTTCAATTCGATTTTTCCAGTTTTTACCGAGTTTGTAGAATCTCAGGCTATCCTTCTCTTCATCATAAAGACCCAGTAATTCGTCCCTGAAAAAGGTCCACTGAGCCGGATCAACCTCACATTCGAACACCGAATACTGAACACGCACCCCATAATCGAGACACGCTTTTGCCACTCGCCTCAACCGCGCTGGACCCTGCGGGTCCTCCATCGAAATGTCGTATGTAACCAGTACCATCATGGCAGAACTCTCCTACCGGAAGACACAGGGTGGGTATCTTTCAAGATCATTTCTGAGGTGGCGGGCGAGCAGCATCGCCTGAATATGCGGAATGATTCCTATCGGCACTTTCTCTTTGAGGAAGGGGTGCATCACTTCCTGCTGCTTGCGTTCCTGGTAGCTCACCAGAAGCGTTTTTCGAGCACCGTCTGACATCCTGACCGCTCCGGAGGACTCGGTGACGAAATCCTTTGCTCTCAGCTGTTTCCGGTTTATCAGGCTCAGTACGAGCCTGTCCGCCAACCATGGCCTGAATTCTTCAAGAAGGTCCTGTGCGAGACTGTCACGACCTGGCCGATCGGCGTGTAAATAGCCTACTTGGGGATCCAGACCCACACCGTTAAGTGCGGCACTGATATCCTGGCCAAGGATCGAGTAAACAAACGACAATAACGCATTAACCGGGTCACGAGGGGGCCTTCGATTTCTTCCTGCAAAAGTGAATTCCTCGCGGGCACCCTTGTTAATCAATCCTCCAAAGACTGCAAAATATTGCGCAGCAGCATCTCCTTCGATGCCTCTCAGGGAGTCAAGGTTGTCGACATGTCTTGCCAATCGGATTGAAGCCGCAAGGTGCTTCACCGCCCTTCCCAGGGATTCTGTTTCCCCATGATTGCGCTGTTGTCTGAGTAGCACATTCCGGCAACCAACCAACTTTGCAGCAACCACGGAGCGGGCGATTTCAAGGCTCGTTGATTCATCAGCATTGTACTGAGCACGCCTGAGGAGCACGTTGCCTGATTTCTTTCCCTGTAGCCGCCCATAAAAGCGGCCATATTCAGTAAAGAATGCCAGGTTTACTCCCTTCTCCCCGCAGAACCCCATCAGGGCTGGAGACACGAGGACGTTTCCGAAGCAAAACAAACCGGAGACTGAGTGAATGGGCACCTGCATGAGTTTCGTGCGCTCATGCTCTATTACAACGGTTTCACGCTCCTTGTGCACATAAGCGCCTTGTCGGGTGACGTAAAGACTGTTCTGGAGCTTTTTCACTGCCGATCCACCTCGTCAAACAACTCATTTACGTACCGTGTGCTTCCGTCATTTCCAAGCAGTTTCGGGTTGCACAAATCGTATAGCGAGCAAGAGTCACACTTCTTTTCGTAAGCGGCTTTGGGGGTTTGGCCGCTGCGGAGCAAATTGCGTACTTCAGTAATGACAGCCCGCGTCTCTTCCCTAAGCTCATCTGTGAATGCCACCTCATCCCGATGGCGAGCCTGCCAATACCAGAGCGCTCCTGAAGGCACAGTCCGACCCTGCATCTCTTCGAGACAAAGCCCTTGGGCACATAGCTGAATCCGGTCCCAGCTATCGCGCTTGGGTTTGCCTCTTTTATACTCGACCGGTTTCATTGTCCCGGTTGACAGCTCGATCTCCACCAGGTCCAGCTTGCCGGTGATCCCGAGCGACTCAGCACTGACCAAAACACCTCGCTCATAGCGAATGCCCTTGCGGGTTTCCGGCTCCCCCCGGTCTACCCGCTGATGCAACACTTGCCCTTGTGCCGTCAGCCAGTTCTCTGCCCACACCTGTTCGTTGTGAATCAGAGCGCATTGGCGGGGGCAGAAGGCATAGTGCTGCAACGCGGAAAGCGGAACCAGCTTTTCATCCAGCATCATCAGGGCACCCTTAATTCAGGCAGCGAACTGAATCACTTCTACCTCCTGATTCTGCTTGATTGCCTCCTCCGCCATGCTCAGAATTTTCGCGGAGATTGCATCATCGAGATAATACTCACCACAGTTATCACAAATTTCAGCAGGCACATTTTTGACAACAATGGTTGCATCCCCCCTTGTCATGGTGACGGTGGTAGTGCCAAGGTTGGTTTCGCCGTTTTTACAGATTGCGCATTTCATTCAGGCTCTCCTTATGTCGCAGATGAATTCCTAATTAGAACCCATCAATAACTTCTGGAGTCAGCCCATCCAACTCGTCGAGGGTTATCCCTCCATCTTCACCTACATTGAGTGAACGATGAACTTTGGCTGACGAATACTGCCCCGATTTACTGCCATGCTCCCACCAGACGACCTTTTCGACCGTCATGCTTCCCTCCGGACGTGCAGATGACGCGTCTCCTTCAAACATCCTCGGAAGAACCTGTTTAAACTTTTCCGCGTCCTCATCACTGAATCCAGTACGTTCCGCAAGCTGTGGCGAAATCGCTCCGTATGCGACGTATACTGCTTCATCAACACGGTGCTTCATCCCCATAGTGTCCGAGCCCCGCTTAGAACCATCACCTTCACCACTAACACTTTTCGTAATCTGAGAACTCGTGATCGATACTGGTTCAACGCTAAAAGCAGGGTGAATAGATACCGGCCCCCGAATTGGCACGGAGACACCTTCTTTTGCATCAGCTTTGAAAGCAAACAACTGACCAAAAGCTCGAACATCAAACCATTTCTGACATGCCTGCTCAGCCGTTTTCACCGGGGAACTCTTTTTCGCATTAAAAGCATCTTTGCCCAAACCATATTCTTCAGATTCCGCGCGATTTTTCAGGCTGGTCATACCATCTGTTTTTTTCTCATCGGATTGCACAAATATGACTTCTCCTGCGTCCTGAAGTCGGTCACGAATTTTTCGCTTCAGACAAACATCGGACACCTCACCATATCCCTCATAATTTGTGCGTGGGCGATTACCATTCAATGGATCCCCATTGGGATTCGCATTCTTTACGGAAAAGACCACCGCAAAATCAATCTTCCTGGACAGTACACTCATTGTTCAATTCCTTCATTTATTGTGTTCTCGGTTTCGGCTTCAGCCTTTGAAATCCAGTGGCCACCTGAGAGCTTGTGATCCCGCAACCACTTGCGCTGGCAATGAAATCCCAACAGGAACTCGCCACTCAGTCGCTTGTCACTAGAGAAGTCGTCCGGACTCCGAAAGGAGCTGAAAATACTGTCGAGCAGAGTCTTGTAAGCACCTTCCAAAGCCGGGCTTTTTGTTCTGAGGCGCTGCTGGTAGGGAGTCAAAGCTTTTTCAATTGTTAACCATGTAGAAGCGGGGCGATCAGCAAAACGCTGCATCAACCTGCTAGCCTGAGTGGAGCGAGCAGACTCAGATGCCAAAAACATTGCCATTTCCTCAATGCGTTCCCCAACCGCCAGCAACCGTCCATAAAGATAATCTCTGGAATCATATTCTGTATCTAAAGCCATGGCATACTCTCTTCTTATTGAATTGCTGGGGTGTCGCGCGTGAAATCCTCGATAGAGGGCACAAGCAACCCCCAAATTTCGCTCCCACTCCCATTTTTCCGAACCATTTGGATTGGAGGCGCGCCTAACTGTCAGGTCGACCAAATCTCGGGGTATTGGGCGACCCTCGATTATTGATGGCAGAAGGCGTTCGTACAGGTTCTTTTTCAGAGCCTCATTGCTCTTTATTACATCGCCATACGCTGCATTCAAAATCGCCCACGGCGAAGGTGCACTAACTGGCCAAATCACCTCAGTTCGCTTTCTTCCACTGCCAGCTTTCATCTCCTTGGACACGCGTTGAGGCCAGGCCAATTCTTGATGCCAAAGCTCCACCTTTTCCAGATATTCCTCGGCGATGAAATCACGATAATAAGTGATCGCCATCCGTCCTGGAGTGGCAGAATCCAGAGCCATAATCACAACGCTTTCCATTGGCTCCAGCCTGGCCCTGTACCCTGCCATGTAGAGATGCAGAGAGTGGGCGAAACGCTGACCAAGATCTTTAGTCAAATCCCTTAACAGCGTAGCGTTCTGATCTTCTGAATTATCAACCGTGCTGTAGTCATTCAGGTCAAACTCATGTGTTGCAGCGAAAAGATCAGGAAGTTCTCGGCCCGAAACGGCCCAGGCAACCATCACTTGGTCTCCGTTTCGATGTCCTTGCCTTGAAATAAGCCACCGAAGCGCACTATGAGCTTTTTGGGTGACTTCCAGGCTGACACCGGCGGCCTGGCTACTGTTGAGAAAGCGCCCGCGAAATGTGAAGCCAGAGTGGTCATTGGCTGATATTAGTTTTGCCTTGTCCCCGGTGTGGCGAAGTTTTGCAGGATGATTGCTTGCACGAGGCTCATACCCACCAGTTACGTAGCAAAGCGCTGGCGAGCCAGCGCTTTGAGCATTGTAATGGATCCAGCTCTCTTGAACGCTCGTGTCTAACCATGTCTGTGGAACCGGATCTCCCTCAGTTTCAACCGACCAGCAAACTAAAGCGTTACCTTGCTCTGTTGTTCCCTGCTCTTTGGGAAGCACCTTGAACAACAGAGGCGGCGAATCATCTTGAAGGGCCCACTTGGTCAATAAATAAGCCCCCTGATCATCTAGCTGACAGATCCCAGATTCCACGAGATCTTCAACTACTCTTCGCCCCTTCACATAATTCAAAACTGCCCTTACCTTGGGATGAGACCATTCTGAATCACACCAATCCTGAAGCTGCCGTAAATACCCCTCGAAATACGCTTTCTTCTTACCACCGTACTTGGGGTAATCTGCTGCTACATAATGCACCTTATCTGCCAACGGGTGCGGCGCCTCGCCACTCGCTCTGCCGGCAGATCGCTCAGTAGCGGGCAGCACAATCTGGGTTTTTTCCAATACGCCGGCTCTTTTGAAGTGGCCATTACCATCCAACACAATATTGATATGAGCATTCTGGAGAGTGTGGCTAATCGGCATAAGAGCGGAGCCTTCGGATTCCGCAAACTCCATACCTTTTTCATAGGTTTCATAAAGCTTTGCCATCCAGCTCACAGGATTTCCTCCTGTTCTACCGGTAAAAAGTTCATTCCCGCTTCGAATTGCTTAGGCTTCATCTCCCGGACAAATTGCCTAACGTCACACTGTTCGGGGCGCGGGTACTCCAATACTCCATCCTTCATAGTCGCCCTCCAAAATCGACTATGCAGCTCGTCAACACCCGTTTCATCTGGATAGTCAAATCCGTGGAACATCAAGCCAAAACCGATCTCGTCCAACTCATCATATACACCTTCACCCTCCCCGAACTCACAAGGCTCCACGTAACCGGGACAGTCTCTCACTCCGAGAAATATATCCTGACGTCCACCACGCTCAAGCATCCGTTTGGCAATCGCAAAGTGCTTACCATCTATTCTGTCATTAGCCAGTTCGGGGCGATGCTCGTTCCACTCAAAATGGGCTTCAACTTGGTACTCAACGTCCCTGAGAAATGTGTATATTGCTAGGCTATTGCCCCCGCCCCAGACCAACGGTTTGGTGCCCTTGGTCTGGGTCCGAATAGGATTAATAACTCGAACACGGTCGACAACCCATGTAATCGTTGGTTTCCAGTAGACGGATTTCAAAATACCTTTAATCGCCTCATAAGTGGGAACGTGGTAAGAGCACTTTTCTCCACCTATTTTGGTAACCGGGTCGGTAAATAAGGCATAGCGCCCCCAGACCTTGAAACTAATACTGTTCTGCATGAAAAAAGCTCCTGTTTACCAAACTCCCAGAAATGACTGGCCCGCAACTTCACTAATACTTACCCCCAGCGTCGCACTGTAATGCTCCTCTCTCAGGTAATAGACGCCGTATCCATCCTGGACCTCTTGTAACGCGCCCACTTCTTTAAGTTTGTCGACCACATTGGGAAATAAATTCACGCTGTATTGCTGAGCCTCGCGGAGTTTTTGATAATAGGTTCCGGGATCAAACTCTTTCGGTGAGGCGCAAAGCTCGTTGATCAGCTCTACACCCCGTCCATAGGGCACTACTACACCTTCCGTAGGCGCATCAATCGCCTTGAACTGTTTTGCCGCCTCTTTAAATGAGTGTTTCATTAGCGGCACCTTTTGACCGCGACCGGAGTATTCATAATTACTGGCTTGATTGGTACTCAGCATATTAAGAATGCTGGTAGTCCTGCCCACCTGACTCGGCTTCAACGGGTAACTCATGTCGTCAGCGCGACTAAAGAAATAATACTGGAAGTAGCGTTCCATAGCCGACGGTGCTAGAAAGTCGTCATGGGCTTCTGAAAGCACTCGCTCGGCCACCTCCTTGCCTACCTGTATATCCTTGAGCATTCCCGTGGCCTCATGGTCTGGGTTCACCACATACACAAGGCCTTTGACCAAGTTACCATCTGCATCTCTCAACCGGCCATTCCGATTACATCGACCAGCAGCTTGAGCTATAGAATCAAGCCCGGCAACAAACCGAATCACGCAGGCAAAATCGACATCTACACCAGCTTCAATAAGCTGAGTGCTAACACACATTACAGGCAGACCGCTATCCAGACGGAACCGAATCGTACTCAGCAATTCTTTTCGATGAGCAGCACATTGACTGGTACTTAAGTGAAATAGGCCTTCCGTGCATATTTGCTCCTTGCACTCCTCATAAACTGATTTCGCCCATGCCTTCGTGTTGACGATCAGAAGGCAGCTTCCGACAGACCGATACTGTTCCAGAAATAAATCGGAGACCTCACTCACCGACCACCCACCAGCCTTGCACATGTCGCGTATTTCCACCCGACGCAGTGCTATAAAATGCTTCGCAACTGGCCCTGCCAGCTCATTTCCCTGTGGTATGTCAAGCTGCCCCTTGTCCGGGCTTCCGAGTTGATTCAGGAGTGGTTGTGTCGCTGTGCAGAGAACTGCGGTGGTGCCACAATAATCCACCAGGAAATTGATGGCATTGCAAAATAAATGCACACAACTCACAGGCAATGTCTGAATCTCGTCAAAGACAAGGACCGCATTTGCTAGTTGGTGAAGCCTACGGACACCCCGAGTTCCGCCAGCAAACATAGCCTCCAAAAGCTGTACTGTCGTCGTCAGAACAATAGGAGCATCCCAATTCTCAGAAACCAGCTTGCTCTGCCAGGTTTGCCGCTCTGGCTCCAGATTTGAATGTTGCTCCAGCACCCACGGGAATTCGTCTCCGTCCCGTTCAATAACATTTCTTATGGCATCGGCATTCTGCTCAATAATAGACGTATAGGGGATCACGTAAATAATACGATCCAGGTTGTGCGCCTGTGCATGGTTCATCGCGTACCTCAAGCTCGCGTATGTTTTTCCACCACCAGTCGGAACAGTCAACGTGTAGATGCCCTGCCGATCCCCTGACCTAGACTGACAGTTCTCTGAAATCTCCCGGCGAAGTTCATCGACATAGTTCTCCGCAGGACGGGACTCCAGCCATTCCTCCAGTCTGCCAATGGCTACCAACCATGATTTATCACTTGACCTGGCAATTCGCTCCGTTCGTCTTTCCGGTAGCTCAAATTCAGCGCTGTTCAACCTGTCTGCATCTATAAGACAACTAAACAGAAATCGAGTCAGGAATCCAATCCGGAAGGACTCAATCACAGTTAAACCATCGCGAACGCTTTTCTGGAAATCTGCAAGCTTCTGTAGCTCTTCAAACAGCTCTTTCACTAGGTCGGCACCACCAATACCTTCCAAGAGTTCCAGTAGCTCTTGGTCTGCGTTGGCCTGGCATTCCGACAAATGGGTCTTTTCTTCTGCCTTGTTCATCCTTCTCTGAAAAGCAGGCTCATCCTCCTTGTCAATACAGTCGATAAGGCCGCTATGGTGGGAAGCAATGCACAGAGAAAGGATCTGGCCGCACAATTCTCCCTGGCCTGCCTGCCCAACAATCCTCAATTTATGCCAAATCCACTGTGCTCCTGCACTTGAGTGATCGATCTTTCCTTTGAGTGAGCCAGCATTAACATAATCCGCATCATCCCGGTCGTAATCGCCGGTTGCTGATTTGATATAGCGTTGAAAGTC
This sequence comes from Marinobacter sp. LQ44, assembly GCF_001447155.2. Lineage (NCBI taxonomy): Bacteria > Pseudomonadati > Pseudomonadota > Gammaproteobacteria > Pseudomonadales > Marinobacteraceae > Marinobacter > Marinobacter sp. LQ44. Next base: position 3,522,949 of record NZ_CP014754.1, on the reverse strand, counting down.
AGTGCTGTACTTTCCAAAATCATGCAACAGACCGATTACACGTCCAGCATTGCCCAGCCCTACCTTACTGGCAAACTCCTCGGCTAGCTCCCCCACCTCCTCTAGGTGAGCGAGAACCGATTGATTGGCCCCATCAGCCTGCCTTTTGTGGGCTATATATTCCGATGCCTTCATATTTGTTCTATCCAGTAAAACCTCAATCAAGTACTAACGAACTTACTACCTAGACTGCCCCAACCACTGCACCACTGAAAAAATCCTCAGTAGATCTCTGCCATTCTGCGAACCCTGGTCACCACTTCACGCTTGAGGCTTTCCGGCGCAACAACCTCAACATCCGGCCCATAGCGCAATACCTCCATAACCAACTCACGCTCATCGGAGTAGGGAACATGAAGGTGGTAGCTGCCATCCTGCCACTCACTTTTTTGTTCTTCATGCCAGATTTCTTCGGCCACCCAGCGGGCCGCATGCTCGGTGAACTTCAGGTGGGCGATTTGTGTTGCTGCACCCCCGAATATTCCGAACCCAGAGCCCGCAAAGGCGTCCAGGTCATCTTTCAATGCTTTTTGGGATGGATCAGCAGAAACGGAGGGGGCAGACATTCGGTCCAGTGAAAACAGCCGAAGGGCCTTTGCTTCGTTACAAATAGCCAGCAAATACCAGTTAGAGCGGTAATGCACTAACCGCTGGGGGTGCACGGTTCGCAGCTTGTCTGTGCCCGTGCTTCTGGAGAGGTAATGGAAGGTCAGGCATTTGCCCGCAAGCGTTGCTTCGGCAACCGGATCAAAAATCTGGTGTTCCGCTGAGCGGGTCTGGATTGGTTGGATTCGAATGCGCTCGCTGATGGTCTCTGCATCATGGCCGGATTCACCCAACAAATCCCGGATTCTTGTCCTCAGCGGAGCCAGGCGATTAGTGATAAGCCCGGGCTGAACGTTCTCCAGCAGGTACTCGCAGGCTAGCAGGGCATACAGCTCTGCTGGATTCATCCAAAACCCTGGCAGCTCAAATACAGGCGCTTCCGGTGCATAGTGGTGGCCGTTCTCTTCCCGGCAGTATTCGATTGGAGCACCCAGGGAGTCTCGCAGGTACTCGAAGTCTCGGGTGATGGTATTCCGGCTGGCCTCCAGTTCTTCCATAAACCTGCGCATGGGAACTGGCTTTTTAGCACTGCGAAGTAATTCGTGGATTCGGTAAATGCGGTAAAAGCGGCTCACTTGCTCTCCTTGCTGAACATCCCTCCTCAAGCAAGATTAGCTACATATCCATTCGGGTGCCACTTTAGGTTACAAACGCTCACCAACGCCCCTGCAACGTCGCCACAATCTTCCGGCTACCGGCGTTATCCCGGTGTTCACACACATAGATACCCTGCCAGGTACCCAGGGCCAGATGGCCGTGACTGATGGGCAGCGTCAGTGACGGGCCGATCATCACACTCTTGATGTGGGCCGGCATGTCGTCCGGGCCTTCCATGGTGTGCTCATAATGCGGAGCATTCTGCGGCACCATAACGTTGAAATGGCGTTCCAGGTCACCCCGCACATCGGGATCTGCATTCTCGTTGACCGCCAGGGACGCGGAGGTATGCTGGATGAACAGGTGCAGCAGCCCCACTTCGCAGTTGGTCAGTTCCGGCGCCTGGGCCAGAATTTCATTGGTGACCAGGTGAAAACCCCTGGGCAGCGGGGCCAGTTCGATGGTGTTCTGGTGCCAGATCATAGTACCAACTCCGGTTATTTTTGCAGTTCGTCCCAGGGGTGTACGGGCACTACCGCGTCTTCCGACACTTCGCTCTCGAAGGAGCTGCGGAAGTAGTCCATGGCCTTTTCAGCTTCGCCCAGCTCATCGAAGCGGGCGATGTGATAGATGGCTTCGCCTTCGTTCACCAGTGGCAGGTTATTCACGCAGATCACAATGCCGGAACAGGGCGAGGTAATAGCCACTTCGGTTTCGCCGAAGGGGTCCGCTACCATGGCCAGTTTCTGGCCTTTACGCACTTTCTGGCCAAGGCTGGCCACGGGGCGCATGATGCCGTCCATATCCGCCCGCACCCACTGTGAGTTAGCCGCAGTTTCAGAGCGCTTTCTGGGCGCCCTCGGGCCTTTCTTGGCAGGCACCATTTCCAGTTCCCGCATCACCCGGATAATACCCTTCACACCGCTGGCGATAACCACATCATCAAAGCGCAAGGCCTCACCGCCTTCAAAGGTGATGACCGGAATATCCAGGGAATCGGCGTAGGCCCGCAGGCTGCCTTCCCGAAGACCTGCATTAATGATGATGGGGGCACCAAAGGCATCCGCCATTCGGGAGGTTTCCGGGTTCTTCAGCTCTGCGCGAATCTGCGGCAGGTTGAAGCGGTGAATGGCGCCGGTGTGCAGGTCGATAATGTGGGTGACCTTTTCCATAATTTGGGTGCGCAACAGGTAGGCAATGCGGCCGCCCAGCGAACCGGTTTCCGAGCCCGGGAAGCAACGATTCAGGTCCCGGCGGTCCGGCAGGTAACGGGTGCGCTGCACAAATCCGAAGATGTTAACGATAGGAACTGCCACCAGCGTGCCCCGCAGGTGCCGGAGCGCGCCGTTTTTCAACACCCGGCGGATGATTTCCACACCGTTGATTTCATCGCCATGAATCGCACCACACACCATCAGCACTGGGCCGTCACGGCGGCCGTGCACCACTTCCACAGGAATGTGCAGCGGTGTATGGGTATAGAGTTTGGCCACCGGGACTTCCACAGTCTCACGGGTACCGGCTTTTACCTGTACGCCAGCGATTTCAAACGGTGCTCTTGCCATGCGCGCTTATCCCCTGCCCCGGGTTTTGGTTTTCCAGGGTTTGTAGTTCTTTTCTGTCCAGTTAATGATCATGCCTGCCACGTTCTTGCCGGTGGCATTCTCGATGCCTTCCAGGCCCGGCGAGGAGTTTACTTCCATCACCAGCGGGCCACGGCTGGAGCGCAGCAAGTCCACACCCGCCACGTTCAGGCCCATGGCCTTGGCGGCGGTAATAGCGGTGCGGCGCTCTTCCGGGGTAATGCGCACCAGCGAAGCGGTACCGCCCCGGTGCAGGTTGGAGCGGAACTCACCCTCGGCGCCCTGGCGTTTCATGGCGGCAATGACCTTGTCGCCAATCACAAAACAGCGAATGTCAGCGCCGCCGGCTTCCTTGATGAACTCCTGCACCAGGATATCTGCCTTCAGCCCCATAAAGGCCTCAATCACTGATTCTGCCGCCTTGCGGGTTTCCGCCAGCACCACGCCAATGCCCTGGGTACCCTGCAACAGCTTGATCACCACCGGCGCGCCGCCCACCATTTTCAGCAATTCCGGCACGTTGTCCGGCTTGTTGGCAAAGCCGGTGACCGGCATGCCCACGCCCTTACGGGCCAGCAGCTGCAGGGAACGCAATTTGTCCCGGGAACGGGTAATGGCCACGGATTCGTTCAGCGGAAACACACCCATCATTTCGAACTGGCGCAGTACCGCAGTGCCGTAGAAGGTGACCGAGGCACCAATCCGGGGAATCACCACGTCGAAGTCTTCCAGCACTTCTTCGTGATAGTGGATCAACGGGTTCGCAGAGGTGATGTTCATGGAGCAATGCAAGGCATCGATCACCTTCACTTCGTGGCCACGGTTAATGCCTTCCTCCACCAGACGCCGGGTTGAGTACAGGTGACGGTTTCGCGACAGTACCGCAATTTTCATATTCAGGTCCTTAATGCCGGCTTACCGGCCAGGTAGGAAGCTTCAGGGTAGATCAGGGACCGGCCCGCCATGGCGGTACGGCCCAGCAACATCCGGAACCGCATGGAATCCCGATTGGTCAGCGTCATTTCAATAGGCCAGCTCTGATCGCCCACCACCAGGGTGGTCTCAATCACCAGCCGCATTTCTTTGTGCCCTCCGGAATCCGATACCGTTCGCTCATCAAGCACTTTGGCATCGCATTCCACTACCTGGTGCAAATCGTTCTGAACGGGGTGTACCCAGAATTTCACCCTGCGTTCTCCGTTCTCCGTGTAGGGTTCGGTGCGAAAGGTGTGCAGGCACGATGTGCGCGCACCGGTATCCACTTTCGCCTTGATTCGGCCAATATCCAGATCCGGCAGGGCCACCCATTCCCGCCACCCCAGAGCGATCTTGTTATCCGCCTGGATGGGTTGAGTGCTCTTGATTACTTCAGTTGTCTCGCTCGACATCCGGGGAGTCCTTATCTTTCTGTTGTTCCGGGCCCATCAGTTGCACACGGAAGGGCGCGGAATGGCTACCGGCGTATATGCTGGTATGGGGGAACGGAATCTCGATACCCTGCTGGTCCAGTGTTTTCTTGATGGCCACCATCATGCCACCACGGCCCTCGAAGAACTTGTCTTTGGGTACCCAGAAGGAAAATTGCAGATCCACGGAGGACGCGCCAAAGCCCGTTACCAGAACAAATGGCTTGGGTTCTTCAAGGCATACCGCATTTTTCTCCGCCAGCTCCAGCAACAGATCTCTGACACGCTCTACATCTTCCGCGTAGGCAATACCCACCGTCAGATCAATCCGGCGAATGGGAAAGCGGGAGCGGTTCACCACCCGGGTCTTGATCAATGTTTCATTGGGAATACGCACGTACAGGTTGTCCGGAGTTCGCAGTTTCACGCTGAGCAGGTCTATGGTGACCACTTCACCGATTGTTGCGTCCACCTCGATAAAATCACCGATCTCGAACGGCTTTTCCATTACCAGGAACAAGCCGCTGATGATGTTAGACGCCGACGTTTGCGAGGCAAAGCCGATGGCGACGGTCAGGATACCTGCGGCGCCCAGGACAACCTCCAGAGAAAAGCCGGCCTCGCGCAGGGCGGCCATCGCGAATAATATGAAGATCGCATAGAAGAACAGGCGGCGAATCATCACCATGTGATGGCGAGACACCCGGCTCTCAACCACGCGGCCAACACTGCGGGCCACCAGTGAACCCAGGACGATCCCCAGCGCCAGTAAGAATCCGGCGGACAACCACTGCCCCCAGGCAATCCCGTTGATCACCTGCGTTATGGTTGCCTGAATTGCTTCCAACACGTAACTGCTCCTGTAGCGGCTGTTAGCCAAACATATGGTCGAAGGCGCGAACCAGCCTTCGGCCCCGGGCAAGCTTTTCCCGGGCCGGGGCGATGGCTTCGCAATGGCCAGCCTCAGCAACCACAGACGACGCTATCTGCAAGCTGGCAGAACTCATGTCCGTTTCGCATTCCACTGTGATACCGGGTGTCCACAGCTGCCCTTTCTCGTTGCGATACAGAGACAACAATGGCGTAGGCATACTGAAACGCTCCAGCAGGAGCGGTTTCTCCCGACTGTTGATAATGATGACCGGAGTAACCGCCCGCCAGGGCCTTTTGGGTACCGCTTCCAGCGCTAATCGCCCGTATGTCGACGAGGCGTAACACAACTCGCCTTCACGGGTATTCCGGCCAAGCCAGGTCAGGGAAGGTGGCGCCAGCGGGATTTCCGCCAGTTCCAGCCGCTCTTCACCCACGCAGACTTTCATCCAGAGTGCGGTACCCACATAAAGAACGCAACGGGCACCGGGTGGAATTGTCAGGGGCTGAAAAGGACGAATCACCGTTGGCAGGCTGGCCATGGCCGGATAGAAACTCACCACGCCGTTGTCGCTGGAGCGAACAAAACGCCGAGCAGCAATCTCGGCCGAAGGCAGAGTGTAGCCGGTGGTTTCCAGCCAGTGCTGGGGATCAGACTCGACGTCAATTTTCTCTTCCCGAATCTGCCACTCCAGATCCAGCAGTGTCACCCATAATCGTTTATGGCCAAGCTGGTGCTGCTGGGTCTGGCCGGAAGCCAGTTGGTATGGGTGTGCCCAGACACCATCGCGCTGGCTTTCGGTAACGTCAGTCATGCCGAAGAAAAACTCCTTTTGGGGTAGCCGGCTAGTCTGCTTAACTATAATCCAATCCGGTAGTTACAGCGAATATACAAGCCAATGATTTATCGCCTGTAATTTCACCTATGCCACACACTCAAGGGTACGCAACCTGATGACAGAACTGGTCTGGTTCCGCAACGACCTCCGCCTGGCAGACAACGCCGCCCTGACTGCCGCCTGCGCCCGCAGCAAACCCGTGAAAGCCTGTTTCCTGATAACGCCAGGGCAATGGCAGGAGCACGACTGGTCCGCTGCGCGGGTTCAGTTCGTGCTTGAGCACGCCAATGCCCTGGCCCGCCAGCTGGCCAAGCTGGGCATTACCCTGTCATTTCTTTACGCGGATACCTTTACTGAAAGCCTCGACAAGCTGGAAGCATTCTGCAAACAACACCAGATTGCAGGCCTGCACTTCAACGAAGAGTACGGCATTAATGAGCGGAGACGGGACAAGCAGGCCCATGACCGGCTGACCGCCCTCGGCATCCGGGTGGCCAAGTACCGGGATCAGACCGTGGCCCCGGTGGGCCAGATTCTGACCCAGCAAAACGAACCCTATTCCGTTTTCACCCCGTTTTCCCGCCGCTGGCGCAGCTGGATTGAGGAAACCCAGCCCACGCTGTACCCGACGCCATCGTCCATGGGGCCAGAGGTAAAGCCGGAGCAAACCGATACCCTGCCGGCACCATTCAACGATGCACCCGAGCCACTGGTGGCCACAGGCGAGGACGCTGCCCATAGTCAGCTCGAGGCATTCCTGGCCGAACGGGCGAAAGACTATAAAGACAACCGGGACCTCCCCGCAGTGGATGGCACCAGCCAACTCTCGCCCTACCTGGCCAACGGGGTGCTTTCCGGCCGCCAATGCCTGATCGCCGCAAGGCAGACAGGTATCACGGGCGATGGCATCGAAACCTGGATCAATGAAATCGCCTGGCGGGATTTTTACATCAACATCCTCTACCACTACCCGAGAGTGAGCATGGGGCGAGCGTTCAAGGAAGAAACCGAGGCACTGGTGTGGAATCAGCCGGGGGACCACTTAGAAGCCTGGAAGGAAGGCTGCACCGGTATCCCGATTGTGGATGCCGCCATGCGTCAGCTGAAAGTGACGGGGTGGATGCATAACCGCCTGCGGATGATCACCGCCATGTTCCTGACCAAGAACCTGTTTATCGACTGGCGGCTGGGCGAAGCCTGGTTCATGCAGAATCTGGTGGATGGTTTTTTGGCGTCCAACAATGGCGGCTGGCAGTGGAGTGCCTCAACCGGTACCGATGCAGCACCTTATTTCCGGGTGTTTAATCCAGTAACTCAGAGTGAGCGGTTTGACCCGAAGGGAGAGTTTATTCGGCGGTGGGTTCCAGAATTAGCGAAACTGGATAATAAACGAATCCACGCGCCGTCAAAGGGAGGCGTTATCCCGAAAGGCTATCCCAGACCTATTGTCGATCTGAAAGAGAGTCGGAAAGAGGCCATTGCGAGATTTCAGGCTTTGAAGGATTGAGACTTTGGAGTCTTACTGCCGGTCACGGTTGGGGACGGCCTTTCCAAAACACGCCGTGAATACGTCCCTGTAGGCTCCGCTCCGCCATCCATGGCTCCGCAGGGTTTTGGAAAGGCCGTCCCCAACCCCGACCTACTCTTGAGCTAGCCGGCACAAACCGGGCAATCGAGGTCCTTCGCCAGCTTCATTTCCCGCCATTCCATCTGCCAGGCATCAAGGATTAGCAAACGACCTACCAATGGTTTGCCCACTTCCGAGATAACCTTTATTGCTTCCATGGCCTGAGCTGAACCGATCATGCCTACCAACGGGGCAATAACACCGGCTTCGGAACAAGTCAGGTCTTCATTGCCTTGCTCAGGATACAGACAATGGTAACAAGGACTATCCGCCTGCCGCGGATCGTAAACAGACAACTGCCCTTCACCACGGATGGCAGCACCGGATACCAGCGGGACCTTGTTGGCGACGGACGCCCGGTTCAGGGCAAAGCGGGTATTGAAGTTGTCGGTGCAGTCCAGCACCAGTGTGGATTCATCAACCAGTTGGCGTAAATCATCACCATCCACCCTCCGATTCACCGCACTAACGGTGATCTCCGGGTTGATCGCCCTTACCCGCTCGGCCAGGCGCTCCGCTTTTGAATCGCCAAGCCAGCTCTGTTCAAACGCAATCTGCCGTTGCAGGTTGGCCAGTTCGATCTGGTCATCGTCTACCAGAGTCAGATGGCCAACACCCGCTGCGCCCAGATACAAGGCTACCGGGCAACCCAAACCACCGGCGCCGATGACCAGTACATGGGCGGCCTTGAGTTTTTCCTGGCCGGCGATGTCGAACCGGGGCATCAGGATCTGGCGGCTGTATCGGAACAGTTCTTCATCGCTGAGCATGAGGGATCTCGCTACTGGTCGCTGGCCGGCTTCCGGGCCAAAGTTATTCGGTCGTTTCCGCCGTAGTCTTTACGGGTTTCTATGTTGAGCCATCCGGCCCTGGCAAACAAATCCCGCACGGCATCGCCTTGATCATAGCCGTGTTCCAGCAGCATCCAACCACCGGGGTTCAGGCGTTTGAAGCCTTCGGTGACCAGCAACCGGATGTCGTCCAGGCCATCGTCACCCGCCACCAAAGCGGATGACGGTTCAAAGCGTACGTCGCCTTCGTTCAGGTGACGGTCACTGGCGGGTATATAAGGAGGGTTGGATATAAACAGGTCAAAGCCCCTCTCTGGAATCTGGTCGAACCAGTGGCTGCGCACTACGGTAATCGGCAGCTGCAGGGACCGACTGTTTTCACGGGCCAGTTCGACGGCCTCTTCAATACGATCGCTGGCCATAATCTGCCACTTAGCTTTCTCGCTGGCCAGCGCGAGCGCAATGGCGCCAGTACCGGTGCCCAGGTCCAGCACGCGGGCGTTGTCAGGCAAAGGCAATTCCAGCGCGGTTTCCACCAGGCATTCGGTGTCTGGCCGGGGAATCAGGGTGGAAGGGCTGACTTTCAGGGGCAAAGACCAGAATTCCTGCTGTCCCAGCAGGTAGGCGATGGGTAAGCCCTTGACTCGTTCAGCCACCAAATCACGAAACGCTTGCGCCTGGTCAGGGGCTACTTCGCGCTCGGGCCAGGCGCGGAAGCTGGTGCGGCCCAGACCGGTTACGTGGCTCAACAGTAATTCAGCGTCCAGTCGGGGAGAGTCGCCACCGATCCGTTCAATGGCGTTATTCAGAAGGGCTTCACAGGTCAGCGAGGACTCACTGCTCATTAGCCAGTTCTGCCAGCAATTCAGCCTGGTGTTCCTGTTGCAGGGGGACCACCACGGCGTCGAGATCGCCGGCAATCACCTCATCCAGCTTGTACAGGGTGAGGTTGATGCGGTGGTCGGTTACCCGGCCCTGGGGGAAATTGTAGGTGCGAATACGTTCCGAGCGGTCGCCACTGCCCACCAAACTTTTGCGGGTTTCCGCCATGCTCTTCTGCTGTTTCTCCAGCTCGGCATTCTGCAACCGGGACGCCAGCAGGCTCAGGGCCTTGGCGCGGTTCTTGTGCTGCGAACGTTCTTCCTGGCACTCCACCACAATTCCGGTGGGCAGGTGGGTAATACGGATGGCAGAGTCGGTTTTGTTGACGTGCTGGCCACCGGCGCCGGAGGAGCGGAAGGTGTCTACCCGCAGGTCAGCTTTGTTGATTTCGATGGCTTCGGATTCATCGGCCTCCGGAATCACGGCCACGGTGCAGGCGGAGGTGTGAATGCGGCCCTGGGACTCGGTTTCCGGTACCCGCTGCACCCGGTGGGCTCCAGACTCAAACTTGAGCGTTCCGTAGACGCCATCTCCGGACACCCGGGCGATGACTTCTTTATAGCCGCCGTGCTCGCCCTCATTCTCGCTCAGCACTTCTACCTGCCAGCGGTGTTTTTCCGCGTAACGGGAATACATGCGGAACAGGTCACCGGCAAAAATCGCGGCTTCGTCACCTCCGGTACCGGCGCGCACTTCCAGGAACACGTTCTTGGTGTCGTTCGGGTCTTTCGGCAGCATCAGGCGCTGCAGCTCTTCATCAAGCTCTTCACTGCGCGCTTCGGCGGTGGCCAGTTCTTCTTCCGCCATGGCACGCATGTCGGCATCGCCGTCTTTAGCCAGCTCTTTCGCTTCCGCGATGTCAGCATGGGATTGACGCCAGGCCTGGAAGCACTTCACCACCGGTTCAATCTCGGCGAACTCCCGGGACAGTTCCCGGAATTTGTCCTGGTTGGCAATCACCGAGGCATCGCTCAGCAACGCGTTGACCTCCTCGAACCGCTCAACAAGCTGTTCAAGGCGGGACTGGATCGATGGCTTCATAATTTTTCCGTGGTGGTGGGCTCGTCAGCTTCCAGGGCGTCAAGCTGATACAGCTCCCGCAGGCATTCGGTGACTTCGGTGCGGCCCTCGGCCATGGCTTTACGCACTTGCACAGAGGGCTGGTGAAGCAGTTTGTTGGTGAGGCCACGTGCCAAGCTGCGCAGCACCGTCTCGGGGTCTACGCCGTTGCGTAAGGCACGCAGGGCTTTTTCAGATTCAATATCCCGCAGCAGTTCGGCCCGCTGGCGGAACACCTTCAGGGTAGAGACCGCATCCAGGGCCCGGAGCTGATCCAGGAATTCCTGTACGCCACTGCTGATCAGGTTCTCGGCTTCGCGGGCAGCGCCTTCACGGGAGCGGATGTTTTCTTCGATTACCTGCCGCAGATCGTCGACGGTATAAAGATACACATCAGCCAGCGACCCAACCTCCGGCTCAATATCCCGGGGAACCGCAATGTCGACCATAAAGAACGGACGGTGTTTGCGCTTCTTCAGCGCGCGCTCCACCGCTCCCTTGCCAAGTATTGGCAACGGGCTGGCCGTGGAGGAAATGATGATGTCGACGTCCGCCAGGTGATCGGGAATTTCCGACAGAACAATGCCCTTGCCACCGTGCAGTTCGGCCAGCGCCTGGGCACGTTCCAGGGTGCGATTGGCCACCAGGAAGTCTTTCACGCCGGCATCGGCCAGGTGGCGGGAGACCAGTTCAATCGTTTTGCCCGCGCCAATCAACAACGCCTTGTTGCGGGACATATCGGCAAAGATATGATGCGCCATGCTGACAGAGGCATAGGCCACCGACACCGGGTTTTCCCCGATGGCGGTCTGGGTTCGAACCCGCTTGGCTACCGAGAATGTCTGCTCAAACAGGCGGGACAGGAAAGAGCCGGTGGCACCGTGCTCACGGGCCAGGGAGTAGGCATCCTTTAGCTGACCGAAGATCTGCGGTTCGCCCAGCACCATGGAATCCAACCCCGCCGCTACGCGCATCATATGGCGAACGGCCTCAGAATCCCGGTGAACGTAGAGCACGCCTTCCAGGTCGGCCACATCCAGCTCATGAAAACCGGCCAGCCAGCGCAGTACCGTGGGCGCGCAATCGTCGTCCCCGGCCAGGTACAGCTCTGTGCGATTGCAGGTAGACAGAATGGCCGCTTCACTGGCACCGGACGCCGCCCGGAGTTCTGAGAAGGCTTCCGCCATCCGCTCCGGGGTAAACGCCACACGTTCGCGGATCTCCACGGGTGCGGTGCGGTGATTGATTCCCAGTGTCAGCAATGCCATTTCGAGGTTAAAAAACCTTATGCCAGTCGTGGATCATATTGTGCCATTCTACCGGTGAGGGCCACCGCCTGCCACCCGAAAACACGCCGCCTTCGGGAACTGCGGACAGGTTGGGCAAGTTATAATGCTTATGCCATTATAGAGGCTCGGCCCCGGCCAAAACCCGATCTGCCTCAATTCTACGGCAGAACAGAACATACTCTGACGTACTGCCGACAGCACACGGGAAGTTGCATGCAAAAATCCGCACCGTATCTGGTCACCAGCCTGCTGGCCCTCACCATTGCCGCCCTGCCCGGCTGCGCCAGCTTTTCCGAAACGACAGAACCAAAGGCTGATGAACCTACCCCCGTAGCGGTCACCCCAGCGCCACAGGAAGAGATTCGTTATGCGGATTTCGAGCCAGAAGTGCTTTACCAACTCCTGGCGGCGGAGATTGCCGCCCAGCGTGGGCGCTACGACGTAACCCTGGTCAACTACCTGCAGGCAGCCAAAACCTCAAAAGATCGCGGCGTCATTACCCGTGCCATGCGCATTGCCCAGTCCCTGAATGCCGATAACGCGCAGCAGCAACTGGCAGACCTATGGCTGCAACTGGAGCCCGACAACCTGCTGGCACACCGGGTTTCAGCGATTCAGGCGGTCAAACGCCAGGATCTTGAAACCGCTCTGGTCCACATGGAACGCATTATGGAGCTGGGAAAGGACGCAGACTTTGACAGCCTGGCGGCGATGTCTGCCAACCTGCCACCGGCCCAGCAACGGGAACTGCTGCAGCTATACGAGCGACTGGCTGAACGGCACCCGGGCAATCCCGAGCTTGAGTACAGCATTGCCCTGCTCCTGAAAATCACCGGCGCGCCGGAGCAGGCCCTGGAGCGCATTGAGCGGCTCACCAACCAGCAACCCAACTTCCAGCCCGCCATCGCACTCAAAGGCGACCTGCTGTACCAGACCGGTCAAACAAGAGAAGCCCTGACCTACCTGACCACAAACACCCGGCGATTCCCGGCCAACCGGCAACTGGGCACGCTTTACGGCCGCATCCTGATTAACGAGGGAGAGCTTCAGGCGGCCCAGGACGAGTTCGAGCGACTGGTCAAACGCTATCCCCAGACCCCGGGGCTGCGACTGTCGTTCGCCCTGGTTGCCCTGGAAAATCGTCAGCCGGAGCTGGCCAGAGAGGAGCTTACGGAACTGATCGAACAGGGCCACCACACCGATGAAGCCAGCTACTACCTTGGCCGCATAGAGGAAGATGCGGGCAACATCACCCACGCCATCGGTTACTACATGAGCGTAGAAGGCGGAAACTACTTCTTCCCCGCCCTCGCCCGGGCAAGTGAACTGCAAGCCGAGACCGGGGATCTGGATAGCGCACTTGCCAAGATTGACACACTGAGGGATTCAAACCCGGGGCAGGCTGAGAACTTCTGGCTTCTTGAAGTCAACCTGCTGCTCGACCAGCAGCGCGAACAAGACGCCATGGCAGCCGCCAACCATGCCCTTGAGGCCTTTCCTGAAAATATTCAGATCCGTTATGCCCGCGCCATGCTGCACGACTCTCTCGGCAACACCGAACTGGCGGAAGAGGACCTCAGGGCCATCTTATCGAATCAACCAGACAACGCGGTGGCGCTGAATGCGCTCGGGTATATCCTGACCATTCGTACCGAGCGCCTGGATGAAGCCCGCAGTTACATTGAACAGGCACTGGCCCTGGACCCGGACAATCCCGCCATTCTCGACAGCATGGGCTGGGTACTGTTTCGCCAGGGCGACACCGAAGCCGCCCTCGAATACCTGGCCGACGCCTGGGCCGCCTACCCGGACCCGGAAGTAGCCGCCCATTACGGCGAAGCCCTCTGGGTCAGCGGAAATGAAGAACAGGCGCGCATTATCTGGGAAGAAGGCCTGGAACAGAATCCGGACCACGACATTCTGATTGAAACCATCCAACGCCTGACCGGCAACGGAAACTCCTGATGTTGAAGAATTTATTCGCCGCCCTGCTGGTACTTGGCGTGCTGGGCGGCTGCACCACCATTCAGCTGGAACCACTCCCGGAAGGCATGACCGACCAACCCCCAGCCAACTGGGCTGAACGCTCCCGCACACTTGGTCAATTCAACCACTGGCAGCTTTCCGGGAAACTGGCGGTGCGCCAACCGTCCGATAGCGGCACCGCCGTCATTAATCACTGGGAACAGCAAGGCGAGCAATACGACCTGGCATTGTCATCATCCTTTCTCGGAATGGGCAGCACCAGCCTGCGCGGAACACCGGGATTTCTCGAACTGCAACTGGCTAACGGCGACACCTACCAATCATCGAACCCGGAACAGCTGGTACAGGCCGCAACCGGCTGGCAGCTGCCCATTGACAGCCTGACCTGGTGGATTCGCGGCCTGCCGGCACCAGACGGCAATTTCCGGTTATTGTTCGATGACCAGCAACGGCTAGCCATCATTCGCCAGGACGGCTGGGAAATACGCTACGATCGCTGGCAGGCGTTCATTGATGATCTGCCTCAGCTCCCCGCCCGAATCACCGCGCTGAAGGACGACAAGCGCGTTCGAGTGGTGATCAGTGACTGGCAGAGAAAGGACTGAGCACATGAGCAACAGCATTACCCTGCCCTCGCCGGCCAAGCTCAACCTGTTCCTGCACATCGTGGGCAGACGACCCGATGGCTATCACGAACTACAAACCCTGTTTCAGTTTCTCGATTACGGCGACGAGATCACCTTCACCCTGACCCCGGGGGATGCCCGCATACGCCTTGAGGAACCGGTTCCCGGGGTACCTGACGACGACAACCTCATTATTCGCGCAGCCCGTGCCCTGGCCGAACGCGCCAGCCATGCATTGCCCGGCGTGACGATCCGCATTCAAAAACGACTTCCCATGGGCGGCGGCCTCGGGGGCGGCAGCTCCAACGCCGCGACCACCCTGGTGGCACTAAACCACCTCTGGGAACTGCATCTTGATGAAAACGAGCTTGCCGAGCTGGGCCTGGATCTGGGCGCCGATGTACCGGTGTTCGTTCGCGGCCGCTCCGCCATTGGCGAAGGGGTGGGTGAAAAGCTCACGCCCGTCAATCCGCCGGAAGACTGGTTTGTGGTCCTCAAGCCTGACTGCGAAATAAACACCGGGAAGATTTTTTCGGAAGAAGGGTTGACAAGGGACACCCCAAAAATGACAATAGCGCCCGCTTTTGAGGGAGACGCCTCGAGGTACCGAAACGACTGTGAGGATGTAGTTCGCAAACTGTATCCGGAGGTTAACCAGAGCCTGGAATGGCTTTCACAATTCGGACCTGCAAGATTAACCGGAACCGGGGCTTGCATTTTTGGACGTTTCCCGACAGAATCCGCAGCCCGGATTATCTGGGAAAGCAAACCCTCCGGCATCACGGGGTTCGTAGCTAAAGGGGTGAACATATCACCTCTACACCAAAAGCTAACAGAGCTGAAATGATGCCAAGAAAGCACGATGATATTGGGGTGTCGCCAAGTGGTAAGGCAACGGGTTTTGATCCCGTCATGCGCAGGTTCGAATCCTGCCACCCCAGCCACCTTTCTCCCGCTTCTTCTGAATCAAACGCCGATACTGAGAAGGATGCTGTCGTGTCCAAATTGATGATCTTCGCTGGCAATGCCAACCCTGAACTGGCGCGCGATATTGCCAGGAAACTGCATATTCCCATGGGCCAGGCCACCGTTGGCCGTTTCAGCGATGGTGAAACCACCGTTGAGATCAATGAAAATGTTCGTGGTCACGACGTTTTCATTATCCAGCCCACCTGCTACCCCACCAACGACAACCTGATGGAACTGATCGTAATGGCCGACGCCCTGCGTCGTGCATCTGCCACACGAATCACTGCCGTTATTCCTTACTACGGCTATGCCCGTCAGGATCGTCGCGTTCGCTCTACCCGGGTAGCCATCAGCGCCAAAGTGGTCGCCGACATGATTTCCAGCATTGGCGTGGATCGCGTGCTGACCGTAGACCTGCACGCCGACCAGATTCAGGGCTTCTTCGATATCCCGGTGGACAACATCTACGCCACCCCGGTGCTGCTTGAAGACATCGAAAAGCAGCGGTTCGAAAACTTTGTAGTCGTATCTCCGGACGTAGGCGGCGTTGTCCGCGCCCGCGCCGTTGCCAAGCGCCTGGACGATGCCGATCTGGCCATCATCGACAAACGCCGCCCCAAGGCCAACGTGTCCCAGGTAATGCACATCATCGGTGACGTCCGCGACAAAACCTGCATCCTGGTGGATGACATCGTCGACACCGCCGGCACACTGTGCAAAGCCGCCAACGCGCTCAAAGAGCACGGCGCCTCCCGCGTGGTTGCCTACATTACTCACCCGGTACTTTCCGGCCCAGCCATCGAGAACATCAACAACTCGGAGCTGGACGAGCTGGTGGTGTGCGACACCATCCCGCTGGGTGACAAAGCCAAAAATTGTGATAGAATCCGCCCCCTCAGCATGGCTGGGCTGCTCGCCGAATCCATTCGCCGCGTGAGCAACGAAGAGTCCATCAGTGCCATGTTCGAGAACGTCTGAACAGCCTTATCGCTGTAACCCTCAGACTTAAAGGCAGTTTCCGGGTCGGGAGTCCAATAGGGCTCCCGACTCTTTTAGTCGATCGGAAAACTCCGGTCTTTTTGAAATGCTCATCTGTTCAGAGCCTGGTCGCGGGCCGCTCAGATGACCAACGAGGTAATTACCATGTCTCAGGATTTTGTTATTGAAGCATTTCCTCGTGACGATCAGGGGAAAGGTGCGAGCCGCCGCCTGCGTCGCGAAGAGCGTAAGATTCCGGCCATCATCTACGGTGGCGGCAAAGACGCAACTCCGGTCGCCATCTGGCACAACGAGCTGAAAAAGGCCATCGAAAACGAAGCCTTCTTCTCTCACATCCTGACCATCGACATTCAGGGCAAGAAAGAAAGCGTGATCCTGAAAGATCTGCAGCGCCACCCGTACAAGCTGCTGCTGACCCACGCCGACTTCCTGCGCGTTGACAAGGACCACGAGATCCGCGTTAACGTACCGCTGCACTTCATCAACGAAGACACCGCACCGGCCGTAAAACTGCAGGGTGGCGTTGTTTCCCACACCATGACTGAAGTGGAAGTTATCTGTCTGCCGCAGAACCTGCCTGAGTTCATCGAAGTCGACCTGACGGACGTCGCCATGGACCAGGTTGTCCACCTGAGCGACCTGAAACTGCCGAAGGGTGTTCAGGTTGCTGCCCTGCTGCAGGGTGAAGACCACGACCAGCCGGTTGCCTCTATCCACAAGCCGAAAGGCGCCAAGGCGGACGACGCCGAAGCAGCCGAAGGCGAGGAAGGCGGCGAGGAGTAATCACTCCGGGGGCAAAGGCAAATGGCACAGGATATTGTCATGGTGGTTGGACTGGGAAACCCCGGCGCCGACTACGAGAATACCCGCCACAACGCCGGCGCCCTGTTCGTCGAAGCGCTGGCCCGCGATGCGGGCCAGACGCTGCGCCCCGAAAAGAAGTACCACGGGCTGTATGCCCGCATTCAGTGGCAGGGCCTTGACCTGCACTTGCTGAACCCCAGCACCTTTATGAACCGCAGCGGCACTGCTATCAAAGCCCTGTCGGACTTCTTCAAGATCCCCCCCGAACAGATTCTTGTCGCCCACGATGAACTCGACCTGCCCCCCGGCACGGCCAAGCTCAAGAAAGGCGGCGGTCACGGTGGTCATAATGGCCTGCGGGACACCATCGCTCACCTGGGCACCAACGACTTCCAGCGTTTACGCCTTGGCATCGGCCATCCCGGCGACAGCCGCAAGGTGACCGGCTTTGTACTGGGCCGCCTGGGCAAGCAGGAAACCGAGCAGCTCAATGCCGTCTTTGACGAAGTCATGCGGGTGCTGCCCGATGCTGCCAATGGCAAGCTGGCCGCGGCCATGAACCGCCTGCACAGCTTCAAACCGACACCCTGAGCAAGGGCACAACCCCTTACTCGCACCCTTACCGATACACCGGTATAATTCGCCCAAATTTTTCAGTTCCAGCAGAGGCATTCCATGGGATTTAACTGCGGCATCGTCGGCCTTCCCAACGTCGGCAAATCTACCCTGTTCAACGCACTGACCAAAGCCGGCATCGGCGCAGAGAACTTCCCGTTCTGCACCATCGAACCCAACGCCGGCGTGGTGGCCATGCCCGACCCGCGCCTCACCAAACTGGCGGAAATTGTAAAACCCGAGCGGGTGGTTCCCACCACTATGGAATTTGTGGACATCGCCGGCCTTGTTGCCGGCGCATCCAGGGGTGAGGGCCTGGGCAACCAGTTCCTGGCCAACATCCGCCAGACCGACGCCATCGCCCACGTAGTGCGCTGCTTTGAAGACGGCAACGTCATCCACGTGGCCAACAAGGTCGACCCGGCTTCAGATATCGAAGTAATCAACACCGAACTGGCCCTGGCCGACCTGGACACCGTAGAAAAAGCCATCAAGCGTGTTCAGCGCGTTGCCAAGAGCGGCGACAAAGAAGCCAAGACCCAGCTGGAGATGTTTGAAAAGCTGCTGCCGGTACTGAACGAAGGCAAGCCCGTTCGCAGCATGGGCCTGGATAAGGATCAGATGGCACTGATTCGTGAGCTGTGCCTGCTCACCGTCAAGCCCACCATGTACATCGCCAACGTGAACGAAGACGGCTTCGAGAACAACCCGCACCTGGACACGGTACGCAAAATCGCCGAATCCGAAAATGCGGTCGTCGTGCCCATCTGCAACAAGCTGGAAGCCGAAATCTCCGAACTGGAAGACGAAGAGAAATCCATGTTCCTGGATGAAATGGGCATGGAAGAGCCAGGTCTGGACCGCGTAATCCGCGCTGGTTACGGCCTGCTGGGCCTGCAAACCTACTTCACCGCCGGCGTGAAGGAAGTCCGAGCCTGGACCGTCAAGATCGGCGCCACCGCCCCCCAGGCAGCGGGCGTTATCCACACCGACTTCGAACGCGGCTTCATCCGCGCCGAAGTCATCAGCTACGACGATTTCGTGCAGTACAACGGCGAAGCCGGCGCCAAGGATGCCGGCAAATGGCGCCTGGAAGGCAAGGAATACATCGTTAAGGATGGCGACGTAATTCACTTCCGGTTTAACGTGTAATTTTTCCGGATTTTTGGCCCCAAAGCCTTGACACCTTGGGCCCAAATACCGAAAATACGCGCCTCGTTTGGGGCATGCCCTGAAACGAAATGGCAAGGTAGCTCAGTTGGTTAGAGCACAGCACTCATAATGCTGGGGTCGGCGGTTCGACTCCGCCCCTTGCTACCAGTATTCTTAAAAGCCCGGTTCGAAAGATCCGGGCTTTTTTTCGTTCTGGCCCAACCCCGTTGAGAGCCCGATTGCGTGTTTTACAGCACAGGATAGCAGCCATGCCGGAATCCCTCGTGTCAGGACTGTCGCTGGATCGCCTCGAGCGCATCAGCCGGCACTTTGAACAGAACTATATCCAGCCCGGCAAGCTACCCGGTTTTGCGGCACTGGTTGCGCGACACAGCAAGATTGTCTGGAGTGAGGCCAGAGGGCTGAGAGATATAGAGCGCAACCTGCCCATGGAACGGGATACGGTATTCCGCATTTACTCCATGACCAAACCCATCACCAGCATCGCGATGATGCAGCTGTACGAGCAGGGCAAGTTCCTGCTGAATGACCCGGTGCACAAGTATATTCCGGCCTGGCGCAACCTGCGAGTGTACAAGAGTGGCAGCTACCCGGATTTCAAAACAGAACCGGCAGCTACCACCATGACCATCCGGGATCTGATGACCCACACTTCCGGGTTGACCTACGGTTTCACCGAGCGAACCGAAGTGGATGCCGCCTACCGTCAGCTGAAGCTGGATGGCAGCTCCATCCTGACTCTGGAGAAGCTGGTGGATCGGCTGGCCGACCTGCCACTGGAGTTTTCCCCCGGGACCGCCTGGAACTACTCGGTGTCTACAGATGTGATCGGCTATCTGGTCCAGCTGCTCTCCGGCCAACCGCTGGATGACTATTTCCAGGAGCATATATTTAAACCACTGGGTATGACCGAGACAGGCTTCCAGGTGCGCCCGGACCAGCAAGACAGGTTTGCCGCCTGCTACCTGCATCAACCCGGCGACACCATGAAACTGCAGGATGACCCGCAGCGCTCGAAATATCTCAAGCAGCCCCGCTTCCTCTCTGGCGGTGGCGGGTTGGTCTCCACCATTGATGACTATTACCGGTTTGCCCAGGCCTTGTGCCAGGGTGGCGAGTATCAGGGCCAGCGGATTATCGGGCGAAAGACCCTTGAGTTCATGCGCCTGAACCATTTGCCCGGGGGCAAGGATCTGCCGGCGCTCTCAATTGGTGGCTTCAGCGAAACGCCCTACGCGGGCAGCGGCTTCGGCCTGGGCTTTTCGGTCAAAACCGATGTCGCCAGGTCAGCCACCATCAGCTCAGAAGGTGAATTCGGCTGGGGCGGGCTGGCCAGCACCAGCTTCTTTGTCGATCCGGTAGAGGACATGGTAGTGATCTTTATGACTCAGCTAATGCCCTCCTCCTCTTATGCAATTCGTCAGGAACTCCGAGCTCTGGTTTATGGAGCCCTGGACTGATCTGTGGCTATTGACAGGCATCATCCTCTTCAGGAAACCTCTGTGCCATACTTCAGGGCCTCAAACCAATAACGAACAATCCACCAGCAAGGAACGTTGTGATGAAACCAGCAACTCTCGCACTGCACGCCGGCTTCAAGAGCGACCCGACCACGAAGGCCGCCACCACGCCCATTTACCAGACCACCTCTTACACCTTCGACGACACCCAGCACGGTGCTGACCTGTTTGACCTGAAGGTACAGGGCAACATCTACACCCGCATCACGAACCCCACCAACGCGGTTCTGGAAGAGCGTATGGCCGCGCTGGAAGGCGGTATTGGCGCGCTGGCCGTGGCCTCCGGCATGGCGGCCATCACCTATGCCCTGCAAACCATCTGCAAGGTGGGCAACAACATTGTCAGCACCAGCCAGCTGTACGGCGGCACCTACAACCTGTTTGCCCACTCCCTTCCGAACCAGGGCATCGAGTGCAAAATGGTGCCCCACGATGATTTCGCGGCGGTAGAGAACGCCATCGACGACCAGACCCGCGCGCTGTTCTGCGAGTCTATCGGCAACCCGGCCGGCAACGTGGTGGACATCCAGAAGTGGGCCGAGATTGCACACAAGCACGGCATTCCGCTGATTGTCGATAACACCGTGGCCACGCCGTTCCTGTGCCGTCCGTTCGAGCATGGCGCAGACATTGTGGTGCACTCGCTGACCAAGTACATCGGCGGCCATGGCACCACCGTAGCGGGCATTGTGGTGGATTCCGGCAAATTCGACTGGAAGGCCAGCGCCGACAAGTTCCCGATGATGAACCAGCCAGACCCGTCCTACCACGGCGTGGTTTACACCGAAGCCCTGGGCGAAGCCGCCTTTATCGGCCGCTGCCGGGTTGTTCCGCTGCGCAACACCGGCTCTGCCCTGTCGCCGTTCAACTCGTTCCTGATCATGCAGGGCCTCGAAACCCTGGCTCTGCGCATGGAACGCCACTGCGACAACGCCCAGAAGGTTGCCCAGTTCCTGCTGGATCATCCGGCCGTGGAGTGGGTCAACTACGCGGGCCTGGCCAGCAGCCCTTACAAGGCCACCTGCGACAAGATCTGCGGCGGCAAGGCCTCCGGCATTCTCAGTTTCGGCATTAAAGGCGGCCGCGAAGCCGGCGCGAAGTTCATCGATGCGCTGGACATGATCCTGCGCCTTGTAAACATTGGCGATGCCAAGTCCCTGGCCTGCCATCCGGCCACCACTACCCACCGCCAGCTCAATGCTGACGAGCTGAAAAGTGCGGGGGTCAGCGAAGACCTTGTACGGCTGTCGATCGGCATTGAAGATGCCGACGATATCATCGCCGATATCACTCGGGCCCTGGAAAAATCCCAGGCTTGATTTCCCTCAACCGGGTACGACCAAAGTCGTGCCCGGTAACCCCGTGATTGCCCCTACCTGCCTTGTAACTGCCCTGTCTGCCGATTACTCTTAAAGGTTCACCACACCCTTATCCGAGAGTTCCTGGCCAATGAGCGAAAGCGCAAAGCCCCGCATTACCAGTGGTTCCAAATTCCGTAACGAACACGGCTTCTCCGCCATCAAGGACGGCGTCAAGCGTTCATCATCAAACACGGAAGGCAAATCTCTGGAGCGCAAGCCGAAATGGCTGAGGGCGCGCATGCCGGGTGGCGAGCGCTACGATGCCGTGCGCCGCAATGTCTCAGAGCATCGCCTGAGCACCGTGTGCCAGGAATCCCACTGCCCCAATATCGGTGAATGCTGGACCAACGGCACCGCCACCATCATGGTGATGGGCTCTGTGTGCACCCGCGCCTGCAAATTCTGCGCGGTCGATACCGGCAACCCGAAAGGCTGGCTGGACCCGGAAGAGCCGGAGAACACCGCCAAGTCTGTGGAACTGATGGGCCTGCGCTACATCGTACTGACCTCGGTAGACCGGGATGACCTGGACGACGGCGGTGCCGCGCACTACGCCGCGTGTGTCTCTGCCATCAAACTGCGCACCCCGGAAGTAGCCGTTGAAGCTCTGACTCCGGACTTTGATGCGGTGATGAGCGATGTGGAAAAGGTGGTAGATTCCGGCCTGGACGTCTTCGCCCAGAACGTGGAAACCGTCAAACGCCTGACCAGCCGTGTGCGAGACCCCCGCGCCGGTTACGAGAAAACCCTGAGCGTGCTGGCCCACGCCAAGAAACACCGGCCGGATGTGCTAACCAAGACCAGCCTGATGGTCGGCCTGGGTGAAACCGAAGAAGAAATCCTGGAAACCATGGATGACCTGCGTGCGATCGGCGTAGACATCCTCACCATCGGCCAATACCTGCGCCCCACCCCGAACCACCTGCCGGTGGAACGCTATGTGACTCCGGAAGAGTTCAACCGCTACCGTGAAATCGGCCTGGAAAAGGGCTTTATGGAAGTGCCATCCGGCCCCATGGTGCGCTCCAGTTACCGGGCCGACCGGGTATTCGACAAGAACAACCTGGGGCTGGCCGTGCCCGAGGTTCCGCAGGCGAGCAACGCCATGCAGATTCCCATTAAAGCCATCGACTGAGGCGCCCATGCTGACACTACTACGCAATGCCCGGCTGAAGTACAAGTTCTGGTTGCTGAATATTGTGGTGTTTGCTGTGCTCTGCCTGCTGGTGCTTTACGCCATGCAACTGATCGCTGACCAGTCTGGCGCGACCTTCTCACAGGTATTTTCCGACACCGCACCGGGGTTTGCCCTGGTGGTTGCTGTGCTTATGGCACTTGAGATGGCCGGTTCCCAATTGCTGATTTCCTTTATAGAGCGGCACATACACCGCCTCAAAGACACCATGGTGTCGGTTCAGGCCAGCGGCAATCTCAGCGAGCGGGCCCCGGTGGATTCCACCGATGAGATCGGCGAGATGGCTACTGCTTTTAACGCCATGCAGGATCGTACCGTCGAAGTTGTTCGCAGCATGAAGGAGGCTATCGAACGTCTGAACCGGGAGGTTCAGGAACTGACCCTCGCAGCGGAATCCCGACGGGATAATCTGGCACGCCAGCAGGCCGGTGCCGACCGCTCCGCCGAAGTGATCGAAACCATGCTACAAAGCTTCATCGGCATTGCCGAGCAGTCTGGCATTGCAAAAACCCTGTCCCACGAAGCCCGCGATACGGCGCTTGCCGGCCAGGAACGGGTGGGCAGAAGCGCCGACAGCATTCGCCAGCTCGAACAGGTTATCCGCAACTCGGCCAGCAGCGTCGAATCCCTGGCCGAAAACAGCCAGACCATTGGCCAGACCATCACCGAAATCAAAGGCATAGCCGAGCAGACCAATCTGCTGGCGCTGAATGCCGCCATTGAGGCTGCCCGCGCCGGTGAGCAGGGCCGGGGCTTTGCTGTGGTCGCGGACGAAGTGCGCAAACTGGCCCAACGGGTGCAGGATTCCACCGACCAGATCCAGACCAGACTGGACAAGCTGTTGGCCGCCATGAACACCTCGGTACAGCAGATGACCGGCAGCTCAGAGAGCGCTGCCCGCTGCGTGGAGGAGTCGGAACAGGGGCGCCAGGCCCTGGAAGCCATCAATGAAGTGGTTACCCGCATTGACCGAACCAACCAGGAAATCGCAGACATGTCCGCCGAACAGACCGCCGGTACCGATGACGTGCTGGCCAATGTTCAGGGTATCCGGGACACCACTCAGAGCATGGTCACCCAGCTTTCCGACAGCGCCGAGATGACCCGACGACTGAAACACCTGATCGAATCGCTCGAAGACGCCGCATCAAAGGTCAAAGTTCACTGAGGTTTGTGGCACACTCTGCAGTCGTTTTTCGCTGCAGAGTCCTGATACATGAACCGCATCGGTGCCTTTTACGATCGTTTTATTCTTCCCCACCCCTGGATTGTACTGGTCCTGTTCGGAGCCATCCTGGCCCTGGCGGCCGTGCGCTTTGACCAGTTCCGGCTGGACGCCTCGGCGGAATCGCTGGTGCTTGAGAATGATCGCTCTCTGGAAGAGTACCGGCAGGTAAACCGCACCTTCACCACCTCAGACCACTTCCTGGTGGTGACCTACACGCCCCACGAGCCACTCTTCACCCCGGAAGGCCTGGGCCGCCTGAAAGCCCTGCGGGACGAACTGCAGGCTCTGGAAACCGTCAGCTCGACCAACAGCATCCTGAACGTGCCGCTGCTGCACAGCCCAGACCTGACGCTGGATACCGTCGACACCGAAATCAAGACTCTGGACGAACACGAGGTCGCCCCGGAAACGGCCCGTCAGGCGTTGCTGGACAACCCCATGTACCCCAACCTGCTACTAAGTGAAGACGCCGGCACCACCGCCATCCAGGTTAACCTGCCAACACCCGAACGCTATTTCGAACTGCTGAACCGGCGCGACGGGCTGCGGGACAAAGTGAACTCTGGCAACGCCAGCGCCGATGACCAACGGCAACTGGAACAGATCAGCCAGGAATTCATTCGTTACACCGAATCCCTGGGCAAGGAGAGGGATGCCACCATCAGGAAGGTTCGGGTGATTCTCGATAACCACCGGGAGCACGCCAGCATTCACCTGGGTGGCGTACCGATGATTGTGGCCGATATGATCCGCTTCATTAAGAGCGATCTGTCTACCTTTGGCCTGGGTGTACTGGCATTCCTGCTGCTGACTCTGGCGATTATCTTCCGGCAATGGCGCTGGGTTCTGGTGCCCCTGTTGTGTTGCGGCTTTACCGTGTGGCTGATGATCGGCTTCCTTGGCTGGGCCCAGTGGCCCGTCACCGTCATCTCATCCAACTTTATTTCCCTGCTGCTGATCATGACCCTGTCGCTCACCATTCACCTGATTGTGCGCTACCGGGAGTTCCAGCACGACGAGCCGGATGCTGCGCCCCGGGATGTCCTGCGCCGCACCGTCATGGCCATGATCAAACCCTGCTTCTATATGGCCATCACCACCATTGTCGCCTTCGGGTCCCTGACCTTCAGCGGCATTCGACCAGTGATTGATTTCGGCTGGATGATGACCCTGGGACTATCCGTAGCCTTCATCATCACCTTCCTGGTGTTCCCTGCCCTGCTCAGCCTGCTGCCGCCACCTTTGGACAGCCGGGTAACCTCGGACAGGATTCCGTTCACCGATGCCTTTGCCCGATTCACCGAGCGGTTCGGTGGCACCGTGCTTGTGGGCTCCGGGGTGATTGCCGTGCTGTGCGTGATTGGTCTGAGCCGGCTGACCGTTGAGAACAGCTTTATTGATTACTTCAAATCCTCCACCGAAATCCACCAGGGCATGATCACCATAGACGACCGGCTTGGCGGCACCACGCCGCTGGATGTGGTGATCACCGATGAGCCGCCACCTGAGAACTACAGCGACGACCCCTTCGCCAGCGATTGCGATCCGTTTGTGGAAGACTGCGACGAAGAAGACTACCGGGACACCTGGTATACCTACCAGAAAATGCGCCAGCTTGGTGACGTGCACGACTACCTGAACAGCCTGCCAGAGACCGGCAAAGTGCTGTCGATCAGCACCACCCTGGACCTGCTCGCCCAGATCAACGGCGATACGCCACTGAACGCCGTTGAGCTGGCGTTTGTGCCCGCCGCGGTGCCCGACGATTTGCAGGACATTCTTCTGACACCCTACATATCGGAAGAACAGAGCCAGGCCCGGTTCAGCATCCGGATTCTGGAAACCATGCCGGATTTGCGCCGGCAGGACCTCCTGGACCGCATACACAACCACCTGACGACGGAACTTGGCTACGCCCCGGAACGAGTCCAGCTCTCGGGTATGACAGTGATGTACAACAACATGCTGCAGAGCCTGTTCGACTCCCAGATCAAAACCATCGGGGTGGTTTTCGCAGCTATTATGGTGATGTTTTTGATCCTGTTCCGGTCACTCAAACTGGCGCTGATCGGCATGGCCCCGAACCTGATAGCGGCTGGTTCGGTGCTTGGGTTGATGGGCTGGCTGGGCATTCCACTGGATATGATGACCATCACCGTGGCGGCCATCACCGTGGGCATTGCCGTGGATGACACCATCCACTATATCCACCGGTTCAAAACCGAGTTAGCCAAAGACGGCGACTACGTGGCCACCATGCACCGATGCCACCGCAGCATCGGCCAGGCCATGTTCTTCACCTCGCTGACCATCATCTCCGGGTTCTCGATTCTGGTGCTGTCCAACTTCATCCCGACCATCTACTTCGGCCTGTTCACCGGCTTTGCCATGTTCATGGCCCTGGTGGGAGCCCTGACGCTGCTGCCAAGGCTGATCATCCTGTTCAAGCCTTTCCCTGCCCCATAATAACGAGTAGGGTGAGGCGTCACCGCCTCATCCCTCTCACAGAACCGTACATACGGACCACGTATACGGCTCATGCCATTAACTTGCCCTGAACTCGGGGACAGGGATGCCGGTTCGTACTTTGGTCAGATCCATCAACCTCAGCTCATTGTGCAGATAGGCGTTGGGTAAGGCCAGGCTTGCCAGCGGTGAAGCCGCATTACGCCAGCTTTGCATCTTGATGAACTTAAACGGCGGGCGATAGCCCAGCTGTTTCAGCCTCCGATGCAACCGGCCCGGCTTCTTCCACTGCTTGAGCTGGATGCAGCGCAGGCGCCGCCTTAACCAACTCATCACCTGCTTCAGCACCCTCGCGCAGTTCGCCACCCGGAAGTAGTTGGCAAAGCCCCGTAGCACCGGATTCAGCTCGCGGATAATCGCCGCAAGCCCGATGCCCCGGTTACGCTTTGTCAGCGCTTTCAGCTTCTGCTTGAGTTTCACCACCTTCTTGTCCTGGATGCGGGTGTAGTTCGTGTAGATCACCACGCCCAGGAACTTTACCCCCTCATCGCTGTGGGCGATGTGGGTCTTGGTGACGTTCACCGTCAGCTTCAGCTCTTCTTCCAGATAGCGTTGGGCCACCCGTAACGCATTCTCCGCGCCCGCTCGTGAGCCGCACAGGATCAGGATGTCGTCCGCGTAGCGGACGATCCGGTGACCCCGGGCTTTCATGAACTGGTCGAAGGCGTTCAGATAGACGTTCGCAATCAGCGGGCTGATCACGCCGCCCTGCGGGCTTCCCAGCTCCGTTTCTTCAAGGTGGTACCCCACCATCACGCCGCTTTCCAGGAACTGGCGCAGCAGTGACAGGACACTGCCGTCCGTGATCCGTTGGCGGAACTGGCGGATGATCAGGTCATGGTTGAGCGTGTCGAAGCATTTCGACAGGTCCATGTCCACAACCCAGTCACGCCGGTATCGGCGGATAAACAACTCCGCCTTGCCGATGGCGTGGTGACCACTGCGTCCCGGACGATACCCGTAACTCGACGGGTGGAAATCCGGCTCGAAGATCGGTTCGATAATACGGCGCAGCGCCTGTTGCACAACCCGGTCCCGAACCGTCGGAATGCCCAGCAGACGCTCACCGCCGTCATCCTTGGCGATGGCTACGCGTCTGACTGGCTGCGCCCGATAGCGCTTTTCCTTCAGCTCGAGCAACAGGCACGACAGCTCCACCTCCAGATTCGCCTCAAACGCACCCAGGCTCTGCCCATCGATTCCGGCCGCGCCCTTGTTGCGCTTGACATGTCTGAAGGCTTCGTACAGACGTTGCTTTGACAGCAGCTGCCCGTACAGACTGTAGTATTTCCTCATGCCTGCTCATCTCTGTGGTGACGGCTTCGAGGATCGGTCTGGCTGCCGGTCTGTTTCAGGCGATCCGTCCGGGTACTAGCGCTCTGGCAATCTGCCGCCACGGTATCGCTCTACTCCCTTGTTCGGAGAACACCAGAGCCACTGCGTTCCCGCAGTACCCCAGTGCACGTCCCTGCCCCGTCGGGCAGCTTGTGAACACAGCGTCCACCTCTCACTCGTCGTCCGTCATTCTCGTTAATGACTTCCGCCCTTCGCATCCGATCAGAGCTTTTGACCCTGACCGGTCCGCTGAACCTCCGTCAGCGGTCATTCCGGTTTTATCCTCCACGCTGTTACCAGGCTTCTCAGGCCGGAACTTCCTCACTACTACGGCTTCATCTGCCACCTCGCACCAACTGCGGCCTCGGCTTTCACCTTGCGCCACAGCCTCCGACAACGCCGGATTCGGTGTCAGGCTTCCCCGGTTACTGCACCGGCTCCCTGTTAACGATGCCACCCTCAAACACAGCCCAGGTCTGACTGAGTATCGGGCGTCGCGTTATTTCGCACGCTGGCCCACCTGACCTGCCGAAGCAGGTTCACTTGCGTTGTGTACCGTTAACTTCCTATGGCTTCCTTCAGACCCCACCGTTGGCCAGTGACGCCCTTGCCAGTCGGATTGTCTTCCCCTCAGTCGGGGTGACGCCATCTTCTTTCAGATGGCCGGGTTTGCCGGCTTCGCCGGGCAAACAAAAAACCCCGCCGGAGCATCGCTCGGGCGGGGTCTGATTCAGCCGGTTTTACTGGCCAGGCTGCATCATCTGCTGTTGCTGACGCATCTGCTGCTGCATTTCCCGCATGCGACGATCCAGCTCATCACGCTGCTCTTCGGTGAATACCGCATCCACCTTTGCCTGCATCAACGCAGACAGCGCGGCGATCTCGCCTGTCACATCACCCAGCTTCTCGGCGTTGTCCCGAATGGCAGATTCGCTGTAGTCCGCCTTGATTTCAGCCTGCAGTGCCTGCTGCAGTGACTGGGCATTCTGACGCAGCGCACCAATTTCGCCCTGCATGTCGTCGATGATGCCGCGAATTTCAGTTTGCTGGTCATCAGACAAACCCACCATCTCGGCCAACTGGTCTACCTGGTCAGGCTGGCCAGGGGCGGCTTGCTGGGCAAATGCAGGCATTGACAGGCTGATGGCCACCAAAGCAGAACCAATAATTTTTGCAATCTTCATAAGTTTCTCCAAATGGCCGGTGGCCACGCTCTAACCACCGGATTTCGTTGCTTTCACTGTTCAAGGCTGTACACACTAAAACATTCCAGCCCCACTTTTCACCCCGATCACCCTTCTTTTTGTACACACTTCCGAAAAAATCTCCGTCGGCTCCCGGCACACGGGGGTCGCAGCGACTATGAAAATTTAGTCATTCCCCTGCATAATGGCGCCTTTAAACAGCGAGCGGAGCACACACCATGGCGATTAACTGGTTTCCCGGGCACATGCACAAGGCCCGAAAGGAGATCAAAAAAGTCATGCCTCAGATGGATCTGATCATCGAGGTAGTCGACGCGCGCATTCCGTTTAGCAGTGAGAACCCGCTGGTGCCCTCGCTTCGTGGTGACACCCCGCTGATCAAAGTCCTGAACAAGCGTGATCTGGCAGACCCGGCGATCACCGATCAATGGCTCCAATGGCTGGAGCAGGAACGGGGCGTTCGTGCCATTACCCTGACCCACAACGAACGTAAGGAAGCGTTGGGTATCCTCAAGCTGGCCGAGGAACTCACCCCTGGCCACGATCGGCAGAAAAGCGCGCTTCGGGTGATGATCCTGGGCATTCCGAACGTTGGCAAGTCTACCCTGATCAACACCCTTGCCGGCCGGCCGGCCGCCAAGACCGGCAACGAGCCGGCGGTTACCCGGGCCCAGCAAGCCATCAAACTGCCAGACAACATACTGCTCTATGACACGCCAGGGTTCCTCTGGCCCAAACTGTCCCCGGAACAGTGCGGTTACCGGCTGGCCATTTCCGGCGCCATTCGCAGCGCCGTGCTGGACTTCGAAGATGTGGCGATGTTTGAGGCGGACTACCTTGTCAAGGCCTACCCGGAACTGGTGATGACCCGCTACGGTCTGGAACAGCAACCGGCCGATGGCCTGGCGCTGATGGATGCCATTGCCGCGAAACGAAGGTTCTTCCGCCGGGGCGGTGTGCCAGACCTCCACAAAGTGTCGGAGATCCTGCTCAATGAATTCAGGGCCGGAACCATCGGCCGGATTTCCCTGGAAACACCTGAGATGGTAGAGAGAGAACTTCAGCAGGCCCGGGCCGATGAAGAAGCCAGGGAAGCCGAGAAGCAGGCCCGTACCGAGCAACGCAAGAAGAGGTCGTCCTGAGCGAAAACCCACCGCTTGGCCACCGGCCCGGTTAGACCAAAGCCTTCTTAAAATCCACGCATAAGACTAGACTCTTTTGCTATACTTGATTTTGATCAATGTGTGAGAATCCAGATGTTTCAGCATTGTCACCCATGGCAGTCCGCTAAACTTTAAGCGTATCCGGATTGGCCATGGTCTTGCTTCCTGAGCAGGGGCAATCCTTGCCAACCAGGAATGAGGACGGCTGCGCATGACCGCAGCCTGATATGGATCAACCCGGATGGTTCGTCAATATGGCCCAGGCAATTCGACTTCACCAAGTGTCTCCCCTCAAGGCCTCCTGCCAGCAGTGCAGCCTGAGTAACCTGTGTCTTCCCCTGGCGGTGGAAGAAAACGATCTGGAGCGGTTGGAAGACATTGTCCAGCAGGGACGGATTTTCAATCGCGGCGAGCACATCTTTGATCAGAGCACGCCATTCCGCTCGTGCTTTGCGGTCAAGAGCGGTTCCATCAAAACATCCATCATTACCGAAGGTGGAGACGAGCAAGTGACGGGCTTCTTCATGCCCGGCGAACTGGTGGGCCTCGACAGCATGAGCAGCGAACACTATGCCTGTACCGCGAAAGCCCTGGAACGGACCAGCGTGTGTGAATTCCCGGTAGACAAGCTGGAAGAGCTCACCGGCAAGCTGCCGGAACTGCAGCACCACATGTATCACCTGATGAGCCAGGAAATCCAGAACAGCCATCAACTGGCCATGCTGCTGAGCAAGAATACCGCCGAAGAGCGCATCGCTGCCCTTTTGCTGTCGCTGTCCAGCCGGTTCCGCCGTCGCAGAATGTCGCCCACCAACTTCAGCTTGCCGATGGCGAGAAACGATATCGCCAATTTCCTGGGGCTGGCCGTGGAAACCGTGAGCCGGGTGTTCACCCGCTTCCAGAATCAGGGCATCATCCGGGCCAAGGGCCGGGAAGTGGAACTTCTTGATGTTGAAGCCCTGCAGATGGTCACTCGGGATTTCGCTCGCCAGGGCTGCCAGCAGTAAGCCCGGGGACCAACAGCGCCGGCAGCTTCAGGAGCTCGCCGGCGCCTTGTCTGGCTCTACTTCTGGCGTCGTTTTCAGCATCGCCACCTCTTCCGACAACCACGTTCGCCAGGGCAGCTGCTTGATGCCAAAGGTATTGCGAATCTTGCTGCACACCATGGTGGTATTCACCGGCTCCAGATGCCCCCACCCGGGCACTTCGTCCACAATCCTTATGTCTTCAGGAATACCGGGCATCCCAGCAATCGCCAGCCCCAACTCATAGAGGTTGATTTCTTCAGCCCCGGCGTACTGATAGGTGCCCCATACCTCAGCGCCACAATCTACCTGCAGAACCACCGCGGTAATCACCCGTGCCAGATCCTGCACGGCCACCGGCTGGCCCTTGCAACGCCCGGGCAAATGCAGCCCTTCGTTACCAGCGGTGCTTTTCTGGACCTTCTCGATAAACCGGGCGAGGCTCCAGCCGGTTCTCAGCAGGATGTGCCTGGGCAATACGGTGCGAAGCGCCTGTTCACACTCCCATTGCCAGCGGCCCAGTTCATTGACTGGTTGCCCGGGATTGGAGGCAATGTAAGCCGCCTGCTTACGGCCATCAAAGACATAACAGGACGATAGCTGTAACAGGGCCATGTTCCGGTCACGGGCAAACTCCGCCAGCGCCAGGGGTAGGGAAAACGCCGCCTGGTGCGTTGCCTCGCGATTATCCTCGGCCTTTTCGGGGTCTACCAGCCACAGGGCATTCACAATCAGGTCAGTGTCTTCAGGAATCCAGTTTTCCAGGGCGTGCAAGTCGGCGTTGGCCGGGTCGCTGACCAGTAACGGGCTGACCTGAAGATGGGTTCTTCGCAGCCGCTCCAGCAACACCCTGCCAAGAGGGCCATAGTCGTGAACCACAAGTACATGCACGTTGAATCACTGCCTCCGGAATATCACTGATATGACGGGCGCTGGCAATCACTCAGGCCAATGGCCCGGGCAATCCATTTGCTGCACTATCATGCAACTTCAAGCGCCGGTGTAAAACCCATTCTCACTGACGAGCATACAACAACAGGAACCTCTATGCTGAAACAACAAAGCCATATCGTGGCCCCCATCCCGGACGAACTGCGCACCCGGGCCCTGTATACCGTAAGCGAGCTCAAG
The DNA here is from genome assembly GCF_001447155.2 of Marinobacter sp. LQ44. Lineage (NCBI taxonomy): Bacteria > Pseudomonadati > Pseudomonadota > Gammaproteobacteria > Pseudomonadales > Marinobacteraceae > Marinobacter > Marinobacter sp. LQ44. Next base: position 3,490,500 of record NZ_CP014754.1, on the reverse strand, counting down.
GGGCGCGGTAAAGCCGATAAGGAAGCCATCGAAAAGCTGTACAACCTGATTGTCGAGCTGACTGAACAGGGCCTGGATTTCTTCTTCCTGGAGCCCCTGCGGCGCCTGAATGCCAGCAGCATGATGATGGGCATGGCCAAAATGGGCATCAGCAGCATGCTTAAAGGCAGCAAGATGGTTGTTCACAAGGTGCTGAAAAAGCTGGATGACCGGAGCCTGGCGGCGATTCTCGACTTTATCGAAGAAATCATTCACGAACCTGAAGCCCACTAAACTCGCCCAAGAGCCCTGTGGGTCTGCCTTTTACTCGCAGACCCTGGGCACTCTGGCGGTGACCCCGGTCAGCAGCTCGTAGCCTATGGTACCGGCACAGCTTGCGACTTCGTCGACGCTGACCGTCGTACCCCACAGCTCCACGGGATCACCCTCACGGGCCTCTGGCGCACCGGTCAGATCGACTGCCAGCATATCCATGGATACCCGGCCCAACAGGCGAATGCGCTTGCCACGAATGGCTGCCGGCGTTCCGGTACCGGCATGGCGAGGATAACCATCACCATACCCGATGGCCACCATACCCATTCGGGTATCCTCCTGAGCCACCCAACCTGCACCGTAACCCACAGATTCTCCGGCGCGAACAACACGCGTGCTGATCAATGGCGCCTCAAGAGTCATCACTGGCTGCAGCCCCAGCTCCGGGCCGGTCTTGCCGATCATGGGCGAGGCCCCGTACAGCATGATACCGGGCCGACTCCAATCATAGAGCGGCTGGCCCGGCCGAAAATGGGCCGCAGAATTGCCCACACTGCGCATTAACGCTGGCCAGGCCGCCGTGGCGTCCTCAAACAAACGGGTTTGATGATCGGTCATATCGCTGGTGAGGTCATCAGCACAGGCGAAATGGGTAACAAACCCCAGCAATGGCCCCCTAGTCGCTGACGGCCCCAAGGCGGCAACCACGGAATCCAGTTCTTCCGGGCGGAACCCCAAACGGTTCATGCCGGAGTTCACCTTCAGCCAGAACCGGGGTTGCGGGCCCGCAGCCAGCCATTCGAGTTGCCCGTGGCAATGCATTACGGGCTCGAAACCATGCTGTACGCAATCACGCAAGTCATCAGGGGCATGCACGCCCTGCAGCAACACGACAGGCTGCCCGAGGCCGGCGCTCCGGATTGCCAGCGCTTCCTCAATACAGGCCACGGCAAATTTTTCGACCTCACCGGCCAGAGCCCGGGCAACGTTAACAATCCCGTGGCCATAGCCATCGGCCTTGACCACAGCCATAGCGCGGGCGCCACCGGCCCTGGCCTGAGCCAACCGATAATTATGCCTTAGAGCATCCAGGTCAACGCGGGCAACGGTACTGCGTGGCATTAATAATCACCACCGTAATCGCTGTAATCGCCGTGGGCCAGATCTTCAAACTTGGTGTATTTACCGATGAACGCCAGGCGAATAGTGCCGATAGGACCATTCCGCTGCTTACCAATAATAATTTCCGCGATGCCCTTATCCTGGGTGTCTTCGTTGTAGACCTCATCCCGATATACGAACATGATAACGTCGGCATCCTGCTCGATCGCACCGGATTCCCGCAGATCCGAGTTCACCGGCCGCTTGTTGGGCCGCTGCTCCAGGCTACGGTTAAGCTGTGACAGCGCCACCACCGGGCAGCTCAGCTCCTTGGCGATACCCTTCAGGGATCGCGATATTTCCGAAATCTCTGCCGTCCTGCCCTCGGTATTGCCAGGCACCCGCATCAACTGCAGGTAGTCGACCATGATCAGGCCGATTTTGCCGCCATTCTCCCTGGCAATCCGCCGCGCCCGTGACCGCATTTCCGTCGGGCTCAGGCCCGGCGTATCGTCAATATAGAGGGGTTTGTCCTTGAGCAGGCTCACCGCGGAGGTCAGCCGAGGCCAGTCGTCTTCCTCCAGCTTACCGCTCCGGACTTTGGTCTGGTCTATCCGCCCCAGGGAAGACAACATACGCATGGCCAGAGCATCTGCCGGCATCTCCATACTGAACACCAGTATCGGCGTGCCGGTACTGATTAGAGCGTTCTCGACAATGTTCATGGCGAAGGTGGTCTTACCCATGGAGGGCCGGCCTGCAACGATAATCAGGTCCGCTGGCTGCATACCGGAGGTCTGGTCATCCAGATCACGGAAGCCTGTGGTCAAACCCGTGGTCTGTTCACCGGATTCAAACAGCTCTTCAATACGGCTCAGGGTTGTCGCCAGAATAGGATTGATCGCCTTGGGGCCAGAGCCTTCCTTCGACCGGGATTCAGCGATCTGGAATACGCTGCGCTCGGCCTCGTCCAGAATCTCGCTGCTCTTTCGCCCCTGGGGATTGAACGCAGAGTCGGAAATCTGGCCAGAGACCTCCACCAGTTTCCGAAGCACCGAACGCTCACGGACAATCTCGGCATAGGCACGGATATTTGCCGCACCCGGCGTTTTCTCTGCAAGCTCGGCCAGATACGACAAGCCACCGGCATCTTCAATGTCACCGGCACGCTCCAGAAACTCGGCCAGGGTAACCACATCCAGGGGTTCACTTTCACTGGCGAGGCGCTCCACGGCACCAAAAATCAACCGGTGGTCCTGGCGGTAAAAGTCAGCAGCAGAAATGATCTCGGAGACTTCATCAAAACGCCGGTTATCCAGCATCAAACCACCGAGCACCGCCTGCTCCGCTTCAACAGAATGGGGCGGAACCTTGATACGGCTGGTTTCCGGATCAATGGATGCAGGTTTCAGAGTGGGATTGGCCATAAACACCAGACAACGTTGAATTGAATAACAGGAAACAAGAATACCAGAAAGCAACAGGCCCGAAACCGTTTCCGGCTCGGGCCCGTCTCAGAATGCTCAAGCCGTTGGCTTCAACACTCCATGCTTACATCAATCAACGATGACCGATTACTCGGCAACAACCGCCAGCTTGATGGTTACTTCTACGTCTGAGTGCAGCTGCAGTTCGATCTCGAACTCGCCAGTGGTCCGGATAGGACCTTCCGGCAGACGAACTTCGCTCTTCTCGACTTCCGTGCCACCGGCAGAAACCACGTCTGCGATGTCACGAACACCGATAGAACCAAACAGCTTGCCTTCGTCACCAGCCTTGGAGGTAATGGTGAAGGATGCACCTTCCAAAGCTTCGGCACGGGCCTGGGCAGCAGCCAGCTTCTCAGCAGCGGCTTTTTCCAGCTCAGCGCGACGCTCTTCGAACGCCTGTACGTTTGCGGCCGTGGCAGGAACAGCTTTGCCGTACGGCAGCAGGAAATTACGACCGTAACCGGCCTTAACCTTTACCTTGTCACCCAGGGAGCCAAGGTTTGCTACTTTCTCGAGCAGAATAACTTCCATCTCGTTAACCTCTTCGTGCTTTATTCAGCTGGCCCGGCGGGTTGTATACGCCCCCGGATATCCAGCCAGCTATCCACAAAAGCCAGAACCAACAACAGCAACATCAGACTCGGACCCAGCAATACCAGCGCCAGATAAAACATGGCCAGCCAGTTACCGCTCAACTGCTTACGACCAACAACACCGTGAACCAACCCCAGCGCAGCGATGAACAGCGGCGTACCCGCTGCCCAGGCCAACAGCATGGAATTGAGCCCCAACACCGGGCCAATCACCATGGTGAGTGCACAAACCACCGCAATGGCCGGCGACAACCTCAGGGCATGGAATTCCTTGCGGAATCCGCCGGGGTTATAGAGCCCCGCCTGCCAGGCCCTCGCCAGCATGGTCATACCAACCGCTGTCGCGAAGTAAGTGCCCGCCATACTGGCGTTCATGGTGTCCCGGATGATCAGCTCAAGATCGCTGCCCAATGACCGGGCCACTTCGGCGTTGTACTGCTCGTAAAAGCTGACACCGGTCTGAACCAGATCGTTCAGCAGTGCCGGATACATGACGGGCAACATCAGCCCGCTCAGTATTGCCAGAAAAGCACCCGACAACAGTGCTTTCTCCCAGGCCAGAGTTGTTCGCAGGATGGATGCCATCAGCATCACCTGCAGCAGCACCACCAGTGACGTTGGATCCTGGCCGTAAACGGCCCAACCCAACGCCGGCATTAATGCCCAGAGGCCGATATTCAACCCCTGCCGGATGCCCAGTCTGAGAATGACCAGGCCGATAACCGCTGCGCCAATCCAGAACAACAGGGGCACTGCAGTGGTAACTGCTGCAACCCCGCCAGCCTGCAGGGGACCGCGCATTACATATTGTGCCAGTGCACGCATGGTCCCGGGTCCTGTCTATCTGTGCTTAGTGGTCGTGGCTGTCCGTATACGGCAGCAGTGCCAGGTAGCGGGCACGCTTGATAGCGGTAGCCAGCTGACGCTGATAACGTGCTTTGGTGCCGGTGATACGGCTGGGCACGATTTTGCCGGTTTCAGTGATGTAGCCTTTCAGGGTGTCCAGATCTTTGTAATCGATCTCTTTCACACCTTCTGCCGTGAAGCGGCAGAACTTACGACGTCTGAAAAAACGAGCCATAACGTAACTCCTAACTCCGGTTGATTACTCTTCTTCGTCCTGGGATGCGCTCTGACGATCTTCAGAGTCAGCTGAACGACGCGGACGATCGTCTCCGCCGGAACGACGGTCCTCACGGGACTCGGCAGCTTTCATCGGAGACATGTCGGTAACAGCCTCATCGCGACGCAGAATCAGGTCACGGATGATGGCATCGTTGAACCGGAAGTTATGAGTCAGCTCGTCCATAGCGGCCTGTGAACATTCAACGTTCATCAGCACGTAGTGAGCCTTGTGGATCTTGTTGATCGGGTAAGCCAGGTGACGACGGCCCCAATCTTCCAGGCGATGTACCTTGCCGCCATCTTCAGTGATGACGCTGGTATAACGCTCGATCATTGCGGGCACCTGCTCGCTCTGATCCGGATGTACCATAAAAACGATTTCGTAGTGACGCATGAGTTCTCCCTACGGTTTAAACAGCTTTCTTCTGCGGCGGGCGCGGTTAAGCCCCGATCCCGAGCATGAAAGCAAGGAGGTGACAGCAAAGCTGCCGGCTTCTTTTTGCTTTTATCAACAAGACCTTAAACGCAAAGGCCCGATCAAAAGCCAGGTTCGGCCTGCCTGCATTCAGGCAATACAAAACCACCCCTTGGAAAAGGGGCCACGTATTCTAGGCGTATGAGCGGTGTTGTGCAAGACTTAACCGAGCCGCTGGCGCAGGGCTTCATACAGGCAAACTCCGGTCGCCACCGACACGTTCAGGCTATCGACATGCCCCAGCATGGGAATGTTGATCAACTGGTCGCAGTGTTCCCGGGTTAAACGGCGCATACCCTTACCCTCGGCGCCCATCACCAGGGCCACCGGCCCCTTGAAGTCTGCCTGATACAGGTTTGCACTCGCCTCTCCGGCCGTACCAATCAGCCAAACGCCGAGTTCCTTGAGCTCGCGCAGAAAGCGAGCCAGGTTGGTCACCCGAACAAACGGCACGGTCTCCGCCGCACCACAGGCAACTTTCCGGGCCACCGGAGTCAGCGAAGCGGATTTGTCCTTGGGCACAATCACCGCCTGTACTCCCACGGCATCTGCCGTACGCATACAGGCACCGAGGTTGTGCGGGTCGGTCACCCCGTCCAGAACCAGCAGGAATGGTGGCTTGCCACTGGCGGCCAGCTGGGCCAGCAAGTCCGCTTCGGTCCACTCACGGCTTTCCGCCACGGCGGCAACAATACCCTGGTGAACACCGGCGACCCGCTCATCCAGCTCACGACGATGCACCACCTTCCAACGCACACCCAGACTATCCAGGGTGTCGGTAACCGATTTAACCCGCTTATCCTGCCGCCCGGTCTGAATCCAGACTTGCTGCAGGCGCTCCGGTTCCCGTTTGAGAACGGCATCGACGGCATGCCAGCCAAATACATATTCCTGTGACACTGACGCTTATTTCCTGTGCAACGGTTTACTTTCGGGGCTTACGGGCTTTACCGCCGGCAGAGGGCTTACCCCTGCCCCCTTTTCGGGACGCCGCCCTGGCCGCCTCGGCTGCCAGCTTCTCCTTGGCACTCTCGGGCTTGGCAGATTTACCGCGCTTTCCACCCTTTCCGCCCTTTCCGGCACGATCACCTTTACCGCGGGTCTCGCGCTTGGACATGTCCAGGGCGTCACGATCTGCTGTCCGCTTTCTGGGCGTGCTGACCAGTTCCAGATCGATCTTGCGATCTTCCAGGCCTACCCGAACAACCCTGACGCGAACCTCATCCCCTAACCGGAAGCTCACCGCGGTGCGCTCACCGATCAGGCGGTGCTTGGCGGAATCGTGGTGAAAGTAATCGCCACTGAGAGTGGACACGTGCACCAGTCCCTCAATATAGATATCCGACAGTTCGACGAAGAAACCGAAGGGTGTGACGGCCGCAATCACACCATCGTGCTCCTCGCCCACGTGATCCCGCAGGAACTCGCACTTGAGCCAGGCCATCACGTCACGGGTGGCATCGTCGGCACGGCGCTCAGTCATCGAACAATGCTCACCCAGCTGCTCCATACGAGCATAGTCGTAGGGATACACGGCCAGCTCAGGATCGTGGATTTTCGGCGACACCACGTCTTTCTGAACGTCCGGATTGTGAATCCGGGACTTGATGGCCCGATGAACGATCAGGTCCGGATACCGGCGAATGGGCGAGGTAAAGTGGGTATAGCTGGGAAAGCCCAGACCAAAATGGCCGGCTTCTTCCGGGCTGTATACCGCCTGGCTGAGGGAACGCAGCATCACCATCTGGATCACATTGGCATCCGGACGGTCGGCAACCTGGGCCAGCAACTGCTGGTAATCCCCGGAAGTTGGTTTGTCACCACCCCCTAACTGCAATCCGAGCTCACCCAGGAACAAGCGCAGGTTGTTCAGGCGCTCCTCGGAGGGCCCATCATGCACCCGGTAGAGCGCCGGCACCTGATGCTTTTTCAACAGCCGGGCCGCAGCCACGTTCGCGCAGAGCATGCACTCCTCTACGATCTTGTGGGCATCATTGCGATGCACCGGCACGATTTCCTCAATCTTGCGCTCGGCATCAAAAACGATTTTGGTCTCGGTGGTCTCAAAATCAATCGCACCACGCTCAGTCCGGGCACGGCGTAGCAGCTTATAAAGCTCGTAAAGGTTATGCAGGTGCGGCAGCAAATCGGCGTAATGGGCCGACAACTTGTAGCCCTGCTCCGAGTCCGGGTGCTCCAGCATGGCACTGACCTTGTTATAGGTCAGCCGGGCATGGCTGCGCATAACCGCCTGGTAGAAGGTGTAGCCACTGATATTACCGGCTGCGCTGATGGTCATATCCGCCACCATACACAACCGATCGACACCCGGGTTCAGTGAACACAAGCCATTGGAGAGCTTCTCCGGCAGCATGGGCACCACGTGGTCCGGGAAGTACACCGAGTTACCCCGACGAATCGCCTCCTCATCCAGCGGCGAGCCAGGGCGTACATAGTGCGACACATCCGCAATGGCCACGACCAACCGGTAACCGCCACGGGGCCGGGGCTCACAGTAGATGGCGTCATCAAAATCACGGGCGGTTTCATCATCAATGGTGATCAGCCGCATGTTACGGATATCCACCCGGTTCGCCTTGTCTTTCTCGGCAACCTCTTCTGGAATCCCCGCTGCCTGCTCACCCACGGCACTTGGCCAGCTATGGGGAATCTCATAGGAGCGGATGGCCACATCGATTTCCATGCCAGGAGCCATGTGCTCCCCCAGGACCTCGATAATCCGCCCTGTCGGCTGGGTGCGCACGGTGGGCTGGCGCAGAATCTCCACCACCACGTACTGGCCGTGCACAGCCTTACCGGCGTGCTCATCCGGCACCAGAATTTCGTGATTGATGCGGGCATTCTCGGGCACCACAAATGCAATGCCACTTTCCTTGAAGAAGCGACCAACCGTCTGACTGGTGCGATGCTCCAAAACCTCGACAATTACCCCTTCACGGCGACCACGATCATCCACGCGGTCCACCCGGGCAGCCACCCGGTCCCCATGAAACACCTGACGCATCTGGCGCGCGGTGAGGAACAGGTCTGAGCCGCCGTCATCGGGAATCAGGAACCCGAAACCATCTTTGTGCCCCACAACCTTACCGGTGACCAGATCCGCCTCTTCAATGGGCAGGAACGCATCCCGGCGGTTACAGATCAACTGGCCATCACGGCACATGGCAATCAGCCGTCGCCGCAACGCCTCGATACCTTCCTCGGACGTTTGCCCCAGTTCCTGGCACAACGTCTCATGAGTAGCCGGCGCACCGCGTTCTTTCAGGTGCTTGAGAATAAACTCCCGGCTCTGGATGGGGTTTTCATACTTCTGGGCCTCACGTTCAGCGTGAGGGTCCCGTCCTTCTTTCTTCCTGGAAACCATTCGGATCCTTGTTATTAGGCCGCTAACACAGCGGCGGAATTCATTATCCCAGCAGTATAACGTCGGTAGGCGGTACCTGCCTAACCGCGGGCTGATTTATAGGCATAAATACGGCAAAAAGATTTTTGAAAAAATATTTGACAGCGTTCGGGGGAATTATTAAAGTACGCGCCATCGGTTGAGGGGCAACGCCTCAACACCGGCAAAACGCTAGGTTTTCAACAAACTAACAGCGATTTTGCAAATCACCTGCCGAGGTGGTGAAATTGGTAGACACGCTAGCTTCAGGTGCTAGTGGGGGCAACCCCGTGGAGGTTCAAGTCCTCTCCTCGGCACCATTACTCTCCCCAAGTGGTGTAGATCAGAAACTTAATCTAGAATCAGTGACTTAAGACTCTATTTTGCACACAGATATTTTGCTGTGGGTATAAGAATAATCGCAGCCCATAGACCGTCGAATAGTGGAAACTACTTTATTCGGAAAAATATACTAGGCACTGTGCTCCATCACTAGGAAACTGCTTTAAAGTTTACGACTTTGGGAGGCCTGTAGTAAAGCCGCCCGAGTATAAAGTGTCTCCGAAATCCAAAACTCGTCGCAATTAAGAAAACAAGATGCCTATTCTGGCTCAGCTGAGGATGGGCCCCATCAATGCAGGTGTCAGCGTCGATCAGCTTTTGGTTGCACTCGATAACCAACGTTTTTCCGGCCATAAGCTAGCTGCGTTGCTTCTGGACCAGTTTTTCATTTTGCAAATAAGTAATGACCTCCGCCCTGAATTCTCTCTCAAAGGTCAGGCTGTGCCGGGTTAAGTGAATTGTTCGCTACAGGCCCGTTTCAGCCGATCATGAATGGCCAGCCAGCGGCTTTCCCGGGGCGGAAGCTCAATCACGATCCGATCGACGTTTGCCTTGTCCATGGAGTGCATGGCGGTGTAGAGCATGCGAGCGTACTCATTTGGATCGGCGCTGAGCATGATGGATTCGGATGCCCGTTCGCCCGGTGGCGACTGCCACCAGATAACACCAATCTTTTCAGCTGCCCGTGCGAGTTCGGGCAGAAGCCCGGCAAACCGATGCGTGGCCACTCCAACGGTAGTTGTGACCGGCTGGTAGTGGCGCTTTACGCTCCCCGGCACTGCCTGGCTGGCAGCTTTGCCTGAGCAGAGCGCGATTCCAAGGCAGGCTTCGATATCGCTCTGGCCGATCTGCCCCGGTCGTGCGATGACTGGGTTTTTGCCGGTCATGTCGACAATGGTGGATTCAATGCCTACCGAACAGTCTCCGCCGTCCAGAACTGCCTCGATTTTTCCGGACAGGCCCGCGAGTACGTGCTCTGCGGTGGTCGGGCTGATCCGGCCATAGGGGTTGGCGGACGGAGCAACCAGATCCCGCCCAAGCTCCTCCATGGTCGCTAGCGTGGCCGGGTGCGCCGGCATTCTTACCGCCACGCCCGGATTGCCGCCGGTAATGAAATCGCTGATGCCGCTTTTCTTTGGCAGTAGCAGCGTTAATGGGCCGGGCCAGAATTCCTTGATCAACTGCATGGCGGTTTCCGGGATATGGTCTACCCAGAGCCGGACCCTGTCCACTGAGGCAACATGCACGATCAGGGGATGTCCGACCGGGCGCTGCTTTGCTTCAAAAACTTTTATGACCGCCTGTTCGTTGCTGGCATCGGCCGCCAGTCCGTACACAGTTTCCGTGGGCACGGCGACAAGGTGGCCGGCGAGGAGCAGGTCAGCTGCTTTCTCAATGTGAGCAGATTTTGTTGCGTCTAACTTGATGGTTGCGGGCATAGGGTCTCAGGGATTACAGGTTGGGCAAAAATCGGGTTCGGTTGTCACGGCCTCCACGGGGCGTGATTCTTTGTAGTCGCATGCTTGGCAGGACCAGACATAAGTTCTGGGTCGGCTTGTAGGTGTATCGCACGCACTGCAGGGCAGTCCTCTTTCAAAATCGGTTATCCAGAAGCCGGGCAGAACACAACTGGGACACAAGCTTTCCATTTTGGCTCGGAGATTTTCTGCAGCAAGGCCAATGTTGGCCATTCTACCTGGAGAATGATGTGCGCGAAGGTCGTATTCGACGAAAACCTGTCCAGACGTCGAGTTGCCTCGAAGCGCTCTGAACCGGGTATTGATTTCATGCTGGTGATGCAGTCCCTTGTGAATGTCCGGGTGCCCTGCATGCTCGGGCCGCATTACCAGCCCCTGACCCGTGGGGCAGCGATCCATAAACCTCTTCAGTTCTTCAACAGAACTTACGGAGGCCTGTTCAAGGCCAAACGGCGCCGCGTGTTCTCCGTAAAGAGTTAGGCCGTGTTTCTGGTCAAACAAGCACACAATCTCCAGATTGATGCAGAAAAGACCACCGCCGAAGGCTCCTTCGCTGCCGAGGCCAATACGATTTTCGCCCTGCTCCGAAGCGATTTTCGCTTTCTCGAGCGCAGTCTCCCGTTGACCGGCGAAACGCTCTATTTCTCGGGTAAAGGTCCCGAGGCGATCGGTGTCGAAGCTGCTGTCGCAGGTTACTGTTAACCCCAGCTGTTCCAGTGGCCGCGCAATGGCGGGTAACTTGCCGTGCCGGGTTAGCAGGATCGCTGAACGGGCGTTCCAGTGCGACATCAAAAATAGCCTTCACGTTTTTTCCGTTCCATGGAGGCTGTTTGATCCTTGTCCAACAGACGACCGTCACGCTCACTTGTCCGCACCGACATCATTTCCAATACAATATCTGAGGCCGTCGTCGCGGTGCTCTCGACGGCACCTGTCTGCGGGTAGCATCCAAGCGTTCGGAATCTGATGGTTCGTGTTTCGAGCGAAGCCTCTTCAGAAGGCGTTAGATGAGGCAGCATTCGGTCGTCATCAAGAGCCAGGATGGTTCCTGTGTCGTCGTCCAACCAGCTCAGGCGTGGGGAAGAATAGTATAGGGGCACTATCTCAACGTTTTCCCGAAGGATATACATCCATATGTCGAGCTCAGTCCAGTTTGAAAGAGGGAAGACTCGAACTGATTCGCCCTTGTTGATCTTGGTGTTGTAGATGGCCCAGGGTTCTGGACGTTGATTCTTTGGGTCCCACTGCTGGGATTCGTCTCTCACGGAGAAGATGCGCTCTTTGGCTCGGGATCTTTCCTCGTCCCGTCGAGCGCCGCCCAGTGCTGCATCGAATCGATAATGGGCAAGCGCTTGCTTCAAAGCCTGAGTTTTCATTTGGTCGTTATATACGACAGAACCGGATCGGATCGGGTGGACGCCAGCATCTAGCGCCTCCCTGTTAATCCATACCCGTAGGTCAAGGTTGAGCTTTTCCACCAAGGCGTCCCGGAACCGCCCCATCTCGGCGAATTCCCAGGTTGTATCTATATGCAGCAGGGTGAACGGCACGTTGCCGGGCCAAAAGGCCTTCCGCGCAAGGTGCAACATGACTGTTGAGTCCTTGCCGATGGAGTAGAACATGCAGGGCTTTTCGAAGCATGCGGCCACTTCCCGCATGATATGAATCGCTTCTGCTTCAAGATGGTCCAGATGGGTCAGCACGTTTTGTCACCCCGCTCCGTCAGCCAACTTTTGCGCCGGTTTCCCACTGATTCCGGTAAAAACGTTCGATCAATGTCTGCTCGTCATCGACCCGGAACAGGTATAGCCACTCATTATCGATCAGGTCCTGCACCACTTTGTGCTTTGTGGCTATCTCGGCAATGGCATCTTTGGGGGCAGCAATGTAAACGCTCAGGCGGAGTGGTTCGTGCATCCAGCGCTGGCCATCGTGTACCGACTGCAGTGGCAGCCCGATCCGCAAGTCGCCGCCGTTGCCCTCGAAAACGCCCAGGTGGCCGCCAACCACGTTATGCAGGACTTTGTTTCCGCTGCCGTAATGAAAGTTATCGGTAACGGACATGAAGTACTGCAGGTTGATCCAGTGGGTGACCACCATGGGCGCGGTCATGATCAGTTCGAGGATTCCGAAGCCCTCGTCTTCGCGCCAACGGTAGTCGTGGAGGAAGCTGCGACCTCCCAGATCCAGGTGTCGTGTGGCTGAGCGGGGCGCCACTATAAAGCTGGCGTTCCCGGCTAGCCCCCATTCTGGGCGAACTTCGGACCAGTCCTGGCTGCGTTTTCTGATGGCGCTGTCGACGTCATTTTCGGTCGCGATTCCAAGACGAACCGCTCGTTCACGGCGTGCCTGGGCACCGGCCCTGGCCAGGAAATGCCGGATGTCGTCGGGAACGTCACCGGCGCACTCTATCTCGTCGGTGGTGGTGTTATGCAGTGCTCCCACGAAACGGGTTTCCGATGGGATGGAAATTCCCTGGTCAGCCAGGGCCGCGCGTACCTCGGCGTCGTTGAGTATGCCGGCGAGCACACGAACATTCACCGAGCCGGTCTGGCCTCCGCAGGCACCGCAGTCCAGGCCCGCGGCATGTGGGTTGTTGCGGGTACTGCTGCCGTGCCCGACCAGCAGTACGGTGGGCGCAAACTCATGAGTCAGGGTCATGGCCCGGAGAATACCGCCCGCCAGCTCTGCTTTCTCTTCAGCTCCCAACAGGGCGCCATTCTGGCGGATCTCGAACTCGGTATGTCCTTTATGGAGCTGGTCGACCGGGTTAGCCGAGGATTTGCCAAAAAAGGTCTTGCGCACCATGCGTCCCAGACCTGCCAGCCCCATGCTCTCGATAAAGCTGAAGCTGGCCGGTCCCGCGTTGGAAAACTGTGACCAGTGGGAATGGTTGGCCAGTGACTGCCGACTGAAGCGTCCAGACGGCTCGGCCTCTGTAACCTCTAGCGCGGGCGCCAGCAAACCCGGTAGTTGGGGCCGGGAAAACCCGGTGCCTTTGGGGCGGTACGAAATCGGTAGCCCGAAGAAACCCGCAAACCCAAGAGTCTGGATCGCGGAGTCCTGGGCTTCCAGCGCACGGCGAAAAACCTCCGAGCGAACATCAATGCAGAAGGCGGCCTGAAGTTTGGGTGGCTGGTCGTTCGTCCATTGCTTTTCAGATTTTGACAGAAGTTTATCGGCCAGCTGTGCCTGGTAGGCCGTCTCGGCTTCTGTAAGTTGGCGCCACCCCATGGTTTGGGATTTTTCATGGATCTCCAGCATTTCGGGCCAGGTGTCCCACTGTTGAAGCCAACCCCGTTTCAGCTCGGCGAAGATGGCGCCGCCAATGTGTTGAACATGCCGCCAGATGGCCAGTTCCCAGGCCAGCCGGATGGCTAACACGCCCGGCAGTAAATCTTCCTCGCTGCCACGCAGTCTTGATTGCCAACGGAGGTAGGCGGCCCAGGATGACCATCCGTTGATATCCAGCAGGAGCGCGTGGGCATAATCCGCCGTGTAGGAAGGCTCTGCCGCGAGGGCGTTGAAGGCGTCTGTGATCAGCTTATCGTGCTGATCGGGCAGGACCTGAAATTGGGAAGGCAATGATGGCTCTTCCATGACGATGGCAATGCCACGGTCTGCCCGGGTCATTTCCAGCCAGCTTTGATACAGATCCTGGGCATCCGCCCTGAAATCTCCCGCATCCAGGCGCTGGAAGTAGTCGCCGCAGAACTGACTGATTTGGTGAATAACCTCGTCCTGCCAGCCCACGTGATGGGCTGTATCGCGGTTGCGATCCAGTTGGGCGCTGAGATTCTGCCAGTGCTCCGGCATGCTGGCAGTTTCGGCCGGGACAGCACCATTGCCCTGGTGTAAAAGCACGGCCTGATTCTGACAGCAGGTGCCGTTGAGTGCCGCCATGCGTGAGGCTACCTTGGTAAACGGCAGATCCCGCATTTCCCAGAACGGGTTAACCGCGATCATCTGATCCAGCGGCCAGGACGGCGCAATCCGATTGCAGGCATCGGTGACGGCTTCCTGCCAATCCGGCGTGTCGGTGTTTGCTTCGGTGGTGGCATTAAGATTGGACGCTAACATTACACGGACTCCCTGGAACCAGAAGTTGAGGACACGCTGACCACGGCCCGGGGCCGCACAACATCGGGCAGTTTCGCCGGCCAGATTTTCAGGGTCAGGCGCGTGGACCACTCATCGAGATAGCCTGCGGCAAACAGGAATCGGTAAAGCCTGGCGCCGGCGGGTGAGAAACGGTGATAGCGAATCTGGTAGTAGCCGCGCACGAGCAGGGCGATCAGGATAGCGACGAAACCCACGGCTACCAGTCCTGCCTGGCTATCCGGTGGCGTCAGCATCAGACTGAAGAAGGTTTTCTGAAGCCAGTACAGAGCCCAGAAAACGGCACCAAGAATCAAGCCTCTGCCAAGGGTGAAAACGCCACCGCCCGCAGCCAAGAATTCTGAAAGCAAAATCGTCAACGCGATGCCAGGCACGACCCATGAAAAAAGATCTGCCGGTCTTGCCTCGTTGGCCAGGAAGATGGTCGGCAGCATGAACAGGGCCGAAAAACAAACAGCGGTCAGCCACTGCCCAGGGCCGGGCTGGTTGATTTCAACCAGACGTTTTTTCATCGACAGCTCGACTGTGTTGCCCGCGTTAAGGAAGGTGTGTGCCTTGTAGGCGGAATGGGCCACGAGGTGCAGGAGCGCCAGCTCGTAAAGGCCTAGAGCGCACTCAACCAGCATCCAGCCCATTTGGGCGCAGGTTGACCAGGCCAGCCTCACCTTGATGGAGATGCGCGTCATCATGACGAGGCTGGCAAACACAGCAGTAGGTCCCGCCACCAACAATAAAAGCCATTGGGCAGCGCTTGCCTGGACAATCAGCGGCGCCATCAGAATCATCAGGAAGCCGCCAAGGTTAACAACGCCAGCGTGAAGCAGCGCAGACACCGGGGTGGGTGATTCCACCACCTGGATCAGCCAGCCGTGGAAAGGCATCTGGGCGCATTTAAAGAGGGCAGCCGCTGCCATCAGGATCGCAGCAATTTGCGCTGCGGCGGGCAGTTCTGATGAAGTGGATACCTGGGCCAGGATCCGATCAATAAATGGTGTGTCGTACTGGACATAAAGCAGGAGGAACGCCAGTGCCAGGCAGAACTCCGCAATTCGCGCAAAGATGAATTTTTTGTGCGCGGCCAGGGCGGCGCGCGGGCGATCAGGAAAGAACATCAACAACTGGTGCAGGCTTACGCTGATGATAATCCAGCTGACGAGGAACACCAACAAATGATTCGTTATGGCGATCATGGCCACGCTGGCGAGGATCACTTGAAGCCAGATCATGAAACGGCGCTGGCCGGGATCCCCCGCAAGATACCTCTCCGAGAAGCGTCCCAATACCATTCCCAGCAAAGTGATCAGCAACAACATGATTGAGGTCAGAGGCGCGTGACTTAACCAGACGCCATCGACCGGCCACCACCATCTTCCGATTGCGGCGGCTACAGCACACACGAAGGCAAGCTTGAAGGTGAACGATTGTGCGAGCAGGTTGCTGTTGTTGGTTACCAATCCGGTAGCGACTGCTCCGGCGCCGAAAAGTAACGGTACTAATAGTGAGAACAAGGATTCGATCGCCTGAACATCGAACATTAGAGGACCTCAGGTTCAGAAGTATTTCCTACGCATAGTATCCGATGCTTTTTCTGTGAAAAATATATATATCTCATTAAATTGTTCTATATTAAAGAACGGACTGATTGTGTCGTGTGCTACATCGACCGCCAAATTGTCCGATTTGTTGCAAGCATCGTAACCGTTCTCTATTTCTGGAGCCTGTAAACCCAATTGTGCAACTGCCCACATCTGAGTAATCTTTTCAAACGGAACCCCGTTAGTTCGCTGATCGATCAAGAAAAACTCAGAATCATTGAAGGCCGTGGCACCGGCAACAGCTGTAACGGCTATTGTGCCAAGCGCCTGAAGGGCCAACATGGCGAAGTACCGATCCAGGCTCCTCGTGACCGGGACGGTTCCTTCGAGCCCCAGTTCGTCCGTAAAGGTCAGTCCCGCGTGACCCAGATGGATGACAAGATACTGGCCTTTTACGCCAGAGCCTGAGCACCCGAGATATCGTAGACGCCGTCAAGGGGATTTACGGCGCGGACATCTCAGCAAAGTTCGTCTCCAAGGCAACTGAGCGCGTGATCGATCAAGTTCGCGAGTGGCAGAATCGCCCTGTCGATCCGGTTTACCTTATTGTTTATCTGAACTGCATCGTTCTAGAAATTCGTCAGGACAAGAGGACGATCAGCAAGTATCTATACCTGGCTGGGCATTAACATGTAGGGCCACAAGGAGCTGTTGGGCCTGTGGCTTGCCAAGACCGAAGGCGCGAAATTCTATCGGTGCTCACCAAGTTGAAGAACGTGGTCTGGGGGACATCATGATCGGCTGTATCGACGGCCTGAAGGGCTTCCCGGATGCCAGTTTGGCGGAATACCCGCAAACTAAAGCTCAGCTCTGCATCGTGCACAGATTTCCTAAATTGTAGCGATATGTATTCTGGAAGGACTAAAAGGCCGTCACGGCGGCTCTGGAGCAAATCCACAAATCAACCTCCGAGCAGAAAGCTCGCACGGTAATGGATGACTTTGCTGAACACGGGGATGGCCAGTATCCGTGAATCGCCAGGTAAAGCCTGCACTCAATCGCTTTATTAGGGGCAGTTTTTTACAGACTGTATTTCGTTTGCTTTATCGTGAGGTTAGAACATGAGCCGTTGGATTGGTCTCGCATTCCTGGCTGCTGGGGCTGTCAACATTATTGGAATGCTGGTGATTTCGCGTGGTTTCACTAATGACGTCTTAGCAATTAGCGCCCCCCATGCATTCTCGACTTTTGGACAGGCAATGATTGTGGTTTGGGGCATGGCGTACATCTCTGTCGCTCGGTCATGGAAAGACGTGCCATGGCTTTGCTTCGTATTCTTCATCGAGAAGATGTTCTATGTCAGTGCCTGGCTCATCTGGTGGGGCAATTCCGCTGACCAATTCTCTTCCATTCTAGAACAGGATCGCATGACCGCGATCTTTATTGCGGTTTACGGCGCAAACGACTTAGCCTTTGGTTTACTGTTTCTCTGCGCTTTCGTCTTTGCCAAGCGTTCTAGCGCATCTCCCCAGTAAGAAAAAGGGCTAGAGCTCTGTAGTGGTTCAATGATTCCGGACACCAACGTAGGTGGTAAAATCGCCACCATAAACGAGGTGTCTGATGACCAGAAAGCGACGTTCTTTTTCTCCTGAGTTCAAACAGGAAGCAGTCAGCCTGGTGCTGGATCAAGGTTACACGATTCCGCAGGCCAGTGTGTCCCTGGGAGTCGGTGAAAGTGCCGTTCGGCGTTGGGTTCAACAACTCACGGAGGAGCGTAAAGGTGTCACCCCGAAGGGTAAGGCCTTAACCCCGGAGCAGCGCCGAATTCAAGAGCTGGAAGCCCGCTGCAATCGCCTGGAGCGAGAGAAGGAAATATTAAAAAAGGCTACAGCTCTCTTGATGTCGGACGAGATGAATCGTACGCGCTGATAGACCGGTTGGGAGGGCAGGAGTCAATTGAACTGGTCTGTGAAGCGTTTGAAATCAGCCGTTCTAGCTATTACGAGTACCGTCAACGGCGGAACCGTGTGGATGTGGAGCGCTTGGCCCTGAAGGCTCAGGTGAACCGCCTGTTTACCAAGAGCCGCAGTTCTGCCGGCAGCCGCACAATCAAAGGCTTGCTCCGCGAGGAAGGCGTTGTCGTCGGTCGCTTCAAAGTTCGACGACTGATGAGCGAGCTGGGGCTGATCTGTAAACAGCCAGGCCCTCATGCCTACAAACAGGCCACCGTTGAGCGACCGGATATCCCGAATCATCTGGATCGTGAGTTTACGGTAGAGCAACCCGACCAGGTCTGGTGTGGCGACATCACCTACAGTGTGCCCGGAGTTCAGGGCGAGCATGGAAGCTCAAATGGACCACGAGTCTATCTGGAATATTGAACCGGTAATTCAGGAGGAAGTAACCAATCAATCCCGCCCACTGTGAGGGTGGTGAGCCTGAGCGGCAGTGACCTGCGGTATGCCCGCAGGGTGATGTAACCCGCTGACAACGGGGATTGAGGCGAGGTCACTAAGCCAAGATGATCCTCAAGGCTGAGTGCTGAAAGGCTGAAAGGCTGAAGAACATGAACCCATTCATCCGCCTCTGTGGGTTGAAATGTCACCACGGCTTACGTGACCTGATAAGCCGTACGGGAAGGCTGGGCAGCATGACATATAGGCGCTGCCGAACGAAGAAGCCTGAACTAGTAGCTAGGGCTTTGGCACAGCAGTATCCATCACAGAACGGACTGCTGCTTCCTGTCAACTTGCGGCAAGCAAGGGTAAAGAGTGCGATGGGCAGTCTCCTCAGCATGTTGAAGTCCAGGTAGGTAAACCGGGGAAGGTCAATATCGGATGCCAAGGGGGCATGACCCCGAAGCCGAATTGACTGGCGGAGCTCCCGTAGTAGTCCGCGATGGGGAAAGCCCATTACATGGCGAAGGGGAGCAGTTTAGATGTGTTTGCCAAGCAAACTACCTGACCAAACAAGGTGAAGACCTTTGATAATCAGCGAAATGCAACGCAAGCTAGCGACTTGGACAGCATCCGACCCCACCCGCCGGGTGGACAGGTTGCTGCGCCTGATAGCACAGCCTGACTGGCTCGCAGAAGCTGCTCGGATCACTCTGTCTTCCAAAGGTGCAAACACGCCGGGGGTAGATGGAGAGACCAAGCTGACTGTGCAGGCCAGACTGCCGGCCATTCTGAAACAAATCAGGAACGATTTACTCTCTGATGCTTATCAGCCGTTACCGGCTCGAAGGGTTTATATCCCTAAGGCCAACGGCAAGCAACGGCCACTGGGTATCCCCACCCTGCGCGACCGCATCGTTCAACGGGCCATGTTAATGGCGATGGAGCCCATGTGGGAAAGCGACTTCCATGCGCTCTCCTACGGGTTCCGACCGGAACGGAGCGTTCATCACGCGATCCGTACAGTGAAACTTCAACTGACGGATAACACGGAAACGCGCGGACGCTGGGTCATCGAAGGGGATCTGTCCAGCTACTTTGATACCGTGCATCATCGGCTTCTGATGAAAGCTGTACGCCGCAGAATCAAGGATCGAAGGTTCCTGAATCTTCTTTGGCGATTTATCAAAGCCGGTCACATTGATGTAGGTCTTTTCCGGGCAGCAAGTGAAGGCGTACCTCAGGGCGGCGTCATATCGCCGCTGCTGTCGAATATCATGCTGCATGAATTCGATCAGTACCTGAATAGGCGCTACCTCGGCAAAAAGGCCCGGAAGGATCGATGGTACTGGAACCACAGTATCCAGATCGGCCGAAGCACAGCCATCCGAGAGGACTGGCAATGGAAGCCAGCCGTCGCCTACTGCCGCTATGCCGATGACTTTGTGGTTATCGTCAAGGGCACCAAAGCCCAGGCAGAGGCGATTAGAGAAGAATGCCGGGAGATGCTGGAAGGAACTCTCAAGCTGAAACTTAACATGGATAAAACCAAGATTACCCATGTGAACGACGGCTTCGTGTTCTTGGGGCATCGCATCATCCGCAAGCGAAGCCGTTATGGCGATATGCGGGTGGTGGCGACGATCCCCCGGCATAAGGCACGTAACTTTGCAGCATCTTTAACCGCCAAGCTGTCAGGCAATTATAGTGAAAGCAAAATCGACATGGTCGAATCCATCAACCGAAAGCTGAAAGGCTGGGCGTCGTTCTATCAGTTCGTCGATTACAAAGCGAAAGTCCTCAGCTACATCGATGGTGTCGTGTTCTGGAAACTGGCCCATTGGCTGGGCCGCAAATATCGCTCCCGGCTCAAACCGCTGATGCGTCATTGGTTCAAAGCCCCGGCTTCAGGTCAAAGTAAGACTTGGGTGCTGTATGGCAGAACCAATCAGGGGCTGTTCAGTGGAGCCATTCTGTACCGACTCGTCGGTCACGGGAAAAAGCGATTCCGTTGGCGTCTTCCGGAGGGTAATCCCTACCTGAGGACAGAACCCAGAAACACTTGGACCTCGCGCTTTCCTGAGGTCGCTATGGCACTTTCCAGCGTTTAAACGGAGAGCCGGATGCGCTGAAAGGTGCACGTCCGGTTCGGAGAGGAGAGGCAGGGAAATAGTCCGACTACGCCCTGCCTCTTACTCTACTCTGGAGCGGCCAACGATGGAGTTATCTGGCGGTGGTGCTGGATCTATACGCTCGCCGGGTTGTTGGCTGGGCCATGTCGTCCAGTCCGGATGCGGACCTGGTTGTAAAAGCTCTGGATCACGCCTGGGAACAGCGTGGTCGTCCAGAGAAAGTCATGTTCCACTCGGATCAGGGAAGTCAGTACGCCAGTCGAAAGTTGCGTCAGAGGCTCTGGCGCTATCGAATGACACAAAGCATGAGCCGGCGCGGCAACTGCTGGGACAATGCACCGATGGAAAGGCTATTCCGGAGCCTGAAATCGGAATGGATACCGGCCCTGGGTTACCGAAATCTGCCTGATGCTCAAAAGGATGTTGGGAGCTACTTGATGGACTACTACAACCGGCAGCGGCCTCACGTATTCAACGGTGGCATTTCGCCCGTTGCGGCTGAGGAAAACCTTAAAATACTGTCCGGGATTAGTTGACCACTACAGGGCATCAGCGCAGAGCAGCTTCAATTCGAGAGCTTCGGTGCCACTGTCTCGACCGATGATGGCGATCAGACTCCTTACCGTATCAAATTTACCAAAAGCCGTAGGACCCTGAGCTGGGATCCAGGCCAGGACAGCCTGCTCAGCTTTACCGAGGCGGAAGGAATCAATGTCGCTTCCGGCTGCCGTTTCGGCGTATGTCAGGCCTGTGAAGCTACCCTGCTCTCAGGAGAAGTAAAGTATTCAGAAGGGATTCAGCCTCCTGGAGGAAAAAACAGGGTGCTTTTGTGCTCGACAAGGCCGAGGTCAGATCTGGAGATCGACTTATAGGCTTCGAGAGGCTCTACATCGCTTCCACCGACGGTTTTAAAACGGTGGGAACCAGCCCTGAATGCCGTTTTTAGCCCTCAGCCGCGCAATGCGGTTCAGGCTGGTTGAAGCTTCCTCGGCAGCCAGGTCATCATGCGCACGGTGTGAGCCGATCATGCCTCCGCTGTCGTCATGGATCTCCCTGACGCGTGACAGCAAGCGCTGATTCGCCTTGGCCCGAGCAAGCTCAGGGCGAGATACCTCAGCCTAACAACCAATGCCTGATGCCTTCAGACGTCGGCACATGAGACGCATATGGAACTGATAGCGGCGACATTGAGTCGCCTGGCACGCCGGGACGACTCCTTTGCGGAGAGCACTGTGTTTTCGCACAAAAAAACACGCCCACCTGGCAAGGTGTGCCTTTTCTTGGAAATGTCGACAGCAACCGGGTATGACCCAACTGCAGGTAAAGACAGCAAAAGCAAGCGGACGCCCAAGTGGCGCTCGCTTGCTTTGATACAACAATTCTTCTCGAATAATAACTGTTCAACGCAGCTCCGCTGCAATCAACGCCAGCCTACCCGGTCAAAGATCTTAACCGCTTCCGGATTGTTGGTGCCCAGTACGCTGACATTGATGTCATCAATGTTCAGGTTACCCCAGGAATCCAGTACCGGGTTCTTCAGAACGCCCTCTACTGCCGGGTACTCGTGGTTGCTCTCGGCAAAGATCTGCTGGGCCGTATCGGAAGCCAGGAACTCGAGGAACCGCACCGCGTTGTCTTTGTTGGGCGCAGTGGCTACCACACCGGCACCACCGATGTTGGCGTGCACGCCACGGCCATCCTGGTTCGGGAAGATAATGCCGACTTCACGGGCCACTTCACGATCAGCCACATCGTCGGAGTTCAGCAGGCGGGCATAGTAGTAGTGGTTGCCAACGGCCAGGTTGCATTCACCGGCGGCTACGGCGCGAATCTGGTCGGTATCGCCACCCTGGGGATCACGAGCCATGTTGTCCACAACGCCCTGGGCCCACTCCTGTGCCCCTTCTTCACCATGGTGCTCGACCAGGCTGGCCAGCAGAGACTGGTTGTAGATGTTGCTGGATGAACGGATGCAGATTTCGCCCTTGAACTCGGGCTTCGCCAGATCTTCGTACTGGCTGATCTGGGCCGGATCGAAATCAGAGCGATCGTAGTAGATCACACGCAGGCGCTGACTGAAACCAAACCAGTGGCCTTCAGGGTGACGCAGGGTATCCGGCAGTCGGCTGTTCAGGGTTTCAGAATTGACCGGCTGGAAAATGCCTTCCTGGTCGGCACGCCAGAGGTTGCCCGCATCGACTGTGATCAGGATATCCGCCGGGCTGGCGACGCCCTCGCGCTTGATCCGCTGGATCAGTGCATCCGACTTGCCTTCGATCAGGTTAACCTTGATGCCGGTTTCCTCAGTGAAAGCATTGTAAATGGCCTGGTCGGAATCATAGTGGCGTGCGGAGTACAGATTCACTTCACTCGCAGATACACTGGTTGCCGCCAGGGTGGTTGCCAGTACAGAAGCTGCCAATTTCGCTTTATGAGATACCACGGGATCAATCTCCTTGGTTGTTGAGCGTTATTAAGGGTGATAACGATTTGTATTTACCGCAATTAGACCCAACTTCTTTGTGGAAGTCAATAAATGGGAATCAGTCGCTTTTACGTATTCAATACACAATTAGATGCAAGAAGATTACAATCTCATTTTCACCACAGTTTGTACCGGAAGGTTGGATTGGCAACATGAGCATTTACCAGCAAAGCCCCACCTACAACGACCAACTTGAAAACGGTCTGTCGGGCCCGTCACTCATGCTTGACCGGGTGCATTGCCAGTTTCATGGCGATAGCGTTGTCAGAGACATCAACCTCCACCTGGAGGCGGGCGAGGTGGTGTGTCTGCTCGGGCCATCGGGTTGTGGTAAAACGACCCTTTTACGGATCGCAGCAGGGCTTCAGGTACCTTCCAGTGGCAAGGTGTTTCTGGGGCGGTCGCTGGTCTCGGCCCCCGGTGGCGTCCAGGTGCCACCTGAGAAACGCAACGTGGGCCTGGCCTTCCAGGAATCTGCACTTTTCCCGCACCTGACTGTGCTTGAAAACGTCTGCTTTGGCATCAGCACTCTGCCCAAGAAGCAGAAACAATCCAGGGCGCTGGATCTGTTGGAACGCCTGGGCATGGCGGGTGCCGCCAATGTTTACCCACATACACTGTCGGGTGGTCAACAGCAGAGGGTCGCCCTGGCCAGAGCTCTTGCGCCGTCTCCGAGGGTGATGCTACTGGATGAGCCTTTTTCCAGCCTCGATGCCCGCCTGCGCGATCAGATCCGCGACGACACCTTGCATGTGCTCAAGGAACTGAACACGGCAACCCTTCTGGTTACCCATGATCCCGAGGAAGCCATGTTCATGGCCGATCGAATCGCTCTGATGCGTGATGGCGAGATCGTGCAAACTGGCTCGCCCACGGAACTCTACTGCAACCCGGCCGAGCCCTTCGTGGTCAATTTCTTCGGTCAGGTGAATGAACACGTCGGGATTGTGCATGACGGCCAGGTAGCGACGCCTCTGGGCCGACTGGACGCGTCAGGATTCGACGAAGGCGCCAATGTCAGAATTCTGATTCGACCTGAGGCGGTCAAAGTGACGCCCCTGGAGGGGAAGGTCGCTGATGATCGCACCAGCCATGTCATTATGTCCCGCCTACTGGGGCCCACCAGCCTGTTGCATATTTGCGCCCATGGACCAGACGGTCAGGAGATGCACCTGCACGCCAAAGTGCCGGGTGTGTTTCTGCCAGAAGAAGGTCAGGCAGTCTCCCTTGAGCTGGATATGTCCCAGGTTTTCCTGTTTGAGGCAGAAACCTGGCGTTAACCCCGGTCATTGCCCGGACGGGATCGGCGCATCGCCAGGCTGAGAATCACTACAGGAATGATGCCCACGGCAACAATGGTCAGGGAGGACATGGCGGATTCTGCCAGCCGCTCGTCAGAGGCCAGACTGTAGGCACGCACCGCCAGCGTATCAAAGTTGAACGGCCTGAGAATGATGGTGGCCGGCAGTTCCTTCATCACATCCACGAACACCAGAATACCTGCTGCCAGCAGACTGCTGCGCATGATGGGCGTGTGCACCTTGCGCAGAGTCCCACCCGCTGTTTGGCCCAGCGTGCGGGCCGCTGCGTCCATGGACGGCGTCACTTTCCCGAGACTGGCCTCGACGGTGTTGAACGACACCGCCAGGAAACGCACGGTATAGGCATAGATTAGGACAAATGCACTGCCACTGAGCACCAACCCCACCATAAAGCCAAAGCTGTCCCTCAGAAAAAGGTTCAACTGCTGGTCTGCCCAGGCCAGGGGGATCATGATGCCAACCGCAACAACCGACCCCGGGATGGCATAGCCCATGGCTGCAATCCGATTGGCGCCCCTGACCCAGGAACTGGGATTCAGGCGTGCGCCATAGCTCAGCATAACTGCAAGACCAACGGCCACTAGCGCCGCGCTCGACGCCAGGATGAAGCTGTTGAACGCGAACTCCAGGAAGCGGGTACCGAAAAGGGCATCGCCGGTGGTCATGGCCATTTCCAGGAGGATCAGCGCTGGCACAATGAACCCGATCAGAATGGGCAGGAAGCAGACCAGAAAGGCCAGGGCGGCCTGTCGGGATTTGAGCGAATACTCCGGCAGAGCCTGGTAGCGCGCCGAGGTATGGTATTGCTTGCCTCCGCGGGAAACCCTTTCAAGAACCACAACTAATACCACGAACACCAGCAGACAGGCCGCCAGCTGCGCAGCCGCCACCGGCTCACCCAGACCAAACCAGGTACGATAGATGCCGGTCGTGAAGGTATCCACACCAAAGAACTGGACCGCCCCGAACTCGTTCAGCGTTTCCATCAGTACCAGTGTGACCCCGCCGATAATGGCGGGACGCGACAGCGGCAGGGCAATGCGCTTGAACATGCGCCAGGGGCCAAGGCCCAGAGTGCGACCGACATCGAGTGCGCTTACCGACTGCTCCATGAAAGAGGCCCGGGCAAGCAGGTAGACATAGGGATAGAGCACCATGGTGATCAGCAGGGACGCGCCACCCAACGATCGAATATCCGGAAAATAGTAGTCGCCAAACTCCCAGCCAAACCAGTCACGCAGGGTACTCTGTAATGGCCCGGCGAACTGCAGGAAATCGGTGTAGGCGTAAGCTATGACGTAGGTCGGTACAGCAAGGGGTAGTAAAAGTGCCCACTCGAACAGGCGCCTCCCGGGAAAACGGCACATCACCACCAGCCAGGCACAGGCGGTGCCGATTAGGGTGGTGCCAATAGCCACCGACAGGCTCAGAATCACAGTGTTGCTCAGATAGCTTCCGAGCACGGTGCTGACCAGGTGCCGCCAGACCTCACCGGACGGGAAAAACACGTGGGCCAGTATGACCAGCACTGGCAGGGCCACCAGCAATGCAATCAAAAAGGTACTAAGTGTCCAAGCGTTGAAACGGCGCGCGTGATGATCGGCAGCGTCGGCCCCGATACCGGAGCCTGCCAAACCGCTTGTTTTTAATGTCGTATAATCAGCCATAAAGCCTATTAAGTGCAGGTAAGTTTCCGGAGGATAAGGAACGCATTGACGTTATGATAAATGACCACGGGAAAATCACGAACCTGACAATGCTATACCGATGCTCGTGTAACTATATCCTACAGTCGGTGCATGCTTAACTGGAGTCTAGACTTACGCCAGTCCACCAGAACATCTTTGCCAATCATCAGACTTACCCGGAACGAAATCCAACCGCTGGCTCATCCCGGCGTGGCTATCGGGGCCGCTGTGTAATAGAAGCGAGAAGCTCAAAAAGAGATTACTAGTATTCGCTATAGGCTCTTAACCAATCGCCAATGCTTTGTCGAGCCGCCCCAGAACCAAATTATTATCGTCAGCCAGATAGGGAACCTGGATCTTGCCACTAAGCTTACTGAGTTCGTCCCGATACCCTGGCTGTCCCTCTGGGCAAGCTCTATTCAGCACATTTAGATCCAATCCTTTCACCACTTCACGAACCGCACGACAGTATTGACAACCCTTCACGTAATACGGCGCCAGCCACTGTTCAGACTGAGCTGCTCGAGTTATCGCAGATGTCCAGCTCCATCCACGAGTGTTAGAGAACGAGGTTGAGTATGAAGCTATACCAATCAGCACAGTGCCCTTTTAACTTGTCTGTACTCTGTGCTTTTGATGCAATAATGCATCACATTGGTGGACAACTCATGCATGGAGCTTCCCACGATTTTAGCGCCTACAGCAAATCTTCGCCTTTAACTACGAGCGCGAGCAACTGGACCTATTTGGAGGCTGGGCACGTTAATAGTGAGGGAATAAAGAAACCAACTCATGTTTCATGACACTTACGTTCCGACAAATCTGGCCTCTTGGGCCGTGGCCCCGCCCCTAAACCCGGAAGCCATAACCCAAAGAGTTCAAATCACTCCGCCAGCAAACCCACCAGGTAATCCGACAGGGTCTGATACTGATAATCCACCCTGGCATAAGCATTTCTGGGCGCATCCTGGAACCGGGCACCACAACCGGCCACGGTTGTCACATCCAGCAGGTACGCCGTCTGGATCAAGTTTGGCAGGTCGGGGTTCAGGCTGTCGGCATCCAGCCGGGGGTAGTAGAGCGACCACTGGAAGGCGCCATCACCGGGGCTGACCCCATCGAGATTAGCCGTTGCAGTGTCCAGGAACGGCAGTTTCAGCAATCGCTCTATGACCAGTCCGTCCACGTCACGGGCGTCGTACTCATAGGCTCGGGGCCCGAAGTTGTTGGCGGCCTCTGTATTGCCGGCGTAGTCAAACGGGAATAGCCGGGTGACATAGGGTGCCGCCTCATCAACCGGTGTTCGGTCGGTACCTTCAGGTTCGCAGGCCTCATCGGGCGTGGTGAAACTGAGTTCTGCTTCCGTCACCTCCTCCGCCAGTACCCGGTAACCGGTCACCCAATCCGGCGCATCTGCCTCCAGCTCTTCCGATGGCGAGTTGGCCGCCAGTGTCGTGAAGGTTTGCCGCTCAACTCCCGCATTCCCTTGGCGCTCAACCAACTCTACTCCGGCATCATCCTGGGTCCAGCTCCAGGACAGTTCCGGCGTTCCGTCAAGCTCTGAGCTTTCCGGAGAAACCGCCAGGGTTTGCTCATGGCAGCTGGTTACGGTGTCGAAGTACGCTTGCTGATTGTCCCAATCGAAGACAATTCGCTCGTGGATGGCCTCGCCCTCTTCCTCATAGCGCTGCCGACTTTGGCGGGAGAGAGAGGCTGACGGCAGCCATTGGGTTTTCAACTGCGCCATATAACCGTTCACCTGAATCAGGCGAGCCAACTCGGGCAAGGAAGGCGCCAGGCACCCACGACTGGACACGGAAAGCAACCGTCCGTCTTCGGTGTAATCAAAGAACAATTCCGCGGAGATATCGAGATCCGAGGTTCCGGTGGGCAGGTCCTGCCCCCGTCTGGAATCCGCCGATACCTGCAGCCGGGTCAACAGCACCGGATTGGCCGACTCCACTGGCACGTTGGGCAATGCCAGTGAATCGGTGTCCAGATTCTCGTAATTGCCTGCCGCAGCCGCATCGACGATGGCAATAACTTCGCCCGCGTTCTGCACCAGGGAATACCCCAACAGGAAAACAGCATCCTGACTGAGCTGCCGCTCGGTACCATCGCTTTCTGGACGCGAGAGCACGTCGTTGTAACTATCCGGAATCTGGCTGGCCATGAAGCGGGCCAAGGCTCTGGCGTAGGCGTGGGCGCGTTGATCACCAGCAACGATGTAGTCCTGCCAGAGGTTCAGACCATCCAGGTCCGCAAACTGGCTTTCATTGACCGGGCTCAGGCCGTTGCGGCGGGCGGCGTCGGCGCGGAACCGGGCCAGTGTGGTCAGTGGTGTCACGTTACGGATGCCGGGGCCGGCCGACATCAGGTAAGCCTGCTGAACAACCACGTCGCCGCGGGAGGTTTCCTCCAGGGTTTTGCCGGGAATGGCCAGGGCGTACAGCGGGTAATGCCTGGGGTCCAGATTAGGCCCAACGGATGGGTCCACGCTGAGTGCCGAGATATCGATGGAGAACCTGCCGCCCGGGCCACTCATGGCCGTGGGCTCGCCTTCGTCGAGGGTCACCACTGCGCCGTTGGCCAACTCCACCTCCAGCGGGCCCGGGGTGAATTGGCCATCACCATCAATATCCAGCCAGACTCGAGCATTGTTGAGGTAACCGTCAATCACGCGCCCCTGATATGGCCCAGGCTCGCTGTAATCAACCCCATCGAAATCTCGCCCGTCAACCGGCAAGCGATCGGATTCTTCACCGCAACCGGCGATAACAAGAGACAGCAAAGGAACAGTAAGGGTGATCAGGCGTTTCATCGCGGCAACCATTTATCTTTATTAGTGCCGCTACTTTAGGAGATGTAATCGGTGCAGACCTTGACAGGCTTGGCAAATTGTAAAGTTTGGTAACAGGCAAGCCCCGGAATGTGCCGGGGCTTGCACTTACAGGGCTCCGATCAGAACGACCGGGCCACGATTTCCTTCATGATTTCGTTGGTGCCGGCATAGATGCGCTGAACCCGCGAGTCTGCCCAGGCCCGGGCGATCGGGTATTCCCACATGTATCCGTAACCACCGTGCAGCTGCACGCATTCGTCCATCACCTTGCACTGCAGGTCGGTGGTGTGCTGCTTGAGCATGGCGGCTGTGGGAATGTCCAGCTTCTTGTCCAGGTGCAGTTCCAGGCAGCGGTCGGTAAACACGCGGGCGGCGGTGATCTCGGCTTTCAGTTCCGCCAGCTTGAAGCGGGTGTTCTGGAACGCGATAACCGGTTTACCGAAGGCTTTGCGCTCTTTCACGTAGTCCAGAGTCCACTGCCAGGCAGCCTCGGCGGCCGCCACCGCGGTCAGCGCCACTTGCAAGCGCTCCGCCGGCAGTTCCTGCATCAGCTGGAAGAAGCCCTGCCCTTCCATGGCGCCCAGCAGGTTGTCTGCCGGCACTTTTACATCCTGGAAGAACAGCTCGGAGGTATCCTGGGCCTTCATGCCCACCTTGTTCAAGTTCTGACCTTTCTCGAAGCCTTCCCAGGCGGCTTCCACCAGCAAAAGGCTGGTGCCCTTGGCGCCTTCCTTGGGGTCGGTCTTGGCAACAACGATCACCAGGTCCGCCAGCTGGCCGTTGGTGATAAAGGTTTTGGAGCCGTTCAGAATATAGTGATCGCCCTGGCGAATCGCGGTGGTTTTCACGCCCTGAAGGTCAGAACCCGCGCCCGGTTCGGTCATGGCGATGGCGGTGATCATTTCACCGGAAGCCATTTTGGGCAGATATTTCTGCTTCTGCTCTTCTGAGCCGTAGTTCAGGATGTAGGGCGCAACGATATCGGAATGCAGCCCCCAGCCGATGCCAGACAAACCGGCCCGGGAGATTTCTTCCATGATGACCGCCGAGTAGCGGAAATCGGCGCCAACACCGCCATACTCTTCCGGCAGCATCGGGCACAGGAAGCCCAGCTCGCCCGCCTTCAGCCAGAGCTCGCGGCTGACCTGGCCGTCTTTTTCCCATTGCTCGTGATAAGGCGCGGCTTCCTGCTCCAGGAATTTGCGGACGGAGTCCCGGAAGCCTTCAAGATCGGCGTCGAAAAGAGTACGTGGAATCATGCTGAACCTCGGTGAACGGGTTGGTTTATCGTTGTGTTCAGCAAGTCTGTGGCGGGGCGGGTTTTCGCTCAATGGTGAAAACCATCAATCGCTTTGGCCAAAACCATCGCCCCGGACGGGCGCAGATCATCAGTCCGCGCTCTCGCCCCAACGGGGTACCAGAGTTTGCGGCAGGTCCAGGTGGTCCAGAATCCGCGCCACCATGAAGTCCACCAGGTCATCCAGTGATTGGGGGTTGTGGTAGAACCCGGGGCTGGCGGGCATGATTACCGCCCCCATGCGGGTCAGTTTGAGCATGTTTTCCAGGTGAACCTCGGAATATGGCGTTTCGCGCAAGACCAGGATCAGCTTGCGACGTTCTTTCAGCGCCACATCGCCGGCCCGCTCGATCAGGTTGTTGCTGGCGCCGGTCGCCAGCGCAGACAAAGTGCCCGTGCTGCAGGGGCAGATCACCAGCGGGGCCTTTTCTCCAGAGCCGGAAGCGGGCGGCGAGAACCACTCTTCCCGGCCAAACACCTGCACCTGCCCCGGCTTTGCCTTGGCATAGTCCGTGAACGCCTCAACCATGGCCGGCTTGGAACCCGGCAGCCGGAACTCTGTCTCGGTGGCGATTACCACCTGGGCAGCCTTGCTCACCATCACATTCACCCGGCAGCCATTGGCTGCCAGGCATTGCAGCAGTCGCAGCCCATACTGGGCACCAGAGGCACCGGTAAAGGCCAGATTGATGACCGGCGAGTTATCAGCCACGACGTTTCTCCAGTTCGGCAACCAGTTTGCGATGAATACCACCAAAGCCGCCATTGCTCATAACCACAATGTGGCAGGTTTCAGGCAGCTGTTCCAGGGCCCGGGCAATCAGTGCCTCGACCGAATCTTCCACGGCATGGTGATCCAGCTCACCGTGTTCAGCACGCCAGCCCTCGACCAGTTCTGGCAGCCAGGTCATCTCGCTGAGGTTACCCCAGAGTACCCGGTCAGCAGCAGCGGCACTGGGAATCAGGGTTTGCTGATGCACGCCCTGTTTCATGGTGTTGGACCGGGGTTCGATGATCGCCAGTATCGGCTCATCCCCCACCCGGTTACGCAAGCCTTCCAGCGTCAGGGCGATGGCCGTGGGATGATGAGCGAAATCGTCATACACACGCACACCGCCTACTTCGCCCACCAGTTCCATGCGCCGTTTCACGCCGGAGAACCGGCACAGAGCTGCCACTGCATGGTCCGGGGTGACACCCACATGGCGGGCAGCGGCGATGGCCGAGAGCGCGTTGCGCACATTGTGCATGCCGGTAAGATTCCACTTCAGGGTGGCGACCGGTTGCTCGTGGTGAATCACCATGAACCGGCTGCCATCCTCCGCCAGCAGTTCAGCGCGCCAGTCTGCGGTACGGCTGATCTCGCTGCCAATGGCGGTATCCTGCACCGGGCTCCAGCAGCCCATGTCGAGGGCGTTGTCCAGGTGCTTGTCCAGCGCCGGGCGGATAATCAACCCCTGGGAGGGTACGGTACGCACCAAGTGGTGGAACTGGCGCTCGATGGCTTCCACGCTGTCGAAGATATCGGCGTGGTCGTATTCCAGATTGTTCAGTATCAGGGTGTTCGGGCGGTAATGGATGAATTTGGAGCGCTTGTCGAAAAACGCACTGTCGTATTCATCCGCCTCAATCACGAAAAAGTCACTGGTGCCGAGGCGCGCCGAAACCGGGAAATCCTGGGGTACGCCACCGACCAGGTAACCGGCATCAAACCCAGCCTGGTCCAGAATCCACAACAGCATAGCGGTGGTGGTGGTTTTGCCATGGGTGCCGGCAACCGCCATCACCCAGCGATGGCGGAGCACTTCCCGGGCCAGCCACTCGGGGCCAGACATGTAATCAATGCCGCGATTGAGCACTGCTTCCACTTCCGGATTGCCCCGGGACATGGCATTGCCGATCAGCACCAGATCTGGTCTGGGCTCAAGATTGTCGGCACGGTACCCTTGCATCAACTCGATGCCCTGAGCCTCAAGCTGGGTACTCATGGGCGGGTAAACACCCTGATCGGAGCCGGTCACGGTATGGCCAAGCTCTCTGGCGATAACCGCCAGGCTACCCATAAAGGTGCCGCAGATGCCCAGAATGTGTATGTGCATTAACGTGTTGCCTCCGGTTTGAAACCTGCCAAGCCTCTACCATACTTTCTGCGGGGTCAAGAGCCGGTATGTGCTCATGAAAAACCGCCGTGTTTGGCGTATCATCTGCGCCATCGTTGAACCAGCAGGAGGCCTTAGCCCGAGATGGCTATCAAGAACGCATTTTATGCCCAGTCTGGCGGGGTTACCGCCGTTATCAATGCCAGCGCCTGTGGCGTTATCCAGACCGCACGCAAGCACACGGATAAAATAGGCAAGGTGTTTGCCGGTCGTAACGGCATTATCGGCGCCCTGAAAGAAGAGCTGATCGACACCGGCCTGGAATCAGACGACGCCATTGCCGCGCTGCTTCACACCCCGGGCGGCGCCTTTGGCTCCTGCCGCTACAAACTGAAAAACATCTCCGAGAACCAGCGCGAGTACGAGCGGCTGATCGAAGTCTTCCGCGCCCACGACATCGGCTACTTCTTTTACAACGGTGGCGGCGACTCTCAGGATACGGCGTACAAGGTCTCACAGATTGGTGAAAAAATGGGTTATCCGATCACCTGCATTGGTGTGCCCAAGACAGTGGATAACGATCTGCCGTTCACCGACTGCTGCCCGGGCTTTGGCTCGGTAGCCAAGTACATTGCCACCTCTACCCTGGAAGCCAGCCTGGACATCAAATCCATGTGCGAAACTTCCACCAAGGTGTTCATCCTGGAAGTAATGGGCCGGCACGCGGGCTGGATTGCAGCGTCTGGTGGCTTGGCCGGCCAGGGTGAAGGCCAGCCGCCGCACATCATTCTGTTCCCGGAAATTCCGTTCAACCGGGAGAAGTTCCTGGAGCGGGTCGACCAGTGCGTGAAAGATTACGGCTACTGCGTGGTAGTCGCCTCTGAGGGTGCCCAGTACGAAGACGGCCGCTTTGTGGCCGACGCCGGTGCCAAGGATGCCTTTGGCCATACCCAACTGGGCGGTGTTGCTCCGGCACTGGCCAACATGGTCAAACAGGCCCTGGGACACAAGTACCACTGGGCCGTTGCTGACTACCTGCAGCGGGCCGCCCGGCACATTGCCTCGGCCACTGATGTAGAGCAGGCATATACCGTAGGCAAGGCCGCAGTGGAAATGGCAATAGCGGGCAAACAGGCGCTGATGCCCACCATCGTTCGCGAGCAGGCGAAACCCTACCGCTGGAGCATTGGTGAGGCCAACCTGAGCGAAGTGGCCAACCAGGAAAAGAAAATGCCGATCCACTACATTACCGATGACGGCTTTGGCATTACCCAGGATTGCCGGGACTACCTGCAGCCGTTGATCGAGGGCGAGAGCTTCCCGCCATTCGAGAATGGTCTGCCCAAGGTTGCGCACCTGAAAAATCAGCTGGTCGAGAAGAAGCTGAGGACTGAGTTCAAGCTCTGATCTGGTGGTCACGAAAAAGCCCGGTCACCTCACGGTAGCCGGGCTTTTTTTGTACCTGAAAACGGATGGCAATCAGCGTGCTGTTGCGGTCTCATGGTCGCGAACGTAGCCATAAAAATCATCGAAACCGCCAACGTATTCGGAACCGACGAGAATCTGGGGCACGGTATACACAGGGCGGCCGATCTGGTCGGCAATATCCTGCTTGCTCATTCCCCGCTCGATCATATCGATCCAGATGTACGGGATGTTTCTGGATTCACACAGGTCCCTCGCCCGAACACAAAATCCACAGCTTGTACGGCCATAAATAGTGACCTGCTCCATAACAACCTCCTGAATCCGGGTGAGCCCCAGGGTCAAACGAATGGTTCAATACTTGGTTTGAATGATGACATGAGAAGCAACAATTGAAAATTGATGCTTCTCATGGCTGTGATAGTAAGGGGCGATACTGATCGTCTGCGTTAAGCCATCAGGTTTTCAGCCGGCCCAGTTCCCGGTCAAGCACTTGCACCTGGCCGTCCAGCGCGTCACCGCTCTGGCGGACCCGCTGTGCGAGCTCCCGCAGATCGTTGGCAGCATCGCCAATCTGGGTCAGGTTGCGGTTGATCTCTTCGCTCACCGAACTCTGTTCTTCGGCGGCCGTGGCCACCTGGGTGACATGCTCGACAATGGTACCAATCCGCTCCACCACCGTGGCCAGTGAGTGGTCCGCTTCGCGAGTGCCGTCTACCGCAGTGGTTGCTCGCTCAACACCACCCTGAATGACGGTTACCGCGCCGTCCACATCGCCTTTGAGGCGTTCGATCATATCGCTGATTTCGTCGGTGGATTCCCGGGTTTTCGACGCCAGGGTTCGCACTTCGTCGGCCACCACCGCAAAGCCTCGGCCCTGCTCGCCGGCCCTGGCCGCCTCAATGGCCGCATTCAGCGCCAGCAGGTTGGTCTGTTCGGCAATGCCGCGAATCACTTCCAGGATTCGGTTAATCTCCTCGCTGCGCTGTGCCACGTGGCCGATGGCGGAGCTGGCCTGTTCCATATCTCCCGCCAGCGCATCGACGCCCTTGAGCGCCGCGCCCAGGGTATCCTGGGTAAACCGGATGCCATCCCGGGCGGCCCGGGCATTATCATCAGCCTCACCGGCAAAGCCTGCTACTTCGCCCGCGGCGGCAGACATCTCGTTCATGGCGGTGACGACGCTGTCGATGTCCTGATGCTGTCGCGACGTCTGGTCGTCAGTATCACGGGCGATGGCGCCCACGTCTGCAGCCTGGCCTCGCACCTGGGCATTGACCTCTTTCAGGTCATTGATCATTTCCCGCAGGCGAGCCAGGAAAGCGTTGAAGCCACCGGCCAGGTCAATCAGCTCGGCATGGGTGTCTATATCAAGTTCCCGGGTAAGATCTCCTTCGGCACTGGCCAGGTTGCGCATCCGGTCTCGAATTTCATCCAATGGCCGGGTGACTGAACGCACCAGCAGAATCAACACAGCAATGGCAATCAGCACCACCACCACACCCACCATGGTCTGCCGCGCCGCCGTATCAGCCACTTCGGAAGACAACAGACCGGTGATTTCCTCAACGCTGGCCAGGGCCACCGAGCGCGGCAATTCAATCAACAATGACCATTCGGCGCCGGGTAACTGCACGTCCACCGGATAGGCCACCGCCAGGGTCTGCCCATCATCAAACCGGCCGCCACGCTGGTGCAGGCGGACAAATTCGTCAGCCAGGTCTGGTACGGCTTCCTGTAATGGCCGGCCAAGGTGGGACTGATAATGGCTGGATGCGGCAATTAGCCCACCCTCGCTTAACAGTGACACCCGGGACTCACCATTAAACAACGCCTGGCTGACACCAGCAATCGTGGCTTGCAGTGTGGACAGGTTAATATCCACACCGGATACACCGGCAAACTCACCGTTGTTCAGAATCGGCACCACCAGGCTGGTCATCAGCTCAGTATAACCCTCCTCGATTTCGTACTCGTAAGGCTCCATCAGGCAGGGTTTGAGGGAATCCCGGGAACACAGATACCACTCTGCCTCACGAATGCCGAATTCGTTCCGGTTATCCAGGTACTTGGTGGACGGGTCTTCGGTGCGGCTGAACAACACATTGCCCTGAGGATCGCGGTAATAGTAAATCTCCAGGGTACCTTCATCACTGCTGTGTTCCTCTACACCGTCGGTGAAATAGATGTCCATGCCATCGTATGCGTCGGGTTCAAACTGGGCGTAGATGGAACTTAAATGCTGCTGTTCGGACAGAATGGTTCCGATGGTTTCCTGAAGATCCCTGCGGCTGATGCGGCCGGAACTGTCCGACTCAATGTTGCGGGTGATCAGGCTGCGCACCACTTCCGGCGTCTGGTAGGCGGTTTCGAACAGGCCGGTCACCAACTCACCGTACTGCCCGGCCGTTGCGCTCAGCTGGTCCATGACAATATTCTGCACGGTATCGCGGGTTTCCCGGGACAATCGCTCTTCCATCGAACCAAGTGATAACTGGGCAGTCACCACAATACTGATGCCCATTACCAGCAGCAGTGAGATAACCAGACCATAGAGCTTGAAGCGAAGCGACAGGTGTTTCATAAACCGCGAAACCTTTGTTAATGAACTTTTACTGACAATACTAGAGCATGGAGGCGCCCTTGGCGTATCTGACCCTCTTTTTCACCGCATTCGCCGCCGCCACCTTGCTGCCAGC
Organism: Marinobacter sp. LQ44; assembly: GCF_001447155.2. Lineage (NCBI taxonomy): Bacteria > Pseudomonadati > Pseudomonadota > Gammaproteobacteria > Pseudomonadales > Marinobacteraceae > Marinobacter > Marinobacter sp. LQ44. The sequence continues at coordinate 3,454,199 of NZ_CP014754.1, read as the reverse complement.
CTATTCCGAGCTGCTGCTGGGCACTCTGGCCAGTCAGGGCCTGCCGCTATTCTGGCTGTGGTTCTGGGCCACACTGGGCAATACGCTGGGGTCAGTCGTTAATGGGCTTATCGGCAGGCAGGTAGATCGCTTTAAGCATAAACGATGGTTTCCGGTCAGCGAATTGCAGCTGCACAAGGCCCGCAACCGGTTTAACCGCTATGGGCAATGGTCATTGTTGCTGGGCTGGCTGCCGATTGTTGGAGACCCGCTGACCCTGGTAGGCGGCATCATGCGGGTGCCCTGGCTCAACTTTGTGATCCTGGTGGGTATCGGAAAGGGCCTACGCTATGCCTTCGTGATCTGGGTAGTGCTGGAGGCCACCGGATTTGCCTCATCGGCGCCATCACCATAAAGGTATTTGCGCAACAGGTCTTCGCCGTTGAACTCTGCGTGCATCACCGCGATGAAGGTATACACCCCGATCAACTTTCGGTTGAGGAACACGAATTCCTTCGGGGGCACCCGGAAATACCGACTGATGGCTGAGCGCGCTGCGTGTTTGGCGACCCGCGAAGGCAGGTCACTCTGCTTCCAGCGGTACTGGCCCCTGGCGTTCACGGCATAGTCCGGCCACTGGCTGCGGTCCCGGGCCAGGGGCTCCAGCACCGACATACACACCGAACCAAACTTCTCCAGGACTTCTTCTGGCCAATCCCGGCTCATGAACCGGAGGGTAACGCCACCCTCAATCACCTGCTCCAGATCCTGCTCGTAGGACGCGCGAATCATCTGGATAACCGGATCAAGAAAGGCCGGTGAATAACTTTGAACGGCACCAAAGTCCAGAAGCACGATGCGGTCATAGTCTTCGTCACCACCCTCCTCGCCGGCAATCCGGATGCGGTAGTTCCCGAAGTTCGGGTCTGTCTGGATTTCGCCCCAGTCAAACAGCTCCCGGAAGAACAACTCCAGCGCCGCCTCGCCCAGGGCACTGCGGCGCTCCAGCGGCAAATCCCGTACCGCCGGGGAGCCAACGGAATGGCCGTGCTCGTAGGTAGAAGCGATGATATGGTCGGTCGAATACTCCTGTAATACCCTGGGCACAACAAACCTTGGGTCGGAGCCCAGCATGTTGCGGAATTTCTCGGTGGTCCTGGCCTCCAGGCGGTAGTCCACTTCCCGGTGCATCATCTGCCGGACTTCTTCCAGCCAGTCATTGAATTCCGGGCCGAAGCTCACCAGCCGGGCCACTTTCAATAACTGCGCCACAGCATTCAGGTCACTGTCCACGGCATCAGCAACGCCGGGGTATTGCACCTTGAGCACTAACTCCAGGCCGTCACTGCGGCGCGCCGCCCGGTGCACCTGGCCAAGGGAGGCTGCACCGATTGGTTCCGGATCGACCTCCAGCTCTGCGAGCTTTTCGGCACCAATCTCGGCCTTCAGTACCCGTTCGATCGCCGGCCATTCCAGCGACGTGGTCTGGTCTTCCAGCGTATGCAGGGCTTCGGTCACCTCTTCTGGCAAAAAATGCTCGCCATAGAGCGCCATCACCTGGCCGATCTTGACCACGCTGCCTTTCAGCCGGCCCAACTCATCCACCAGGAAACGCGCCTGGCTCGACAACATCGCCCGATGGCGCTGCTCCCTCGTGTCCTTGTTGCTGAACCAGTTGGTGGCCATGTGTGATGCCATGCGGGTGCCTGCAAACAGCCCGGCCTTGGTCAGGGAAAGCCTGCGCTCGAAGCTGCCGGTTTTGATGCGGGACACGGATTTTCCGGGGCGTCTGGAAGACATGGATAACCTGTATGTTCAGAAAATGTTGGCGTTTCGACCGCGCCCGGGACCGTTTCCCCGACGCCATTGCTGCATTATACGGATCACAAGCGGTGACAACCTAACCTCTACGCCGTAAAAGCCGCGTTTCCGCAGCCAATGTGGATAAAATTTGTTCACCGTAAATATGTTCAGAGCGATGGTTACGATTTAACACAGTCTCGAGTCACAATGCGTTCTAGAATTGGTTAACAGGAACAATGTGACTTTCGTCAATTACAATAAAAGCCAAGACATGAAGCCTTCAACAACCAGAACACCTGACTCTGAACTTTCCCAGTTCCGGGTGAAAGGTGAGATCCCGGTACCGGCCCTGATTAACGGGCTTACGGCGGCGGCTGTGCCGCTACTGCTGTTTTTTTCCTGGCGTTCCATGCAGCAGGGAGACTCGGTGACTGCCCCCTTCCTGATTGGTTTCGCTGTGTTGCTGGCGATCAACAGCCTGTCTTTTCTGTTCGTGGGCCACAAGACCTTTCATCGCCGGGTCTTTATCACCCTGATCACCGCGCTGTTTACCTATCTGGCAACGCAGGCAGTGGAGGACGGTTCAGCAATTATCTGGCTGTTTGCCTACCCACCGATTATTTTCTACATCAGTGAGGCCCGGGTCGGTATTTACGCCTGCCTCGGTGGCTGGCTGGCCGTTCTGGTGTTGTTCAGCCCGATTGGCGACGCCTTGTTTGCGTCTCCCTACAATGCCACCTTCCGCCTTGTCATGATCATCGTCCTGGCGTTCGTCATGGTGACCTGCTACATCCTTGACCAGAGCCGCCGGCGCAGCAAGCTCGGTCTGATCAAGTTGGCCAAGGAGTTTGAGTACGCAGCAAAACACGACGCGCTGACCGGGCTGGCCAATCGGCGCGAAGGCCTGGAGCAACTGGATAATGAATATCAACGTTACCTGCGAAGCGGGCGCGGCTTTTCAGTCCTGCTGATGGACATCGACCTGTTCAAGAGTGTGAACGACACCTACGGCCACCAGGCCGGCGACGAGATGATTGTTCTGGTCGCAAGAACGCTGGCCAGCCAGTGCCGCAAGGTAGACACCATTGCCCGCTGGGGCGGCGAGGAGTTCCTGATTCTGCTCCCGGAAACCTCATTAGCGGATGCCTATGCCTCCGCCGAACGGATACGGCAGGCGGTATCCAGCCAGACCATTACCGTGGATGGAAAGGTTATTCGGGCCACCATCAGTATTGGCGTGGCAACGATACAGGGGTCGGAGTCGATTGACCGCCTGCTGCAGCGATCAGACGAAGCGCTCTACCAGGCCAAGTCCGAGGGCCGCAACCGTACCTGCCAGGCCAGCGTCGCCGCCTGAGCATCATTGCCAGCCCTGTCGCAGCTCCACCTGCTGGCGGTCGAGACCGCTGACCAGCTCGTGAACAAGCCTATGCTCCAGGCTGTACACGCTGGCTTCCGGTTCGAAATCACTGACCTGGCACATGGACATACCGGCGTAGCCGCAGGGATTAATGCGGCTGAACGGCTCCATATCCATATTGACGTTGAGCGCCAGACCATGGAACGAGCAACCCCGGCGTACCCGCAACCCCAACGAGGCAATCTTGGCGCCGTTGACATAGACACCGGGCGCATCCTGCCTTGGCGCCGCCTCGATGCCCGATTGCGCAAGCGTGCGAACAATGGCCTGCTCGATGTGATCCACCAGCTCCCGAACACCCAGTTTGCAACGGGGCAGATCGATCAGTAGATAGATAACAAGCTGGCCGGGGCCGTGGTAGGTCACCTGCCCGCCCCGGTCCACCTGAATCACCGGGATATCGCCCGGCAACAGAATATGCTCTGCCTTGCCCGCCTGGCCCTGGGTAAACACCCGCGGGTGCTCAAGGCACCACAGCTCATCCACGGTGGTTTCGTCCCGGTTGGCGGTGAAGGTTTTCATCGCTTCCCAGGCTTCCATGTAGGGCTGCTGGCCCAATGAACGGACAATCAGGTCAGCCATGGCGTCAGAGCACCATGTGCACGCGACCGCTCGCTTTCAGATCTTCGAACAGGGCCTTGAGCTGCGCTTCTCCCGTGGCAACAATCTTGAGCTGCACCGAGGAAAATCGACCTTTGCTACTGTCCGTCACCGAAATATCGGTTTCGCTGATCCCGGGAGCGTGCTGCTCCACAACTTCCACGACAAACTCGGTGAAATCCGGAGCGGAATTGCCGATCACCTTGATGACGTAGTCACAGGGAAACTCGATCTTCGGCGCTTTTGGCTCACTCATGCCAGATACCCCCCGATGCCCGGCTGGCTTTCGCCGACCACCTTAATTGAACAGTTGTACGAAAAACAGTTTGACAGCATCCCAAAGCCGTTTGAAAACGCTACCCTGCTGCACGTCCGTCAGTGCCAGTGCAGGCTCATCCACCAGCACCTCACCGTCGAGCATAACCTGGATACGGCCCAGCTCATCCCCCACCTTGATGGGTGCCTTGATGACAGAATCAAGGTCTACGGTTGATTCAAGCTTATCCCGGGCACCACGGGGAATCATTACGAACACATCCTCCGCCAGGCCTACAGAAATCTGATCGCTCTTGCCACCCCAGACCTTGGCATCCACCAGCTCCTGACCGGCCCGGAACAGGCGCTCCGTCTCATAGTAACGGAAGCCATAGTTCAGCATCTTCTGAACTTCGCGGGCCCGCACCTCAGCACTGCTGGCTCCCATCACAGCGGCAATCAGCCGGGTGTTGTCCCGCTTGGCGGAGGCCACCAGGCAGTAACCGGCTTCTTCAGTATGGCCGGTTTTCAGGCCATCGACACTTTCATCCCGCCACAACAGACTGTTCCGGTTCGGTTGACGGATGTTGTTGTAGGTAAAGCTTTTCACCGCATACAACGGGTAGTTCTCCGGGTAGTCCTCAATAATGGCCTTGGCCAGCAGGGCCAGGTCATAAGCGGTGGAATACTGATTAGGATGTGGCAACCCGGTGGAATTCTCAAAGTTGGTATTGTTCATGCCCAACTGGCGCGCCTGCTGGTTCATGATATCCACGAAGGCATCTTCACTACCGGCCACAAACTCCGCCAACGCGACGGAGGCGTCGTTGCCAGATTGAATAATCACGCCCTTAAGAAGATCTTCCACGGATACCTGTGTACCCTCCCGAACAAAGGTCCGGGAGCCGCCGGTTCTCCAGGCCTTGACGCTGATCGGTACCATGTCCGTCATGGAAATTCGGCCTTCATCCAGCTCGCGCTCAACGATGTAGGCCGTCATCATCTTGGTCAGGCTGGCCGGCGGCAGTCGTTCATGGCTGTTATGCTCCATGATGACACGACCACTAAGAGGGTCTTTCAGCACCCAGGAACTGCCTGCGATCTGGGGCGGAGACGGAATCAAAGCCGACTGGGCAACCGCCTGCCCCACCAGCAGGAGGGCCAGGGACAAGACAAAAACAAAGCTGCGAATCACTGAATTAAAAGCCATGGGTAGGTTCATTCGTCGTAAGGTGTATTTTCTTCTGGGGTTTCAGGAATCAGTGGCTGTCGGTCAGCACGATAGACTGACCAAAGCCCCGGGATTCCAGTAAATTCTGTGCATGACGGGCCTCGGACTCATCACTGAATGGCCCTATCTGGGCCCGGTGGAAGCGGCCAGAGCCTGTTGTCACTTCGCGCACCCGCATCGGGGTTTCGATGACTCCCCGCGCCTTTGCCAGCAAGGCCTCCGCCGGGTCGCGCTGGCTGAACGAGCCGAGCTGAACAAACAGCCCACTGCTCCCGCCCGCCGATTGGCCCGGCACCGGAGCAGCGGCGACAGCAGGTGCCCCGACACCCGGCTTGAACGGTTTGCCGGCCAGCGTCATGGAGCCATCTTCGCGAACGGTGATCGCCGCCACCTCAACCCTTGCGGTACCCTTGGATTTGTAGCCAAGTTTCTTGGCCGCCGCATAGGACAGGTCTATCAGCCGGTCATCGTGAAACGGCCCGCGATCGTTCACCCGAACAATCACCGACTGGCCGTTTTCAAGGTTCGTCACCCGGGCATAACTCGGTATGCGCAGGGACTTGTGGGCGGCAGACATCGAATACATGTCGAATATCTCGCCATTGGACGTTTTGTGACCATGGAACTTCTCGCCGTACCAGCTGGCGATGCCGCGGACGACGTAGCCGTCGTTACTGTCCATCACCCGGTATGTTTTACCCCACACCTTGTACTGCGCCATATTGCCGGCATTCCGGGGCTGTTCGTAGCGAGGAACCGCATCTTGCAGGCCCGAGACATCGAAATTCCCGGAAGGAGCTCTATCCTGTTTGATCGTATAGCGTGATGAGTGATCCGGCTCTGAAGATGTCGACTTGGGCGTACTGGAGCAACCCGCAAGAACCAGGCTTACCAGCACCCCCAACCACATTGTTCTTTGTTCCCTGATCATTATGTTCGGCAACCCATGCATCTTCATCCGGTACCCAGCCTTAGTGACCTGTAATATTGTAACGGGTTCCCGGCAGGATTCACCATTACCGGCAAGCCATCATCGCTTACACCCGCTACGCAGAGATCATACGGCGATGGGTATGAATCGACATCAGCACCCCGAACGCTGCCATCAAGGTTACCCCGGACGTGCCACCATAGCTGACCAGTGGCAGGGGCACACCCACCACGGGCAGCAATCCACTGACCATGCCCACATTCACAAAAACGTAGATAAAGAAGGTCATGGTCAAGGCACCTGCCAGTAGACGACTGAATGAATCCTGGGCGGTGACCGCAATATACAGGCAACGAAGAATGATCAGGAAGTACAGGGTCATCAGCAGCAACATGCCAATAAAACCGAATTCCTCCGCCAGCACCGCCACGATGAAATCCGTGTGGCTTTCGGGCAGAAACTCCAGATGGGATTGGGTACCCTGCAACCAGCCCTTGCCATCCACGCCACCGGAACCAATCGCGGTTTTTGACTGAATGATGTTCCAGCCGGCCCCGAGAGGGTCACTCTGAGGGTCAAGCAAGGTCAGCACGCGCTGCTTCTGGTAGTCCCTCATGACAAAAAACCACATCATCGGCGCAGACACCGATACCAGCGCAAAAAATGCCGAAATCAGTTTCCAGCTCATGCCAGCAAAGAACACGACGAATATCCCGGCCATACCCACCAGCAGTGAAGTACCAAGGTCTGGCTGCTGAACAATCAGGGCCATGGGCATCAACACGATGAACAACCCGACGGCAACGTGGGAAAGACGCGGCGGCAGGAAATGACGAGACAGGTACCAGGCGGCCATCATAGGCACGACCAACTTCATGAATTCCGAGGGCTGGAATCTGGGCAATCCGGGAATCGCCAGCCAGCGCTGGGCACCCTTGGCCCCCACGCCCACCAACAGAACGGCCACAAGCCCCACCATGCCAACAGCATAAAGCCACGGAGCCCAGCGCCTGAAAACGGCTGGGTCCAGTTGCGCAAACACAAACATCACCACCAGCGCCACACCAAACCGAATGCCCTGGGCCTTCACCACCTCAATGTTCCGGTCAGCGCCACTGTAAAGCACAAAAAGCCCGGCTCCCATGAGCAGCAACAGTAGCAAAAGCAGCAATGGATCAAGGTGAATGGCCGACCAGAAACCCCGCGAACGGCCAAGATTGTGATCGGCAGGGTTATTGAGCAAGCTCCCCAATGCCATCAGAGCCCTCCCTCCTGGTCAACCTGACTGATCACCGATGACTGGTCGGCCGCAGGAAACTCTTCGAGCCAGGCATCAAACAGAGCCCGGGCAACCGGTGCAGCGGTGGAGCTGCCACCACCACCGTTTTCAACAATGACAGCAAGCACAATCTTGGGGTTACGAGAGGGTGCAAAGCCAACGAAAAGAGCATGGTCTCGCAGGCGCTCTTTTATCTGTTCTTCATCATATTCTTCATCTTCTCCAAGGCTGAATACCTGAGCAGTACCGGTTTTCCCCGCTATCCTATAACTAGCATCCCTGCCAGATGAAAACGCCGTACCTCTTGGACCATGCATTACCTCTTCCATAGTCTCAACAACATATTCCCAATCGCCGGTATTTTTTAACCTTAACGGTTTGTGAGTTTCGGCGGGCAAAAACTCCTCAGGGGAACGGTCACCGCGAATATCTTTTAGCAGCCGGGGTTCAACCCATATACCGCGATTGGCAATCAGCGCTGTTGCCGTTGCCAGCTGCAGGGGTGTTGCCAGCATGAACCCCTGCCCAATACTCATATTCACGGAATCACCTGGGTACCAGGGTTCTCCCCGGGCCGCCCGCTTCCAATCTGCGGTCGGTAAAAGACCGTTCAACGCACCCGACACATCGAGAGTAGCATCTTCACCAAAGCCGAAATGGGCAAGGTATTCAGACATAACACCCACGCCCATTTCGGCGCCTATCTCGTAGAAATAAACATCATTTGATCGGGCCATAGAATACTTGAGGTCTACCCAGCCATCGCCAGACCGGTTCCAATTTCGGAAGCGCCGGCCACCTTCACGCAACTGAAAGTATCCGGGATCCCAGATCTTCCGTTCCCGGTCGGTCACGCCACTGTCCAGCGCCGCGATAGCCATCATGGGCTTGATCGTGGAACCTGGCGGATACTGGCCACGCAGGGCTCGATTGAACAATGGCTTATCAATGTCGGTACTGAGATTGCGGTAGTCTTCGACACTGATCCCGGTGACAAACTTGTTGGCATCAAAGCCCGGCACGCTGGCCAGCGCCAGGATGCCCCCCGTCTCCGGTTCTATTGCAACAATCGCGCCACGACGCCCTTCGAGCAGCTGATAAGCCTTACGTTGCAGGCGCAGGTCAAGGTGCAGCTGCAGGTCTTCGCCAGGCACTGGATTTACGCGCTCCAAAACCCGCAAAATACGACCCCGAGCGTTGGTTTCAACGTGTTGGTAGCCCACCGTTCCGTGTAAAACCTGCTCGTAGAACCGCTCGATACCGGATTTTCCGATGTAGTTGGTGCCGGCATAGTTGACCGGATCAATACGCTGCAATTCTTCCCGGTTGATACGGCCGACAAAACCCAGTGCATGGGCCGTCAGTTCACTGTGGGGGTAATATCGAACCAGTTCAGCGCGAACTTCCACGCCGGGGAACTCATGCCGGTGCACCGCCATTCGGGCAATTTCCTCTTCGCCCAGATCGTAGCTAAGTGGCATTTCCTGGAAGGGCCGGCGGGGTTCACGAAGCCGCCTCTTAAACCGTTCTATGTCCTCCTCGGCGATGTCCAGAATCTCGGACAACCGGGCCAGGGTGGCCTCCATACCCGCCACGCGCTCTGGCACCAGTGTAAGGCTGAACACCGGGCGATTCTCTGCCAGCAGCAGATTGTTCCGATCGTAAACCAGGCCCCGGGGCGGTGGCACAGACTGGACCTGAACCCGATTTTTGTCTGACAGCGTGGTGTAGATCTCATGTTCGACAATCTGTAGCTGGTACATCCGCGCCAGCAGGCCGATCATCATTAGCAGGACGAACACCAGCATGACCACGGCACGGCGCTGGAACAGCCGGCGCTCCGCTGCAGTATCCTTGAATTCGCCCCAGGCCATGGAAACTCCTAGGCCCGGTGATACGGGTGGTTACGGGTGATCGACCAAGCGCGGTAGAGCTGCTCGGCGAGCACAATACGCACCAGGGGGTGGGGCAGGGTAAGCGGCGACAGAGACCACTGCTGGTCAGCTCGCTGCCGGCAGGCATCGGCCAGACCATCGGGGCCGCCTACCAGAAAACAAACATCCTGACCGTCTTGTTGCCAGCTCTCCAGGTGGCTGGCCAGTTTTTCCGTGGACCAGGGCCTGCCGCCCACTTCCAGGGCGATGACCCGGTCACGGGGGGCGACCGACGCCAGGATGGCATCGCTTTCACGCTGCATCAGCCGCGGAATGTCCGGGTTCTTACCCCGGTGAGCCATGGCAATTTCGGTCAGTTCCAGGGGCAGCTCCGGCGGCATCCGGCGAGCATAATCGTTATACCCCGTACTGACCCAGTCGGACATCTTCTGCCCCACACAGATCAGACGCAGTTTCATGGTTACTCGTGACCCGCCGCACCCAGGTCCGGCGCGTCACGCCAGAAGCGTTCCAGGTCGTAAAATTCGCGGGTTGCAGGCATCATGACATGCACGACCACGTCTCCCAGATCCACCAGAATCCAGTCGCTGCCACCCTCGCCTTCAACGTTGTTTGCTCTGACGCCCTGATCTTTGGCTTCAGATACGACGGAGTCTGCCAGGGATTTTACGTGACGGCTTGAGGTGCCGGATGCAAGAACCATAAAGTCGGTAACACTGGTTCGATCACGGACATCAATCACACTGACGTCCTGTGCCTTGATATCTTCAAGTGCGGTTACGACCAGATCTTTCAGTTGTTCTGCCTGCATAATTACCCTGTTTTCCGGGCTCTGGCCAGGATGACCGCCCGATAAGTGATATTCAGACGCAATTGTACCATTAAAAGTTCCCGGCGGGGCACGCACCGTAAAGGCCGAGCGCCTGGATTCTCTGCCATACAGAATCCGGGGTCAGATACCTGGGAGAGCGCCCGTCTGCGATGCGCTGCCGGATACCCGTTGCAGAGATATCCAGCAGGGGCGGATCCAGCTCCAGTACCGCCCCGCAAGGCGCTGAACTTAAAGCCTCAGGGCCGTCCGCCCGGCGTTCACGCACCAGGCGAGCCGCCTCACTACCAACGGGCAAATCCGCACCAGGGCGCTTCACAACCACAATGTGCGCCAGACCCGGCATGTCGGCCCATTCACGCCAGCGATCAAAAGCGGCAAAGGCATCGGTGCCCACCACCATTACCAGAGGTTCATCCGGCCCCAGCTCCTGGCGCAACTGACGCAGGGTGTCGGCCGTATAGGAGGCCCCAGCCCGGCGCAGTTCGCGGTCATCCACCCGCAAGCGGGGCTCGTCTTCAATGGCCATTCGGATCAACTCCAGCCGCTGTTCGGAGCTGGCGCCGGTGCTGCCCCGATGCGGTGGAATATGGCAGGGCACCAGATGCACCTTTGTCACCGACAGGGCATCGGCTATCTCCAGCGCAAGGCGTAGGTGCCCATGATGGATCGGATCAAAGGTGCCGCCGTAGATCACGTGCATGACATCATGCCCGGATGTGGCCGTCGCCAAACACCACATATTTCTGTGACGTCAACCCTTCCAGACCTACCGGTCCACGGGCATGGAGCTTGTCGGTCGAGATACCGATCTCCGCACCCAGGCCGTATTCAAATCCGTCAGCGAAACGAGTAGAGGCGTTCACCATCACCGAACTGGAGTCCACTTCGGTCAGGAACCGGCGGGCACGGGTATAGTTTTCGGTAATGATGCTCTCGGTGTGCTGAGAGCTGTAGCGGTTGATGTGATCTATGGCGGCATCCAGCCCGGCAACAACCCGCACCGCAAGAATCGGCGCAAGGTACTCCGCGTGCCAATCCTCTTCCGTGGCCGCGATCACATCGGGCAGGACCGCCCGGGTGCGTTCACAGCCACGCAGCTCAACCCCTTTGGCGAACAACTCCTGAGCCAGCAGAGGCAAGAGGTCGTCGGCAATTTCCTCATCCACCAGCAGGGTTTCCATGGTGTTGCAGGTTCCGTAACGGTGGGTCTTGGCATTGACGGCGACCTTTAGCGCCTTTTCCGGGTCCGCGTGGCTGTCAATGTAGACATGGCAAACACCATCCAGGTGCTTGATGACCGGCACCCGGGCGTCACGGCTGATTCGTTCAATCAGGCCTTTGCCGCCCCGCGGCACGATCACATCCACATACTGGGGCATGGTAATGAGTTCACCTACTGCAGCCCGGTCGGTAGTCGCCACCACCTGTACTGCCGTTTCAGGCAAACCGGCTTCAGCCAGCCCGGTCGCCAGGCAGGCAGCGATGGCCTGATTGGAATGAATAGCCTCAGAACCTCCGCGCAGAATGGTAGCATTACCCGACTTCAGGCACAGGCTGGCTGCTTCAACCGTCACGTTGGGGCGGGATTCGTAGATAATGCCAATCACCCCCAGAGGCACCCGCATCTTGCCAACCTGAATGCCGGACGGCCTGTAGGTCATGTCGGTAATTTCACCCACAGGATCTGGCAAGCCTGCCACCTGCTTCAGCCCTTCAATCATGGTGTCAATGCGGGCCTCAGTAAGCTCCAGGCGGTCAAGCATGGCATCGTCCAGGCCATTCGCCCGGCCATTTTCAAGATCCTTATGGTTGGCCCGCACCAGCTCGGTGCGGGCAGCGCTCAACGCCCTGGCGGTTGCCAGCAGTGCCTGATTGCGAACGGCGGTGGTTGAACGGGCCACTTCCCGGGCGGCGGCCCGAGCCTGTTGACCGAGTTCTGCCATGTAGGCTGCTACATCCATCGGATTACCTTTATATTTTGCATACTGATTCCGGAACTGGAACGCTACTTTACCTTTCCCGTTTCAAGTCCGCATCCCAAACGACTATTATAGCGCTGCACAGATTCAAATGGATGCGCCAGCAAAGGATAGATAACATGCCCCAGTCGGCCGAAAAGTTCCTGCCAGGCCGGCTCTCAAGAGCCGGTTTTGTTGCCCTTGCGCTCACCAGCGCGGCCGGCATAATGCTGGGCGAATTCCTGCTGGCGGCTTGCGCCGCCGCGGCGGCGGGCATCAGCCTGGCCAGCAATCCACGCTTCACCAGCCACCATGCCCGGCCCTGGAAACACTTCAAAACAGCCAGCTATTCAATCCTGGCAATCCTGTTACTGGTCGCACTCTGGCAGGGCCCCTGGGCGCTCAGCCACTGGCTCTATGCATTACCGCTGGTGACTTTTGCTCTGATGCCAACCTATATTGCAGCCCTGATCACTGCGCTCCTGACCTTTGCCATACTGGTTTCCACCCAATGGGCCGTGACTCTTCCCGACCGCCACCAGATGATCAGTGCCTTTGTGCTGTCAACGCTGCTCTCCACGCTGCTGATCTTCCTGCGAGAATACAAGGCCCGGCAGCTGGCACCACTGAGGCGAACCGACGAACTCACCCAGGCCGCCAGCCGGGAGTACCTGTCTGCCGACCTGCACAAGGAAATCCAGCGCAGCGAGCGTGAGGGCACCGACATGTCTGTGATGATGATCGGGCTGGACACCCACCTGAGCGACAATGATCCGGACGAAGACATTCGCGCCATCCTGCCCAGAATTGGCCGTTACCTGCATTCCCAGCTTCGGGATTTTGACACTTACTACCGGGTAGCCGACCTGCAGTTTCTGGTTATCCTACCGGGTATCAATACCGCGGGTGCCACCGCCAGCGCCGAGAAAATCCGCAACGGCCTGTGCAAGCTGCTGGCATCCCACGGCATGAAACTGACCGTCAGCACCGGCATTGCCGGCCTGAACATCGGCGACGACGCCGACAGCCTGCAACACAGTGCCGCCAACGCGCTACGCCGGGCGCAGCAACAGGGGGGCAACCGCACCCAGGCCTACAGCAACTGGCTGCACCCGGATGTCCCGAGCCCCACCGGCACCGAAGGTGACGCGCGATGACAGAAACACGACTCAGAACCTGGACTCACAGCTTCGGCTACGGACTGGCGGCCCTGTTCATTTTCTCGCTGGCACTGCAGAACCTGCGCTACGGCTTTTACGAGTTATTCTATCTCGCCCTGGCGATGACCTGCCTGTTGCTGGCCGGGCTGATCTACACCTTCGTGTGTCGCCGCCAGCAGCTATCGGCCCCAGGGCACCTGCTGATTCTGGCCGGTCTCAACGCAGGCCTGGTGGCCGCCATTCTGGTTCTGGACAGCCCCGGAGTAACTCACTGGGCGATGCCGCTCCTGATCCTGAATCTTCTGGTTCTGCCGCTGCGCCAGGGATTGAGCCTGTCGGCATTGCTCCTGGTACCGGTGATTGGCGCTGTGTGGTTCGGCAATTCCGCCGCCTACGCACTGATGACCTCCATGGGCCTGATCCTGACACTTGCAGTGGGCGCCCTGTACATCTGGCACTACGATCACATCGCCCAATCCGCAGAAGATCTGGCTATTACCGACCCGGTCACCGGCGCCCACAACTCACGGTTTCTGGACGAAACCCTGCAAAAGGAAATCAGCAGAGCGATTGCCACTGGCCACCCCTTGTCAGTGATCAACCTGAGTTTTGATTACACGGACGAAATAAGGGACCTGCACGGGAAAGCAGGGCTGCAGAACCTGTTTAAATCGGTCACCGAGCATCTGTTTGGCGTTATTCGGGCGGGCGACAGCCTGTACACCCTGAACGACTCGGAGTTTTTCCTGATCCTCCCCTTCACACCAGAGGAGGGCGTACGCGTCATCGCCGAGCGGATTCGAAGAAGCATTGGCGAAAGGGAGTGGAGCGGTATTGGCAGGCTCTCTGTCAGCTTGGGCTGCACCACTCGCGGCAACGGCGATACCAGTACGGTCTCACTCCGTAACCGGGCCAATCAGGCAATGCATCAGGCTCGTCAACGGGGTATGGATTCGGCCTGGTTCAGCCCGGGAGAGTCCGTCGACATATGATTGAAAGCTGGCTGGCTGGTGCCGCAGCCTGGGTAGCAGACAACCCCGGCTGGCTGATACTGGCACTCTTTGCAACCGCCATGGTGGAGTCCCTGGCTATTGCCGGCATTGTTGTACCCGGCGTTGCCATGCTGTTTGGTTTTGCCGCACTGGCAGGAAAATCCGGCATGCCCCTGTCCGAAGCCCTGGCCTGGGCAGGCATGGGAGCGGTTTTCGGTGACCTCATCAGTTTTACCGTGGGCCGTTTCTTCAGGGGGCGGCTGCATTCGGTCTGGCCCTTCAGCCGTTACCCGGAGCTAATCACCCGGGGCGAGTCTTTTTTTAATGCCCACGGCGGCAAAAGTGTGATTGCCGGGCGTTTTATTGGCCCTATCCGCCCGGTCATCCCGCTGATTGCCGGTGCGCTGCACATGTCATGGCGCCGGTTTCTTACCTTCAACCTGATTTCTGCGGTCGGCTGGGCCCTGGTCTATGTGCTGCCGGGCTATGCCGTCGGCAGCGCCCTCGCCAGCGAAATAGAACCACCACCTCATTTCTACCCGATTATTGGCATCAGCGCAGCGGTGCTGGTGGCTTTATATGTGGTGGTTCTTCAGTTCCGGCTTGGCGTTGGCGAGGGCAGCAGGCCCTACCGCTGGCTGGAGTCGTTTATGGCCCGTTACGACACCACGCATCGGTTCTGGCGGCTTTACACCAACGAACGGCCTGCCCGCAAAGGCGAATTCCCCCTGCCATCGATTGTTCTGGCTACCGGGTCGCTGGCGATGTTTGTGATCCTGACCCAGTTGGTTACTTACAGCCGGCGGATCAACGAGCTGAACCACTTGGTCGTTGCCTGGTTTGAAGTGCTGCGACAACCGCTGCTGGATATTCCGGTGATCGCCGCCACGCTCATGGGCGACCCTCCGGTACTGATCAGCGCGGCCGTACTGGCCGTGGCAGTTCTGTCGTTCAGGGGGTATTACGCCGCTGCCCTGCACATTGCCCTGGCGGCGACTCTCTGCTTTGCCTGCGTATGGCTGGTCAAAACCGGCCTGATGGTAGATCGCCCGGATCAGGTGCTTAGGCCACCGGCCTCAGGCGCTTTTCCCAGCGGCCATACTGCAGGGGCAACGGTGTTGGTCACCATGGCCGCCAGCTTCATCGCTGGCGAAAACAGAACGCGACAACGCTGGCAAACCTATGTATTGCTGTCCTTGCCTCTGGTGCCCATTGCCCTGAGCAGGCTCTACCTGGGGGTACACTGGTTTACCGATGTACTGGGAGGAGTGTTACTGGGGATGGCCATTACCGGCGCCATTCGGGCCAGTTACAGTCGCTACGACCGGGTACCCATCTGGCCGGATGCCCTGACCTGGGCGGCGGTGATGCTCTGGCTGGCATTCGCCGCAGGGTACCTCATCACCCAGTGGGACACCGCCAGCCTGGCCTATTCGCCCTTGCCACCGAACTAATTCTGCTCCAGCGCCTCAAGCAATTCCTGAAGCCGTTGCAGCCGTTCGAGGGGATCCTGCAGTTCTGCCAGCCGCTGTTTTTCCTGCTTGTCCAGGGGCAGCAGCTCCGTTAGCCGCCAGCCTACGTCCCGGGCATCCTCGTAGTCCACATCCATACCCAGATCCTTGACGACCGGGTGGCGGAACAACGCCCTCAGCACGGAAGGCAGTTCATGGTAACGCTCCGGAACCTCGCTTTCGGCTTCTGCGATCAGGCACTCCACGTCCCCCAGGTTCAAGCCGTCTTCCTGCTGCCAACTGCGAACAACAGACACTTTCAACTCACCTTCCACAGTAATCCCGAGCAGCCCGCTGTCCAATTGCTGGAAATCGATAATCCGCACGTAGGTTCCGATATCGTAGAACGCCGCCTGCCGGGCGGTTTCACCGCCCTCACGGAGCAAGATCACCACAAACCCACGGTCTTCTTTCATACACCGGGAGAGCATGTCGATGTAGCGGGGCTCAAACAGCTGGAGGGGAATGCGCCCCTTGGGCAAAACAATTGAATTCAACGGAAACAGGGGAACATTCATAATGGTGTCATTCACTGCAGGGCAGACTCCGTCATCAGGCAGTAGTTATCGGATGGACAGGAGCTTTTGCACCTCATCTACCCGTTCACGGGCCTCACTCAAAAGTTGCAGGCTCCGGGAGGCATTGAGATCCAGTTCCCCCAGGCGGCGCCAGGCTGGCACCTGGTCAAAAGCGGGCAAGCCGGCATTCTGACTGGATCCGATCATGGAATGCAACTGCGCCACGATCACAACGTCAACCAGCTGGGGTGCAGACTCCCGACACTCATAGCTCCAGTCTTCTGCATGGCGGGCGGACTCGATAAACGCTTTCGGAAACTGCCAGTTCTCCAGAACCGCACACCCTACATCGGCCCGCAACTCCGACATGGCGTGCTGAAGGTTCTTTTCATCGGCAAACAGGTTCACATGGTGCTCGGCCTGCACCAGGACCGGAACGATGCCAATATCGTGCAGCAAGCCCGCCAGCAGGGCCTCTTCCGGGTCAATCCGGGTGGCGTGATCCGCCAGCACCCAACACAGGGCCGCCACCTCCCGGGAATGCCGCCAAAGCTGTTCCATTTCCTTCTGCAGCGAGGCCCGACGAGTCTTGAACACCTCGCGCATGGCAAATACGGTTACCAATTGCCGGGTGGTTCGCATACCCAAACGAACCACCGCCTCCCGCACGTTCCGGACATCACTGAACCCCCGGTATAACGGACTGTTGCAGGACCGCACCAACTTTGCCGCCATGGCGGGGTCGGCTGAGACCGCCTTGGCTACATCGAGCGCGGTGGAGTCTTCACGGTCCACCACCCGGCGCACTTTCCAGGCCACATCCGGCACACTGGGCAATTTGAGCTGATTGGAACGAAGTTCGGCGTAAAACTCCATCAGCAGGTGATGCTCTTCACTTTCATCGGCGCCGCCATCCCCGGAATCCATTTCCACCTGGGCAACCGGCGCCGATCTCAGCATCTGATTCAGAACCTCCTGCTCAATGACCAGAAACTCGCAGGGCTTGACCGCAGTAACGTCGTACATCCTGGGCTGCAACCGGGCGATGGGGTTGAGTGCCTTTTCCGTTTCAGCCTCAATCACCGTTTTACGGCCGTCCACAGACTCGAGCTCTACCTTTCCGGATATCAGGAAAAAGTCCAGGCCGTCGCGAACGCCCCGTTCCATCACCCGTTGGCCGGGCCCATGGGTCCGGCGTTCAGCCCGGCTGGCCAACAACACCAATTGATCGTCCGTCAACCGCCCCAATGGCTGGAAATCCTTGAGACGACGCAGCTGCAGGCTTTCCTGGCCACCCATAGACAGACTCCCTCGAAATTCTGGTCAAAATATCCCGTTACTTGTTACGTATTGTAAACACGCACTGACAAAACAGCCATGCGACCAGCGTTTAATCTGGTATCCTTTGTGCTCAAGTACAACCAGATAACCAGGGAGACAGCAGCACACCATGCCCCAGTACCGTTCTCATACATCAACCGCTGGCCGCAACATGGCCGGCGCCCGGGCGCTCTGGCGCGCCACCGGCATGAAAAATGAAGACTTTGGCAAACCCATCATCGCCGTTGCCAACTCCTTCACCCAGTTTGTGCCTGGCCACGTTCACTTGAAAGACCTCGGACAACTGGTCTGCCGTGAGATCGAATCGGCTGGCGGCGTTGCCAAAGAGTTCAACACCATAGCGGTGGATGATGGCATCGCCATGGGCCATGACGGCATGCTTTACTCCCTGCCCTCCCGGGAAATTATTGCCGATTCTGTCGAGTACATGGTTAACGCCCACTGTGCCGACGCGCTGGTTTGCATTTCCAACTGCGACAAGATCACCCCAGGCATGTTGATGGCCGCCATGCGCCTGAACATTCCGACAATCTTCGTCTCCGGTGGCCCAATGGAGGCCGGCAAAACCAAGTTGTCCGAGCACAAACTGGACCTGGTGGACGCCATGGTGATCGCAGCCGACCCGACTGCCACCGATGAAATGGTCGAAGAATACGAGCGTAGCGCCTGTCCTACCTGCGGTTCCTGCTCCGGCATGTTCACTGCCAACTCCATGAACTGCCTCACCGAAGCCATTGGCCTGGCGCTGCCCGGTAACGGTTCCATGCTGGCCACCCACGCCGACCGTGAACAGCTGTTCCTGAACGCCGGTCGTCAAATTGTGGAGAATACCAAGCGCTATTACGAGCAGAACGATGCCAGCGTGCTGCCACGCAGCATTGCGTCGTTCTCCGCGTTCGAGAATGCGATGGTCATGGACATTGCCATGGGCGGCTCCACCAACACGATTCTGCACCTGCTGGCGGCGGCCCAGGAAGGCGGTGTTGAGTTTACGCTGGCCGAAATTGACCAACTGTCGCGGAAAGTACCCCAGCTGTGCAAGGTGGCTCCCAACTCCCCGAAATACCATATGGAAGATGTACACCGGGCCGGCGGCATCATGGGCATCATGGGTGAACTGGAACGTGGCGGGCTGATCAACGTCGATTTGCCAACGGTACACAGTAAAACCATGAGAGATGCCCTGGAAGTATGGGACATCATGCGTTCTCCCACCGCTGAGGTGGTTGAGTTCTACAAGGCCGGCCCGGCGGGCATTCCCACCCAGACCGCCTTCAGCCAGAGCACCCGCTGGCCCAGCCTGGACGGCGACCGTGAGAACGGCTGCATCCGGTCCGTTGAAAACGCCTACTCTTCCGAGGGTGGCCTGGCGGTTCTGTTCGGCAACATTGCCCAGGACGGCTGCGTGGTAAAAACAGCGGGCGTGGATGAGAGCATCTACGTGTTCGAGGGTAAAGCCAGGGTCTTTGAAAGCCAGGATGCGGCAGTTGCCGGCATTCTGAGTGACGAAGTGAAGCCAGGCGAAGTCGTGATTATCCGTTACGAGGGCCCCCGTGGTGGCCCAGGCATGCAGGAAATGCTGTACCCCACCAGTTACCTGAAATCCAAGGGCCTCGGCAAGGAATGCGCCCTGCTGACGGACGGCCGCTTCTCAGGTGGTACTTCCGGATTATCCATCGGGCACGCGTCACCAGAAGCCGCCGCCGGCGGTGCCATCGGCCTGATCGAGAATGGTGACACTATCCTGATCAATATCCCGGAGCGCAGCATCAATCTGCAGGTCAGCAACGAAGAACTGGACAAACGTCGCAAAGACCGTGACGCCAGAGGCTGGAAGCCCGAACTCGCCCGCGACCGCAAAGTCTCTGCAGCACTCAAGGCCTACGCGCTGCTGGCGACCAGTGCCGACAAAGGTGCTGTGCGGGACCTCTCCAAACTGGACTGAACTCCCACGCTCCAACAAAAAGCCCGCCTGGGGAATATCTGGCGGGCTTTTTTGTGGCTACCGACCCGTCACCAGAGCGACCAGCCGCTGTCCTCTTCCTCCTCGGGCTCCGGCTCGGTTGCGGCAGCGGCGCTCTCCTCCGCCGACGGCGCAGCTCCGGCCTGGCCGGCCGCGCTGGCCACCGGCTGTGCAGCAGCCATACCCAAAGCGCGCTCGGTTGCCTCGTCCAGCAAGCCTGTGACCGCAAGCCCCTGGTCGCGCTGAAATTTTTCCAGCTCCGCTCGGGTATTGGAGTCCAGCTCCGGATTGACGTTTTCTATCTCGTAGCCGGCACCGTACAAGGCGTGCTTGAGCGCGACTACGTCGTTGGCATAGGCCGTGGACGTTAATCCGATGAGGGCGATGGTTCCGGCGACTATGGCCGCCTTTTTTGCTCGATGACTGAATGGATTCGTCGTTGACACAGATCTGCTCCTGATACCTCAGGGATATCGGTCTATTTATTATTATGTGGCGCCCATCTCCACAAGCCCGGGCGACACCAAGACCCTAACACAGATCAATCCCCCTCTGCAGAACCTGTCGCACGCTTCGGCACATTCTCAGAACTTTCGTTGCCAAACTCACGGATAAAAATGCCCCAGAATGCCATGAACAGTGCCGCCACCAGTGGGCCCATCACAAACCCGTTAATACCGAACATGACAAGCCCCCCCAGGGTCGATAATAAAACCAGGTAGTCCGGCATTTTGGTGTCTCGCCCCACCAGGATTGGCCGCAACAGGTTATCGGCGAGGCCAATTACCACCATACCGTAGACCGTCAGAATGACCGCTGGCACCACGTCACCGATGGCAGCCAGGTAGACCGCTGCCGGAATCCACACAATGGCAGCGCCAACGGCCGGTAGCAGGGAGAAAATGGCCATCACCACCCCCCACAGGATCGCACCGGAGATCCCCAGAATCCAGAAAATCACGCCACCCAGGGCACCCTGAATGATGGCAATCAGCAAATTGCCCTTGACCGTTGCCCGGGTAACCTCGGCAAACTTGGCAAACAGCAGGCGCTCTCGTTCATCACCCAGGGGCAACGCCTTGATCAGCAGCTCGACCAGTTTCTGGCCATCCCGAATCAGGAAAAACGCCAGATACACCATGAGCGCCAGGCCGAGGAAAAACTGGAAAGTGTTCTGGCCGATGCCCAGCGCCTGCTTGGCAAGGAACTGGCTGCCCCCAACAAACACACTGACCACGCGATCCCGCAATTCACCGAAACTGATATCGAACTGGCCCAGAAATGCCTGAATGGCCGGGAACGACCGGTTGACCTGGTCAATGTATTCACCAGGACGGATCTCACCGCTCTGGATCTTCTGGTACAGCCCCATGCCTTCGGTGATCAGGGCCGCTCCCAGCCCAAGCACCGGAATCACCACTATGATGATGCAAACCAGCAGGGTAATCATGGCATTGATGTTAGGCCTGTCGCCCATACGGCGGGTCAGCCACTGATTGACCGGGTAAAAAATCAGGGCAATGGCGATCGCCCAGAATATTGGCCCGAAAAATGGCTTCATCAACAACGCGAAGGCGATGGAAACGCCCACCAGCATCGCCAGAAAAGTCCGTGTCTCAAGTTTTGTGTACATAATCCCCATACCCTGAAGCGAGCGGTGCCCATAAACGTTTCACGAAAAAACAGACTAACACGATAGCGTGGCCACTATAGCCACCTTCACGATATAGTATCAGGTTATCGATCAGCCAATTAACAGGTCATGTTGTTGGATTCAGACGCTTTTACCGTTGAAACAGCCCTTGAGGCCGCAACAGAACTCCAGAAGGTTCTGGCTTCGCGTATGCACCGTCGCAAGGTGATGGGGCAGGAGGTTCTGGTGCCTGGTCAACTGGGTGAAGCCCTACATCTTCCGCGCACCATCAACCGCTTGCAGAGCAAACAGCAGAGGCAACGGGATAGAGGGCTGGAAGACTTCCAGGAACTGTGGCCAACACTGTCCGAGTATACCCGGCACCGGGTTATGGACAAACTCGGATGGTACGACCCCAAGGACCTGGACTGGGAGGACAAACGCTCAAACCGTCGCCCCGTGGTCGATCCTGACGCCTGATACGTATAACTGCTGAACCCGAACCAACGCAGGATCACTGTGGCGACTTTGAACTGTCACATTTTGCCCTTATGTTCTATGGATCAGGAGGATTATTATGACAAATACGACCCATTACACCGCCATCCTGGCTGAAGGCAGTGCCGTGCCGACACTGTTGTGCGGCCATTGCCGTTCCATTCTTTCCAGAGCCAGGATTTTCAGGAACCAGGGCGACGGCCATCAGGACATCCATTGCCATACCATCGGGCTGTGCTCGGCCGACGACTGTGGCGCCGTCAACTGCTGCGACGATGCCTTGGCCCGGATTGACAACCCCGAACGCCTGTTTGATATCGCGTCCTGATTCAAACCGGCAACGCACTGTTACGCAACTCAAACACACAAAATTTCCATCTGATTTATCCTGATTTCCGACGATTGCCGTAAAGACAATCACGCAACCAATCAGTCAGGACAGTCGATGGCATGCGTATTCTGAGAACCGACGAAGCCCGCTTCGCAGGCCTTCCGGATTATCCCTTCCAAGCAAATTATCTGGACGTTGAGCCAGACCTGCGCATGCACTTCGTCGATCATGGTCCGACCAATGCCACACCGGTCGTCATGCTCCATGGGGAACCATCCTGGTCGTATCTTTACCGACACATGATTCCCATGGTCGCAGAGGCGGGATATCGGGTTTTGGCACCGGATCTCATCGGTTTCGGAAAATCAGACAAACCGGCCAGCGTGACGGACTACAGCTACAGCAGCCATATGAACTGGCTGACCCGCTGGCTGGAAGACCTGAACCTCACCAACATCACCCTGGTCTGTCAGAATTGGGGATCACTGCTTGGCCTGCGATTGGCGGCTGAACACCACAGACGTTTCAACCGGATCATTGTCGGTAACGGCATGCTGCCTACCGGAGACTCGCCGGTGCCTGCGGTGTTCCGTGCGTGGAAAGCGTTTGCCAGCCACAGCCCCTGGTTTCCCGTGGCCCGCATCATACAGCTGGGTACCGAAAGGGCTCTGAGCCCGGGTGAGATGGCGGCCTACGAGGCACCCTTTCCGAGCGCGGAATTCAAGGCGGGCGCCCGCGCGTTTCCGGGCCTGGTTCCGGTTTCACCGGATGATCCAGCCAGCGCCGCCAACCGCGAGGCCTGGCGGATCCTGGAGAAATGGCGCAAGCCCTTCATCACCTGTTTCAGCAATGGCGATCCGATCACCCGGGGAGGCGATCGTCACATGCAAAGACGCATTCCCGGGGCACTTGGACAGCCCCACATTACCCTGCGCGGTGGCCATTTCCTGCAGGAGGACTCCCCCAGGGAGTTTGCCCGGGTCATACTGGACGCCCTGAAAGCTGAAATGGCGGCCTGAGCCCCCACCCATTCAACCAAAAACGGTCACCGTCTGGCGGCTCAGCGCCACCAGTTCGCCGCTCTCAGTCCAGATACCGGCATGGGTATGGCCGTAACCGGCGCCTGCCTGATCAATCGTGGCCCTGTAGAGCAGCCACTCTCCCGGCTTCATGGTCGGCCGCGGATGCACAATCTCCAGCGCCCAGCTCAGGGAACTGGCCGGTGCGGGCCCCTTCAAATGCGGTAATAATGCTGGTGGCCAGGCATCCACCAACGCCACAATGTGCGCGTCGGTCAGGGCCGAGGGCGTCTCCCGGAACTGCATCCAGCCCCCCATCTCACGACCACCCTTGCCGGAAAACGGCATGTTGCCGAACGACCAGCGCATGTCGATATGCTGGGTAAATTCCGGGGTAACTCCGGGAATGTATGGCAACTCCTGGCATTGGTCTACCGGAACAGCCTCCGGGGCGGGCGATGGCGCCACCTGAACTGATGACTCCCGATCACCACCAAAACTCGCCAGGCACGCCAGCCTGGTCTCACCGTTTTGCAGAATTCGCCCCTGTACCTGAGAGACCGCCTTGCCCTCACGCAACAACTCTGCCTCAAACACCGCAGGCACATCCGGTTCCACCGGCTCGACAAAAGACACCTGCATCGCCCGCATGGCCCTGCCAGGGGCAACTTTCGACGCCATCACGTCGAATGCCAGCGCGGCTACCAGCCCACCGAAGGTGGCCCGTCCCTGCCCCCAACTGGCCGGGATCACAACGTCCCGGCCCTCGCCCACCGAATTCAGAAGCTCATCGAACGTCATACTCTTCCATTCCTGTTAATTAGCCTGCAAACCACCAAGACTGCCGCAGTTTACCGAAGCTGGCAAGCTGCTTCCCCGGCAACTACCTACCCTATTACCGGCAATAGTCATGTTAAAGACTGTCCAAACCGACTATAATGTTTCAAAATCATGCATTGCCTTTGTAATGCGATACCCTCCGAATACCGAGTACATTCATGTCAGAATTGTCTTTTGCCGAACTGGGGCTGGATCCAGCAGTACTGGAAGCCGTCTCCGCAGTTGGCTATGAAACTCCGTCGCCCATCCAGGCGCAATCCATTCCAGCCTTGCTGGCCGGCAACCACCTACTGGGTGTTGCCCAGACCGGTACTGGCAAAACGGCCGCGTTTGCACTGCCGCTGCTGAGCCGTATTGATGCCAGCGTTGCAGAGCCCCAGATTCTGGTGCTTGCCCCTACCCGGGAGCTGGCCATTCAGGTGGCCGAGGCGTTCACCACCTACGCCAGCAAGTTTAAACACTTCCACGTTCTGCCGATTTACGGTGGCCAGGATTTTGCGCCACAGATTCGCGGCCTGAAGCGTGGCGCCCAGGTCATCGTGGGTACGCCAGGCCGGATGCTGGACCACCTGCGCAAAGGTACCCTGAAGCTGGGCAGTCTGAAGGCACTGGTGCTGGATGAAGCAGACGAAATGCTGCGCATGGGCTTTATTGACGACGTAGAGGCAATTCTGGCGAAGACTCCGGACACCTGTCAGCGCGCCCTGTTCTCGGCCACCATGCCGCCGCAGATCAAAAAGGTTGCCCAAACCTATCTGAAGAACGCCACGGAAGTACGCATCGAAAGCGAAACCCGCACCGTTGAGCGTATCGCCCAGTTCGTTCTGCCAGTCTACGCGGAGCGCAAGCTGGACGCCCTGACCCGCATCCTGGAAGTGGAGCCGTTCGACGCCTCTATTATCTTCGTGCGCACCAAGGCCGAGACCACTCTGCTGGCGGAAAAACTGTCAGCCCGAGGCCATGCGGTTGCGCCCCTGAGCGGTGACCTCAACCAGCGCCAGCGTGAACAGACCGTAGAAGACCTCAAGCGCGGCAAGAAAGACATCATCATCGCCACCGATGTTGCTGCCCGTGGTCTGGACGTACCCCGGATTACCCACGTGATCAACTACGACGTGCCCTACGACACCGAGGCGTACATCCACCGGGTTGGTCGTACAGGCCGTGCGGGCCGTACCGGTAAGGCAATTCTGTTAGTCACACCGCGCGAGCGCAGTTGGCTGCGCACCCTGGAGCGGGCCACCAACTCGCCGATGGAACCGTACCAGCTGCCGTCACCGGCTGCGCTGCAGAAAATGCGGGTAGAGCAGTTTGAAGAGCAACTGCTGGGCTTCACCAACGATCCCCGATCTGCCAAGGCCATTGCCCTGCTGGACGACATTGCCGAGCGCAATGACATGGACATGGCCGCCGTTGCTGGCGCCCTGGCTTGCTTGCTTGAAGCCTCCCAGCCGGATTCACTGCCGCTGGAGCAGCCCGAAGCCCTGCCGGAAGTGTCCGCAGCGCCCCGTCGCGACCGCAAAGGCCCACCTCCGGGCAAAGGCGGTTTCCGCAAGGGTGGACCCGGCAAGAAATTCAGCAAAGATGGCAAGCCCGGCTTCCGCAAGGGACCGCCCAAGGGCAAGCCTGCTGGCAAAGGCGGCAAGCCCTCTGCCAATGGCCCCAAGCGCGCCCCGCGCTAAGGGCCAGAACCGCTAGCCGGTCAGGCTGACCGGCTACGCTGGTAGACGACAAAGCTGTAGTCGTAAGGATTGTTGTCAGACGCGGAGAAATCTTCGCGTCCGATTTCTTCCCAGTCATCCCAGTTCACTTCCGGAAAGTAAGCGTCGCCATCTACCTCGGCGTGTACCTGTGTGATGTACATCCGGTCAACCATGGGCAGCGCCTCGGCGTAGATCTGGCCACCGCCGATAATCATTACCTCATCACCACCCTCCAGCTCCGCCTGGGCCTGAGCCTTGACCAACGCCTCATCCAATGATGCCGCCGCAACCGTGCCGGCGGGCGCCTGCCATTCCGGGTTTCTGGAAATCACCACATTCATCCGCCCCGGCAGTGGTCTTCCGATAGAATCCCAGGTTTTCCGCCCCATGATGATGGGCTTACCCATCGTGGCCTGCTTGAAATAACGCAGATCGCCAGGCAGATACCAGGGGAGCTTGTTGTCCCGCCCAATGACGCGATTCCGGGACATCGCAACAATCAGTGCCTTTCTCATATTTGGTCCTCATAACCTGGAGTTCTGGGCCTTTGGCTTGAGCCTTGGGGGGCGGCAAGAGGGCGGGGATGCCTCTCCAAAAAACGCCTCAAGGCATCCCTGCGCGGCTTGGGCTCCGCCATCCATGGCTCCGCACATTTTTGGAGAGGCATCCCCGCCCCCTTGCGGCTTAACCATTCAGGCAGGCCGGACTGTTTAAAACCTTACTGCGCATACGGGATCTTCGATCACCATTGTTCGAAAGCAGGGCAGTGGGTGGGGCTTTCCGAAAATGTGCGGAGCCATGGATGGCGGAGCCAAGCGTACACGGACGTATTCACAGCGTTTTTCGGAAAGCCCCACCCGCTGACCTGCCTCCCCCCAGCCAATCGGTCCGCGCTCCGCAACTCGAAGTCAGATCGCTATCGGGGCCTTAATCACCGGGTAAGGGTCATAACCTTCGAATTCGAAATCTTCCAGCTCGTAATCAAAAATCGATTCCGGCTTGCGCTTGATCACCAGCTTCGGCAACGCACGGGGCTCGCGCTTTAGCTGCTCGAACACGATATCGTCGGTCAGGTGATTACTGTACAAGTGACAGTCCCCAAACGTGTGCACAAACTCACCAACGTCCAGATCACACTGCTGGGCAATCATGTGGGTCAACAAAGCATAAGACGCAATGTTGAAAGGCACCCCCAAAAACAGATCCGCACTGCGCTGGTAAAGCTGGCAAGACAGCTTGCCGTCCGCCACATAGAACTGGAACAGACAATGGCAGGGAGCGAGCGCCATGCGCCCTTCCCGCACATTATCCTGAGGACTGACTGACTCGTCCGGCAGTTCCGCCGGGTTCCAGGCGGAGACAATCAGGCGCCGGGAGTTTGGCTTGGTTCGGATTTGCTCGATAACCTCGCTGATCTGATCGATCACCCGACCGTCGTGGCACTGCCAGCTGCGCCACTGCTTGCCGTAAATCGGCCCCAGGTCGCCATTATCGAGTGCCCATTCATTCCAGATGCTGACCTTTCGTTCCGCCAGCCAGTTGTTGTCAGTGGAGCCTTTCAGGAACCACAACAATTCGTAGATGATGCTTCGCAGGTGGACTTTCTTGGTGGTCACCAGGGGGAAGCCGTCCTGCAAGTTGAAGCGCATTTGCCGGCCGAACACGGAGCGGGTGCCAACCCCGGTGCGGTCACCCTTGTCGAATCCGTTGTCGACAACGTCTTGCATCAGGTCGAGGTAAGCTTTCATGCAGCGTTTCTCCGGTAAGCAATAACAATCAGGGCAGCGCCGGCAATAACCATGGGCAACGATAGCACCTGCCCCATGGTCAGCCAGTCGAAGGCCAGGTAACCCAGTTGCGGGTCAGGTTGGCGGAAGAATTCGGTAAAGAATCGGAAGCTGCCATAGCAGGCCAGAAACAGGCCAGAGACGGCCATTTTCGGGCGCGGCCGGGAGGAGAACCACCACAGGATGGCGAACAGTACCACGCCTTCCAGGGCAAACTGGTAGAGCTGGGAGGGGTGCCTGGCCAGGCTGTCTGGAGCGGTGCGGAACACCATGCCCCAGGACACATCCGTCGGTTTGCCCCAGAGCTCCCCATTGATGAAGTTGCCGATGCGGCCCGCGCCCAGGCCCACCGGCACCAGCGGCGCCACAAAATCGGCGATGCTCCAGAACCCGGCCGACGTTTTACGCCCGAACCACCACATCGCCAGCATAACGCCCAGCAGGCCGCCATGGAACGACATTCCCCCTTCCCACACCCGCAACAACCATAACGGGTCGGCCAGGAAGGCATCGAAGTTATAAAACACCACATACCCGAAACGGCCACCGAGAATAACCCCCAGGGCCATGTAAAACAGCAGGTCACCTACTTGCTCTTCATTCAGGGGCGACCAGGGTTTGCGGCTACGCAGGCGGCCAAGCCACCAGCCAGCGGCGAAGCCAACCAGGTAGGTCAGGCCATACCAGTGGATTTTCAGGGGGCCGATGGCGATGGCCACCGGGTCAATCTGCGGGTGTTGCAACATGAATACGCTCTCAACTCAGCAGGAATCGGAGGCCGACGAGGATCAGCACAACGGCAAATATCTTCTTCAACAGGCGGCCATCCAGCTTGTGTGCCAGCTTTGCACCGAAACGGGCAAAAAAGACACTGGTGGCAACAATACCGACCAACGCCGGCAAATAGATAAACCCAATACTGAAATCGGGCAGCTGCGGGTTCTGCCAGCCGGTCCAGATGTTGCCAGCAGCACCAGCCAAGGCAATCGGCAAGCCACAGGCCGCGGACGTGGCGACAGCCTGTTGCATGCGCACGTTACACCAGGTGAGGTAAGGCACGGAGAGTGTGCCACCACCAATTCCGAAGATGGCAGATGCCCAGCCCACAAACCCACCGGCCACCCCGAGCCCGGCGTTACCAGGCACATCCCGACCGGGCTTAGGGTTTGCTTCCAGCAGCATTTTCACCGCGACCAGAATCGCAAAGGCGCCAATGATGGTTTTCAGCATCGGGCCACT
The DNA here is from genome assembly GCF_001447155.2 of Marinobacter sp. LQ44. Lineage (NCBI taxonomy): Bacteria > Pseudomonadati > Pseudomonadota > Gammaproteobacteria > Pseudomonadales > Marinobacteraceae > Marinobacter > Marinobacter sp. LQ44. The sequence goes on along the minus strand of NZ_CP014754.1, from coordinate 3,425,481 downwards.
CAGCAGCGATGCCGTCCACGCCCCGGCCAACGCCCCGACGATGATTCCGACCGTCATGGGCCGCACCAGTTCCCACCGGACAGCCCCATGGATATGGTGGGTGCGGATGGAACTGATGGACGTAAAGACAATCGTGGCCAGAGAAGTACCAATAGCGAGGTGAGCGGCGATCTCGGCACTGAACCCCTGGAAGCCAAAAGTGAAAATCAGCACCGGAACGATCACCAGGCCACCGCCGATTCCGAACAGGCCTGCCATGGTGCCTGCCAGTGCACCTAGTGCCAGATACAGAATGAATATACCGATCAGGGTCATGTTTGTTTGCTTAATCCCGGGAATAAATCAGGCTGGTATGATACGCATTGTTGCCAAACGCTGCAGCCTCCCAATTCAATTAAAGGATTGCCATCGACCATGTGCCTCATTGCTTTCGCCATCGGACAAAGCCCGGAATTTCCCCTGGTGGTGGCAGCCAACCGGGACGAGTTCTTCCGGCGCCCCACCGCCGCCATGGACTGGTGGCAGGATAACAGCGGCCAGCAGATTCTGGCCGGACAGGACCTGGAATCCGGCGGCACCTGGTTGGCGGTCAATACCGACGGCACGGTAACAGCCGTTACCAATGTGCGGGAAGGAAGCCCCGAGGCTGGCCGCCAAAGCCGTGGCGAACTGCCCTTACACGCACTGAGACTCTCAACCGGTGAACTGCAATCCTCACTGGATGCAGAGCCCGGGCGCTATGCGGGGTTCAACCTGGTGAAGCTGACCGGTCTTGGAGGCTGGTATTACAGCAATCGGGACGCCCACCCGGGCCGGCAGGTATTCCGGGGCGTTTATGGCCTGAGCAACCACCTGCTGCAGACCCCCTGGCCAAAACTGCTGAGGCTACGCAAGGCCGTTGGCCATTGCGTGGAACAAGCGCGCCAAGACCCGGCGCCGCTGCACAAACAGCTACTGTCACTCTTGCAGGACACCACGCCAGCGCCCGACCGGAGCCTTCCGGATACCGGCGTTGGCATGGAAACCGAGCGATTTCTGTCTTCACCATTCATCGTCGGCGACCACTACGGAACCCGAGCAACCACGGTTGTTACCGTGTCCCGACAGGGCCAGGTGTCAGTCACCGAGCAATCCTGGGGACCGAATGCTGTCACTCTGGAAAAACGCCAATTCGCCTGGCAGCGATAGCTCAGGGACTCTGATATAATCCGCGCAATTTCCGAAACACCTGACCGGAGGTCGCCCATGGCCGGTGAGAATAACAGCAGCACATCCATTGCCGACTTTGAAAAATCCCTGGACGAACTTGAACGATTGGTTCGCGATCTTGAGCAGGGAGAGCTTTCGCTGGAGCAGTCACTGGCAGCCTTCGAACGGGGCGTAAAGCTCACCCGAGAATGCCAGACCGCCCTGAAAACCGCCGAACAGCGTGTTGAACAGCTGGTTCAGAACAGCGATGGCTCCCTGGAGACCCGTCCCTTTTCAGCGGATGATGCCAACTGATGAGTGAGCGCCTGTCCCTGGCTCTGGAATTTCTGGAGCAATCCCGCCAGCAGATTGACCAGGCACTGGAACGCTCTATTCGCGATGGCGCCGCCTCACCCAGGCTGGATGAGGCCATGCGCTACAGCGTTCTGGGCGGTGGCAAGCGCATTCGCCCGGCATTGTGCCTGGCCGCGGCCCGCGCCATCGGCGCCGATCCATTAGCGGCGCTGGCCCCCGCCTGTGCGCTGGAACTGGTGCACGCCTATTCCCTGGTGCACGACGACCTGCCCGCCATGGATGACGACGACCTTCGGCGTGGCCGACCAACCGTTCACATCGCGTTTGATGAGGCCAGCGCCATACTGGCCGGCGATGCGCTGCAAACACTGGCCTTTGCACTTCTGGCGGAGGCCCCGGAGCTGTCCGACCAACAACGCATCGCAATGATTCGGGAACTGGCGACCGCCAGCGGACATCAGGGCATGGTTGGCGGCCAGGCCATTGATCTGGAATCGGTTGGCCGCCAACTGACCATAGAACAGCTTGAGTCCATGCATCGCCACAAAACCGGCGCCCTGATCGAAGCCAGTGTTCGCCTTGGCGCGCTGGCATCCGGTTCGGTCACAGACCAACAACTGGCCGCCCTGTCTGATTTTGCCAGCGCCCTGGGCCTGGCGTTTCAGGTGCAGGATGACCTGCTGGATATTGAAGGCGATACCGAAGTCATCGGAAAGCGACAGGGCTCGGACGCCGCCAGGGAGAAACCCACCTATCCGGCCCTGCTGGGTGTTTCCGGCGCCAGGGGACACCTGGAGAAGCTGCTGGATCAGGCCCAGAGTGCCCTGGACAGTTTCGGCGACGAAGCCGAGGTGCTAAGGGCCATGGCCGATTATGTGGTGGCCAGAAGCCACTGAACCGCGCTGACAAACAAGAATCGGCCGGTATGACGACACCGTTTTGTAACATCTGGCCCGGGAAGTGTGAAACACACCTCCCTGTTCCCTTATAATGCCAGTCATAGAACCCATATTCCGATAAAGACCCGAGCTGATGCAGGACACATACATTTTCAGGGAAATCCCGTCGCAGCGGCCCAACACGCCCATTCTTGACCGGATTGACGTGCCCGCCCAGCTGCGCACCCTGCCCGAGGAAGATCTTCCACAACTGGCCAGAGAACTCCGGGCTTTCCTGCTCTGGTCTGTCGGCCAGACCGGCGGGCACTTTGGTGCCGGCCTCGGCGTTCTGGAACTGACCGTCGCCCTGCACTATGTCTTCAATACGCCTGAAGATCGACTGGTCTGGGATGTTGGCCACCAGGCCTACCCCCACAAGATCCTGACTGGTCGCCGGGAACAGATGGGCAGCATCCGCCGCAAGGATGGCCTGGCCGGGTTCCCGAAACGCGCGGAAAGTGAATACGACACCTTTGGCGTTGGCCACTCCAGCACATCCATCAGCGCCGCACTGGGCATGGCCATTGCAGCCCGCATGCAGAATACCGGGCGCAAGAGCATTGCCGTAATCGGCGACGGCGCAATGACCGCCGGGATGGCCTTCGAAGCCCTGAACCACGCCGGCCATCTGCATGCCGACATGCTCGTAATCCTGAACGATAATGACATGTCGATCTCCCGCAACGTGGGCGGGTTGTCCAACTATTTTGCCAAGCTGCTGGCCAGCCGAACCTACAACCAGGTTCGGGACAGCAGCAAGAAAGTGCTGAAAAGCACCCCACACCTGATGGCGCTGGCGAAGAAAACCGAAGAACACTTCAAGGGCATGATTGCCCCGGGCACGCTGTTCGAGGAACTGGGCTTCAACTACATCGGCCCCATTGATGGCCACGACCTGCCATTGCTGGTTGAAACCCTGGAGAACATCCGGGAGCTGGACGGCCCGCAGTTCCTGCATGTGGTCACCACCAAAGGCAAGGGCTTTGCGCCCGCAGAGGCGGACCCCATTGGCTATCACGCCATCAACAAGATTGAACCCGTGCCACCGAGCAAACCGGAGCCGGTCAAACCGAAGCAGGCCAAACCAAAATACGCCAACGTCTTCGGACAGTGGCTGTGCGATGCCGCCGAGCAGGATGAGCGCGTGGTCGGCATTACACCCGCCATGTGTGAAGGCTCAGACCTGCTGGCGTTTTCCGAACGCTACCCGGACCGCTACTTTGACGTCGCCATCGCCGAACAACACGCGGTCACCCTGGCCGCCGGACTGGCCTGTGACGGTGCCAAACCCGTCGTGGCCATCTATTCCACATTTCTGCAACGGGGCTATGACCAACTGATTCACGACGTTGCCATCCAGGATCTGGACGTGCTGTTTGCCATCGACCGGGCGGGGCTGGTGGGCGAAGACGGCCCGACCCATGCCGGCGCGTTCGACATCAGCTATCTCCGCTGCATCCCGAAAATGGTGGTGATGACCCCCTCAGATGAAAACGAAACCCGCCAGCTCCTGCACACCGGTCTTCAGTACCATGGCCCAGCTGCCGTGCGCTACCCCCGGGGCACCGGCCCCGGTGCCGAAATCCAGCAGGCGCTGACGGCTCTGCCCCTCGGCAAGGGTCGCGTTGTTCGCGAGGGCGCTCGGGTGGCCATACTTAACTTTGGCACCCTGTTGGGCTCAGCCCTGGAAGCGGCCGACAGCCTGAATGCGACAGTGGCGGATATGCGTTTCGTTAAACCACTGGATGAGAGCCTGGTACTGGAACTGGCCGAACAACATGACCTGCTGGTAACGCTGGAAGAAAACGTGGTGGCCGGCGGTGCCGGTAGCGCAGTGACCGAATGCCTGAATAAACGGGAAGTGATGCTGCCTGTGCTGCAGCTGGGCTTGCCTGACCGCTTCGTCGACCATGGCAAGCACGGGGAATTGCTCAAGGAATGCGGGCTGGACCCGGAAGGTATCCGTAGCGCCATCGCCAGTCGGATTGACCGCCTCGGTAACGCCGCCCTGACCGCCATCAAGTGATCACTGCTGGCTGATAGCGCAGCCGTGCTATCAGCCGACTCTGCCAACCGGCTCAATCAGGCCGGGTCGTCATCCTGATGAGTCTCGAGCCAGTGGCCGAGCTTGCTTTGCTTGGTATTGAGATAGTGTTCGTTGTGCGGGTTGCGACCCACGTGCAGGGGAACCCGCTCCGAAATCTGAATTCCGTAAGACTCCAGCGCCTTGACCTTCCTGGGGTTGTTGGTCATCAGCTTCAGGCTTCGGATCCCCAGGTGCTCGAGCATGTCCTTGCACATGCTGTAGTCCCGCAAATCCGCACCAAAACCCAGCCGCTCGTTGGCCTCTACGGTATCTGCGCCCTGATCCTGCAACCGGTAGGCGCGAATCTTGTTCAGCAACCCGATGCCACGGCCTTCCTGGCGCAGATACATCAGAATGCCACGGCCTTCGCGGGCAATGCTGCGCAATGCTTCTTCCAGCTGATACCCACAATCACAGCGCATGCTGTACAGGGCGTCGCCAGTCAGGCACTCGGAATGGGTACGTGCCAGCAGCGGCTCATCGCTATCAATATCGCCCAGCGTTAGTGCCACATGCTCCTTTCCGGTGTCCGGCTCCTCAAAGCCGTGCATGTCGAACACACCGAAGGGGGTGGGCAAACGGCAGGTCTCAATGTAACGAACAGCCACTGTATTTCCTCGTGGTTCTGACAAATTGGGCGGGCATTCTATCATGCGGCTGCTTGCCTGGCGTAGTGTTGGCACGTTTACTCTCCGAATACAGTGTGGTCGGAAAGAGTACGGCCAAGGCCAGAGAGCAGATCATTGTTCCGGCGCGCGCCAGTGTCCCGAGCGACCACCCTTCTTTTCCAGCAGCCGCACACCATCCACCACCATCGCCTTATCAACGGCTTTGCACATGTCGTACAGGGTCAACGCGGCAACACTGGCAGCCGTGAGCGCCTCCATCTCGACACCAGTCTGCCCCGACAGCTTGCAACGGGTAAGGATATGCACCGAGGCGCCATCCGCCCCCGGAGACAACTCCACTTTCACCGATGTCAGATTCAGGGCATGGCACAGGGGAATCAGGTCATGGGTCTTCTTGGCCGCCATGATGCCGGCAATACGGGCGGTAGCCAGCACGTCGCCCTTGGGATGCTCACCATCAATGATCATTCGCAGGGTTTCCGGCGCCATGCGGATGGTTGCTTCCGCCCGGGCCTCCCGCTCGGTGACGGCCTTGCTCGTCACATCCACCATTCGGGCTTCGCCCTTATCATCCAGATGGGTCAACTTGCTCACGCTGCACTCCCCGGTCGTTGTTGATCTGTCACTGTTTAACCACTGTCGCACAGGCTGATGCTGGCGGAAATCCGTAATCGCCGCCAGTGGCTCACCACCAGAAACCGATGCCGGCAATGCCCTGGCCGCCCCGCTCACGACACAGTGTTTCATGACCTGGCGCCAGCCCCCCCAGCCCGTAGACTGGAAGCCTGGCATTGGCCACCAGGAATTCGAACTGCTCCCAGCCCATTCCGGGTTGCCCCGGATGGGTGGACGTTTCCAACACCGGGCCCAGCGTCGCGTAATCCGCACCCAGGGCCGCTGCATGGTGCAGCTGCCCCCGGTCATGGCACGACACACCCAGCCATCGATCGGCCGGCACAGGGCGCCTTGAGAGCGCCTGAGCCTCACGCCAGGGCAGGTGCAGGCCGGCAGCTTTCGGAAATGCACCCAGCAAACGCGGATGGCCATGCAAAACCAGTCCGACGCCGGCACCGGAACAGATCGGCAAAGCCTCTGCCGCCAGTTTCAGGTAATCGTTATCCGGTAATTGAGGCGCCCGAAGCACAACCAGCTGCCCCGCCATCCCGCCAATCGACCGTTCCAGCCGGCTGATACCGTCCTGCCAGGATGCCATGGGGCCAACAATAGCCAGGCGCTGCGGTAAATTGAGTGCCCTGATGATCGGGCGGTTGGCGGCAGGGAAATCCGCATCGGCGAGCTCGCACGGGCGCAGCCAACTGATCGGCTGTCCTTCCCGGCCCTCTGGCTGCCCCTCGGCCCCCGAGGTTTTCCAGACATCCAGGAACACCTGTTTGTCACCGTAGTCGTGGCGGATACCGATCACCGGCTCCAGGCTGGCCGGGGGTACCTGCAGGCCGGTTTCCTCGGCAATCTCCCGAACCAGGGCCTGCTGTACGGTTTCCCCCGGCTCCACCTTGCCACCCGGGAACTCCAGCAGTCCGCCCTGATGCACGTGATCCGGACGGCGGGCAATCAGAACCCGGCCGTCACGGATAATGACGGCGACGGCAACGTGGACCGGCTTCTTCCCCGCCAGGGTCTCAGGCTCAGGTACGGTATTCGGCATTGATGGTCACATAGTCGTGGGAGAAGTCACAGGTCCACACGGTTTCCTGGACACTACCGCGCTTGAGGTCGATGGCAATGGTGATTTCTTCCTGGCTCATTACCCGCTGCCCCCGGTCCTCGGAGTAATCCTCGGCACGGCCACCGTTGCGCACCAGGCAGACATCCCCCAGATAGACTTCCAAAGAGCCCAGGTCCAGGTCCGGCACGCCCGCGCGCCCCACCGCCGCCAGAATCCGGCCCCAATTCGGGTCCGAGGCAAACAGCGCGGTCTTCACCAGCGGCGAGTGCGCGACGGTATAGGCCACATCCAGCGCCTCCTGCTGGCTGGCAGCACCGCTGACGTCGATGGTGACAAACTTGGTGGCACCCTCACCGTCCCGGACAATGGCATGGGCCAGGTCCAGGTATACCTGGCGAAGGGCTTCTCTCAACGCCGGCAGGTGCGGGCTGTCTGCGGTAATTTCCGGCCCGTCGTACTGGCCACTGGCCATCAACATGCAGGCATCGTTGGTGGAGGTGTCGCCATCAATGGTAATCCGGTTGAACGACTTCTCGCCCAGTTCCGACGCCAATGACTGCAGCACGTCGGGTGCAATGCGGGCGTCGGTGGCGATAAACCCGAGCATGGTGGCCATGTTTGGCCGGATCATGCCCGCGCCCTTGCTGATGCCGGAAATGGTCACCGCATGGCCACCCAGGTCCACCCGCACAGACGCCCCCTTGGGCCGGGTGTCGGTGGTCATGATGCCACTGGCGGCTTCCGCCCAGCGGTCTTCCCGGGTATTGGCCAGGGCTTCCGGCAGCGCCTTGATAATCTTGTCGACCGGCAGGGGCTCACCGATCACACCGGTTGAGAACGGCAACACCGCGTCAGAGCTGACGCTCGCTTCGGCGGCCAGCGCCTCACAACAACGCAGGGCGTCGGCCACACCCCGCTCTCCGGTACCGGCGTTGGCATTGCCGGTGTTGATCAGCAGGTAGCGGGGTGCGCCCTGGGCCAAGTGTTTCCGGCTGAGTACCACAGGAGCCGCGCAGAACTGATTACGGGTAAATATGCCCGCTACCCTTGCCTCCGGCACCAACTCGAACACCACTATGTCTTTACGCCCGGGCTTTTTGATACCCGCGCTCGCAATCCCCACCTTGATACCCGCCACCGGGTAAAACTCGGGTAAGGTTCCGGGACCTACCGCCATGCCTGCCTCCTGAATTTATCCGAAACTGTAAACGACAAAACCCGCATACCGCCCATACACTGGCCGATTGCGGGTTCTGGTGCCGGGGTTGCTGCTCAGGTTTTAGCTGACCTTACCGCAACACTGCTTGTACTTCTTGCCAGACCCGCAGGGACACGGCTCGTTTCGCCCTACCTTGCGCTCCTGGCGAACAAAGGTCTCCGGGGTGCCCTGGGCCTGGTTGCCCTGGCCAGCATCTTCACCCTGGGTCGCGCTGGTCTGATCGTGCCGCAACTTGGCCCGGGCCATTTCCCGCTCCAGCTCTTCCTTGCGGCGGCGCTCGATCTCTTCCATCTCTTCGCGACTCTGAACCCGGACATGGCACAACACACGGATGACGTCACGCTTCATGGTGTCCAGCATGGTCTCAAACAGGTTGAAGGCTTCGCGCTTGTATTCCTGTTTCGGGTTCTTCTGAGCGTAACCGCGCAGGTGGATACCGCGGCGCAGGTGGTCCATGTTCGACAAATGCTCCTTCCACAGGGTGTCGAGCACCTGCAAGAACACCTGTTTCTCGAACTTGCGCATGGGTTCTGCGCCAGCAATCTCTTCTTTCGCCTTATATTCGGTGACGATGGCGTCAAGAATCTTCTGGCGCAGGTTTTCCTCATACAGTTTGCTGTCTTCGTCCAGCCACTGTTGAATCGGCAGATCAATCGCCATTTCAGATTGCAGCTGCGCTTCCAGCCCGGCCACATCCCACTGTTCCGGCATGCTCTGGGGCGGAATAAACTCGCTGACCATCGCGTCAACCACATCGCTGCGAATGGTGTCGATCATCTCGGAGATGTCGTCAGACGCCATCACCTCGTTTCGCTGGTCGTAAATCACCGTGCGCTGATCGTTGGCTACGTCATCGTATTCCAGCAGGGTTTTACGCATGTCGAAGTTACGACCTTCCACCTTGCGCTGGGATTTCTCGATGGCGTTGGTGACCATACGGTGCTCGATGGCCTCACCCTTTTTCATACCCATGGCCTGCATCAGGTTCTTCACCCGTTCAGGCGCAAAGATCCGCATCAGGTTATCTTCCAGCGACAGGAAGAAACGGGAAGAACCCGGATCGCCCTGACGGCCGGCACGGCCCCGTAACTGGTTGTCGATCCGCCGGGATTCGTGACGCTCGGTACCGATAATATGCAGACCACCGGCATCCAGCACCTGATTGTGGCGTTCGGTCCACTCCGCCTTCATGCGGGCGACTTCTTCCTCGGACGGATTATCCAGGGCGGCCACTTCGTATTCCCAGTTACCGCCCAACACAATGTCTGTACCACGACCGGCCATGTTGGTTGCAATCGTCACTGCGCCGGGGCGGCCCGCCTGGGCAATGATCAGTGCCTCAGAGTCATGCTGCTTGGCGTTGAGGATCTTGTGCTCGATGCGGGCCTTCTTGAGCAGCATGGACAGCAGCTCGGAGGCCTCGATGGATGCGGTACCCACCAGGATAGGCCGGCCTTCACCAGTGACATCCTTGATCTCATCAATGATGGCGTGGAACTTTTCTTCCTGGGTCAGGTACACCAGGTCGTTATAGTCAATCCGCTGAATGGGTTTGTTGGGCGGAATCACCACCACGTCCAGACCGTAGATCTGGCGGAATTCGAAGGCTTCGGTATCGGCCGTACCGGTCATGCCGGCCAACTTGTCGTACAGACGGAAATAGTTCTGGAAGGTGGTCGATGCCAGGGTCTGACTTTCGGCCTGGATCTTCAGGCCTTCTTTCGCCTCGATGGCCTGGTGCAGGCCTTCGCTCCAGCGGCGGCCCGGCATGGTCCGGCCTGTGTGTTCATCAACGATCACCACCTGACCGCCCTGAACGATGTAGTCGACATCCTTCTGGAACAGGTGATGAGCCCGCAGGGCTGAATGAACGTGGTGCAGCAGGCTCAGGTTGGCTGCCGAGTACAGGCTTTCACCCTCTTGCAGCAGGCCTCGCTCCAGAAGCAATTCCTCAACCTTCTCATGACCGGCCTCGGTGAGTTCCACCTGGCGTGACTTTTCGTCGATGGTAAAGTCGCCGGAGCTTTCTCCGGATTCACTGACCTCGCCTTTTTCAAGGCCCGGAATCAGCGTATTGATGGCCTGATAGAGCTTCGAGGAATCTTCTGCAGCACCGGAAATAATCAGCGGGGTACGGGCTTCGTCGATCAGGATGGAATCCACCTCATCCACGATGGCAAAGTTGAGACCGCGCTGAACCTTGTCATCAATACTGAAGGCCATGTTATCGCGCAGGTAGTCAAAGCCGAATTCGTTGTTGGTACCGTAGGTGATATCTGCCTGGTAGGCGGCGCGCTTCTCTTCCGGCGGCTGCCCAGCAACGACCACGCCAATGGTCAGGCCAAGGAAGCGATACAGCTTGCCCATCCACTCGGCATCACGGCTTGCCAGGTAATCGTTGACGGTGACAACATGAACGCCCTTGCCGGGCAATGCGTTGAGATAAACCGCTGCGGTGGCCACCAGGGTTTTACCCTCACCGGTCTTCATCTCGGCAATGCGGCCTTCGTGCAGGGTCATACCACCAATCAGCTGTACGTCGTAATGACGCATCCCCATCACACGGCGGCTGGCCTCGCGAACGGTGGCAAAGGCTTCGGGCAACAGGGCATCCAGGGCTTCACCCTCATCAAGACGCCGGCGGAATTCAGCGGTCTTGCCCTGCAACTCGGTATCCGACAACCCGCCCAGCGCCTCTTCAAGTTGATTGATGCGCGTAACGGTTTTGCGCATCCGCTTGATTTCTCTGGCGTTTTTACTGCCGAACATCTTCGTTGCAAGCTTTGTGAACATAGACCACTGCTTCTTCAGTTAAACGGAGGAAGCCGGCATTCTAACCTTATTTGGCGACAGGACAAAAGGTGGGGTTCACGGGAATGGAATCAGCGGCTTGCGCGCTGGATATATTTCTCAGGATTTTCGGACTTGCCATTGCGGATCACTTCAAAATGCACGTGGGGGCCAGTCGACCGGCCGGTACTTCCCATCAGTGCCACAACCTGCCCCTTCTGGACCACATCACCGGTTTCGACCTTGATGGTCTTGGCGTGGGCATAACGGGTAACCAGCCCGTCGCCATGATCTACCTCAACCAGATTGCCGTAGCCAAAGCGGTCACCGGCGAAGGTCACCACGCCGGCACCGACAGTGATGATATCACTGCCTTCCTTGCCGGCCAGGTCCACTCCGGCATGCCAGCGGCGCTTGCCAGTGAAGGGGTCGGTACGGTATCCATAAGGGGACGACAACCAACCCCAGGTAATGGGACGGCCCTGCAGATACAGCTCGTCTTCGAGCTTGTTGCGGGACGCCACCTTATCAAGCAATCGCAGCTGCTTTTCACGATCATCCAGCGTGCGCTCCAATTGCTCGATCATATCGGTCAATTCAGGGGCACTGTAGGACTCACCACCCATACCGTCTTCGGGGCCACCCACAGCCGCCGGCTGATCAAAGTTGAATTCATCGCTGGCCACCAGCCCGGACTCAACGAAGCGCTGACCAAGGGCATCCAGTCGCAGAAGCCGCCCCTGGATATCACCAAGCCGGAGTGTCAAAGCGTCCACCTGCTGCTGCACGTTCTCCCGAACCCGCGTCACCTCGGCCCGCTGCTCCTGAAGCTTGTCCTGCCAGGTAGATACCAGTTCGGTCTCTGTGGGCTTTTTGGCTTCCGCCTTTGCCACGGCCACCTGATAACCCGCCCAGCCAGCCGCCAACAGCAGCGCCAGCACCGTAAACACCAGTACTGCAACAACACCAGCGTTGAGCGCGATTGCCCGGGAACGGCCGTGGCGTTTGCCAACGAATATTACGTTCATATCGTCATTCGATTTCATTGAAGAGCCGCATACCTGTCCCTGTAGTGCTGCGGCCCGGAAATAAATATCCGAGCGGTTCTGCTATCCTTGGCAACAACTACGTACTGATAAATCGCAGCGCCCGGTAGACATACTCGTTTGTGACAATGTAAAACGAGTGGAATACCAGTGCTACGCACAAAGCGTGCCGAAGTGTAACCAATCGTAAACAGTCCCGTCGAGAAAAAAGCCGGTTATGAGCAAAAAAAATGACCAAAAAATGATCTTTGGCAAAGCGGCGTCCAGCCCCGGCTCTACTCTGAAGGCCCTGCTGACCAAAGCCGAGCTTCACCAGCAGGCGGAGCAACAAGTGATCGACGCCATTCCGGAAGAGCTCGCAGAAGGCACCCGCTTTGTCAGCTGTACCGACGGAGAACTGGTACTGGCCACCGACAACGCCAGCAAGGCTACCCGGTTACGGTTTCGGCAACACGAGATTATGGAGAAACTACGGGAGCAGGAGCTGTTCAGATTTGTCTGGAAGGTTCGCATCAAGGTGTCACCCCTGAGGTACCGGGAGAAACCCGAGGTAAAAATGACACCCCTGAGCAAAGAAAATGCCCGGCTCCTCGAAGAGGAAGCCGGGCACACGAAGGATAAAGCACTACGCGAGGTTCTCGAAAAACTCGCAAGCCACGTCCGGGATTAAGGCTTCCGGCCTTAACCCACCGCGAGCACAGGTTTCATATAAGAGATAGGAGCAGTGGCTTCATCATCGAAGGTCACCACTTCCCATGCGTCTTCTTCTGCCCTGAGCTTGCGCAGCAGCTTATTATTCAGGTCGTGACCGGATTTGATACCGCGGAACTCACCGATCAGGCTGTTGCCCAGCAGGTAGAGATCACCGATCGCATCCAGAACCTTGTGCTTGACGAACTCATCATCATAACGAAGGCCATCCTCGTTAAGAATCTTGTAGTCGTCGACCACAATGGCGTTGTCCACACTGCCACCCAGCGCCAGGTTCATCGCACGCAGCTTCTCGATATCGCGCATGAACCCGAAGGTACGGGCACGGGAGACTTCCTTCACAAAAGACGTGCTGGAGAAATCCACTGTTGCGGTCTGGGCGCGACCCTTGAACACCGGATGGTCAAAGTCGATACCGAAGCTGACCTTGAAGCCTTCAAACGGCAGGAAGGTCGCTTTCTTGTCACCTTCTTCGATGGTGACTTCCCGCTTGATGCGGATGAAGCGTTTGGCGGCATCCTGTTCGGAAATGCCGGCCGACTGCAGCAGGAATACGAACGGCCCGGCTGAACCATCCATAATCGGTACTTCCGCCGCGCTCAGTTCGACGTAGCAGTTGTCAATGCCAAGACCAGCCATGGCTGAGAGCAAATGCTCTACGGTCGCCACACGGACACCGTCATTTACCAGCGTCGTGGACAGCATGGTCTCACCTACATTTTCCGCGCATGCCCGGATCTCAACCATCGGGTCGAGGTCCGTACGGCGGAAGATGATGCCCGTATCAACCGGAGCCGGCTTCAGGGTCAGGTAAACCTTTTCCCCTGAGTGCAGGCCGATACCGGTCGCACGGATGGTATTTTTGAGTGTCCGTTGTCTGATCATCGGTTCATCATTCCGTCACAAAAAGTCGATATTCTGAGCAAAAAACTGCCCGGAGAATATCAGAATTCAAGACTGAGCACCATTTAGCCAACATGACTTTACTTAAAAATTGCAATAGTCATCCGCTATGGCCAACCAGCTCACGTTTATTCCGGACTAAAGGTTCCATTTCACTGCATTGAAACCGATACCCCCGAACACAGGTGAGACAGATTATCAATCAGCCTGCCGGCGAAGGAATGCGGGAATATCGAGATAGTCCACGCCCTGCTCTTCGCTTTCTTTGCTCTGGTCCAGCGCCACATTGCCCTGCGAAACCGCACGACGACGCAGCACAGCAGGCCGATCCAGCTGGTTGTAATCGGTCTTGCCGTCCAGTGTGCGTGAGTTGTCCACCACCTTGGTGGGCTTCTCACGTTCACCACCGAGACCCGTCGCCACCACGGTCACCTTGAGCTCGTCGGTCATTTCCGGATCGATAACGGTGCCCACCACTACCGTGGCGGCGTCTGACGCAAATTCACGAACGATGTCGCCAACTTCGGAGAATTCGCCCAGATTCAGATCCATGCCGGCGGTAATGTTGACCAGGATGCCTTTGGCGCCCTGCAGGTTGATGTCTTCCAGCAGCGGGCTGCGAACGGCGGCCTCAGCAGCTTCACGGGCGCGGTTCTCGCCGGTGGCACGACCGGTACCCATCATCGCGTTACCCATTTCGGACATCACGGTTTTAACATCGGCAAAGTCAACGTTGATCATACCGTTGCGGGTGATCAGGTCAGCGATACCCTGAACCGCGCCCAGCAACACGTCGTTGGCGGAGGCAAAGGCGTCCAGCAAGCTGGTCTTCTTACCCATCACCGCCAACAGCTTCTCATTCGGGATGGTGATCAGTGAATCAACGCTCTCGCCCAGCTCTTTCAGGCCGGACTCGGCCACGCTCATACGCTTGCCACCCTCAAACTGGAACGGCTTGGTGACCACGGCAACGGTCAGGATACCCAGTTCCCGGGCGACTTCCGCGACAACAGGCGCGGCACCGGTGCCGGTTCCACCACCCATACCGGCGGTGATAAACACCATATCCGAGCCACTGAGCGCCTCGGCAATACGGTCACGATCTTCCAGGGCAGACTGACGGCCCACTTCCGGGTTGGCACCGGCACCCAGGCCCTTGGTGATGTTGCCACCAAGCTGGATAATCTGGCGGGCGTCCAGGTCTTTCAGTGCCTGGGCGTCTGTGTTGGCGCAGATAAATTCCACACCTTCAATGTCGCTGTTAAGCATGTGACGAACGGCGTTACCGCCACCGCCGCCAACACCGACAACCTTTATAACTGCGTTTTGCTGAACACTATCAACGAGTTCAAACATATCCCCTACTCCTTCGTGCTGTTTCCGGTCTTTCCAGACCGGTTTCATTCGATCGTTTTGTGTGTTTCGAGATACCTTCGTGTACTACCTGCTGATTCACCGTCAGAAGTGACCGGTAAACCAGGCTTTCATGCGCTCAATCAGGGAAGGGGCATCCTCCCCCTTGAGCACCGGCGCCCGGCCAAGATCCATTTGCCGGAAGCCATGAATCAACAACCCCACACCCGTGGCGTAGATCGGGTTGTTGACCACTTCGGTCATGCCGGAGACCGCCTGCGGACAGGCCAGCCTTACCGGCATGTGGAAGATTTCTTCGGCCAGCTCCACCACCCCTTCCATGGTGGACGAACCGCCCGTAATCACGATGCCTGCGGGAATCATGTCTTCGAATCCCGACCGGCGAAGTTCTGACTGCACCAGAGTGAACAGCTCCTCGTAGCGGGGCTCCACCACCTCCGCCAGCGCCTGGCGTGACAGGTCTCTGGGCGCCCGGTCCCCGACACTCGGAACCTTGATGGTTTCATCGGCACCGGCGAGCTGAGTCAGCGCGCAGGCGTATTTGATCTTGATCTCTTCGGCATTTTGCGTTGGCGTGCGCAGCGCCATGGCGATGTCATTGGTGACCTGATCACCGGCAATGGGAATCACCGCGGTATGGCGGATCGCACCGCCGGTAAACACCGCGATATCGGTGGTGCCCCCGCCGATATCCACCACACAGACACCCAGCTCTTTTTCGTCCTCGGTCAGAATCGCGTGGCTCGATGCCAGCTGCTCAAGAATGATGTCGTCTACCTCAAGGCCGCAGCGTTTCACACATTTCTCGATGTTCTGTGCCGCGTTTACCGCACAGGTCACCAGGTGCACCTTGGCTTCCAGGCGCACACCGGACATGCCCATGGGCTCCTTGATGCCTTCCTGGTTATCGATCACGAATTCCTGCGGCAGGATATGCAGGATTTTCTGATCCGCGGGTATGGCAACCGCCTGGGCCGCGTCGATCACCCGGTCGATATCGGCCTGAGTCACTTCCCGGTCGCGGATGGCCACAATGCCGTGGGAATTCAGGCTCTTGATATGACTGCCCGCGATGCCTGCGTAGACCGAATGAATTCGGCAGCCAGCCATCAGCTCGGCTTCCTCCACTGCCCGCTGGATGGCCTGAACCGTGGTTTCGATATTCACCACCACCCCCCGCTTGAGGCCGCGGGACGGGTGTGAGCCAATACCAACCACTTCGATGGTTCCATCCATCTTGCGCTTGCCGACAATCGCAACCACTTTGGAAGTTCCGATATCCAGGCCGACAATCATGTTTTCCGTTTCAACCGATGACATGTGTTTCACCAAACCCCAGGTTCGTAATAATCGTTATCAGGATTTCGGCGCGGCGGTTGCCACATCCGACTTCCACTGCACCGCCACGCCGTTGGAGTAGCGGGCATCAACCCGACTGACTTCGTCCACTCGCGAAGCCAGGCGGTTCTCATAAACCGTAATAAAACGCTCAAAACGTTGCTCAACCTTGTCGCGCCCCAAAACCACCTCAATGCCGTTTGACAGCGTGAGTGTCCAGGCGCCCCGTTGTTCCAGGGACAAGCCAGCAAATCCGAGCCCGTAGCCGGCCAACTGGTCACTCATGGTGCGGGCCATGGAAATCACCTCTCGCACCCGCTCATCCGGCCCCGCCAGCCTGGGCAATCTGCCCGCCACTTCCGGGTTTGGCGGCAGGAATAGCTCGCCTGACCTGCTTACCAGCCGGCCATCCGTCCAATACGCCAATGGCTTTTTCTCCCGGATGTCGATCTCCAGCCGCCCTGGCCAAACCCGCCTGACCGCGGCCGAGGCTACCCAGGGCCGCTGTTCCAGTTCGGCTTTCACCTCCGCCAGATCGGTAGCGAAGTAACTCTTGCCAATCCAGGCTCCGGCAGCACGCTCCACGGCCACCGAGCTGTCGCCAACAAAGTCTCCGCGCACATCCACCGCAATGATCTGCTGGTCCATGGCGGTAAGCAGCCGGTCGGTTGCCCAGGGCACCATGGCCGCCAGCAGAACAATGGTCGCGCCCAGCCCCACCTGCAGCCAGGGCACCGCCGACAATACCCCTCGCAACACACCAAACCGGTCCCGCTCCGGTCCGACCGAGGTTGCCCCCCGTCGCCGGGGCGGCTCGGGCGGTACCGCCCGGCTCCGGATCAGTAATGTTTCAAGCATTCGTCGCCTCCGGCAGAGTGTCCTTGAGAATCCGCACGACCAGCTCTTCGAAGCTGATGCCTGCTGCCTTGGCGGCCATCGGCACCAGGCTGTGGTCAGTCATACCAGGGACAGTGTTCGCCTCCAGCAACCAGAATTCGCCGTCAGCATCCTGCATGATGTCGACCCGCCCCCAGGTTCTGCACCCGAGCACCCGAAAGGCGTCCAGCGCCAGGTGCTGCAACCGGACTTCATCGTCCGGGGCCAGGCCACACGGAATCCGGTACCGGGTATCGTCGGCCAGATACTTGGCGTCGTAGTCGTAAAAGGTATGGTCTGTACTCAGGCCAATGGCCGGCAGAGCTTTGTCCTGAAGCAGGCTGACGGTAAATTCCGGCCCCTCAATCCACTGCTCCACCAGCACAAGATCATCGATTTCCGCTGCCTTTCGATAGGCCTCCGCCAGCTCTTCGACATTGTGAACCTTGAAGATCCCGATACTGGAACCTTCGTGGGCCGCCTTGACACTCAACGGTGTGCCCAGGCTCCGGATAATCTCATCCGCCTCCGCGGCGGAGGTCATGGCCCGGAATGCAGGCGTTGGCAGACCGCAGCCCTGGAATACATACTTGGTACATAACTTGTCCATTGCCAGTGCCGAGGCCAAAACCTCGCTGCCGGTGTAGGGAATGCCCGCCTGCCCCAGAATCGCCTGCAGGGTGCCGTCTTCGCCGCCCCGGCCGTGCAGGGCAATAAACACCCGGTCGTACTCCGGAGCTTCGACGGTTTTCAGCAGGCAGCCACGCACGTCAATACCAAAGGCATCAACGCCGGCCGACTGCAACGCCGACAACACAGCCTGGCCACTCTTCAGGGACACCGCCCGCTCTGCGGAATCGCCCCCCATGAAGACCGCCACGCGCCCGAAGGCTTTCACCAGTTCCGGTGATGCCTGATAGGGCTGTGCGTTGGTATGACTCAAATCACTCACTTGCTCACTCCCGCCGCAGCCAGTCGTGCAGCAACGCCACCAATATCGCCGGCACCCTGGGTAATCAGCAGGTCGCCGTCTTTCAGGGCACTTTCCAACAGGTTTTCGATTTCCCGGTTTTCCTCGACGAACACCGGCTCAACCTTGCCACGCTGCCGGATACTCCGGCACAGGGCACGGCCATCGGCACCGGGTATTGCCGGCTCGCCGGCTGAATACACATCCATCAATAACAGGCCATCGAGTTCCGACAACACACGTACAAAGTCTTCGTACAAATCCCGGGTACGGGTGTAGCGATGGGGCTGGTACAGCATGACAATGCGCCGGCCAGGCCAGGCATCGCGTGCGGCACGGATAACCGCTTCCACTTCCGTGGGATGGTGCCCGTAATCGTCCACCAGCGTTACCGACCCTTGCGGAATCCGGTATTCGCCATACACCTGGAAGCGCCGGCCGACACCGGCAAAGCCCGCCAGGCCCCGACAGATTGCCTGATCATCCACCCCTTCATCGGTGGCAACGGCAATGGCAGCCAGAGCATTCAAAACATTGTGACGGCCCGGCATTTTCAGCTCGACCGTCAGGTCTGAGCGATTCCCTGGGCGGCGCACAACAAAATGGGTTCTCAGACCATCTGAACTGATCTGCTCGGCCCGGTAATCCGCATCCGGGTTGTCGATGCCGTAGGTAATGATGGCCCGGGATATCCTCGGAATGATTTCCTGCACGTAGGCGTCATCCACACACATCACGGCAATGCCGTAGAATGGCAGGTTGTGCAGAAAGTCCACGAACGTCTGTTTCAGTTTTTCAACATCACCGCCGTAGGTATCCATGTGGTCGGCTTCGATGTTGGTCACCACCGAAATCACTGGGGTCAGGTGCAGGAACGATGCATCGCTTTCGTCAGCCTCTGCCACCAGGTACCGGGAGCCACCGAGCTGGGCATTGGTACCGGCACTGTTGAGCTTGCCGCCAATGACAAAGGTCGGGTCCAGGCCCGCTTCCCCAAGAATCGAGGCAATCAGGCTGGTGGTGGTGGTCTTGCCGTGGGTGCCAGCGATGGCAATGCCATGGCGATAGCGCATGATTTCCGCCAGCATTTCTGCTCGCGGTACGATCGGCACGCGGCGGCTGCGGGCGGCTGTCACCTCAGGGTTGTCGCCAGCGACAGCAGAAGAGACGACCACGACGTCTGCCTGCTCACTGTTCTCCGCCCGATGGCCGATCTGGACTTCTACGCCCATGGCGCGGAGGCGGCCGGTAACCGGACTCTCTTTCAGGTCCGACCCGGACACGTCGTAACCCTGGTTCTTGAGCACCTCTGCGATGCCACTCATGCCCGCACCGCCGATACCAACAAAATGGATACGGCGAATACGGCGCATTTCGGGCACCTGATAGACCAGCGGCGGATTGGTTACTTCAGCCATTGGCGGCCTCCAGACAGTAATTCACGACTCTCTCCGTTGCATCAGGGCGGGCCAGTGAGCGGGCGGCCGTCGCCATTGTCGAAATTCGTTCCCGGTCGCCTGCGAGATCTTTCAAGGTCTCCGCCAGCACATCCGGAGTCATCATCTGCTGGGGTATCAGAATGGCTGCCCCTGCTTTTACCATGTGTTCGCCATTGCGGGTCTGGTGGTCGTCCACCGCGTGGGGGAAAGGGACCAACACGGCCCCGACGCCAGCGGCGCAGAGTTCTGATACCGTCAGGGCTCCAGCCCGACACACCACAATATCTGCCCAGGCGTAGGCTTCGGCCATGTCCCGGATAAACGGTTCAACACTGGCCGAGACACCGGCAGCCTCATAGGCGTCCCGGGCTTCCTGCGCATTTTTTTCACCACACTGGTGCCGAACCTCCGGGCGCAGTTCCTCCGGCAACAACGCCAGTGCAGCTGGTACCTGCTGGTTGAAAACCCGGGCACCCAAACTGCCGCCCACAACCAGAACACGCACCGGCCCGGTCCGGCCCTTGAGGCGGCGCTCCGGCTCGTCGATTTCGGTGACGTCTTTGCGCACCGGGTTGCCGGTGCAGCGGGTTACCACGTTCGCCCCAAAGCTCCCGGGAAAGGCTTCGAGCACCGTATCCGCAACCCGAGTCAGCCAACGGTTGGTCATTCCCGCGATGGCATTCTGCTCATGGATCACCAGGGGCACACGCTGCAGAAAGGCAGCGATGCCACCCGGGCCAGTCACAAAGCCACCCATGCCCACAACGCAATCCGGCTTGATCTTTCGCAGCACGGTGAACGCCTCACCCAGAGCGCGCATCAAGCGGATCGGTGCCAGCAACAGGACCAGTTTGCCTTTGCCACGAAGCCCGGAAACATGAATCAGCGACAGCGGAATATCCGTCTCGCCAATCAGCCGCTCTTCCATACCGCCCTTTGCGCCCAGCCAGAACACCTCGTGGCCTCTGTCCTGCAGCGCACGGGCGGTCGCCAGCGCGGGGAATACGTGGCCACCGGTGCCACCAGCCATCATCAGAAAACGACGGGGCTTACTCATACACAGCACCTCCCCGCGTTTTTTTTCTGGTTTGTTCTGAATTCATTCGCACCTTATCAAGCCGTTCAATTTCAACCCTTGCCAACACGCCGATACCAATGCAGGTCATCATCAGGCTGGATCCGCCGTAGCTCACCAAGGGCAGCGTCAGCCCCTTAGTGGGTAACAATCCCGTGCTGACGGCCATATTGATACCCGCCTGCAGACCCATCAGCAGGGTAAGGCCATAACTGAAGCACGCACCAAACGGCATACCCGCTTTCTCCGCCCGCCGCGCGATCACCAACCCGCTCACCACCAGTGCGGTGAACAATGCCAACACAATCAGCGAGCCCAACAAACCAAACTCTTCGGCGATGATGGCGAAGATGAAGTCGGTATGTGCCTCCGGCAGATAGAACAGCTTCTGGATCGAATTGCCCAGGCCAACACCGGCCCATTCGCCCCGACCGAAAGCAATCAGCGACTGGGTAAGCTGGTACCCGGTATCAAACTGGTCTTTCCAGGGGTCCAGATAGCTCACCACCCGCTTCAGACGATACGGCTGGGTAACCACCAGAACGGTTCCCAGCAACGCCAGGATGCCGATCAACGGAGCAAACCGGGTTAGCCGAACGCCGCTAAGGAAGATCATGCCCGCTGCGGCGGTGACCAGCACCACGGTGGCGCCGAAGTCTGGCTGAATCACCAGCAGCACCGACGCCAGGCCCAACACCACCAGGGGCTTCAGAAACCCGGACCAGGTGTTCAGCAACTCATTCCGGCGCCGAACCACGTATCCGGCCAGATAGGCGATCAGGCAAAGCTTGGCCACCTCGGATACCTGCACATTGAACAGTCCCAGAGGAATCCAGCGGGTTGAGCCGTTGACTGTGCGCCCCATGGGTGTGAGCACCAGCACCAAGACGAGCATGCCGACACCCAGCAGCAGCCACCCGCTGCGCTCCCACCAGGACACCGGCACATTCACGGCGACCAGGGCCATGAGGCAACCGAGCGCCGCAAACAGCACCTGCCGGATCACGTAGTGATAACTGTTGCCCATGGTGGCCGCTGCCATATCCATGGAGGCAGACGAAATCATCACCACGCCCAGCACCAGAAGCGCAACGGATGTCACCACCAGCACTGGCAGGGGCTGGAGATCACCTAACCAGGCTTGTGGCCGGTAACTGGCTGCACCCACTTGCATCACTGGGCCTCCACCAACACACGGAACTGGTCTCCGCGATCGTTATAATCCCGGAACATGTCAAAACTGGCGCAGGCCGGTGACAACACCACCCGGTCGCCTGGCTGCGCCAGCCGGCGCGCTTGCTCGACGGCCTCGGCCAGCGACTCTGCCCTAACGATGTCAACACCGTCGGCCAACGACCTGGCAATGGTGTCGGCATCACGCCCCATCAATACGACCGCACGGCAGTATCTGGCTGCGGGTTCCGCCAGGGGTTTGAAGTCAGCGCCTTTGCCATCGCCACCGGCAATCAGGATTACCTGGCCGTCTTGGGGCGCCAGGCTTTCGATCGCGGCAACAGTGGCACCCACGTTGGTGCCTTTGGAATCATTGATGTAATCAACGCCATCCAGATGCCGGACAAACTCACAGCGATGGGGCAAGCCGGTAAACTCACGTGCCACCCCAAGCATGGTCTCCATTGGCAGGCCCGCTGCGTGACCAAGGGCCAATGCGGCCATCACGTTGCTGATGTTGTGCCGCCCCATCAGCTTGAGCTCGCTGGCCAGCAACAGGTTGTCGAACCCGAAGGTTATCCAGGTTCCCTGATCGTCGTCCCGGGTGCTGAAGGTCTCCGGGTTCACCCGATTAAAGCCAAAACAGATAAACCGCAGGTTATCCCGCGCCATGGGAGTGCTCAGGGCGTCGTCAAGATTCACAATGGCGTTCTTACAGCCCCGGTAAATCCGCTGTTTTGCCTGAAAGTACGCCATTTTGTCCGGGTAACGGTCCATGTGATCGTCACTGACATTGAGCACGGTGGCGGCCTCGGCGTTCAGCTCTTCGGTGGTTTCCAGTTGAAAACTCGAGAGTTCCAGCACATACAGGTCTGCGCCCTGACCAAGGAGATCCAGGGCGGGTGTACCGATATTGCCGCCAACCTTGACGTTCCGCCCCGCCGCCCGGGCCATTTCCCCGACCAGAGTGGTGACCGTTGTCTTACCGTTGGAACCCGTGATGGCTATGATGGGTGCATCTGCCGCGTCGGCAAACACATCAATATCACCGCGAACTCGAGCGCCATTTTTGGCGGCAGCGGCAATGGCTGGCTCCGCAATGGCAATACCCGGGCTGACCACCAGTTCGTTAAAACCGGCAAACAACGAGGGATCAAACGCTCCGAGATAGACCGGTATATCCGGCCAGCCCGCGCGCAGTTCTTCCAGCCCGGGCGGGTTTTCCCGGCTGTCAGCCACAGCAATGTCGCGGCCCGTTCCGGACAAATAGCGCACGCAGGAGAGCCCGGTTTTACCGAGCCCTACTACCAATGTGCGACGATCCGAAACAATGACACTCATAGCTGTAACCACTTCCTATCGGATTTTCAGACTGGCCAGGCCAATCAGTACCAAAACCACAGTGACCACCCAGAAACGCACAATAACGCGCGGTTCGGGCCAGCCTTTCAATTCAAAATGGTGATGCAACGGCGCCATGCGGAAAATGCGACGCCCGGTCAGCCGGAACGAAGCCACTTGCAGGATCACCGAGATGGTTTCCATCACAAACACGCCGCCCATAATGAACAGCACGATCTCCTGGCGGACAATCACGGCCACCACGCCCAGGGCAGCGCCCAGTGCAAGTGCACCTACATCCCCCATGAACACCTGAGCCGGATAGGTGTTGAACCACAAAAAACCAAGCCCCGCCCCGACCAGCGCACAGCAGAACACGATCAGCTCACCGGCACCCGGCAGGTGTGGAATCAGCAGATAGTTGGCGAACTGGGCATGACCAGACACATAGGCAAAGATCGCCAGCGCACTCGCCACCATCACCGTCGGCATGATGGCCAGGCCATCCAGACCGTCGGTCAGGTTCACGGCGTTGCTGCTAC
The DNA here is from genome assembly GCF_001447155.2 of Marinobacter sp. LQ44. Classification (NCBI taxonomy): domain Bacteria; kingdom Pseudomonadati; phylum Pseudomonadota; class Gammaproteobacteria; order Pseudomonadales; family Marinobacteraceae; genus Marinobacter; species Marinobacter sp. LQ44. The sequence continues at coordinate 3,401,841 of NZ_CP014754.1, read as the reverse complement.
CAACGATCACAAAGTAGGTCAGAAGAATGAACATCACCGGCCCCAGGGTCAGTGATACGTTTTTCAGGAATGGCAGATACAGCGAGGTCTCTTGGGGCAGCGATGCCGTCATGTAAAGCACAATAGCTGCGGCAGCGCCGATGACCGATTGCCAGAAATACTTCCAGCGCCCAGGCAGGCCACGGGGATTACGCTCAACCACTTTACGGTAATCATCAACCCAGCCAATCGCACCAAACAGCAGCGTGACAGACAGCACCACCCAGACGTAGCGGTTGCTCAGATCCGCCCACAACAGGGTGGAAATCGCAATCGCCACCAGAATCAGCGCACCGCCCATGGTCGGTGTTCCGGCTTTGCTGAGATGGGTCTGCGGACCATCATCACGCACCGCCTGGCCAATCTGGTACTGGCTTAGCTTGCGAATCATCACCGGCCCGATCAGCAGCGATATCAACAGCGCTGTGAGCACGCCCAGAATGGCGCGCAGGGTCAGGTACTGAAACACCGTCAGTGCGGAAAAGTATTGCGATAGAATCTCTGTCAGCCAGAGCAGCATGTGTTTTTCACCTTTGTCTGAATCCCCTCCACCACGCGATCCATGGCGGAACTGCGAGAACCTTTCACCAGAACTGTTATAGCGCCCTGCCGGCCATCCACGATGGCCGGCACAGCCTGCTCATGACTCTGGAAAATTTCAGTGCCGGCACCAAAACCGGCCTCGTATGCCTCTGCACCCGGGCCTACCGCCAACAGGCGCTCAATGCCTTTGGCCTGGGCATGGGCACCCACCTGCCGGTGCAACTCGGCAGCCTCCGCACCCAGCTCCGCCATGGCACCCAATACCGCCACCCGAGTACCGGGGTAACCCGCCAGCACATTCAGGGCAGCGATCATGGACGCCGGGTTGGCGTTGTAGCTGTCATCAATCACGGTCAAATCGGCTGCGGGGTTCAGTACCTGCAATCGCCCTTTCACCGCCTGCACCCCTGCGAGGCCGTCCACGATCTGTTGATCCGTGGCTCCCAGCGCCCGGCAAGCCGCCAGCGCCAGCAGACCATTGGTTATGTTGTGTTCGCCGGCCAGCGGTATACGAACCTTGCAATGCCAGCCTTCCGGACCGGTTACTTCGGTTTCAAACCCCTCTGACATCGGGGTGCTGGCGACCGCCTGATAGTCAGCATCTGAAACCCCGAGCCGGGAAACGCTCAGCACCCGGCGCCGGCCCGCCCGCTCGCGCCACTGGTCAAAAGCGGGGTCGTCGCGATTCAGCACAACCACCCCATCGGCGGGCACACCATCAATAATTTCACCCTTGGCCAGTACAATGTTCTGGTAGCTGCCGAAGCCTTCCAGATGTGCCTGGCCGGCGTTGGTCAGGATTGCCACTTCTGGGCGAACCACCGCCACCGTGTGGGCAATTTCTCCCAGGCCACTGGCACCCAACTCAATGGCACCAAACCGGTGCTCTGGTGCCAGGCGGAACAGGGTCAGCGGCACCCCGATGTGATTATTCAGGTTGCCCTCCGTGGTCAGAGTCGGCCCCATGCCCGCAAGAATCGCCGACGTCATTTCCCGGACCGTGGTTTTGCCACTGCTGCCGGTCACCGCCAACAAGCGAGCGCTGCTTTCATCGCGATTTCCGGCCGCGAGCCGCGCCAGCGCATCCACCGTATCGGCGACCACCAACTGTGGGATCGCCAGGGAGCTGTCGGCGGTATCCACAACCGCCGCAACCGCTCCCTGCTCCATCGCTTGCCGGACAAATCCGTGACCGTCAAACCGCTCGCCTCGCAGTGCCACAAACAGCTGCCCTGGCACCACAGACCGGGTGTCGGTGGAAACGCCGTCAAACCGAACCGCATCAAGCGCAGAAACGGATCCGGCAACGGTTGCCTGCAACCAGTCGCGGGCCTCCGCCAGCGAAAAGGCGCGCATCATGCCACACCCCCATTCAGCTTCAATAGGTGGCGAACCTGCTCTGCATCACTGAACGGAAGCTTCTGCCCGGCAATCTCCTGCCAGGCTTCATGTCCCTTCCCGGCGATCAGCACCAGATCTTCCGGCCCGGCCATGGTCACCGCTGCCGCTATCGCCTCAGCGCGGTCATGGATAACCTTGAAACACCCTTCCTTTGAAAAACCCTGCTCAATATCACGGACAATCCGCGCCGGGTGTTCAGATCGAGGGTTGTCATCGGTGACGATGATCACATCTGCCTGTTTCTCCGCCTCGCGGGCCATTTCCGGACGCTTTCCGGGGTCCCGGTCACCACCACAACCGAACACGCAGATCAGCCGGCCGGTGACGTGGGAGCGCAGGGCCGCCAAGGCATTGGCGAGGGCGTCCGGCGTGTGCGCGTAGTCCACAACCACGTTCCGGCCGTCGGCACCGGTGAACCGCTCCAGCCGCCCCGGTGGCGGGGTCAGCCCTGCCGTTGCGGCGACTGCCCTGTCAACAGGCACCCCCAGCGTCAGGACCGTAGCCAGTGCCGCCAGTACATTGCTGGCGTTGAAGCTACCCAATAACGGCACCTGCAGGTCGAATTCGCCCCACTGGCCATCAACACGGGCCCGGAAGCCAGTCGCCACCGGCGCGAAATCTTTCAGCCACAACTCGGTCTGAGCCTCATGCAGGCTGTAACGAACCCGGTCACATTGCCCATTGAGCTGTTCGAATAACTGCCGCCCAAAAGGATCGTCAAAGTTGATTACCGCAAAGTGCAGCTCTTCCCTGCGAAACAATCGGGCTTTGGCCTCGCCGTAGGCTTCCATGGAGCCGTGGTAGTCCAGGTGGTCCCGTGTAAGATTGGTAAACACCGCTCCGGTCATGGTCAGCTTGTCAATCCGCCCCTGATCCAATGCGTGGGATGACACTTCCATCACCGCGGCACGACCACCGTCGTGGCGTATACGGTTCAGCACCCGGTTGACCTGCACAACGTCTGGTGTGGTGTGGGTTGCCGGCTGGAGGTTACCTGGCATGCCATACCCCAGCGTGCCCAGCACACCGCAGGGGGTGCCGGTTTCCTTCAAAAGTTGTGCGATGTACTGGGTGACCGATGTTTTCCCGTTGGTACCGGTCACGCCAATAAGGCGCAAATGCCGGGAGGGGTGCTCGAAAAATCGATCTGCAATCCGTCCCAACTGGGCCCGGAGCCCAACCACGGGCACTACCAACGCGCCATGGCGCTCGTGGCATTCCCTCGATTCCGAAGCTTCCAGAAGTATCGCAGTGGCACCCGCCGATATCGCCTGGTCAACGTATTGCTCCGATGACGTTCGAGCCCCGGCCAGTGCGATAAACGCATCCCCCGACGTCACCGTTCGGCTGTCGGTCTTCAGGCCATGAATCGTGACATCAAACACCGATGGCACGTCGACAATACCCTGTAACAAGTTGCTGATAGATGTGATGCACATGGTGTTACCCTCTCTCTCCGGAGGCCCGACGGGGCGCTTTGGCCCCGCTGACTTCCAGTTCAGGCTTCACATTCAGCAGTCGCAGTGCGTCACCCATCACCCGGGCGAATACAGGGGCCGCCACTTCGCCACCGTAGTACTCTCCGGATTGGGGCGCATCCACGGCCACAACCGTCACGATACGCGGGTCATCAATCGGCGCCATGCCCGCAAATATCGCTTTGTACTGACTCTTTTCATAACCCCGGGCGCCCACCAGGTGAACCGTCCCGGTCTTGCCGCCGGCAGCGTACAGGCCTGGCTGGCCACGACCACCGGTACCCCGTGCCACGGCTTCCTTCAACATACCGCGCACGGCCAATGCGACATCTTCACTCAACACTCGCCGGCCTTGGGGTGGAGCTTCCTGTTTCATCAGGCTTAACGGGTACCGGATGCCACCATTGGCGATCACCATGTAAGCCTGGGCCAACTGCAAGGCATTCACACTCATACCGTAGCCGTAAGACAATGCGGACTCTTCAACCGGGCGCCACCTTGGCGGTGCCGGTAAAACACCAACGGCTTCCCCTGGGAAGCCGATACCGGTTGCCTGCCCCAACCCCATCCTGGCGAACAGATTCCTCAACACATCGCCCCCAAGCTCCGTGGCAATCTGGCTGACCCCCACGTTACTGGATTTGACGATCATTTCTGTCAGGTCCATGGTTCCGTAATTTCGCGCATCCCGGATGGTAAAACGACCAAATCGGCGAAAGCCGGGTGAGGTGTCTATGGTGCTGTTAACCTGGTACTTGCCGGACTCCAGTGCCGCCGCGATGGTAATCGGCTTGATGGTGGAGCCTGGCTCAAACAAGTCGGTGATTGCTTTGTTGCGCAGATTATCCGCGGATAACTGGGCCCGGTCATTGGGGTTGTATGAACCCTGGTTAACCATTGCCAAAACTTCACCGGTATCCACGTCCAGCATGACCAGCGTGCCGCCCCGGGCATTATGAGCAGTCACCACTGCCTTGAGTTCCCGGTAGGCCAGGTACTGAAGCCTCAGGTCCAGGCTGAGCTCAAGATCCCGGCCGGGCCGGGCATCCCGGATCAGCATCAGGTCTTTGATGACACGCCCACGATTGTCCTTGAGTACCCGCTTGCGCCCGGGCTCGCCGGTTAGCCACTGGTTATAGGCCAGTTCAATCCCTTCCTGCCCCAGTTCGTCGATATTGGTGAAACCGACCACATGCGCAGTCACCTCTCCGGCAGGGTAGTACCGACGGTATTCTTGCCGGGCATAGATGCCACCGATCCCAAGATCCAGCGCTTCACGCGCCAGGCTGGGCTGAACTTTCCGGCGCAGATAGATGAATTCACGACCCGCAAACGTACGCAAACGCTCCCGCAGCGAACCTTCAGTCATACCCAACAGGCGAGCCAGACCCGCCAACCGGGGATCATCAGGATCAGTTTCAGAGGGGTTTGCCCACAGTGTCTGAACCGGGGTGCTGACCGCCAATGGCTCACCATGGCGATCGCTGACCACGCCACGATGAGCGTCAATCGACTCAACCCGGATGGTCCGGACATCGCCCTGCTGGCGCAGAAACTCCTTATCCACCACATGCAGATCGACCAGACGCCAGCCAATACCCAGCATCACCAGCAGAAAAACGCCCAGCACCGAGCCGAAGCGCCAGGCCTTCAACCCCGCGGACAAACGCTGCTGCCAGTTTGCTGCCTGCTTTCCCTGACCGGACAAATCGATCACCCTGATGTGTTTGTTATGATCGTTATTTCGCCGCAACCGGAGACATCAGCGGCACAAGAACTATGTCCTGTCGCCCCGGCACCACCATATTGAAACGTTCTGCCGCCAGGTGTTCTACGCGCCCATGAGCACTCAGCGCACTCTGCTCAAGCAAGAGCTGACTCCATTCCCGCTGATAAGCATCACGTTGCTGCTGCAACCCGGACAACGTATTGAATAACTCCCGGTTTTCGTGGGCACTGACAACAACACCGATGGCAGACAGTGTTAATACCGCCACCAACGCCAGAGTCACCACCACCCGGCTCTCCCGCGTGGTGTCGAAAACCTGCCGGGACAGGCGCACGGCGGTTGCCACGCCGTCACGAACCCGCTGCTTGCTGAGCCTGGTGGTCTTGGTTGGTTGTTCGATGGCTACCGCGCCCATAACGTCGCGCTCCCCTGCGAATTCGATTAGTTGGTTCGTCTTTCCAGTACCCGCATGACTGCACTGCGGGCACGGACATTTTCGGCAATTTCCTGCTCGTTGGCCTTGCTGGCCTTACCTACCAGGCAAAATTCCGAACGCTCCTGGTCAGCGGTAACCGGCACACCCTTGGGTATCTTCGGGCCACGGGCCAGATCCCGCATGAAGCGCTTTACCAGGCGATCTTCAAGCGAGTGAAAACTGATCACGACCAGGCGGCCACCCGGCGCCAAGCGCTCGACCGCAGCCGTCAGCCCGACCTCCAGGTCTTCCAGCTCCCTATTGATAAAGATCCGGATAGCCTGAAACGTTCTTGTTGCAGGATGCTTGTGCTTTTCTTTCTTGGGCACCGCCTCAGCCACCAACTCCGCCAACTGGCGGGTTGTCTCAATGGCCTCTTCCTGCCGGCGGGCAACTACCAGGCGCGCTATACGGCGGGAGAAACGCTCTTCTCCGTAGCGCCAGATAACATCTGCGATGTCGCGTTCGTCTGCGGTTGCCAGCCATTGGGCAGCGCTTTGGCCCTGCTGGGGATTCATCCTCATATCCAGCGGACCATTGCGCATAAACGAAAATCCGCGCGCGGCATCGTCCAGCTGTGGTGACGACACCCCAAGATCCATCAACACGCCCTGCACCGCCGACCATTGCTGGCTCTCCAATGCCTGATTGAGCTCAGAGAAGGATCCGTGGTACCAGAAGAACCGGCTGTCTTGCGCAGCCAGGTCTTTTGCAACCTGAATGGCTTCCGGGTCTTTATCGATACCCAACAAGCTGCCCTGGGCGTCCAGCTGACCGAGAATCAGGCGGCTGTGACCGCCCCGACCGAAGGTGGCGTCCACGTAACGACCAGCCGGGTCATTAACCAGAAAATCGACAGCCTCATCCAGCAACACCGAGCGATGTCGGAATGGCTGGCCTGACGCTTGCTCTGTTTCGGTCATAGGGACAGCGCCTCCATCTCCGGCGGCATATCTTCATCACCAGAGGATTCGTCCAGCCAAGCAAACCAGCGCTCTTCGCTCCAGAGCTCCAGCTTCTTACCCTGACCAATCAGCATCAGCTTCTTCTCCAGATGCGCGTAGCTTCTCAGCGTTGGCGGCACCAGGATGCGGCCAGCAGAATCCAGCTCCATGGGCGCCGCATTACCAAGAATCAGCCGCTGCAAACGCCGGGCGGCTTTATTCATGTTCGGCAGCGCTTCAATTTTTGGCCTGAGGGTTTCCCATTCCGGCTCTGGATAGAGCAAAAGGCAACGCTCTTCGTCAGCATTGGCGGTCAGAACAATACGGCCACCACAAAGGTGCGCGAGCTCCTCACGCACTTTTGTCGGGATCGCCAGGCGACCCTTCGCGTCCATATTGATGGCATGACTGCCAAGAAAGTTGCTCATTTATGCCGTATCCAAGGCTACTATTTCCACAAAAAACCACTTGAAACCACTTTTTCCCACTCCCGCACACTATAGAAACACGCAAAAGACAATGCAAGCGCCGCATTCGGCACCAGACAGGCGAAAGTTCCTTTAATGACAAGAGGTTACAAAGGGGAAACTTAGATAATCGTTAAAAAGACGTAAAGAAAAGGAGAAAAAACAAGCACCTGCAGAAAACTCTAAAGAGCCTTTCTGAGGTTTAAGATTTTTTGGCTATAAAGGCCGAATTGTGAGAAGGATGGATATCACAGCAGTAGAGAAAATGGCGAGCTCGCCGATAAGCCGGGTTCTGTCTTGGACAGTCATTCATCTAGGGCCTGCGTCACCGCAGGCCTCAAGCAACCTACCCGAATCCAGCGCGGGCCACGCCATTGGATTCCTATTTGGTCTTGCTCCAGGTGGGGTTTACCATCGCCGTGGACTGTTGCCAGCCACGCGGTGCGCTCTTACCGCACCATTTCACCCTTACCGGCGCCCGAAGGCACTTAGGCGGTATACTTTCTGTTGCACTTTCCGTCGGCTCGCGCCGCCCAGGCGTTACCTGGCACCTTGCCCTGCGGAGCCCGGACTTTCCTCCCCCGATCGAAACCGGCGGCGACTGTCTGGCGAGCTCGGTGCCGACAATACCCCCGCATTCGCCACCATGCAAGACCTTAATGATCTTTCAGCTCCAGCGCACGCTGGTACAACTCATTTTTACCCAGCCCACTGACTTCCGCCGCAATCCGGGCCGCCTTTTTCACCGGCAGCTCCTTGATCAGCAACCCCAGCAGTTTATCGACATCCAGTGCAGAGGCTTCTCCGGCGGGTGTCGGCGCCGCGCCGCGAATCATCACCACAAACTCACCCCGGGCGCCATGAGGGTCACCCTGCAGCTGTTCAAGCACCTGATCCGCGCGACCACTATAGAACGTCTCAAAGGCCTTGGTCAGCTCCCGCCCCAACACACACTCCCGGTCACTCCCCAACACTTCAGTCAGGTCTTTCATGAAATCGATAATGCGATGTGGCGACTCATAGAACACCAGAGTGGCCGGTTCCTGCGCCAATTCCTTTAACGCGGCCTGCCGACCCGAGCGTTTGGCTGGCAAAAAGCCCGCGAACAGAAATCGGTCGGTCGGCAGCCCCGCCACAGACAGCGCAGCAACCAGCGCACACGGGCCAGGCACCGGCGACACCCGGTAACCCGCCGCGCGAACCTCGCGAACCAGCAAGTAACCTGGGTCCGAGATCAGCGGTGTGCCGGCATCAGACACCAATGCCACCTGCTGCCCTGCGGCCAGTACATCCAGAATACCGGCTACCCGAGCACGCTCATTGTGGTCATGCAGCGCCATCATCTGTTTGCTCAACCCGAGATGCTGAAGCAAACGCCCTGAATGGCGGGTATCCTCGGCAGCCACCAGGTCGACCTTCGCCAAGGTCTGACGAGCCCTGTCAGAAAGATCGTCCAGATTACCAATTGGCGTTGCCACCACGTAGAGAACACCATCCATCTCTTTCCGGACATTTTCCGAACCGGACATACACATACTCCCACCGATAGAGAACAGGAGCCGCATCACTCCCGTGCAACCCGGCGCCCATGACAGGCATGTCATGTGAAATGGGCCGGGAGCTGGTAAACTTGCCACCAATAAAGCGGCACCACAAGCCTAATGATCCGGAGACTCCGAGCCTGCCATGACTAAATACCGCAGCCATCGAACACCTTTTGCCCTGATCACCCTGGTCATCCTTCTGACTGCGGGTTGCGCCACCGTCAACCTCGACAGCCAGGTGGCAGAGACACCAGAGCGCGCACTCGAACTTGCTGCCAGCGAAAGAGACCCCGTGACAGCACAGCGTTACCTGCTACGGATTGCCAGCAATTTCCAGGACCAGGGCAACCACAAGGCGGCGCGTCAGATCCTCCGCAGCCAGCAGCTGGACACTATCGACAGCCAGCTAACCGGCCAGAAATTGCTGCTGTCCATGGCCAGCGCTGTCGAACTCCAAGACAGCGAGTGGGCAACTGTACTGGTCGGCAATCTGTCACCAGACCATTTCCTTGGCTATCCGTCAGACATCATGGCAAGAGCGGCGCAATTACAAGCGCAGGCGTTCGCCCTCGATGATGATCAATTGTCCGCGGCGCTCACCCTGATGCTGCTTAGCCAGACTGACACCCAGAGTAACCCACAGGACACCCACAATCAGATCTGGCAATACCTCAGGACAATCCCGGGGCAGGCGCTGAATGAGGCCTCAGCAACAGCCATCGGCTTCGAAGAACAGGGCTGGTTGGAGTTGGCCACCACCTTGCGCGCACGCGACGTCGGCCTGGACGAACAGGGGCGCCTGATCAGGGCCTGGCAGAACAACTGGCCAGGGCACCCTGCAGCACAAATCCTGCCGACAGACCTGCGCCTGTTGTCGGAACTCGCCACCAGCCGGCCGGAGCGCATTGTACTGGCGCTTCCCCTGCAAGGATCACTGGCAAGTGCCGGGCGCGCAATCCGGGACGGCTTCCTCGCCGCCTACTTCAGTGATGACAGCGCGGACCGCAGCAAAACCGACATCCGCATTGTCGACACCTCCAGCAAACCTTTTACGGCGCTGTATGAGGAGCTGGCTGGCCAGAACATCGACCTGATCGTTGGCCCCCTCGAGAAAGACGCACTGGCAAGCCTGAGCTCGAGAAACACGCTCGCGGTCCCAGTACTCGGTCTAAACTACCTGCCAGCGGACAGCCGGGTGCCCGACGGGCTTTACCAATTCGGCCTGTCTGCGGAGGATGAAGCACGGCAGATTGCCGACCAACTGGCAGCACAGTCGCTCCGCCAGATCCTCGTGCTCATTCCCCGGGGTGAATGGGGTGATCGCGTGGAACAGGCATTGCTTCAACGCATGGCCAATAATAACGGCACCGTCCTGGACATCGAGCGGTTTTTCCCGGAGGACAACTTCCGGTCAGTGACCGCCGATCTGCTCGGTGTCACCACATCCCGTCAGCGGGCGATTCAGGTTGAACGAACCATTGGCCAGAACGTCGAATTTGAGCCCCGTCGCCGCCAGGATGCCGAGGCCATTGTGCTGGTTGCGCAACCTACCGTGGCACGCCAGTTCAATCCGCTGTTTGCGTTCTATTTCTCCGGTGACCTGCCGGTATATTCCCCATCCATTGTCTACGAGGGCACCCCGGACCCGGGGCGTGACCGCGACCTTAACCGGGTGACGTTTACTGACATCCCCTGGATCCTGGCCGAAGACAATCCGCTGCGAACCCAGGCTGAGCAGAATCTCAGCGGCACCCGGGGCCAGTTGGGCCGGCTGTTTGCCATGGGGGCCGACGCCTGGCAATTGAGCAAGCGACTGCCACTTCTACGGCAAGTTGAAGGCGCCGCCATTGATGGCCAGACGGGCACCCTCACCATGACCCCGGATGGCGCCATCCATCGCCATCAACTTTGGGCACAGTTCCAGAATGGGCGCCCGGTCCTCGCCCCGGAACTCAACCAGATTCCTACCCTGGAAGACTCCCGGGGGACTGAACAAGGCGACAGCCAACGCCTGTAGAGGACACAAGCCATGGAAGGCAAGCGCGCCATAGGAAGTCACTACGAAGGGGTAGCCGCCCGCTATCTGATGAAAAACGGTATTACCATTCTGGAGCAGAACGTTTACAACCGGGGCGGAGAACTTGACCTGATTGGCCAGGACGGCGATACCCTGGTGTTCTTCGAGGTTCGCTATCGCGGCGATGGCAGCCTGGTCGATCCAGCAAGCTCCATCACCTATGGCAAGCAGCGACGACTGCTCCGGGCTGCCTCTTATTACCTGCACAGGCACGGCTTGTGGAACATCGCCTCCAGAATTGACGTCGTCGCGATCATGCCGGGTACGGTGCGCAAATACCGGGTACAATGGATCAAAAATGCAATCCAGGCAGAATAACCGAACCAATGACCGACACTGCACAAAAGATCAACCAGTGGTTTGCCAACCACATGGAACAGACTGCCCAGGCCGCCAGCACCGCCGGGCCAGATATCGAGGATGTAGCAGACGCCTTTGTAAATACCCTGCTGCAGGACGGCAAGCTCATCGCCTGTGCCAATGGCAACGCCAATATCCTCGCCCAGTATTTCTGCACGGCACTGCTGAACCGCTTTGAGCAGGACCGTCCGGCACTGCCTGCCATCAATCTCGGCGCAGATGCCACCACCTATTCGGCCATATGCAGGGATAATCGGTTCAACGACACTTTCTCCCGACAGGTTCGCGCCATCGGCAAGCCCGGCGACCTGTTGTTTGTCATTGTCGATGACGGGCACAAGGCCAACCTCATCCAGGCCATCCAGGCCGCCCACGACCGGGAGATGCAGGTGGTGGTACTGAGCGCCCGGGAAAAATCAGACATTACCTCTCTGATGCACCCGGAAGATCATGAAATTGCCCTGAATGACCTTGCCCCCCACGAAGCCACACCGTTAATGTTGCTGATCATCAACACCTTATGCGACCTGGTTGACCACAAACTGTTTGGCGGATAACAAAAAAGCCGGCTTTCGCCGGCTCAGATTGCTGACGAACCCCGGTTTTTCCGGGGTTCGTTGCGTTTGGACGCTGTTAAATTCCGTTGGCGATGGATTGAGTCCAATAATCCCGACCGGATTCCCAACACTCCAGATCGGCCAGTTTTTGGGCCCATTCCCGGATGGGCCTCTGTAACCCAGGTATACCAAGGGATTTGAGCCATAAAAGACGCGCCAGGATCTGCGCGATCTTCTTCATATTCTGGGCAGCGGCGGCCAACAGGCACTGTTCACGCACTTTCGAGAGCCCTCGCAATCGAGCGTAACGATGACCATGCAACTGTTTGGCATCGGCGAACGACCGCTCCACGGTTTCCTGTCGTCGTTTGTAGAGCGCCTTGCCCCACGGGGTTAACCGGTAACTATCTGTTCGGTCTTTGCTGTCCTGCCAGACATGCCGGGTAAGCACTTTGACGTGGTTGGCGCTGCGCGTGCATTGGCTTAATAGTGGGCAGTCTTTGCAGTGAGCCGGATTGGACTTGTACTCACGGTAGCCCAGCCGATTGGTCGTGGCGTAGATCAGTTGCTGACCTTGCGGGCAGCGATACGTATTCGCTTCAGCGTCATAGGTGAAGGCCCGCTTTGGGAGATAGCCCTTGGGCTTGTTTGGTCGCCGGTAACCCATGACCCCATAGATGCCCCGGTCTTCCAGGCCCTTGCAGATACCTGCCGTGTAGTAACCCGCATCCAGGCCTACACCCCAGACATCGAAGCCAAATCGCTCACATTGTCGATCGAGCCGGTCGAGGTAGGGGCGGCTGTCGTGCAGGTTGGCCGGCGTGGCGTAGCTGTCGGTGATGATGGCGTTGCGGCCATCGACGGTGCGGTGATCAAGGTAGAAGAAGCCCTTGGGCTTGCCTTCCCGAACCATATAGCCACTGTCCGGATCGGTACGGCTGATCTTGGTGTCTTTGGTCTTGGCTGGCTGCTCGGACAGCTTCGTTTTCAAGGGCTTTTTGCCCTGGGCTTTGCGATCGCCTTCGATGGCATCTTCCAGGCTGTTCAGGTAGGCCGCCACCTTCTCCTCCGCCTGTTTCAGATCGTACTTGTTCTTGTTGGCGTTGGCCTTGAGGTGCGTGCTGTCGGTGTACAACACTTCGCCGCCCACGAGGCCATAGCCCATGGCTTGGAGCACGATCTCATCAAAGATGTCCTGATAGATGGTAGTGTCCTGGAACCGCCGCCGGCGGTTCTGGCTCAGAGTAGAGGCGTCCGGAATCTTGTCGGTCAGGTTGAAGCGCAAGAACCAACGATAGGCCACGTTAACCTGTATCTCCCGCACCAGCTGACGCTCACTGCGAATGCCGAACAGATAGCCCAGAAACAGCATCTTGAACAGCACCACCGGATCGAGTGCCGGCCGACCATTGTTCGAGCAGTACAAATGTCGAACCCGGTCACGAATAAATTCGAAATCGATGTACTGATCAATGTTGCGGAGAAGGTGGTTGTCGGGGACCAGCGATTCGAGACTGACCATCTCGAGTTCGTGTTGTTGCGGGGACGGCTCTTTGAGCATGGGGCAGCCTCTGAAAAGTCGATACCCCAATTACAACAAACCCCCGCCGAAATGGCGAGGGTTTGTCAGCAGTCTGAGCCGGCTTTCGCCGGCTTTTTTTTATTTCACCACTTTCAGGGTTGGTCGCCCACTCGGGCGCTCATCTGAGCGCCTGCCCGTCGGAGCATCTGTATCCGCCCCGCCATCAGGATCCGGCGAACCCGGCTCACTGCCGAACACCATACCTTCACCATTTTCCTTGGCGTAGATAGCCATGACCGCCTGCAACGGAATAAACACCTGCATGGGCACACCGCCAAAGCGCGCGCTGAACTCCAGCGCGCCATTACCGATCACCAATCCCCGAACCGCGCCAGGGCTGATATTCAGGACGATCTGACCATTGGCGACATGTTCTGTCGGCACCTGAACACCCTGCACACCCGCGTCGACCACGATGTAAGGGGTACAGTCGTTATCCAGAATCCACTCATTGAGGGATCGTACCAGGTATGGACGGCTAGACGTCATAGTGACACTCATATCAGGCACTGCAACCACTCCTGCCCCGCCATGCGGGCTTGCCGATCAGCTTCGGATGTCTTCTTCCAGGTCTGAAAGGCTTGCCTTGAAACCTTCCCGGGCAAAGATGCTGTCCATGTATTTCTGAATAGGCTTGGCCTGCTTGTCACTCAGATCAATGCCCAGCGCCGGCAGGCGCCAGAGAATTGGCGCGATGCAGCAATCCACGATAGTGAACTCTTCTGACAGGAAGAACGGCATTTCCGCAAACAGAGGCGCTGTTGCCAGCAGACTCTCTTTCAGCTCTTTACGAGCCGCATCTGCCGCTTTGCCCGTCGGCTGCGCCAGAACCTGATCAACCAGGCCACACCAGTCTTTCTGAATACGGTGAATCATCAGGCGACTATTGGCCCGCGCGACCGGGTATACCGGCAACAATGGCGGGTGCGGGAAACGTTCGTCCAGGTACTCCATCATGATGTTGGGCTCGTACAGAACGAGATCCCGATCCACCAGAGTAGGCAGGGCGTTATACGGATTCAGGTCCGCCAATTCTCCAGGCGGGTTGTCCGGATCCACGTCTACGATATCAACGGTTACACCCTTTTCAGCCAAAACAATGCGAACACGGTGGCTGTAATGACTGGCCGGATCCGAGAAAAACGTCATTGATGACCGCTTGGTCACAACGCCCATATAGCTACCTCACGATTCTAAAAATCGAAACAATCCACAAACGCAAAATTCCAGCGGACCTTACCGACCCGCTGGAATTCAGGATACGGGATTATACCCTAAATCTTAGTGCACGTCTTTCCAGTACTCGCGGTTAAGCAGGTACGCAAAGATGAAGAAGATCGCCACAAAGATCAGCACGAAAATCCCCAGACGCTCACGCTCGACCTTCACCGGATCCCCCATGTAAGACATGAAGTTGGTCAGGTCCCACATGGCACGGTCAAAGTCTGCACCCGACATATTGCCTTCGATGGCATATTCCGGACAGACATCCGCGTTATTGATGTTACCACTAAGCGGCTCAACCGAGGCGCCGACACCAATCTTCGGCTCGACGGCACACAGACCCTGCATCTCGACCATCACATGGGGCATACCAACGTTGGCGAATACCACGTTGTTCACACCCAGTGGGCGAGTGTCATCCTGGTAGAAACCTCGCAGGTACGAGTACACCCAGGATTCACCACGCACACGCGTGACCAGAGTCAGGTCAGGTGGCGGAGCACCGAACCAGCCGGCAGCCATATCCTTACTCATGGAGATCTGCATCAACTCACCGATCTTGGCACCAGTGAAGATCAGGTTCTCCTCGTAGAGTTCCGCCGGAATCTCCAGGTCATCCGACACCCGCTTGTAACGGGCGTATTCCATGGAGTGGCAACCCATGCAGTAGTTGGTGAACAATGCCACGCCCCGCTGCAGTGATTCCTTGTTGGTGTGATCCGGCTTCATGGTGTCGAGAGGACCGCCGGGAGCAGCCGCCAGCCCGAGAGCCGGCAGGATTGCGATGAAAAGACCAAAAATCAGCTTTCTCATTATCCTGTCACCCTCTCTGGTACTGGCTTGGTTTTTTCCATGCGCGTGTAGAACGGCATGAGAATGAAGTACAGGAAGTACAGCACTGTCAGAATCTGGGCGACGATGGTACGACCCTCGGTGGCCGGAACGATACCCAGATAGCCCAGGACGATAAAGCTGACGACAAAGATGGCCAGCGCAACCTTACTCATCCAGCCCTTGTAGCGGATAGACCGCACCGGGCTCTTGTCGAGCCATGGCAGCACGAACAGGATGGCAATTGCTGCACCCATCACAACCACACCCCAGAACTTGGCATCGAGACCAAAGAGATCAACGGTTACCGCACGAAGCATTGCGTAGAACGGAGTGAAGTACCATACCGGTGCGATGTGTGCCGGCGTCTTCAGACTGTTCGCAGGTTCGAAGTTCGGCTTCTCCAGGAACAGGCCGCCCATCTCCGGGAAGTAAAACACAACGATGAAGAAGATGAAGAAGAAGACCGCCACACCCAACAGGTCATGTACGGTGTAGTACGGGTGGAACGGAATGCCGTCTTTGGGAATACCGTTTTCGTCCTTGTTCTTCTTGATATCAATACCGTCAGGGTTGTTAGAACCCACTTCGTGCAGCGCCAGAATGTGCAGCACCACCAGACCGAGCAGTACGATCGGCAATGCAACCACGTGCAGGGCAAAGAAGCGGTTCAGGGTAATACCGGAAATCAGGTAGTCACCACGAATCCACAGAGACAGGTCTTCACCAATTACCGGAATTGCACCGAACAGGTTAACGATAACCTGAGCACCCCAGTAAGACATCTGACCCCAGGGCAGCAGGTAGCCCATGAATGCCTCTGCCATCAGCACCAGGTAGATCAGCATGCCGAAGATCCAGATCAGCTCACGCGGCTTCTGGTACGAGCCGTACATCAGACCACGGAACATGTGCAGATAGACCACCACAAAGAACGCTGACGCGCCGGTGGAGTGCAGATAACGAAGCAGCCAGCCCCACTCGACATCACGCATGATGTACTCAACGGAAGCAAACGCACCTTCCGCAGACGGATTATAGCTCATGGTCAGCCAGATTCCGGTGACCAGCTGGTTCACCAACACCAGCATGGCAAGCGAACCGAAG
The DNA here is from genome assembly GCF_001447155.2 of Marinobacter sp. LQ44. Lineage (NCBI taxonomy): Bacteria > Pseudomonadati > Pseudomonadota > Gammaproteobacteria > Pseudomonadales > Marinobacteraceae > Marinobacter > Marinobacter sp. LQ44. The sequence continues at coordinate 3,385,483 of NZ_CP014754.1, read as the reverse complement.
AAGTACCACATATTGAAGTTCTTCGGAGCGTAATACTTACCTACATGCTTGTTCCAAGCATCGACAACCGGCAGACGCTCGTCTACCCAATTAAGCAGTTTGTTCATTACGCTGCCTCCGGATCAAGACCAATGGTCATGGTCGCATCGTCATCAAACCGGTACGGCGGAACCTCAAGGTTCAGCGGAGCCGGCTGATTGGAGAACACACGACCGGACAAGTCGAATCGGGAGCCATGGCACGGACAGAAAAGACCACCCAACCATTCACTACCCAAGTCAGCCGGCGCCACTTCCGGGCGATAGCTTGGCACGCACCCCAAGTGCGTGCAGATACCCACCAGGACAATAAACTCCGGCTTGATGGACCGCTGTGCGCCGGTGATGTAAGCCGGTTGCTGAGGGTCTTCGGACTCAGGATCTTTCATTCGCGGAGACAGCTTTTCAATGTTCTCAAGCATCTCGTCGGTGCGCCGGATAATCCACACCGGCTTACCCCGCCATTCGACGGTAATCTGTTGTCCAGGTTCGATCTTGTCGACAGTTACGGTTACCGGAGCACCGGCCGCTTCCGCTTTCGCACTGGGATTCCAGGACGCCACGAAAGGGACCGCTGCACCGACGACGCCGACACCACCCACCACGGACGTTGCACCGATCAAAAACCGGCGTCGACCTTGGTTCACGTCGCCATTACTCATTATGGTTTTCTCCCATCAGGCGAGGCACAGACGCGGAAAAACCGGCACTGCGCTTCGAAAAGGACTTCACAACCCAAAAATATAAGCGCTGAAATGGTAATGAAATTACCCCTCGCTTACAAGCCGGAAAGGCTCAACTGAGAGCCTATCCCTGCGTCAGATCAAAAATCTGGCGACCTTCAAGGCATAAAAAAACCCGACCATAGGATCGGGTTTTTCCATCGGCAATGGCGCCGATTAACGCTTGGAGTACTGCGGACGCTTACGCGCCTTGCGCAGACCAACCTTCTTACGCTCAACCTTACGGGCGTCACGGGTTACGTAACCCGCTTTACGCAGCGCAGGGCGCAGAGTTTCGTCGTATTCCATCAGCGCACGAGTCAGACCATGGCGAATTGCGCCAGCCTGGCCACTGATACCACCGCCCTTTACGGTGATGGTGATGTCGAATCGATCAGCAGACTCAGCAACAACCAGCGGCTGACGAACGATCATGCGAAGAGTTTCACGACCGAAGAAATCTTCGATGGTGCGACCGTTAATGGAGATGTTACCGCTACCCGGCTTGATAAAGACGCGAGCCGTGGATGATTTGCGGCGACCAGTACCGTAATTTTGTGCTACAGACATATTCGCCTTCCGTTAGATGTCGAGTTCTTTGGGCTGCTGGGCGGCATGAGCATGCTCAGCGCCTGCGTACACTTTCAGCTTCTTGAACATGGCGCGACCAAGCGGACCCTTCGGAAGCATACCTTTTACGGCCTTCTGAATGATTTGCTCGGGAGCCTTGTCAACCAGCTTCTCGAAGTTGATGGATTTGATTCCACCCGGAAAGCCGGTATGGCTGTAATACATCTTTGCCGATGCCTTTTTGCCGGTAACCTTCACCTGGCTGGCATTGATAACAATGATGTAGTCGCCAGTGTCCACGTGAGGGGTATACTCAGGCTTATGCTTGCCCCGCAGACGAAGGGCGATTTCGGTTGACAGACGACCCAGCGTCTTGCCGGCTGCGTCTACAACGTACCAGTCACGTTTTACTGTTTCTGGTTTCGCACTCAGAGTCTTCATTGATTCCGCCTTGAACGCTATATAAGAAACGTTAAAAACCACCACCGGTAAATGCAAGGCATCCGGAGGAGGTTCATACCTGTATGTTGACGTCGCCACCATTCGGGGCTGAGATAGTGACATCGCCTTGAAAAGCCAGGGCGCGAAGTATACTCGAAGCAGTCAGGAAAACCAACCCTGCCTCACTGTGTTTCGTCAATCCCCTATTCTGCACTGGCATCAACACCAGCCGTACAACTGTCGAACGTTATCATACAAGGCTTCAGAGAGCGTTTCGGCCGACTCGGCCCTCAGCTCCGCCAACGCCTGCAGTACCCTCGGCAGGTAAATCGGTGAATTCTGTCCCTTGGCCACACCGGCCGGAGCCATGTCGGGCGCATCGGTCTCGATCACCAGGGCCTCGACCGGCAACCTGGCAATCGCATCGCGGGTTTTACGCGCCCGATCGTGGGTGATCACACCACCAACCCCGATATAACAGCCAAGATCCACCAGCTTTCTGGCTTGCTGGTAACTTCCGGAGAAGCCATGAACCAAGGCCCGGCCAGACCAACCGGAAGAGCGCAGCAACCCATGCACTTCATCATGGCTGCGCACCGAGTGAATGACCAACGGCAACTTCACCCTCGCGGCAATATCAACCTGCGCCTGGAACCAAGGCAATTGCGCGGCGAGTTCACCATGAAGAGCATCAAGGCCACATTCTCCCAGCGCTACGCAGCCCTCGGGGAGGTCGGCGAGCTGCGCCTCGAGGACAATCAGATCCTGCTCACTGTGCTCTCCAACAAACCAGGGATGAATTCCCAGGCAAATCCAGAGCCCCCTATCCGGTGAAGCCAGCGCCTGAACCCGCGCCCAGTCCGCCCGGCGAACACCCGGAATGACCAACGCCTCCACTCCCCGGCCTCTGGCCTCCGCCAACACCTGGTCACGAATCCCATCAAACTCGGGGAAGTCGAAATGGCAATGGGCATCAACCAGCTGCATGGAGTCCTCCGGTGGCCGATCAGTGTTCCCGGGTTTTATGGAACTGGATATCCGGATAACGTTCCTGAGCCAGATTCAGGTTGACCATGGTCGGTGCAATGTAGGCCAGCCGGTCACTGCCATCGAGGGCCAGGTTCTCCTGATTCTTGCGCTGGAACTCATCGAGTTTGCGCTCATCACTGCAGCTCACCCAGCGTGCAGTGGCAACATTGATCGGCTCGTAAACGGCCTCAACCTTGTATTCACTCTTGAGGCGACTAACCACCACATCGAACTGCAAGACGCCTACTGCACCAACAATCAGATCGTTGTTCTTCACCGGCCGAAACACCTGAACAGCACCCTCCTCAGAGAGCTGGATCAGGCCTTTCTGTAATTGCTTCGCCTTGAGCGGATCCTTCAGGCGGATACGGCGGAACAGCTCCGGCGCGAAGTTCGGAATGCCGGTGAACTTCATGTCATCGCCGGCGGTAAAGGTATCGCCCAACTGGATCGTACCGTGGTTGTGCAAACCGATAATATCGCCAGCGTATGCCTCCTCGGCATGTTCACGGTCACCCGCCATGAACGTCAGAGCGTCGGAGAACCTCACTTCTTTACCAATCCGCACATGGCGCGCCTTCATACCCTGATTATAGCGACCTGACACGATACGCAGGAACGCGACCCGGTCACGATGCTGTGGGTCCATGTTTGCCTGGATCTTGAATACAAAACCGGAAAAAGCATCCTCCGCCGGCTCGACCTTGCGCACATCCGTTTCGCGCCCCTGGGGCGCAGGCGCCCAGTCAACCAGGCCGTCCAGCATATGGTCCACACCGAAATTACCGAGTGCTGTACCAAAGAACACCGGGGTTAGTTGCCCGGCAAGGAATGCCTCATGATCAAACTCATGAGACGCACCCTTAACCAATTCAATTTCGTCACGCAGGTCAGCGGCATAGCCGTCAATCGCTTCATCGAGCTCGGGGTTATTCAGGCCTTTGACAACCCGCTTTTCCTGAATGGTGTGGCCCTGGCCAGTCTGATAGAGGATCACTTCATCCCGATACAAGTGGTAGACACCCTTGAAACTCTTGCCCATGCCAATCGGCCAGGTGATGGGGGCGCAGGCAATTTTTAGAACATCTTCCACTTCATCCATTAACTCGATCGGGTCCCGGGTGTCGCGATCCAGTTTGTTCATGAAGGTGATGATTGGCGTATCACGCAGGCGGGTCACTTCCATCAGCTTGATGGTGCGTTCCTCAACGCCCTTGGCGCTGTCGATAACCATCAGGCACGAATCAACCGCCGTCAGGGTCCGATAGGTATCCTCAGAGAAGTCTTCGTGACCTGGGGTATCCAACAGGTTGACCAGCTTGCCACCATAAGGAAACTGCATCACTGAGGTGGTGACCGAGATACCCCGCTCCTTTTCCATCTCCATCCAGTCGGACTTTGCGTGCTGGCCGGACTTCTTGCCCTTGACCGTTCCGGCTTTCTGAAGCGCCTGACCGAAGAGCAGCACTTTCTCGGTAATGGTGGTTTTACCGGCATCCGGGTGCGAGATAATCGCAAAGGTGCGGCGCTTGGCCACTTCCTGGGATAGGTTAGACATAAACAACGGAAACCTGATTGGGTTGGGTGAAAAGCGGTCTATTATACGGGGTAGCGTGGGGTCAGGTGAACCGATAGACCATTACGCGGGCATCTTCTCGTCCAGTGGCATCCGGGTAGTAGCCGGGCCTGCGGCCGATTTCCTCAAATCCCTCGCTGGCATACAACGCAGCCGCCGCTTCGTTGCTTTGCCGGACTTCCAGAATCATCTGTACCATTCCGTCCCGGATAGATTCAGCCACGGCGTAGCGCAACAAGTAACGGCCAGCTCCGTGACCCCGCAGGGCAGGATGCACGCAGACATTCAGCAGGTGAGCCTCATCAACCATATAGTTGACTACGGCATAACCGACCAACTCATCGCCTTGCATCAGCGCCCACAGTCGATATTGCGGCTTAAAACAGTCCTGGAATACAGACACCGGCCAGGGGTGAGAATACCCCAGGCGCTCCAGTTCCATCACTCGGGGGAGATCGGATTCCACGAGGCTGCGAACCGTCAGGTCCTGATTCTGAACCTGGCGAAGGATTTGTGTTGACATTAATCCTTCGCGCCCAGGGAGCGAATCTTTTGCCATAACTCTCGTTTCAATACCGGGTTACTTGCCAGGCCAGCAAGGGAGGCGTCAAACACCACTTCCGGGCCGCGACCCATAACGTCGGAAAGGATATTGGGCACCGCACCGGCCCCGGCTCCCAGACCAAGCGCTATGACAGACTTGCCAGTGGCAGGGACCAGCGCTTGCCGCAGTAAGCCCGTCAGATCTGCATCACTGTTGAGCGACACCCTCAGATTATTGAACAGTGGCCAGCGAATGACGTCTGACATGTCCAGGGTCTGCTCACCGAGACTGCGAAGAATGTTGCGAGCCAGTGCGTCCTGCATGCTGAAACTGGCTTCCTCGGAGAGATTGGCAAGCAAAAGAACTCTATCTCCCACCCAGAACTGCAGACACAGCCGAGCGATATCTTTGATCGAAGCAACCCGTGGGCTGACATTGGGCTGATTTTCACCCAACAGGTCTGCTGCCGAGTCTGGCTCGACGGAATCCACAACTTGCGACTCAGCCTCGGCCAGCGGCGCTGCTTTATCTGGTTTACCAGCGCCGGTCTCCATCAGATTCTTGAGTTGCGCCAGACGGTCTTTATTGCCGGGATCAACGGCAGGGCGAGTGGGCACGGCACGCTTGGTTGCCGGCGCATCAACAACGACCGGGGCTGGCTCGACTTCGGCAACGCCGAAATCATACTCCGGGCTTGGCGCCGCGCCAGGCAGCGGTGCGCGGGCATACCACAGATGAATGCCTGCGGCCCCGAGATAGAACTGCCTTTCCGCTTCTGTTCGGATCACGTCATGCCTCTGACCGGGGACAAGTGCCACATAACGTCACTATCAGACATCGGCCACCTGAGGGTGCTGACGAATACCACCTCTGGCAATCAGGTTCAACGCCTCGATATAGGCCTTTGCTGATGCGATGATGATATCAGTATCAGAGCCAACGCCATTGACAATACGCCCGCCACGCTCAAGGCGCACGGTCACTTCGCCCTGGGCATCGGTGCCACTGGTTATATTATTCACGGAATACAGCTGGAGATTACAGCCTGAATCAACCAGCGACTCAATCGCCTTGAATGTTGCATCCACCGGACCACTACCCTCGGCCTCAACCGTGTGTTCCTTGCCATCCATGGTCAGGGTCAGATGAGCCTTGGGTACAACACCGGTTTCCGAGCAGACCTGCATGCAGACGAGACCATAACGCCCCTCCTCGTCTTTCTGACGCGTGTCGCTGGCTATGGCCTGGAGATCTTCATCAAAAATCTCGTGCTTCAGATCAGCCAGGGCCTTGAAACGGGTAAACGCTTCATTCAGCTCGGACTCGGTATCGAACTGAATGCCCAGTTCCAGTAACCGGGTACGGAAGGCGTTACGACCGGAATGCTTACCCAGAACCAGGCTATTGGTATGCCAGCCCACGTCTTGCGCGCGCATAATCTCATAGGTTTCCCGGTGTTTGAGTACGCCATCCTGATGGATGCCGGACTCATGGGCAAAGGCATTGGCACCCACAATGGCCTTGTTCGGCTGTACCGGAAAACCGGTAATGGTCGACACAAGCCGGGACGCCGGCACGATGTGCTGGGTATCGATTCGTGTATCAATATTGAAGAGATCCTGACGGGTACGCACCGCCATCACGATTTCTTCCAGAGAAGCATTACCGGCACGCTCACCCAGACCGTTAATGGTGCACTCCACCTGGCGGGCACCACTGGTAACCGCAGCAAGAGAGTTAGCCACAGCCAGCCCCAGATCATTATGACAATGGACGGAAAAAATGGCTTTGTCAGCGTTGGGGATACGGTTCAATAGCTGTCGAATTGTTTCAGCGAACTGCTCGGGGATTGCATAACCGACAGTGTCTGGAATATTAATGGTTCGGGCGCCGGCATCAATCGCCGCTTCGATAATTCGGCATAGGAAATCCAGCTCGGAACGACCGGCGTCTTCACAGGAAAACTCCACGTCGTCGGTATGGCTACGAGCACGCTTTACCGCCCGAACCGCCTGCTCCACTACCTGATCCGGCTCCATCTGCAGCTTATGCTTCATATGGATCGGTGAGGTGGCAATAAAGGTATGGATACGGCCGCTGTCCGCTGGGCGGATGGCCTCCGCCGCACGATCAATATCTTTGTCCAGGGCACGAGCAAGACTACATATCGTGGAATCCTTGATGGTTTCTGCGATGGCCTTGACCGCTTCGAAGTCGCCCTGACTGGCAATTGCAAAGCCGGCCTCTATCACATCCACGCGCAATTTCTCGAGCACCTTGGCAATACGCAGCTTCTCGTTCTTGTTCATGGTGGCGCCAGGGCTCTGTTCGCCATCACGGAGAGTAGTGTCAAAAATGACCAGGTGATCAGTTGCGGCCATTGGAAGGCTCCCATCAAAACTTGGTTCGGATAATGGTAGGGAGTATATCACTTCTCCCGAGGCACAAATAAAAAAGCCCCAGCATCAAGGATGCTGGGGCTTTGGCATTAGGAGCCTGACGATGACCTACTCTCACATGGGCGAACCACACTACCATCGGCGCTGGTCTGTTTCACTTCTGAGTTCGGGATGGGATCAGGTGGTTCCAGACCGCTATGGTCGTCAGGCAAAACGGATGATCACTGGGAAGGACGAGATGGAACGTGATGTTGATTTCGTTTGAGCGTGGCTTTCGCGTTGCTCTGCGTTATCCGCAATTGTCTTGGGTGTTATATAGTCAAGCCGCACGAGCAATTAGTACTGGTTAGCTCAACGCCTCACAGCGCTTACACACCCAGCCTATCAACGTCCTGGTCTTGAACGGCTCTTCAGGAGGCTCAAGGCCTCAGGGAGATCTCATCTTGGAAGGGGCTTCCCGCTTAGATGCTTTCAGCGGTTATCCTGTCCGAACATAGCTACCGGGCAATGCGTCTGGCGACACAACCCGAACACCAGAGGTTCGTCCACTCCGGTCCTCTCGTACTAGGAGCAGCTTTCCTCAAATCTCCAACGTCCACGGCAGATAGGGACCGAACTGTCTCACGACGTTCTAAACCCAGCTCGCGTACCACTTTAAATGGCGAACAGCCATACCCTTGGGACCGGCTTCAGCCCCAGGATGTGATGAGCCGACATCGAGGTGCCAAACACCGCCGTCGATGTGAACTCTTGGGCGGTATCAGCCTGTTATCCCCGGAGTACCTTTTATCCGTTGAGCGATGGCCCTTCCATACAGAACCACCGGATCACTATGACCTACTTTCGTACCTGCTCGACGTGTCTGTCTCGCAGTCAAGCGGGCTTGTGCCATTACACTAACCGCACGATGTCCGACCGTGCTTAGCCCACCTTTGTGCTCCTCCGTTACGCTTTGGGAGGAGACCGCCCCAGTCAAACTACCCACCACACAGTGTCCTCAACCCCGATAAGGGGCCAGAGTTAGAACCTCAAACATGCCAGGCTGGTATTTCAAGGTTGGCTCCACCGGAACTGGCGTCCCGGGTTCAAAGCCTCCCAGCTATCCTACACAAGCATGCTCAAAGTTCACTGTGAAGCTATAGTAAAGGTTCACGGGGTCTTTCCGTCTAGCCGCGGATACACCGCATCTTCACGGCGATTTCAATTTCACTGAGTCTCGGGTAGAGACAGCGCCCCCATCGTTACGCCATTCGTGCAGGTCGGAACTTACCCGACAAGGAATTTCGCTACCTTAGGACCGTTATAGTTACGGCCGCCGTTTACCGGGGCTTCGATCAAGAGCTTCGCACGAGTGCTAACCCCATCAATTAACCTTCCGGCACCGGGCAGGCGTCACACCCTATACGTCCACTTACGTGTTTGCAGAGTGCTGTGTTTTTAATAAACAGTCGCAGGGGCCTGGTATCTTCGACCGGCTTCCGCTCCACCCGCAGGGGCTTCACGTACACACCGGCGTGCCTTCTCCCGAAGTTACGGCACCATTTTGCCTAGTTCCTTTACCCGAGTTCTCTCAAGCGCCTTGGTATTCTCTACCTGACCACCTGTGTCGGTTTGGGGTACGGTCTCGAATAGCCTGAAGCTTAGAAGATTTTCCTGGAAGCAGGGCATCAATGACTTCGCGCCCGTGGGCACTCGTCGTCGCGTCTCAGGATTGTGGACCCGGATTTGCCTAAGTCCACTCCCTACTCGCTTAAACCGGGACAACCGTCGCCCGGCTCACCTAGCCTTCTCCGTCTCTCCATCGCAGCTATCCAAGGTACGGGAATATTAACCCGTTTCCCATCGACTACACCTTTCGGTCTCGCCTTAGGGGCCGACTCACCCTGCGCCGATTAGCGTTGCGCAGGAACCCTTGGTCTTCCGGCGTGCGGGTTTTTCACCCGCATTGTCGTTACTCATGTCAGCATTCGCACTTCTGATACCTCCAGCATGCTTCTCAACACACCTTCGCAGGCTTACAGAACGCTCCCCTACCCCGCATACAATGTATGCAGCCGCAGCTTCGGTGACCAGTTTGAGCCCCGTTACATCTTCCGCGCAGGCCGACTCGACTAGTGAGCTATTACGCTTTCTTTAAAGGATGGCTGCTTCTAAGCCAACCTCCTAGCTGTCTGAGCCTTCCCACATCGTTTCCCACTTAACTGGTACTTTGGGACCTTAGCTGGCGGTCTGGGTTGTTTCCCTCTTCACGACGGACGTTAGCACCCGCCGTGTGTCTCCCGGATAGTACTCACAGGTATTCGGAGTTTGCATCGGGTTGGTAAGTCGAGATGACCCCCTAGCCGAAACAGTGCTCTACCCCCTGTGGTATTCGTCCGAGGCGCTACCTAAATAGCTTTCGGGGAGAACCAGCTATCTCCGGGCTTGATTAGCCTTTCACTCCGATCCACAAGTCATCCCCTGGCTTTTCAACGACAGTGGGTTCGGTCCTCCAGTGCCTGTTACGGCACCTTCAACCTGCTCATGGATAGATCGCCCGGTTTCGGGTCTATGCCCAGCGACTAATTCGCCCTATTCAGACTCGGTTTCCCTACGGCTCCCCTAAACGGTTAACCTCGCCACTGAACATAAGTCGCTGACCCATTATACAAAAGGTACGCCGTCACAGAACAAGTCTGCTCCGACTGCTTGTACGCATACGGTTTCAGGGTCTATTTCACTCCCCTCACAGGGGTTCTTTTCGCCTTTCCCTCACGGTACTGGTTCACTATCGGTCAGTCAGGAGTATTTAGCCTTGGAGGATGGTCCCCCCATGTTCAGTCAACGTTTCTCGTGCGCCGACCTACTCGATTTCACTGGACTCAGGTTTCGGATACGGGGCTATCACCCACTATGGCGGCACTTTCCAGAGCCTTCTCCTACCAGTTGTCCAGCTTAAGGGCTGGTCCCCGTTCGCTCGCCGCTACTTAGGGAATCTCGGTTGATTTCTTTTCCTCGGGGTACTTAGATGTTTCAGTTCCCCCGGTTCGCCTCTTACACCTATGGATTCAGTGTAAGATACCTAGCCGAAACTAGGTGGGTTTCCCCATTCAGAGATGTCCGGATCACAGCTCGTTTGCCAGCTCCCCGAACCTTATCGCAGGCTTCCACGTCTTTCATCGCCTCTGACTGCCAAGGCATCCACCGTATGCGCTTAGTTGCTTGACTATATAACCCCAAGACAACTGATCACGATTCAACATCCTTCACCAGGCAAGCCTGATAAAGAACCCTGTTTCGAGACAGCCACTTGAAGCAATAGAACAACCACTTCAACGACAACACCGGATAACGCTTGAAATCGCTATCACTTTGAACAGTTTCTCTCGGAGATAATGAGAGAAATCTATTCGTGTTCTATCTCGTCCAATTTGTTAAAGAGCAAATCTGACCCAGTGATCAGAAAGAAGGACTTCGCTTAACAACCGATGTCATTAAATCGAAATACTTGTTTCTGCACACTGCTAACCGGAGTTAGTCAGTTAGTTACGCATCGATCTTTTGGGCTTTTTTGGTGGAGCTGAGCGGGATCGAACCGCTGACCTCCTGCGTGCAAGGCAGGCGCTCTCCCAACTGAGCTACAGCCCCTCATCGAAACCACTCACCAAGCCGACCAGATGCCGTACTCGGAAAATCGTTCAGATCTAGGCGCTTTCAGGTGTAGCGTGCGAGTAGCACGTGAGCCTGGAAGCAACGACGAGCTGAGCGATTTTGGTGGGTCTGGGTGGACTTGAACCACCGACCTCACCCTTATCAGGGGTGCGCTCTAACCACCTGAGCTACAGACCCAATTATCACTGCATCTTGTGCCACCTGAGCTGCGTTGCAGCCTTCGTTCACTCGGTCACGTACTCATGTACGCTCCCTCGCTCTCTCAGCCTGCGCCTTGTCAGCTGTCACAATCTACAGCGCTAATGCCTGCTTCACGTTAACGTGACACAGTCATCGGGCCTGCATAGACCCTTTTGCTCTCTTTATTAGCCAACCAAGTAATTCGTGTGGACTCTGACCGAAGCATTCGGCTTCGTTTAAGGAGGTGATCCAGCCGCAGGTTCCCCTACGGCTACCTTGTTACGACTTCACCCCAGTCATGAACCACACCGTGGTAATCGTCCTCCCGAAGGTTAGACTAACTACTTCTGGTGCAATCCACTCCCATGGTGTGACGGGCGGTGTGTACAAGGCCCGGGAACGTATTCACCGCGACATTCTGATTCGCGATTACTAGCGATTCCGACTTCACGGAGTCGAGTTGCAGACTCCGATCCGGACTACGACGCGTTTTAAGGGATTGGCGCACTCTCGCGAGTTGGCAGCCCTCTGTACGCGCCATTGTAGCACGTGTGTAGCCCTGGCCGTAAGGGCCATGATGACCTGACGTCATCCCCACCTTCCTCCGGTTTGTCACCGGCAGTCTCCCTGGAGTTCTCAGCATTACCTGCTAGCAACCAGGGATAGGGGTTGCGCTCGTTACGGGACTTAACCCAACATCTCACGACACGAGCTGACGACGGCCATGCAGCACCTGTCTCAGAGTTCCCGAAGGCACCAATCCATCTCTGGAAAGTTCTCTGGATGTCAAGGCCAGGTAAGGTTCTTCGCGTTGCGTCGAATTAAACCACATGCTCCACCGCTTGTGCGGGCCCCCGTCAATTCATTTGAGTTTTAACCTTGCGGCCGTACTCCCCAGGCGGTCAACTTAGTGCGTTAGCTGCGCCACTAAGACTTCAAGAGTCCCAACGGCTAGTTGACATCGTTTACGGCGTGGACTACCAGGGTATCTAATCCTGTTTGCTCCCCACGCTTTCGCACCTCAGTGTCAGTGTTGGTCCAGGTAGCCGCCTTCGCCACTGGTGTTCCTTCCTATATCTACGCATTTCACCGCTACACAGGAAATTCCACTACCCTCTACCACACTCTAGTCAGACAGTTCGAAATGCCGTTCCCAGGTTAAGCCCGGGGCTTTCACATCTCGCTTATCAAACCACCTACGCGCGCTTTACGCCCAGTAATTCCGATTAACGCTTGCACCCTCCGTATTACCGCGGCTGCTGGCACGGAGTTAGCCGGTGCTTCTTCTGTGAGTAACGTCAATCCCAAAGGGTATTAACCTTTGAGCCTTCCTCCTCACTGAAAGTGCTTTACAACCCGAAAGCCTTCTTCACACACGCGGCATGGCTGGATCAGGGTTGCCCCCATTGTCCAATATTCCCCACTGCTGCCTCCCGTAGGAGTTCGGGCCGTGTCTCAGTCCCGATGTGGCTGATCATCCTCTCAGACCAGCTACGGATCGTCGCCTTGGTAGGCCTTTACCCCACCAACTAGCTAATCCGACTTAGGCTCATCCAGTAGCGCAAGGTCCGAAGATCCCCTGCTTTCTCCCGTAGGACGTATGCGGTATTAATCCGGGTTTCCCCGGGCTATCCCCCACTACTGGGCAGATTCCTAAGCATTACTCACCCGTCCGCCGCTCGTCAGCGGGGTGCAAGCACCCCCTGTTACCGCTCGACTTGCATGTGTTAAGCCTGCCGCCAGCGTTCAATCTGAGCCATGATCAAACTCTTCAGTTTAAATCATACAAGAACCCGTAAGCTCTTAATTCTTGCTCAAGACAAAACTCAATTTCGACGAGTCACTGTCCTGATATTTCGTATCCGAAATACCTCGGCCAGCGCCCACACGAATTACTTGGTTAACTTTTTAAAGAGCGTTTGAGCTGTTGCTCAATCAAGGCCGCGTATTCTACATCGTTCCGCTGCCCTGTCAACCGTTTATTTCGAAGAATTTTCAGATCAAATTTTCGAATACTTTCAAACAGTTGCTATCGTCTGGGAGGTTGCCGTCAGCGGCTTGTCCCTCAGAAGTGGTGCGCATTCTACAGGCGCCACGAAAACTGTCAACGCCCTTTTTCGAAAAACTTTCCCCTCATTCGGTTTCCACCTATGTCACTGTTCAATACGCGACCAAAACGCTTACTTTCCAATCAAACTCTGGACTTTCGCAAGGGAACCAACGAAGAAACACCAAGCCAGTATGCCCTGATAAACAGCAAAGCCAGAAGCAACAGCCCGTATACCACCATTTCGGTCACATCGCTCCTTGCCTGCCACAAAAAATGCAGCCAGGCGAAAATGGCCGACAGGTAGATCAAGCGGTGGACCGGCTTCCAGCGACGACCCATCCGCCTCATCATCGCTTTTGTTGAAGTTAATGCGAGCGGAATCATGAGGACGAAGGCGACTGCACCCAGGGCAATGTAAGGCCGGCGTGTGAAAGTCGCCCACAAATCACCCCAACCGAGAATCAACTGCAAGAACGCAAATACATGCAACACTGCGTAAAAGAAGGCAAACAAACCCAACATGCGCCGGTGGCGCAACCAACCGGGCCAGCCGGTCATTTTCTTCAAAGGCGTTATCAGAAGCGTCACAAGCAATAGCTGGAAGGCCGCAATACCCAGCCGCTCTGTTATCTCCTGGCCAGGATCCGGCCCTATTCGGCCAAGCACAACATCGGACACCAGCCATATCAGCGGCATCAAGGCGACGCAAAAGACGATAACTTTTGCCAAAACGCTTGATACCATTCGCTCAGCTGCAGGTAACATCAGTAGAACTTGGCCAGGTCCATCCCTTTGTAGAGATGGGCAACCTGCTCTTGGTAACCATTAAACATTCGGGTTTCCATCCAGTTCGGACGGAGCACACCTGAGGGCAAACGCCGTTCTCTCTTCTGACTCCAGCGCGGATGATCCACCTCAGGGTTTACGTTGGCATAGAATCCGTACTCACTTGGCGCGAGCAATTCCCAGGTCGTTTTAGGCTGCTCTTCCAGAAACCGAATCCGAACTATCGATTTAATACTCTTGAATCCGTACTTCCAGGGAACCACGAGGCGGATCGGGGCGCCATTCTGGTTAGGCAGGGTTTCGCCATAGAGACCAATAGCCAGGAAAGAAAGCTCGTTCATCGCCTCATCCATACGTAGCCCCTCCCTGTACGGCCAATCTATGGTACTGAACAGGGAGCGTTGCCCTCGCATCTGTTTTGGGTCATGCAGGGTTTCGAAGTACACATACTTCGCTCGCGAATTCGGCTCCAGGCGGTTCAACACTGCCGCTAACGGCACGCCAACCCAGGGAATCACCATCGACCAGGCCTCAACACAGCGGAGCCGGTAAATTCGCTCTTCATAGTCGTGGGGCTTCAGCAGATCTTCCAGGGCGTAACGACCTGGCCGGGCACACTCCCCATCAACCTCCACAGACCAGGGGTCCACAGACATCTCGTGGGCATACTTGGCAGGATCGCCCTTGCCGGTGCCAAACTCATAGAAATTATTGTACTTGGCTACTGCATCAAAGGGCGTTTTCTTCTCGTCGGTCGAGTACTCCGGCGCTTCACGGAAAGTCAGCGGTGTGGTTGTCGGGCTGTCACCTGCCCGCAAAAGGCCGGGCGCAGTGAGAGCTGCAGCAGAGGCAATGGCACCGGTCATGAATTTACGTCGGTTCAGGTAGACAGACCGGGGAGTGACTTCGGATTCGGGCAAAGACCAGGAAGGGCGCCGTTTGATAAGCATGGGCTGACTCCACAGGAAGCGGTTTGAATAAGTGACCGTAGATTCCCGGAGAAATTCCCGCCCGGACTTCCCCGGACGGGTGCACTATAGCTTCAGGCGCGTTTTGCCTTTAGCCTTTTGCCTAAACAAGGCCCGCACCGGACCAGACAGTGCATAAATCAGGAATGCTGTAAACAGTACGGTGGCCGGATCAAGGGCGATCACCACAAGAATCAGCACGACCAGCAGGATGGCCGCGAATGGCACCCGCCCCCGCATGTCGATATCCTTGAAGCTTCGGTAAAGCACATTACTGACCATCAGCACGCCCGCGCCGCCTACAACAATGATAGACAGCAAGGTCAGCCAGGTGGCTGGCTCATACTGATGGAAGCACCAGACCAGCCCCGCCACACAGGCTGCAGCAGCCGGGCTTGGCAACCCGACAAAGTACTTTTTGTCCACCGATCCAATCTGGGTGTTGAAACGGGCGAGGCGCAGGGCCGCGCCGGCAACGTAGATGAACGTAATAGCCCAACCAACCTTGTCGAGGCCGTTCAGAGCCCAGAAAAAAGCCACCATGCCGGGCGCAACGCCGAACGCCACCATGTCGGCAAGGCTATCGTATTCTTCCCCAAACTTGCTCTGGGTATTGGTCATCCGCGCTACCCGGCCATCAAGGCCGTCGAGAATCATGGAGACGAATATTGCTATAGCTGCATTATCGAAAACGCCGTTGGCTGCTGAAACAATCGCATAGAACCCGGAAAACAGCGATGCCGTTGTCAGGGCATTTGGCAGTAGATAGATACCTTTTCGACGAACCTTTGCACCACCTACGACTTCTTCCTCAATAACCTCTCCGGCCGCCACTTCTGACTCGTGTGCACCGTGGGACTCTGGATGTTCAACAGATTTTTTGTCTTCAGTCATTCCATAAACTCCGGAAAGCATATGGGCGGAGTATATACGAAAAACGCGGCCACCAGGGCCGCGCTTTCAAAACCGTACCGGAAATTCCGGATCAGTTCTTTTCTTTGTCCACGATCTTGTTCGCGGAGATCCACGGCATCATGGAGCGAAGCTTCTCGCCCACAGTCTCGATCTCGTGGGCCGCGTTCTGGCGACGACGAGCAGTCATGGACGGATAGTTCAGGGCACCTTCAGAGATGAACATCTTGGCGTATTCGCCGCTCTGGATGCGCTTCAGTGCGTTGCGCATAGCTTCGCGGGACTGCTCGTTGATCACCTCCGGGCCGGTTACGTACTCACCGTACTCGGCGTTGTTGGAGATGGAGTAATTCATGTTGGCGATGCCGCCTTCGTACATCAGGTCAACAATCAGCTTCAGCTCGTGCAGACACTCGAAGTAGGCCATTTCCGGAGCGTAGCCTGCCTCGGTCAGGGTTTCGAAGCCAGCTTTCACCAGCTCAACCGCGCCACCACACAGAACCGCCTGTTCACCGAACAGGTCGGTTTCGGTTTCGTCTTTGAAGGTGGTTTCGATGATACCGGTACGGCCGCCGCCGATGCCGCTGGCGTAGGACAGAGCAACGTTCTTGGCGTTGCCGGACGCGTCCTGGAAGATGGCGATCAGATCAGGAATACCACCGCCCTTGGTGAACTCGGTGCGCACCGTGTGGCCCGGCGCCTTCGGGGCAACCATGATCACGTCCAGATCTTTACGGGGAACGATCTGGTTGTAGTGGATTGCGAAGCCGTGAGCGAAGGCCAGAGTAGCGCCCTGCTTCAGGTTCGGCTCGATTTCCTCACGGTACAACTGGGCCTGGAACTCGTCCGGAGTCAGAACCATAACCACATCAGCGGCAGCAACGGCCGAAGCCACGTCGCTGGTCTTCAGGCCGTAGGCTTCGGCTTTAGCGATGGAGGAAGAGCCGGCACGCAGGCCAACCACTACGTCAACGCCAGAGTCTTTCAGGTTGCACGCGTGGGCGTGGCCCTGAGAACCGAAACCCAGAATGGCAACTTTCTTGCCCTGGATGATGGAAAGATCACAATCTTTATCGTAATAAACCTGCATGAGAAACCTCTATTATAGGTAATGGCCCTGCCGGGCCATGATGTTCAAATTTGCAAAGCAGCCTCAGAGGCTGAGCACCTTTTCGCCACGAGCGATACCTGAGACGCCGGTACGCACCACTTCAAGGATTCCGGAGGTACCCACTGCCTGGATAAAACCATCCAGCTTTTCGCTGTCACCCGCCAACTGCACGGTGTACACAGAACTGGTCACGTCCACGATCTGGCCTCGGAAGATATCCACCGTGCGCTTGATTTCCGCACGCTGGGAGCCGGTCGCCTTGAGCTTGACCAGCATCAGTTCGCGCTCAATGTGCGAACCTTCGGTGAGGTCGACCAGCTTGACCACTTCAATCAGCTTGTTCAGCTGTTTGGTGATCTGTTCGATGACCTTGTCGGAACCGGTGGTGGTGACGGTCAGGCGGGACAGCGTCTCATCTTCCGTCGGGGCCACGGTCAGGGTCTCGATGTTGTAGTTGCGCTGCGAGAACAGACCAACTACCCGAGACAGGGCGCCGGGTTCGTTTTCAAGCAAAACAGAAATGATTCGACGCATGATCACACCCTCTCCGTTTTGCTGAGCCACATGTCTTTCATGGAACCACGGGCCACCTGCATCGGGTACACATGCTCGAAGCGGTCAACGTAGATGTCCACAAACACCAGCTTGTCTTTCATCGCCAGAACTTCCTTGAGCTTGGGCTCAAGATCTTCCTTGCGCTCAATGCGAACACCGACGTGACCGTAGGCTTCCGCCAGCTTGATGAAATCGGGCAATGACTCCATGTAGGATTCTGCGTGCCGGGACTCATAGTTCATGTCCTGCCACTGCTTGACCATACCCAGTGCCTGGTTGTTCAGGTTGATGATCTTCACAGGCAGATTGTATTGCTTGCAGGTAGACAGCTCCTGAATGTTCATCTGGATACTACCTTCACCGGTGAAGCACAGGACTTCGTCATCCGGGTGAGTCAGCTTGATGCCCATGGCTGCCGGCAAGCCGAAGCCCATGGTGCCAAGGCCACCGGAGTTGATCCAGCGGTTGGGCTTGTCAAACTTGTAGTACTGGGCCGCGAACATCTGGTGCTGGCCAACATCGCTGCTCACAAAGGCGTCGCCATTGGTGAGCTTCCAGAGCATCTCAACCACTTCCTGCGGCTTGATGACGTCCGGACTGGTCTCGTAACGCATACCGTGGAATGCTCGCCACTCTTCAATCTGCTTCCACCAGGCCGCCAGCGCATCCGCATCCGGCTTGTCTTTCGACTCTTTGACCAGTGACAGCATTTCCTTCAGGACCGCATCCACCGGACCCACAATGGGCACATCGGCATCAATCGTTTTGGAAATAGACGCGGGGTCAATGTCGATATGAATGATGCGAGCACCAGGGCAGAATTTCTCGGTGGCGTTGGTTACCCGGTCATCAAAACGCGCGCCGACGCAGAGAATCAAGTCTGAGTGGTGCATCGCCATGTTGGCTTCGTAGGTGCCATGCATGCCCAGCCAGCCAAGGTGTTGTTTGTCAGTCGCCGGATAACAGCCTATGCCCATCAGGGTATTGGTGATCGGGAATCCCAGCGTCTTGGTCAGCTCAGTCAACTGGCTGGAGGCCTTACCCAGAATCACCCCGCCACCGGCGTAAATCATCGGGCGCTTGGCGGCCATCAACATATCCACGGCTTTCTTGATCTGGCCTGCGTGGCCACGAACCGCCGGGTTATAGGAGCGCAGTTTCACTTTCTTGGGATAGGAGTACTCATAGCGCTCGTTCGGGGTGGTCATATCCTTGGGGATATCCACCACCACTGGGCCTGGGCGGCCAGTCGCAGCAATGTAGTAAGCCTTGCGAATGACTTCGGGAATCTCTTCCGGATGGCGCACACTGAGGTTGTGCTTAACCACCGGACGGGAAACCCCCATCATATCGGTTTCCTGGAAAGCATCTTCACCAATCAGGGTGGATGCAACCTGGCCGCACAGAACCACCATGGGGATGGAATCCATAAAGGCGGTGGCAATGCCGGTAATAGTGTTGGTGGCTCCAGGACCCGAGGTCACCAGTACGGTACCTGGTTTTCCGGTTGCACGGGCGTAGCCGTCGGCCATGTGGACCGCCGCCTGCTCGTGCCGCACCAGAATATGCTTGACTTTGTCCTGCCTGAACAGCGCATCATAAATATGAAGGGCTGCACCACCCGGATAGCCGTATATGTATTCGATCCCTTCATCCTGCAGGGAGCGGATCAGCATATCGGCGCCAGACAATAACTCCACGATTTTCTACCCTCTTCTACGAGTGAATGAGCCGGGTTTCGCCCCGGTTGCCTGGATTTTCGGTTTCCCTGCTTCTTTTGAAAGCGGAACCGGCACTCCTCCACACCATGAATAAGAGGTTGTCTCCTGGCCAGCCGCCCTCCTGAGGGTTGCGGAGAACGACCAATCAACGGGTTGCACGTAAGCAACAACCAGCGCCCGCCAGCGCGTGGCGAACTCAGTGTGGTGATTAACGGGGGATACTTGCTCGGGATTGCCTGCCGTATTGACCCCAGTCTTCAGGCAATCGGTAATTCTGACAGCGGGAAACTCACTGTCAATAGGCGCTGTGGCTTAATTGCGACCATTTTACTCTACACTCTGCCATACTGACCGGATATAACGCGCAAGAGATTTGAACCAGGCAAGGGAAAACCCATCGTTTCGGTGGCATGATATCCCCAGGCAGTAGACAAGAAACGGGCAGAGACATGAATCGAAAAATCCTGATGCTGACACTTCTGATGGCGATGACACCGGGCATTGCGGCCGGCGCTTCAGTGTATAAATGGACAGACGAAAACGGGGTAACCCACTTTGGCGACCGCCAGCCAACGGGCGCGAACTCGGAGCAGGTGAATGTCCGCTCCGGCACGACCAGCAGAAGCCAGTCTGGCCAGCGCCAAAGTGCCCAGGAACAGCTGGGAGAACTGCAGGAGCAGCAGCGCTCCCAGGAACAGCGCCGTCAAGAGACCGCTGTTGAGGAAGCTCGCCGCAAGCAGCGGGAAGCCAATTGTGCGACCGCCCGATCCAACCTGGACGTGCTGAACAGCAACGCGCGAATCCGGGTTGAGGAGAACGGCGAGATGCGCTATCTGGCGCCGGACGAAATCGAAGAGCAACGTCGCCGGTTCCGGGAGATTATGGAAGAAAACTGCGGGCCGGAAGGCTCGGCACCCGCCCAACGCTAGTTTTCTCACCATCAAAAAGGCCGGGCAACCAAACGTGGGTTGCCCGGCCTTTTTTATTAGCTGACGCCCGGCTTTGTCAGGCCTTCGAGAACACCACCTGGTCGTTCTCTACGGCGGCACGAATAGTGTCGCCGGGCACAAAGCTGCCCTGCAGTAGCTTCTGCGCCAGCGGGTTTTCAATCATCCGCTGAATCGCACGTTTGAGAGGACGTGCACCGTAGACCGGGTCGTAGCCCACTTCCGCCAGCAGTTGCATAACCGCATCGTCCAGCTCAAGCTTCATATCCTGATCCTTCAATCGCCGCGCCAGATTCTCGATCTGGATACGGGCAATACCTTGAATCTGGCTTTCCGCCAGCGGATGGAACACCACCACTTCGTCCACCCGGTTGATGAACTCAGGGCGGAAGTGCGTTCCAACCTCCTCCATGACTGCCGCCTTCATGGCGTCGTAGTTTTCCTCGCCCGCCTTTTCCTGAATGATGTGAGAACCTAGGTTGGAGGTCATCACGATCACAGTATTCCGGAAATCGACCGTACGGCCCTGGCCGTCGGTCAGGCGACCATCATCCAGCACCTGCAACAAGATGTTGAAGACATCAGGATGGGCCTTTTCCACCTCATCCAGCAGCAGCACCGAGTAAGGCCGGCGGCGCACCGCCTCGGTCAGGTAGCCCCCCTCTTCGTAGCCCACGTAACCGGGAGGCGCGCCGATCAGACGAGCAACGGAGTGCTTCTCCATAAACTCGGACATATCGATCCGCACCATGGCCTCTTCGGTATCAAACAGGAACGATGCCAGAGCCTTACAAAGCTCGGTCTTGCCCACACCGGTCGGCCCGAGGAACAGGAACGAGCCATTCGGCCGGTTGGGATCAGACAACCCGGCCCGGGACCGACGCACGGCATTGGAGACCGCCTCGACCGCTTCATGCTGGCCGATCACCCGGTCGTGCAGGGCGTCTTCCATGCGCATCAGTTTATCCCGCTCGCCCTCCAGCATCTTCGATACCGGGATGCCTGTCCACTTGGAGACGATCTCGGCGATTTCCTCGTCGGTGACCCGGTTACGCAACAGCTTCATTTCCATCATTTCAGCCTGGCTGGCCATATCCAGCTGGCGCTCCAGCTCCGGAATGGTGCCGTACTGAAGCTCGGACATCTTGCCCAGATCGCCAGCGCGGCGGGCGTTTTCCAGGTCAATCCGGGCCTGCTCCAGCTGGCTCTTGATCTTCTGGGAGCCATGCAGCGCCGCTTTCTCGGTGTTCCAGACTTCTTCCAGATCGGCGTATTCGCGTTCGACATTGGCAATCACCGAAGACAACTCTTCCAACCGCTTTTTGGAAGCAGCATCGGTTTCTTTCTTCAGGGCCTCGCGTTCAATCTTGAGCTGAATCAGGCGCCGCTCCAGGCGATCCAACGCCTCGGGCTTGGAATCCATTTCCATACGAATCTGGCTCGCCGCTTCGTCTACGAGATCAATGGCCTTATCTGGCAGTTGGCGATCGGTGATATAACGATGGGACAGTTTCGCGGCGGCGATGATCGCGCCATCAGTCACTTCCACACCGTGGTGAACTTCGTAGCGCTCTTTGAGGCCACGAAGAATCGCAATGGTGTCTTCCTCACTGGGCTCAGTCACCAGTACTTTCTGGAAACGGCGCTCGAGCGCTGCGTCTTTCTCGATGTTTTCCCGGTATTCGTTCAGGGTGGTGGCGCCTACGCAGTGCAACTCTCCCCGTGCCAGCGCAGGCTTGAGCATGTTACCGGCGTCCATGGAGCCTTCGGCTTTGCCGGCGCCGACCATGGTATGGATCTCATCGATGAACAGGATGATCTGACCTTCCTGTTTGGACAATTCGTTGAGCACGGCTTTCAGGCGCTCCTCGAACTCACCGCGGAACTTGGCGCCGGCGATGAGGGCACCCATGTCCAGAGACAGCACCTTTTTATCTTTGAGGCCGTCCGGCACTTCACCGTTGACGATGCGTTGGGCCAGGCCTTCAACGATGGCCGTTTTACCCACACCCGGCTCACCAATCAGCACCGGGTTGTTCTTGCGGCGGCGCTGGAGTACCTGGATGGTGCGACGAATTTCGTCATCACGGCCGATGACCGGGTCCAGTTTGCCGGCTTCGGCCCGCTCGGTGAGGTCGATGGTGTATTTGGACAACGCCTGACGGTTTTCTTCGGCACTGGCGTCGTTGACGGTTTCGCCGCCGCGCACGGCATCAATGGCTTTTTCCAGGGCAGCCTTATCTACACCTTGCTCTCTCAGCACGCGGCCGAGGGAGCCTCGGTCTTCGACGGCCGCCAGCAGGATCAGCTCGCTGGAGATGAACTGGTCGCCGCGCTTCTGGGCCAGCTTGTCTGCCATGTTGAACAGCCGGCCCATGTCGTTGGACATGGAGACGTCGCCGGCGTTGCCCTGCACTTCCGGCAGGTTTTCAATTTCTTTGGCGATGGCCTGGCGCACGCGGCCGGGCTCCACAGACACCTGTTTGAGCAGGGGTTTGATGGACCCGCCTTGCTGGTCGAGCAGGGCCTGCATCAGGTGAACCGGCTCGATGAAGTTGTGGTCTTTGCCGACGGCAATGGACTGGGCGTCGGCCAGGGCGCTTTGCAGTTTGCTGGTGAGTTTGTCGATTCTCATGTGTTCGTTTCCCCGAATTTTGTGCGAATACCAGTTGGTGGTTGGTGATGGGTATTCGTGTTGCTTTGAGAATTAGTGTAGGGGCAACCTGGGGGACTTCAAGTTGGCTTGGGGCTATTTCGTCAGAAATTTGACGGCGGTCAGTCTTCGCGTGGAGTTTGGTTCGTTACGGGCATGCTATTACGTAGTCGGGGCTGGGGCAGGGAGAGCTTTCCAGAACACGCCGTGAATACTTCCCTGTAGGCTTGACTGCAGCATCCCTGCTGCAGACAGTTCTGGAAAGCTCTCCCTGCCCCAGCCCGATACTTTAGAGTTTTTCGCCTGGAGGCCTAAAGCTCGGTTATGTCCTCATCCAGATCAACGTCGCCATTCTTCCGGTTTCACCGTCTCGTCGATACGAGAAGAACCAGTCGCTGTCGTTGACGGTGCACAAGCTGCCGCCAGAGATGGACGTAACGCCGGCTGCTCTCAAACGCTGGCTTGCGAGTTGGTAGATGCTGGCCAGGTAGTGGTCGGGGCGTTGTTTTGAGGGGGTGAAGGCCTGATCGGCTTCGGGGTTGTGGTCGAGGAAGGCCTGACGGACTTCGGGGCCGACTTCGAAGCTGTCGGGGCCTATGGCGGGGCCGAGCCAGGCCTGGAGGTTGGACGGGGGTACGGCCATGGCGGTGATCAGGTTTTCGAGTACGCCGCCGCAAAGGCTACGCCAGCCGGCGTGGGCGGCGCCTATGACGGTGCCGTCGGTGTCTGCCAGGATGACGGGCAGGCAGTCGGCGGTGAGTATGGCGCAGGCGATTCCGGGTTGCCGGGTGTGGCTGGCATCGGCTTCGGGGATCGCCCCAACGTTATCTGGCGTGAGTTCTACCACGCCGGTGCCGTGTACCTGGTTGAGCCAGCCGATGTTGTTGGCGTCCAGGCCGGTGAAGGCGGCCAGGCGGCTGCGGTTTTCCGCTACGTGGTCCGGGTTGTCGTTGACGTGCCCGCCCAGGTTCAGGGCTTCCCAGGGGGGCAGGCTTACACCACCCTTTCGGGTTGTGCACAGAGCTCGCACATGAGCTGGCGCGCGCCAGCTCGGGGTCAGGGTGTTGTTGTCAGAAATCACTGTTTTCCAGCTCCCGGGCGTGCTTGCGCAGGGCTTCGATGAGTTGGACCATATCGTCCGGCAATGGCACTTCCCAACTGAGGGTTTCGCCGGTTGCCGGATGTTCCAGAGTCAGCCTTCTGGCATGCAGGGCCTGTCGGTTGAATGCGGCCAGGGCCTGGCGAAGCTCTTCCGTGGTGCCTTTGGGCAGGCGCAGGCGGCCGCCGTATGCCGGGTCGCCCACCAAGGGGTGGCGCACGTGGGTCATGTGCACGCGGATCTGGTGAGTTCGGCCGCTTTCGAGTTTGCACTGGATATGGGTGTGGGCGGCGAAACGTTCCAGCAAACGGTAATGGGTAACTGCCGGTTTACCGGAGGAAACCACCGCCATGCGCTTGCGGTCCTGGGGGTGCCGGCCGATGGGTGCGTCTACGGTGGCGCCGCCGGTCAATGAGCCGACCACAACCGCTTCGTATTCCCGCCCCATGGTACGGGTTTGCAGCTGGTCCACCAGGGAGGTGTGGGCTATCAGGCTGCGAGCCACCACCATGATGCCGGAAGTGTCCTTATCCAGGCGGTGCACAATGCCGGCCCGGGGCAGGTTTTCCACCTCCGGCGCGTGATTCAAAAGCGCATTGACCAGGGTGCCATCGGCGTGGCCGGCGGCAGGATGTACCACCAGGCCCGCCGGCTTGTTGATCACCAGCAGGTGTTCGTCTTCGTAGACGATGCCCAGGCTGATGGGCTCGGCTTCCCAGGTCACCTGCACTTCCGGCTCGGCATCCAGGTCGAGAACGTCATCCAGCATCACCTTGTCTCTGGGCTTGCGAACGGCGCCGTTAACGGTCAGGGCGCCACTTTTGATCCAGGACTGCAGGCGCGAGCGGGAATGCTCGGGCATCAACTCGGCGGCGGCCTGGTCCAGGCGCTTGTCGCTGAGCTGCGGGGGTACTATGTAATGTCCGGTAATCCGGTTATTGGAAGACATTCAGCCTCTTTTTGCTACAATGCGAAATTCATTCAAGTTGTGACCATTATACGGGATTCCGGCATGAGATCAGTTGTCCGATTACTGCTACTTTCCACAATGATAGCGCTGGCCACCGGCTGCGCCTCCAAAAAAGACGTGGAAGTGCTGCCGGAGAAGACCTATTACGACAATGCCCGCAAGGCAATGAACTCCGGCAACTTCAATGAAGCCGAGCAGAACCTGGAAGCCCTGGAAACCTACTACCCGTTCGGCCGTTATGCCGAGCAGGCCCAGTTGGACCTGATCTACGCTCGCTACCAGAATCTTGACCTTGAGGGATCTCGGGCAGCGGCGGATCGTTTCATGCGGTTGAATCCGCAGAGCGAGCATCTGGACTACGCTCTCTATATGCGCGGCCTTGCTTCCTATAATCTCGATATCGGTCTGGCGGCGCGATACTTCGCCATTGATGTTGCCGCCCGAAACCCTGGCGAGCAACTGCAGGCCTTCCGGGATTTCTCCCAACTGCTGAACCGCTTCCCGGACAGTGAATACGCCCTGGATGCCCGCCAACGCATGATCGCTGTGCGCAACCGGATGGCGGAACTGGAGTTACATGCAGCCCACTATTACATCAAACGTGAGGCATACATCGCGGCAAACAACCGGGCCCGTTTTGTTGTGGAGAACTACCCGTCCTCACCAGCCGTTGAAGAGGCCCTGATTCTGCTGGCCGATACCTTCCGGTTAATGGACCTGAAAAAAGGCGCCAGCGATGCCATTGCCACCCTGCGCACCAACTTCCCCAATAGCGAGGCGTTTGATGAGAACGGCGAATTCCAGTCTGACCGCCTGCGCCGCCAGAATCGTTCGCTCACCAATGTGGTCACCTTTGGCCTGATGGGCGACGAATAACCGTCCAGATGTCAAAAGGGCCGGGAGCATTCGCTACCGGCCCTTAATTTCTTTCAAGGGAAACAATCAGAAACCAAGCTTCCAGCCATTGGTGATCGGATAGCGACGATCTTTCCCGAAGCCCCGCTCGGTAATACGCACGCCGATAGGCGCCTGGCGGCGCTTATACTCATTGATGTCCACCAGACGCACCACCCGCTCGACATCCGCACGGGCAAATCCCTCCGCGACAATGGCCTCGGCACTGTAATCCCGCTCTACGTAAAAATGCAGAATCTGGTCAAGAATATCATAGCCGGGTAGGCTGTCTTCGTCTTTCTGGTCTGGCGCCAGCTCGGCCGACGGCGGGCGGGTAATCACTCGCTCGGGAATCACCGGTGACACGCTGTTTCGGTACCAGGCCAGACGGAACACCAGGGTTTTCGGCACATCCTTGAGCACATCGAACCCGCCGGCCATGTCACCATAGAGCGTGGAGTAGCCCACGGCCATCTCGCTCTTGTTACCGGTGGTCAAAACCAGCGAACCAAACTTGTTGGACAGGGACATCAGCAACACACCGCGCAGGCGCGCCTGAAGGTTTTCTTCCGTGGTGTCCGGGCGCGTGCCCTCAAAGGGTTTCGCCAAGGTCGCCATAAAGGTGTCGTACATGGGCTCAATGGAGAACACATCGTACTGAACGCCCATAGCCCTCGCCTGGGCTTCCGCGTCTTCCAGGCTGGCGCTGGACGTGTAACGGAATGGCATCATCACCGCCCGCACCCGCTCCTTGCCCAGGGCATCCGCCGCCACTGCCAGAGTCACCGCGGAATCAATGCCGCCGGACAAGCCAAGCACCACAGACTTGAAGCCGTTTTTATTAACATAGTCCCGAACACCGGTGACTAGCGCATTATAAACATTCGCTTCCAGTGACGGCTCCGGAGGCAGTGGCTGAGACACCGGCTGGCAGTGGTGTTCACACAGAAAATCCACCGGGAACAGGCCGTTGGTGAACTGGGGAATCTCTACTTTTAACGTGCCGGAGTGGTCATAAACCATCGAACCTCCGTCAAACACCAGTTCGTCCTGCCCACCCACCAGGTTGACGTAGACGATACTGACACGATTTTCCGTGGCTTTGCGCTCCAGCAATGCCTTGCGACGGGCCTGCTTGTCGATGTCGTAGGGAGACGCGTTCAGATTCAGGACCAACTGGGCGCCAGCGGCTGCGGCATCTTCCAGGGGGCCGTCTTTCCAGAGGTCTTCACACACGGTGATGCCCACCGGAACCCCTTTGATGTCGACGACCAGGCTCTGGGAGCCTTCAGCAAAGTAGCGTTTTTCATCGAATACCTGGTAGTTCGGTGGGCAGCGTTTGAAATACCTGCCCCGGATTTCCCCCGCTTCGATGACCACTGCCGCGTTGTAGAGCAGGCCCGCCGCGCGGAGAGGCGCGCCAATGATCATGGCGGGGGCCAGATTCGCCTGCTTCAAACGCTCAAGCGCTTCTTGTACTCGCAAATCCAGGCTCGGCCGAAGCAACAGGTCTTCCGGCGGGTACCCTGTCAGGCAAAGTTCCGGGAACAACACGATATCGGCCTGATGCTGCTCCTCTGCCTCACGGGTAGCCTGAATGATCAAGTCGGTATTGCCAGGAATATCCCCCACCAGAAAATCCAGCTGGGCCATCACCACCCGTAGCTTACGGGGCGCAGCAGTGTCTTCGGTGGTTGTACCGGTTACCGTCATGATCAGGGCTCCTGTAACTTATTGCCGTTAAAAGGCTATTATAACCCTCCATAGACAAGGATTTCTCCTGACCAAAGGCAGATAACCATACCCATGGTAACCGACGCATCTTCAGCCACAGCCGCGCGCTCTCCTTTCGGGCCACGAGCACACCATCAGCAGGTGAGACTGTTCCGCATCTACAATCATTACCGGCTGGTGATCAGCCTGATGCTGGTCGGCCTGCTGTTTGTGGACCCATTCACCACCGATTCCAAATTTCGCTGGCTGGATTATTACCAGGCAGGCGCGGTGTCTTATCTCGCCATCAACGCCTTTGTTGGTCTAATGCTGCTGGCCGGGCTGCAGCCACGGCAGCGGCACATTACCCTGTCTATTCTGATCGATATCCTGATAATGCATGGGCTGTTGCTGGCCAGCACCGGCATCACCAACGGCCTTGCCAATCTGGTCATTGTCTCCGTTGCCGCTGGGAACATCCTCAATCCCAGCCGCATGGGCACTTTCTACGCTGCGCTCGCAGCCATCTGTTCCCTGGGCATCTCCGGCTGGGCGGTGCTGGTGATCAACGAATCCGCGGACGATATTGTTCGCGCCGGCTCACAGGGCATCCTCTATTTTGCCGCTGCCTTCGTTTTGCAAGGCATCTCGAAGCGCATGATGCGCAGCGAGGCTCTTGCCACCAGCCGGGCCCGAAGCATTGCGGAGTTGGAGCAGATCAACCAGCAGATCATCCAGCGCATGCGAACGGGCATTCTGGTACTGGACCGTTTTGGCCAGGTCCGACTGGCTAACGCAGCGGCGGAAGAGCTGCTTTTCGGGTCGGTCACCAGCCAAAGTAGCGCAGAGCACCCAAACCGATTACTGCCCAAACCGTTGCGCAAAGGTTTGGAAGCCTGGCTGAAAAACCCCAACATGCGCATCGAACCGTTTCAGGCGTCGCCCACCTCCCCCCTGCTACAGGCCAACTTTACCCAACTGGATCAGGAGCGGGGCGACCAGATTCTGGTATTCATCGAGGATATGAGCAAAGTCACCCAGCAAGCCCAGCAAATGAAGCTGGCCTCGCTGGGGCGCCTGACCGCAGGCACCGCCCATGAGATCCGCAACCCCCTTGGGGCCATCAGCCACGCAGCGCAACTGATGGAGGAGTCGCCTAATTTGGACAAAGGCGATAAACAGATGCTGGATATCATTCGCCGGCACTCGAAGCGAGTGAACGGCATTATTGAGAATGTGCTCGACCTGTCCCGGCGCAGGGCCGCTAATTCAGAACAAGTGGATGTCAGGGATTGGCTGACCGAATTCACCCGGGACTTCCAACAGACCCGGGACGACGGCTCCAAAGCCATTATTGAGCTATTGGCAGACGATGCCGTGCCGCCTGCCCGCTTTGACAAGAGCCAGATTGAGCAGGTCATGGTGAATCTGTGTGACAATGGTTTGCGATACAGCAAACAGCAGACCGGCCAAAACAGGATACAATTAGTGGTTGGCGCCACCGCCGATGGAGAGCGGGCTTACGTGGACGTACGGGATTTTGGCCCCGGCATTGCACGGGAACACCGACACTCGGTATTTGAGCCCTTTTTCACCACCGACAAGGGCGGCACCGGTCTTGGCCTGTACCTGGCCCGCGAGTTATGCGAGGCCAACCAGGCGCATTTGTCGCTGGTGGAAGATGAACAGCCTGGCTGTCGCTTTCGCATTACCTTTGCGCATCCCGGGCGGATGATCTAAACCGGGCGCGGGCCATCGGGCGTTTGAAATTCAACAGGGAACCGAATACCAATAATGACACACCAAACAGCGCTGATTGTTGACGACGAACCGGATATCCGGGACTTACTGGAAATCACCCTCACCCGCATGGGGATTACCACCTACACCGCACCGGACCTGACTACAGCACGGACCTTGCTTGAACAGTACAAGCCCCAACTGTGCCTGACCGACATGAACCTGCCGGACGGCAACGGTATAGACCTAGTGCATTGGATTCAGCAGCACACCCCCTGCACGCCGGTTGCCGTCATCACTGCCTACGGCAACATGGACACCGCCATCGAATCACTCAAGGCCGGCGCCTTCGATTTTGTATCCAAGCCCGTGGAACTGCCCCGCCTGAGGGAACTGGTAAACAGCGCCCTGAAGCTGAGCGAACCGAAAATCCAGGACACCGCAGAATCCGATGAACCCGGCCTTCTGCTCGGTAAGTCCCCACAAATCCGCAAGCTGCGAAACCAGACCCGCAAGCTGGCCCGCAGCCAGGCGCCAGTGTTTATCAGCGGCGAATCCGGCAGTGGAAAAGAGCTGGTCGCCCGCATGATCCACATGCAGGGCCCGCGGGCCGATGGCCCCTTTATCGCCGTTAACTGCGGCGCCATCCCTTCGGAACTGATGGAAAGCGAATTCTTTGGCCACAAGAAAGGCAGTTTTACCGGTGCGGTCGAAAACAAGGAGGGCCTGTTCCGAAGCGCCAACGGCGGCACCCTGTTCCTGGACGAAGTCGCCGACCTGCCCCTGGCCATGCAGGTAAAGCTGCTGCGCGCCATTCAGGAAAAAGCCGTGCGGCCGGTGGGCGACACCAAGGAAGTGCCAGTAGATATCCGCGTACTCAGCGCCACCCACAAAAACCTGCCTGAACTGGTGCAGGAAGGCAGCTTCCGTCAGGACCTGTTCTACCGCATTAACGTGATTGAACTGGCGGTACCGCCTCTGCGCGAGCGGGCGGAAGACATTTCCCTGCTGGCCGACCATATTCTGCAGCGCATCGCCCGAGAGTACGAATGCGATCCGGCCAAACTAACGCCAGCCGCAATAGATCGCCTGCAGGGATACGATTTCCCCGGCAACGTGCGGGAACTGGAAAATATTCTGGAGCGGGCGTTTACGCTGTGTGATGAAGATTTTATTGATGCGGCTGATTTGCATCTGGGTGGCGGTGCTATTCCCGGAACCCCGGTATCGGAGCGCAGCTCTGACACTGGCACATCAGAGGCTCCTGCTCCTGTGCCCGAGGGGGAGATAGACCTGGAAGGCTTTCTGGAGAACATCGAGCGGCAGGCGATTGAGAAGGCGCTGGAGGCGACGCGATGGAACAAGACGGCGGCGGCCAAGAGATTGGGGATCAGTTTTCGGGCGTTGCGGTATCGGTTGAAGAAGTTGGGGATGGAGTAGATAATTTCACGCGACTCTCAGGACGAGAGCTAAACTACCAATCACAAGGACGTAAAAATGAAAAAACGACATTATCAGGGATTCACCCTTATAGAGTTGCTGCTTACTATCGCCATACTGATCATCGCGCTCGGTATTGGCCTCCCCTCGTTTGGCAAACTCATCGAGGATAGCCATCGTAAGGACACTCTGCACCAGCTACTGACTGCCATAAGCTACGCCAGAACTGAGGCCATCACCAGAAGCGCGAATATTACCTTGTGCCCACTGGATACAAACGGTAAATGTTCTACAGACTGGAACAAGCCCATCACAATATTTGTCGACCCATCACGATCCCGGCATCTTACTTCATCAGAAGCCATCCTTCGGGTGCTGCCCTCTCCCTCCCAAGGCTACCTCTACGGGAGAACAGGAATCAGAAAGCACTTTGGGTTCAGATCGACGGGAATGGCGCGGGAAAGTATCGGACATCTACTCTGGTGTCCCCCAGATGGCGACCCGAGACAAGCCTTCCAGATCAGAATCAATATGGGGGGAAGGCCAATTCTGGCAAGGGATAGTGACCATGATGGTATAGTCGAAGACGCCTATGGGCGGAACATAAAATGCCCATAGGCGCAAAGGGTTATTGATTCCACTCCACCCAGGAACCAGCACCATCCTTATTCCATTGACGAACGCCATTTGACAACAAGCGCAGTGCACCATCGCCGGCCTGCGCTCCCTTGGGTGTGGCAACCAAAGTATAGGTATTTCGAGTCGCGGCACCGATAGTCAGGTCGTAAAACTTGGTGGAACCATCGAGCGGGGCCTGTGTGGGAAAGATCTCGGGAGCGCCAGTATCAGCGCCCGAAGCCGCGGCTCCGAGATAGCTATTTCCGTTATCCGTGTAATGGCGCTCCATAGCAGCGCTGAACGCAGTTAACGCAGCCTGCGCATCGGAACGGCGGCTTTTCTCAACCGAGCTTTGATAGGAGGGATACGCAATGGCTGCAAGGATACCAACAATGGCAACCACGATCATAAGCTCAATTAACGTAAAACCGCGCTCATCAGCAGGCCGGGCATAGCCCGGTCCTGTGTTTAATGCATCGTTCATAGTTGATCCTGTTTTAGTCAATGAGCTCATGCCAACCTACTCGCCGGGTACCACTGAGACCGGCGCCGAAGTCAGTCAAAAACGGTGTTTTGTTTGCGGCCGTGTCAGGGGCAATCAACAAGTTATCGATGAACGAAAGGCCGGTAATAATACCATCTCCGTAGTACACTCCAGCCCAACCCTGATCATCGCCGTCGAGCTTGCCATCATTATTCACATCGATGATCGACTTGCTGGAATCTGTTGATCCGTCCAGTTGGAGCGCCGTCAGGAAGGAGCTTCCGCCGCCGCCACACGGATCACCGCCCACCGGAATGGTGGATGCGAAGACAACGTAATTACCGCGCACTACAGGAGCCTCCGAAAGCCGCTCACCAGAGCTTGGTAAATCCACATACCAGCCGAATTTGGTTGCCCAATCCAGGGCGGCACCGTCCGTCTTGCGGACCGGCCGCGGTTCTCCATCAACCATTATGCTACCACCGGTAAACGTCCGAATGGCCAGGTCATCTCTGGCTAAAGGGTTGCCATTACTATCAACAGACGTTCCACGATCGCTGATGCCATAGAATGTCTGGGTTTGCGACGTAGCTCCCGCAGCCGGGATATCTGATGCGTCCAGATACTTACCGGTACCAAAGAAGACCAACAAGTTGGGGTCATTCAAGTCTTTCTTGTAGGTATTCCGGGCAATATCAGGCTGCGCGGTAATCGGCTGTGCATTGCCCAGATTATCCTTAGCCACAAACAGTGGGTCCCCATTATAAAGAACGCCCCAGCTATTTTTGCCACCACTGAGGTCAATGGCCCACAAACGGCCCTCAAGATCGCCGGCATAGACACGATCGGCAACACCATCACTATTCGGATCACCATTCACATCCATGAAATCAACCAGACGCGGCGCCGACAGGCCGGCACCATTTGCAACCTCGATGAATTCATAGTTACCCGGGTTTTCAATATCGAGCACGAACAGCCCGTTCTTTCCGCTTGGTGCGCCGTAGCCATTACTGAATACGGCACTCCATCGATAATCACCGTCTGCCCACTTAAGTAGTGCAATCTGAACAGCCTCCGTCATATTACCGAGGTTGTTGTTACCGGAGAATTCCCACATAACTGTGGATCCGGCATTGGCCGCCGAGAAACTGGATGGATCCGTGACGTCCAGAGCGAAAATACCCGGCGTGGCGCCCCGCGAGCCACCGATAACAATAGAGCGCCAGGCACCATTAGCGTACACATCAGAGGTGTTAAGCGGCAGATCCACATAGCTCTGGAAATCCAGGTTAGGATCAGTCAGGGCACTCAGACCTTTGTTTGCATTCGTCGAGTACAGGAAACCCGGTATGTAGGCCAACAACTCTTCGCCGGTGTCGGCATCAAAACCATGCAACATGCCATCGTTCGCGCCAACATAGACCGCTTTCGTGCGACTCTTCTTGCTTGTCTTGAACGCACTGTATGGCGTCGCGCCAAACATCGTTTTATCCGGCCAGATACGGTTAGGCTCACCGACATACACCGGTGCCGAATTGATGATGGCGCCCAAGCGGCTCTTGCGATCCCGGAAGGTTACACCCTCCGCGCTGGTAACCTTATTGCCCTTGATGAAAGACAAACGCGCTTGCCCCAGTGCATCTGAGCCACCCGCCTTAAGATCTGCTTTTTGGGTGGTGGTCAGGTTTGCCCAATCAAAGGTAACGCCACTCCCATTGTTGGTCAGAATAAGGCGCGGGTCGGTTGAAAGATCTCTGGCATTCAGAATCGTCGCTGCATCCCATTTTTCGCTAGACACAACACCATCCTTGTCAATAGCCTCGGCTTTCAGCGTTCCGGTCCAGATCTGGGAGGTAAACTGAGCACTGAAAATATAGCCACCACTTTTTAACGACGTCGTATTAAAGCTGACGTTCGAACCGCTTCCCTGTTGCTGCTGGACATCATCAATTGCGGCTTCCAGAGCCTTCACAAGTTCTGTTGTTGACTGGGCATCATAATATTCGCCTTTGCCGTTAACCGCCGCATGGTACAAGTCATCAATCTGCGACTCGCCACCGAAGCTGTTCATGTTCGTGCTGCCCCAATCGGGCGGATTGTTGTGGGCATCAATTACCTTGGAATAGCCGCGCCCCGCAAACTTATCCCCCTTCATTCCCAAAGCGACAGTGAAGGTGTTCATGTGGAAGTCCCGGTTACAATCCATCCACGGCTTTTCTGCACCTGTTCCACAGGCCGCATCCACACGCATTTCGCCACCCGGAAGAATAGCTCCAGCTGCCGTTCTCAACCCCTGGTTGTAGTAGTAAGCTACGTCGCCAAGGGTTCCGGAATACTTGCTATTGGCAAATGGCGCATCCGCATCTTTATCGGCATTGCCGAAATTCCAGCTACTGCCCGGATTCGAGGAGTATCCATCGGTAAACAAAAGTGCAAAGTTCTTTCTGCACTCGAGTGTCCCTCGAACATTCTCGTCAGCAAACAACTTACCCGCGCGATCAAGGGCTTGCCGATTCGGGGTGCCCAGCGCCGTGTATGTACCATCGACAAATCGACCGTAGTTGGCATCCAAGAACGATCCCACACTCGAGTCTGAGTCGTACATAGTTACACTTGGAGAGCTGTCATTAATCCAGAAAATCCCCAGACGCATATTTTCCAAGCTTTTTACCGACTCTGCGACCGCGCCGCGTATTACCTGATGGCGACGGCGATAATACGAAAACCAGTTGGCGAAGTTTTGCTGTTGTTCTGCGAAAAAGTCATCCACAGAACCGGTGCCATTCAAAGCGGCATAAACCTCGGCTTTGTTGGCACCGTTGGTGTCATCAACCAACTCGAGCCTCTGAATGCAGGTTCCATCCGGGGCAAACCCCATCTTTCGTGAAGGGATAACGTTTCCGGAAGCATCCTTGAAAAGGTAGGTCTTGTTTTCCTGTCTCCAGTCGTTGTATTGGTTCGACTCAACTGAAGAGCACGATAGAAGCTTCGTTTCAGAGACAATAACAGGCTGAGGGTTAGAGGCAAGTTGAAGATCCCAGTAACCCTCACGACAACTGCCGTTGCCACGATACCGAGTACAAACATAGACCCGTTTACCACAGTATCCGTCGCTTGTAATCCCTTCCCATTCGGAGGAGCACTCCTCGAATTCTGATGAAGTTTCAAAAACTTCTGCGGTTTTGTTAACCACAAAAAAGGTCGCTGGAATATTATCTGATCCAAGGCCGAGCGTATTCGTCGCTGTCAGGTCGTAGCTTTCAGATCGACTACCAAAACCAGCATCCATTCTGGCGTCTGTGATATCTGCGTCCGCAAAAGTGTTATTTGCGCCAGACGGCCACGGTTTGTACTCTGCGCCTGGATCATAATACTGCAGATTGTAGGTGCCAGACCGAAGATAATAATAACGCTTCTGAAAGCTGTACCAGCTATTATACAGGCGATCACCATCTTTATAGGGCCGGTCGTAACCCGGATCGAACAGATAGTAATTGGTTATGTCTCCCTGCACACCAACACTGGGAGCAATGACCTCGTAATCCATACTCCCTGAATCGTCGATCACAAACATCAGATTGTGATCAACCGCAGCGTCAATAAACAGAGGACGGTCTGCGACAGTCGCCGACCAGCCGATCGCTGGCCAAGCCACAAACATTGCGACCAGACTGCTCTTCAGGCCTTGTCGAAAGAAATTTTTAACGTTCATATTTACTCTCCACGTGATCTGTCACGCAATGTTTATTGGGCTCGGATAACGTAGGCTTCAACCGCTCGACCAGCCTCGCCAGATGCCCCGCTGCTGTAAGCGACTACCCGAAAAACCCGTCCGTTCGATGTCGACTGCTGAACCCCATCGGCCACGCCTCCGGTGCCCAGACCAAACCCACTATTGGTAGTTGAGCCGGTTGCAGGCGTTTCCTTGATAAAATATCTCGGCGGCTCCGCCAGAAGATCCACCCCGTCTAGCTGAGGCATCGGAGCCTGTCTTGTGCCATTTCCATTTCCACCTCCAGACGGCGCAGCCCAGGTTTGGGGGTTCAGTAAATCTGTCGGTGCGGCGGTATTCTCATCGTAAAGACCGGCACCGGCACTAAATGTGGGGAGCGTACCACCGCTCAACTCCGCTTCAGCTGCCAACAGCGCCGCTTCTGCGCCCTCGAGGGCGATCTGAGCGTCTCGCTGAGCCGAAACCATCCGTTCCTGGGTGGACGTACCCTGCATGCTCGAAAGAGCAAGCACCGTCAAAACCAGCAAGATGACCAGACTTACAAGTAGTGCCGCGCCGCGCTGCTGCTTCGGGAATCGATTAGCTGGCATCCAAGTTTTCAAATGACTCATGGCGATGTATCCAAAAGACGGTTGCGAATGCTGTAAGTTGACGTGTAAACCCGATAATAGTGGCGGTCAGCCGTGTTGGCGGGCGTCCAGTTATTACCAGCCGTACAATTTGACCAGGCCGGATAACAGACATCCTGCAATGACCCAGCCACACCATCCTCCTGGCTGCGCACTAGAAGGCTGATGCGTATCGCTTTCACGTAAGTGACCGAGGTATCGTTGATCGTTGCCAGGTTGGCGGCATTGACGACTTGCCAGTTATTGATAACGTTGTCTCCCTGTGGGCCTGAACCCACTTGCACCTGCATATCAATAACATCCGAAACTATCTCCTGCTGGTTAACAACTCCATTACCCCCCAATCCATCGAACACCAAAGAACGTCGTCCGTTATCTTCCCGGATGTAATAGCGCTCCGAGAAGGGCACAAAAATGTCTCCTGAGGTATAGGTATCAGGAAAGCAATTGGCCGAGCTACTGCCATTAGGGCAACCACCACCACTCTTGATATTACCGGGAACGATAGATGCACCAGTGTTATGCTGCAGTTTCAAGGATGTCTCATTTACACCTGAGAGCTGAAAAACCACTCCATTGGTGCAGTCAGTCAGTAGAACGACACCGCCAGCTCCAAGTAAGCCAGAGGGTATCGTTGAAACATCAACCACAGCAGACGAAGGGTTCATACCGGTCATGCTGATCCCCGGGCTGCGCGCTCCCTTGAGCTGCAACATGACAGTGCCCGTAGCTGCTTGCGTGCCGTCACCGATATCGAACTGAAGAGCCTCTGGACTGGAAAAGTCATGCAAATCGGGGTCATAATTTGTGTGGGTTTCATCCAGAATGCTGTCAACCTCGGCAAAATTGAGACATCCCCAGTAATCCGCATTCCGAACACTTCTACCTAAAATATCCTGAGCCAGTCGACCAGATTCCTGCATGCGCCCGATCGACTCCGCCAAACGGAACGTATCGCTCCCGCTAACAAAGAGTTGAGCCACACCCAGTGTCAAAAGTAAGCCCAGCACCGACGCAATAAGTAGCTCAACGAGCGTCAAACCTGCCTGTTTACCCAAGTCCTTCATCACTGGAACCTCGTGACTAATGTGTAGTCTGATGTGGCTTCACCGGCACCGGGTGTTGCCGTTGCATCCG
This sequence comes from Marinobacter sp. LQ44, assembly GCF_001447155.2. NCBI lineage: Bacteria > Pseudomonadati > Pseudomonadota > Gammaproteobacteria > Pseudomonadales > Marinobacteraceae > Marinobacter > Marinobacter sp. LQ44. The sequence goes on along the minus strand of NZ_CP014754.1, from coordinate 3,348,170 downwards.
GATACATGATGCGCTCTGGCCAGAGCACCTGAACCGTAAATTCATTTGTCGTGCCATCCCAGCTAGAGTCGAACGTCGCTCCGGGCATAGTGTGTGACATAGCTTCACACCAGACTTGAAACTGTCCAGACAGCGATGAGCAAGAAGCCGTGCTGCCGCCGGATTGCGCGAAGTCAGACGGGGTATTGGTCGTTCTGGCCAGTTCGGTCAGTTCCTGAGCAAACAAAGTGGCCTGGGTTCGAAGCTCGGCATTGCTGATATTCTGCAAAGACAACAACTGCAGAGCTGCCGCTCCCAGTAGTCCGATCCCCAGAACCAGTACGGCCACCAAAACCTCAATCAGGGAGAATCCCTGTTCATTAACCGGCAATTGGGTATTTTTGCGTTTCACAACATCCATTCCTTAAGGGCAGCTTATGTTGGTGTTATTGTTGATTCGAACCTGACCACCGACATTCACTTCAAGATCAACTGCTTCAGTACCAGACTGACCACATACGCGATAATCGAACTGCTGACTGGCCATACCGCGACCACTAAAAATAAGATCGGCAGCTGTGGAGGGCGTAATCTGACTTATGGACACGCTGCCAGAAAGAGAGTTGGTGGTTCTTAACAGCTGATCCGGACCAGCCGTGCCCGCTTTACAGGCCGCTATGGCAGCCTGAACACACACAGCGTACCCCGCACTTGTATCGCTGGTATCTCTTGCATAAACCGCGACCCGATTTCCACGACGAATCGCCTCTGATCGCGCAAAATTAAGCAAGCCAGACATGTCGTTTGCGGCTGCCGAGCGCTGACTGGAATCGATCAACCGGCCGAAATTAGGCACAGCGATCGCCGCAGTTATGCCGACTAATATGATCACAACCAACAACTCAATTAATGTGAATCCTCGCTGCGCGTTGATACTGCGCATAAGCCAGCTCCCTGAACAATTTTTCATGTTTACAGAATAAAGTGGCAAAAAAAAACCGCCAGATGTCATCGACAAATGGCGGTTTAGGGCTGACGAGCGGAAATCAGTCTTTTGTAATCTGACGCAGCTCACACATTAATAGCATCGATCCGCAATTCCTTAGGCATAGAGAACACAATATTCTCCTCCCTACCCGTCACTTCCTGAGGCTCTTCCCCTCCCAGCTCCCTCAGCCGGTTGATCACATCTGCCACCAGAACTTCGGGTGCCGAGGCACCAGCGGTAACGCCCACAGCAGACTTGCCTTCCAGCCACTGGGGATCAATCTGAGCGGCTTCGTCGATCAGGTACGCCGGGGTCCCCATACGCTCGGCCAATTCCCGCAGGCGGTTGGAGTTGGAACTGTTCGGGGAGCCGACAACCAGCATCAGGTCGCAGTCGCCGGCCAGTTGCTTGACGGCATCCTGGCGGTTCTGGGTGGCGTAGCAAATGTCGTCTTTGCGGGGGCCTTCAATTTCCGGGAACTTGGCGCGCAGGGCGTCGATGACCCGGGCAGTGTCGTCCATGGAGAGGGTGGTCTGGGTGACGTAGGCGAGCCGGCTGGCGTCTTTCACTTCCAGTTTCTGTACGTCGGCTTCGTCTTCTACCAGGTAGATGTCGCCGCCGTTGCTGTGGTCGTATTGGCCCATGGTGCCTTCGACTTCCGGGTGGCCGTGGTGGCCGATGAGGATGCACTCACGGCCGTCGCGGCTGTAGCGCATGACTTCCATGTGGACTTTGGTGACCAGTGGGCAGGTGGCATCGAAAACTTTCAGGCCGCGGCGGGCGGCTTCGTTCTGCACTGCCTGGGACACGCCGTGGGCGCTGAAGATGACCAGCTTGTCGTCTGGCACTTCGTGCAGTTCGTCAACAAAGATGGCCCCGCGGTTGCGGAGGTTGTCGACGACGAATTTGTTGTGGACGACTTCGTGGCGTACGTAGATGGGGGCGCCGAATACGTCGAGGGCGCGGTTTACGATTTCTATGGCGCGGTCTACGCCGGCACAGAAGCCACGGGGGTTAGCGAGTCGGATTTGCATCATCTTGCCTTTAGAGTTTCCGCCTGGTGGAGTTGGTCGCCCGCGTGCTGCGGGGAGGTGCTTTCAGGGACACGCTGTGAATACATCCGTGTACGCTTGACTGCAGCATCCCTGCTGCAGACAGTCCCTGAAAGCACCTCCCCGCACCCCGCTAAATTCGGATCAGGTGTTCAAGGCTGAATTCGAGCCTTCAATGAGTCGGCCCAACCGGCTCCACATCAATGATCTTTACTTCAAAGTTCAGTGTATGCCCTGACAGCGGGTGATTAAAGTCCACATCCACCTGATCACCTTCCACCCGTTTGATCACACCGGGCAGCTCCTGCTGGCGCGCGTCGGCGAAGGACACCACCACGCCGGGCTCCAACACCATGTCGGCGCTGAATTCGTGGCGCTTGAAGGTCTGTACGTTGCTGGGATTGTGCTGGCCAAAGGCTTTTTCCGGTGGCACTTGGAACGTTTGGTGATCGCCGGCTTTCAGGCCCATTAAGTAGGCCTCGAAGTTCTCCGGCAGGTTTTCGTCGCCGATTTCCAGGGTGGCCGGTTCTTTATCGAAGGTGGAGTCCACGGTTTCGCCGTCTTCAAATTTCAGGGCGAAGTGGAGTTTTACGCGGGTTCCCTTATCGATAGGCAGTTCTTTCATGGGAATCAGTTGCTCCGGTTGGCATCGCCGCTGTCGTCAGCGGGTTTGCGGAATGCGTCGAGTATCATCATGGCGGCACCGATGGTGATGGCGGTGTCGGCCAGGTTGAACGCCGGGAAGTGCCAGTCCTGCCAGTAGAAGTGCAGGAAGTCCACCACGTAGCCATGCACTACCCGGTCGTAGACGTTACCGAGGGCGCCACCAAGGATGAGTACGATGGCGATGGCCATCCAGGTTTCGTGGTTCTGGAGTTTTCTGAGCCAAACCACCAGCACCACGCTGACCACGATGGCCAGGGTTACGAAGAACCAGCGCTGCCAGCCAGCGGCATCCGCCAGAAAGCTGAAAGCAGCGCCGGTGTTGTGCAGCAGGGTCAGGTTGAAGCTGGGCATCACCGGTACGGGGTTGCCGTATGTGAGCATGGCGGTGGCGAGGGCTTTGGTGCCCAGGTCCAGGGCTATCACCAGCACCGCCAGCCACAACCATTTTAATTTGCTACCCACACGGGCTTCAGTCATCACAGCGTCCATCAGGCGTAGGCGCGGGTTTCGCCCGGGCCTTCCACGTTGGCGACGCAGCGGCCGCACAGATCGCTGTGTTGCTCGTTCTCGCCCACGTCTTCGCGGTGGTGCCAGCAGCGTTCGCACTTGGCGTGGGCAGCCGGCTGCACTTTCACCAGCAGGCCTTCCAGGTTCGTTTGCTCGGCACCCGCCGCTTGGCTAACCGGTTTCACGGTGGCTTCGGAGGTAATCAGCACAAAGCGCAGCTCTTCGCCCAGGTGGTTCAGGCGCTCGGCCAGGCTACCTTCGCAGTACAAAGTAACTTCGGCACTCAAAGAGCCTTTGATTTCGCCACGGGCCCGGGCTTCTTCCAGGCATTTGTTGACGGCCTCTTTTACTGCATAGATTTCACGCCAGTAGTCGCGGCCCAGCTCGAAGTCTTCCGGCAGTGCAGTCAGGCCTTGGTACCAAGTTTCGTAAAACACGGTGTCGCCACGCTTGCCCGGCAGGTGCTGCCAGATTTCATCGGCAGTGAAACTGAGAATCGGAGCAATCCAGCGCACCAGGGCTTCGGCTACGTGATAAAGCGCGGTCTGACAGGAGCGCCGGGCCAGGCTGTCAGCCTGGGTGGTGTACTGGCGGTCTTTGATGATATCCAGATAGAAACCGCCCAGGGTAGCTTCACAGAAATTGTACACTTTCTGGTAAATCTTCAGGAAGGCGTAGTTGCCGTAGTCTTCGTGCAGTTCGTTCTGCAGCTGCAGGGCACGGTCCACCATCCAGCGGTCCAGGGCAATCATGTCGTCCGGCTCTACCATGTGCTGCTCCGGATCAAAGCCGGTCAGGTTACTGAGCAGGAAGCGGGCGGTGTTACGGATACGGCGATAGCCGTCTGCCGTCTGGCGCAGGATGTCCTTGGAGACGCTCATCTCGCCGCTGTAGTCAGTGGCCGAGACCCACAAACGCAGTATATCGGCACCCAGTTCGTTCATCACTTCCTGGGGTGCGATGACGTTGCCCATGGATTTGGACATCTTGTAACCTTTGGCGTCCACGGTGAAGCCGTGGGTCAGCACCTGCTTATACGGGGCCACACCGTTCATGGCAATGGAGGTTTTCAGGGACGACTGGAACCAGCCACGGTGCTGGTCAGAGCCTTCTAGGTACATATCGGCCGGGAACTGGCCCAGCTCTTCACGTACCCGCAAAACCGAGTCGTGGGTGACGCCGGAATCGAACCAGACGTCCAGGGTATCCAGCACTTTTTCGTACTGGTCGGCGTCTGCGCCCAGCAGTTCGTTCTGGTCCAACTCATACCAGGCGTCGATGCCGCCGGCCTCAACCGCCTGGGCGACTTTCTCGAACAGCTCCTGGGTGTTGGGGTGCAGTTCCTGGGTTTCCTTGTGGATAAACAGGGTAATCGGCACACCCCAGGTACGCTGACGGGAGATACACCAGTCCGGGCTTTGCTCGAACATGGCTTCAATGCGGTTCTGGCCCCAGCCAGGCACCCAACGAACGCCTTTGATGGCCTCCAGGGCGTCGGCGCGTAGGTTGAGTTTGTCCATGCTGATGAACCACTGGGGCGTGGCCCGGTAGATCAGCGGGGTTTTGGTGCGCCAGCAGTGCGGGTAGCTGTGGCGGAATTTCTCCGAACGCACCAGTTTACCTTCACGCTCCAGCGCGCTGCATACCGGCTCGTCGGCTTTGTATACGTGCACGCCGGAAAACTCGCCAGCGGCTTCGGTGTAGGTGCCGTCGGCTTTCACCAGGTTGATGGTACCAATGCCGTAGGCCTTGCCTACTTCAAAGTCTTCTATACCGTGGTCTGGTGCGGTGTGCACGGCACCGGTACCGGCATCCAGAGAGACGTGGTCGCCCAGCAGTACCGGCACCTGCTTGTCGTACACCGGGTGGTAGAGCAGCTGGTTTTCCAGGGAGGAACCCGCCACGTTGGCCAGCACCTGATAATCTTCCACGCCCCAGCGGGCCATGATGCCCTGCACCATATCGGTGGCCAGGATCATGCGCTCCGGGCCGTTGCCGGCATCCAGCTGCACCAGAGCGTATTCCAGATCCGCGCCGATGGACACGGCCTGGTTGGCGGGAATGGTCCAGGGGGTGGTGGTCCAGATCACCAGGGATACATCGCCCTGGCCGCCGTCGGTTCCGAAGGCTTTAAGGACTGCGTCCTGATCCACGGCGGTGAAGCGCACGTCGATCTGGGTAGAGGTTTTGTCCTGGTATTCAACTTCAGCCTCTGCCAGTGCGGACTGACCAACCACACTCCAGTAAACCGGCTTGAATCCGCGCACCAAGTGGCCCTTGGCCACGATCTTGCCCAGCGCCCGCACAATACCCGCTTCGACTTTCGGGTCCATGGTCAGGTAGGGCTTGTCCCATTCGCCCATCACACCCAGGCGAATAAAGTCGGCTTTCTGACCTTCAACCTGCTTGATCGCGTAATCGCGACAGGCCTGGCGGAAGGTTTTGTAATCCACCTTCACGCCGGCCTTGCCGATTTCCTGCTCCACCTTGTGCTCGATGGGCAGGCCGTGGCAATCCCAGCCGGGCACGTAAGGTGCGTCATAGCCCATGAAACTGCGGGACTTCACGATCATGTCTTTGAGAATCTTGTTGACCGCATGCCCGATGTGAATGCTGCCGTTGGCGTAGGGAGGGCCATCGTGCAGGATGAACTTTTCCCGGCCTTCACGCTGCTTGCGCAGGTTGCCGTAGACGTTCAGGTCCTGCCACCGCTTGAGCATCTCCGGCTCGCGATTGGCCAGGTTACCGCGCATGGGAAACGCGGTTTCCGGCAGATTCAGGGTATGCTTGTAGTCGCTCATGTTTTTGTGCGCACTCTTTGGTTGGTCAGTTGAATCAGATTTCCGGCGTGGCGGGGTTATTCGCCAGCCAGGCCCGGGCATGCTCAAAATCCCGGGCGATCTGTTGCCTCAGTTCGTCAACAGAGTCGAATTTCACTTCGTCCCGCAGGCCATGGCGGAACACCACTTCCAGGTGCTGGCCATAAAGTGTGCCAGCAAAGTCAAACAGGTGCACTTCCAGTGATGGCCGTTTGCCGTCTACCGTGGGCCGCAGGCCGATATTGGCCACGCCATCGCGCCATTCACCGGTTTCAAGCCGGGCCCGCACCACGTACACGCCACGCAGGGCCGGCATCTTATGCAGCAGAATGTTGGCTGTGGGGGCACCGATCTGCCGGCCCAACTGGCGCCCGTACACAATCCGGCCATGGATGCGGTAAGGGTGCCCGAGCAGCCGTTCCGCTTCCTCAAGGCCGTTTACATTCAGAGCATTGCGCACGCGGGTGCTGCTGACCCGCTCGCCATCTACCGTCACTGTGCGGGTATTTTCGACCGTAAAATCATGCTCCCGGCCCACCTGCTCCAGCAATCTGAAGTCCCCGGCCCGGTCGCAGCCAAAACGGAAGTCATCACCCACCACAAGATGGCGTACCGCCAAACCCTGGATCAGCACATCTTCCACAAAACCCATGGCAGAATAGCTGCGAAACCGCTCGTCGAAACGGATGCACAGCACCACATCCACGCCCTCTGCCAACAATGCTTCGAATTTCTGGCGGAATGGCATGAGTCGGGGTGGCGCATCAGCACCCTGAAAGAACTCCCTGGGCTGGGGTTCGAAAATCATCACCACTGAGGGCACATCCAGCTCAGTGGCTTTCTGCTTCACCTGGTCAATAATGGTTTTGTGACCCAGGTGCACGCCATCAAAGTTGCCGATGGTTGCCACACAGCCATCGGCCAGCGGCGAATCCGCTTGCCCGGACAGGCGCTTAAGATTGGTCAGGCCTCGAATCAGACGCATGTACTGCGAACCTTAACTTGCCAGCTGGCTTTGTGGCGCACCTGTCCGAAAAGCCAGATGCGCTGGTGAGAAAACGCGCGATTATACCCCATGCAGAGGTGTGGTAGAAATCTTGAGGCTGCTTACTTCTGGCGGAACTGGCGAACCCGCACACCTACCAGGGCCAGAGCCACAAAATAGGCCGCCACCCCGGCAACCACCAGAATCCCCATATCGGTCGCCCGCTGCAGCCCGCTGGCTGCAAGCCAGTTTGCCACCGGGGCATTTAGCCACAACACCACCGCCGCCAGGGCAGAATTGGCCACCAACAACTGCACCAGGAACCTGGGCCAGCCCGGCTGGCTTTTCCAGACACCCTCTTTGCGCAATCCACGCCAGAGCAGGTAGCCGTTCAGCCAAGCGGAGATGGACGTCGCCAGCGCCAGGCCCGCATGAGCCAGGGGCACAATTAACGCCAGATTGAAGGCCATGTTGGCCACCATGGCAATGACACCGATCTTGACCGGCGTTTTGGTGTCCTCCCGGGAGAAAAATCCCGGCGCCAGCACTTTAATCAACATAAACGCCAGCAAACCGGCGGAATAAGCCCGAAGACTTTGGGCCGACATGGCCACATCCCGATCGGTCACCTCACCATAATGGAACAGGGTGGCAATCAGCGGTTCCGCCAACAGCGCCAGTGCCAGCGCTGCCGGCACACCAATCAAAAGCACCGCGCGCACAGCCCAGTCCAGGGTGGCTGCAAACTGATCCTTGGAAGCCGCCGCATGCTTGCGCGACAGGCTGGGCAGAATCACCGTGGCAATTGCGATACCGAACACCCCAAGCGGCAATTCCGACAAACGATCAGAGTAGTACAGCCAGGACACGCTGCCCGTTTGCAGGAAAGAGGCCAGCACGGTATCCAGCAGCAGGTTGATCTGACTTACCGACACGCCGAACAGCGCCGGCGCCATCAGCTTGAGAATCCGACTGACCCCTTCGTGCTTGTAGTCCACCCTCGGCCTGGGCAGCAGCCCCAGGCGCATCAGGAAAGGCAGTTGGAAAAACAACTGTAGGGCCCCGGCAATAAACACGCCCCAGGCCAGCGCCATGACAGGCTCATTCATTAACGGGGCCAGAAAAATAGCCGCCCCGATCATGGATAGATTCAGCAAGACAGGGGTGAACGCCGGAATCGCAAATCGATCGTAGCTGTTCAGAATACCACCGGCGAATGCCGTGAGAGAGATCAGCAGCAGGTATGGAAACGTGATGCGCAGCATATCGCTGGCCAGTGCAAACTTGACGTCATCACCAAGAAAGCCCGGGGCAAAGATGGTGGTCAGCACCGGCGCACCCAGCATGGCGACCAGCGTAACCGCCAGCAGCACCAGGCCAAGAGATCCAGCCACCGCATCCACCAGCCGCTTGACCTCGGAGATGTCGCGTTTTTCCCGGTAAGAGGAGAGCACCGGCACAAAGGCCTGGGAAAAGGCCCCTTCCGCAAACAGGCGGCGCAGGAAGTTGGGAATCTTGAACGCCACGAAAAAGGCATCCGCCGCGGTGCCGGCCCCGAAATAGCGGGCTATCACCATATCCCGCACCAACCCCAGCACCCGCGAGAGCATAGTCATCACGCCAACCACCCCGGATGAACGCAGCAAGCCGGGCGCTTTCGGCGGCTGCTGAACTGGGGGCTGAGAATCTATTGGTCGAGGTTCCGATGACATGGTTATGGGCTTCCAGAAATCCAGGGTTCAGGCCGGAACGGCGTTTCGGTAATCCGCAAGGTGCCAGCCACAACCGGATCAGGCCCCATGCAGGCGATGCGGGAGTGTATCACAGGCCTTTTCAACGCGGGGATTACTGCGCCGCCGGCCTTGACATTTGGGGCTTTCGGCGGCATAGTTCCGCGTCATTTATTCCGACGCGCTGGTTTTGGCGCGCCTGCGATGTAAACATATTCAGTAGTTACAGCAACGAATTTCAGGAGTTTTACGGTGGCAAATTCCCCGCAAGCCAAGAAGCGCGCTCGTCAGAACGAGAAAAACCGCAAGCACAACGCCAGCCTGCGTTCCATGGCACGTACTTACATGAAGAAAGTAGACGCCCAGATCAAAGCTGGCAGCTACGAAGGCGCTCAAGAAGCCCTGAAGACCGCTCAGCCGATTCTGGACAGCATGGTCAACAAAGGCATCTTCGCCAAGAACAAGGTTGCTCGCCACAAGAGCCGCCTGAACGCCAAGATCAAGGCCCTGAAAGCTGCCTGATTCTTGCGCTCATAAAAAAACCGGCTTGCGAGCCGGTTTTTTTGTGCCCGAACCGGGTGAAAGACAAAACTACACCACCACCAGATTATCCCGATGGATCATCTCTTCGTCAGAGACATAACCCAGCACATCGGCAATGCGATCACTTGAACGGCCAGCAATCGCCCTCGCTTCGTCCGCATCGTAATTGACCAGCCCACGGGCAATCTCTTTACCGTTGAGATCTACACAAGACACCATCTCGCCCCGCCGGAACTGGCCGGCAATCGCCTTCACGCCTACCGGCAACAAACTGCGACCACCCTGGCGCAACACCTTTACCGCACCGTCGTCCAGCGTCAGGGTTCCCCGGGTTTGCAGATGGCTGGCAATCCACTGTTTGCGGGCCGCCATTCTGCCCTGCTCCGGAAGCAACAACGTGCCAATCACATCACCCTGCCGCAAACGGGAAATCGCATGCTCAATACGCCCGCCGACAATCACCGTGAACGCTCCGGAACGGGCAGCCAACCGGGCGGCCCGAAGTTTGGTCAGCATACCGCCGCGGCCGAGCGCCCCGGCGCCACCGCCGGCCATCGCATCCAAATCACGATCCTCAGCTCTGCGCTCGGTAACCAGTTCGGCGTCCTGGTGCTTACGGGGATCTTTATTGAACAGACCCAACTGGTCGGTCAGGATGATCAGACCATCCGCTTCGATCAGGTTGGCCACCAGCGCGCCCAGAGTATCGTTGTCACCGAAACGGATTTCGTCAGTCACCACCGTGTCGTTTTCATTGACGATGGGCACCACACCGTAATCCAGAAGTGTGCGCAGAGTGCTACGGCCGTTCAGGTAACGTTTACGATCGGAGAGGTCATCGTGAGTAAGCAGGATCTGGGCGGTGTGAATATCATGACGCTTGAACTGCGCCTCCCAGGTTTGCACCAGACCCATCTGGCCGACCGCAGCGGCAGCCTGCAATTCGTGCAGGTGCTGGGGCCGGGCATTCCAACCCAAGCGACTCATGCCCTCAGCCACCGAGCCTGAGGACACCACCACCACTTCCACACCTTCGGCGATCAGCTCAGCAATCTGATCTACCCACAACCCCAGGGCGGCGACATCCAGGCCCTTACCATCATCGGTGAGCAAGGCACTACCAATTTTGATAACCAGACGTCGAGCCTTTCGGAGCTGGAGGCGTTCACTCATGATTGTATTTCTGTCCCTTGGGGTTGCGGTTTACTCAGGGGCGTAGACGACTTCGACGTCGTAATCGTCGTCGTCAAAATCATCATCGTCATCGGCTTCTCGAGCAGCCCTGCGAGCCTGTCGATCAGCTTCAATTCTGGCGCGGGCTTCTTCGTCCATCCGGCGGCGACGGGCGGCCTCCTGCTCGGCAACTTCCGGGTTCTCAGCTTCCTGCTCCGCCTGCTCCTCAATCCAGCGCATAACCGCCTGAACCAACGGCTTGGTGCCTTCACCGCTGAGCGCGGAGATTCGGAATACTGGGCCATCCCATCCCAGCTCGTCCACGATGGCCTGGCAACGGGCTTCGCGGTCCTCTTCTGCCACCATGTCGACCTTGTTCAACACCAGCCACCGGGGGCGGCTGGCCAGGGTTTCACTGAACTTCTCCAGCTCGTGGGCAATGGCCTTTATCGCTTCGACGGGTGACGAGCCATCGTAAGGCGCCACATCCACCAGGTGCAGCAGCAGGCGGGTACGCACCAGATGTTTCAAGAAGCGAATACCCAAGCCTGCGCCCTCTGCCGCGCCTTCAATCAGCCCGGGAATGTCGGCAATGACAAAGCTCTGATGAGCCTGAACACTAACCACACCCAGATTTGGTACCAATGTGGTAAACGGGTAGTCAGCCACCTTTGGTTTTGCCGCAGACACGGAGCGAATGAAGGTGGACTTGCCGGCATTGGGCATACCCAGCAAACCGACATCCGCCAGAACCTTCAGCTCCAGGCGCAAATTACGGGTCTCACCTTCCGAGCCTTTGCTGGTCTGTCGTGGGGCACGATTGACTGATGACTTGAAACGGGTATTCCCCAGGCCATGAAAACCACCCTGGGCCACTTTCAGGCGCTGGCCTTCCTTGGTGAGATCGCCCAGCACTTCGTGGGTATCCATATCGACAACGGTGGTGCCCACCGGTACCGGCAGAACAAGGTCTTCACCCTTGTTACCCGTGCAGTTACGGCCAGCACCCGGCTCGCCATTCTGGGCCTTGTGTTTGCGCTGGAAGCGATAATCGATGAGCGTGTTCAGAGCGCTGTCTGCTTCCAGGTAAACGGAACCGCCATCCCCGCCGTCACCGCCGTCGGGGCCACCCTTGGGTACATACTTTTCCCGCCGGAAACTCAGGCAGCCATGGCCGCCTTTACCGGCTTCAACAATGATGGTGGCTTCGTCTACAAATTTCATACGCCTGATGCCTTTGCATAAACTAAAAAGCCCCGCAGCCTCATGGAAGCTTTGCGGGGCTCCGGATTCACCTGAGGGCTGATCAGATCAGCATATCAGGCTCACCCAAGGTTCGACAGAACCGGATCGCCGCTGCTTACGCAGCCGGAACGATGCTCACGAACTTACGGTTCTGCGGGCCTTTGGTCTCGAACTTCACCTGACCTTCCGCTTTCGCGAACAGGGTGTGGTCCTTGCCAATGCCTACGTTGCTGCCAGCGTGAAAACGGGTGCCACGCTGACGAATGATGATGCTGCCTGCAGTGACATTCTCACCGCCGTAGCGCTTGACACCAAGTCGTTTCGACTCGGAATCGCGACCGTTACGGGTACTACCTGCTGCCTTTTTATGAGCCATTACCAGCCTCCTTCATTAAGGGGTTATTCGAGGGCTTAGCCCTTGATACCCGTGATCTTGACTTCAGTAAACCACTGACGGTGGCCCTGACGCTTCATGTGGTGCTTACGACGACGGAACTTGATGATGTTGATCTTGTCGTGACGGCCGTGGCTAACCACTTCGGCGGTCACCTTGGCGCCTTCAACAACCGGAGCGCCAACTTTAACGTCGTCGCCGTTGGCAACCAGAAGAACACGATCGAACTCAACTGAGCCGCCGGTTTCAACTTCCAGCTTTTCCAGCTTCAGAGTTTCGCCTTCCTTTACACGGTGCTGCTTACCACCGCTAACAATAACTGCGTACATTCATAGTCTCCGCGATTGACCCATCCCTGCTCTTATCCACCTGGTTCTAAGGGAAGCGCTCTGGCGACCCTATTGCAGGGAGCGCAGGTTGGGATGAGTTGGGCGCGTGATTGTACGAAAAGCCGCCGGGCAATACAAGTCAGATTCCCGGGCAAGTTGACACTGTAGGCAGCAATACCTAGCATTGCCGCGTCCTGCCCGAAAACTCAACGAAAACACCAGCAAGGGACGTACCAGCCCGATGACAGCCCAGCGCATCCACGACACCGTGGCGGAAGACTTCAGCCGCGTCAATGATCTGATAATCCAGCGGCTTGCCTCTGACGTCCCGATGGTTGAGAAGATCGCCCAGTACATCATTGAAAGCGGCGGCAAGCGCCTGAGGCCGCTACTGGTGCTGCTATCCAGCCGGGCTGCAGGATACCGCGAAAACGAACACCTGAAACTGGCCGCCGTCATTGAGTTCCTGCACACCGCCACCCTGCTTCACGACGATGTGGTCGATACCTCTGACATGCGCCGTGGCCGGAGTACCGCCAACGCCAAATGGGGCAATGCCCCCAGTGTTTTGGTAGGCGATTTCCTCTACGCCCGGGCCTTCGAGATGATGGTGGAACTGGAAAGTCTGCCGATCATGAACGTGCTGTCCCACGCCACGGCGGTGATTGCCGAAGGCGAAGTAATGCAGCTAATGAATGTAAAAAACCCGGATCTTACCGAAGAACAGTACATGGTGGTTATCCACAACAAGACCGCCATGCTGTTCGAGGCCTCCTCCCACACCGGCGCCTTGCTCGCGGGTGCCGACCCGGAACAGGAAGCCGCCCTGAAAGACTACGGCAAACACCTGGGCCTGGCCTTCCAGCTGGTGGACGATGTTCTGGACTACCAGGGCGATGCCGAGACCATGGGCAAGAATGTGGGCGATGACCTGGCCGAGGGCAAAACCACACTGCCGCTGATTTACGCCATGGCCAAAGGGAGCGACGAAGAACGCCAGCTTATTCGCCAGGCCATCCGCAAAGGCGGGCTGGACGACCTGCCGAGGGTACTGGCGATCGTCAAAGCCTCCGGCGCCATTGAATACACCATGGCCAAGGCAAAGAAGCAGGCCCGGATCGCCCGCGACCTGCTCACCTGCCTGCCAGAGTCCGAGCACCGGCAGGCTCTGGAGTTGCTGACTGACGTGGCCGTAGCCCGCGTCAGTTGATTACATCCGCGGGCGGCAACCCATCAGGCGCCGCCCGCTTTCTATCCTAGCCAACCTGCTCGCGACCATGAGGCGCATCGAAGTCCAGCTCTGGCCCCACCGGCACCACCTGTGTCGGGTTGATCGTGCGCTGGCTGACATAGTAATGCCGCTTGATCTGCCGAATATCCACCGTCTCGGCCACTCCAGGCACCTGGAACAACTCCCGCACATAACCTGACAGGTTCGGATAGTCCCGGATCTGCCGGCGATTGCATTTGAAGTGGCTGTAATACACCGCATCAAACCGAATCAACGTGGTGAACAAGCGCCAGTCTGCTTCGGTGAGCTGACTGCCGGTCAGATAACGCTGCCCCGCCAGAATCTGCTCAAGCCAGTCCAGAGAATCAAACAGCGCGCTGTAGGCTTCTTCGTATTTGTCCTGCGCAGTCGCGAAGCCGGCTTTGTAAACACCATTGTTAACAGTGTCATAAACCCGCTCGTTCACCGAATCGATCTGCTGGCGCAACTGCTCCGGGTATAGGTCCAGACCGGAACTCACACCTTCCAGGCCGTTAAACGCGGAATTGAACATCCGGATAATATCGGCAGATTCATTGCTGACAATGGTTTCCTGCCGCTTATCCCACAACACCGGTACGGTCACCCTCCCGGAATAGTCTGGCGCGGCCCGTGTGTAAATCTGATGCATAAACTGCGACTGGTAGAGGTGATCATGGTGAGCCGGGTCATCCTCCCGGAACTCCCAGCCATTCTCCACCATATCCGGATGCACAACCGACACCCCAATGTGTTGCTCAAGCCCCTTAAGCTTCCGGAAAATCAGTGTCCGGTGCGCCCAGGGGCAGGCCATCGACACATACAGGTGGTAGCGCCCACTCTCCGCTGCAAAACCGCCCTCCCCGGCCGGGCCGGGCGAACCGTCCGCGGTCACCCAGTTGCGAAACCGCGCCGCTTCACGCTCGAACTTGCCACCGGTTTTTTCGGTGTCGTACCACTCATCATGCCACTGACCATCCACCAATAAACCCATCATACCTCCTCTGGGGTCAGGCCCCTGTGCATAACTGCAGACTTATCAACAGGGGTCTGACCCCAATTTATTTGTCCACACTCATTCACAGGGGTCTGACCCCGTTTACAAATGTTAGAGACAGGTTACCGGGTGGGCTGGTAGGCTGATAGCAAGCATTTCTGGCAAACACTTTCAGATTATTCGAACATGCATACAGCCATTACGATTGACGCACTCAAAGTGCTGGACGCCATTGACCGCAAGGGCAGTTTTGCCGGAGCCGCCTCGGAGTTGTTCCGGGTGCCTTCGGCCATCAGTTACACCGTTCAGAAACTGGAAGAGGATCTGAACGTCAGTATCTTTGACCGCAGTGGCCACAAGGCCGTGCTGACCTCGGCGGGGCGTTATCTGCTAGACGAAGGGCGCTCACTGCTGGAGGCCGCAGAGAACCTTGCCCATACCACGCGCCAGGTGGCCCAAGGCTGGGAAACCCGGCTGCGTATTGGATTCAACTCGCTACTGCCGGCTGAGTGCCTGTTTCCGGCCATTCAGGATTTTCATCAGCTTGGGGTTCCGGTTGACGTGCAGATTATCGAAGAAGTCTTCGCCGGTGCCTGGGATGCCCTGCAAAGCCGCCGCGTTGACATGGTTGTCGGAGCAGACCTGCTGAGCAAACCTGCCGGAGCTTTCACGACCAAATCGCTAGGGGAGGTGCCGTTTGTGTTTGCGGTGGGCTCAGAGCACCCTCTGGCCAGCGTGACCGCACCCCTGGCCGAAGCGGATATTGCACAGTATCCGGCAGCGGTAGCGGCAGATACGTCGCGCTCGCTGCCACCCGGCCATGCGGGAATATTCCGGCGCCAGAGAACCCTCACCGTCAGCAACATTGACCAAAAGATTCTGGCCCAGGAGGCAGGACTGGGGGTTGGCTGGCTGCCCTACCCGAGAATCCGGAACCAGCTCGCCAGGGGCTCGCTGATTGCCAAAGAGACGAGTGAACCCCGCTCCGCCATCAGCGTACATCTGGCCCGCCATAGCGAAGACAAAGGCAAGGCATTGATGTGGTTCTGGGACAGACTCAGCCAGGATGAGACCATCCACAAATGGCTTCAACCGGAATAAAATCGAGGCACCGGGGCCAATAGGCTCCGTCATGCCATGGGCTATACTCCGTAGCCCGCAACCTTAACCGTGACACACAGGGAGTGCACTGGATGCGTCAGCTGTCGGAACTGGATGCCTCGTTTCTGTACCTGGAGTCAGAAACCACCCCCATGCACATTGGCGGTGTGTACCTGTTCGACGCCAGCGGCCTGAGCGATCCCCTGGCATTCAGCACGTTTGTGTCCTACCTGCGCAGCCGCCTGCACGTGGTGCCCCTGTTTCGGCAAAAGCTCAAGGAAATCCCCCTGCGCCTCGGGCGCCCGTACTGGATTGATGACCCCAGCTTCAGCATTGAGCGGCACCTCGCCTACGTTAACCTGGGTGAACACGGTAAACAGGCAAGCCTGATGTCGCTGACATCAAAAATCATGGAGGAGCCGCTCAAACGTGACCGCCCCCTGTGGCACATTACGTTTGTCGACGGCTTTCGCATTGACGACCCGGAAGGTGACAAACAAGGGTTTGCGCTGATCGTCAAACTGCACCATGCCGCCATTGATGCCTTCAGTGGCGAGGAAATCATGGGCAAGTTACTGGAATATACGCCGGAGCCCCGTCCCATTGCACCGCCACGCCCATGGCTGGCACGACCAGAGCCATCCGAAGAGCGCGTCTTTCTTCAGGCCGGCGCTAATATGCTCAAGACTCCTATGCAGGTTGCTTCACTCGCTTACAACGCGGCAGAAGCCACCGCCCGGGGCCTGATCAAGAAACAGCTGCAGAAGCTGCCGGTACCCTTCCCCCTGTTCACCGCTCCCCACAGCCCGTTTAACCGGCAGATTACCGCCAACCGACGCATTGTGTCCGCCAGTGTCAGTCTATCCCGACTCAAAGCGATCAAGGCAAGCCTCGGGGATGTCACCCTGAACGACGTTGTGCTCGGATTATGCGCGGAGACCCTGCGCCGTTACCTCGAGCAACAGGGGGGCGACACAGACAAATCACTGGTGGCAATGACACCGATTTCCGTGCGCTCCAGCAGCCTGCGAAAGGCCACCGGCAACCAGATGTCTGCGATGCTGCTGGATCTTGCCACCAACGAACCCAATCCCGCGGCTCGTATCCGGCGGATCCATCAGAACGCGGTAGAGTCAGAACCCTACCGCGAAGCTATTGCTGCCGACCGGCTGACTGAATTATTACCTTCCACCCTGTTGGCGCTGTCTGCCCGGCTGTATTCCGAGCTGCAGGTAGCGCAGCGTTATCACCCGCTATTTAACTTGCCGATCACCAATGTACCCGGACCACAAGTTCCGTTGTTCCTTCAAGGCGCGCGACTGATCCGGCAATACAACACGGCCCCACTGTTCGACAGCCTTGGGCTGGTCATTGTCGCTGTAAGCTATCAGGGACAACTGACACTGAACTTTACCCTGTGCCCGGATGTGGTTCCCGATGGAGACAGTCTGAAAGATTTGATTGAGGGTAGCCTGACGGGTATCGAGGAATGTCTGCATGACCTCGGCCCCGATCAAGGGCTGGAGACTCCGCATGGCAATGGCCAGAACCTGACGGATGAAGTATTAGGAGCTCTTGAAACCATGATAAAAGGCGGGCTTCAGCGGTTTCGCCGATAGCCCGGGCCGGGCACCAACGCCCGACCCGAGGCCAGTATTACTCAAACGCCCAGCGCAGGAAGGTTCGCTTTTCTTCCTCGGTAGCGTCTTCCCACAGCGCTTTCAGGCGCTCCAGCGTAGTCGAGCCAGATTCGCTGCCGGTACTACCGCCAGATGCAGCCAAAGGTGTGCGCGGAGCGCTGGCCTGTGACGCCCCATCCCATTTGCTGGATTCAGCAACCAGCGTTCCGTTACTATCGATAATAGCCACAGAGAAGTCTGCCATCATGGCTTCTGCCTGCTGCCGAGACGACGGCTTGTCAAAACGGAAGCGATACTCTGCCCCCGACTGGGCATCGAAGCGCACAACTTGCTGCTCGCTTTCAACGGTATGCACCTTGGATTCGCCATCTCGAACTACCCCGGTTCTGGCCCAGATGGTCTTGTAGGTAAAGACTACCTCGGTTTCACCAGGCAGTAAGCCATAATCCAACGCCAAGTCATCCAGCATGAAGCGGGTCATGCTTCTGCCATTGATGGCAGCCACCTGAATTTCACCCGGGGCTTTCAACACGGCCGGATTCGCTGCGCCCTCGGGGTCGCCCTGCCAGGCATCCACTCGCGTCAGTGATGACGCACAACCAACCAGGGTAACGCTCAGCATCAGG
Source organism: Marinobacter sp. LQ44 (assembly GCF_001447155.2). Taxonomy (NCBI): domain Bacteria; kingdom Pseudomonadati; phylum Pseudomonadota; class Gammaproteobacteria; order Pseudomonadales; family Marinobacteraceae; genus Marinobacter; species Marinobacter sp. LQ44. The sequence continues at coordinate 3,330,147 of NZ_CP014754.1, read as the reverse complement.
GCAACCAGCTTGAAAACCCTGAAAACGTAACACATACTCATTTCATCTCCTTTTCCTTGAGAGGCCTGGGCGGCCATGACGGGATCACACGCTCTCGCATTCTGACCATCGAGGCCGTGGGGAGCAAGCAAAGCTTTGATATGCGGGCGCCAAGCACCGGAGATTCTTACCGAGCCCATGCAACGCCCATCACAAGAATGTAAAAAAATGTTGAATTAAGCCGCAATTGGATTAATTTTAATCAGGTCGGCAAACAAAACGCGTTGCCCGAGAAGAAAAGAATAAGCGGGCTCAGGAGCAACCATGGACACTCAGCGCAGGACCGGGGAACAAGGCCCGGCCCCCTTTCGCAGCAGTCGTTTTTTCTGTGTAGGCAGCAAATGGTATTTCACCACCCGGGAAGGCTTTGACAGCGGTCCCTTTGCGTCCCGGGAGCGTGCTGAGATCGGCCTCAAACGATTTCTGCACGTGGTCAGGATGCTACCGGAAGAACAGCAACTCCACTAAACCTGGCCGAACGGAAGCTCCGGCTGGCTCACCCGTCGGATAATGCCCTTCAGACAATGAAGGGCATTATCCAGACATCAATACCCCACAAGCACACCAGCGCCATCATGCCGGCCACCACGTCATCCACCATAATCCCAAGGCCACCCGGCATCCGGGCATCCAGCCAACTGATGGGCCAAGGTTTGACCACATCGAACAGCCGGAACAGCAGAAACGCCATCAATACGCCGTAGATCTGGTCTGGGAACAGGCCAAGCGCGATCCACATACCCACAAACTCGTCCCAGACGATACCGCCATGGTCATGCACCTTTAGCGCGTCTGCGGTTTTCCCACACAACCAGATGCCCACCAGGAAAGCTGCCAGCACCACCAGCCAATAGGCAACCGGCGGCAACCAGGCGAAAGTGTACCATACCGGTATCGCCGCCAGACTCCCCCAGGTGCCGGGCGCCTTTGGCATGGTGCCACTGCCCAGGCCAAAGGCCAGAAAATGCACCGGGTTTCGCAGAAAGCCGGGCGGCAGCAAGGCCGCCGGGCTTTCTGGTTCTTGCATCAGATCTTCGTCCTTCAAACCGATCTCCCAAAATGGTCGAATCCAACGGGGGCTTCCGTCATCTCCGCGCCTCTCATGCGCAGCCCTAACTCCTGCTGAATACACCCAATAATGATCAACGCACCTTGCACCTCGGGTGCCAGTGCCGCGTACTGATCAGGCGCGATGGTCACGCACAGTTCGTAGTCGTCGCCTGCGGTCAACGCCAGACTGAGCGCAGCATCTCCTTTGAGTCGGTGCAACGCCGGCAACATTGGAATGTTTTTGGCGTCCAGCTCAGCGCCCACACCTGACTGTTCGAGGATGTGGTCAAGATCCGCCAGCAACCCGTCAGAGATATCGATCGCCGCCGAGGCCTTGCCAATCAGCTGTTGCCCCAGCACGAACCTAGGTTCTGGAAAGTGATAACGCGCCAGAACGGCCTGCTGGTCTGCACCGGGATGAGTGGCCCCCAGAAAATCAAGTGCGGCGCCTGCTGCGCCCAGGGGCCCGGAGACGCAGATAAGATCGCCCGGGCGGGCGCCGGAGCGCCGGATAGCGGAGCCTTGTGCCACCGTCCCGTGTACCTGGACGGAAACCGCCAACGGGCCCCGGGTGGTATCGCCACCGGCCAGCGCAATTCCAAATGCATCGCTGGCCTTGGCAAGCCCGTGGGCAAAATCGGCCAACCATTCTGGCTGCGCCTCAGGCATGGTCAGCGCAAGGGTAAAGCAGACGGGGGTCGCGCCCATGGCAGCCAAATCGCTGGTGGCTACGGCCAGCGCTCGCCATCCCAGGTAGTAAGGAGAATAGTTTTCAGGGAAATGAACGCCTTCAACCAATGTATCGACGGAGAAGACCAGGTCCCGACCCTCGGGAACACGCTGGATAGCGCAATCATCCCCGGGGCCGAGCACAAGCTGATCTGTCATGGCCTTGTTGGCCAGGGGCATAAAGAAGCGACGGATCAGCTCAAATTCACCCATGAATCAACGCGGGCGAGTCTCTGCCAGACGCAGGCGTTGGCTCAGTTTATCCAGAATACTGTTCACAAACTTGTGGCCTTCGGTACCGCCGAAACGCTTGGCCATCTCAATGCCTTCGTTAATCACCACCTTGTAGGGAACATCAATCCGATGCTTCAGCTCGTAGGTGCCCAGGCGGACAATCGCCAGCTCAACCGGGTCCACCTCTTTCAGGGGCCGATCAAGGAAAGGCTCGATCAGTTTGTCCAGCTCGGCTTGTTCCCGATGGATGCCCCGCAACAGATCGCGGAAATACATGACGTCCACTTTGCTCATGTCATTATCAACCATGAACTCGGCTTCAATGTCAGAGATCGGCGTTTTGCTGAAGTGCCGCTGGTACAGGCCCTGCATGGCAAGGGCCCTTGCCCTGCGACGATCACCAGCCTTGGGCTGGCCGGTTTTCCCCGGCTGGGGGGAGGTATCACCCGCTTCGTTCATTACTCACCCAACTTTTTGAACAGACTGACCATTTCCAGGGCAGTAATGGCCGCTTCCGCACCTTTATTGCCGGCCTTGGTGCCGGAGCGCTCAATGGCCTGTTCGATCGAATCGACGGTCAATACACCAAAGGTAACCGGTACGTCAGTTTCCAGGCTGACCGCGCCCAAACCACTGGAGGCTTCACCGGCGACGTATTCGAAGTGCGGCGTACCACCACGAATAACCGCACCCAGGGCGATGATCGCGTCGTAATCGGAGGTTTCCGCCACGCGCTTGACCGCAAGTGGCATTTCATAGGCACCCGGTACCCGGATGATGGCGATGTCGTCTTTGGAAATACCGTGACGCAACAGAGTGTCTACAGCCCCGTCTACCAGGCTTTCAACCACAAAACCGTTAAACCGGCCAACCACTAGAGCGTAACGACCGCTGCACTGGGTAAAATCACCTTCAATTACTTTGATATCTGCCATCTTGGGCTCCTTCGCGAGCTACGGCACTCAGCGCCGCAGCCGGGTTTATCATTCGGGGGTGTAGGGTACGTATTCCACAACTTCCAGATCGAAACCGGAAATAGCGGAGAATTTTACCGGCGGGCTCAACAGGCGCATTTTGCCTACGCCGATATCCCGCAGAATCTGGGAGCCGGTTCCGACGGTGAAGTACACGCCAGAACTGCCCTTCCCGGCAGACGCCGTGCCCTCGTCATAGAATTCCTGAATTCGGTCTTCCAGGTTGTAGCTGTCTTCGGCGCTGTTCAGCAACACCACAACGCCACGCCCTTCCTCAGCCACTTTTTCAAGGGCATGGTGCAACGGCCAACTGCGCGAATCCTTGCGGCGCGCACCCAGCAGATCCCGGAGGGTATCGGTGATGTGCACGCGCACAAACACGGGCTCTTCAGGGGCAATATCGCCCATCACCATGGCCAGGTGGGTAGCACCCTGAATGTTGTCTCGATAGGTACGCAACTTGAAAAGCCCATACTCGGTATCCAGATCGTGCTCTTCCACGCACTCCACGGTTTTTTCATTCATGGTGCGGTAGTGAATCAGGTCTGCGATGGTGCCGATTTTCAGGTCATGTTCTTCTGCAAACTTTTCCAGGTCTTCGCGGCGCGCCATGGAACCGTCGTCATTCATGATTTCACAGATCACACCGGCAGGCTCACACCCTGCAAGAGCCGCCAGGTCACAGGAGGCTTCGGTGTGTCCGGCCCGGCTCAATACGCCGCCGGGATCAGACATCAACGGGAAGATGTGGCCCGGCTGAACCAGGTCTGATGCTTTGGCGTTGCGGGCAACCGCCGCTTGTACCGTGCGGGCGCGATCAGCCGCAGAGATACCGGTGGTCACACCTTCGCGTGCCTCAATAGACAGTGTGAACTTGGTACCAAAACCGGAGGCGTTCTGTTGCACCATCAATGGTAAACCAAGCTGCTCACAACGGTCGCGGGTCATCGGCATACAGATCAGGCCCCGGCCGAAGCGAGCCATGAAATTGATCGCTTCCGGCGTACAATGTTCGGCAGCCATGACCAGATCGCCCTCGTTCTCGCGATCCTCATCGTCCATCAGGATCACCATTTTGCCCTGACGGATGTCTTCGATGATCTCTTCAATGCTGTTCAGTGCCATACGGTTCTGCACCCTGTCACCCAGGCCGCACCTACTGCGACCGAAGGGAATGAATTGAATGATTAGCGGCGGGCCAGGATCAGCCTCTGATCCTCACCCACCTGACGCCGATCCAGCACTTTCCATTGCACCTTGTCAGCCATTGTTTCAAGCGGCAGATGAGCGGTTGGTCGCCCCGTGCTGCCCAGAAATACCGGCGCCTGATACAGCCAGAGTTCATCCACAAGGTTTTCCCGAATGAACGTTCCGGCCAGGGTTGGCCCCGCCTCTACCAATAATTCGTTGATACCAAGCTCGCCCAGGGCATCCAGCAGTTCCGCAAGGTCAACACCATTATCTTTCCAAGCCACACCGGTCAGGCTAACGCCCAACGCGGCCAGATCCTGCGCCGGTGCCGATGCCAGCGCCGAACTGGCACAAAACACCTGAACATTGCCCCCCTGCAGGATACGCGCCGTCGCCGGTGTACGCGCGTCTCGGTCAGCAATAACCCGCAGAGGCTGACGTGAGGGGTCCGTAGCATCCCCAATCTCCCCCATTTCATCCCGACGGACCGTCAACGATGGATCGTCAGCCAGAACCGTGCCTACTCCGGTCAGAATAGCATCACTGATGGCGCGCAGCCGCTGCACGTCTCTTCGGGCTTCAGGCCCGGTGATCCACTGGCTTTCGCCAGAGGCCATGGCGGTGCGTCCATCCAGGCTGGCGGCCATTTTCAGGCGAACCCAGGGCCGGCCTGTATTCATGCGTTTCATAAAGCCCGGATTCAGGCGAACCGCTTGATCCGCCATCAAACCCTCGGTCACCTTGATGCCGGCATCCCGGAGCATGTCCAGCCCCCGGCCAGAGACTGACGGATTGGGATCTGTGGTCGCGGCAAATACCTGCGCCACACCGGCATCAATCAGCGCCCTGGCACAAGGTGGCGTTCGGCCGTAGTGGCTACAGGGCTCAAGGGTGACATACGCGATCGCCCCACGGGCATCCTGTCCTGCCTGGCTCAGAGCGCGAACTTCTGCGTGAGCCTCACCGGCACGTTCGTGCCAGCCTTCCCCGACGATGCGGTTGCCCTTGGCGATCACGCAACCAACCCGGGGGTTGGGGTGGGTAGAGTAGCGACCACGCCAGGCCAACTGAATGGCCCGGGCCATCATCGCCCTGTCACGGTCTGCAATCATGCCTTGCCTTTTCCGGACTGCTTGTCGGCCAAAGCCCTTGCCACATCGGCCGCAGTTTCACCATTGCCCTGAGACAGTCGTTCAATCTCTTCCTTGAACTCATTGATGTCCTGAAAGCTGCGATACACCGACGCAAAGCGAACGTAGGCCACCTTGTCTAGCTGACGCAACTCGGTCATGACTTCCTCGCCCAATTGCATCGATTTCACTTCGCGCTCGCCGGTAGAGCGCAACCGATACTTGATACGATTCAGGGCAGCGTCGATTTCCTCGATGCTGACCGGCCGTTTTTCCAACGCCTTCATCAGGCCTGCCCGCAGCTTTTCTTCGTCAAACGGCTGGCGGGTGCCATCCTGTTTGACCACACGCGGCATCACCAGCTCGGCGTTTTCAAACGTTGTAAACCGCTCGCGGCAGGACAAACACTCCCTGCGGCGGCGAACCTGATCACCTTCAGCCACCAGGCGCGAATCAATCACCTTGGTATCGGCTTCACCACAGAAAGGACAATGCATAATTCAGATGCTCCGGAAAGGAAGAACCCGGGTTCTCCCTGAGGAGACACCCGGGCAGTCTTGTTACGCTAGGGCTCAGCCGTATACCGGGAAGCGGCCACAAACAGCCTCTACCTGCTCACGCACCCGGCTGATGGTTGCTTCGTCTTCAAGATTATCGAGGATGTCACACATCCAGCCAGCCAGATCACGGCACTCCTCTTCCTTGAAACCACGAGTGGTGACAGCCGGGGTACCAATACGCAGACCGGAGGTCACAAACGGTGAGCGCGGATCGTTCGGCACCGCGTTCTTGTTCACCGTGATGTGCGCTTTGCCCAAAGCGGCGTCAGCGTCTTTACCGGTAATGTCCTGCTTGATCAGACTGACCAGGAACAGGTGGTTCTTGGTACCACCGGAAACCACGTCAAAACCACGTTCAACAAACACCTCGGCCATGGCCGCAGCGTTCTTAACCACCTGCTGCTGGTAAGCCTTGAATTCGTCGCTCATGGCTTCTTTAAAGCACACCGCCTTGGCCGCAATCACGTGCATCAGTGGGCCACCCTGGCCACCCGGAAAGACGGCAGAGTTCAGTTTCTTCTGCAGATCTTCATCATCACAGGCCAGGATCAGGCCACCGCGAGGGCCTCGCAGGGTTTTGTGAGTGGTGGTTGCCACTACGTGGGCGTGCGGAACCGGGTCCGGATACACGCCCGCAGCCACCAGACCGGCCACGTGGGCCATATCCACAAACAGGTAAGCGCCCACTTTATCCGCAATGGCGCGGAAACGGGCAAAGTCCAGCTCCTGGGAGTAGGCAGAGAAGCCGGCAATAATCATCTTGGGCTTGTGCTCAACGGCCAGGGCCTCAATTTCGTCGTAGTCCAGCAGGCCGGTGTCCGTGTTGATACCGTACTGAACAGCGTTATAGATCTTGCCGGAGAAGTTGACGCTGGCACCATGAGTCAGGTGGCCACCGTGGGCCAGGCTCATGCCCAGAACGGTATCGCCCGGCTTGAGCAAGGCCATGAACACGGCAGAGTTGGCCTGGGAGCCAGAGTGCGGCTGCACGTTAGCATAGGCAGCACCAAACAGTTCCTTGGCGCGGGCAATGGCCAGGTCTTCGGCAATATCGACAAACTCACAGCCACCGTAGTAGCGCTTGCCGGGATAACCCTCGGCGTATTTGTTGGTCAGCACACTGCCCTGAGCTTCCATCACCCGCGGGCTGGTGTAGTTTTCAGACGCGATCAGTTCGATGTGCGCTTCCTGACGTTTCTCCTCCGCCTGCATGGCGTTCCAGAGTTCATCATCGAAACCGGCGATTTTCATATCACGATTAAACATGGATGTGCTGCCCCTGTCTGTATGGCTGGCCCGGCGCTGCCTCTGTGCATGCCGTAACCCCTGAAAAATTGGGCCGCTATTCTATCCCGAAAGCGGGTTAAAAATCATCCTTTATGCCGTCCGCAGATACCGGCACACCGAGGATCCCGATTTTCACTCAATTGCTATCCCGGATAGGTTTAGATACCTTAGCCGATCAACATTCAATGGTGTCGACTTTGGCAGTGACGGCCTTCGGGGTGGGCGATTCGGGATACGCTGTGAATACGTCCCTGTACGCTCCGCAAAAACATCCCTGTTTTTGAGGATCCCGAATCGCCCACCCCAAAGGCCTTAGCCAGACACCTGTCGTGTTTTCTGTTATCTACGCGAATTTCGGATAAGGATTCTGCCAATATGGCCCAGTACGTATACACCATGAACCGCGTGGGCAAGGTGGTACCACCCAAGCGGGAGATTCTGAAAGACATTTCCCTGAGCTTCTTCCCGGGCGCCAAAATCGGCGTACTGGGCCTTAACGGCTCCGGTAAATCCACCCTGCTCCGTATTATGGCGGGTGTCGATCAGGATTACATCGGCGAAGCCCGGCCCCAGCCCGGCATCAATGTCGGCTACCTGCCCCAGGAGCCGGAGCTGGACGAAGAAAAAACCGTCAAGGAAATCGTCGACGAATCCGTTGCCCACGTGCACAACGCCCTGGCCGAACTGGACCAGGTATACGCCGCGTACGCAGAGCCGGATGCCGATTTCGACGCCCTGGCCAAGAAACAGGGCGAATTGGAAGCCATCATCCAGGCCACTGACGGGCACGATATCGAACGCAAGATGGAAGTGGCCGCCGATGCCCTGCGCCTGCCAGCCTGGGATCAGAAAGTCAAAGTGCTGTCCGGGGGCGAGCGCCGCCGTGTGGCCCTGTGCCGCCTGCTGCTGTCTGGCCCGGACATGCTGCTCCTGGACGAGCCGACCAACCACCTGGACGCGGAATCCGTGGCCTGGCTGGAGCGCTTCCTGCACGATTACGACGGCACGGTGGTCGCTATCACCCACGACCGTTACTTCCTCGACAACGTCGCTGGCTGGATTCTGGAGCTGGACCGAGGCCACGGCATTCCGTTCGAGGGCAACTACAGCCAGTGGCTGGAGAACAAAGAGAAGCGCCTGGAAATGGAATCCAAACAGGAAGCCTCGCACCAGAAAGCCATCAAGCAGGAACTTGAGTGGGTGCGCTCCAACGCCAAGGGCCGTCAGTCCAAGAGCAAGGCTCGCCTGGCTCGCTTCGAAGAGATGAGCTCTCAGGAATTCCAGAAGCGCAACGAAACCAACGAACTGTATATCCCGCCTGGACCGCGCCTGGGTGGCAAAGTGATCGAAGTGGAAGGCATTAGCAAGGCTTTCGATGATCGCCTGCTTTATGAAAACGTTTCTTTCAGCGTACCCCCGGGCGCCATTGTCGGTATCATCGGTGGTAACGGTGCTGGTAAATCCACGCTGTTCAAAATGATTGCCGGTATGGACCATCCCAACTCCGGCACCATCACTGTGGGCGAAACCGTTGAGCTCGCTTATGTAGATCAGATGCGCGATCTGGACGGCAGTAAAACCGTCTGGGAAGAGCTGTCCGACGGCAACGACATCATCAAGGTCGGCAACTACGAAACACCTTCCCGCGCTTACGTTGGCCGCTTTAACTTCAAGGGCACCGACCAGCAAAAACGAGTAGGCGACCTCTCCGGCGGTGAACGTAACCGCCTGCATCTGGCCAAGCTGTTAAAGCAAGGTGGCAACGTGTTGCTGCTGGACGAACCCACCAACGATCTGGACGTGGAGACCTTGCGTGCCCTGGAAGAAGCCATCCTGAACTTCCCCGGCTCTGCACTGATCATCTCGCACGACCGCTGGTTCCTGGACCGGGTCGCCAGCCACATTCTGGCGTTCGAGGATGACGGCGAGGTGGTGTATTTCGAAGGCAACTTCACCGACTACGACGCTGACTTCAAAAAGCGCAAAGGGGAATCTGCCATGCAGCCTAAGCGTATGAAATACAAGAAACTGGCGTAACTGTGTACTGAGCCGGCCTGTGCGCCGGCTCGCTCCTTCCCGCCCCGATTTGCCCGATACGGAATTCTGCCCATGGCCAAAGCCAAAACCGCCTTTGTATGCACCGAGTGCGGTGCGGATTACTCCAAGTGGCAGGGCCAGTGTACGGCCTGCCAGGCCTGGAACACGATCAGCGAAGTACGCGGCGTTTCCGGCCCCGGTAAGGGCGCGCGCAGCGCCCGCTTTGAGGGCTACGCCGGCAGCCTGTCTGAGGTCAAGAGCCTGGACGAAGTCAGCCTGGCAGAACAGGCCCGCATCAGTACCGGCATGCAGGAATTCGACCGGGTGCTCGGCGGCGGTCTTGTGGAAGGCTCTGCGGTACTGATGGGTGGCCACCCCGGCGCCGGCAAGAGTACCCTGCTGCTGCAGGCGGTCTGCCAACTGGCTGAGCAGCACCCGGCGCTTTACGTTACCGGTGAAGAATCCCTGCAACAGGTGGCCATGCGCGCCAAACGCCTTGGTTTGCCTACCAAAGACCTGAAAATGCTTTCGGAAACCTCCGTAGAGCGGTTGATGCAGGTAGCGGAAATGGAGAAGCCCCGTATCCTGGTCATTGACAGTATTCAGGTAATGCACGTGGCCGATATCGAATCCGCCCCGGGTTCGGTTTCTCAGGTAAGGGAGAGCGCCGCGTTCCTGACACGCTTTGCCAAGCAAACCGGCACGATTTTGCTGCTGGTTGGCCACGTCACCAAAGACGGCAGCCTGGCCGGACCGAAGGTGCTGGAGCACATGATCGATTGCTCCATCCTGCTGGAAGGTTCCAGCGACAGCCGCTACCGCACCCTACGGGGCATCAAGAACCGCTTTGGTGCGGTGAATGAGCTGGGCGTATTTGCCATGCTGGAACAGGGCCTGAAGGAAGTGAAAAACCCCAGCGCCATTTTCCTGAACCGGGGCGAAGAGGCTGCTCCCGGCAGTGTGGTGATGGTGGTCTGGGAAGGCACCCGGCCAATGCTGGTGGAGATCCAGGCACTGGTGGATATGGCTCAGGGCAGTTATCCGAGACGGGTGGCCGTGGGTACCGACCAGAACCGGTTGGCAATGCTTCTGGCCGTGCTGCACCGGCATGGCGGCATGCATGTAGCCGATCAGGATGTCTTTGTGAACGTGGTAGCGGGCGTGAAGGTCAATGAAACCAGTGCGGACCTTGCGCTGTTGTCGGCAGTGGTGTCATCGTTCCGCAATCGGGCGCTGCCGCAGGATCTGGTGATTTTCGGAGAAGTAGGCCTGTCTGGCGAGATCCGGCCGGTGCCGAATGGTCAGGAGCGGATTTACGAGGCAGCCAAGCACGGCTTCACACGGGCTTTGGTGCCCAGGGCTAACGTTCCGCGTAAGCCTGTTGAAGGCATGAAAGTGATTCCAGTGACCAAGCTTTCTGATGCCCTTTCGGCCTTGGAGGAGCTTTGAGCTCTGGCTAATCAATCAGATGCGCAAACTCCCGCTCCAAAAGCGCCTGATCCCCAAGATTTAACTCAACCAGCCGCTTCAAATGCGTGGCACTTTCAAGATCAATATACTGACACCGAAATCCCAGCCGATGATCCTCCACGTGCTTCAACTCCACCGCCATCACAATCGCGGCTTCATGTTCATTCAGGTGAATCACTACCTCACAAGGCTTGTTGAGCGGAACCTTCCAACCTTCCGGCCGCTGGACCAGAACGCCCTTCAGGGAAATATCCAGCACCTCGGTTGACCACACCTGATCCTGACAATGCAGCTCACACGGCGCGTCAAAACTTATTCGGTGGAAACGGCGTTTTTCGGATGTTTTGGTAGACAATGGAAAGCTCCGGCCAGAAGTTCTTACTTCCTATGACTATAGACCGGACACAAAAGGGAGTACAGCTCAGACCCACCAGAGAGAGGGAGCAGTCATACCAACGCCCCACAACACTGCTTCGATTCCAAAGAGGATAGTTCCAGAGTGTTCAAAAGCGGACTGGTGGGACGGCCTCCGAAAAATCTCGGAGGCCATGGATGGCCGGAGCGAAGCGCTCAGGGATGAGCTCGTAGCGTTTTTTCGGAGGCCGTCCCACCAGTCCGCAAACACGGAACTCGCAGGCTGCCAAAAGACGGCTATCTCAAAAACCAGACTACTGGTGATACTGCCCGCTAAGCTCAACGACCGCCTCAATAAACGCCCCAGCATGCTCCGGATCCACATCCGGCGTAATCCCATGCCCCAGGTTGAAGATATGCCCGGAACCAGAACCATAACGCTTCAGGATATCCGCCACTTCCTGGCGAATCCGCGCCTTCGGCGCATACAGCATCGCCGGGTCCATATTGCCCTGCAACGCCACCTTGTCGCCCACGCGGGCGCGGGCATTACCAATGTCCGTGGTCCAGTCCAGGCCCACCGCATCGGCACCACAATCGGCAATAGACTCCAGCCACTGGCCACCGTTCTTGGTGAACACAATCGCCGGCACCCTGCGACCCTCGCTCTCGCGAATCAGACCACCCACAATCTTCTTCATGTAACGCAGCGAGAACTCCTCATACGCCCAGCTGCTCAGCACCCCACCCCAGGTATCGAAAATCTGCACAGCCTGGGCACCGGCCTTGATCTGACCGTTCAGGTAATCAATCACCGAATCCGCCAGGTGGTCCAGCAAGCGGTGCATCACTTCCGGCTGGCCATACATCAGCTTCTTGGCTTCGGAGAAAGTCTTGGAGGAGCCACCCTCAATCATGTAAGTGGCCAGGGTCCAGGGGCTGCCGGAGAAACCGATCAGCGGCACCCGGCCGCTGAGTTCGCGGCGGATGGTGGAGACGGCGTTCATCACGTAGTCCAGATCCGACTCGGCATTCATCTTCGGCAGGGCGTCGACGTCGGCTTCGGTGCGAATCACCTTGCGGAATTTCGGACCTTCGCCAGTCTCGAAATACAGGCCCAGGCCCAGGGCATCAGGAATGGTCAAAATATCGGAGAACAGGATGGCAGCGTCCAGCGGATAGCGCTCGAGCGGCTGCAGGGTAACTTCGCAGGCCAGCGGCGTGTTCTTGCACAGGCTGAGAAAATCACCGGCTTTTGCCCGGGTTGCGCGGTACTCCGGCAGGTAGCGGCCCGCCTGGCGCATCATCCACACCGGGGTGCGGTCTACAGGCTGGCGCATCAGGGCGCGCAGGAAGCGGTCATTCTTCAGCTCGGTCATATGGTATCCCGTTCTCGTCGGTAAATAGTCAGAGATAATGGGGAGCAATGATACCCCGTTTATACGAATAAAAAAGGGCGGCTTACCCGTAGCAAGCCGCCCTTCTGACTCTGATCAACTCAGAGTTATACGTCGAGGTAGTCCAGAATGCCTTCCGCAGCCTGGCGACCTTCCCAGATGGCAGTGACCACCAGATCTGAGCCGCGCACCATATCGCCACCGGCGAAGATCTTCGGGTTGCTGGTCTGGAACGGGAACTCGGCTTCCTCCGGCGCTGCAACACGACCGGAATCATCGGTGTTCACCTTGTGTTCACCGAACCAGTCAGCGGGGCTCGGCCGGAAACCAAACGCCACCAGCACCGCATCCGCAGGAATGACTTCCTCACTGCCCGGCACGACTTCAGGGCGGCGACGGCCATTTTCGTCCGGTTCTCCCAACTGGGTAGACACAACCTTGACGCCCTCAACACGGTCTTCACCGATGATGGCGATAGGCTGCCGGTTAAACAGGAACTTCACACCTTCTTCCTTGGCGTTTGCGACTTCCCGGCGCGACCCCGGCATGTTGGCCTCGTCCCGACGGTAGGCACAGGTAACGCTCTCCGCCTGCTGACGGATAGACGTACGGTTGCAGTCCATGGCGGTATCACCACCACCCAGCACCACCACGCGCTTACCCTTCATATCGATGAAGTCTGACGCTTTTTTCTCGAACCCAAGACGGCGATTCACGTTGGAAATCAGGAACGGCAGAGCATCATAAACACCCGGCAATTCTTCTCCCGGGAAGCCGCCTTTCATGTAGGTGTAGGTGCCCATGCCCATGAACACCGCATCGAATTCTTCCATGATGCTCTTCAACTGGACGTCTTTACCCACCTCGGTGTTCAGACGGAATTCCACGCCCATCTCCTCGAACACCTTACGGCGCCGGGACATCACGGACTTTTCCAGCTTGAACTCGGGAATACCGAAGGTCAGCAGGCCGCCAATTTCAGGGTAACGATCGAAAACCACCGCCTTGACGCCATTACGCACCAGGATATCGGCACAGCCGAGACCAGCGGGCCCGGCGCCGATAACGGCAACTTTTTTGTCTGTCCATTTAACATTGGACATATCAGGCTTCCAACCCAGCGCGAAGGCCGTGTCGGTAATGTATTTTTCCACCGAACCGATGGTTACCGCGCCGTAGCCATCGTTCAGGGTACAGGCACCTTCACACAGGCGATCCTGTGGGCACACCCTGCCGCACACTTCCGGCAGGGAGTTGGTCTGGTGGCACAACTCCACGGCCTTCATGATGTTGCCCTCAGACACCAGCTTCAGCCAGTTCGGAATATAGTTGTGTACCGGGCATTTCCACTCGCAATAGGGGTTACCGCAAGCCAGGCAGCGGTGAGACTGAGATGCTGCATGGGTTTCGGTAAACGGGTGATAGATCTCACCGAATTCTTTCTTCCGCTTTTTGGCAGGCACCTTCTTTGGGTCTACCCGCCCAACTTCCACAAACTGAAAGTCATTGTTGAGACGTTCTTTCATGTTGCTACTCTCATCAGCTCAATTTCGACGGGGGCTGCGCCCGTTGGCGCAGCCCATCAACCTTTGCGTTGCCCAGCCTTATTCCGGGCGGGCACGGGTGCTGGCCAGCAGGCTGCGCAGGTTCGCAGCCTTTGGCTTCACCAGCCAGAAGCGGCCGATGTAATCGTCGAAATCTTCAAGTAGGTGCTCCGCCCAGGCGCTTCCGGTTTCGGAAATATGCTCCCGGATCACACCACGCAGGTGGTTCCGGTAGGCTTCCATGTCTTCCCGCGAAATGCGCTGGATCTCAACCAGTTCATGGTTGTACTTGTCCACGAAGGTGTTGTCCAGATCCAGCACATAGGCGAAGCCGCCGGTCATGCCGGCACCGAAGTTATATCCGGTGGAACCGAGAACGGTCACCAGGCCGCCGGTCATGTATTCACAACAGTGGTCCCCGGCCCCTTCTACAACCGCATGGGCACCAGAGTTACGAACGGCAAAGCGTTCACCGGCTGTGCCAGCGGCAAACAGCTTGCCCCCTGTCGCGCCGTACAGGCAGGTATTACCCACGATGGATGTTTCCTGGGTTTTGAAGTCGCTGCCACGGGGCGGTTTAACAACCAGCTTGCCGCCAGTCATACCCTTGCCCACATAGTCGTTGGCATCGCCTTCAAGAATCAGGTTCAGACCACCCACGTTCCACACACCAAAGCTCTGGCCTGCGGTCCCGGTAAGATCCAGAGTGATCGGTGCATCCACCATTCCCTGGTTACCGTACTGCGCTGCAATTTCGCCAGACAGCCGCGCACCAATGGAGCGATCGCAGTTGGTAACCTTGTAGCTCCAGGCGCCGCCGGACTTCTCTGCGATAGCTGCAGCGGTGTCTTTCACCATCTGCTCCGCCAGGCGGCCTTCGTCGAACGGATGGTTGCGCTCAACCTGACAAGTCTGGGGCTTGTCCGCCGGGATGTGGTCATTCTGCAGCAGACGCGTCAGGTCCAGCTTTTTCTGGCGCTCGGTATTGCCCGGCAGGCGCTCAAGCAGATCGACACGGCCAACCAGTTCCTCAAGACTGCGAACACCCAGCTTGGCCATCCACTCGCGGGTTTCTTCCGCGACAAAACGGAAGAAGTTCATGGCCATCTCAACAGTGCCCTTGAAGTGCTCTTCCCGCAGGTAATCGTTCTGGGTAGCAACACCGGTGGCACAGTTATTCAGGTGACAGATACGCAGGTATTTACAACCCAGGGCCACCATTGGCGTAGTGCCGAAGCCGAAGCTTTCGGCGCCCAGAATGGCTGCTTTAACAACATCCAAGCCAGTCTTGATACCACCGTCAGTCTGCAGGCGAATCTTGCCCCGCAGGTCATTTGCTCTCAGCGCCTGCTGGGTTTCGGTCAGACCCAGCTCCCACGGCGAGCCGGCATAGCGAATCGATGTCAGCGGGCTGGCCGCAGTACCGCCATCGTAACCAGATACAGTAATCAGGTCGGCATAGGCCTTTGCCACACCGGCGGCGATAGTACCCACTCCAGGTTCGGACACCAGCTTCACCGACACCAGGGCTTCCGGGTTCACCTGCTTCAGATCGAAAATCAGCTGCGCCAGATCCTCGATAGAATAGATATCGTGGTGCGGTGGTGGCGAAATCAGGGTCACACCCGGCACGGAATAACGCAGGCGAGCGATCAGATCATTCACCTTGCCACCAGGCAACTGGCCACCCTCACCGGGCTTGGCACCCTGGGCGACTTTAATCTGCATGACATCGGCGCTTCGCAGGTATTCTGCGGTTACACCGAATCGGCCAGAGGCAACCTGCTTGATCTTCGAACGGCGATTGGTGCCATGGCGGGCAGGGTCTTCACCACCCTCACCAGAGTTAGAACGGCCACCCAGAGTATTCATGGCTACTGCCAGCGCCTCGTGGGCCTCGGGAGACAAAGCGCCCAACGACATGGCCGCCGAATCAAACCGGGGGAAGATATTCTCAACCGGCTCAACCTCGGAGATATCAATCGGCTTGAGATCTTTCTTGAATACCAGGAGGTCACGCAGAGTGGCCACCGGGCGCTCGTTCACCAAGCCAGCGTATTCCTGGTAATGGCCGTAATCACCACTGATAACCGCATCCTGGAGCTTGGCAACCACGTCCGGGTTAAAAGCGTGATATTCCTGACCGTGAACGTACTTGAGCAAGCCACCTTGAGACAGCGGCTTACGGGGCTTCCAGGCAACGGCTGCGAGCTGCTCCTGATCCTGCTGGAAGTCGAAGAAGTCCGCGCCTTGAATACGGCTGGGCACACCCTTGAAGCAGAGATCCACAACGTTATCGGCCAGACCGATGGCTTCAAACAGCTGGGCACCGCGGTAGGAGGTGATGGTGGAGATCCCCATCTTCGACAGGATCTTCAGCAAGCCTTTGTTGATGCCCTTACGGTAGTTGTTCTTGGCTTCAATCGGATCCATCAGCAACTCGCCGGTCCGGATCAGATCGTTAAGGACCTGATAGGCCAGGTACGGATAAACCGCAGTGGCACCAAAGCCGAACAGTACGGCGAAGTGATGGGGATCCCGGGCCCAGCCGGTTTCCACAATGATGTTGGAATCGCAGCGCAGACCCCGCTCAACCAGGTGGTGGTGCACAGCACCGGTCACCATCATGGCGTTGACAGGCAACTCGCCTTCCACCAGGTCCTTGTCGCTTAGAATCAGCAGTACCTTACCGTCGCGGACCGACTTTTCAGCCTCATCGCACATCCGGCGAACCGCCTCCTGAAGGCCTTCCTCCGGGCGGTAGCTCATGGCAATTCTGGCCACTTCAAAGCCCGGGCGATCGTTATTGCTGAGCTTGAGGAACTTGGCCGGCGACAACACCGGGGTTGTCAGAATAATCCGGTTGGCGTGTTCCGGGGTCTCCTCAAAGACGTTTTGCTCCGCACCCAAGCAGGTTTCCAGCGACATCACGATGGTTTCGCGCAGCGGGTCGATAGGCGGGTTGGTGACCTGGGCAAACTTCTGGCGGAAATAATCCGCCGCATGCCGCACCTTGCTGGACAGCACGGCCATCGGCGTATCGTCACCCATGGAGCCCACAGCTTCTTGCGCGCTTTCAGCCAGCGGACGCAACACCTGGTCGCGCTCTTCAAAGGAGATATTGAACATCTTCTGATGAACCAGAAGTTCGTCCGGCTCCATCAGTTTGAACTCAGGGGTGGCCTGGTTCAGCGTGGTTTCTACCCGCAGGGCGTTGTCTTTCAACCAGCGCTTATAAGGCTGCGCGGTTTTCAGGCGCTGATCGATATCCGCTGTGTGCAACACCTCCCCTGACTCGGTATCGATGGCCAGCATCTGCCCGGGCCCCACGCGGCCCTTGGCAACCACATCGTCGGGCGAGTAGCCGTAGGTGCCCACTTCCGACGCCAGGGTGATAAAGTCGTCCTTGGTGATGACCCAGCGAGCCGGGCGCAAGCCGTTACGGTCGAGCATACACAGGGCGTAACGACCATCAGACATAACCAGGCCGGCAGGGCCATCCCAGGGCTCCATATGCATGGAGTTGTATTCATAGAACGCCCGCAACTGGGAATCCATGGTGTCTACATTCTGCCAGGCCGGTGGGATCATCATCCGAACGGCACGGAAAAGGTCAACTCCACCGGCCAGCAATATCTCCAGCATGTTATCCATGCTGGAGGAATCCGAGCCAGTCAGATTAACCAGCGGCTGCAGGGTTTGCAGATCTGGCAGGTCCGGTGAGCTGAACTTGGCCGCGCGTGCAATCGCCCAGTTACGGTTGCCGTCGATGGTGTTGATCTCACCGTTGTGGGCCAGGAACCGGAACGGCTGGGCCAGCGGCCACTTGGGCATGGTGTTGGTGGAGAACCGCTGGTGGAACACACAGATGGCGGTTTGCAGATCCGGATCACCCAGATCCTTATAAAAGTTGGCGAGATCCGCCGGCATCATCAGGCCTTTGTATGCAAGGGTGCGATGCGACAAGCTGCAGATATAAAACTCAGAGTCGTCCGCCATCTCCCGCTCAGCATGGCGGCGACCAACAAACAGCGCAACGGCAAATTCCTGCTCGGTTTTTCCGCCCGGCTCAACAAAAACCTGTTCAATCCTGGGCAGACAATCCAGCGCCATTGGCCCCAGGCAACTGTCGTCCACGGGCACTTCTCGCCAGCCCATGATTTCCAACCCCTGATCGACGAGGTTTTTCTCAACCGCAGCACGACCGGCGGCCGCCTGGCTTTCGTCCCGGGCTAAAAAAACCTGGCCGACTGCAAATAAGTCTCCAGGTTTTTTCCCGAACGCCGCCTGAGCAGCTTTGTAGAGGAAGGCCTTGGGACTTTGAATAAGAAGCCCACAACCATCACCGGTTTTGCCATCGGCTGCGATGCCTCCACGGTGGGTCATGCAAGTCAATGACTCGATGGCCGTTTGCAACAGCTTATGGCTCGCCTCGCCCTTCATGTGGGCAATCAGGCCAAAACCACAGTTGTCCCTGAACTCATCGGGATGATACAAGCCTGTTGTCATAAGCGTTCTCTCGCGTGTAAATGCTTTCTCGCCAGCCCGAAGCGCACCAAATTAGTGCGCAAAACGTACTGACACCGAAAAAAAGGGGAAGCGATTTTACACACGTGAAACTACGTATACAATTTTTTTCGCTGTTTTACCGCTAGAACAGGACGGAAATGCACCATAACGGTGCACCTAGTAACTTTCGAAGGATCGCACCCAAGGCTCAGATATCCCGAGCGCGGCGGGCAATTGTCCGGCTGCCTCCCGGGCGGATTCGAGGCTGGGATACTGGCCATACACCAGCATAAACCAAGGCTGCCCCTGGCGCTCTCCGACGGTATAGCTCAACTGAGGGTTATCTGGCTGGCGATCAATAACGCTCAGAATCGTACGCTCCTGATTACCAGCCACGAGCTGAAGCGTCCAACCTTTACGTTGTTTCAGTTGCGCCAAAGCCACAAAGTTCTCCGGTCTTGCCGGAGCGAAGGCTGGTTCTGGTTCTGGTTCTGGCTCTGGCTCTGGCTCTGGTTCTGGTTCTGGCTCTGGCTCTGGCTCTGGCTCTGGCTCTGGCTCTGGCTCTGGCTCTGGCTCTGGCTCTGGCTCTGGCTCTGGCTCTGGCTCTGGCTCAGCTTCGGTCACCGCATCCAGGTCCGTCAACGCGGGGTTTTCCGGTTCCTGCTGGCGTGCCAACTCCGGCGACGGCAGTGCATCAACGGGAAGTGTTTCACCCGCCCCTCGCCCTGCCTCAGGCCCGACGGTAATGCTCCTTCGAACAGTCTCTCTCGGGGTCTCCATACCCGCAGAACCAGCGACCGAGTCATCGTATTGCCGCGCCACGAACCACCATGACACCAGCAATATCACCAGTGCCAAGGCGGGCCAACGCATTGAAGCAAGGGGTGGCCAGCTACGGGCTGCGGCTCGGCTTTGTGGCGCAACCATGTCGAGCCAGATACCTGGTGCAACGCGTTTCAGTCGGCCGAAACTGCCCTGACTCAAAGCATGAAGCTGCTTTAGCCGTGATGAAGAAAGCAACTCTTCCTTTCGGCCACCAGCGCGGTGAACCCGGGGCTCAAGGAAGGCGAAAATCTCGTCTCGGCTTAACGGGGGAAGGCTGATATGGTGGATGTGAACGGCAAGATCTTCCGCCCGAAACTGATCCTGCAAACCTTCGGCACCAGAGAACACCAAAGCAGCGGCCAGCGACCGGTCAGCCGCAAGAAATCCGGAGAGTAAAAGATTCAATAACTCCGGAGCTACCCGATCGGCATCATCCAGAATCAACACCAGCCGCTGCCCACGTTGAGCACGCGCCTGGGACCACCGGAAAAATTGGTAAACCAGCTCTCGAGGCTCCGAGTCCGCCGGTACACCTGAACGGGCGATTTTACGGAGATCCCTGGCCAATGCCTGGGCACTCGTCAGAGCTGCCGTGGGGATACGATGAAAATCGAGCCGGGATGATTCGCTGCGAACCAACTCCGTGAGTATCCGCGTTTTGCCAGCACCTGGCGCACCCGTTACCAGCAGCGCCATATCCCCGAAACCGCAGAGATGACGCAGTGACTCCAGTGCATGGTGGCGCATGGCGTCCGGGAAGAACGGCGTCTCCATGTCCAGCGGATTATCGCGCAAGCCGTAGCGTTGCTGGAGGCGGGGAAACAATCCGCCACTGTCTATCGCGTTCAGGTTATCCTGGGTCACAACTCATCCCTGCCCGTTGCTCAATCACTGCGTGATACGACGCTTAATCGATAAATTCCAATAAGGTCTTTCTGAGGTTGTCCGGCTGGGCGTCAGCGGTTACAAAAGCATCCCCCAAGGCCCGCATCAACACCAGCCGGAGCTTGCCATCCACATTCTTCTTATCAACGGCCATCAGAGACATGAAATCATCGGGCGTCATGCCTTTGGGGGCCCGCTCCGGTAGCCCAGCCCGGCGAATCAAGGCCAACGCTCTCTTATGATCGTCGGCACTGATCATACCTTCTCTCAAAGACAAGTCAGATGCCATCATCATCCCGGTTCCAACCGCCTCGCCGTGGAGCCAGTTGCCGTAACCCGCGTAGGTTTCGATCGCATGACCAAAGGTATGGCCAAGATTCAGGATGGCCCGCAAGCCCCCTTCCCTCTCATCGAAGGCCACAACGTCTGCCTTGCACTGGCAGGAACGAAAAATGGCCTCTCCTACTGCTTCGGGCTCCAGCCGGACCAACGCATCCATGTTAGCTTCCAGCCACTCCAGAAAAGGCACGTCACGAATCAGGCCGTACTTGATAACTTCCGCAAGCCCAGCCGACACCTCCCTGGGGGGAAGTGTGGTCAGGGAATCGGTATCAATCAGGACGATGTTCGGCTGATGAAAAGCGCCAACCATGTTCTTGCCCAATGGATGATTGATTCCGGTTTTACCACCAACGGATGAATCCACCTGGGAAAGCAGGGTTGTGGGCATCTGGATAAATGGTACGCCCCGCTGATAGCAGGCCGCTGCAAACCCCGCCACATCCCCGATGACGCCGCCGCCCAGGGCAGCAAGCGTTGTTTTTCTGGAGTGCCGGCGCTCCAGCAGCCGGTCGAAAATCAGGTTAAGGGTCTGCCAATCCTTGAACTTCTCGCCATCCGGAAGCGTGACCACATCAACCGATTTTCCTGGGAAGCAAGCCTTCGCGCGCTCAAGGTATAAAGGTGCAACCGTCTCGTTGGTGACAATCATCACCTGACTGCCGGACACCCAGGGTGTCAGATCATAAGCCCCCAGCAACCCCTGACCAATAACGATGGGATAGCTGCGGTCACCCAGCTCTACTTTAAGCTCTTTGAGTACCTGGTACATGTTGACGACCTTCTTTACGTCTCTGCCGTTTGTGTCTTGGGGTTTTGGGATTGATTCGATTCACCAGCTGGCGCACCACCAATCGTGGACTCTTGCGATCGGTGAACATCACGATATCAGCGAGCTTGGTGTATAGCGGGTCCCGGACTGCGAACAGCCTTCTCAACACACCCTCGGGGTCATCGTTCTGAAGCAGGGGGCGATTTCGATCTTTTCGGGTGCGCTCTACCTGCTGCTCAATCGACGTTTTGAGATAGATCACCACTGCATTTTTCCGCAACAATGCATGGTTTTCCGGGCGCATGACCGCACCACCTCCGGTCGCCAATACCGTTCCCTGCGTTTCTGAAAGCTCATCCAGCATGGCGGTTTCGCGCTGCCGGAATCCGTCTTCTCCCTCGACATCGAATATCCAGGGAATATTGGCTCCGCACCGCTCTTCGATTATCCGGTCTGAATCAAGAAAACGATAACCCAGCTCTTTGGCGAGCATACGGCCAATCGTACTTTTTCCGGCTCCCATAGGGCCGACCAGGACAACACGTTCGGGCAAAGACATAATTTCCGCTCAACAGGGTTCAAGCGCGTGAGAATAGCACAGGGCAAGACATTCCATAAGCCGGAGGCCGATACAAAGAAAAAAGCCGCCGGGGTTAGCGGCGGCTTTTTATGTGCGGAGCGATTACTGAATCAGGTCGTTTTTGATGATCTTCGGAGTTACAAAGATCAACAACTCGCTTCGCTCGTCAATGTGCTCAGTGCGTTTGAAAAGGCGACCTAGGTAAGGAATATCGCCCAGGAACGGAGTCTTCGTGGTTTGGGTGGCCACCTCAGACTGGAAGATACCGCCTAGCACAACTGTCTCCCCGTTCGCTACCAGAACCTGAGTGGTCACGGAATTGGTATTTATAGAGGGGATACCGGCCGTTACCTCGCCTCGGGAATCCTGGTTTACCACCAAATCCATGATGATTTTGTCATCCGGAGTGATCTGGGGGGTTACTTCCAGAGATAGAACCGCTTCCTTGAACTCAACATTGGTTGCACCACTGGAAGTTGCTTCCTGGTAAGGGATTTCTTCACCAGATTTGATCGAAGCACTCTGACGATCTGCGGTGACAACCCTCGGCTGCGAAACCACCTCTGCACGACCGTCTGTTTCAAATGCTGACAACTCAAGATCCAGGAGGAAGTCGGTGCCAATATACCCCAGCGCGACAGAAGAGGAACCAGCGCGAGTAACACCCAAATCAACATTGAGATCGGATGGCAGACTCAACGGACCACTCGGAGAGATACCTGCCAGCCCCCCCTGAGAACCACCGATAATTATGTTATCGGAACCACCATCGGCAGTAGCACGGCCTTGCGCGCCCCAACGCACACCGAGCTCTTCGGAAACGTTATTCTGAGCGCGTACGATTCTAGCTTCGATCGATACCTGGCGAACTGGCACATCCCAAGTGCCAACCAATCGGCGAATCTCTTCCAGCTTTTGCTGCGTCTCACGCACACTGATCGTGTTGGTACGAACATCCGAGGAAACAAAACCCCTGGAGGAAATAAGCTCTTCGTCTGCACGAATCAGTGCCACGATATCTCCAGCCTTCGCGTAGTTCACCTGAATGATGTCCAGACGCACGGGGGCCAGCTCAGCAATTTGCTTGTTTGTCTCCAGCTCAAGCCTCTCTCGCGCTGCGATTTCCTCCGCAGGGGCCACCAGAAGAACGTTACCAATCTGACGCTTATCCAGACCTTTAGTTTTAAGGATAAGGTCAAGCGCCTGATCCCAAGGCACATTCTGCAGGCGCAGGGTAATGCTACCGCCCACTGTGTCACTGGCCACCAGATTCAGTCCGGTAAAGTCGGCAATCAACTGGAGCACCGAGCGGACTTCAATGTCCTGGAAGTTAAGTGAGAGCTTGTCGCCGGTGTATGGGAACTTCTCTTCGCGACGGGTCTCCGCCTCTTCTTCAGTGAGTTGCTCGACACTAACCGTAAATTCACGACCTGACTGATAGGCGATATAGTCATAATTGCCTTCAGGGCGAATCTCAACCACCGCATTGCCGTCCTCAACGAAAGTATCGATCCGGGTAACGGGTGTCGCAAAGTCGGTCACATCAAGACGACGACGAAGTTCCGAAGGGACATCCAGTCCCGGCATCGTGAGCCGGATGCGACCCGCCTGCTCAGACAGATTTACCGCCGCGGAGGCGTTACCGAGATCAACAATCACTCGCCCCTCACCTTCCTTGCTCCGGCGAAAATCAACGCCTGCCAAGGCACTCGAGGAAGCTGCGGCCGTCGATCCTGACTGGCGTTGCTGGGAAGTAGCAGCAGTTGCCGGGGCACCACTGGCACCGCCAATAGTCATGACCAGCGAATTGTTCTGGCGAACTGTCTCGTGGGGAGTCAATTCCACCAGATTGAAGATCAGCCGCGTGCGATCTTTGGTTTCCACCACGGTCACGCTTTGCGCATTGCCGGACCCAAGCGGAATGCTCCGCTGGTTAAGCCCACTGGTGGTGTCTTTGAGGTCCACGGCAATCCGCGCCGGGCGCTCAATCGTGTAACCGGTTGGCTCTGGCGGCGGTCCGTCGAATTTCATGGTCACTTCCAGGCGCTCTCCCGGCAGCGACGAAAACGACACGTCTTCCAGCGTGACCGCGCTGGCCAGGCTGGTCCATAACCCGATGGCGATCACGCCCACGCAGACATTGAGTTTTTTGAACATCGCTAGCCTCGACCTTAAACCATTTTGTTCGTGCATGTTTTTTTCGTTCATCCTTTATCGCTCCCGGCCTTATCCTTCATCCAAAGACAGGGAACGTGGGCGCTCGACCCAGCCACCCCGGCCATTTGGAACGATTTCAATCAATTCAATGCGGGTTTCACTGATGCCGACAATCCGACCGTAGTTCTGCCCCATATAATTTCCGTTTCGTACCCGGTGAATGCCGTTGTTACCATCCCGGATAAGCGCAAACAGGCCGCCGTCGACACCCTGCAGCGTGCCGACCATGGTCAGCGACTTAAGATCAAAGTTCTCAAGCACTTCTCTCGGCCGGTCCAGATCTGGCTCGACGTCACTGACCGGTTCGTCGTCCACCATGGTCAACTGAACGTCAACAGGCGGCTCAAAGGGGGCACGACGATCGGCTGCTGAATAACTGAACGCCTCATAAGCCTTGAATTCTGGCAGGGGCTCCACGTGCCCCCGGGGCTTCGCCCGGGTATCGGCCATGAACTTGTCCAGATCCGAGAAACCGTTGCCCTGGGAACAAGCCGTCAGCAAAGACGCCAGACACACACCCAGCCAGGCTTTTCCCGCATGCTTTCCTGTCATGCTCACTCTCCAGCCCGGTAGCGGTAGGTACGTGCAACAACTTGCATATCAAGCCGCTCACCATCTCCGCCAATTGGTTTTATGGTTAAATCGTGCAATGTCACAATCCGCGGCAGACTTGCCACACTGCTAACAAACGTCGCAAGTTCGTGATACGCACCGGATACCCGGATATTGATCGGCAACTCCGAGTAAAAATCCCGCCGCTGCTCAGGCTGTAGCGCCACTTGCTGCAGAGACAGACCACTACCCAATGCGGTATTGGTGATATCCTCCAACAACCCCGGCACCTCAGTCTCACTGGGCAACTGGCGTACCAACGCGCCAAACGTCTCTTCCATCTCAGCCATTTGAGCTTTGAACACGTCAAGGTTAGCCACCTGATAGGCCTTACGCTCATATTGTTGCTTGAGCTCCTGCTCGGTGCGCTCGACCCTTTCCAACTGAGCATACTGATCTTTGATAAAGAACCAGTATCCGCCGCCAAGAATCAGGCCAAAAATAATCAGAGCAACAATGGCTTTTATCGGTGCAGGCCAGATACCGGCGTTATTGATATCGAGGTCGTTGATATCAAATTCGTTCAAGCTTTTGAGTGAGTCCGCGAGGCTCATTAATTATCCTCCCCTTCGGGCTCTGGCGTCTGCTGCTGAACAGACAGGTTGAACTGGCTGTAACCTGCACGACGAGCGTCGGCTGCAGCCACATTGGTAAGGTTGGGATTGGTGAACCAGTCAGAGTCATCAAACTGACGCATCAGGTTGGATATGCGGCTGTTCGACTCCGCCATACCCACGATTTCGATGCGTTCTCCCGTCCGCTTCAGATCGGTGTAGAAGAGGCCATCAGGCAAGGTGCGAACCAACTCATCAAACACCCGAACGATGACCGGGCGAGTACCCTGCAGATCCTGGATTACCTGCATTCTCGCCAGCAATTCATCGCGCTGACGCTTGAGGTTCTCGATTTCCCTGATCTGCTGATCAAGCTGTTTTGTGGCGGTTTCAATGTAGGCATTACGGGATTGCTGATAGGCAATCCGGCTGTCCAGATCGGATTTCCAAAGAAACGCCAGGCCGGCAGCAACAATAGCTGCGCCAAGGATCATGACCACGAACTGCTTCTGCTTCTCAGCTCGCAGTTCCTCACGCCATGGTCTGAGGTTAATCTTTGCCATCAGTCGAAACTCCTCATTGCCAGGCCGCAGGCAATCATCAACGATGGAGCATCATTGCTCAGGGCTGATGCATTCACTCTGGAACCCACGGCCATGTCGGCGAATGGATTCGCAACCAGGGTTGGCGTACCGGTTTTCTCTTCGACCATCTCGGTCAGGCCCTGAATGGATGCCGTGCCGCCGGCAAGAACGACGTAATCAACGGCATTGTACTGGCTGGCACCAAAGAAGAACTGGAGGGCGCGCGCGACTTGCTGCACGACTGCCTCACGGAAAGGTGTCAACACTTCCGGATCATAATCGTCCGGAAGCCCACCCTGTTTCTTGGCGAGACCGGCCTCCTCAAGGGACAGGCCGTAGCGACGCTGAATCTCCTCAGTCAGTTGCTTACCACCGAAAATCTGCTCACGGGTATAAACCGTCTTGCCCTCGGCCAGCACGCTCAGGGTGGTCATGGTTGCGCCGATATCGACGATGGCAACCACCAGCTCTTCGCCCTGGGATTCAAGCTGGGGCTCAATCAACTTGTATGCCCTTTCCAGCGCGTAGGCTTCGACATCCACAATCTTGGTGGTCAGGCCGGCAATCTCGAGAGCGTCCTCACGGATATCCACGTTCTCTTTTCTGCACGCGGCCAGCAACACGTCGACCTGGTCCGGATTCGATTCAGACGGCCCCTGCACCTCAAAGTCGATGGCTACTTCATCCAACGGATACGGGATGTACTGATCGGCCTCAAGGGTGATCTGGTCTTCCATCTCGAATTCGTTGAGGCCGCCATCCATTTGGATAACCTTGGTGATAACCGCAGAACCTGATACGGCCACGGCCACCTGCTTGACGCCGGTACGGGATTTGGAGGCGACTCGCTTGAGCACCTCACCCACCGCTTCTACATCAGTGATGTTTTTCTCGACAACTGCGTTGGCCGGCAACGGCTCAACCGCATAGCTTTCAACCTTGTAACGGTCGCCATGCCTTGACAGTTCCAGAAGTTTGACCGAGCTGGAGCTGACATCCACCCCCAGCACTGCACTGGATTTTTTTCCTAGCAATCCGAACACGCGCTCACCCTATACCTGGTTTAATGCACCCGGCTAAGGCGCCTCTGAACCAATCCCTGATACGGCAATCATGACAGAGACGCTTTATGTGTTTTTTATGTAAGAGAATTCTTCAAGTTTTCCGTCTACAATGCAGGCTCTTTGTTATTCAAGAGATCTTGCATTCAGTGAAGCAACTCAACCTTCCTAAAGCAATTTCTCAAATAATAGACCTATATCCAACTGTTGTCAGAAAAAAATGTCTCATTTGCTGCGCACATCTCGTGTTTTCGCCTGGTTCCTGCTCACCGGCCTGAGTGTCGCCATTATTATCGCCTCGGCCTTCTATTTATACCTTCGGCCCAGTCTGCCTCCTGTTCACCAACTGCTGGACGTAAAACTTCAGACGCCGCTTCGGGTATACAGTGCAGACAACAGATTAATAGCAGAATTCGGCGAAAAGAGAAGGGCACCGATCACAATCGAACAGATCCCTACAATTCAGTTACAAGCCTTTCTGGCCGCGGAAGACGCCCGATTCCACGACCATTTCGGAGTCGACATCAAAGGGTTGACGCGGGCTGCCATCGAACTGGTGTCCACCGGCAGTATCCAGTCCGGCGGCAGTACGATCACCATGCAGGTTGCAAAAAATTACTTTTTGTCACGCGACCGCACCTTTATTCGTAAGTTCAACGAGATACTTCTGGCTCTTCAGATCGAACGTGAACTTGATAAAGACAAGATCCTGGAGCTGTACCTGAACAAGATCTACCTGGGCAACCGCGCCTACGGCATCGCCGCCGCCGCCCAGGTCTATTACGACAAACCCGTCGACGAGCTCACCCTTGCCCAGATGGCCATGCTGGCTGGACTACCAAAGGCGCCTTCTGCCTACAACCCTCTGGCCAACCCTGAGCGAGCACTGATACGCCGAAACTGGATTCTTGGAAGAATGCGGGATCTCGGCTACATCACACAGGAAGACTGGTCAGAAGCAACCAAAGCCCCGCTCACCGCCACCTATAACATGCGGGAAGCTGAGGTAGACGCCGATTACGTCGCCGAGATGGCACGAACGGAGATGGTTCGCCGTTTTGGTGAAGCTGCCTACAATGATGGCTACAGCGTGACGCTGACCGTTGACGGAACCAAACAACAAGCGGCAACGGAAACCCTCCGCACCGGTCTTGAAAACTACGATCGGCGGCACGGTTTCCGCGGCCCCATCGGCCAGCTTGACATTGCCGGCATGTCTGCGTCGGATTTATCCAGCCAATTACTTAATTACCCAAGGGTAGAAAGCCTGATCCCGGCAGTAATCACCGCAGTGAATGATGACGAAGGCGCGGCGCGGGTGCACACCCGCCATCTCGGCCCCGGCAAGATGGACTTCGACACCATGACCTGGGCCAAGCGATACCGCACCGAGAACCTGACAGGCCCAACCCCCGAAAAACCTTCGGACGTGGTCAGCGCTGGCGATGTGGTCTACGTCAAGGTGGCACAACTGCCACAGATTCAGGAACAGGACGGCGAAGCAGACAGCAACGAGCCCCGGCTTGAACTACAGGTTGCGCTCTCTCAGGCCCCAAGAGTGGAAGGCGCAGTGATTTCTCTGTCGGCAAAAACCGGCGCCATTGAGGCCCTTGCCGGCGGTTACAGCTTTAGCCAGAGCAAATACAACCGGGCAACCCAGGCTAACCGCCAGCCAGGTTCCACGTTCAAACCTTTCCTATACCTCTCTGCCCTGGAGAACGGCCGCACACCCGCAACCATTTACAACGATGCACCCATCGTATTTGAGGACTCAGAGCTCGAAGGCGCCTGGCGTCCCCAGAATTCATCAGGTCAGTTTTATGGCCCAACCACACTCAGGGAAGGCCTCTATCGCTCGCGCAACCTGGTTTCGATTCGACTGCTGAGGGATCTAGGCATTCGTCAGACCCTGAGTTACCTGGATCAGCTGAAGATCCCGACCGCCAACATGCCAGCCAACCTGTCACTTTCTCTGGGGGCTGGCCAGCTCACGCCAATGGAACTGGCGCGGGGCTTTGCCGTTATTGCCAATGGCGGCTACGACGTGGAACCGTATCTTATCAAGACGATTCGGGAGCCGGATGGCACGGTTGTCTACGAGGCACCGGAAACCGTGCTGTGTGACGACGACTGCGAACAGCAACTGACAGATAACGCCAGTGAAGGCCCGCTCACAGAGAGCAACAGCGACACACCGGAAACGGATGGCATTCTGTTGCCGGCAAGCGCCCAGCAGTCTGCGGAAAAACGCGTGATGAAACGCCTGGCCGACGAACGCTCGGTTTATATCATGCACACGATTCT
The DNA here is from genome assembly GCF_001447155.2 of Marinobacter sp. LQ44. NCBI lineage: Bacteria > Pseudomonadati > Pseudomonadota > Gammaproteobacteria > Pseudomonadales > Marinobacteraceae > Marinobacter > Marinobacter sp. LQ44. The sequence continues at coordinate 3,300,909 of NZ_CP014754.1, read as the reverse complement.
TCAGGACGTGGTCCGTCGCGGCACCGGTCGCCGCGCACTGGCGCTGAATCGCCAAGACCTGGCTGGCAAAACCGGCACCACAAACGAACAGAAAGACACCTGGTTTGCCGGCTTCAATCACGACGTGGCAACAACCGTATGGGTGGGCTTCGACCAGCCAGCCCCCCTCGGCCGACGGGAGTTTGGCGCAAGCACAGCCCTGCCAATCTGGGTTGATTACATGAAAACCGCCATGCAAGGCGCACCCGAATCTACCATGGCAAGACCCAACGGGATTGTGAACATCCGCATTAACCCCAGAACCGGCGAACGGGCGCGCCCTGGAGAAGATGGCACGTTTGAAATCTTCAAAGAGGAAGATGCCCCAGCGCCGCTATCACAGGACACCAACGGCAACGGATCAGGCGCCAATGACTCTGACAGCCTGCCCGGACAGATTTTCTGATCCAGTGCAGGCGAGCCCAGCAATGGCCAGACACAAAAAAACCGGCGGGATCTCCGCCGGTTTTTTGTTGAAGCCGAACAACTACATCCAGATCAGATGATGTCGTCCATAGACTTCAGCGGGTAATGCGCAGGGTACGGATTGCGCGCAACACCGGAATCTACCGCAGCACGGGCCACGGCAGCCGGCACCACTTCCAGCAGACGAACATCCATCGGCTTTGGAATGATGTATTCCTTACCGAATTCGAACGAATCAACACCGTAGGCTTCACAGATTTCCTGCGGCACCGGCTCTTTGGCCAGCTCACGGATTGCGTTAACCGCGGCAACCTTCATTTCCTCGTTGATAGCGGTTGCACGAACGTCCAGCGCGCCACGGAAAATGAACGGGAAGCCAAGCACGTTGTTCACCTGGTTCGGATAGTCCGAACGGCCGGTTGCCATGATCAGATCATCGCGGGTAGCCAGAGCCACTTCCGGGCTGATTTCCGGATCCGGGTTGGAACAGGCAAACACCACCGGGTTCGGAGCCATCTTCGCCAGCTGCTCAGCACTCAACAGGTCCGGACCAGACAGACCCAGGAACACGTCGGCGCCATCAATGGCGTCATCCAGTGTGCGCTTGTCTGTCTCGTTGGCGAACATCGCTTTGTACTGGTTCAGATCGTCACGACCAGAGTGGATCACACCCTTGCGGTCGAGCATGAAAATGTTTTCAGAGCGAATACCGCAGCTGATCAACAACTTCATGCAGGCAATGGCAGCCGCACCGGCGCCCAGACAAACCACCTTTGCCTCTTCAATTTTCTTACCCTGCAGCTCAAGGGCGTTGATCATGCCAGCTGCAGTCACGATGGCAGTGCCGTGCTGGTCATCATGGAAGATGGGCACGTTGCACTTTTCGATCAGCGCACGCTCAATCTCGAAGCACTCCGGTGCCTTGATGTCTTCGAGGTTGATACCACCGAAGGTATCCGCGATACGCTCTACAGTTTCAATAAACGCTTGCGGGCTTTCGGAATTGACTTCGATATCGAACACGTCAATACCAGCAAAGCGCTTGAACAGTACGCCCTTGCCTTCCATTACCGGCTTGCTTGCCAGGGGGCCGAGATTACCCAGACCCAGGATCGCAGTACCATCAGAAATCACAGCTACCAGGTTGCCCTTGGCCGTGTACTTGTATGCGTTCTCGGGGTCCTTCGCGATCTCGCGGACCGGTTCGGCAACCCCGGGGCTGTACGCCAGGGAAAGGTCGCGGGAAGTCTGGGTTGGCTTGGTGATTTCAACACTCAGCTTACCCGGCCGCGGTTTGGCGTGATATTCAAGGGCTGCTTCTTTCAGATCTTGAGACATTGCCACTGTTCCGTTTGTCACGTTTAAAGGTAATAACCGCCGGGGCTCGCCCAACGGAGCGCGACATTATGGCGCGACCGCCCCGAAACGACAAGCCGTAACCGAATATTTTATGACCAGTCAATAGTGCATTTTGCGTATAAGACATCGAAAAAACCGACGTCCGGACACAAAAAAAGCGCCCTCAGGCGCTTTTTTGCAACATTTCGGTGCAGATCAGGCTTTCTTGCCACCGATACGGCTGCCGAAACGCTTCTGGAACCGATCGATACGACCGCCGGTGTCCATAACCTTCTGCTTACCGGTGTAGAACGGGTGGCACTGGGAGCATACGTCCAGCTGCAGATCGTTACCCACGGTGGAACGGGTCTTGATCACGTTACCGCAAGAACAGGTGGCGGTAATGTCTTCGTACTTCGGGTGAATACCTTCTTTCATGGCGAACCTCTGTCGGTCATGCCGCTACCTGATCACCCGCCGAGAAACGGCCTACATGCCAGGCACCGCATGTTTGAATCAATTGGAAAGACCGTGCACAATCATGCCCGGCCAGAAACAGACCGCGAATCTTACTGACAAACCCGGCCACAGGCAAGTATCTTGACTCCTCACAAGACTCCAGAACACAACGCCCGGCGCCAAACGGCCCGCCATCAGGATACGCAGATACCGTGACACGGCCAGCTATCGCCCGCATCGCCCTGAACCGCCCCCTCAGGCGCCTGTTTGACTACCTGATTCCCGACGGCCTTGAGCTCGCCCCCGGCCAGCGGGTTACCGTGCCTTTCGGCCGCCAGACTTTGACTGGCCTGGTAGTAGAGATTGGCGTTGAGCCCCCGCCCGGCGTCAACCTGAAGGCCATCAAAGGCACACTGGAAGCCTGGCCAGCCCTGCCAGACAACACCTTTAACCTGCTCACCTGGGCCAGCGACTATTACCAGCATCCGCTGGGGGAATGCCTGTTTACCGCCCTCCCCCCAGCCTTGCGACGAGGCCGGCCCGCTCAGGAGAAAGCGGATGAAAGCTGGCATCCGGCGACAACAGAGGCCGCCTTACCAGCCAACGCACATCGGCAGGTCGCCCTGTTCAATGCCATCAAGGAATCACCTGGCATTAGCTCCAGCGCGCTGGTGAAATCCGGCTTCAGCCGGGCTCAGATTCGTAACCTGCAACAAAAAGAGTTGATCACCGAGGGCGCCAAAGCCTTAACTACGCCGGCCACCGAAGACCTGCCGGCCCCGACCCTGTCCGCCGCCCAACAGGCAGCGTCAGCTCAAATGCCGGAGCACACCCACGAATTCTCCGCCACCCTGCTCTACGGCATCACCGGTAGCGGCAAAACCGAGCTCTACCTGCATTATTTAAAAACGCACCTTGAAACGAACGAACAGGCACTGGTGCTGGTGCCCGAAATCAACCTGACACCTCAAACCCTGGCTCGCTTCCGCCGCTACTTTGGCGACCGCATTCAGGTATGGCATTCCGCCCTCAATGATGGCGAGCGCCTCAGCACCTGGCTGAAAATCCGCAATGGCGAACCGGTCATCCTGATCGGCACCCGCTCGGCAGTGCTGCTTCCTTTTAGCCACCTTCGCACCATCATCGTCGATGAGGAGCACGACAGCTCCTACAAACAGGGCGAAGGCTTCCGATATTCCGGGCGGGATGTTGCCGTCTACCGCGCTCACCTGAACCGGTGCCCGGTGATTCTCGGCTCGGCCACGCCCTCGCTGGAGTCCTGGCATAACGCCTGCCAGGGCAAGTATCAGCTGATCCGTCTGGAAGAACGCGCCGGCAACGCCAAACCGCCAGCATTGGAGCTTCTGGACATCCGCAGCCGGCCGCTGGAAGCCGGGCTTTCCCGCCCCGCCCTGAACGCTATAAAGGAAACACTGGAAAAAGGTGAACAGGCCCTAGTGTTTGTAAACCGGCGCGGCTTTGCCCCGGTGATGATGTGCTTCGACTGTGGCCACCTGGAAGAATGCCCCCGCTGCGACACCCGCCTGACCTACCACCGGCGGGACAGGGCCATGCGCTGCCACCACTGCGACTTCCAGATGGCCGCCAGCCACACCTGCCCGAAATGCCAGAGCGAAAACCTCAAGCCCGTGGGCCAGGGCACCGAGCGCACCGAAGACACCTTGGCCGAACAGTTCCCGGACACCCCCATCGTGCGGGTCGACCGGGACAGCACCCAGCGTAAAGGCAGCATTCAAGCCATCCTTAAAAGAGTGAACACTGGTGAGCCGTGCATTCTTGTGGGCACCCAAATGCTGGCAAAAGGCCACGACTTTCCCAACGTCACACTGGTGTGCGTGGTAAACGCCGACGGTGGCCTGTTCAGTGTTGATTTCCGGGCGCCGGAACAGATGATCCAGACTCTGCTGCAGGTCAGTGGCCGCGCCGGTCGGGGCGACAAACCGGGAAAAGTGCTGATCCAGACCTGCCACAGCGACCACCCGCTTCTCACCAACTTGTGCCGGGGTAACTACGCTGCAATCGCAGACCAACTCCTGGCCGAGCGAGAAACCGGCGCCCTGCCACCCTACCGCGCTATGGCGATCGTACGGGCGGAAGCCGACACCATGCAGAACAGCCTGCAACTTCTGGACACCCTGAAACCCATGGCGCAGAGCCCCGGCATCGACATCTGGGGCCCGTTACCTGCCGTTATCGCCCGCAAAGCCGACCGCCACCGGGCTCAGCTGATCCTGTGCAGCGATAGCCGTGGCCACCTGAACCGCGTGCTGACACAGCTCTGCCAATACCTGGACCAAACCAAACTGCCCTCCAGTACCCGATGGGTGGTTGATGTAGATCCGCAGGAAACCGGCTGATCAGTTCACACAGGCTAGCTTTTTGCTTACACCCAAACTTTCCGCGATAATACGCCTCTTCTGATTTCAACGGGCGCCCTGCCCTGTACCCATTCTCCTGAAAACCGAGTCATCTGACGCATGAAAGAGACCGTATCCGAGCTTCTCCAGTCCGCACTGGCGGCCCTGCAGTCTGAAGGCACCCTGCCGGCAGACCAGGCCTTTACCCCGCAGGTGGGCAACACCAAGGACAAATCCCACGGCGACTACGCCTGCAACATTGCCCTGGTGGCCTCGAAAGCTGCCGGCTGCCCGCCGCGAAAACTGGCGGAAGCACTGGTAGCGGCGTTGCCGGAAAGCGCGGCCGTGGAGAAGGTAGAGATTGCCGGGCCGGGCTTTATTAACTTTTTCATGAGCACCGCCAGCGCCTTCGGCATTGTGAACACCATCCTGGATGAAGCAGAGCAGTTTGGCCGCAACAACTCGGGCAAGGGTGAAAAGGTGCAGGTGGAGTTTGTTTCCGCCAACCCCACCGGCCCGCTGCACGTGGGCCACGGCCGCGGTGCCGCCATTGGCGACTGCCTGTGCCGCCTGCTGGAAGCCAACGGCTACGACGTTACCCGGGAGTTTTACTACAACGATGCCGGCGCCCAGATCAACAACCTGGCGCTGTCGGTTCAGGCCCGGGTGAAAGGCCTGACACCTGAGCACGAAAGCTGGCCGGAAGACGGCTACCGGGGCGATTACATTGTCGATGTGGCCAACGCCTACCTGGCCGGCGAAACCGTGATTGCCGACGACCGGGAAGTGACCGCCAAGGCCGATCCGGAAGACCAGGACGCCATCCGCGAATTCGCGGTCGCCTACCTGCGCCGGGAGCAGGACCTGGACCTGAAAGCCTTTGGCGTTCAGTTCGATGTGTATTTCCTGGAATCGTCCCTTTACGAGGACGGCAAGGTGGAAGCCACCGTTGAGCGCCTGAAAGCCAACGGCTACACCTACGAGCAAGATGGCGCCATGTGGCTAAAAACCACCGAGTTCGGCGATGACAAAGACCGCGTTATGCGTAAAAAGGATGGCGGCTATACCTACTTCCTGCCGGATGTGGCCTACCATCTGGACAAGTGGCAACGTGGCTTTACCACCGTGATCAACGAACAGGGTGCAGATCACCACTCCACCGTCACCCGCGTGCGTGCCGGCCTGCAGGCACTGAAAGCCGGCATCCCCCAGGGCTGGCCGGACTACGTTCTGCACCAGATGGTGATGGTGACCCGCTCCGGCCAGGAAGTGAAAATCTCCAAGCGCGCCGGCAGCTACGTCACCGTACGGGACCTGATCGACGAAGTCGGCCGCGATGCCACCCGTTTCTTCCTGGCTGCGCGCCGTGTCGATTCCCAGTTGACCTTCGATATCGACCTGGCCCGCTCCCAGACCAATGAAAACCCGGTGTATTACATTCAGTATGCCCATGCCCGTATTTGCAGCGTATTGCGTAAGCTGGCAGCGGAAGGCGTACAGCGGGGCATGAACGAATGTGTTGGCGATCTCAGCCTGTTAACCCTGGACGAAGAGAAAGAGCTGGCCAACCAACTGGCAAAATACCCGGAGCTGATTGCCAACTCCGCCGCCCAGCGGGAGCCGCACCACCTCACCCATTACCTGCGTGAGCTGGCCGGCCAGTTCCACACCTATTACAACGCCCACAAGGTGTTGATTGAAGACACCGCCCTGCGGGATGCCCGTGTCAGCCTTTATCTAGCCGTGCGCCAGGTAATTGCCAACGGCCTGGATTTGCTGGGCGTTAGCGCGCCAGAGGAGATGTAAACAGACCATGGCCAGAGACTACGCCAAGAAAGACCGGCCCGCGGGAAAAGGAGCGGCCTCGTCCAGAAAGCCCGCGCCGAAGCCCCGTAAAGCTTCTCCCGCCAAGCGGAGTGCGCCATCGCACTCCCAGCATGGGGCGCTGTCGTTCAAATGGATTCTGTCTCTGGCTGCGGTGGGTGGTTTTGTCGGCTTTATCGTGTATCTCAACACGCTGCCTACAGGCCAGGAATCCGCCAGGCCGAGCCAACCCGCACAGCAGTCTGCCGAGCCAAAAACACCCGCGCCCAGCACCGCCAAGCAGGAGCAAAGCCGGCCCCGGGAGCAGAATTTCCGGTTCTACGATATGTTGCCGGAATCGGAAGTGGTGCCCCCCACCGTTCAGGAGTACTCCCCTAACCCTGCTCAGCAGGACTTCAACTACATTGTTCAGTCCGGGTCTTTCCGCAGTCAGGCGGATGCCGAACGGCAGCGGGCTCAGATCGCATTCCAGGGTTTGCGGGCGCAGGTTCAGCGTATTGATCTGGAAAGTGGCAGCGTGTGGTATCGAGTGAATGTGGGGCCGTTTGAGTCTCGCAGCCAGATGAATGCGGCGGTGGATAAGCTGGTTACCATCAATATTCAGCCGCTGGTTCGGAAGATACCGAAAGAAGGTTAGGCTACTGAGCCCATCCAGATATAACTCCCTTGGATTCCAAAGTGGGGTCTGACCCCAAGGGGTCAGACCCCTAACTCACAGCGTGTTTTGAAAAGCACCCCCGCAAACCTGTCCTCCACCTCAAGCCAGCCCTCTTGAATTCCCGCCAGAAGCCTCCATAAAGCTCCAAGACACTTTTACATCAGGCAACTGGAGCCAAAATGACCACCATAGTTTCCGTCCGTAGGGACGATGAAGTCGCCATGGGCGGCGATGGCCAGGTTTCTCTGGGCAATACCGTCATGAAAGGCAATGCCCGTAAAGTTCGCCGGCTCTATAACGGTCAGGTGATTGCCGGGTTTGCCGGTGGTACCGCCGATGCGTTTACCCTGTTTGAACGCTTTGAAGCGCAGCTGGAGAAGCACCAGGGTAATCTGACCCGCGCTGCGGTAGAGCTTGCCAAAGACTGGCGTACCGATCGCGCACTGCGAAAGCTGGAAGCCCTGCTGGCCGTGGCCGATAAAACCGCCTCGCTGATCATTACAGGCAATGGCGATGTCATCGAGCCTGAACAAGGACTGATTGCCATTGGCTCCGGTGGCCCGTTTGCCCAGGCCTCGGCTCGTGCGCTGCTTGAAAATACCGACCTGAGTGCGCATGAAATCGCCGAAAAGGCGCTCGAGATCGCCGGTGATATCTGCATTTACACCAATCAGAACCGCACTCTGGAAGTGCTGTCCTTCAAAGACTGACCGGAGCGACCATGTCTGCAATGACTCCCCGTGAGATTGTCCACGAGCTCAATAAACACATCGTGGGTCAGGATGAAGCCAAGCGTGCCGTAGCCATTGCCCTGCGCAACCGCTGGCGCCGTATGCAGCTGGACAGCAGCCTGCGTGACGAAATCACCCCCAAGAACATTTTGATGATTGGCCCCACCGGCGTGGGTAAAACTGAGATTGCCCGACGCCTGGCCAAGCTGGCGGATGCGCCCTTCCTGAAGGTGGAAGCCACCAAGTTCACCGAGGTGGGCTACGTGGGCCGGGATGTGGAATCCATCATCCGGGACCTGGCGGATATGGCGGTGAAACTGCTCCGCGAGAAGGAGATGAAACGCCACGAGAACCGTGCCCTGGATGCCGCCGAGGACCGTATTCTGGATGCCTTGCTGCCACCAGCCCGGGATTTCAACGAAAACAGCCAGCGCGCCAGTAACGATTCCGCCACCCGCCAGATGTTCCGCAAGAAATTGCGGGAAGGTGAGCTGGATGACAAGGAAATCGAGATTGAAGTGCGCAGTGGCGGCGCCGGCGTTGAGATCATGGCCCCTCCTGGCATGGAGGAGATGACCAATCAACTTCAGAGCATGTTCTCCAACCTGTCATCTGACAAGCGCAAGACACGCAAGATGAAAGTGGCGGATGCCATGAAGCAGGTCAAGGACGAGGAAGCCGCCAAGCTGGTCAATGAGGAAGAAATCAAGCACAAGGCCATTGATGCGGTCGAGCAGAATGGCATTGTGTTCATTGATGAGATCGACAAAGTCGCCAAGCGCTCGGAGAACACCTCATCGGATGTCTCCCGCGAGGGCGTGCAGCGGGATTTGCTGCCGTTGATTGAAGGCAGTACCGTCAGCACCAAGTATGGCGCGGTGCGCACCGATCACATTCTGTTTATCGCCTCCGGCGCCTTCCACCTGTCCAAGCCTTCAGACCTGATCCCGGAACTGCAGGGCCGCTTGCCAATCCGGGTTGAACTCCAGGCGCTGACACCGGACGACTTCAAACGCATCCTGACCGAACCAGATGCCTCTCTGGTACAGCAATACGAAGCCCTGATGGGCACCGAAGGTGTGAAGCTCAACTTCAGCGAAGATGCTATCGCGCGGATCGCGGAGGTGGCGTTCAAGGTGAACGAAACCACCGAGAATATCGGTGCCCGTCGCCTGCATACGGTGCTGGAACGCTTGCTTGAAAGCCTGTCGTTCGATGCCGGTGACAAGGTAACGGATGGCTTCGAGATTACTGCGGAGTACGTAGATGAGAAGCTGGGCGAATTGTCTGAAGACGAGGACCTGAGCCGGTATATTCTGTAACCGGCTTCGCCCGACACTGAAAAGGCCGGATGTGTTTAACGCATCCGGCCTTTTTTGTACCCTGGCGTTTACTTACTGGGCTTTCGAGAACAAATGAGTCACACTGCCGATACTTGCGGCTAACTTGCCCTTCTCCGCCTGCTTCTTGCGCCCCTTGGCCACATAAAGAGGCAGCATTTCGCCATACAGGCTGGTACTGATGGTGCGCTGTTCGTCTTCCAGGCGATCCCGGCGCAGCTTAATGCCATACTTGAGCAGCTTTGGCTCCAGCTCATCGGCCCGGTTCAGCAGGTCTCGGCGGGTCATCTGATAGGCGTGCTCACACACCATCCGCCGGCTCTGGAAGCTGAACACATTGGAGAAGAACAGTTTGGCGTCGTCCCGGGTGGGCTCGAACAGCAGGATGTCTTTGTCCGGGTAGTCACGGCCGTACTGGGCAATGCCGGACTGCATCCGTGAGTAAACCATGGTGCGGTACGTCTGGGACAACAGGTTGGGCATGCCGGAACGTGTGAGGTCGCCCGGCTTCATGGTGCCTGCACGCACCGCTGCACTGGCATCAATAGGCACCTGAGGGTTCACCGCCAGCACCATATCGGCGCCGTCTTCGAAGGCAACCGAGGCATGCAGCCCCTTACGTAAGGTGCCGTCTACATAGTATCGACCATCGATGTCGACTGGCACATACAGCCCCGGCGAAGCCGTGCTGGCCTGGACCGCCTTGGAAATGGGTACGTGGTCGTACCCCGGTGCGCCAAAGCACACCGCTTCCGTGCTCTCCACATCCGCAGCCACCACGTACAGGCTACGCTTTAGCTGACGGAAATCGTTGGTGCGGCCAAGCATGGTAAACGCCCGCCGCAGGTATTCGTGCAGCCCCTCATTATCAAACAACCCGGCTGGCGCGGCCTGGGCCAGAATGGTCAAGGCTTCCAGCAGGCTCTGGTCGTAGGGGTTATTGATAAAACGGCTGACAGCGGAAGACAGCAAACCCGGAACCGCCAGCAAGCGACGACCAATCTCCCGAAACGCAGGGCGATAAAAGACTTCCGGGTGGAACGGGTGAACCTCGGCTTCATTGCGCACGAAGATACGACACAACTGGGCCGTGGTCATCTGATTGGCCAGGTTGGCGGCCACAAAAGAACCGGAGTTAACCCCAACATAAACATCGATGTTATTGAAATCCAGGCCATCCAGGGCTTCATCAAGCGCCCTTAGCGCTCCGATCTCATAAATGCCACCCAGTGGCCCACCGCCCCCAAGGGCGAGGCCAATGCGCGGTGCTGGCTTGAGCTCGGTCGCTTTGGTCATAGCCTGTCCTTCGTAGGTACTGCAGTAAGAATTACGTTACTAACCTATCAACGGATTTTAGAGTACGCACCCTATTACTGTCACAGTCGCTCAGGACACCGCCTGCTCTGCCATCGCAGCGCTGGAGGACTTCACCGGTCGCAAATACCGGCCAAACCCTGCATTACGCAGGGCCAGGTCGACACAGCTCTTGATCACGTGGGGGGAATCCAGCAGCAGAACATCTTCCAGCAACTGGACAGCCCACTCCCTATCAATGCTGCGGATAACGGATTTCACCTTCGGCAGACTGGCCGCGTTCATCGACAGGGAATCATAGCCCATCGCCATTAACAGCAACGCGCCACCCGGGTCGCCGGCCAGCTCGCCACAGATGCCCACCGGCTTACCCACGGAGTGGGCATCCTGGGCAATGCGCACCAACGCCTGCAACACGGCTGGATGATAGGAATGGTAAAGCTGGGCAACACGTGGGTTGTTGCGATCTACCGCCAACAGGTATTGCGTCAGGTCGTTGGAACCCACCGAGAGAAAGTCCACGCGCTCAGCCAGTTCACGAATCTGGTAAACGGCCGCCGGCACTTCCACCATCACGCCCACTTTGGGCATGTGGATGTCGTAGCCCTCTTCGCGCACTTCGTGATAAACCCGGTAAATCAGGTGCAGGGATTCCTCCACCTCGGAAATGTTGCTGATCATCGGCAGCATGATCTGCAGATTGTTCAGGCCTTCGCTGGCCTTCAGCATGGCCCGCACCTGAACAAGAAAGATCTCGGGGTGGTCCAGAGTAACCCGGATGCCCCGCCAACCAAGGAAGGGGTTTTCCTCCTCAATCGGGAAATAGGTCAGGGCTTTGTCACCACCGATGTCCAGAGTACGCATGGTCACCGGGTTGGGCGCAAAGGCTTCCAGTTGTTCCCGGTAATACTCCCGCTGCTCCTGCTCGGAGGGGAAGCGGTCCTTGATCATGAACGGCACTTCGGTGCGATACAGGCCAATGCCCTCGGCCCCGTGAGACAGCGAGCGCACCACATCGGTCATCAGGCCGGTATTTACCAGCAGTGATACCCGATGGCCATCGGTGGTTTCGCAGGGCTTGTCCCGCAGCACCTCAAGCCCACGGATCAGTTCGTCTTCTTCCTCACAGATGGCCTGGTAGAAAGCGCGAAGATCCGATGACGGCGACGCAAAAATCTGCCCTTCAAAGCCGTCCACCACCAGTTCGCGGCCATCCAGCTGGTTGACCGGAATATCCACCAGCCCCATCACCGTGGGCACACCCATGGCGCGGGCCAGTATGGCCACATGGGAGTTACTGGACCCTTTGACGGACACCAGGCCCACCAGCTGCCCTTTTGGCACTTCGCCCAGCATGGCCGGCGTCAGTTCTTCACTGACCAGTACCGTGTGTTCCGGGTATTCCTGAAGCTTTTGCTCGCCTTCCTGCATGTGGGACAGCAGCCGCCGGCCGAGATCCCGGATATCCACCACCCGCTCTTGCAGGTAAAGATCATCCATCATCTCGAAATGACGGATGTACTGTTGCACCACCTGTTTCAAAGCACCCTGAGCCCAGATGCCTTCGCGAATTTTGATGGCCACTTCGCCTGGCAGGGCACCGTCATCCAGCATCCGCAGGTAAACGTCAAACAGGGCCTGTTCTTCGGGGCGCAGTTGCGAGGCCAGGCGGCTCGCTACCCGCTCGATGTCTTCCCGAACGGCCTGCACGGCAGACTGGAACAGCGCCAGTTCCTGCTCGATGTTCTCGGTCGGTTTCTCCGGCACCACGTCCAGATCGGCGGACGGATACACCACCACACCCGTACCAATAGCAACACCAGGCGAGCCCGGCACACCATTGAAACTGACATCCTGGGTTTCTTCCCCGGTCAACGACAAGCCACTGATGACCCCGGTGGCCTCACTGTGGGCAATGACACCCGCCAGCTGGGCCGAGACCGTGACCAGAAAGGCTTCTTCGCCCTCGTCAAAACAGCGGGAGCTCTCCCGCTGCTGAACCACCAGCACGCCCAGCACCCGGCGGTGGTGAATGATGGGCACACCCAGAAATGAACGGAAGCGTTCCTCACCCGTCTCCGGGAAGTAACGATAGCGGGGATGGGCAGGGGCATCTTCAAGGTTGATAGGCTCCTCACGGGAGCCCACCAGGCCCACCAGGCCCTCAGAATAAGCAAGACTGACCTTGCCAACAGAGTCTTTGTAAAGACCCTCGGTAGCCATCAGGATGTAGCGGTTGGACGCCGGATCTAACAGATAGACGGAGCAGACCTCGGTATTCATGGCTTTCTGCACCCGCGAGACAATGATATCCAGCGCCTCCTGCAAATCGCGGGCGCTGTTTACCTCTTGTACTAGACTTCGCAGGATGCTCAGCATGGAGTCAGTCCGTCATTTCTGGTGTTCCTTCAAACGCCGGTTCTGCTCACTCCGTTGCCACTGTTCCATGTTGTGGAACAGTCTGGGAGCCAGTTCTCTCAGCGCGCGCCTATACACTTCTCTCTTGAATGAAACTACTTGTCCTAACGGATACCAGTAGTTTACCCACTGCCACCCGTCGAATTCCGGTGAATCGGTATCATCCACGCGCACATGCGCGTCTGGCGACATCATCCTCAGCAGGAACCATTTCTGTTTTTGCCCCACACAAACGGGGTGCGAGTTATGGCGTACCATCCTCCTCGGAAGCCGGTAACGCAGCCAGCCCCGGGTGCAGCTGATGATTTCCACATCGCTGGCACTCAGGCCGATTTCCTCTCCAAGCTCCCGATAAAGCGCATCCTCCGGTGATTCGTCGTGCTTGATACCACCTTGTGGAAACTGCCAGGAGTCCTGCCCTATTCGCTTTGCCCAGAGAACCTCTCCCCTGTGGTTGGCCAGAATGATTCCGACGTTGGGTCTGAAACCGTCTGAGTCGATCACGGCACAGTCCTCATTAAAGTCGGCACCGGTTAAGTTTTAACCGGCGAAAATTGTCCAAGTTGCTCTCATTCTTACAGAATCCCAAGGCTTCGGCAAACGGAGCCGTTAGCGGCAGGTCATGGTAGACTGTGGCTCCTGCTTCAGAGCCCGTCACAATGGGAGGAAACGGCTTGACGCTCGCAATATTTGATCTGGACAACACCTTGCTGAACGGTGACAGCGACCACGCCTGGGGTGAATTTCTGGTGGAAGAGGGCATGGTGGACGCCGAAGAGTACAAGCGCGCCAATGACCGCTTTTACGAAGAGTATCTGAACGGAGAGCTCGACGTATTCCACTATCAGCGCTTTGTCCTGGCGCCACTGACCCGGCACAACATGGACGAACTGGAACGCTGGCGCGAAGCCTTCATGGCCAAGAAAGTGCAGCCCATGATGCAGGAAAAAGCCAAGAAACTGCTGGATGATCACCGCGAGCAAGGCCATACCCTGATGATCATCACCGCCACCAACCGCTTCATCACCGAGCCAATCGCCGAACTGCTGGGCATTGAGCACCTGATTGCCACCGAACCCGAGCTGGTCAACGGCAAGTTCACCGGTGAAGTGGCGGGCACACCGAGTTTTCAGGACGGCAAAGTGGAACGACTGAACGACTGGCTGGCCGCGCACGGTGAGAGCCTGGAGGGCGCCTGGTTCTACAGCGACTCACATAACGACTTGCCGCTGCTGCGGAGGGTGGAGAACCCGGTGGCGGTCGATCCGGATCCGACGCTGGAGAAGACGGCTTTGGAGAATGGCTGGAAGGTTATGTCTTTAAGGGTCTGACCCCGAACGGGGTCTGACCCACTTTTGCCCGTCTTCGGCACCCAGATCGAACCTTGGTACTGGAGTCCAAGATGGGTCAGTCCCCATGCGGGGACAGACCCTTAAACAATGGTGCTGGAGTCCAAGATGGGTCAGTCCCCATTCGGGGACAGACCCTTTAAGACCCTCAGAAAAACCCGGTCAGCGACCGTACAAAGCAGGACTTAATGTAGTCCGTCTCCGGAATCCCCGGCACGATCGGATGATCCGGTGCCTGGTGCCCCTGCTCCAGTAGCTGCACAAACCGGTCAATCTTGCGGCCGCTGCCACGGATAATGTCGATCAACTTTTCCTGGGACAAATGCATGGAGCAAGACGCCGACACCAGCAGGCCGTCCCGCTCAAGCAACCGCAAACCCAGCTGATTTAACCGGGCATAAGCTTGTTCCCCCGCTTTCTGGTCACGACGGCGGGGAATGAGTGCCGGTGGGTCCAGCACCACAATGTCGAACTTCTCTTTCTCGTCCGCCAGGGCTTTCAGGGCATCAAAGGCATCGCCTTCAATGGTGTCCACATTCTCCAGCCCGTTCAGCTTGGCGTTGTGATGCACTGCATCCACCGCCGATGATGAAGCATCCACACAGGTCACCTGGCATGCCCCGGCACAGGCGGCCTGAATCCCCCAACCGCCCACGTAACTGAACACATCCAGCACTTTCTTGCCGGGCGCGTAGGCCTGCAGGCGTTGCCGATTCATACGATGATCATAGAACCAGCCGGTTTTCTGACCACCGGCCAACGGCACCTCAAAGCGAGCACCGTTCTCCTCCACCAGCAGCGTGTCCGCTTCCGGACCATGGGCAAATTCCACGTAAGCATCCAGCCCCTCAACCTTGCGCATCTTGCCGTCGTTCTTCAGCACAATAACCCGGGCATGAGCCAACCGCTGAACGGCACGCACAATGGCATCCTTCATCTGCTCCATGCCCGCGGTGGAAATCTGCACCACCACGACATCATCAAACCGATCCACCACCAGGCCAGACAACCCGTCACTGTCACCAAACACCCAGCGATAGAAAGGCTTGGCAAACAACCGCTCCCGAAGACTCAGCGCTGCCTCCATACGGTCAGTCAACCGCTTAGGCGTCATGCCATGGTCCGCATCCCGACTGATCAAACGCCCACAGATCAGGGCATGGGGGTTCACAAAGGCGACACCCATGGGCTTGTCGTTCGAAGCACGCACCTGCACCTGCGAACCGGGCTCAAACCCTGGCAGCGGGCTACGCTGGGTATCCACCTCGTTACTGTAGACCCACAAGTGGCCGGCACGGAGACGGCGTTCTGCGCCCTTGCGCAGGTAGAGAACAGGAAAATCCATCAATTAATCACCTGAATTTTGTCGGTAGGGCCATTTGCACAGCGTTGGGGGCGCGGTTCCGGGGGCGCTTCCCGAAACCTTGCGGAGCCATGGATGGCGGAGCAGAGCGTACAAGGACGTATTCACAGCGTGTTTCGGGAAGCGCCCCCGGAACCGCGACTTGCACTACTGCAAAAATCACTCGGCAGCAGCGACGTGCTCACCGTAAGCTGCGGCATCCATCAGGCCATCCAGCTCGCCTTTGTCGGCCAGCTTCACCTTGAACATCCAACCATCGCCATAAGGATCTTCGTTCACAATCTCCGGCTCGTCTTCAAGCTTCTCATTAATCTCGATAACCTCACCAGTCACCGGACTAAACACATCCGAAGCCGACTTCACCGATTCAGCCACACCGGCCTCCTCGCCACCGTTCACCGTCGCACCAACCTCCGGCACACCGATATAAACCACATCACCCAACTGCTCCTGGGCAAAATCGGTAATCCCCACGGTGGCTGTGCCATCGGCATCCACCCGAACCCACTGATGAGTTTCGATGTATTTCAGATCTGCAGGAATATCGCTCATGATTTTGTGTGTCCTGTTGAAATTTTTCGCGCAGTTTAACCGAAGATCCTAGCCCCAGCGAACCTCACGCGCCAACTTCACAAACTCGGCAAGGTAATCCACCGATTCATCCCGCTCCCGGAAGCCCAGAAAAATCTGCTTGGGCATACCTTCTTTACCCAGTTTCAGCGCAGTGATTGGCAGGTTTCTGGCGTATTCGTCCACCAGCCAGCGTGGCAACGCACTCACTCCCCGGCCCGCAGCCACCATCTGCAACATGATATCAGTGGTTTCGATGGTCTTGTGCCGGGCGGGCGCGCAGTGGGCCGGCAGGAAGAACCGGGTAAAAATATCCAGCCGCTCCACCGCCACCGGGTAGGTAATCAGGGTTTCTTTCTCCAATTGGTGAGGCTCTACCCACGCCTTGCCCGCCAGCGCGTGACCTTCCGGCACCACCAACACCTGCTCGTAGTCGAACACCGGCTCAAAACAT
Source organism: Marinobacter sp. LQ44 (assembly GCF_001447155.2). NCBI lineage: Bacteria > Pseudomonadati > Pseudomonadota > Gammaproteobacteria > Pseudomonadales > Marinobacteraceae > Marinobacter > Marinobacter sp. LQ44. The sequence continues at coordinate 3,284,248 of NZ_CP014754.1, read as the reverse complement.
ACCCCCGGCTTGTGCAGCGGATCTGGTGTTACCAGAAGATCGATGTCATGGCCGAACAGCGCCCCCATACCGCCGAACTGGAATTCCTGCTTTACATCCACATCCACATCCGGCCAATGCTTTAAGTAAGGACCCACTACCTTCAGAAGCCATTGATAGCAAGGATGGCACTCCATTCCCACACGAAGGCTCCCGCGCTGGCCCCTGGCAATCTGGCGAACCTGCATTTCCGCATGTTCAAACTGAGGCAACAGGCGGTTCGCCAATCCCAATAGCTGACTGCCCGCCTGGGTAAACCTCAGTTGCCGGCCCTCCCTCAGCCAGACCGGCGTGCCAAGTTGCTGCTCCAACTTGCGAACCGCATGGGACAGCGCGGATTGAGTCAGGTGCAACTGTTCCGCTGCCGCCGTCAACGAGCCATGGCGCTCCACCGCTCGCAATATCTCCAGGTGATGTCGTTCAATCATGGCCAACCCGTGAATTATTCTCATGAATAGGTGAAATAATACCATTTTTATTCATGCCATCACCCACCTAATCTTGAAGGCCTTTAACAAACCACGGAATTCAAGGATTCAATCATGGCAATCACTCACAACCTGGGCTTCCCCCGCATTGGCGGCCAGAGGGAGCTGAAATTCGCACTGGAAGCCTGCTGGGCTGGCCGGCAGACCGAGCAAGAATTAGCCATCACAGCCGCCGACCTGCGCCGGCGCCACTGGCAGCAGCAAGCCGGGCTGGACTATGCGCCGATAGGCGAATTTTCCCTTTACGACCAGGTATTGGATATGTCCGTCACCCTCGGCAACCTGCCAGCACGGGCCAAAGACAAAGAAGGCTCGGAACTGGACGCCTACTTCCGTGCCGCCCGGGGCCGGGGCGCCAACGATAGCCCCTGCTGCGCCACTGCCGCTGGCGAAATGACTAAGTGGTTCGATACCAACTACCACTACATCGTTCCGGAGCTGCATGCCAACACCCGGTTCGAGCTGAATCCCGAACGCCTTCTGGCCCAATTGGCTGAAGCACGGGAACAGGGCGTTAATGCCAAGCCAGTGATCATTGGGCCCGTTACTTACCTGTGGTTGGGCAAAACCTCCGATGGAAGTAATCGCCTGGATTTGCTGGAGCGCCTGCTGCCAGTCTACTCGCAGCTACTGGAAGCCCTGGCCGATGCCGGTGCCGAATGGGTGCAGATTGATGAACCGGCCCTGGTGACCGATTTGGACGCCAACTGGCGCTATGCGTTCAACCTGGCCTATCACCAGTTAAAGGCCAATCGCCCGAAGCTGCTGCTGGCTACCTATTTCGGAGAGCTCCGGGATAACCTGCAACTGGCTTGCGAATTGCCGGTGGCCGGGCTGCACATCGATGCTGTGAGCGCCCCTGCTGAAGTCAGCCGCGTGGCAGATTGGCTGCCCAGCCATAAGGTGCTTTCCCTTGGTGTCATCAACGGCCGTAACATCTGGAAATCCGACCTGAACGCCATATTGGAGTGGCTGGAGCCGCTGAGTGAGAAACTGGCCGACCGCCTGTGGCTGGCGCCGTCCTGCTCGCTGCTGCATGTACCGGTAGACCTGGATCGTGAGCAGGAGCTGGATACTGAAATCCGCAGCTGGCTGGCCTTTGCCGTGCAAAAACTTGATGAGCTGAGCACGCTGGCGAAGGCCCTGAACGAAGGCCGCGCCAGCGTTCGCGCCGAGCTGGCCGCAAACCAGCGGGCCATTGACAGCCGCCAGAACTCCGACCGTGTTATCAACCCGGAGGTTCGCCGTGCCATCGCCGCAGTGACGCAGGAACTGGGCAACCGTCAAAGCCCCTACCCCCAGCGCATCGCCAGGCAACGGCAGATTCTGAACTTGCCGGCCTTCCCGACCACCACCATTGGCTCCTTCCCGCAAACCCCGGAAATCCGCCAGGCGCGGTTGCAGTTCCGCAAGGGTGAGTTAAGCAACACACAGTACACCGAGCAGATGCAGGCAGAAATTGCTCGCTGCATCGAAGAGCAGGAAAAGCTGGGACTGGACGTGCTGGTTCATGGTGAGCCAGAGCGTAACGACATGGTGGAATACTTCGGTGAGCAGCTGGAAGGCTATGCCTTTACCCGCTTCGGCTGGGTGCAATCCTACGGCTCCCGCTGTGTAAAACCGCCCATCCTGTTTGGGGATATCCGCCGGCCAGCGGCGATGACGGTGGACTGGATTCGTTTTGCCCAATCCCTCACCGACAAGCCGGTAAAAGGCATGCTGACCGGCCCGGTGACCATTCTGAACTGGTCCTTCGTGCGGGACGATCAGCCAAGGAAAGACTCCTGCCTGCAACTGGCCCTGGCCATTCGTGAAGAGGTACAGGACCTGGAAAAGGCCGGCGTGAACATCATCCAGATAGACGAAGCCGCGTTGCGGGAAGGCTTGCCCCTGCGCCAATCAGACTGGGCAACGTACCTGGACTGGGCGATTAACAGCTTCCGCATCGCCGCCAATGGCGTGGACGACAGCACCCAGATTCACACCCACATGTGTTATTCGGAGTTCAACGACATCATCGAGGCCATCGCCCACATGGATGCCGACGTGATCACCATCGAGACCTCGCGGTCTGACATGGAGTTGCTGGATGCTTTCCGGAACTTTGAATACCCGAACGACATTGGCCCGGGCGTGTACGATATTCACTCCCCCAACATTCCGGACAAGCAACATATCATCAATCTGATGACCCTGGCGGCAGAGCGCATCCCGGCAGACAGATTGTGGATCAACCCGGACTGCGGCTTGAAAACCCGGAAATGGGAGGAAGTGACGCCAGCGCTGGAGACGATGGTGGCAGCGGCCCAGGCTTTGCGGGCCTGACATTCGCGCACTGTGTTGTCCCTATATATTCGAAAACCGGCCAACGTGCCGGCCATTGGGAATATATAGGGACATATTGAATGGCTAGTAACCGGTACTCTTCTCGTCCAGATCGAACTTGAACTCATTGGCCCGGCATACTTCCGTGGAGTAGTCCCCGGAAGCCTCAAGTTCGAGCCAGCGGTAACCGGGCGCCAGTGGCTCCACGGCAAATTTGCTGGAGCCAGTGGCGAACTGAATGCACGTGGAAGGGGTCGCCAGCAACTGCACACCATTGCGCTGCTGTTGGAGATCCTGATGAATATGACCCCAGAGTACAACTTTCACGTGCGGGTGCCTGTCGATCACCCGCCAGAAGGCATCGCGGTTTTTCAGGCCTATTTTTTCCATCCAGTCGGAACCAATGTCTACTGGATGGTGGTGCAGGCACACCATGGTGGGTAGTTCCGGTTGCTGCGACAGCGCATCATCCAGAAAGGAAAGCTCCGCCTGCGAAAGTTCACCGAACACCTTGCCGTGGACGGAAGAGTCCAGCATGACAAAATGCCAGCCGCCCTCCACGACCTGTTTTCGGTCCGCCTGAAACTCCGCTGCGATAGAGGCCAACAATTCGGAGTCGTCGTGATTGCCGGCAATCCAGAGCGCGGGACAGTTAAACGCTTTTAGTTGCTCGCCGAAATAACGATACGCCTCAGGCGAAGCGTCTTGGGTAAGGTCACCGGTCGCGAGAATCAGGTCCGGCTGGCCGTGGTTGCGCAATACTTCATTAATGACCGCCGCCAGGCTGTCCCGGGTATTGACCCCAAGCAACGCGCCATCTGCCGACGCCATCAGGTGCGGGTCGGTCAGCTGCAATACCTTCAGGGGGTGAGCAGTATGCGCAATGGTCATTCAGGGCCTGTTGTCTTGAGTGCAACCGTTTGATATTTCATACAAGTGTACGACGGCTGCGTTCCGTTTTATCAGTTTTAAATGGAAGGTAGGTCACATTCTGGCCCGCCACCACAAAGATTTTGCAGTTTTTGACAACTATGGCGCAGGCAAAGCCGGGAGCAAGTCAGACTTTCAGCGCACTGTGGCGCAGTTCATGACAGAGACAACGAACTCAGTCGCAACCTTCGCCTGCAGACCAGGCGGCATGCTCCAAGGGCAAGTGACCAAAGCGCAAGCAGTAATCCAGCCAGTCGGCCAGGAAACCGTTCACCTGAATTTTCTCATCCGGATGGTGCATGAACCGGTTCGGGTAGTCGTTTACCGGCGCAATCTGGCGCTGCCGGTAGCAACTGATCACTTCAGCCATGAGCGCGTCATGGTATACACGCACCGTCATTTGCGGGTTGTTCAGCCACCGGCCACTGTTATGCACTTGCTCGAGTAACAGGGTTTCGGTGAACTTTGCGGTTTGCAGCACTTCGATGCGCACCCGGCCCAAATACTGGTTTTCCCGGTGCAGCTCAAACTCGCAAACGGGCTTACCACCAGCCTCCAACTGGCGCAGTTTGCGCAGGCGCTGGTAGTTGCCATCACACAGCGCACCCAACTGACGCAGATCCGGCACATACGGCTTGGGCCGTTTTACCCACTCGGTCATGCCCGCCACTCCCGGCGCAGCCTGTCCCGGTTCAGCTGCAGCCATTGGATAGCGATGATGGCGGCAGCGTTGTTGATGCGGCCATCGGCAATCATGGCGAAGCACTCTTCAGCGCTGACCACGTGGCTGAGAATGTCTTCATGTTCATGCTCCACGCCGAAAACTCCACCCGCCTCGGCCGTACTGACCTGGCCACAGTAGAGGTGAATCATTTCGGTGGTGCCGCCAGGCGAGACCAGGTAATCGCAAATTTTGTCCAGCCGGCTGAAACTCAGCCCGGCTTCTTCCTGCCCTTCGCGTTGGGCCACGTCTTCCGGGCTTTCGCCGTCTTCGTTCATGCCGGCCACGAGCTCCAGCAACCAGGGCGACTGGTTACGGCCCAGAGCGCCGAGGCGAAACTGTTCCAGCAGCACGACTTCGTCCCGTTCCGGGTCGTAGGGGAGCACGCAGGTGGCGTCGCCCCGAACGAAAAGTTCGCGGGTGAAGGTGGGCATGTCGCGGCCGTCAAAGCGCGGGTGGGTCAGCCAGAGCTTGTCCATGCGGAAAAAGCCCTGAAAGACGGTTTCGCGTTTTTCGACGGTGACGTCGCTGGCGTTGAACTGGAACGGCTTCGGCATTCGTGTTTCCGGTTTGGTGTTCGGCTTGGAACGATAGCCTTTGGGGTTGCTTGGGTGCAAGTGTCTTACGGCTGGCGTAATGGTTTGGTTCTGGCCCTAGCCTGCTCAGGTTGGTGCATCGCAGTCGTTGGGTATTGCTTTCCAAAACACGCTCCTTCGGCCCATCCATGGGGCGCTTGGGCTCCGCCATCCCTGGCTCCGCACAGTTTTGGAAAGCAATACCCAACGCCTGCAGCCGACGCTTGTGCGACACGCCCCAACATTGCCTGACGCCCTCTTGGGAGCGATTACTGCCAAAGCCCAAGAGAGTTGGGGTGGGGGTGCCGTTCAGGAGTGTGCGGAGCCAGGGATGGCGGAGCCCAAGCCGCACAGGGACGTCTTGAGGCGTCTCCTGAACGGCACCCCCACCCCGACTCACAACGCCTAACCAGCAGGCTAAGGCGATCTAGAGCGCCAAAGTCAGACCTTGTCGTAAAGCTTGGAGCCGGACTCCACGAACTCCCGCGATTTGGCCTGCATCCCGGCATCAATCGCCGAAACTTCGTCGATTCCCTGCTCTGCCGCGTAATCCCTTACTTCCTGCGAGATTTTCATGGAACAGAACTTCGGCCCACACATGGAGCAGAAGTGAGCCACTTTCGCCGATTCCTTGGGCAGGGTCTCGTCGTGGAAAGCGCGGGCGGTATCCGGGTCCAGGCCGAGGTTGAACTGGTCTTCCCAACGGAACTCGAAACGGGCCTTGGACAAGGCGTTATCGCGGATCTGGGCCCCCGGATGGCCCTTGGCCAGATCGGCAGCGTGGGCGGCAATTTTGTAGGTGATGATGCCGGTTTTTACATCATCCTTGTTCGGCAGCCCCAGGTGCTCCTTCGGGGTGACGTAGCAAAGCATGGCACAGCCGAACCAGCCGATCATGGCCGCGCCAATGCCAGAGGTAATGTGATCATAGCCCGGAGCAATGTCGGTGATCAGCGGCCCAAGGGTATAGAACGGAGCCTCGTCACAGCATTCCAGCTGCTTATCCATGTTCTCTTTGATCAGATGCATGGGCACATGGCCCGGGCCTTCGATCATGCACTGGACGTCGTGCTTCCAGGCAATTTTGGTGAGCTCGCCCAGGGTTTCCAGTTCGCCGAACTGGGCGGCGTCGTTGGCATCCGCGATAGAACCGGGGCGCAGTCCGTCGCCGAGGCTGAAGGACACGTCATAGGCCTTCATGATTTCGCAAATGTCTTCAAAGTGCTCATACAGGAAGCTTTCTTTATGGTGAGCCAGGCACCATTTGGCCATGATTGAGCCGCCGCGCGACACGATCCCCGTAGTGCGTTTCGCGGTCAGTGGCACGTGATGGAGCCGCACGCCGGCGTGGATGGTGAAGTAGTCCACGCCCTGCTCTGCCTGTTCAATTAACGTGTCCCGGAAGATTTCCCAGGTCAGGTCTTCGGCCACGCCGCCGACTTTTTCCAAGGCCTGGTATATCGGCACGGTTCCGATGGGAACCGGCGAGTTGCGGATAATCCACTCGCGGGTTTCGTGGATATTCTTGCCGGTGGACAGGTCCATCACCGTGTCGGAACCCCAGCGGATACCCCAGGTCAGTTTCTCGACTTCGTCTTCGATGGACGAGGTGACCGCCGAGTTGCCGATATTACCGTTGATCTTCACCAGGAAGTTACGGCCGATGATCATCGGCTCTGTTTCCGGGTGGTTGATGTTGGCGGGAATAATCGCCCGGCCCCGGGCCACTTCGTCGCGAACAAACTCGGGGGTGATCTCTGGTGGCAGATTGGCACCGAAAGACTGGCCTGGGTGCTGGTCCGCCAGCAGGCCATTTTCGCGGGCTTCCTGCAATTTCATGTTCTCCCGGATGGCGATGTATTCCATCTCCGGGGTGATGATGCCCTGGCGGGCGTAGTGCATCTGGGACACGTTTTTACCCGGCTTCGCCCGCAGGGGTTTACGCTCATCCATAAAACGCAACGGGTCGAGCTGCGGGTCTTTCATCCGGCGACGGGTGAATTCGGAGGTGTAACCGTCCAGCTGCTCCACATCGCCCCTCTCGGCAATCCAGTTGGCGCGAACCGGCGGCAGGCCTTTTCTCAGGTCAATGGAGGCCTCAGGGTCGGTGTAAGGCCCGGAAGTGTCGTACACAACGACCGGCGGGTTCTTTTCGCCGCCCATTTCCGTGGGAGTGTCTCCCACAGTAATTTCCCGCATAGGCACGCGCAGATCGGGTCGGCTACCCTGCACGTATATTTTTCGTGAGCTTGGTAATGGTTTGATTGCTGCGGAGTCCACTTTCGCGGAGTCGCTGAGGTAAGCTGGCAAGTCCGTCATGATCTGCTCCCGTTGAGGCTGATGGTGTCGGGTCGCGTATGACGGAGTTACGACAAGATGCCACCAAAGGCATGTTGACGCGGTTCATATGGTCTTAATTCCTACGCCGGTATTATCCGGATCAGGTCGCGGGTTCTGCGTTGCAATCTCAGCCGATCGCCATATTCTGGCAATTCGGCACCCCGTCAAGACGCGATAAGTATTTTGTTTTGCTCACAAAATGGTTGAGCTATGCAAGTGTAGAGGCCGGACTGATTATTGTCCATAATGGTCAACCAATACCTTTGGGTCATTGCCGGGCAGATTCCCGGAGTTAGTTTTTCAGGAGAAACAATGAAGAAACGTCTACTTCCAGGATTGATCACCCTGCTCGCAGCCCAGCCTGCCTTTTCTCTGGATCTGATGGAAACCTACGAGAAAGCGCTATCTTACGATTCGGGCATTGCCTCTGCCATGGCACAGTTCCAGGCCCAGCAGGCAACCAGCGATGTCAGCAAGAGCGCCCTGCTGCCCAAAATCTCGGCGGTTGGGTCAGCAAGCTACACACGTTTCAAGCCCAGGAATATACCCGGGGGGGCAAACGCCGATGAGCTGACGCGGCAACTCTTCGCGGGAGACAGTTATCGAACCTACCGCTACGGCGTCGAGCTGACCCAGCCACTGTTCCGGGCTCAAGACTGGTTCAGCTACGAAGCCAGCCAGTTCCAGACCGAAGCCGCCCAGGCTCAGTACAACCTGGCCCAACAGCAGCTGATTCTGGACGTCGCCACCGCTTACTTCAACGTGCTGCGTGCCCAGGATACGGTGACAACCGCACGCGCCACCGAAGCAGCCATTCAGCGGCAATACGAGCAGGCTCAGGAACGCTTTGATGTCGGCCTGATTGCCATCACCGAGGTCTATGAGGCCCGCGCCAGTTACGATGACAGTAAAAGTCAGCGCATCGCCGCTGAAAACCAGCTCAACGTTGCCCGTGAACAACTGGCGCGTTTGACTGGCGAATATGCAGAGGATCTGGAAAACCTGCGCGAGAACTTCCCGCTTGGCCGACCGGAGCCGATGGACCCTTCCGCCTGGGAAAACACCGCGCTCGAGCAGAACTGGGTTATCCAGTCTGCGCTGTATCAGCTGAATGCCAATGAAGCCAACCTGAAGGTTGCGAAATCCGGCCACCTCCCCACGCTTGACCTGTTTGCGTCTTATGGCAAGTCTGAACTGGATGGAGCCAAGAATACTCAGCAGGAAGGCACACAAGGCGTGATTGGCCTTGAGCTGAATGTTCCACTCTACATGGGCGGTGGCACACAAGCCGGCGTGCGCCAGCAGCGCTCGCTGGTTACCGCCGCTCAGGAAGACCTGAACACAACGCGCCGGGATGTTCGGGTAAATACACGCAGCCTGTACCTGACCGTAAACAATAACGTTGAAACCGCCTCGGCTCTGGAGCAGACCATCATCTCCCGCCGCAGTGCGCTGGACGCGACCCGTGCCGGTTACGATGTGGGAACCCGGAACATTGTGGAAGTGCTGGATGCCGAGCGGGCGTATTACGTGGCCCTTCGGGATTATGCCAATGCCCGTTACGATTACGTGATCAACACGTTACAGCTGAAACAGGCGGCAGGCACTCTGAGCCCGCAAGACCTGATTGAACTGAACAACTGGCTCAGCGCCAACGCCAGGGGCATCGAAGCTCTGGCAGAAGAAGATCTGACTCTGGACGACCCAACGCAGTAATGGCGCCGTCGTCCGTGTGATTCCGGTGGCGACTGCCCCGGAATCACAGCCTTTCGATAATCCCCTCAACCACCCGGTCTAATGCGCCCCGGTTTTTGTTAACCACCGCCAGCGCCCGCTCTCCATAGGCTTTGCGTTCCACCGGGTTGGCAAACAATAGATTGATCGCCCGAGCCAGGTCGTCTGCCCCCTGAACCAACTGCACCCCCTGGTCTGCCAACAACCGTTCGTAGATGGTCTCAAAATTGAACACATGAGGCCCGGAAAACAATGGAATCCCCCAGGCTGCCGGCTCCAGCGGATTGTGACCGCCCCGTTCGATCAGTGAACCACCTACAAAGGCAAGGTCGCTGGCTCCGTAGAGCATCATCAGCTCCCCCATGGTATCGGCCAGATAAACCTGCACGCCCCCGACCCCCTGCCCCTGAGATCGCCGTGCAACCTGAAAGCCCAGCTCCTGCGCCATGACCGCTACGGTGTCAAAGCGTTCCGGGTGGCGCGGTACAATAATCAACAGGGCATCAGGGTGTGCGTCAAGCACCAATCGGTGAGCCTGAAGCAGCTGTTCATCCTCACCGCTGTGTGTGCTGCCGGCGATCCAGACCGGGCGGGGGCCAAGCGTGGTACGAAAACGTTCAGAGGCAAGCCGGACATCCTCCGGAATGTCGACATCGAACTTCACACTGCCCGTCACCTCGACGTGGCTTGCGGCAACACCAATGCGCCGAAAGCGTTCTGCATCCGGTTCTGCCTGGGCCGCCACCCAGGTGATGCTTTTCATGATCGGCGCCGCCAACCCCCTGACCCGCTCGTACCCCCGGGCAGAGCGCTCCGACAGCCTGGCATTGATCAGAAACACCGGCACGTTTTTGCGGCGGCACTGGCTGATCATGTTGGGCCAGATCTCGGTTTCCATAATGACCAGGATGCGCGGATTGATATTGCCAAGAAATCGACGAATAGCGCCGGGTGTGTCGTATGGCGCGTAGGCATAGGTTACCCTGTTACCGAACATTTTCCGGGCCTGGGCCAGGCCTGTGTCCGTCATGGCCGTCATTAGAATGGTGGCACCGAGATTGCGCGCCAGCAGTCGACGCACCATGGGGCCGGCGGCGATGGTCTCGCCCACGGAGACCGCATGCACCCAGATGACGGGCCCGGGTATGGAAGGCACATGGCCCAGGCGATGCTGCCAGTCCTGCCTGAGCGCCGGCGCCTTGCGGCCCTGCCACCAAAGCCGGATGAGAATAAACGGCAGCGCCAGGCGAATCAGCAGGGAATAGATAAACTGGAACACGCAGGACTCCCGGCAAAACAGTGCGTTATCATAGGACGAAAAATGTCGAGGGGTTGCATCTTGCCCCCGGGCTAAACGTTTGTCGATGCAGGATTCACGATTTTGAAAAAGAAGTACCGCAAACTTCCAAGGAATACCGACTACTCAGCTTACCGTCATCCTCGCTGGTGGCCAACCTGGCTGGGTATTGGCGTGATGTGGCTGGTTGCCCAACTGCCCATCCGGTTTCAATGGTGGCTGGGCAAGATGGTGGGATTGCTGGCCTGGAAACTGGCCAAGAGCCGCCGGCATATCACCGAGGTCAACATTCGCCTGTGCTTTCCGGAGTTGAATGAACAGCAACAGGCGGCCCTGGTACGTAATGCCTTTATCGCCAATGGTATTGGTCTGATGGAACTGGGCATTGCCTGGTTCCGGGACCCGGCCAAGCTGACCGGCATGACCCGCATTCACGGCATCGAGCATTTCGAGAAAGCGCTGGAAGCCGGCAAGGGCGTGCTGCTATTGGGCGGCCATTACAGCACGCTCGACCTGGGTGGCAGCCTGGTCACCGAATACATAGAAGCTGACGTTATGCAGCGTGATCACAACAACCCTTTGATGAATGCCGTGATGACCAGGGCCCGGGGCCGGCGCTATGGCACCGTGCTAGGTGCCCGCGACCTGCGCGGCCTGTTCCGTAGCCTCAAGAAAAATCGCGCCGTGTGGTATGCGACAGATCAGGACTACGGCCGTAAGGACATCGTGTTTGCCCCGTTCTTCGGCATTCCCACCGGTACCATCACAGCCACTTCGCGAATTGCCGAACGCAGCGGCTGCAAAGTCGTGCCCTTCAGCCATTTTCGCCGCGATGACAAGCCCGGCTATGACATCTATTTCCACCCCGCCCTTGAGAACTTCCCAAGCGGTGACGACCTGGACGATGCAACCCGGATCAACGCCATCATCGAGCAGGAGATTCGCAAAGCGCCGGACCAATACCTGTGGATGCACCGGCGCTTTAAAACCCGCCCCGACCGCGACGACCCCGGCTTTTACGGGCGCAAGCGCAAGGAATAACCCGTGAGCAATCAAGCGCAAGCACCGGTTGTCTGGCTGCTGACAGACAACAAGCCCGGCCACAAGAACCAGCTCAAAGGGCTGGGCAACCGCCTGCGGGTGCTGACTGGCGCGGCGCTCTACTGGGTCAGTGCCGACGAATACCCGGTACCTCTTTGGCGAGCCCTTCTGGGTGTGGCCCCTGCCATGGATACGGCACTGCCCAAACCAGACCTGATGGTCGCCGCAGGCACCGGCACTCACCGTTTATTACTGGCACTTCGGCGCCTGGGCAAGGCCAAAACCCTGGTACTGATGAAACCGGCCTTCCCACTGGGCTGGGTAGATGGCGCGATTATCCCGGCCCATGACGAGGTAAAGCCTGCTAACAACATCCTGCACACCGAAGGCGTGATCAACACCATCACACCCCTCGCCCGGCTAACCCGCAAACCGGAAGCCCTGATCCTGGTGGGTGGGCATTCGGAACATTTCGATTGGGACGAAGATGCCATTCTGAATCAGATAAGCGACCTGATAGCCCGCTACCCTCAGTGGCGCTGGACCATCACCGATTCCCGGCGCACACCAGAAAGCACCACCGATCGGCTGGCCGAATTGCAGAGCCCGAAAATCTCCGTAGTGCATCACACCCGTACCCACGATGACTGGCTCAGCCACCAGCTCGCTGCTTCCCGCGCGGTCTGGGTAACGCCGGACAGCATTTCCATGGTGTGCGAAGCCGCCACTTCCGGCGTGCCCACCGGCCTGCTGAACCTGAATGCGCGTGCCAACAGCCGCGTGGCGAACGGAGTAAAACGCCTGACAGAGCGGGGGCTGATTGCCCACTGGGCAGACCATGCCAGCGTGATGGCCGAACAGGCAGAAAGGCATGAACGACTCTGGGAAGCCGACCGGGCCGCCCGATGGGTGGCGGGTAACTATTTGGCTGCTTTTCAAAAATCAGGAAAGGAGGCCAAGCAATGAAGATTCTCCAGGCTCTTCCGGCACTCTACAGTGGCGGCGTGGAGCGAGGCACCGTGGAGTTCGCCGCAGAACTGGTCAAGCGTGGTCATCAATCCTATGTAGTTTCCAACGGCGGCCCGATGGCGGAACAGGTTCGCGGCCAGGGGTCAACCCACATCCACATGCCAATCCACCGGAAAACGCCCGCGTCTTTCGGGCAGATTCTGCCCATGCGCAAGCTGTTGCAGGAGCTGCGGCCTGACATTGTTCATGTCCGCTCACGCATGCCCGCATGGATTATCCACCTGGCCCTGAAGACCCTGCCTGCCGACCAACAGCCCGCCGTTGTCTCGACCTTTCACGGTATGTATTCCGTCAATCCCTACAGCGCCATCATGACCAGGGCGAACCAGATCATTGCCGTCTCCAATTGCGTGCGGGATTACGTGTTGAAGAATTTCGAGGTAGCGGAAGACAAGCTGACGGTGATCCAGCGCGGCGTCGACATCGACGCCTTTCGTAACCGGGCCATCAACGACCAGTGGCTGGACATCCTCCTGTCCCGCTTCCCCCAGCTGGCCGGCAAGAAAATCATTATGATGCCCGGCCGCATTTCCCGCTGGAAAGGCCAACTGGACTACCTTGAAGCCATGGCCCGCATTGTGCGCCAGCGACCGGATTGTCACGGCATCATCGTGGGCGGGGCCGAACCGGGAAAAGAACGATTCCTGCAGGAGCTTGAAAAAGAGCGCAGCCGGCTAGGCCTGACCGATAAAGTCACATTCCTCGGCCAGCGCAACGACATGACCAACCTGTATCTGTTCGCTGATGTGGTTTGCCACATGTCCACCAAGCCGGAACCCTTCGGACGCACGGTGACCGAAGCCCTGGCGTCCGGCACGCCAGTGGTGGCCTACAACCGGGGCGGTGCGGCGGAAACGCTGCAGGCATGCTTTCGGGACGGACTGGTGACGCCGGACGACACCGGCGCGTTTGCCAGTGCGGTGCTGGGATTGCTGGATAAGCCCCGGCCGGAGATTGAGTTGCCAGAGCGGTTTTTGTTGAGGGCGCAGACGGAGGGGACTTTGGGGATTTATGAGCATACAATCCAGCTCAAGGGTAATCAATCGTGAAGGTATTGTTGTTCATGGTATCGCCCGGGACTGCAAAAGGCGGAATGGAAAAACATTATTCAGAACTTGCAAACGGGCTCGCCAGCTCTGGCATTCAGGTGTTTTGCATGGCAGCTCCGGAACATCTTCAGGCTCTGGACGCCAATATTACCCGGTTGCCAATCAACTCTCGTTTATCCAGGCACTCCGTAGCAACTTACTTTCGGGTTGCTCGTATCCTCCGGGAATATCGGTTTGATGTCGTGCATGCACAAGGTAGCAAGGCAGCCCACATCGTTCAGCGAATCAGCCCCCTCTTCAAGAAAACAGTCTTTATAGCAACCATCCATAATTTCAAAAAAAGGTACCCCAACCCTTTGCGTTTTTGCCGTATGATCGCCGTTAGCAACGCGCTCGCCCGCGACATTGGCCATTCAAATGTTACGGTCGTATACAACGGCCTCGACACTCAGGCACACGCTTCACCAGCCGGTGCAATTAGCTCGGGCGATGTTAAGCCAGTGTGGCTCTCAGTCGGAAGATTGGTCGCTGCAAAGGGCTTCGACCGGCTAATTGAAGCCTTTCAGCACGTTAAAGGAACGTTGCTGATCGCCGGTTCTGGCCCAAATTTCAAAAACCTCGACGAACAAATCCACCGCCTGAACCTGAGCGGAAGAGTCAAGCTTCTCGGCCACGTTACAAACATTCCGGAATTAATGAGCGCTGTAGACGCCGTCGTCATTTCGTCACGGCGGGAAGGTTTTTCCTACGTCTTTGCAGAAGCATTGCAGTCTGATAAACCCGTTGTGGCAACGGATGTACCCATTGCAAACGAATTTCTTCCAGGCGATTTCGTGATTCCAACTAATGCATCATCCGAGGAATTTGCCGATCACCTCAATATCAACCTAGCCAGCGCTTACAACGCTCAGGCATCGGCCAGAACACGGGCCCAGGCAGAACTGTCCGTAGACGCAATGACAAAAAATACTGTCAGGGTCTACCGTGACTGTCTGGAGCCTTGAGCCTTACCTTCCAGGCGTTCAATCATCTGCAACTCCTTTGCCTTGGCCAATCGCATAAAATTGCGATTGGCTGCCGTAATCGAAACACTGAAGCCAAACCAGCCATTCAGAATCTGGCGGTGCAAGAAATAATATCGGAGGAATTTGACCGGGAATTCCGAATACAGCCGGATGGCGGATATATTCCGCCCCTTGACCACGAGATGGCAAGCTTGGTCCGACGACATCTTGCAATACTTCTTTTCCAACTGCTCAAGTGATATCAGCGTCTTGTGATAGACATCGCCCTTAAGGCGAACAACGCGACCTGTATGGGGCTTTGGCCGGTCATGGATACTGTGTTTTTCGGAAACAAAGCCCGCCCTGCTTGTATGGTAAAGGCGCAGTAAAAGGTGCGTCTTGTCATGGCGAAAGGGGTGCCCAGGCATTGGCGGACGAACCTTCCAACGAAAGCTGAACCCGGCGATGTCCGAAGGAATCGAGTCAGAAAACTGCTTTTTGATTGACCCAACGAGTTTATCAGAGAGCACTTCATCAGCGTCCAGGTTGAGCACCCAGTCATTGCTGCACAAAGATTCGGCAAACGATTTCTGAACAGCAAACCCTTCCCATTCTCTATGGACAACACGAGCGCCAGCAGCCTCCGCTACTTCCCGCGTATGGTCCGTGCTACCTGAATCAACAACAATAATCTCATCGACCCAACCCCGAACCTTCTCAAGAGATTCCGGCAGCCTCTGCTCCTCATTGAGTGTGATGTAATAAACCGATAACGGTAGCTTCATCAATAATGCCTGTAAGGTTGATTCCACTCAGACCGAAACACTACAGAGCGAAAACTCTTGTGATAGTATTTTGCGAATTATAAGGGCCAATGCTGACCGAAACCTTCGTTTGGAGCAATTACATGATTCATCCCGTCATTATGGCCGGAGGCACCGGCTCTCGCCTTTGGCCGCTGTCCAGGCAACTGAACCCAAAACAGTTTCTGAAACTGACGGATGATCGTTTGTCCATGCTGCAACTCACGGTTACCCGACTGGACGGTATGGAGTCAGCAGATCCGTTATTGATATGCAACGAAGAACATCGCTTTCTCGCTGCAGAACAAATGCGCCAGGCAGGCTATAAAGATGCGCGAATCATCCTGGAACCATGCGGGCGCAACACCGCGCCAGCCATTGCTCTGGCTGCCCTGCAACTTACCAAAGCTGTTGGTGACGACTCTGCCGACCCGCTAATGCTGGTGCTTGCGGCTGACCACCTGATCCAGGATGTCACCGCCTTTCAGCAAGGTATACAAAAAGCGGTTCCGCTGGCGCAACAAGGCAATCTTGTCACCTTCGGAATTGTGCCAAGCCATGCCGAAACCGGTTACGGCTACATTCAGCAAGGTCAGGCACTCGAATCAGGTAGCTACAGCGTTAACCGGTTTGTTGAAAAACCCGTCCTGGATACTGCCCAGGGCTACTTTGCTTCTGGCGACTACCTCTGGAACAGCGGTATGTTCATGTTCGGTGCGCGTCAATATCTCGCGGAGCTCCAGAAGTATCGCCCGGAGATTCTCGCCATCTGCCAGGCGGCGGTAGATGACGCCAATGAAGACCTCCACTTCACCCGTATTAACGAGAGCATATTTGGGGAGTGCCCGGAGGACTCTATTGATTACGCGGTCATGGAAAAAACCAGCAACGCCGTAGTAGTCTCGCTGGATGCAGGCTGGAGCGACATTGGCTCATGGTCTGCACTCTGGGAAGTGTCAGAGAAAGACACCAACGGCAACAGCTTTGGCGGCGATGTCATCGCTCACGATACCGAGAGCACCCTGGTGAGGGCAGAAAGCCGACTGGTTGCAACCGTCGGGGTAAAGGATCTGGTGATCATCGAAACTAAAGATGCCCTGCTGGTCGCCCATAAAGACAAAGTTCAGGACGTTAAAAAGGTGGTCGAGCGCATCAAAGGCGATGGGCGACACGAACATCTGAATCACCGGGAGGTTTACCGTCCCTGGGGCGTTTACGACTCCATCGACAACGGCAAGCGCTTTCAAGTAAAACGCATCACCGTTAAACCAGGCGCCAAGCTTTCGGTACAGATGCATCACCACCGGGCTGAACACTGGATTGTCGTTAGTGGCACGGCCAAAGTCACCAATGGGGAAAAAACCTACCTGGTGACCGAAAACCAGTCTACCTACATTCCGGTAGGCCAGATCCACTCACTGGAAAATCCCGGCGTGATCGATCTTGACCTAATCGAAGTGCAGTCTGGCTCTTACCTCGGTGAAGATGACATCGTTCGACTCGAAGATGTTTACGGCAGAGGCTAACGCAACTTTGCACATACATTGATTGCCAAGGGAAGAGGCGCGCGTTAGCGGAAAGCACTGACTTAGCTACCTAACAAAAAATCGGTAATATCGGGCTTTTGGTATGCCACCCCATAAATTACCGGAGTTCGAGACACCATGCGCCGTATCAATCATTCCACGCAAAGAGCGGCCTGTGGACAATTTGATCGGCCGCGTTCTTGACGACCTTATGAGCCGAGACCTGCTTGATGACACCGTCGTTATGATTACCGGCGACCACGGCCAGGAGTTTAACGACTATGGGAAAAATTACTGGGGACATGGCAGCAACTTCGGCGACTATCAGCTTAGGGTGCCAATGGTGGTACACTGGCCCGGCAAACCGGCACAACGAATTGATTACAGAACCGAGAATTTCGATATAGCCCCAACGCTTATGGGTGACTTGCTGGGTTGTCAGAGCCCAGACCCAAGCCATTACGCAACCGGAAATGGCTTGTTCGAACCTCAAGAACGTCCATGGAGCATAGCCCATAGTTATATGGACTATGCGCTTTTGACGAAAGAGCTCGCCGTCGTTACCCATGCTTCTGGTAATGTTGATGTGGTAAGCCGGAGTTTGGAACCGGTCCGGAATTATGAGCTCAAGCCCTCTATAGCCCTTCGGGTTCTGGAGGAGTTATCTCGGTTTTATGAATAACTGTCATATCAAGGTACGCGAACACTACTTATGAAGCTTTCTGTGATCATCAGCACCTACAACTCACCTGAGTGGCTAGAAAAAGTCCTGTGGGGATACAGCGCACAAACCCATAAGGATTTTGAGATCATCATTGCTGATGATGGTTCAAAAGATGAAACACGTCAGCTTATTGATCGCATGAGAGATGAAACCGGTCTCACGATAACCCATGTATGGCAGGAGGATGACGGTTTTCAGAAGTGCCGAATCCTGAATAAGGCGGTACTCAAAGCTCAGGCAGAATATCTGGTATTCACCGATGGCGACTGTATTCCTCGCAAAGACTTTCTTGAGGTACATGCAACCGAAGCTGCGCCTGGCTATTACCTGTCAGGCGGCTACCACAAGCTGCCCATGGAGACGAGCAAAGCGATAACGCGTGAAGACATTCTGGCCGGGCGGTGTTTCGAACTCGAATGGCTCAAAGCGCATGGACTTGGTTCCACGTACAAGAACAGCAAGCTAACTGCTCGTGGCTGGAAGGCCCGATTGTTCAACACCCTAACCCCAACACGCTGCCGCTTCAAAGGCTCCAATGGATCGGTGTGGAAAAAAGATGTGCTTGCAGTTAACGGCTTTGATGAAACCATGGCCTATGGCGGTGAAGACAGAGAATTTGGAGTTCGGTTGGTTAATCTGGGCATCAAACCGAAACATGTGAGGTATAACGCAATTGTTATTCATCTCGATCATGCAAGGGGGTATGTTGATCCTGATACTGTCAGGGCGAACAAGGAGCACAGAATCCGAGTTGAAAACCAAGGCATCACTCAAACGCCACATGGTATCAATTTACACATCAGCGAGCCCCGAAAAGGAGCCATCTCTTGATATTTTTCGTTTTCTCCTACAATCGCGGGCCTCACCTACGGAACTGTGTCGAATCAATTGAAATCTGCGCCCCGAAACATCGCATCATAATCTATGACGACGCCAGCAATGATCCTGAGACTATTCAGATTCTTGGCGAGATTGCGGAAAAGCACGAAGTGCGCACCAGAGATGATAAAAAATCCGGCGACCAGCACGGGGCTCTCTATACGAACATGCAGAGAGCTGTTGACTCCTTGGAAGAAGTCACACTGATATGCTTTCTCCAGGATGATACGCAGCTAATACGACCTATTGATGATCAGGATCTGGAATTTCTGAACAACCAGTTTGACCAATTCCCGAATGCAGGATTTCTTGCACCCGTCTTCCAGAAACGAATTACTCGTCAGCGGACGCTGGATCGATTTATATATCGCGATGATCGTGACGTTTACGTCTGCGAGCACCGCAGCAATAAACAAGTGGCAGGCGTTTACTATTCCGACATCTCCGTAACCAGGAGCGACCGTTTGCGTTCAGTTGACTGGAAATTTGTGCCGGGGGAATTTGAGAACGAACAACAGGCAAAACAGAATTTCCTGGAAATGGGTTACCTTTTTGCACCGTTTGCTATGTGGCTACCCAATCCGCCTGCTTACCGAAACAAGAAAAAAAGCTTCACATTCCGGCTTGCTGAAATCGTCAATAAGGCGGGTTTTTATCCCTTCAACATAATGGATGAGTCAGCAATACAAAGGTTGCGTAGCAGGCCAACAGATCAGGTTCCAATCGCGGAAGACTTCCTGACAGTGAGAGTAAAAGGCCTTAAATCACCATGGATTTATGATCCCTTAAGGCGGTATCGGCTTCTCCGAAAACTGGCGAAAATCGAGGCTTTCATCAAGCAAATCCGGCAAAATTTAGATTAGCGCCCCAAGCGCTCTCGTGCCATGGCGATCAATGATTCTGCAGTTTCTTGATTTAACTTTAGCTCTTGATAACCGTTAGGCCGACTACTTGCAAATAGTTGGTCGCAGAAGACAGGTCCCGATCCTCTATAGGTTTCTCCGCTTAGATGCCTCGGGCAAAAAAAATGGCTTGGAAGAACCGTTAAGTCACTATAACCCATTTCTCGAACCGTCTCGGTCAAAACTCTCGGACCAACGGTTTTCCAAGCAGCAACTGGTTTATGTTTCAACTTGTACCAGACAAACTTGCTTGCCAAGTACTTGCTGGAAAGGAACTTTTCCAGTAGTTGCCCAATCAATCGATCACCAGGGCGGGAGGCAAAATAACCGTTAGCAATTAGGCCCGGCGAAATCAGTTCATTTTCCCAGCACGCAAATGCGGTGCAATCAAACAACCAGTCTGGCAAAGGAGAAAGGGCTATTGAATCAGCATCCAGAGCAAAACCTCCCTCATTAAAAAGTATTTCCCATCGCATCAAGTCTGCCACGCCGAAAAGCTGCCCTGTTTTCCACATCGCATCCATGTGTCGTTTGGTTCGCCATGGAAATTCATCGTATTCCCGATTCCCCCACACTTTCAATGAAAATTCGGGATTCAATGACCGCCACGTTTCAAAACAGGCATCTGGGCGACGACTTTCATCACCCACCCAAATAAAGTGAAAGCATTTTGGAATATAAGACAATTCAAACCACCTACTCGGCCATGCCAAGCCTGCCGCTAAGATTTCTTCTGGCCCAAATTCAGCGATTTCCTGAATTTGAAATTATGAATCTCCCTACGAATTTTCCCCTTGATCAAATACCAACGCCAGCGAAGCCGCATCAAACCTTTTCTCAAGTCTCTGGTATTAAAGCCGGTGTCGATAGCAGACTCAAATTCCGGGTTGTTGGTCACGCACGCTTGCTCAACACCAAAGCATTCGACACCGTTGTCCCAAAACTGATCCATTTCAATATCAACTGGCTCGGCCCAGGTGTCCGCGTACTGTAAAAATTTTCTTGCTGCAGAAGGCCTTAAAAAGTATCCGGTGGCGCTTTTATGCCCCCTGAGAAACTTGCAAACCGTTACGCCGTTTTGATCAAAGACTCTTAACCTTTCCGTGTTCCTGGATCTGCTGTCAAACAGCCTGACACACTCAATAGTCTCTGGAAGAGCTGGGCAAACACCGAGAAACCGCAGAAATGATTCCTCAAAAATTTGTGCGTCATCCTCCAGAACAATGATCGGCTTGTTGGACTCAGAGCAGCGCTGCCACACCAGATAGTGACTGGCATAGCAGCCCAAATGTCCTGCAGTAAGCGGAATTTCTCCAATACGCTTCGCCTTCCGTGCATCGAACCTTGAAAACAGCTCATGTCCTTTCTTGCCATCCACAGCATCGAAGAAGCGAAAGTCTACGCCCAGGTGCGAAAACTGTGCCTTAATCGCTTCTCGGCGCTCAACCGCCCTGAGAAGGCTGATGACAATTATTTCAGGCTGATCATTCATCATACTATTCCTAAAGAGAAACTAACCCGCGCCAAAAACTAGTGCTTAAACCATCGCCTAAGAGCAACCTCAAGATTGTTGAGCTGCTTATAAAACCGCAATCCCGTTAATGGATTATAGGTCCAGGGCTTGGGTGGATCTTTGGGAGTACACTCAAGAAATTCCTCGGCCACGGGCAACTTTTGGTCGGGTACAGATCTGATTTCTTTTGCCCGCCCCTCAGACCAAATCCGAAATGGATAGAAACCCACACGCTTCTTACGCTCTGCGAGCTTCAGTCCCAAGGTTTTATTCTTTCCCCGATATGCAGGAACTTCAGGCAGCCACATTGCGAAAGGCAGCCACATGTACGCCATCATCCCGAAAAGCGACTTTGCCTGTTGGTCATTGGCAGGTTCGGACTGCTTGAATTGCCAGCCTGCCCCGATAAGTCTCTCCGGACGAAAAACAACCAGATCAGAGTAGTGGATACCTGCACTCTGCCCCGTGTCCTTCCTGAAGAAAAATTCGGCTGATGGCCCCTGTAATGGTGTTATCGGCCGTTTCGTCAGGTCGACACCTCGAATGAAGCAAGGATGAATAAACCCAAGACCTTCCGTATCGTCAAACAGCTTATCCAGAGAGGTCAATTCTTCTGGCGATATAGGTCGAACAACTTGCGTATCATCCTGAAGAAAACAAACAAGGCGACGACTCTGAAACCGTGTAAGCGCCGAGTTCATATTATGATAGAGACCGCCATGCTTAATGCTGCCCTCTTTCTCCGGTTTGATTACCTCACAGGCGTCCGAAATAGTGTTCAGATACTCGCAGGTTTCGGAGTCAGTGCTGTTGTCATCAAAAATGGCAATGTCTGCGTCCGGGATGCATCGTAGAATCGACTCAACACAATTTCGGAGAAATTTCCCTCGATTGAACGAAAAGATACACACGGCTATTCGGTTATTGGACATAAGCCTCCCCAGCCCTGTTATGTTTCTTAACCCCAGCATGAGCAGAACAGGCCCATGACCACACAAAAACCAAAGGAAGCCAACCAATCAACCAGATTGGGTGCATCGAAATCAGCAAGGTGTATTCATCCGTGAAGGTGAGCATCACAAAGAGTGCAAGAAGCGCCAACAAATGCATTTTTACCAGGGGACTGATTGGCGCCTTAATAGCCCAAAGCGCCGGCAATCCCAATAAGGCAAGCTGGAATGCAACGCCAATAAAACCCGTTTCAGCCCAAACCCCAAGCCAGATATTGTGCGGATGGGATATATCAAGCCCCAAAGGTTCAAGAAACTGACGCGAGGCATCCATCAACTTGAAGTCCATTCCCGCACCGTTGCCAAACCAGAGAGACTCGGGCGGGTAAGATGCGTAAGCCTCCCAAATATCAAAGCGATGTGCATCGCCTCTCTTGAATAGTTGTTCAACCAAGAGTTCAAATCCCACGAGTGACTGAACACTTACTACGATTAGGGCTCCCGCAAAGACAACACAAAATGCGGTTAGGTGCGGGCGGAATCTGGCCCCGAGGACAAAAACAAAAAACGTCAAATAGGCGCACATTGTCAGAATGGGAGCCCGACTTTTGGTCATTATCACAAAGACGCAGGTAGCAACGATCACCAGAACAGCGAAAAACACTTCGGCGGGCTGTATTGGCTCATTTCTATGCAACAAGATAAACAAGCCAATTGCCATGAGCACAATCGCTATCGACGCACCTTGAATAGGATGCTCCAACATACCCAAACCACTCGTCCGCAAGCCCCCAAACTCAGGCAACGGAAGAGTTGCCAGGCCTGCCAGAGAACCGAGTAGTGCCGCACACAAAAATACATATCCCCATACCTTTCTGTAACGAACGATACTGGACATCCACAGGCGAAATGCGAGCATGCCAAAGGCCGCTTCAACGCCCCAACGTGACGCCTGCCAGTCATCCTTAACAGGACCATTCCCCACAAACCATGTAGAAACAGACATATAGGTACAGAAAAGGACGAAAACAGCGATAAACGGCTCTTTCAGATCAACCAGATCCCGCCTCTGCAAAGCCAGGTATGCGGTGAGAGGTAAGATCAAAGCGTGAAAAAAGGTTCTGAATACCACCTCAGGCGCAGATACGCTTAAGAAAAGCCAGATACCGAACAGAAACCCCAATCGACCAAACCATACAGCCGTCATTTCACGGTCACTTGAAACCTGTCCCATGTCTACAACACCCTGCATAGGTCGTCAGCCCGCCTGCAATTGACGAATCAAAGGATCTATATAAGCACTGGGCGCCCAACTCTCTCGCCCACTAGCCTGCGAATGAATCGTAATGTAGTGCACGCCTAGATCCCCACGCATCGAGGTCACCGCGTGAATAACCTTTTCAGGATCGCTGGTATCAAATATGTAACGACTTGATACTGGGTTACGCCATTCGACCTCACTGGCGTCGCACTGACACGCCAGAAACGCTTTGTAGTAGCCGAATTCGGACCACCTTCTCGGAGGTTGATCCAGAAGCACCTGCCACCAACGTTTTCTGCTACCCCTCTCCAGAAAATTCAGGGCCGCACGCAAAAGCCTCTGATCAAAAACAAAAGGCGTGTCAAAATAGACGTTAACCTTTCGGTCAGCGTTGACGGCCCCTGCCATTGCCTCTGAAACTGCCACCCAGTTAGCCACCTTCCCCTTCAAGTCAGTTCGGGATTTCCAGTCAGCAAAGCACACTGACCCTGAAGTCGATACAAAATCATCGACTTGCGCACCCGGCGTAACGTACACATCCGAATCAATGATCACAGCCAGATCACAATCAAGCTCACTCGCCAGCTTCAACTTGCACAGTTGCTGGGTATGCCACCCGGTATAGGATGGCCATATTGGCCACGAAATGAGGCGTTTCAGGCTCCCAAAAATCTTGGTCAGGCCCCGCCCAAACCTTGAAGAAAGGTTTCGGGCCCTAACGCGGATTGCTTCGACCTCGGGAGGCAAAACGTCTTGCGTCGACAGAAGGTGCAAACCGGGTGTGTCGGCAAACTCTCGGAACAGTTCGAGATCTTCATGCTGAACCACCACATAGTGTGGCAGGTGGTTCAAACCGGACTGCTCAAGCGAAGCTCGCATCAATCGGAAATGCTCGAAATCACCAGCCCACGTCGGTGTAATCAGAACCGTTCTCTGGAGGCGACTCATGAGGGGTTGCCCTGCTTCCGATCCCGCCACCAAGACTGCCAAACCCGTAGCCTGGTCCTGAGTTTACTCCGAGCTTCATTGCCGGAATATCGGCCTTTGGCAACGTGGCGAATCCTGTAAACACCAGGAATCTGAATGGGCACGCCCTGGCTCTGCAGTAACCACCGGAAGGCTCGGTCTTCGTGGCACTTGGCGAAGTTTTCTACCGGCTGTTGATACAACCCGATGTTTCGGCAATAGCCCACGGCTCGACACACATCACCATGGGCAATCTGAAGCGGGCCGGTGGCTTTGGCGATGTTTCTGGTGGTGAAGGAACCGATATCGATATCAAGCACTTGCGGCTCCATGGTACCCGCTTGCAACAGGGGGTTATCCTCGGCC
Source organism: Marinobacter sp. LQ44 (assembly GCF_001447155.2). Taxonomy (NCBI): domain Bacteria; kingdom Pseudomonadati; phylum Pseudomonadota; class Gammaproteobacteria; order Pseudomonadales; family Marinobacteraceae; genus Marinobacter; species Marinobacter sp. LQ44. Next base: position 3,259,786 of record NZ_CP014754.1, on the reverse strand, counting down.
AACAAGTCGGTTGTGTGCTCTTGTTCGGGAAACAGCAAGGCGTCCTGGCGGCCCTGAAGTGCCGCAGCGAGAGCATCTAAACAACCATCACGAAACATGAGATCACAATCCGTAAACCACACCCAGTCGGCGGTCGTAGCAAGTGCTGCCCGGTTACGGCCAATGCCGCGACGGAATAGTTCCTGTTTCGCGATTGGCTGCCAGTTCCAAGTAATACCGGGAGCCACTTGGTCACCAAAAAAGGCAAGGAGTTCGGCAGTTTTCTTGTCCTCCGGAGTGTAAAAAACCGTCATGGTGACATCCAGCTCTTTTGGCGGGAACAGCACCAGAGAGCTCAGTTGGTAAACCAGAAAATGGGAATAGTTCCAGCAATGGCTGACCACCTCCAGTTTGAGGTGGCCGGTGCGCGCAGCTCGCTTGTCCTTTGGCGGCAGGTCAGGCTCGAACCACCGTGCAGGAATCCAGCCACCGGCTGCAAACCGGAAAAAGGCGAGTTTAATAAGGTTCCACATAGTTCGGGCCCGGGCAACGTCATGTAAAAACCCGCGAATTCTATCATGGCCAAGCTTCAAAAGCCGACAACCGTGCTGTTACAAAGCGTCAATCACCTTGTGCGGTGTTGGTGACAATGTTACTTTTTCGGCCCTGTTTCTACCTCAAATGGAAAGATTTCGTGACTGGCAAGCTCATCAAAGTCGTTTTTCGCCTGCTGTCTTTGCTGGGCCTGCGCAATGCTCAGAGCCTGGGCAGGCTTCTCGGCAGTCTTGCCTGGAAACTTGAGGGGCGCTCGGTCGAAACCACCCGCAAAAACCTTCGAGCCTGTTATCCGGATCTTTCGGAGGAAGCGATTGAAGCAATGGGCCGCGAGAGCCTGCGTGAAACCGGCGCAACCGCGCTGGAGCTTCCAATAATGTGGGAGTGGCCCGTCGAGCGCTGCCTCGGCTTGATCCGCGAGATTGAAGGGGAAGAGCTACTCGCTGATTATCAATCTGGCAAACAAGGCCTGCTGTTACTGGCACCGCATTTGGGCAACTGGGAGCTCACCGGACTGTTCTTTGCGTCACGTTACAAGATGGCGGCACTTTACAGCCCGCCAAACCAGGCCGGCTTCGAAGAGTACATGAAAGCGGTACGCAGTCGCAGCGGGTCCGAACTGGTCGCGACTGACCGGCGCGGTATTATGCGGCTGTTCAGCATTCTTCGGGAAGGCGGAGTCGTCGGCATCCTGCCAGACCAGACACCACGAAAAGAAGGCGGCGAGTTCTCGCCATTTTTCGGCATCCCGACCATCACCATGACCCTGGCCTCCAAGCTGATTCACAAAACCGGTGCGAGACCCTTGGTCACCTATGCCCAACGATTGCCCGACGGAAAAGGCTTCAAAATGGTCATTCGAGAAGCCGAACCCGGGATGGCATCACAGGACATGCGTGAGTCGCTTACTGCTCTTAATCGCTCGGTTGAAAAGTGCATCGCCGATGTTCCGGCTCAATACCAATGGGAGTACAAACGTTTTCGCAGAACGGCTCCGGGCGAGACGCCGGTTTACTGACCTCCCCCTTCATAACCAGCCATAAACGCCTGCCATAAGCGGAGCCTTAAAGAATCATCTACGTCACCCAGGCATTTAGTGACAGAACGTTGCAACCGGCCGATGTTTTCTGCTTTCCAGCGGTCACCCTGCATTAGCGGCACGATTTTTCCGCGGTCAAAGTCAATCAGATACACCGCTCTCCCTGCCACCAGAATGTTCATGCAGTTCAGGTCCGCATGATAAACCCTTGCATCGTGGAAGCGCCGCACACAGCCCCCGGCTGCTTTCCAAACGCGCAAACAATCCGCGCCGGAGTAATCGGTTAGCGGCGCTGCTCCGGGAATCCGGCGAATGATGATGGAGGCACGATAAAACAGACTGGCCTGGCGCTGATAACCGGCGGCAACCGGTTCGGGAACGGGAAACCCCTGGCGATAAAGCTGATCAAGTAATCGAAACTCAGCAAAGGACCGAACGCGATCCTCTCCGGTATAGACATACTCGCTACGGATGAAGCGCCCCGGCAGGCCACCTCGGGAAAATTGCCTCAACACCAGGTCGCCCACCGGTGAGTGAACAAACCAGGCCGAGCCACGGCCGCCTTTTGTTACTGGAACTGCCCGTTCTGCCCAAAACTCCGGGTTAAACCACTGCTCGGAGAAATCCGCCACATACGAACGGGCCACCAGATTGACTCCGGTGGCCCCAACGTTTCTAACGTAGCCTTCCCTCATGGGAGCCTTTACCGAACCGGCGTCAGCCACTCAGAATGCTTATCCAACCTCCCCTTAACCGCATCAAAATACATACTCTGCAGCTTCTCGGTAATCGGCCCGCGCTTGCCTTCGCCAATCTGACGGCCATCCAGCTCGCGGATGGGCAGCACTTCGGCGGCGGTGCCGGTGAAGAAGGCTTCTTCGGCCACGTAGACTTCGTCACGGGTGATGCGACGCTCTTTCACCTGCAGGCCCAGGTCTTTGGCGAAGTCGATGATGGTTGCGCGGGTGATGCCTTCCAGGCAGGAGGTCAACTCCGGAGTGTGCAGCACGCCATCACGCACGATGAAGATGTTCTCGCCGGAGCCTTCAGCCACGTAGCCTTCGTTATCCAGCAGCAGAGCTTCTTCGGCACCGCCGGAGATGGCTTCGTTCAGGGCCAGCATGGAGTTGATGTAGTTGCCGTTGGCCTTTGCCTTACACATGGTGATGTTCACGTGGTGGCGGGTGTAGGACGAGGTGCGTACCTTGATACCCAACTCTTTGGCTTCCGGCGACATGTAGGACGGCCAGCTCCAGGCGGCAACCATCACGTGCACTTTCAGGTTGTCGGCACGCAGTCCCATGCCTTCGGAGCCCAGGAACGCCATGGGGCGCAGGTAGGCTTCATCGAGATTGTTTTCACGAACCGCGGCACGCTGGGCTTCGTTGATCTCATCCTTGCTGAACGGCATTTTCATGTTCAGGATGTGAGCGGAGCGGAACAGGCGGTCGGTGTGCTCTTTCAGGCGGAAAATCGCCGGGCCGTTCGCGGTGTTGTACGCACGCACGCCTTCAAAACAGCCCAGGCCGTAATGCAGGGTGTGGGTGAGGACGTGGGTCTTGGCATCACGCCAGGGAACCATTTCTCCGTCCAGCCAGATAACGCCATCGCGGTCAGCCATCGACATTCTGTTCTGCTCCTAAAAAAAGCGGTTTTTCGGGGAAACGGCATTCTAGCAGGATTCTCTGCCGGAATTGAATGTTGCTTAATCGGCGAGCATCACTTTTTGCCACATGGATTGTATGTAAGCCCGCTCCTCGGGAAAGGCGTCTCCCTCCACCTGGCTGTTCAGGTTCTGCAGGGCCCTCCGGTGGATGGTGGATCTCAGGGTTATGAACACCTCCCTGAGCCTTTCGGTATCTTCCACCACCATCACGCCGGCACGTCCCAGTTCTTCCATCTGCCGGATGTTGTCACTCCACTGGGTCAGTTCAGGGTGCTCGGCGCTCCAGGCCAACATCAGGTATTGCACCAGGAACTCGATATCAACAATGCCGCCGTTGTCGTGCTTGATGTGGAACACTTCTTCCCGCCGGGCCTCAGGCGTACCAAGATTGGCGCGCATTTTTTCCCGCATATCCACCACTTCCTTGCGCAATGCCTGCTTGTTTCGTGGCTGGCAAAGAATGTTGTGGCGAATGGTTTCAAAGGCTTTCAGGGTATCCGGGCAGCCGGCCACCCCACGGGCCCGGGCCAGGGCCTGGTGCTCCCAGGTCCAGGCATCGTTCTGCTGGTACTTTTCAAAGGCCTGCAAGGTGCTGACCAGCAACCCGGAATTGCCCGAAGGGCGCAGACGCATATCCACTTCGTACAACTGGCCGGACGGGGTCTGAGTGCTGAGGATGTGGACGATGCGCTGGCCGAGGCGGGTATAGAACACGGCATTGTCGATGGGCTTGTCGCCGTCGGTGGCCAGTTCCGGGTCTGCCTGGTGCACAAACACCAGATCCAGATCTGAGGTGTAACCCAATTCGATGCCGCCGAGCTTGCCATAGCCGATGATAGCGAAGTCGGTATCACAGGCGGAGCCATCAGCCCGGCGCGGATAGCCGTGCCGGCTCACCAGGTTTGCGAACGCCACATCCACCACGTGGTCCAGCACCACCTCGGCTATCCAGGTGAGGTAATCACTCACCTTCATCAACGGCAGGGTGCCTTTGATCTCAGAGGCAGCTACCCGCAGCACATGGGCCTTTTTGAAATACCGCAGCGATTCCATCTGCTCTTCCAGGTCTTCATAGGGAATCCGCAGCATTTGCTGGCGCAGGTCATCCTGCAATTCTTCCTTGGCGGGGGGCGTGTACAGGCTTTCGGCGTTCAGCAACTCGTCCAGCAACAGCGGGGTTTCCGCCAGCAGGCTGGCGATCCAGGGGCTATCGCTGCACAGGCGTACCAACTGTGTCAGGGCGCCGGGGTTCTCCATCAGGAGTACCATGTACGCCGTTCGGCGGAGGATTGCCTCCACCAGCTGAAGCACTCGTTCGAGCGTTTCAGAGGGATTCTCTACACCAGTGAGGGCACTTAACAGCAGTGGCATGAATTCATTCAGACGCCGGCGGCCCTGGGTTTGCAGCGTCTGGACGGTGCGGCTGTCACGCAGATCCGCCAGTTTCTGGACGCTGTCCTCAGGGCGCTCAAACCCCTGCTCCGAGAGCCACTCCACGGCAGCAGCCGCCTCCATTTCTGCAAGCCAGAGTTCGAACCAACCATCCTCAATGCCGGCTTCGCCCTCCTGCTCCTCTTCCTCCGAGGCAATGATATTGGAAAAATGTGTGGCCACACGCTCACGATGCTCTGTCAGGGCCTTCTGGCAGGCGGACCAATCCTCGTAACCCATGATCCGTGATATCCGAGCCAGAGAAAGTGCATCGTCGGGCAGCTCCTGGGTCTGCTTGTCTTCCATGCCCTGAAGGGCATGTTCCAGGTTTCTCAGGAACACATAGGCATCCCGAAGCTCCCGAACCACGGTGGAGGGCAGTAGTTCCAGCTCCTCCAGCTCTTTAAGGATCACCTGTAGTTCCCGCTGCTGCAGCTCCCGGTCCCTGCCGCCCCGAATCAGCTGAAACGCCTGCACCACAAACTCGATTTCACGGATGCCGCCGCTGCCCAGCTTGATGTTGTTTTCCAGCCCCTTGCGGCGCACTTCCCGGCTGATCATTGCCTTCATATTGCGCAGCGACTCAAAGGCACTGAAATCAATGTACTTCCGGTAAACGAAGGGCCGGAGGCTACTCATCAGCACCTCCCCTGCCCGCTGGTCGCCCGCCACTACCCGGGCTTTCACCATCGCGTAGCGTTCCCAGTCACGGCCCTGGTCCTGATAGTAGGTTTCCAGCGCTGCGAAACTCAGGGCCAGGGCGCCGCTCTGGCCGTAGGGACGCAGGCGCATATCCACACGGAACACAAAGCCGTCGGCGGTGATCTGGTCCAGCGCCTGGATCAGTTTTTGCCCCAGACGAATAAAGAACTGCTGGTTATCCAGGGCTCGCCGACCACCGCGCGTTTCGCCCTTGCCCGGGAAGGCGAAGATAAGATCAATATCAGAAGAGACGTTCAGTTCACGGCCGCCGAGTTTGCCCATGCCCAGCACCACCATTTTCTGGGGAGCTTCCTCACCGGTTACCGGGTCTTTGCCCCAGGGCGTTCCGGACTCTTCACAAGCCTGTTCGTACAGCCAATCCAGCGCGCCATCAATACAGGTATCGGCGAACGCACTGGTGGCGGCGATGGTTTCCTGAAGGTCCGCCCACTTAAGCAGATCCCGCCAGATAATCCGGAACTGGATCTCCCGCCGGAATTGCCTGAGTGCGGCGTGCAACGCCGGTTCAGAATCCACCGAGCCCAGGAAAGACGCCCAGCGCTCCGCCAGCCAGGATTCGGTGGTGGGTTCTTGCAGTGGCCGTGCCTGTACCGCCGAGCGAATCTGTTCAGAATGTCGCTCTATGGTTTGCCGCAAGAACAGGCTTCGGGCAAAGGCTTCGGCAATATCGGCTTCCGTCAGGTCTGCGTCATCGGTCAACCAGCTAGGAATCCCGTCCGGGAATATCGAAGCCCAACAACCTGACACATCGTTGGCCAGTTCCGCTGGCAGTGAACCCCAAGGCTCAGACATAACGCAAACCCCTGTCTCTCTGATATATTTCCGGTACTGTATAACGAACTCGCCAAGGACTGAACAGGCACGCCAACTCTATGATGCGCAATCGCCGCCCGCTGAATCCCGAACATACGCAGTCTCACCTGCCCATGGGCGGCCTGATCCGCAATCGTATGCGGCGGCTCTTTGCCATACTGGGCTGCTTGCTCATCACCCAGATACTGATTATCTGGGCGGCAGAGCCTCTGACGCTGTTCGAGGCAGCGTGGATGACCATGACCACGCTGGTTACCGTGGGCTACGGCGATTTCGCACCAGAAACCACCGTTGGCCGCCTGAGCACCATCCTGCTGATGTTTATCAGTGCCATCACGCTGCTGACGTTGATCGTCAGCGACTATATTGAATACCGGTTCTACCGCCGTGAACGAATCCTGACCGGACGCTGGATTTACAACATGAAAGATCACATCGTAATCATTAACACCCCACGAAGTGGCGGCGAGCAGTACTTTATGCGCTTTGCCTCCCAGATCCGCTCGGTACCCGAATACCACACGGTACCCATCATGCTGCTGACCCGTCAGTTCCCGGGTGGTTTACCTGCAGAACTGTCCGACTGCGGGATGGTCCATTTTCATGGCGCGGGCAACGATCCAGAAGCCCTGAAAGCGGTGCATGCCGGCAGCGCCAAACACATCATTGTGCTCGCCGCAGACGAATCTGATCCGTTCTCAGACAGCCTGACCTTCGATATCGCCCACAGGTTGGTGGAATCCAACCTGGGGGGCCGAACAACGGTGGAATGCGTGAGTGATCACAATCGCGACCGGTTCAAAACACTTGGGGTACGCACCACCATCCGTCCGGTTCGCACCTACCCTGAGATCATGGTTCGTGCCGTGGTGGCACCGGGTTCCGAGAAGGTGCTGGAAGACATGTTCAATTACGAACGCGACCATCCTCACCGCTATGATCTGGAGTTGGACGACCTGGTCTGGGCAGACATCGTCAGCGCACTCGTGCGCCACGGCATTGGCACTGCCCTGGCGTATATCGATCACGACAATGAAGTGATTTGCCACCCTCCCACCAATGAAGAGGTCGAGGGCAAGGGACTGATTGTGCTGGTCCGATCAACAGACACTCCATCTGTATCTGTGGTTGAGGAGGCCCTGGACCGGTACCGGGAATTCCTCAAGCAGTGGCGAGACCTGCACAATCACAACGAGCAGACAGCCGAAACAATGACACCAAAAGAGTAAGGTAACGAATGTCATACCTGGACTCCGAATTCTATCAGCCCCTCTTTGAGGCCATCGCGACCGATGATCAGGCGCAGATTCAGGCTGCGGCCGCCACGTTCAATGCCGCCGACCTCGCGGAGTTTGTAGAGGAACATCCGGATAACGGAGAAGGCGTTCGCCTGCTCCGGGCCCTGACAACGGAACACAGCGCCAAGGTATTCGGATACATCGGCCTCAACACCCAAACGTTGATTGCCGAACTCCTGCCCACCCGGGATCTGGCTGAGCTGGTAACCGCCATGCCCTCGGATGAGCGGGCCGACTTCTTCAACCTGCTGGATGAGAACCGCCAGCACCGACACTCCCCAGGAAGAAGTGGCCCGACTGATATCACGCTACGACTTGCTGGCACTGCCAATCCTGGATCAGGACGAACGGCTGGTGGGCATCGTCACCTACGATGACGCCATGGACGTAGCGGAAGAAGAAGCCACCGAAGACATCCACAAAGGAGCCACGGTGGGCAAACTGGAAACCGGCCTGAGGGATGCAACACCCTTCTCGCTCTACCGCTCGCGGGTGCAATGGTTGGTGATTCTGGTGTTTGCCAACATCTTTACCGGCGCGGGTATCGCCTATTTTGAAGACATCATTTTCGAGCACATTGCCTTGCTGTTCTTCATGCCGCTTCTTGTCGCCAGCGCCGGTAATGCCGGGGGCACAGTCAGCCACGCTTATGGTACGGAGTATGGCTACCGGTGATGTCACAGTCGCCGACTGGGGGAAGTTGTTGGGCAAAGAAACCCTGGTAGCCAGTGCCCTGGGGGGTCACCATGGCTGCCGCCGTAATGGTGGTTGGCTTTATGAGGGCCGGGCCGGACATTGCCTTCGCGGTGGCGGTGACCATGATCGCTGTGGTGATGGTGGGCAGCCTCATTGGAATGCTGCTGCCTTTCCTACTGGATAAGCTGAAGTTTGACCCGGCTACGGCCAGTACACCGCTGATTACCACCATTGCCGATGTCAGCGGCGTGCTGATTTACTTCAGCGTGGCAACAGCGCTTCTGAGCCTGCCATAGCTGACGCACCACTCCGTGGTGCAATCTGGTGCAGCCGCAAAAACTGACGCCCAGACTTAGTGCACATTGGGACAACTCAGCAACCGCAATAACGGAGGATTCACGGATGCCTTTGATTTATAATAAGTTTCATTTATTGGCATCGACTGTGCTTAGTCAACCGTGAGTTAAACAATCGATCCAAGAGGTATCCGATGAAACGCAACGCATACAACCTGACTGCTTCGGTACTCACTGCTTCCCTGCTCGGGACGCTGGCCGTGCCAAGTATCGCCCACGCAGAATTGTCTGCAAATATTGGTGCCGTGAGCAACTACATGTTCCGGGGCCTCACCCAGACGGAAGGTGCCTCCGCTATTCAGGGCGGCGTTGACTACGAGGACGCAAGCGGGCTTTACGCCGGAACATGGGTTTCCACGATAGACTTTGGAGACGAGGCCACGCACGAACTGGATCTCTACTTTGGCTTCGCGGGCGACGTGGAGGGCATCGCGTATGATGTCGGCTACATCTACTACGCCTACACCGATGCCCCGGAAAACATCGATTTCGGTGAAATTTATGGCGAGATCGGGCTGGGTAACTTCGCCGTCGGTGTAGCATACACTGCTCATAGCGAAAACCAGGAAGACGTTTTCGATGAGGGCGACATCTACTACTACGGCTCTGCCTCGCTCCCACTGGCGAACGATTTCGCAGCGTCTTTCACCGTTGGCTACTATGATTTCGATGTTGATGGTAAGGCCGGCTTTGAAGATGCCAGTTACGTACACTACTCAGCCAGCCTTGCAAAGGATGCGAGCGAATTGGGCGAGTTCAGCCTTAACGTCGATTACGCGGACATCAGCAAAAGCGACTCTCCCTTCGGCAGCCCACGCGCTGACAAACCGCAGGTTTGGGTAGGCTGGACCAAATCGTTCTGACACGTTATCTGCCCGGATAACACAGGCAGTAGTGCAGAGAGGGGTCGGTTATCCGGCCCCTTTTTTCTGTGCACCGTCAGCCTTCCGCCAAGGCCAACTGGAGGAAACCCAGGCGCGGCACATGATCAAGCAGATCTCGGGTGTTGCATCCCGATTTCAGAAAGCCCTCTACCTCGCGCCATGTAGCATGACATCCTGACTCCGTGGATTTCTGAGTTAATTGTCTGAAACAGTCTTCCGGCAATGCCAGCACAGCCCCTGTGAGCCAGGAGTCACTCAACGCCCGCAGGAACCCGCGCGCACACTCTCCATCTTCTGCCACCCGTGTTTCTCTGCCGGTAATACCCGCAAGATAGTAGCCCTGCTCCGCCTTACTGATCAGGTTCAGTAAAACCGGCACCTCAACAGCAAGTGCCTTGGCCCAGCTCAACAGCAGTGACGAGTTTCCGGACTTCAGCTCAAACTCCACCTCGCACAAGGGACGAGACCTCCCACCCCCGACGACCTCGCCAAAATCGACGGCAACTTCAACAAGTGCGTCCGCAGTTTCAAGCATCACCACCTGCCTGGAGAAGTTGGTTTCGAAGGCCACTTGGAGTTTCTGCAGATCCAGCTTTTGCTTTAATGGCGTGTCTTCAAGCAATGACAGGTCAAGCTCAGGCCCCGGCAGCGGCCATTCCCATTCCTGACGGCGATGGGCACCATCAACAAACTCGCCCTGAGTTTTCAGAGTCTGGATGTAGCGATCTCCAGATTGTCTCACCCGAAGTGCCGCCCTGGCCCTGTTAAGCGCTGCGTCCGGCGTATCGTAGTAGCGATTCATCAAATCCTTCTGACCACCGCGACTGGCCTCAGGCTGCGCAAGCAACCACTGGAGGGCTTTTGCCTGCGCCCGTTCCGATAGAGTCAGTTTGATTTCAAGTTCGACTTCCATGGCAGACTCCCAATAACAGGCCCCTAAATATACAAAAAAACCGGTGACCTGAGCCACCGGTTTTCGAGACTACTTGATTAGCAGGTTTGCTGATCAGAAGTAGTAAACAGCACCAACGGAAGCGAGTGAACGCTCACTCTTGTTAGCAACGCCGTATACGCCGTCATCGCCGCCACCGAGGTAGCCCTCGAAGTAGACATACATGTGGTCAGACAGGTTGTGCAGCGCTTGTAGTGTCACAGTGTCGATGTCTTTGTCAGCAAACTGCGCGTCGCTGAAATTGTCGTCGTACTGAGTCAGCTCATAAGACAAAGCAAACTGGTTCTTGCCTAGAGTATAAATACCCATCACACCAAAGGTGTCGGACACATCTTTACGGGTGTGGAATTCGCCGGTCAGACGCAGGTTGTCTAGGTTGTAGCTGGCGCGCACACCGTAGGTGTTCTCATTGTTTTCGCTGGGAACGGTGCTTATGCGATTATAAGCGCGGCCACCGTCGTTTGAGTCAACAGCGAACGCCAGCTCAAGGGCATCAACCTCGTACATAGCAGCCAGCTGCCATGGGTAAGACTTCTTGCCAAACTCATCGTCACCGTTGACCTGGACAGCGGCGCCGATAGTCAATCCACCGAAATTAGGAGACAGGTATTGAACCATGTCACCCTCGCCTGTGTCATAACTCACCGCCTGGTTCAGCAGTGCGACTTCGTAAAATTCTGAAATCTCTGTTACGGCTAGCTCGTAAATTGTGTCGTCGGTACCAACCCAGAGCTGGCCGAAGTTCTCACCCTTAACACCGATGTACGCTTCATCAATACGGAAACGACCTTCTGGATCGTTCGCACTATTGATGTCGTCAGCGCCAAGACGGTCGATTTCGACCTTGAAGAAACCAGTCAGACCAGGAGCGATTTCATGGTCATGCATCACACCGAGCGTCGAACCGTTGTCGCGATGCTCAACAGAAGAACCGCCACCGTCAACATTGTCGTGGTTCAGAACATACTGAATGTTACCGTATACGGTCGGCAGGTTGCTTTCCTGTGCCAGAGCAGCGCCAGAGAAGGTTGCAGCTGCGATAGCAGAAGCAAGGATAGTTTTTTTCATGTTGCGTCTTCCTTTTTGAGTTAACTCAGGTTTTCGACGGGTTCTAAATCCCGATTTTTGCTGGCAAAAACAGCCGGAGCTGCGCTTGCCGGACTCCTGATCGCCTCCCATTTATATCCTGCGGGACACGACATTTTTTCTTTTTATATGACTCAAGCCGTCAAGCTGAGCCTTACATCTCAACCACTTAACAGCTTTTCTTAAAGCTCTTAGTGATGGTCCTTTTTTTAATACAAAGGATGTATTTTTGCAAATTTTTAACAACCGGTTTTTAGCCTTTTTGGTGCCTACAAGGCAACCCTTTATGCTTGAAAGCTATCCAACTCCCAACATGCAAACTGTCCAAATTCGAGGCCAAAATAGCTTTTTATCATTTAAAACATACCGTTAACTTGAACCACACTGCATTACAACATCTCCTTAGATCATACGCCCGACAACGCAGCACCAGAAACGCGCACATAGATGGGGCGCGCAACATTTCGGGGCATTAATGTTTGCGCGAGACCTCCAACAAGAAAGTGACCGGCCCGTCATTGAGCAGAGCCACTTTCATATCTGCACCGAACTCTCCACCTTCTACACGCTCGCGCCCCATTTGATTACGGGTAATGTTCAGGAAGTCGTGATACAACGAATTCGCCAGTTCTGGTGCAGCGGCCAGGGAAAAACCCGGCCGGGTACCTGAACTGGTATCGGCAGCAAGCGTAAACTGGGGAACAACAAGGATGGAGCCGCCGGCGTCTTGAACATTAACGTTCATACGGCCCTGCTCGTCGGGAAAAACCCGGTATGAGAGAATTTTTCGGCACAGTTCCTTTGCCTCACTGGGTGAGTCGTCCCTTTCAACGCCCAGCAGCAACAGAAGCCCTTTGCCAATGCTGGCAATTTCGCGGCCATCAACCGTCACACTAGCTTCCGATACTCGCTGGATAAGCCCTTTCATTCAATCCCTTGAGCAACAACTTCGAGGGTTAAAAATCAGAAACGTCGAGAGTGTATCGGCGCGCAACACCGGCCGCAACCCCTCAGATCAAGAAAAGATAATCCAGTCACCCGGCGGGCGAGTCAGTTTGTGACACCACATCCTCAACGGCCCGAATCAGTGCATCGACAATGGCAGGTTCAGACGCGGAATGCCCCGCATCGCGGATAATACGCAGGTCTGCTTCTGGCCAGGCCAGACTGAGCGCCAGGGCGTTATCCAGCGGACACACCATATCGTAGCGGCCATGGACGATCACACCGGGTATTCCGGAAAGCCGCGCGGCATTTCGCACGATCTGGTCCGGCGTTAAAAACGCCTGGTTCACAAAGTAATGGCATTCAATCCTTGCCAGAGCAATCGCAACATGTGGGTGCGCGAAGCGTTCAACAACCCGAGGATTGGGATGCAAGGTGGCGCAACGCCCTTCCCAGACTGACCAGGCCTTGGCCGCCTGAATCTGCTCAAGCTCGTTGGGGCTGGTAAGCCTGCGGTAATAGGCCGGCACCAGATCATCACGCTCCACTTCCGGGATGGGTGACACGAAATCCTGCCAGTAGTCCGGAAACACTCGGCTGGCGCCTTCCTGATAGAACCAATGGATATCCTTGGGCCGGCACAGAAAAATGCCACGGAGTACCAGCCCGGTGACCCGCTCCGGGTAGGCCTGAGCATACACCAGGCTGAGGGTGGAGCCCCAGCTGCCGCCAAACAGCAGCCAGCGATCAATGCCCAGAAACTGGCGAACGGTTTCCATGTCGTCCACCAGCTTGTCTGTGCTATTGCCTTCCAGTTCCGCAAGCGGCGTGGATCGCCCTGCCCCGCGCTGGTCCATCAGAATGATCCGGAAGCGTTCAGCATCAAAATATCGCCGGTGATTATCCTCACAGCCACCACCCGGGCCCCCATGGACCACTAACACAGGAATACCCTCCGGATTGCCGGACTCCTCCAGGTAAAGCTCATGAGGCTCTTCCACCGCGAGGTGGTGACGAGCGTAGGGCTGGATTTCAGGATACAGGCTCAGCATGACGAACTCCGTTTAGGGATAACGGTAGTCTAGCTGAGATTTAAGGGGAGAAAGCAATGGCCGTCCCTGGCCATTCAATACTAATCTTACTTCTTACCGGCGCGCTTACGCTCGTTCTCGGTCAGCAGTTTCTTGCGCAGACGGATCGACTTGGGCGTTACCTCTACCAGTTCGTCGTCATCAATGAACTCCAGCGCCTGCTCCAGGGTGAACTTGATGGGCGGCACCAGGCCGATCACTTCGTCTTTACCGGAAGCACGCATGTTGTCCAGCTTCTTGCCCTTGGTAGGGTTAACCACCAGGTCGTTGTCGCGACTGTGAATACCACACAGCTGGCCTTCATAGATCTCCTGGCCCGGGTCGAGGAACAGTTTGCCACGGCTCTGCAGGGTTTCCAGCGAGTAGGTCAGCGCTGTGCCGGTCGCCATGGAAACGATGACACCGTTCTGGCGGCTGGTTACATCACCCATCTTCACCGGGCCATAATGGCTGAAGGTAGACGTCAGAATGCCGGTGCCTGATGTCATGGTCAGGAAGGTATTCCGGAAACCAATCAGGCCACGGGCGGGAATGGTGTATTCCAGGCGGATACGACCCTTGCCATCCGGGATCATGTTGGTCATGTCGCCCTTGCGCAGTCCCATCTGTTCCATAATGGAACCCTGGTGCTGCTCTTCAATGTCAATGATCACGTTCTCGTAAGGCTCTTGCTTGACGCCATCGATCTCCTTGATCACAACCTCCGGGCGGCCCACGGCCAACTCGAAGTTCTCACGGCGCATGTTCTCGATCAATACGGACAGGTGCAGCTCACCCCGGCCGGAGACCTTGAACTTGTCGGCAGAGTCCCCTTCTTCTACCCGCAGCGCCACGTTGTGCAGCAGTTCTTTTTCCAGACGTTCCTTGATGTTACGGCTGGTCACGTACTTGCCTTCTTTGCCAGCAAACGGTGAATCGTTGACCTGGAAGGTCATGGATACCGTGGGTTCGTCAACGGTCAGCGCCGGCAGTGCCTCAACATTGGCGGGATCGCATAAGGTATCAGAGATGTACAGCTGATCCAGACCACTCACGCACACAATGTCGCCAGCCTGCGCTTCTTCAACTTCCACACGCTGCAGACCGGAGTGGCCCATGATTTTCAGGATACGACCATTACGCTTCTTGCCATCGGCACCAACAGCCACCACCGGAGTGTTGGTTCTGACCTTGCCACGCATAATGCGGCCGATACCGATCACGCCCAGGAAGCTGTTGTAGTCCAACTGGGAAATCTGCATCTGGAACGGGCCGTCCAGATCTACGGAAGGCGCGGGCACATGGTCGACAATCGCCTGGAATACGGCATCCATGTTGTCGTCCAGGTTTTCATGCTCCATGCCGGCAATGCCGTTCAGGGCACTGGCGTAAACAATCGGGAAGTCCAACTGCTCGTCGGTGGCACCAAGGTTATCGAACAGGTCAAATACCTGATCCACCACCCAGTCCGGGCGCGCGCCGGGGCGGTCAATCTTGTTAACCACCACGATCGGGCGCAGGCCAGCGGCAAACGCCTTCTGGGTTACAAAACGGGTCTGCGGCATCGGGCCATCAATGGAATCCACCACCAACAGCACACTGTCTACCATGCTCATGACTCGCTCAACTTCGCCACCAAAATCCGCGTGCCCCGGGGTGTCCACGATGTTGATGTCGTAGTCTTTCCATTTCAGCGCGGTATTCTTCGCCAGAATGGTGATGCCACGCTCTTTTTCCTGGTCGTTGGAGTCCATAACGCGCTCGTTTTCGAGCTCTTTACGGTCCAAAGTTCCAGACTGGCGCAACAATTGGTCAACCAGGGTGGTTTTACCGTGGTCAACGTGGGCAATAATGGCAACGTTTCTAAGCTTATCAATCACAACGGGTATCCTGCAGAATTTAGCGGCGAGCAGTATATAGAAAAGTCCATGTCGATAATATGAAGAATAGTGCCTAATATGTAACCAATCGGCTAATGCACCGTTATCAGGCAGGATAAGAATCAATGCACCAATAAAGTGCACACATTCAGTGCAACCAATGCCTGTAAGCTGCACTCCGGTGCGCCAGAATCGCCCCAAAGCCTTGCCGCTGCGCTGTTCTGGCGCAAAACCGAAAAACTGGCAAGCCCCTTGCTTATACTTGTGCAGCCGTAATTGAAAGGTAAGAGCCAACAGCTTCTGTTAAGCTGCCCTGACCTGAAAAAGATCGGGCTTCAGCCCGCTGAACGATCCGGCATAACGAACACGACATCACTACGGAGCATGCACAATGTCCAAGACGATTGATTTGATCAAAGAACACGAAGTGAAATGGATTGACCTGCGCTTCACCGACAGCCGCGGAAAAGAGCAGCACGTCACCCTGCCCGCCACCGAAGCCGATGAAGATTTCTTTGCTGACGGCAAAATGTTTGACGGCTCCTCTATTGCTGGCTGGAAAGGTATCAACGAATCCGACATGATCCTGATGCCGGACGACGAGACCGCCGTACTGGATCCGTTCACCGAAGAAACCACTGTCAACATCACCTGCAACATTGTAGAGCCGTCTACCATGCAGGGTTATGAGCGCGATCCCCGCTCTGTTGCCCGTCGTGCCGAAGAATACCTGAAGTCCACCGGCATCGCCGATGGCGCGCTGTTTGGCCCGGAGCCCGAGTTCTTCGTGTTCGACTCCGTTAAATGGAATGTGGACATGCAAGGTGCGTCTTACCACATCCACTCCGAAGAAGCGGCCTGGGTTTCCGGCGAAGACTTCGATCGCAACAACATCGGCCACCGCCCAGGCGTGAAAGGCGGCTACTTCCCGGTTCCGCCGGTCGACAGCCTGCACGACCTGCGTGGTGCCATGTGTGCCGCCATGGAGTCCATGGGACTGGAAATTGAAGTACACCACCACGAAGTGGGTACCGCTGGCCAGTGTGAAATCGGCGTAGGCGCCAACACCCTGACCCGCAAGGCTGACGAAGTTCAGATCCTGAAGTACTGCGTACACAACGTGGCCCACGCCTACGGCAAAACCGCCACCTTCATGCCCAAGCCGGTGGTTGGTGACAACGGTTCCGGTATGCACGTACACATGTCCCTGAGCAAAGACGGCAAGAACCTGTTCGCCGGCGACAGCTATGCGGGTCTGAGCGAAGCCGCCCTGTACTACATTGGTGGTGTGATCAAGCATGCCAAGGCCATCAACGCCTTCACCAACCCGGCCACCAACAGCTACAAGCGTCTGGTTCCGGGCTTCGAAGCTCCGGTTATGCTGGCCTACTCTGCGCGTAACCGTTCCGCGTCCATCCGTATTCCGTACGTAAACAGCCCGAAAGCACGTCGTATCGAAGTGCGCTTCCCGGACCCGGCAGCCAACCCGTACCTGGCCTTCGCTGCGCTGATGATGGCCGGCCTGGACGGCATCCAGAACAAGATCCACCCTGGCGATGCCATGGACAAGGATCTGTATGACCTGCCGAAGGAAGAGGCTCTGAACATTCCGAAGGTTGCCGAAACACTGTCTGAAGCGCTGGACTGCCTGGAAGCAGACCACGAGTTCCTGACCCGTGGCGGCGTGTTCACCGAAGACATGATCGCAGGCTACATTGACCTGAAACGCGGTGAAGTTGAGAAGCTGAACATGACCACTCACCCGGTTGAGTTCCAGCTTTACTACTCCTGCTAATGCACTGCACCAATAAGGTGCAGAGCATTTAAGCCTGAAAGCCCCGCCCCGTGCGGGGCTTTTTTTGTGCCGTTTTTCTCAAATCCCGCCAAACACCCCGCGCCCTTAACGATATGTAACCAAGGGATCGCCCTCCGGCGTTGAAATGCCTGCACCCGCCGCCGATAATCGAGACAGTTCACTACCGCAGGTTATTGTCATGAAAGCACCGCTCACGCTCGCAACCGGCTTGTTACTGCTGGCCACCGCATCCGCCCACGCAGAGGTTTACCGCCATGTGGATGCCCAGGGCAATGTAACCTTCTCGGACGAGCCCATGCAGGGCGGGGAAGAAATCGAGGTTAAACCGGTAACCACCATCACACTGCCAAAGCCTGACGCGGTGAGAGAAACCGAACAGTTGCTTGAGGAAGTGGAGCGCGAAGGTGCAGCCTATGAGAGCCTTTCCCTGATCTCCCCTGAGAACGATCAGGCCTTCCACAGTGGCAACGGCGACGTCACCTTTGAAGTGCGCAGCACCCCGAGCCTGCGGCGCGGTCATCGCTATGAGGTTACCCTGGACGGCCAGCCAGTTGGCCAAAGCACTTCAGGCTCCATCACCGTCCGCAATATTGACCGGGGCACCCATCAGGCGGGCGTTCACATCGTGGATCGCGAAGGCATACAGGTGAAAAGCGGCCAGCCAATCACCTTTACCATTCACCGACCTTCGCGCCTGAACTGATATTTGCGCACCACTTTAGTGCAACCGCACCACGATAAAGCCATACTTTGGGCAGCGAAGGGGCAAAACCCCGGCTGCCTGTAGCGACAAGCTCCCCATCTGCACCAACCTACAGCACCCGGATGCCCTCCGGGCCCTGCTGTGCCCGTACTTAGACCATCATCTTATCTCAGCAGGCAAAACTGGTTCGTTTTTTGCAAAACCGGGGTAACTACTATGAGTTTAAAACGGAAACCAAGCATGTCGTTCCAACCATCCATCTCGCTGGGAAGCGGTTATAAGAGCATTCTGGACAGCCTGACCACGGCCGTTCTGGTGCTGGGAAACGACCTGACCATCCGTTACCTGAACCCCGCCGCCGAAAGTCTTTTTGAAACCAGCATGACCCGTAGCCAGGGCCTGCCCCTGAAAGACGTTCTGCTCGATTCTGCGGACGCTCTGAAAACCCTGTATGCGGCAGCAGGCAATGGCCAATCCTACACCCGGCGAGAAGCAGAATTCGCTTTACTGAGCGGCTCAAGGCTGACGGTGGACTATTCGGTGACACCCATCAGCCTTGAACCCATGGAGCTGTTGATCGAGATCCAGCCCCGGGACCGGCTGATGCGCATCAGCCGCGAAGAAGACATTATCTCCCAACAGGAGACCACCCGGATCCTGGTTCGCGGCATGGCCCACGAAATCAAGAACCCATTGGGCGGCATTCGTGGCGCGGCTCAACTGCTTGACCGGGAGCTGAACGATGAAGACCAGCGCGAATACACCCGGGTAATCATTGACGAAGCAGACCGCCTGCGCAGCCTGGTCGATCGTATGCTCGGCCCCAACAAGGCACTGAAAATCGCGCCCACCAACATCCACGAGGTTCTGGAGCGGGTACGTACCCTGGTGGAAGCCGAAAGCAGGGGCCGGGTCCGGCTGAAACGGGATTACGACCCCAGCATTCCCGAGTTCCCCGGAGACAAAGAACAACTGATCCAGGCATTCCTGAACATCGCGCGTAACGCCATGGAGGCGGCCTTCGAGAACGAAGGTGCAAGTCCTTCCGATGTACCGCCGACCATCACTTTCCGTACCCGTGCGCTGCGCCAGTTCACCATAGGCCATCGTCGTCACCGGCTGGTGTGCCGGGCCGACATCATCGATAACGGCCCGGGTATTCCAGCGGATCTTCTGCAGAACATCTTTTACCCCATGATCAGTGGCCGGGCCTCAGGAACCGGCCTTGGCCTATCCATTACCCAAAGCATCATCGGCCAGCACCGAGGGCTGGTGGAGTGTGAGAGCGAGCCCGGAAGAACCGATTTCATTATCTTCCTGCCTCTGGAGGACAACCAATGAGCCAACCGGCAAACGTCTGGATTATCGACGACGACAAGAGCATTCGCTGGGTGCTGGAACGCGCCCTCAACCAGGCCGGTATGCAGCCGCGGGTTTTCGACAGCGGCGAAAGCATCATGATGCGACTGGAACACGAACAGCCCGATGCCATCGTCAGCGATATCCGCATGCCCGGAGTAGACGGCATCACCCTGCTTTCACAGATTGTCGACAAGCATCCGGATGTGCCGGTGATCATCATGACCGCCCATTCGGACCTGGAAAGTGCGGTTACCAGTTATCAGACCGGTGCCTTCGAATACCTGCCCAAGCCCTTTGATGTGGACGATGCCGTGGCCCTGGTGAAACGCGCTGTGGCCCACAGTCATGAAAAACGGGCCGCCAGCGAACCCCAGGCCGACAGCGCCCAGCGCAATACCGAAATCATCGGTGAAGCTCCGGCCATGCAGGAAGTGTTCAGGGCCATCGGCCGCCTGTCCCATTCCAACATCACGGTATTGATCAACGGTGAGAGCGGCACCGGTAAGGAGCTGGTGGCCCAGGCCCTGCACAACCACAGCCCCCGGGCCCGCAACCCGTTCATCGCCCTGAACATGGCCGCTATCCCCAAGGATCTGATTGAATCTGAACTGTTCGGCCATGAGAAGGGCGCCTTCACCGGCGCCGGCGCAGCCCGCCAGGGGCGGTTCGAACAGGCGAACGGCGGCACCCTGTTTCTGGATGAGATCGGTGATATGCCAGCCGACACCCAGACCCGTCTGCTGCGAGTATTGGCCGATGGTGAATTCTATCGGGTAGGCGGCACCACCCCGATTAAAGTGGATGTGCGTATCATCGCCGCCACTCATCAAGACCTGGAAAAACTGGTGCAGGCAGGTAGCTTCCGGGAAGATTTATTCCACCGCCTGAACGTTATCCGCGTGCATCTGCCCAAGCTGGCGGAGCGACGGGAAGACATTCCCCGCCTGATGCAGCACTTCCTGAAGCGGGCCGCCAAGGAACTGGCGGTGGAGCCGAAGCTGTTGCGCCCGGATGCCGAAGAGTACCTGACCACCCTGCCCTGGCCCGGCAACGTCCGCCAGCTGGAAAACACCTGCCGCTGGCTGACCGTGATGGCCAGCGGGCGCGAGATTCATGTAGATGACCTGCCCCCGGAACTCCTGCACCAGGCGGAAAGTGAGCACAGCGCCACTGGCCAGACCTGGCAGGAAGGCCTGAAAAACTGGGCAGAACAGGAACTGAAGCGCGGCAAGAAGTCGATCCTGGACACCGCCGTACCGGAGTTCGAGAAGATTATGATTGAGGTGGCCCTGAAGCACACTGGCGGGCGCCGCCGGGATGCGTCCGTGCTGCTTGGCTGGGGCAGGAATACGCTGACCCGGAAGATTAACGAACTGAAAATCGATTCTGCTGAGGACGCGGAAGACTAAGCAGCCGTTACTCCTGGGAAACGGATGCCGCTGGCTGCGTGCAGATTTGAACCAGCCCGGCATCAATGGCGAAGAAGACCAGCTTCGCCATCGACTCGATTCCAAGGCTGCTCTTAATGGCGGTCACCGTATTGGCCACGGTTTTCTTTTCGATTGCCAGGGCATGGGCAATTTCATCATTGCTTAACCCGCGAGCCAGCATGGAAAACACTTCAAACTGGCGGCGCGTCAACTGCTGCAATTTTGCGGACTCGGAGGCCTGATCGTTGAACGACGACTTCATGATCAGATCGTATTCAACAAAAATTTCACCTTCGGCAACTCGCTGGACCGCCTTGATCAGAGTGTCGGTATCGCAGGACTTGGTGATGTATCCCATGGCGCCTACCTGGAGGGCGCGCTTAACGATGGGGACTTCGTTGTACATGCTGAAAAACAGGATGCGAGCATCTTTCTGATCCTCCAGAATTCGGGCCGCGGACTCAATACCGCTGATGCCGGGCAGTCCGACATCCATGATGATCAGGTCCGGCTGATGCCTTCTGCTGAAGTCGCAGGCTTCCTCCCCAGATGCCGCCTCCATAATTTCACAGGGTTCCAGGGCCATCGACAACAGGCTGACATAACCCTGTCGCACCACCGCATGATCATCCGCAATCAGAATTTTCATCTCGGACTCTTTTGTTGTTGGTATTCACCCGCCAAGATTATCACAACCCTCTCGGGCGTTTGTCCCCCCTGACACGAAAAAAGCTCCGGCCGCAGAGCAACCGGAGCATCGGAAGAAAAATGCCGGGAAAAGGAAGGAAACCCGGCCAAGCGATATGACTAACCGAGGGTCATATCAAAACCTCACTGTTGCGCCAGCAACAACCGTTCTCGGAGCGCCGGGGCGGATGCCGTCCTGCACATCCGAGATATACAGCTTGTCTGACAGGTTGCGCCCCTGAACCCACAAGGTTGCATCCGTGGTGGTTGGCAACTTGTAGCTTGCCCGTGCCGAGAACAGGGTACGGCTGGGCACCTTGCCCGCCTCGCCGTCGGAGGTCAGCTCACGGGTATTTTCGATATCACTGTAGAAGGACCCCAGATGGCTGACAGTGGCGCTCAAGTGCCAGCCGGCCATGTGATCCAACCCAACGGTGAAGCTGCCTGCCCGGGTCGGGATTTCAGGTACCCGATTGTCGTCCAGGGGTCCGGTGGTGAAACGGGCATCGGTGTAATTCAGCGCAGCTTCGGCGAACAGGTTGTAATCCGCCAGATAGAAGGCAGAGGAATCGATTCTGGCGCCGACATCGACGCCGGTAATGCGCGAATCCGCTGCGTTTACAAACAACGCATCGCCGAATTCGTCCACATCATCACGAATCAACGTGTCCTTGATGCGATTGTGGAACACGGCTGCATCCAGACTGACACCTTTAATTGCGCTGGTACGGATACCCAACTGGCTGTTCACGCCGGTTTCCGGGGTGAGCGGAAACTCATCCGAGCGAGCCGAGGCAGGCGCATAACCGCGATGGATGCCGGCGTAGATCTCTGATTGCGCAAACCCTGTGTAAAGCAGGCTGATCCCAGGCAGGAACAATGAGTTGGAATCCTTTTCCCGAACACCTTCGTCACTGCTACCAGGGCGAAACACCGTGTCTTTGTATTGGTTGTAGGTTTCATAACGAAGGCCCGGGGTCACCGTCCAATCACCAAAGCTCATGCTATTCTGGATATATCCGGAAACCGCCTCGGCATCGTATTCCACCAGGCGCCCGTCACGGGTGTAACCGTCCTCGCCAGAGACCGCCAACAAACGGCCGCGGTTGCCCTCATCCAGCTTCTCACCCGGCAGGCCAACAGGGCGGCGGTCCTCAAAGTTATGGTTTTCGTAGCGTACGCCGGTCTGGATACGATGGGTCAGCCCAAGCGCTTCAATGTTGGCCCACTCCAGTCGGCTCTCAACCCCCAGGTTCTCATAACGGCGATCCCGGCCTTCCATCACGCCGCCGTCTGCAGGTGCCGTGCCGCGAGTCTGGAAACGCGGGCGGTCCAAGTCTGTAAAGAAGACTTTACTGGACACGCTGACATCGTCCGTCACCTGCAGGTTATGGGTCAGGTCGTACTTCAGGTAGTTCACCGAAATGTTGTTATCTTCGCGCCCCTCATCGAAACGGCTCTTGTTGCGGGGCGCGTCACGATACTCCTGCAGAGAAAGGTTCGCTTCGTCGTAACCATCGCTGCGCTCACGCAAGTAGGTCACAGACGCCGCCAGCTGGTTGCGTTCATCAACCTGCCATTCCAGGCCAGTGTAGAAATCGTCGTACTGATGCTCTTCCACATCAAAGGTTCCATCAGCACGCTTGCCGGTGTAGGAGAACACCATGCCGACATCGCCTTCAGTGCGGCGATGGTGAATATGCTGCTGGATGGTGTCCTGGTTGCCCACGCCCACTTCGATGACGGTTTCCGGCACCGGGGTAGGTTTCAGGTTACGGAAATTGACGATGCCGTGGTTGTTCAGAGGGCCGTGGACAATCTGCCCGGCGCCCTTGTAAACCTCAACGCGCTCCAGGCGCTCCAGCGGCGGGGTGTAATGCGCACCGGAATCGAGGTATGCACTGTTGTTGATCGGCGTGCCGTCTTCGAGCAAGAGCACCTTACGGGAACGACGCGGCGGTGCACCGCGAACACCAATACCGGAGCGCCGGCCGAGGACATCATCATCAATGGTGCGCACGCCCGGCACAAAGTCCAGGGCATCATGCAGGGTGTAGGGCTTATACACATCGATCTGGTCACGGGTCAGCACGCTCGCGGCACCCGGCATGCCCTCAACAGACGTGGGCACCAGGCTACGCACATCCAGTGCCGGCAGATACACTGCCTCGCCTGTCTGCTGGGCCATCACAATGCCCGGAACGGAAGCCAGAACGGCGAAACGCACCGCGCGGATTATTGGTTTCAACATCAAACTCATCGTATTCCCCTTAGCACAGGTTTTTATTGCTGTTGGGGTAACCTTAGAGTGGGGAGCGATTCGGGAGAACTGAACGATGGAACCTGAGGAGGCCTACTTTGGGTCGGGACATTTTCCCGTTAAAGCCGGGCGTTACCGCAGGGAGAAGGCGACGGGCAAGGTCACCGTCAACTCGGGCCGGCCATAATCCGCAGGCACTCCGGGTAACGGTACCGCCCTGGACAACATATCCCGCACCTCGTCATCCAGAGGGCGAAAGCCCGCACTCTTTACCACCCGGGCGTCTGCCACCTGGCCTTGCCGGTTAACCGTAAAGGTCACCTCGACCACGCCTTCCCGACGCATGCGGCGGGCAGACTCGGGGTAACGTTTATAGCGGTTCAGGTGGCCCAGTAACGCTTGCAGATAACGGGCTTCATCGTTCACCACACCACCGCTATCTGCCTGTGTGGCGGGGGTTACCGAGGCATCTTCGGCGGAGGCTAAGTTAGGCTCTGCGGTGGGTGCCGGGTCGGCGCCACTGGTTTCGGGCACCTCCGGCTCCTCTACATCCATATCGGGTTCTGACGTTGTCGATACCGGCTCGACAGGCTCCGGCTCTGGCGTTGGCTGTGGCTTGGGCTCTGGTTCTGGCAGGGGTTCTGGCTTTGTTTCTGGCGACGGCGCGGGCATGGGGGCCTGCAAGGAATCAGGCTTCTGCTGGGGCTCCTCTTTCGGGGTGGCCCGTACCGGCTCCGGATCAGTGTCAGAAGGATTTTCAGCAGGCGACATTTCAGCACTAGCCAGCGTCACAAAAACACCATCGGTCCCTTCATCCGCGGCCACATCCGGCACCGGCTGTTGCGCCAATACACCCTGCACGACCAGAAAGGCTCCGGCATGAAACGCCAGTGCACAGAGCGCACCCGCAAACAGATACCGACGTTTCAACCCCATCACGGGCTCCGCCGCGTGGACAGGTGCACCGATTCAAACCCTGCTTCCGACACCCAGGCCAACACCGGCTGCCATTGCTCTGCCGTTAACGCTTGATCAATCCTGACCAGCACCGGGGATTGGGAGCGCGCCGCTCCATCCACACCCCAGCCATCCGCCAATACCCGCGAGAGCTCGTCGTGCTGGACCGGGGTGCCATTGAGAAAAACCTCACCACCTTCCGTCATCAGAATCTCGACCTGCGCTGACACCTCCGGTCCGCCGGAGTCCATGGCTGGCGGAACAAACGGCAAACCATCAGACGCCCGAATCTGACCGGCCAGCATGAAGAAGATCAGCATCAGAAAGACCACGTTGATCAGCGGTATCAGATGATCGTCATTACTGGCCGCCGGAGCGCTGCCACGTTTGATGTTCATTCTGCCGCCCCAGTGTTCACCGAGACGCTGGCGGCTCCCAACGCCCCTACCTGGTCAAGCAACCAGACCACCTGCTGTATTGAACTCGCCGGATTGGGTGTGAGGATCACGGATCGGTCGCCTCCTGCGAGCAGGTCACTCAGCTGCCTGTCATCCAGAAACACGAGCGGCTCATCCGGCAGGATTGGTCGGCCATCCGGTGCCATCCCCAGCATCAACGGTGGCTCACCGGAGACCTCTGAGCCCTCGCCCGTCGACACCATCAAGTCGAGACTTTGCCACTGGATAAACGAGGAGGTCAGCATGAAAAACAGCAGCAGAATGAACACCACATCAATCAATGGTGTCAGACCAATCAGCTTTCGGGAGGGTGCCGCAGGGCGATCAAGCTGCATGGCCCCGCCGCTCATCACTGGCGTTAAGAGGATTAGCCGCTGGCTCAGACACATTCACCGCGCCGGAAGTATTGCCAACCAAGGGTCCGGTAAACACCGCGGTCAGCGCATCTTCCATCTCATCCACCAGGCGGTCCGTTTTACGCTCAAGGTAGCTGTGCAACATGACCACGGGAATGGCCACGATCAGGCCCGCAGCCGTGGTCAGCAGCGCCTGCCAGATCCCTCCCGACAGCACCGACGGGTCCACCTGGTTACCCGCCGCTTCCATCTGCTGGAACGCCAGAATCATCCCCATTACCGTACCCAGAAGGCCCAGCAATGGGCTTAGTGTGGCAATGACTTCCAGCGGCTTCAGATAGCTCTTGAGCGACGCCAAGTGCCGGGACGCCTGCCGGGCCAGCTCCTCCCGAACCAGTGGTGAGTCACCATGGCGCATCACCGAGGCCATGGCACTGGCCACCAATGCTGGCACCGGCTGCTGGCTGGCCATCAAGAGACTGTGGGCGTCACGCACCTGGCCATCCCGCCACAAAGACAGGCTGTCCGAAACTTTGGTTTTGGATTGCCAGGTGGCCAAAAACAACTGCAGGGATTTGCCAACAATCAACGTGACGGCAACCATGGAGAATACCAACAAGATCGCCACCACCGGCCCGCCAATACCCAGCAATTCCACCAACCCGGGCGTCAACACACCCATTTCCACCAACGGATTCAACCACTCAGACATCACGTCACCCAATCCTGCGCAAATGGCACTGATTCAACCTGAGCCTGACACAATGCCAGGACCGCCTGAACCGCCCTTTGGTCGCCACTTCCCCAACTTTGGTTGTACTACGGAAAGACGCTAGGTATCCCGACTTGTCCGCTGATACTGTCGAAACGAGTGGATGAGGAGAACAACGCGATGAAATTCTGGATAACGCTACTGGTGGCTGGCATCACACTGCCCTTTCAAGCTCACAGTGAAGGCGACCTGACCAGACAAACGCCCATCGTAGTGGAAGTCGAACTGGGCACGACCGAGGGTGAGATGCGATTCAGCCCATCACACCTCGAATTTGAGACTGGTAAGCTCTACCGGCTGGTGCTGATCAACAACAGCCCCCAGCCACACTATTTTTCCTCCAATGGTATGGCACGCTCGGTATTTACCCGCAAGGCACAAACCTACGCACCCGACGGCCAGCGCACAGCCGAAATCAAAGGCCACATCCATGAAATTGAGGTATTTCCAGGCCACAAGGCGGATTGGTGGTTTGTGCCGGTACAAACCGGAGAGTTCAACGACCTGACCTGCCCGGTAGCCAGTCATCAGGAGGCAGGAATGACCGGCAGCATACGCATTTATTGATAACGCCGGTGGCTCAGTTGGCGGGTACTTCCCGCCAGTAGATGATGCGGTCGTTGCCGCGGTAGACGCCGAAGGTGGCGGTGGCGCGGGGGTCTGCTAACACCCCATCGTTGTTCCAATCATACTCCAGCCACTCCGGAACATCCCAGGTCAGCAGATCGGTGCCCTGGGTACCAAGAGGTTCCAGGCGCAATGGCCCGGCTGTGCCTTGGTCGAAAACCCCGGAATCCGCCAGCAGCGCATGGTGAGTTTCGGCCGAATCAATATCGGTCGTTGTCCATGTGGTGCAACTGTCTGCATCATGGGTAACAAACCGCCCGCCCTCAAAAGACTCCACCCGGAACGGCATAAACAAGGCCTCCACCGTTTCCGGGCCGTAAACGTTCTCCATGATCAACCGGCCGTAGCGAATCTCAAAAGAGGCCTCCGGTTCGAAGTCATAGGGGGCCTCCTCCGCCTGAACACCGTCGGTATCCTGAACCGATGTGACGGTAAATTCTAACTGCGGCAAGAATGGCTCTATACGCGTGACCGGGCTCTTCGGATACTCGAACTGATCGTTCGGGTTGAACGAGAACAACATCAGTCCGGGTTCCTGTACGCTGAGTGCGGCCGCCTCCTGAGTGGCAGAAAACGTCATTGGGTCGCCATTGGCATCGGTTGCAGCAAGGTCATTGATAGGAACAAGTGTTGAGACGCCGGCCACCGATAGTCGCCTGAAGCCGTCGGATGTGTAGTTTCGGGTTCGCCCTCCCTGCACAGACAATGGCTCGAGCAGCGCGGTGGGCGCCATCAGCCAACCGAACGGTTGTCCCGTGTAAGTGAACTGCCCTGCCCCGCACTCCGCTTCAAAGGCGCCTGGGTCCACCGTGACCCGGAAGCGATCAGGATAGAAGCGC
This sequence comes from Marinobacter sp. LQ44, assembly GCF_001447155.2. Classification (NCBI taxonomy): domain Bacteria; kingdom Pseudomonadati; phylum Pseudomonadota; class Gammaproteobacteria; order Pseudomonadales; family Marinobacteraceae; genus Marinobacter; species Marinobacter sp. LQ44. The sequence continues at coordinate 3,232,146 of NZ_CP014754.1, read as the reverse complement.
CCGACCGGAGCACTCCGGCCCTGCGGCAGATCCCGCCCCAGATAAGCACCGGGCGCGGGGCTTGTGAGAAAGCGGAATACACCCACTTCGGACTGATCTACAGCTACCGTGGTTTGCGCATCAACGGCTCGAGCATGATCGTAACTGCCAGGAGAAACCACACCGGTCTCGCCACCGGCAGGGGCCACCAACTCCACCTGTAAAGGAATGCCAGGCCGCTCGAAGTTTGGCGTGACCGGATTACCGGTACAGAAATCCACATCTGTGTCACTCTGCCAACCTGCTGCGGTAATGGTCAGGTCAAAGGATTCCCCTGCCCTACGGAACAACGGGCAGGTCTCATCACCCTGGGAGCACGACGATGCCGCGGAAACACAAAAGCCGGCGGGTACGCTGACAAAGCTGTCCGCGCCAGGCATCAGCAGGCCGGCATCCTCGGTTGCCTCGCTGCCCCGATACAGCGCGTTGAGCTGTATTTGCCCGGCATCCGGGTAGACCACGTCGATCTCCGCAACGCCATCACCATCAAATGCCAAATCGATTCCAGCCGGTGCGGAAGCGTTTATGCCAACCGGCGCCCCATTCAAAGACACCGCTCGACTGACTTCACGGCCACCCGGGCCAGGGTCTACGTATTCGGACCAAAACTCCACAGCTTTGGTTTGGTTGGCAAACGCCGGCACACATTGCTGAGTGACATCGTCCTGACGGACCGCCCGCACTTGAACTGGGCCGGAGGGTCGGTGTGAAATCAGATCGGGAAGGTCAAACGCCAGGCCCGATTCAAAGAAGGGCAGGTCGCAATTCGACGCCGACAAGGATCCGCCTATCTGGCACAGTGTCACGGCCTGGGGGCGTGTTGAAGGATTTGATCCAACAACATCGAGCCTCACGGTTCCGGGCGACGTGTTCTGCAACGTCGCCTCCCCGAAGCCATTGACCAACGACACCACGTTGCCACCTTGCCAACCGTTGGCGGGGGCCAGTGTCGCCTGTACTGGGTCAGTGAATAGCTCAGAGCAATCGGCGTTGCCGCATGCTCGAATCTGTACTGTCTCGGGTTGGCACGTCAGGGCAACGCCGTCATGAAGGATCTCGAAATGGTCTACCTGTTGCCCTACGGGATTCAACTTTAAGGCGCACAGTTCAATGTTTCCAAGCTCATGGATGTTGGTGGAGCCACCAGTGGAACCCGTCAGGGAGAGCAGGAAATTCTCCGGCACCGCGGGCTGGCCGGGCTCCGCCAGCGCATTGAACGGAGCAATAAGCGTCTGGAAATTGTTACCACTTCCGGAAGTATCCCGCTCTACCGACACGATGGCCTGGCCCGCCAGCCTGGAATCAACGGTGATTCGATAGCGCTGGGCCGTGGGGTTAGTACCGGCCTGATCGATGCCCGGCGACAGCGTGTTGGTGCCTCTCAGGTAACGATAATTGCCCTGATAGGCGCCGCGAATAGCAACGGCGTCTGCCCGGGAACCGGGGCCTCCCTGCCGCCCCTCTGTGGGATTGGAAAAGTTGCCAAACTCATCCAGCCCGATCCCGAGCCAACCGCCTGCAAACCCGGGGTCGCCATTGTTTCGCTGGGCATATCCCAGTGAACCACCGAAGCTTCCTGGCTGCGGCGTTATAGCGGAATCCGACAACACAATCGCCAGCCCGTCTGCACCACTGCCACCGTAAGCGAAATAGTCGAACTCGAGAATCACCAGATTGTCGGCGCCTGGAATCTCTCGTTGCAGCGTCGCTGCTGTCGACTGATTACTGACGGCTTGGGTCATTCTTAATCGACCGTTGACGACCGAGGGGGTGAAGCTTCCACTGGCCACAGAAGTAACCCAATCGTCCGTAGACAGGCTTCCACCGTCGAAGTCATCGACAAAACAGGTCAGGCCGTCATTTGGGTCTGTAACCCTGATCAGTATCTCATCCTCGCCAAACGGCTGTTCGCCTCCGCAGAAAAACAGAAAGCAGTTCTGATAGCGAGATTCGAACCGCACTATGTAATCACCCGGTTGATCAAATGTAACGGCTCGGGTTACCGGTGAACGGTCGCATAATGTCGGCGTACTAGTGGATGACTGGACCAGTAAACCGTTAACCAACCACCGATCATTCCACCTCTGGTTAAAGGTAGACTCAACGTCTGAACACCCCTCCCCCCTGACAGCCAGGGACACAGCGTTCCCAACTTCCACTGCAACCGGTCCAACACTGTCACCATTGGCGGAAAGCTCCACGCGTCTGGCACACAGTCCGGCCAACAAGCCCTGCTCAATGCCGCTGTAGTCTGCCACCGGGCCGGTATTGCCGGTGCTGATGCCGCCACCGGCTGCCAGGCCACCCGTGATCACAGCATTATTGCCAACGCTGATCGACCCGGCGGCGTAGAGCAGCCCATTGACCTGGGCGTTGTTCCCCAAGGTCAGACTGCCTCTGGTCACCAATAACAACTGGCCCGGATCACCGTCCGCATTGATTGCAATGTTATTCCCAAAGCCTTGCGAACCATTGATAAAAATCCTTACCTGGGCACCGTCTGCGACATTCAATTGGTACCCATTACCGAGGCTCGCACTGCCGAAATAATAGTCACCGGCGGCCAGTGTCGTGCCTGATGCTGGCCATGGATTGTTAGCCCAGGGCACCCCCGAAAGGTCCAGAGTATTTCCGGAAGCCTGCAGGTTGCTGTTGACACCACTGGGAGCACCGAACACATCTGAACATTGGGCTGCCCAAGCTGGCGGTGCTACCAAAAACAAGGCAAAAAGCACTGCCAACATGGCGCAGGAGAAGTGACGGGGCCTCATCGTACTCTGACCTCCAGGACTCGCTCCGCGGCATCCGCGCCTGAACCACAGACACCCCTGCTCGTGATGGTGTAGAGCGTGTCCCCGCCACTGCCCCCCGTGCTCCCGGATGCATCCTCTGCGGAACAAGCCAGCAACGCCGAGCAGCTTGAAAGGGATGCCTCGGTGAAATTCAGCACCCAGGAAGCCGGACAGGACCGCCCGCCATAGAGGACGTCAGCAACCGCGACCTGAGCACCGCTTTCTGCGGAGAAAAAGGCGCGCTGAGACTGGATTTGCAGACTTACCGCGTTGCTGGAACTCTGTTGCAACTGAGCCATCCCGATCACCAGCAGCGCCAGTACGGTGATGATAAACAGAGCGACCGGCAAACCGGCACCGCCCTGATTGTGAATCGATCGCTCAGGGTACATTGCGAATTTGCACCTCCTGGCTTAATTGAGTGGTCTCGTCACCATTGAGGTTTGCCAACTCAAATTCAAAATTCACCACCGCCGCCCGTTGCAACGAGGGTGGCGTTACTTTCAGATCGAACGAACCGCCGACCAGGTTGGCACTCATAACCTCCCGAGTTCCACCGGCTCCGTTCAGGGCAGCAGCAGAAGGCTGAGTGGAGCCTGGAGAGTACCCGGTGAATCGATAAAGCCATTGCCCAACCTGACAGACACTGACCGGGCTTGTGATGGCGTAAACGCGTTTTTCCGGTGAGCGCTCGCGAAAACGATGACTGGCGGACAGTTCAATGGTTGTATCACTATCCGCGACCGCATTAATGGCCGGTGAAACCGGCCCAGGATCGGAGGTGCCGTAGAGATCGGACTGGGCCGAGCCGTAGCCGTATACCACCAGCCGGGCACCGGCGGGGACAGCTCGGCCGAAGGGTACTATGCTCACTTCATCAAAGCCTGGGCCTGTTGTCAGGGATTCATAGCCGGTGCCGGCGATCACCGGCAGCCATTCCAGACATTCGCCGTTCTCGCGAACGGACAGGGGAAACGCTTCGCGAACCTCCCGAGTGATTTGCTCACTGATCACCACGCCTTGCAGCGCACGCTGTTGCCGGTCACTGACATCAAGGGCTCCACGTGTGGACAGGGCGACAAACTGTACCGAGATGGTGGCCACAATACCCAACAGCACGATGACCATCACCAGCTCAACCAGGGTGAACCCCTGTTGCCGGCGCATCAGAAATTCCCCCGGTAGGCACTGAACAGGTAGGCATTGCCGGACGGGTCGGTAACGGTGATATCGATGCGTTTGGCTTCATGATTGCTCAGGCCCACTTCTGTGCCGGCACAGGCCACCGAAATAGACACCTGAAAATTGCTGTAGCCCGATAACGATTCCTCCTCGCTGTTCTCGGGCGGCGCGTTATTCAGGGTGTGATAATCGTCCACATCATTGAACGTGCGCCGTGTTTCGCCATCAGGCCCAAGGTTGTTGCAATCCGCATCGCCGGCATCCACCGCTCCTCCGCCCACGGGCGAATCATGGGCAAAGGATTTGGAAAGGATTTCGTCCATGTAGAGTTGTGACAATGCCACCGCACGGGTCTGATTCAAGGGATCAGCGCTTCGGCCGGTGATCAAGGCAAAGGCACCAACAACGCCGGCGATGGCAATACTGATAATGACAATGGTCATCACCAGCTCCACCAGGGTCGCGCCCTGCTGGCGAAGACTAGGGTGCCGGCAAGGCCTCATGAACAAGGCCCCTGATACACGGCGCCAAGGGAGCTCAGGCAAAGGGTAAAGTCTCTGTCACCTGAGATCTGAAATTGGAGACTTTGACCACTGAACGGTGCCGCCAGGCGCCCCATTCGGTCAAAGTTGATGGTAAACCCGCCGCCAGGAATCGGAGTGAGCCCGGATTGACCGGCTACCTGATACGCCACACTGGCGCCCTCACGGCGGATGGAAAACAGGGAATCCGCCGCCTCGAACTCAAAAGCATTCGAGGTTTGGCGGATGGTTACGGAATTGGAGGTATTACCCGCCAGCGCTGCTTGTTGGGCAAGCAGCGTGGCGGAGGCTAGTTGTTGGGTGGCTAGCAATGGCGAGAACGCGGTGTTTCTGGCGAACAGGCCGACTCCCAAGGCGGAAAGTACGCCGATAAGGATAACGACCATGACCAATTCTACCAAAGTGAACCCAGAATCATTGAGGGCGTACTCTTTGGTCATATCCCAGCCCACCTCGCAATCCCAGGTTCACCAGATCATCCATCACGCGTAAAGTGTCGGCAGTTAAGGTGTCACCACACATGTGTCGGCATCGGCATTCAGCTGACCAACAGCGCTGACAGTTGAAGGAATGTTCTCTCCGGTCGACTCAGTGAAATTGAAACACGGCTTGTTTGCCGCCGCCTCTGTGGCAACGAAAGCTCCACCTGTACCGATTGCATAATCGCTCAACTGGGCAGCTTGCTCTAATGAGCTGGCTGCGAGGTATCCATTCACCAGGTTGATCGATTGCCCCTCAAGCGTGATTGGACCAGCACCTGTCTCACTCCGTGCCAAAGCGGTGGAACGAACTATCCCCATAGCGGCCTGCACGCTACCGCGTGCGCCCTCAATAGAAGCTCGTTCGGCGTCTCCGCTCAAATCCGCAAACCGCGGCAAAGCAAACGCCGCCAGAATACCCAAAATCACAATCACCATAACCAGTTCGATCAGGGTGAAACCTTTGTCTTTCCGTGAAGCAATTGCTGTCATCGCATTCATAGTGCTACCTCTTCGCTCTTCGTTAAGTCGTTTTGAAATTCAATTGATTAATTAATCGTTGTTGTTATTTCACCGGTGTCGGCGTCGTAACCAATGGTGCTATTTTGCCCATCCAACTGGTACGTAAAGATACAGTCGCCACCGCTGACCGTGGTTACGTATTCAGGGTTCGCTCCACTCACTGTTGGTGCATTCGACTGAAGCACACCCAGCCAAACCTCTTGGCATTTCGCTGGTGTCATCACAGGACTGGTATCGTCCGAAGCCACTGACGTTGGCCAACCATCGTCGCTGACATCGACATTGCCATTGCCGAAGCCCTGGACATCAATTTGTGCTGTGGTGAATCCATTGGAAACCCACTGCGTTTTAGTCAGCGCCACACCGGCAGCCAATGCCCCAGCAGTGGCACGAATGCTGGACTGATGCGCCTGCTCCGAAAGCTGCGCAAACCTCGGCAACGCGAAGGCCGCCAGTATCGCCAGGATGGCAATCACCACCACCAGCTCGATCAGGGTGAAACCCTTCTGTTTTTGCCTGCTGTTGTACTGCATCATTCGTCGCCTCTTGCCTGTGATCTGTCGTGTTATCCCGTCAGCGGCTGGCGTCCTGCCTGTTCGCTGTGGTTTCTGTCAACGGCACCGGTGCCAGTTTCAGGCCGGTGGGCCGCTGTGCTTGCTCCCGCAGGTTATTCCCGCTGCGGTTTGCAAATTCGGTTGTCACTGTCCAGGCGAGGGGTTGGCCGGGTTCTGCAAGCAGCCCTTCAATGGTTATCGGCTGCTTTGGGTTATAAATTAACCAACCTTGGCCATCTTCGCCTGTTTCTTTTTGTTGCCCGGGGCGAAAGCACCAGTCACCTTGCTTCGGACCTACATCGTTGCATTCGCCCGAGTAGGTGGGCCATTGGTGGTCCAGCCAGTCGAAGGGGTTACGCCCTTCCAGATCCTCCAGACTGCCCTGCCGGCTCAGCATGGTTTCGGCCCCTTTCACCACCAGCGCCGCCCGTAACTGGCTAAACACCATGTTCACGCTCTGTTGTTCCACCCGCTGCAGCTCGCGCTCCAGTTTGCCCAGCAACACCCACCAGAGGGTGAACAGCACCGTAACAGCGACAAACAATCGCATGCGCCGGGCGTTGGCCAGCCCACTGGCGGAAGACCAGGCCGGCTCGCGCACTACCCGCGCCCCATGGCGGCAGCTCCCAGGTCCCAGATGGGCAGAAACACGCCCAGCGCCAATATCAGTACCAGGATGCCCATGGCCACAATCAGAATCGGCTCTATGGATTCCGCCAGCCGTTTCAGGCCGTAGTCCACGTCTTCGTCGTAGAAATCCGCCACGTTGTTGAGCATGTCATCCACCGAGCCGGTTTCCTCGCCCACGGCGATCATCTGCAAAATCAGCGGGGTGAACATTTCGCTGGCGCGGGCGGTGCGCAGCAGGCTTTCGCCGCGTTCAATGCCCAGGCGCATATCCTTGATGTGGTGCGCTATCCAGGCGTTGTCTGTGGCATCGGCGACCACGGTCAAGGCGTGGGTCACCGGCATACCAGCTTTCAGCATGGTGGCGAAGTTCCGGGCAAACCGGCTGAGGGTAATCAGCTCCAGCAGGGGGCCGATAATCGGGAGCTTCAGCTTGTAGCGGTCCCAGATTTCCCGCCCCTGTTCTGTCTGCTTCCACTGGCGCACGAGCACACCGGCAGCGGCGAAACCAAACAGCATCACATACCAGTAATTGAGCAGGAAGTTAGACGTGCCCACCAAGACCTGGGTCAGGAAGGGCAAGTCGGCCCCCATGCGGCTGAACACCGATGCAAACCGGGGAATGACGAGAAAGTTCACCACCATCAGGGCCGCCAGCAGGGCCACCACCACAAAGGTGGGGTAACGCAGGGCCTGTTTTACCCGGCGTTTGGTGTCCCGTTCCAGTTCCAGGATTTCCGACAGGCGCTTGAACGCGTCATCCAGCATGCCCGTATTTTCGCCCACGTGGATCATGGCGATGAACAGGTCGGAGAATACTTTCGGGTGCGCCTGCATGGCCGTGGCCATGGTGTTACCACCTTCGAGGCGATTGGTGATGTCTTCCAGTACCTCCGCCAGAACCGGTGAACGGGAGGTTTCCGCCAACCCGCGCATGGTGCGGATCAGCGGGATGCCCGCTTTGGTGAGCGCGTGCATTTGCCGGCAGAACACAATCAGTTCATCCAGCGTTACTTTTTTGCGGAAGATGGCCAGGTTGTTTACCCGGTCCATGCCAGATTGCGTTTGCACCTGTTCCTGAATGGCCAGCGGGGTAATACCACGGCGCATCAGTTCACTGGCCGCCGCATCCACGTTGGCGGCGGTCAGTGAACCTTGCTGGACAACACCCCGGTTGTCTTTACCCCGGTAGCTGAACTGCATCAGTCATCTACCCCTATGGCGCCGTCGGCTGCCAGATCGTCACCTTCCAGCAATGCACCTTCTGTAGTGGCCGCCACCCGTGCAACCTCCTGTAGAGAGGTCACGCCCTGCAGGGCATAGTCCATGGCGCACTGGCCAAGCGGTCGGAACAATGGGCTCTTGCGGGCAGCCCGGGTAAAGTCGGACACGTCCTTTCTGCGCAAGGCGTCCAGCATGTCTTCGTTCATTTCCAGCATTTCGTACACGCCCACCCGACCCTTGTAACCGGTGTTGCTGCATTGGTAGCAGCCACGGCCGTGCACGAAGCCGGCCTCGATATCCAGTGGGTCCAGGTCGAAGGACTGCAGCCACACCAGTTCCTGCTCAGAAGGCTGGTAGGTTTCCTTACAGTTATCGCACACTCGGCGCACCAGGCGCTGGGCCACAACGCCCAGCAGGGAGCTGGCCACCAGGAACGGCTCAGCGCCCATGTCGATCAAACGCATGGCACTGCTGATGGAATCGTTGGTGTGCAGGGTGGACAGTACCAGGTGCCCGGTCATGGCGGCGCGCAGGCCGATTTCCACGGTTTCGTGGTCCCGCATCTCACCCACCAGGATGATGTCCGGGTCTTGCCGCAGGGCGGAGCGCAACACCGTGGCGAACTCCAGCCCGATTTTCGGGTTTACCTGTACCTGGGTGATGCGCGGCAGCCGGTATTCCACCGGGTCTTCGGCGGTGATGATCTTCACTTCCGCCTTGTTCAGCTCGGTCAGGGCACCGTAGAGGGTGGTGGTTTTACCACTACCGGTGGGGCCGGTGACCAGAATCATGCCATGGGGCTTTTTGATCAGTTTGCGGAAGCGGTCCAGCAGGTGTGGCGGCATGCCGGTGCTTTCCAGATCCAGAGTGCCCTGGCTCTGATCCAGCAAACGCATTACCACCGATTCGCCGTACTGAACCGGCATGGTGGATACCCGCACATCAATGCTGCGGCCTTTTACTCGAACGTTGAAGCGGCCATCCTGGGGCAGACGTTTCTCGGAAATGTTGAGCCCGGCCATCAGCTTCAGGCGCAGAACAAGCGCTGCATTCACGCGCTTTTCTTTCATCACCTGTTCTTGCAGTACGCCATCCACCCGCTGGCGAATGCGCACTACCGTCTCGTCAGGTTCGATGTGAATATCAGAGCTTCTGGCCTGCACCGCATCCTCAAACAGGGTTTGCAGAAGCTTGACCACCGGGGCGTCGGCGCTTTCGGATTCGGCGGACAGGTCAGCCAGGTCGAAAGCGTCATCACCCAGTTCGTCTTCCAGCTCTTCCGCCAGGGAGGCTATTTCATCGGTGCGGCGGTAGACCAGATCAAGGGTGTTGAGCAGTTCGCTCTCCCGCACCACCGCCTGTTTGATGGGCTGCTTGAGCACCCGCACCAGTTCGTCGTAGGCAAAAATATCCAGCGGGTCCGCCATGCCCACCAACAGCTCTCCGCCCTGTTCCGCCAGCACAATGGCCCGGAACCGGCGCGCCATGGCTTCCGGCAGTTTCTTAACCAGTTCGTTATTGAACTGGTAATGGCGCAGCTGAACAAAGGGCACGTCTAACTGGCGGGACAGGATGTTGAGCAGGTTGTCCTCGTCGACATAGCCGAGCTCGATGAGCGTTCGGCCAAGCTTGCGACCGGTGCTTTTCTGCTCCCGCAGGGCAGTCATCAACTGTTGTTCAGTGATGACATTATTCTGAACCAGCAGGTCGCCTATGCGGATTTTCTTTTTCGGTTCCGTACTCATGATTCCGCCTGCAAGACTGATATGCGTTGCCGCGCGTAGTCCGCCAGTGAAGCAGACAGTCCGGGCATGGCCGCAGCCTGGGTATAGGCCTGCAGCGCACTTCGGTTGCGCCCGCCGGTTTCCAGCGCAATGGCCAGCCCCAGCCACCAGGCGCCCTGGCTGTCATCGTGGGCAATTAACTCCGACCAGTGGCCAGCGGATTCATCGGCTGCGCCGGCCTGCTGCAACAAGGTGGCCAGGGTAATGCGATATTCCACCTGTTCAGCCACCGGGGGCACCCGGGCCTGCAACGTAGCGATTGCCAGGTTCAAATCGCCCAGTGCCAGTTGGGCGCGGGCTTTCAGCAATCTCAGGCTGGCATGTTCGTTGGTCACAGAGTCCGGTAGCCATTCCAGAGCACGCCCGGGCCTATCCAGAACCAGCATCTCCCGAGCAAAGATCTCCCGGCTTCGGGGAGCCGTTTGACGGGTGGTCAGTTCCGTCAGTGCACGCTCTGCCTCACCATTGCGACCGGTTGCCAGCAAGCGGGCCAGTTCACGACTGGTGCGCAGGTCGACGGCTTCCGGCGTTTCCCGTTGCTGCTTTACCGGTGCCCGGCTCTCGGTGTTCGCCTCAGACACAGAGGGTTGTGGCTGCGTTTGCACCGACTGAAAAACGTCTGGCTCATTCTGGGCCGCCGCGGGCTCCACATCGGCCGGCTTCAATGGCTCCGGCGCTGTCTCGGTTACCAACGCCACCTCAGCAGGTGAAGAATCATCAGGCGTTGATGGCTCGGTTCTGGCTGCAGGCTCAGCAGGCAAGGGTTCAACAATGACCTGTGGCTGAGCGGGTGTCTCAGTGATCTCTTGCGCTTCAGGCATCGGCTCAACGCTGGCGATTTCGGCGACAACCACCTGCTCTTCAGAATCACCTGACAGCAACCACCAGGCGCCCGCGCCACTGGTCAGCGCCAGTGCCAGAATTAATAAAAGCACGATCAGCGCCCTGGACCGCCCTGTATCCCGAGCCATCGGCTGGCCAGTGTAGGCACCAGCCAGTCGGGTATGGTTCTGGCGCTCCTCAGCCGCTCGCAGAGCATCGTTCAACAAGCTCATACCCACCTCCGGATCCAGGAAACGGGGCGGGCACTCTCTGTGTCTTTCACCGCTTGTAAGGCGTGCTTCCTGGCCACCTGCCGATCTCCCCGGCCCCAGGCCGCCAGCATGGATTTATGGGCCAGGACATTGACCAGCCGGGGAATACCGCCGGATGAACGCCAGATGACTTTTAATGCTGCCGGGGCAAAAATGTCCGCTCCGTTATAGCCGGCCCGGGCCAGGCGATGCCGCAGGTACTGGCCCACGGATTCCTGGCCCAGAGGCTGCAAGCGGGTCTGAAACGTAATCCGCTGGCGCAACTGGCGCAGGCTGTCCTTCGCCAGGATGGTGTCCAGCTCCGGCTGGCCAAACAGCACAATCTGCAACAACCGGGTACTTTCGGTTTCCAGGTTGGTCAGCAACCGCAGCGCCTCAATGGTTTCTTCCGGCATGGCCTGGGCTTCATCAATCACCAGTACCGCCGGGCTTTGTTCCATGGCCAGAGCAATCAATCGCTGGTTCAGTGCCTTGAGAATCTGGTGGCCGTTACTGCACCCGGCCACGTCGACACCCAGTTCCTCGGCAACCGCCTCATAGAGGGTCTCCGGCGGCAGGTTCGGATTGGGTATGTAAGCCGTGCAGGCGGTCTTATCCAGTTCGTTGAGCAACAAGCGGCAGAGCAGGGTCTTGCCGGTACCTACCTCACCAGTCACCTTGATAAAGCCTTCCCGCTGCTGCAACGCCACCAACAGCAGTTCCAGCGCATCGGCATGGCTCGGCGCCCGGAGGAAATACCGGGTGTTTGGCGTCAATGCGAACGGTGCTTCCTGCAGTCCAAAGTGGCTTTCGTACATCAGCGGGGGGCCGTCTCCGCCTGGGGTTTGACCGACTCTGCCGAGTTCAGCAGATCTCTGAGCACGTTCATCCGCTCCCGGCTGGCCTGGACATCCGCCTGCATTTGGCCAGCGTTGGCGACCATGGGCCGTATCAGGATGACCAATTCGCTCTTGCGGGATTCGAAGCGACGCTGCTTGAACAATTCCCCCACCAGCGGAATATCACTGAAGAAGGGCACGGCGGAGGTGGTGTCTTCACTGGTATCCTGAATCAAGCCACCGATCACCACGATCTGCCCGCTTTCTGCCCGAATCACGCTGTCGGTTTCACGTACCGTGCTGCGCGCCAGCGGCAGGGTGACATCCCGCTCGCCGATGGTGATGACCTTTTCCTGGTCATTCACTTCGCTGACGGACGGATGCACGTGCAACGTGATGGCGCCACTGTCGGAAATCTGTGGGGTAACATCCAGGGAAATGCCGGAGAAGAACGGCGTCAGCTCCACCGAGGTGGAGGTTCGGTCGGTGGCGGTTACCGCCGAGTTGTTATCATTGAAATCAATATCGGTGACGAAGAACTCGTCAGTACCCACCTTGATGACGGCTTTCTGGTTGTTGATGGTGGATATGCGCGGGCTCGACAGAATCTGCACGTTGCCCTGCTGACCCAACAGCTGAATAAGACCGGTGAAATCGCCGGCGCTCACCGTGGCGGAGAACAGCCCGCCAATATCAGGGGTGCGGATCGGCTGACCCGCCAGCGACTGGGCCGTGAAATAATCGGCACGACCGGCGGAGCTCTGGACGTCAGCCCAGTTGATGCCCTGCTGGTAGCCCTCGTTCAGCGTAACCTCCAGTATTTTCGCTTCCAGAACAACCTGACGCTGCATGATCAGCTCTGTCCGGCGCAGGTAATCCTCCACCATCCGCAAATCGTCAGAGCCCGCCCGGACCATCACCAGGCCCGCGCCAGCGTTAACCACTACCCGGCCATCGTTACCCACGATCATAGCCACCGTCTGGCGAATATCCCGCCAGAAGTCAGACTCGGTATCGGTCGAAATGGTGGTGCCCACCAGATTTCGGGTCTCGTTACCGGTATTGGAATTGGAGTTTGAGTTGGAAGCACCGTTGCCACTGGCCCGGGCGCTGCTGACCTGGCCCGAACTTACCCGGGTTTCTGAGCCACCGCGGCGTTTGAAATGCAGGTAGTCAATGGGGAAAAGTCTTGTCTGTATCCGGTCTTCCGCCACCCGAAACAGCCGGCCATTACGCTGGATATCCAGACCGTATAAATCCGCAGCAATCTCCATGACTTCCGGAACGGTGACATCGCTCAGGCGCAGATCAACCGGTGCCGTAACGCCCGGATGGACCACCACGTTATAGCGGGTGCCCTCCACCAGCGCTTCAAAGAAGCTCGAAGCTGGAACGCCGCGGGCGTTCACATCAAAACGCTCGTCCTGCTCCTGCGCGCTGGACAGGGGCGGCAACAACTGACTGCTGATTTCCGCGGCTGATACAGGAGCAGGATCACCGGATGCGGAGCCCGAGGCAGGGGTTTGCCGCTCAGCTTCGGCCAGCGCCTGGTCAATCTGATCGGCAACGTCTGTTGATGTGGCAGCAGACGTCCGCATCAGCGGGTTATTGGCGCAGGCAACCAGCGTTAGTGAGAGCATGGCAGCTGCGAGAGGTCTGAGTGTTGTCATCATGGTCCGACTGTCTGTCATGGGGTTCTCCGCACCTGCGGGAGCGGTTCCGGATACAGGGTTCTGGGTTGGCCGCGATCTGTTACTTCTACCCGATCTTTGAAGATACGGCGCACACGTATGTTGTCGTGGCTGTCGCCCTCTTTCAGGGCTACACCCTCAATGACGGCAATCCGCCGCTCCTTGCCCAGGAGGATCGAGCCCAGCCGAATCTCCCGGGCCGGCGATGCCACCACTGGCTGCGAGTCAGCGCCGGGAGGTCGGGTCGGGTCTTGCAAGGCATAGGCCTGGAGCGAGCCCAGTGACACCAACACCATCATCAAACATCTGAACAAAGGATGTGCCATCTCAAACTCCCAGCCAGGCGGCATCAAGGCTCAGGGTGCGCACCCGGATGGTCGCTTCACCCTTGGGCCAGGCACCGGCCTGATAGTCCAGTTGTATCCACCCCAGACGCTCATCCATGGTTTCGAGCCGCTGTAGATACGCCAGCACATCGAGATAACCACCCCGGATGGTCAGCTCCACGTCATGAGCATAGAGCAAGGGCTCTGCCGCTTGCCGATTACCCGCCTCTGGTTGGGCACCGTCATAAACCGGTGTTGGCGTGCGCAATGTCATGGATTCCAACTGCAAGCCCTGTTGAGCTGAGAGCATGTCCCGCAACAGCGTGACCATGTCCCTCGGTGCGATCAGCTGCCCCGTAGTCTCGGTAATTTCCTGATCCAACCGCTCCAGGCGGCTTTGCCGAGAAGCCAGTCGCTGGCGCAAGGCCTCCGAAGGGTCACCGGCCAACTGGCTGTTGAGGGTTTCCTGCTGGCTAAGCAAACTGTTCTGCGTAGCCATTAGTGCCTGCACACGGTTGTTGAGTTGCTGCTGCCGGGTTTCCACTGGGGTAATCAACAACTCCCAGCCCACGACAAACGTGAGCACACAGGCAGTCAGGACAATCAAAACCCGCTCACGGACCGGGCGGTCGTTGTACCATTGCGCAGTGGTGGCCAGGGAATCTGCCAATTTACTCATCGCCCCGACGCCTCCCCCGGTTGTGTTGCAACACGAAATTCCACCCACTGATGATTGGCTTCGTCGTCAGGCCGCTGCAACCGGAAATCGCCAAAGGTTTCACCAACAAACGCCGGCTCGTCACCCAGGCGCGCAAGGTAGCTGGGCACCAGTTCCGCCGCCCGGGTTCTGCCCTCGAGACGCATGGCCGAGGGAAGCGATTGCAAGCGCACGGCTGTCAGCCAGAGGTCCTCTGGAACCTGGCGCGCCAGGGCCGAAAGCCGCCCGGAAAAACCACCATGGTTGTGGGTTGCCAGGCCTTCCACCCGTTCAAGCAGACGCTGCCTGCGAGCAATTGTCTCAGTGATCCGCGCCAGCGAGGCTTCCAGCTCAGGGTCTGGTTGCCTCGCCTGCACCTGGTTGGCCATGGTGGCAACCGCCGTTTCCAGATTCCGGTTCTGCTGTTCCAGCCGCTCTACCTGCTGCTCCAGCGTCTGATTGTGCCCGCGGCCAAAAGCCATGACGGCCACGAGTAGCACCAATACGATCCCAACCAAGGCTCCGGCCGTACCGGCATGCAGCCGCTGTCTTGTGGGGCGAAGTTCCTGGGTATACAGGTTCACCTGTTGCCTGATCATGCCTGACTCCCCTGGCCAAGCGCCGCACTCCAGGCGGGCAGGCATCGGCTATCAAGCGCGTCAGACAAGCCAAACTGGCTCCACTCAGGCACCTCGATACCGGCCGCCATGTACGATGAGAGCATGGAGTTCAACGGCAATACCGAATCCCGGGCCACCAGTTGGATGGTTGACGGTGGCACTTGGCCGAGCTGGCTCTCGAAATAGTCCATGGATCGCTGAATCTCCAGCGCCAGGGATTGCACCGCATTCTCCTGGCTGGAGGCATCCCGCAGGTCATCATAAGACAGCTCAAGACGGCGGGAGAGATACAGGGTATCGCCCTGGCATATGACCATCTGGCCATAGCGGTCACGAAGATGAACCAGAGCCACCCCCCTGTTCGACTGGTCCAGGCGGGCCGCCAGATTTCGCAGGGCCAGTTCGGCAATATCGATTCGATCCAACTCAAGGCCTGCGTCCGTTACCAGTCCGATCAGCTCACGAACCAGTGACTTGCGAGCCGCTACAACGTTCACCAGCGGGCCACGCCCACGGGACGCGTCTTCCGGAAAGGCAAACACATCCGACACGGCGTCGGCCGGGCTGAAGTCGAGGAAATCCTTGAGTTTCCATTTGAGCGCATCGGCCAGCTCACTGTCCTCAACACCCTCCGGACGCTCAACCTGAAACACCTGATATTGATCAATGGGCAGAACCAGAACCGCAGGCACACCGGCCCAGCCCTGGTCGTCCACCAGCTTGCTGAGCGTGTCCTGCCGTTGTGCAGGAACACACTCAACAAAGCCCAGAGACTGCCCGGGCGAAGCAGCGGCTCTGGCCCAGGCAATGCCATCCGGGCGAACCTCAAGACAGACAGGCTGCCCAGAAGGCTTGCGGCGGATCAGTTTTTGTAGAGTCGTAACAAGATTCAGGATCATGGATTCCCAGGTCGTGACCACAGCTCTGCTGCCGGTCGGCGTGCACAAGGTGTTTAAATTATCAGCACTTTTAACACAGGCTTACATGATAGTTGAGAAAGTGAACGTAACTCTACGTTTCACCGACTGATTTCACGGAGATTTTGCAACTCGTTAACAAAAAAACCCGCGCAGAGCACGGGCTTTTTGATTGTCGATGAGCTGGATCACGTTCAGAAGGGAATGTCGTCATCAAAATCATCAATCGGCTCCGGCATGCCACCGCTCTGCTGCCCCTGAGGGTTATAACCCCCGGACGGCTGCTGAGCCTGGCCACCCTGCTGCTGGGGCGGAGCATTATACTGAGATTGGGGTTGCTGCTGCGGCCGGCCCTGGGGAGCGCCCTGATTCATGCCACCTTCGCCACCGCGGCTGTCGAGCATCTGCATCTGGCCGTTGATGTCTACCACAATCTCGGTGGTGTATACGTCCTGTCCTTCTTTATTCTGCCACTTGCGGGTTTGCAGGCGACCCTCGATATACACCTTGGAACCTTTACGCAGGTACTGGCCGGCCACTTCCGCCACCTTGCCGAACAGCACAACCCGGTGCCATTCGGTTCTCGGTACCATCTGGCCAGTCTGGCGATCCTTGTAACTTTCATCGGTAGCCAGGTTGAGATTCACAACCGCGTTGCCATTCGGGGTATAGCGGGTATCCGGGTCCTGGCCCAGATTACCAATGAGAATTACCTTGTTAATGCCTCGTGCCATCTTCTGCTCCTGATCGATTTTCCGGAACTCGTGCGGTCCATGCACGCATCCTTTGTTTAAGAACCTTTACCCTGCCGCACAAATTCAAAGTGCGCAAGCTGATCTTCATGAAAATGCTGACGGTCCACTTTTAAGTAAGCGGTTGCCGCGTCTTCCACAATCACCACGTCCTGCACGCCGGGCAGGCGGCGCAATGTCTCATCAATCTCATCAAAACCGGCAGGCAGCACCTGCTCCAACTCAACCACAAAGCTCGTGGTGTAATTCGGCGCCGGCATCGTCAGTGCTACCAGAAACCAGGCAGCCAAACCACCGGCCATTAACCAGAGAACGCCTTCCAGGCCGGCAGATTGTAGCAAGTAACCGCCCAGGGCACCGCCGAGAAACGCACCAAAAAACTGCGACGTCGAGTAAACCCCCATCGCGGTCCCCTTACTGGCGGCCGGAGCTTCTTTGCTGATCAATGAGGGCAGGCTGGCTTCCAGAAGGTTAAACGCCATAAAGAAGAAGAACAGTACGCCCCAGGCCAGCCAGAGACTCTGCTCCACACCGGTCAGTGCGGCCGTTGCCAGCGAAAGCAGGGCGATGGCACCGCAAAGCACCGGTTTCATCACCCGCTTTTTCTCGCCAATGATGATAAACGGCACCATGGCGAAGAAGGATGTCACCATCACCGTCAGGTAGAACCACCAATGGGAAACGCTGGCCAGCCCCAACTGATCCTGAAGCATGGTGGGAAACACCAGAAACAGCGCTGTCAGGGCAAAATGGAGGATGAAGATACCGAAGTCCAGCCGCAGCAGGCGACCGTCCCGCAGCACCCGCCCGACCATCTCCCTCGCGGGATGAGTATCCGCGCTGATTCTGTGGGCATGGGGTGTTGGCACCACTCTGGCGACGATGAACAAGGCCACCATGGCCATGGCGGCCGTTGCATAGAAAATGCCGGACAATCCCCAGAGCGAGCCCAGGAGAGGCCCAACCACCAGTGATACCGAGAACGACAGACCAATGGAAATGCCCACCATAGCCATTGCCTTGGTGCGCTCTTCCTCGCGGGTCAGATCGCTTAACAGGGCCATCAACACGCTGGCAATCGCGCCTGCCCCCTGAAGAATCCGTCCGGCAATCACAACGTATATGGAGTCGGTGGAGGCTGCCAGCAGGCTTCCAGCGGCGAACAGCATCAGCCCGATATAGATCATCCGCTTGCGGCCAACCCGGTCAGACAGCAAGCCGAACGGAATCTGCAACAGGGCCTGACTGAGACCATAGGCCCCAATCGCCAAACCAATGAGCGCAGGCGTTGCGCCCTGCAGATCACTACCGAGCAACACGAACACCGGCATGACCATGAACAGGCCAAGCATACGCATTGCGTACACCGAGGCCAAAGCCGTAACAGAGCGTTTTTCAAGCGCGTTCATGCTTACCTGTGCCGGATTGAAAAAATTGGGAAGGCAGCTACTGGCTGCGAGCGGCGCATTGTACCAGATGCGCCCCGGGTGAGGGACTACCCAAGACAGCATACCCCAGGCGGCACAACACCAGTTTCGCCGGGGGCTACCGAAAACGATATAATGGTGGTTTTACTCAAGCGAGGTGTTATGGACCATATCCAGATCAAAGGCGCACGTACGCACAACCTGAAGAACATCGACCTGGATATGCCAAGAGACAAACTCATTGTCATCACCGGGCTGTCAGGTTCAGGAAAATCCTCACTGGCTTTCGACACCCTCTATGCCGAAGGGCAGCGCCGGTATGTTGAGTCTTTGTCCACCTACGCGCGACAATTCCTGTCGATGATGGAAAAACCCGATGTTGACCACATCGAAGGCCTGTCACCCGCCATTTCCATTGAACAGAAGTCCACATCCCATAACCCTCGCTCAACCGTTGGCACCATCACTGAAATCTACGACTACCTGCGACTGCTTTTTGCCCGGTCCGGCGAACCCCGCTGCCCGGACCACGGCCAGCCGCTGGAAGCCCAGACCGTGAGCCAGATGGTTGATCAGGTCCTGGCAATGCCCGAAGGCAGCAAACTGATGATCCTGGCGCCGGTGATCAGGGATCGAAAAGGCGAGCACCTCCAGGTGATTGATACCATGCGCAGCCAGGGTTTCATCCGCCTTAGGATCGACGGCACGGTTTATGACATCGATGATGTTCCGGCACTGGACAAGAAGCGCAAACACCAGATTGATGTCGTGGTAGACCGCTTCAAGGTCAAAGAGGGCCTGGAACAGCGATTGGCGGAAAGTTTCGAAACCGCCCTTGAGTTGGCCGATGGTATCGCGCTGGTCGCCCCAATGACCGGAGACGGCGAAGAACAGACCTTCTCGGCACGCTATGCCTGTACCCAATGCGGGTATTCACTGAGCGAACTCGAACCCAAGCTCTTCTCCTTCAACAACCCGGCCGGCGCCTGCCCCACCTGTGACGGTCTGGGAGTGCGCCAGTTCTTTGATGCCGAGAAGGTTATCCAGAACCCGGAAGCCACACTGGCCTCCGGCGCGATTAAAGGCTGGGACCGGCGCGCGGTCTACTATTTCCAGATGCTGACCAGCGTGGCCGAGCATTATGACATCGACCTGGAAACGCCGTGGGAAGACTTGCCAGAACCGTTTCAGCGAGCACTGCTCTATGGCTCTGGCAATGAAGACATCAGCTTCCGGTACGTCAATTCCCGTGGCCAGATCATGGAGAGAGCCCACCCCTTTGAGGGCATCATCCCGAACCTGGAACGCCGCTACCGGGAGACAGACTCCCAAAGCATGCGCGAGGAACTGGCCCGCAACCTGAGCACCCAGCCGTGCAAAGACTGCGGAGGCACCCGGCTTCGCCGCGGCGCCCGCAACGTCTTTATTGAAGAACGGACACTACCGGAAATCACTCACCTGCCGGTAGGCGACGCTCACCGCTACTTCAGCGAGCTGACTCTTCCTGGCCGTAAAGGTGAAATCGCCGAAAAAATCCTCAAGGAAGTGCGGGAACGCTTACAATTCCTGGTCAATGTCGGCCTTGAGTACCTGACACTGGAACGCAGCGCAGACACCCTCTCCGGTGGCGAGGCACAACGGATTCGCCTGGCCAGCCAGATTGGCGCCGGGCTGGTGGGCGTCATGTATATCCTGGACGAGCCATCCATCGGACTGCACCAGCGGGACAACGACCGGCTGCTGGCCACCCTCACCCACCTGCGCGACCTAGGCAATACCGTGATTGTCGTCGAGCACGACGAAGACGCCATTCGTGCTGCCGATTATGTCATTGATATTGGCCCCGGTGCCGGCGTACACGGTGGTGAAATCGTTGCCCGCGGCACCCCGGAAGACATTATCGCCAACCCGGCGTCGATGACCGGCCAATATCTCAGCGGCAAGAAAGAAATTGCCATTCCAAAAACCCGAAACAAGGGTAACGGCAAACACCTGTTGTTATCCGGCGCCACTGGCAACAACCTTCAGGACGTCACCCTCACACTGCCACTGGGGGTCATGACGTGCGTAACCGGGGTCTCCGGTTCCGGCAAATCCACCCTGGTCAACAGCACCCTCTACCCGGTAGCTGCTGCCAAGCTGAACAAGGCCACCAGCCTGAACCATGCCCCCTATAAAAACCTCAAGGGCCTGGATCACCTCGACAAGGTTATCGACATTGATCAAAGTCCGATCGGGCGCACGCCCCGGTCGAATCCGGCGACATACACCGGCCTGTTCACCCCCATCCGCGAACTCTTCGCCGGCACCCAGGAAGCAAGGTCTCGCGGCTACAAGCCCGGCCGATTCTCCTTCAACGTCAAAGGCGGACGCTGTGAAGCCTGCCAGGGTGACGGCGTAATCAAAGTGGAAATGCACTTCCTGCCGGACGTCTACGTGCCCTGCGACATCTGCAAAGGCAAACGCTACAACCGGGAAACCCTGGAAGTCCGCTACAAGGGCAAGAACATCAACGAAGTGCTGGAGATGACCGTAGAGGAAGGGCGAGAGTTCTTCGACGCCGTCCCCTTTATCGCCAGAAAACTGCAAACCCTCATGGACGTGGGCTTGTCCTACATCCGTCTTGGACAGAGTGCGGTCACCCTATCGGGTGGTGAAGCCCAGCGGGTAAAACTGGCCAAGGAACTGTCCAAGCGCGACACCGGCAAAACCCTGTACATTCTCGACGAGCCCACCACCGGCTTGCACTTCTACGACATCCAGCAACTGTTGAACGTCCTTGAACGCCTGAGGGATCACGGCAACACCATCGTGGTCATCGAGCACAACCTGGATGTGATCAAAACGGCCGACTGGATTGTCGACCTGGGGCCAGAGGGTGGTTCTGGTGGAGGGCAGATTATTGCCGAAGGTACGCCGGAGGAAGTGGCGGACAATCCGGCGTCACATACCGGGCGTTACCTGAAACCTATGCTCAAGTAGATTTTAGCCACAAAAAAACCGGGAACCTTTCGGAACCCGGTTTTTTTTGGAACTGGAGCGTAGATTTTACTCTTCGCCTTCGTCCACTTCTTCAGCCTCGATATCCAGAGGACGGCCGACCAGCTCTACGAACGCCATAGGGGCATTGTCGCCAGCACGGAAACCGCACTTCAGAATACGAAGGTAACCACCCGGACGCTCGCTGTAACGGGGGCCCAGCTCATTAAACAGCTTGGCTACCGCAGCATCGCTACGCAGGCGTGAGAACGCCAGACGACGATTTGCAACCGAATCATTCTTTGCGAGCGTGATCAACGGCTCGGCTACACGACGAAGCTCTTTGGCTTTCGGCAGCGTTGTCTTGATCAGCTCATGTTCAACCAGTGACGCAGTCATGTTACGGAACATGGCCTTGCGATGCGCACTGGTCCTGCTGAACTTACGACCACTCTTACGATGACGCATTGCTCTGATTCCTTACCTTAAACTAATCGGCGATCAACCGCCCAGAACCCGGTCATCACCACGAAGGCTTGCCGGCGGCCAGTTATCAAGACGCATGCCCAGAGACAAACCACGGGACGCCAGAACGTCCTTGATCTCGGTCAGCGACTTTTTGCCAAGGTTAGGCGTCTTCAGCAGCTCCACTTCGGTGCGCTGGATAAGATCGCCGATATAGTAAATGTTTTCTGCCTTCAAGCAGTTAGCTGAACGCACAGTCAATTCCAGATCATCAACCGGGCGCAGCAGAATCGGATCGATTTCTTCCTCTTCTTCTACACGCTCCGGCTCTTTCTCATGATCGAAATCTACAAACACAGCCAGCTGCTGCTGGAGAATCGTGGCCGCCCGGCGAATCGCTTCTTCCGGATCGATGGTGCCATTGGTCTCCAGATCAATAACAAGCTTGTCCAGATCTGTACGCTGCTCAACCCGTGCACTTTCGACGGCATAGGCCACTCGGCGAACCGGGCTGAACGTAGCATCAAGCTGCAAACGTCCGATGGCACGAGTTTCATCCTCGTCCAGACCACGCTGATCAGCCGGCTCATAGCCGCGACCGCGGGCAACACGCAAACGCATGTTGACTTCGCCGTTTTCGCTCAGGTGACAGATCACGTGCTCGGGGTTAGCGATTTCCACATCGTGGTCCAGCTTGATATCGCCGGCAGTCACTACACCCGGGCCCTTCTTGCTGAGCGTCAGCTCAGCATCGTCACGGCCGTTCATCTTTACGGCGACGCCCTTGAGATTCAGAAGAATCTCGATGACGTCCTCCTGGACACCCTCAATGGCGCTGTACTCGTGCAGGACACCGTCGATCTGTGCTTCAGTCACGGCGCAGCCCGGCATCGAAGACAAGAGAATGCGACGCAGTGCGCTACCCAGGGTGTGACCGAAACCGCGCTCAAGCGGCTCCAGTGTAACCTTGGCGCGCGTGGCGCTGGATTCTTTCACGTCAATGGTACGAGGTGTCAATAACTCATGTACTGAACGCTGCATAGACGCCCCTATCTGCTATCGTTGCTAACTGGGCTTTACTTGGAGTAAAGCTCGACGATGAGGTTCTCGTTGATGTCGGCCGGCAGTTCAGTACGCTCAGGTACTGACTTGTAAACGCCGGACATCTTGTTGGCGTCAACCTCTACCCAGCTTACCGGTGCGCGGCTACCAGCCAGATCCAGTGCACCTTTAACGCGCAGCTGGTTTTTGGCTTTCTCACGCACACTCACAACGTCGCCCGGTTTGACTTGATAGGACGGCACGTTGACCGGCTTATCGTTCACCAGGATCGCCTTGTGAGAGACGAGCTGACGGGCTTCTGCACGGGTAGAACCAAAGCCCATGCGATACACAACGTTATCCAGACGACCTTCCAGAAGTTGCAGCAGGTTTTCACCGGTTGCACCCTTCAGGCGAGCAGCCTCTTTGTAGTAGTTGCGGAATTGCTTCTCAAGCACGCCGTAGATACGACGGACTTTCTGTTTCTCACGAAGCTGTACGCCGTACTCGGACAGACGACCGCGACGCGCGCCGTGCATACCCGGCGGAGTCTCGATGTTGCACTTCGAATCGAGCGCGCGTACGCCGCTCTTCAGAAAAAGATCTGTCCCTTCACGACGAGACAGCTTGCACTTCGGGCCTATATAACGAGCCATATTTCACTGTCTCCTGTGTTAGACGCGGCGCTTCTTGGGCGGACGACAGCCGTTATGGGGAATCGGCGTCACATCAGTGATGTTGGTGATCTTGTAGCCACACGCATTCAGCGCGCGAACTGCAGATTCACGTCCGGGCCCAGGACCCTTAACCTCTACGTCCAGGTTTTTAAGGCCGTATTCAGCAGCCGCATTACCGGCTCTTTCAGCTGCTACCTGCGCAGCAAAAGGTGTACTCTTACGTGAGCCGCGGAAACCGGAACCACCTGAGGTGGCCCAGGACAGGACGTTGCCCTGACGGTCCGAAATGGTCACGATGGTGTTGTTGAAGGACGCGTGAATGTGCGCGACGCCATCAACAACCGTCTTTTTCACCTTTTTACGGGTACGTGTACCTGGCTTTGCCATGTTTGCCTACCTGTTACTTACGAATAGGTTTGCGAGGACCTTTACGGGTGCGGGCGTTGGTCTTGGTGCGCTGGCCACGGACCGGAAGTCCATGACGATGACGCAGACCACGGAAGCAACCGAGATCCTTCAAACGCTTGATGTTCATCTGTACTTCACGACGCAGATCGCCTTCGACGGTGAACTTGCCCACTTCGGTACGAAGTGCTTCAAGCTGCTCGTCGCTCAGGTCTTTGACCTTGACGTCCGGCTTGACGCCGGTTGCATCGCAAAGCTTCTGGGCTGTTGTCTTGCCAACACCAAAGATGTAGGTGAGCGAGATAACAGCATGTTTGTGATCGGGTATATTGACACCGGCTATACGTGCCATCCAAATTACTCCGCGTTCAAAGCTTTGCTGTGTGAATTTTCCGCCACAAAAAGGGCGCGAAATAATAGCGCCTGACCCGCGCGCGAGTCAAGCGCTACTATTCCGAACCCCTTTTACAATGTCAGAGCGATTTCCTGGAAATCAGCCCTGGCGCTGTTTGTGACGAGGCTCCGTGCAGATGACTCGAACTGAGCCATTGCGACGAATTACTTTGCAGTTACGGCAAATTTTCTTTACCGAAGCGCGTACTTTCATTGTCGACTCCAGTTTTCAAGGGGAACAGCTGTGTCAGCCGTTCCGACCATAGCCCTTGAGATTGGACTTCTTCATCAGCGATTCATACTGATGCGACATCAGGTGCGACTGAACCTGAGCCATGAAATCCATCACCACGACTACAACAATCAGCAGTGAGGTACCACCAAGATAGAAAGGTACGTTACCTGCCACCATCAGGAACTGAGGGAACAAGGACACTGCTGCAATATACATAGCCCCGAACAACGTCAGACGGGTCAGTACACCATCGATGTACTTGGCAGTCTGCTCTCCTGGGCGAATGCCCGGGATGAACGCGCCGGAACGCTTGAGGTTATCCGCAACTTCCTTCGGGTTGTACATCAGTGCTGTATAGAAGAAGCAGAAGAAGACCACTGCTGCTGCGAACAGGATGATATACAACGGCTGGCTCGGAGCCAATGCCTGGGAGATGTCACTCAACCATTCCATGCCCTCACCCTGTCCGAACCACTGGCCCAGGGAGGCCGGGAACAACAGAATTGAGGAGGCAAAAATCGGCGGAATAACACCGGCCATATTGACCTTCAGCGGCAAATGACTGGACTGCTGGGCAAACACCCGGCGGCCCTGCTGCCGTTTGGCGTAATTGATGGTCAATCGCCGCTGGCCCCGCTCCATGAACACCACGAAGCCAACCACCGCGATCGCCAGCACACCAATACCGAGCACTACCAGCAGGCTCATTTCACCGTTACGGGCCTGCTCCAGAGTCTGACCAATGGCGCCCGGCAAGCCGGCGACAATCCCTGCAAAAATCAGCAGAGATATACCGTTGCCAACGCCACGCTCAGTGATCTGTTCACCGAGCCACATCATGAACACGGCACCACACACGAAAGACACCACCGCCACAAAGTGGAAGCTGAAGCTGTCGTTGAAGGTGACGCCCTGAGAGGCCAACCCTACAGAAATACCAAAGCCCTGAACCAGGGCCAGGACAACCGTACCATACCGCGTATACTGGCTGATCTTGCGACGACCCGCCTCGCCTTCTTTCTTCAGCTGCTCAAGCTGCGGACTGACCGCAGTCATGAGCTGCATGATAATAGAAGCCGAAATGTACGGCATGATACCGAGTGCGAAGATACTCATGCGCTCAAGCGCACCACCGGAAAACATGTTGAACAGACTCAGGATGGTTCCCTGGTTCTGATCAAACAGTGCCGCCAACCGGTCCGGGTTGATGCCTGGAACGGGAATGTGGGCACCGATCCGGTACACCAACAACGCCAGAAACACGAACCAGAGCCGCGAACGCAGCTCTGCAAATCCCTTTCCGGCGCCCGCAGGCAATGATGCTGTCTTGGCCATTTAGTCCTCGACTCGTCTTAGTCTTCGACTTTCCCACCCGCGGCAATGATTGCCTCGCGTGCGCCTTTGGTGACACGTAGCCCTTTCACGGTTACAGCGCGATCCAGCTCACCGGACAGCATAACCTTGGCTTCGCGAATTTCTTCGCGAATGATGTCAGCCTTCTTCAGTGCAGCCAGATCGACCACGTCGCCTTCAACCTTCGCCAGCTCGTTCAGGCGAATTTCGGCAACATAGCGCTGCTGGCGGGAAGTGAAACCAAACTTGGGCAGACGACGGGCCAAAGGCTGCTGACCACCCTCGAAACCAGGCGCTACGGAGCCACCGGAACGGGATTTCAGACCTTTATGACCGCGACCACCAGTTTTACCCAGACCGCTACCGATACCACGACCGACACGCTTGGCGGAAGGACGTGAACCAGGTTCCGGAGCAAGTTCGTTCAGACGCATCTTAGTTCTCCTCAACCTGCACCAGGTAGTTAACCCGGTTGATCATGCCGCGAATAGAAGGTGTATCTTCCACTTCAACGGTATGACCGATTTTACGAAGACCCAGGCCTTTCACACACAGCTTGTGCTTGGGCTGACAGCCGATCGGGCTGCGGGTCAGAGTTACTTTGATCGTTTTTGCGTTCGCCATGACTTCAACCCAGAATATCTTCGACGGATTTACCGCGCTTGGCTGCAATATCTTCAGGCGCCTTCATGGCCTGCAGACCCTTGATGGTAGAACGTACAACGTTCACCGGGTTGGTAGAGCCGTAGCACTTGGACAGTACGTTGTGTACGCCGGCCACTTCCAGTACCGCACGCATCGCACCACCGGCGATAATACCGGTACCTTCAGATGCAGGCTGCATGAACACCTTGGAGCCACCGTGCTGGGCACGAACTGCGTACTGCAGGGTGGTGCCGTCAAGGGCCACGTCTACCATGTTCTTGCGAGCAGCTTCCATCGCCTTCTGGATGGCAACCGGGACTTCCCGGGCCTTACCACGACCGAAACCAACGCGTCCTTTGCCATCACCCACTACAGTCAGTGCGGTGAAGGCAAAAATACGGCCGCCTTTAACTACCTTGGCGACGCGATTGACCTGAACCAGCTTTTCCTGGAGCTCAGGCGCCTTCTGTTCGTTAACGCTCATCTTCTCCACCTCTTAGAATTGCAAGCCAGCTTCACGGGCTGCGTCGGCAAGAGCCTGTACACGACCGTGATAACGGTAACCTGAGCGGTCAAAAGCGACCTTCTCAATGCCTGCCGCCTTGGCACGCTCAGCAATCAGCTGACCGACCTTCTTGGCAGCGTCCACGTTACCGGTTGCACCCTGGCGCAGTTCCTTATCCAACGTGGAGGCAGTGGCCAGCACTTTGCTGCCATCTGCAGTCGTAACCTGGGCGTACATATGACGCGGCGTGCGGTGAACGCACAGACGGTCGGTACCCAGTTCACGGATCTTCATGCGCACTTTGCGTGCGCGACGCAATCTTTCGTTATTCGCGCTCATAGTCCCGCCTTATTTCTTCTTGGCTTCTTTGCGTCTGACCTGCTCATCCGCATAACGAACACCCTTGCCCTTATAAGGCTCGGGCGGACGGAACGCGCGGATTTCAGCAGCGACCTGGCCAACCTGTTGCTTGTCGATACCGCGAATCACAACTTCCGTATTGGACGGAGTTTCAGCGGTAACACCCTCGGGCAGCTCGTACTCAACCGGGTGAGAAAAACCCAGTGTCAGATTGAGCTTCTTACCTTGCGCCTGCGCACGATAACCTACGCCCGTCAGCTGCAGCTTACGCTCCCAGCCTGTGGATACGCCGGTAACCATGTTGTTAACCAGCGCACGAGTAGTACCAGCAAGAGCGCGGGACTGTTTCGCACCATCGCGGGCCGCAAAGCGAAGAGAACCCTCTTCCTGCTTCACTTCAACCGCTTGGTGAATGGTGAATTGGAGAGCTCCCTTGGAGCCCTTCACATTAATTTCCTGTCCGTTCAGCTTAACCTCAACACCGGAAGGCAGCACGACAGGATTATTGGCAACCCTGGACATGTGTATCTCCTAGAATACGGTGCAGATGACTTCGCCACCCACGCCTGCAGCACGTGCGGCGCGGTCTGTCATAACGCCCTTGGACGTTGAGACAATCGCGACTCCCAGACCGCCGGAAACCTTCGGCAGTTCCCCAGCGCCTTTGTACTGGCGCAGACTCGGACGGCTGACCCGCTTGATCTCTTCAATAACCGGCTTGCCGCCGAAGTATTTCAGAGTGATGGTCAGCTCGGGCTTCGCGTCAGCTGAAACAGAAAAATCTGCTACGTAGCCTTCGTCCTTAAGGACCTGGGCCACGGAGACCTTCATTTTTGAAGACGGCATCGTCACATCAGCTTTCGATGCCATCTGGGCATTACGGATACGGGTAAACATATCCGCAAGCGTGTCTTGCATACTCATTAGTATGAGGCTCCTGATCTTTTTAGTTGTGCAGCGGCGTGCCGCACCGCTTACCAACAGGCACCTGACCGAAGTCAGGCGACCTATCTTACCAGCTTGCCTTGGTCAGGCCCGGAACGTCACCGCGCATGCCGTACTCACGGAGTTTGATCCGTGACAGTTCGAACTTGCGCAGAACGCCGTGGGGACGACCAGTCACCTGGCAACGATTCCGAAGACGTGAGGGACTCGCATCACGAGGCAGCTGCTGCAGCTTCATTTGCGCGTTCCAACGATCTTCTTCGCTGGTATTCGGGTTTTTGATAATCGCCTTGAGCTCGGCGCGCTTGGCTGCGAATTTAGCCACAGTCTTTTCGCGCTTGAGCTCACGGTTTTTCATTGAAACCTTCGCCATGTCACTCGTTCCTTATTTCTTGAACGGAAAGCCAAAGGCTTTCAACAGTTCGCGACCTTCGTCGTCGGTACCGGCAGTGGTGGTGATGGTGATATCCAACCCGCGGATCTTGTCGACTTTGTCGTACTCGATCTCAGGGAAGATGATCTGCTCACGAACACCCATGCTGTAGTTACCGCGACCGTCGAAGGATTTCGGGTTCAGACCGCGGAAGTCACGAATGCGGGGAACCGCAATGTGCACCAGGCGATCAAAGAAATCCCACATACGCTCACCGCGCAGGGTCACCTTACAGCCAATCGGCCAACCTTCACGGATTTTGAAACCCGCTACGGATTTGCGCGCCTTGGTAACAACCGCTTTTTGACCCGCCAGGCGCTCAAGATCCGCCACCGCGTTTTCAATCAGCTTTTTGTCACCAACCGCTTCGCCAACACCCATGTTCAGGGTGATTTTCTCGATACGCGGCACCTGCATAACGTTCTTGTAACCGAACTCTTTCTGCAGGGCGGGTACCACTTCCTTAGTGTACTGCTCTTTCATGTTAAGCATCGTAACCACCACCGCTTACTGGTTATCGACAGCTTCTTTCGTGGACTTGAAGATCCGCACTTTGCTGCCGTCTTCCTTGATCTGGAAGCCAACACGATCGGCTTTGCCGGTCTGCGGATTAAAAATAGCCACGTTGGAAGCCTGGATAGGCGCTTCTTTTTCGACGATACCGCCCGGGGTGCCAAGCATCGGGTTCGGCTTTGTGTGTTTCTTCATCATATTGATGCCAGAAACAAGCACGCGACCGTCGTCCAGAACTTTCAGGACTTTACCACGTTTGTCTTTGTCTTTCCCCGTGGTGACGATTACTTCGTCATCTCGTTTGATCTTTTTCATAACCGGCCTCTGGTCCTTTAAAGTACTTCGGGTGCCAGTGAGATAATCTTCATGAACTTCTCGTTACGCAGTTCACGGGTAACCGGTCCGAAGATACGGGTACCAATGGGAGCGTCCTGATTGTTCAGAAGTACCGCCGCGTTACCGTCAAAACGGATCAGTGAACCGTCCGGACGACGCACACCCTTACGGGTACGTACTACAACAGCCTTGAGGACCTGGCCTTTCTTCACCTTACCGCGGGGGATGGCTTCCTTAACGGTTACCTTGATGATATCCCCAACGCTCGCATAACGCCGGTGAGATCCGCCCAGGACCTTGATGCACATAACCTGACGTGCACCACTGTTATCCGCGACTTCAAGCATTGTTTGAGTCTGAATCATGGTTGTTCTCCGGGCGAATTACACCTTGGACGCGCGTTCGGTGACTTCCACCAGGGCCCAGCTTTTGGTCTTGGAGACCGGGCGGGTTTCCTGGATGGTTACGATGTCGCCGATGTTGCACTGATTGCTTTCATCGTGCGCATGGATCTTGGTCGAGCGCTTCATGTACTTACCGTACAGAGGATGTTTCACCTGACGCTCAACCAGGACCACGATGGACTTGTCCATCTTGTTGCTCACGACCTTGCCGCTCAGAGTTCTGGCAGTTTGGGTAGCTTCGGTCATGTCACTGTCCTGCCTTTTCATTCAATACCGTTTTAACGCGAGCGATATCGCGCTTCACCTTGCCGAGGAGGTGAGACTGATTCAGCTGACCTGTCGCTTTGCGCATGCGCAGGTTGAACTGCTCCTTCAGGAGGTCGATCAGCTCTTTGTTCAGCTCCTCGACTGACTTTTCACGCAGCTCTGTTGCATTCATCACATCACCGTCCTCGTTACAAAGGTGGTCTGTACCGGCAGTTTGGCCGCTGCAAGAGTGAAGGCCTCACGAGCGATTTCCTCGGAAACACCTTCCATCTCGTACAACATACGGCCCGGCTGAATTTCAGCCACCCAATACTCGACAGAACCTTTACCTTTACCCATCCGTACTTCAAGCGGCTTACCGGTGATCGGCTTGTCCGGGAAAACCCGGATCCAGATCTTACCGCCCCGCTTGATACGACGTGTCATAGTACGACGTGCCGCCTCAATCTGGCGCGCAGTTATACGCCCGCGACTGGTCGCTTTCAATCCGTATTCACCGAAGCTCACCTTGTTGGCGCGGTGAGCAAGACCGGTGTTACGGCCTTTCATTACCTTGCGGAATTTGGTGCGTTTTGGTTGCAGCATAAGAGTGCCCCTTTACTTAGAACCTTTCTTCCCAGAGGCTTTCTTGTCAGCACGGACCTGCTCCATACCACCAAGAATCTCACCTTTGAAGATCCATACCTTTACGCCGATAACGCCGTAAGTGGTGTGCGCTTCATAGGTTGCATAATCAATATCTGCACGCAATGTGTGCAGAGGTACACGACCTTCGCGATACCACTCGGAACGTGCGATTTCAGCACCCCCAAGACGACCGCCAACCTGAATCTTGATACCCTTGGCACCCTGACGCATGGCGTTCTGAACCGCACGCTTCATGGCGCGACGGAACATCACACGACGCTCCAGCTGACCGGCAACGTTTTGCGCTACCAGGCGGGCATCCAGGTCCGGCTTGCGGACTTCTTCGATGTTGATGTGCACAGGCACACCCATCATGTCGCTGACTTCGCGACGCAGACGGTCAACATCTTCACCCTTCTTACCGATAACAATACCGGGGCGGGCGGTATGGATCGTGATCCGGGCGTTCTGAGCAGGGCGCTCGATCACGATCTTGCTGACAGACGCCTTAACCAGACGCTTGTCCAGGAACTCGCGAACCTGAATATCATTCAGCAGATTCTTCGCGTAGTCCTTCTTGTCGGCATACCACACTGAGTTGTGCTCTTTGATCACACCCAGGCGCATGCCGGTTGGATTTACTTTATGACCCATCTGAGCATCTCCTACTTGTCGGCGACCTTGACGGTGATATGACAGGTGCGCTTGAAAATACGGTCAGCGCGCCCCTTGGCTCGAGCTTTGATTCGCTTGAGCGTTGGGCCCTCATCCACCATGACGGTGGAAACCCGCAGATCATCTACGTCCAGACCTTCGTTGTGCTCAGCGTTGGCAATGGCGGATTCAAGAGCTTTCTTGATCACAACCGCTGCCTTCTTCGGGCTGAAAGTCAGAATGTTCAGGGCGTCCTCAACAGCCTTGCCGCGTACCTGGTCGGCAACAAGACGTGCTTTCTGAGCTGAGAGGCGAGCGCCCTTGTACTTGGCTGCTACTTCCATTTCTATTACCTCACAATCAGCGTTTAGCTTTCTTGTCGGCCGCATGACCACGATAAGTACGCGTTGCCGCGAACTCACCCAGCTTATGACCCACCATATCTTCGGTGACATAAACTGGCACGTGCTGCTTGCCGTTGTGGACTGCAATGGTCAGGCCTACCATCTCCGGAAAGATTGTTGACCGGCGGGACCAGGTTTTGATCGGCCGCTTGTCATTTGCTTCCAGAGCTGCCTCGACCTTCTTCAACAGATGCAGGTCTATAAAAGGACCTTTCTTCAAAGAACGTGGCACAGCAATTACCTCTATGTAGTCGTTTACTTGGCTGAACGACGACGTACTATCATCTTGTCAGTACGTTTGTTCTTACGAGTCTTATGCCCTTTGGTCGGAACACCCCACGGAGTAACCGGGTGACGCCCGCCAGAGGTACGCCCTTCACCACCACCATGTGGGTGGTCAACTGGGTTCATAGCAACACCACGCACTGTTGGACGTTTACCGCGCCAACGTGATGCACCCGCTTTACCAAGCTGCTTGAGGCTGTGCTCGCTGTTGGATACTTCACCCAGCGTTGCACGGCAATCTACAAGCACCTTACGCATTTCACCTGAACGCAGGCGGATAGTGGCATAAGCCCCTTCCCGAGCTACCAGCTGTACGGATGCGCCCGCGGAGCGAGCCAGCTGGGCACCTTTGCCAGGCTTGAGTTCGACGCAGTGGATCACAGAACCGACCGGAATGTTCCGGAGCGGCAGAGTGGAGCCCACCTTAATCGGCGCGTCGACGCCGGACCGCACAGGATCACCTGCCTTCATACCTTTGGGAGCGATGATGTAGCGACGCTCGCCATCGGAGTACTTCAGCAGCGCGATGTGCGCAGAGCGGTTAGGATCGTATTCCAGGCGCTCAATAACCGCCGGGATACCATCTTTGGTCCGCTTGAAATCGATGACACGGTAGTGCTGCTTGTGGCCACCACCAATGTGACGAGTAGTAATGCGGCCAGCGTTGTTACGACCACCTGACTTACTCTTAGTTTCTACCAACGGCTCGTAAGGACGTCCTTTGTGCAGATCCGGGTTGTAAAGTTTTACAACGTGACGGCGTCCGGCAGATGTTGGCTTGGTTTTGACGATCGGCATATTACGACCCCTTTACCTTATTCCACATCCAGAAAATCGATGTCCTGACCTTCTGCCAGCTTGACGTAAGCCTTACGAATGTCATTACGCTTGCCGAACCCGCGGATAGTGCGCTTGAGCTTACCCTTACGGTTCAGAACCTGAACACCTTCTACGGTGACGTTGAACAGCTGCTCAACGGCTTTCTTGATCTCCGGCTTGGTGGCATCGGGTGCTACACGGAATACCACCTGACCACGCTCGGCTGCCAGAGACGCTTTCTCTGATACGTGCGGCCCCAGCAGGACCTTATAAATACGTTCCTGATTCATCCCAGCATCTCCTCGATCTTCTTCAGAGCGGGAACAGTTACCACGACGTTCTCGTAGGCAACCAGGCTGACCGGATCCAGACCTGCCACGTCGCGAACATCCACGTGAGGAATGTTGCGGGAAGCCAGGTGCAGGTTCTGCTCAACGCTATCGGAAAGAATCAGAGCGTTAGATACGCCCAGATCCTTCAGCTTGGCGGTGAACGCCTTGGTCTTGGGACTGTCAACGCTCATATCGTCAACAACCACCAGACGCTCCTGACGGACCAGCTCGGAAAGAATGGAACACATAGCCGCACGATACATCTTGCGGTTAACTTTCTGTTCGAAATCACGAGGCTTGGCCGCAAACGTTACGCCACCTGAACGCCAGATCGGGCTGCGAATGGTACCCGCACGAGCGCGACCGGTGCCCTTCTGACGCCACGGCTTCTTGCCACCGCCACTGACTTCGGAACGTGTTTTCTGAGCCTTGGTACCCTGACGGCCAGCTGCCATGTAGGCAGTTACCACCTGGTGCACCAGTGCTTCATTAAAATCTTTGGCAAATGCAGCGTCGGAAACAGAGATCCCCTTGCCGCTACCAGTAATTGTCAATTCCATCGCACCGCTCCTCAGGCTTTAACTGCAGGCTTGATGACAACGTCGCCGCCAGTCGCACCAGGTACGGCACCACTTACCAGCAGCAGGTTGCGCTCGGCATCGACACGGACGATTTTCAGGTTCTGCACAGTGACCTGCGCGTTACCCATCTGACCGGCCATCTTTTTACCCTTGAATACCTTGCCCGGAGTCTGGTTCTGACCAATGGAACCCGGAGCACGATGAGACAGGGAGTTACCGTGAGTAGCGTCCTGCATGGAGAAGTTCCAGCGCTTGACGCCACCCTGGAAGCCCTTACCTTTGGACTGACCAGTGGCATCAACCACCTGACCGTCTTCAAACACAGAGACTGTCAGCTCGCCGCCTGCAGCAAGGTCTTCACCTTCGCCATCAGCCAGACGAAATTCCCACACGCCACGGCCAGCCTCGACACCTGCTTTCGCAAAGTGACCAGCAGCAGCCTTGCTAACGCGGGAGGCACGACGAGAACCTACGGTTACCTGCACAGCGCGGTAGCCGTCGTTTTCGAGAGTTTTCAGTTGGGTAATGCGGTTGGGCTCAACCTCGATTACCGTTACGGGCAATGCCTGCCCCTCATCCGTAAAAATACGGGTCATACCGGCCTTACGACCGACAACACCAATTGCCATGTTTCACCTCTTAAGTGTACGGGGCTTGCACCCTCTATGGCCTGTGACAGTTACACAGACTAATACCGGGCGGTATTAGCCGAGGCTGATCTGAACGTCTACACCTGCTGCCAGGTCCAGTTTCATCAGAGCATCCACTGTCTTCTCCGTTGGCTCAACAATGTCGAGCAAACGCTTGTGGGTACGAATTTCATACTGATCACGCGCGTCTTTATTGACGTGCGGAGAGATCAATACCGTGTACTTTTCCTTGCGCGTCGGCAGAGGAATAGGACCACGCACCTGAGCGCCGGTCCGCTTGGCGGTATCGACGATCTCCTGCGTGGACTGGTCGATCAGGCGATAATCAAACGCCTTCAACCGGATTCGAATCTTTTGGCTTTGCATGATGCACCAAACTCCACTCGTAGCAGCTACTAGTTAGCCGACCTTCAAAAAAAGGAGCCGCATTGTATGCATAATACCCAACCCTGTCAACATCATTGATATTGACGGAGGCCAGGCAGACTTTGCGGCTTAAACAGAAAAAGGGGCTGAACCAGTCAGCCCCTTTTTCCTGATCAAACGAGCAGATTACTCGATGATCTTGGAGACCACGCCGGCACCAACGGTACGGCCGCCTTCACGAATCGCGAAGCGCAGACCATCTTCCATGGCGATCGGAGCGATCAGGGTAACAGTCATTTTCACGTTGTCACCCGGCATTACCATTTCAACGCCTTCCGGCAGTTCACAAGAACCAGTTACATCAGTAGTCCGGAAGTAGAACTGCGGACGGTAGCCCTTGAAGAACGGAGTATGACGACCACCTTCTTCTTTGGACAGTACGTACACTTCACACTCGAACTTGGTGTGCGGCTTGATGGAGCCCGGTACACACAGAACCTGACCACGCTCAACGTCGTCACGCTTGGTACCACGCAGCAGAACACCGACGTTCTCACCGGCACGACCTTCGTCCAGCAGCTTGCGGAACATCTCAACACCAGTACAGGTGGTCTTGGTGGTGTCGCGGATACCCACGATTTCCACTTCGTCACCTACCTTGATGATGCCACGCTCTACACGGCCAGTTACTACGGTACCACGACCAGAGATGGAGAATACGTCCTCGATCGGCATCAGGAACGGCTGATCGATCGCACGCTCCGGCTCAGGGATGTAGTCGTCCAGGGCTTCTACCAGCTTCTTGACAGCGGTAGTACCCATCTCGTTGTCGTCTTTACCTTCCAGAGCCATCAGAGCAGAACCAGTGATGATCGGAGTGTCGTCACCCGGGAAGTCGTACTGGCTCAGCAGGTCACGAACTTCCATCTCAACCAGCTCCAGCAGCTCCTCGTCGTCTACCATGTCAGCCTTGTTCAGGAACACGACAATGTAAGGAACGCCAACCTGACGGGACAGCAGGATGTGCTCACGAGTCTGCGGCATGGGGCCGTCAGCTGCGGAGCAAACCAGGATAGCGCCGTCCATCTGGGCAGCACCGGTGATCATGTTCTTAACATAATCCGCGTGGCCCGGGCAGTCTACGTGAGCGTAGTGACGGGTCGGAGAATCGTACTCAACGTGGGAGGTCGCGATGGTAATACCACGCGCACGCTCTTCCGGTGCGTTATCGATCTGATCGAAAGCACGGCTCTCACCAGCACCCCAAACTTCGTGACATACACGAGTCAGGGCGGCTGTCAGAGTGGTCTTACCATGGTCAACGTGACCAATGGTGCCCACGTTTACGTGCGGCTTGTTACGCTCAAACTTTGCTTTAGACACGGTTACACCTCTTCCTGTTTCTTAAGTCCTGGGATCAACCCTTTTTAATGATCGCTTCGGCAATGTTCGAAGGAGCTTCCGCATAGCGGGAGAACTCCATCGCATAAGACGCCCGACCCTGTGTTGCAGAACGCAGGTCGGTGGCGTAACCGAACATCTCCGACAACGGAACTTCTGCACGGATGACCTTGCCCGCCGGGCTCTCATCCATACCCTGCACAAGGCCGCGACGACGGTTCAGGTCGCCAACAACGTCACCCATGTAATCTTCAGGGGTAACAACCTCAACCTTCATGATCGGCTCAAGAAGGGCAGGATTCGCTTCAAGGGCGCCTTTCTTCATCGCCATGGAACCAGCGATTTTGAACGCCATCTCGTTGGAGTCAACGTCGTGGTAGGAACCATCGTAAAGCGTCGCTTTGATACCCAGCAGCGGGTAGCCGGCCAGACAGCCGTTCTGCATCTGCTCTTCGATACCCTGCTGAACAGCCGGGATGTATTCCTTGGGAACCACACCACCAACGATCTCGTTCACAAAGATGAAGTTCTCGCCATCTTCATCATCCAGAGGCAGCGGCTCAAACTTCACTTTTACGTGACCGTACTGACCACGACCACCGGACTGACGAACAAACTTGCCTTCAACGTCAACCGGCTTGCGGATGCACTCACGGTACGCAACCTGCGGCTTACCGATATTTGCTTCTACCTTGAACTCGCGACGCATACGGTCAACGATGATGTCCAGGTGAAGCTCACCCATACCGGAGATGATGGTCTGGCCGGACTCTTCGTCGGTGCGAACACGGAAAGACGGATCTTCCTGGGCCAGTTTACCCAGGGCAACACCCATCTTCTCCTGGTCAGCTTTGGACTTCGGCTCTACCGCAACGGAGATAACCGGCTCCGGGAATTCCATGCGCTCGAGGATAATCTTGTTATTCTCGTCACACAGGGTGTCACCGGTGGTTACGTTCTTCAGGCCGATCGCCGCAGCGATGTCGCCCGCCAGAACTTCTTTGATCTCTTCACGGTCGTTGGCGTGCATCTGTACCATACGGCCCACACGCTCTTTCTTGCCCTTGACCGAGTTAAATACCGCATTACCGGATTCCAGCTTACCGGAGTAAACCCGGAAGAAGGTCAGGGTGCCTACGAACGGGTCGGTAGCGATCTTGAACGCCAGTGCGGCGAACGGAGCATCGTCGTCAACCGGACGGGTTTCCTCGGTACCTTCGTCATCCACCTCACCGCGGATGGCTTTAACCTCATCCGGGGCCGGCAGGAATTCGATGACCGCATCCAGCACCGCCTGCACGCCCTTGTTCTTGAACGCAGAACCACAGGTAGCCAGAACGATTTCGTTGGCGATGGTACGATCGCGCAGACCTTTCTTGATCTCTTCGTAGGTCAGCTCTTCGCCTTCCAGGTACTTATCCATGTACTCTTCATTGGCTTCGGCAGCTGCTTCAATCATCTGCTCGCGAGCCTTCTCGGCTTCCGCCATCATGGATTCCGGAATGTCGCGAAGTTCGTAGGTCATGCCTTGGTCAGCGTCGTTCCAGTAGATGGCCTTCATGCGAAGCAGATCCACGATACCCTCGAAATCGTCTTCGGCGCCGATCGGCAGCTGGATGGGCACAGTGGTCGCGCCCAGACGGTTACGAATCTGCTCAACAACGCGCATGAAGTTGGCGCCTGCACGGTCCATCTTGTTGACGAACACCATGCGGGGAACTTCATACTTGTTGGCTTGGCGCCATACAGTCTCGGACTGCGGCTCAACACCTGAGGAACCACAGAACACAACCACGGCACCATCAAGAACACGCAGGGAACGCTCTACTTCGATGGTGAAGTCAACGTGCCCCGGGGTGTCGATGATGTTGATACGGTGCTCGGGATACTGCTTGTCCATACCCTGCCAGAAGGTTGTAACAGCGGCAGACGTGATGGTGATACCACGCTCCTGCTCCTGCTCCATCCAGTCTGTAGTGGAAGCGCCGTCATGGGTCTCACCCATCTTGTGACTACGACCGGTGTAATAAAGAATACGCTCGGTGGTAGTAGTCTTGCCCGCATCCACGTGCGCACAGATACCAATGTTTCTGTAACGTTTGATAGGAGTCTTGCGTGCCACGATATAAACCTCGGCTTGTTAGAAACGGAAGTGAGAGAATGCCTTGTTGGCTTCTGCCATGCGATGCACGTCTTCGCGCTTCTTCACTGCGGCACCCTTGCTATCGGCCGCATCAAGAATTTCGCCAGCCAGACGCTGCGCCATGCTCTTCTCACCGCGCTTCCGGGAATATTCAACGAGCCAGCGCATCGCCAACGCGTTCTGACGGGAAGGCCGAACTTCTACCGGCACCTGGTAAGTAGCACCACCCACACGACGGGACTTAACCTCAACCATCGGCTGGATGTTCTCCAGGGCCTTCTCGAACATTTCGATCGGCTCTTCTTTAGATTTCTCGGCAACGATATCCAGAGCACCGTAAACAATGCGCTCTGCAACCGACTTCTTACCGCTTTCCATCACATGGTTGATGAACTTGGCAAGACGTGCACTGCCGAATTTAGGATCGGGAATGATTTCCCGCTTTGCTGCAACTCTTCTTCTAGGCATCGATAAGCCCTTATATCTAAAAGGTCTTCAGGAACCCCTGAGATAGCCAAATGCTACTCAGCCTTACTCTTACCGTTCTTACAAGCAACGATAAAAGACACCCGCTCGGGACATCAGGACTTGGGTCGTTTTGCACCGTACTTGGAGCGGCCCTGCTTACGGTTCTGAACACCCTGGGTATCCAAAGTACCGCGAACAGTGTGATAGCGCACACCCGGAAGGTCTTTTACTCGACCGCCACGGATCAGCACAACACTGTGCTCCTGAAGGTTGTGACCTTCACCACCAATGTAAGAGGAAACCTCGAAGCCGTTGGTCAGACGAACACGGCACACTTTACGAAGTGCTGAGTTCGGCTTCTTCGGCGTTGTGGTGTACACACGAGTGCACACACCACGGCGCTGAGGACAAGCCTGGAGAGCAGGAACGTCGCTCTTGGCTACCTTGCGCTTACGAGGCTTACGCACCAACTGATTAATCGTTGCCATGTAAGCAAACTCCAAAAAACCATACCAATGAAACTTACCCCCTGTGCAGGGGGTAAAATTTAAGGGACGCAAGTGTAAGCCTGCGCCCCGACTCAGTCAAGATGACTGTTCTCTTTTTAACCACCCTCGGGATAAGTAACTACCCCGAGAATGGCACGCCGGCAATCAACCTTCTCGGTTGAGCTCCGCGCTCAGAGCTTCTTCAACATCTGCCGCGGTCACGCCCTGCTCTTCCAGGTCACGCTTGCGACGACGTTCGCTGTGGTAAGCCAGACCGGTACCCGCCGGAATCAACCGGCCAACCACAACGTTTTCTTTCAGACCACGCAGGAAGTCACGCTTACCGGTCACCGCACCTTCGGTGAGGACCCGGGTGGTTTCCTGGAACGAGGCCGCAGAGATGAACGATTCGGTGGCCAGCGATGCCTTGGTAATGCCAAGCAGCAGACGCTCGAATCTGGCCGGCTCTTTGTCCGCCTGATTGGCCTTTTCGTTCTCTTCCAGTACCTGAGTGATTTCCACCTGGTCGCCAGACAGCAGGGTGGTATCACCCGGATCGGTAATTTCCACCTTGCGCAGCATCTGCCGAACGATAACCTCGATGTGTTTATCGTTGATGACAACACCCTGCAGGCGGTAAACGTCCTGGATTTCGTTGGTGATGTACTTGGCCAGCTCGACCACACCCAGCAGACGCAAGATGTCGTGCGGGTTGGACGGACCGTCGGAAATCACCTCACCCTTCTCAACCGTTTCACCTTCGAAAACGTTGAGCTGGCGATGCTTCGGAATCAGAACCTCATAGGCATCGTCATCTTTCGGCGTGATGACCAGGCGCTTCTTGCCTTTGGTCTCTTTACCGAACGACACCACACCACTGATTTCCGCCAGGATGGCAGACTCTTTCGGGCGACGGGCCTCGAACAGGTCGGCAACCCGCGGCAGACCACCGGTGATGTCACGGGTCTTCGAGCTTTCCTGCGGAATACGGGCAACTACGTCACCCAGCTCGATCTTCGCGCCATTAGCCATGGTCACCAGCGCGTTAGCCGGCAGGAAGAAGATCGCGGTACCACCACCTGGCAGTTCTACTTCTTCACCCGCATCGTCAATCAGCTGGAT
Source organism: Marinobacter sp. LQ44 (assembly GCF_001447155.2). Taxonomy (NCBI): domain Bacteria; kingdom Pseudomonadati; phylum Pseudomonadota; class Gammaproteobacteria; order Pseudomonadales; family Marinobacteraceae; genus Marinobacter; species Marinobacter sp. LQ44. Next base: position 3,191,763 of record NZ_CP014754.1, on the reverse strand, counting down.
GGCCGGACGAATGTCCTTACCAGCCGCAGGACGCTCTTTCGGGTCAATCACTTCCATGGTGGACAGACCGGTCAGCTCGTCAGCCTGGGTGCGGACAGTAATGCCCTCTTCCATGTTGACAAACTTGGCCGTGCCTTTCGCTTCGGCGATGATCGGGTGCGTGTGCGGATCCCACTTGGCAACCACAACGCCGGCCTCAACCACGTCACCGTTCTTCACAGACAGAACGGCACCGTAAGGCAGTTTGTACCACTCGCGCTCACGACCCTGCTCGTCGGCAATCGCCAGAGCGGAAGAACGGGACACCACAACCAGGGAGCCATCGGTCTTCTCGATGGACTTCAGGTTGTGCAGGCGTACCGTGCCCCCATGCTTGACCTGAATGTTATCCACGGCGGAGGCCCGGCTGGCCGCACCACCAATGTGGAAGGTCCGCATGGTCAGCTGGGTGCCAGGCTCACCGATGGACTGGGCAGCGATAACACCGACGGCCTCACCCACGTTAACCCGATGACCACGGGCGAGATCGCGGCCGTAACACTTGGAGCAGATGCCGTGGCGAGTCTCACAGGTGATCGCAGAGCGAACCCAGATCTCATCCACACCGGCGCGCTCGACCATCTCGACGGTTTTCTCGTCCAGCAATGTGCCGGCCGGAACAACAGCGTTGTCCTTGTCGGTTGGGGTGAATACGTCACGGGCCGTCACACGACCCAGAACGCGATCACCCAGCGGCACAACAACGTCGCCGCCTTCAATGTGCGGCGTCATCAGCAGACCTTCATCGGTACCGCAGTCTTCCTCGGTCACCACCAGGTCCTGGGACACGTCAACCAGACGACGGGTCAGGTAACCGGAGTTAGCGGTCTTCAGTGCGGTATCCGCCAGACCTTTACGAGCACCGTGGGTGGAGATGAAGTACTGGAGTACGTTCAGACCTTCACGGAAGTTCGCGGTAATCGGCGTTTCGATGATGGAGCCATCCGGCTTGGCCATCAGACCACGCATACCGGACAACTGACGAATCTGGGCTGCGGAACCCCGCGCACCGGAATCGGCCATCATGTAGACGGAGTTGAAGGATTCCTGCATCAGGTCTTCGCCGTCTTCGCCCTTCACAGGCTGGCCGTCAGGACCGATAACCTGCTCTTTGGACAGGCGCTCCATCATCGCCTTGGACACTTTGTCGTTGGCGCGGGACCAGATATCGATCACCTTGTTGTACTTCTCACCCTGGGTCAGCAGACCGGATGCGTACTGGTTCTCGATGTCTTTTACTTCGTCAGACGCCGCATCAACCAGCTCATACTTCTCCGGCGGAATCTCGAAGTCGTTGAAGCCGATAGAGATACCGGAACGGGTTGCATAGTGGTAACCCATGTACATCAGTTGGTCAGCAAAGATGACAGTATCTTTCAGGCCAGCGTCCCGATAACAGGTGTTGATCAGGTTGGAAATCGCCTTCTTGACCATAGGACGATTGACGATCTCAAACGGCAGGCCGTCAGGAACGATATCAAACAACAAAGCACGGCCGACGGTGGTATCAACCACACGGTAGGCTTCGGACTTGCTGCCATCTTCGGCATAGGCCACTTCCTTAACCCGCACCTTGACCTTCGCCTGCAGGTCAACCTTGCCGGCACCATAGGCACGATGGGCTTCTTTGACATCAGCAAACACCATGCCTTCACCCAGGGCAGCGTGGCGCTCACGGGTCATGTAATACAGACCCAATACCACGTCCTGAGACGGTACGATGATCGGCTCACCGTTCGCTGGAGACAGCACGTTGTTGGTGGACATCATCAACGCACGGGCTTCAAGCTGGGCTTCCAGGGTCAGCGGTACGTGCACCGCCATCTGGTCACCGTCGAAGTCGGCGTTGTAAGCCGCACACACCAGCGGGTGCAGCTGGATCGCTTTACCTTCGATCAGAACCGGCTCGAACGCCTGGATGCCCAGACGGTGCAGGGTGGGCGCACGGTTCAGCAGTATCGGATGCTCGCGGATGACTTCGTCCAGGATATCCCAGACCACGCCTTCCTCGCGCTCGACCATTTTCTTGGCGGCCTTGATGGTGGTCGCCAGGCCACGATGCTCAAGCTTGGAGAAAATGAACGGCTTGAACAGCTCCAGGGCCATCTTTTTGGGCAGACCGCACTGGTGCAGGCGCAGGTACGGACCCACCACGATGACGGAACGGCCTGAGTAGTCGACTCGCTTACCCAGCAGGTTCTGACGGAAACGACCCTGCTTACCCTTGATCATGTCAGCCAGGGACTTCAGCGGGCGCTTGTTGGTGCCAGTGATGGCACGACCACGACGACCGTTATCCAGCAGGGCATCAACCGCCTCCTGCAGCATACGCTTCTCGTTGCGCACGATGATATCGGGAGCGTTCAGCTCCAGCAGGCGCTTGAGACGGTTGTTCCGGTTAATAACGCGACGGTACAGATCGTTCAGGTCGGAAGTGGCAAAACGGCCACCGTCCAGCGGAACCAGCGGGCGCAGATCGGGCGGCAGAACCGGCAGAACGGTCATCACCATGTCGCCCGGCTTGTTACCGGAGTACAGGAACGCCTCAAGAATTTTCAGGCGCTTGCTGAATTTCTTGATCTTGGTCTCGGAGTTGGTCTGGGGGATCTCTTCCCGCAGGGCGTCAACTTCCGCTTGCAGATCGATAGCTTCGAGCAACTCTTTGATGGCCTCGGCCCCCATACGGGCGTCGAACTCGTCACCGAATTCTTCGAGGGCCTCATAGTACTGCTCGTCATTCAGCAGCTGGCCCTTCTCCAGGGTGGTCATACCCGGATCGATCACGATGAAGGATTCGAAGTACAGAACCCGCTCGATATCGCGCAGGGTCATGTCCAGCATCAGGCCAATACGGGATGGCAATGACTTCAGGAACCAGATGTGAGCGACCGGGCTGGCCAGCTCGATATGGCCCATACGCTCACGACGCACGCTGGCCAGTGCGACTTCAACACCGCACTTTTCACAGATAACGCCGCGATGCTTCAGACGCTTGTATTTTCCGCACAAGCACTCGTAGTCTTTGATCGGGCCGAAAATCTTGGCACAGAAAAGACCGTCACGCTCCGGCTTGAAGGTACGGTAGTTAATGGTCTCAGGCTTTTTTACTTCGCCAAAAGACCAGGAACGAATCATGTCAGGCGAAGCCAGTCCGATACGGATGGCGTCGAATTCCTTGCTTTGATTCTGGCTCTTGAGAAGATTCAGCAAATCTTTCATCAGTAAAAGCTCCGGATGGCGTTAATCTCGGGCGGGCACACGAGGTGCCCGCTCACGCTGCCAAAAACAATTCGGCTCACTCGGATTCCAGCTCGATGTCGATACCCAACGAGCGGATTTCCTTGACGAGAACGTTGAAGGATTCGGGCATGCCCGGCTCCATACGATGATCACCATCGACAATGTTCTTGTACATCTTGGTCCGACCGTTGACGTCATCAGACTTGACGGTAAGCATTTCCTGCAGGGTATAGGCGGCACCGTATGCCTCCAGAGCCCAGACTTCCATCTCACCGAAACGCTGACCACCGAACTGAGCCTTACCACCCAGCGGCTGCTGGGTTACCAGGCTGTAAGAGCCGGTGGAACGAGCGTGCATCTTGTCATCGATCAAGTGGTTGAGCTTGAGCATGTACATGTAGCCCACCGTCACCGGACGGTCAAATGCATCACCGGTGCGGCCGTCGTACAGCTTGACCTGACCACTGGTATCCATATCGGCCAGCTCAAGCATACGCTTGACCTCGGCTTCCTTGGCACCGTCAAAGACCGGCGTGGCCATCGGGACACCGTCACGCAGGTTACCGCACAGCTCCAGGATTTCCTTGTCGCTCAGGCTGTCGAGATCAACCTTGGTCACTTCGTCTGAGTGGTTGTAGATCTCATCCAGCAGCTTGCGCAGTTCAGCCACTTTACGCTGCTCTTCCAGCATCCGGCTGATCTTTTCACCCAGCCCCTTGGCGGCTGCGCCCAGGTGGGTCTCCAGAACCTGGCCAACGTTCATCCGCGAAGGAACACCCAGCGGGTTGAGCACGATATCAACGGTGGTGCCGTTTTCATCGTAAGGCATGTCCTCGATCGGCATTACCGCAGAGATAACACCTTTGTTACCGTGACGACCGGCCATCTTGTCACCCGGCTGGATGCGACGCTTGATAGCCAGGTAAACCTTGACGATTTTCAGCACGCCCGGAGCAAGGTCATCACCCTGCTGCAGCTTGCCTTTCTTGTCGTCGAAGCGGGCTTCGTGCTCTTTCTTGCGATCTTCCAGACCCTGCTCGGATTTCTCCAGAAGTTCGTTCAGAGCTTCGTCTTTCATGCGCAGCTTGAACCAGTCCGGACGCGGCAGATCAGCCAGATAGGCTTCATCAAGCTTCGCGCCTTTCTTAAGACCCGGGCCACTGATCACTTCCTGGCCGTTGAGTGCCGCCGTCAGACGCTCATAGGTAGCGCCTTCGACAATGCGGTACTCGTCTTTCAGATCTTTACGGTACTGATCGAGCTGCTCTTTCTCGATGGACTGAGCGCGGGCATCTTTTTCGATACCGTCACGGGTGAATACCTGAACATCGATAACCGTTCCGCGGGTGCCGGTCGGAACACGCTGAGAGGTATCTTTAACGTCAGAGGCCTTTTCACCAAAGATCGCACGCAGCAGCTTCTCTTCCGGTGTCAGCTGGGTTTCACCTTTCGGCGTGACCTTACCCACCAGAATGTCGCCCGGGCCCACTTCCGCACCGATGTAGACAATACCGGACTCATCCAGCTTGGACAGCGCACTTTCACCAACGTTCGGAATATCCGCAGTGATTTCTTCGCTACCCAGCTTGGTGTCACGAGCCACACAGGTCAGTTCCTGAATGTGGATCGTGGTCAGCCGGTCTTCCTGAACCACCTTTTCGGAGATCAGGATGGAGTCCTCGAAGTTGTAACCGTTCCAGGGCATGAACGCGATGCGCATGTTCTGGCCCAGCGCCAGCTCACCCAGATCCACTGAGGGACCATCTGCCAGCACGTCGCCACGGGCAATCACATCGCCCTGACGCACGATGGAGCGCTGGTTGATACAGGTGTTCTGGTTAGACCGGGTGTACTTGGTGAGGTTGTAGATATCCACACCTGCATCACCGGCCTCGGTTTCTTCGTTGTTGACGCGCACCACGATACGGGCCGCATCCACGCTTTCAATCACACCGCCACGACGGGCGGTTACGCACACGCCGGAATCCTGGGCAACGGTGCGCTCTACACCGGTGCCGACCAGCGGAACCTGTGATTTCAGCGTCGGAACCGCCTGACGCTGCATGTTCGCACCCATCAGGGCCCGGTTAGCATCATCGTGCTCAAGGAACGGGATCAGAGACGCCGCCACCGATACAACCTGGCGCGGAGATACGTCCATGAAGTTAACCGCTTCCGGCGGAGCAACGGTAAATTCATTCTGGTGACGCACGGTAACCAGCTCATCGGTCAGACGCTTACCATCATCGGTAGCCGCACTGGCCTGAGCGATCACATAGTTGCTCTCTTCAATCGCAGACAGATACACCAGTTCATCGGTCACCACGCCCTCAACCACTCTCCGGTACGGACTTTCCAGGAAGCCGTAGGAGTTGGCACGGGCATAGGTTGCCAGCGAGTTGATCAGGCCGATGTTCGGGCCTTCCGGAGTCTCGATAGGACACACACGGCCGTAATGGGTCGGGTGAACGTCCCGAACCTCAAAGCCGGCACGCTCACGGGTCAGACCGCCCGGCCCCAACGCAGAGATACGACGCTTGTGAGTCACCTCAGACAGCGGGTTGTTCTGGTCCATAAACTGGGACAGCTGGCTGGAACCAAAGAACTCCTTGACTGCGGCCGCAACAGGCTTGGCGTTGATCAGGTCCTGAGGCATCAGGCCTTCGCTTTCAGCCAGGCTCAAACGCTCGCGAACCGCACGCTCAACCCGCACCAGGCCGACCCGGAACTGGTTTTCCGCCATCTCGCCAACACAGCGAACCCGACGGTTGCCCAGGTTGTCGATATCATCCACCTGGCCCTGGCCGTTACGAATGGCAATCAGGGTCTTCAGTACGTCGATGATATCGTCGTGGGTCAACGTGCCTTCACCGGTGCTCTCGTCACGACCAAGGCGACGGTTGAGCTTCATCCGGCCAACGCCGGACAGGTCATAGCGCTCCTCGGAGAAGAACAGGTTGTTGAACAGGTTCTCCGCTGATTCCTTGGTGGGCGGCTCGCCCGGGCGCATCATGCGGTAGATTTCAACCAACGCTTCCAACGGAGTGCGGGTCGGGTCGATACGCAGGGTATCCGACATGAACGGACCACAATCCAGATCGTTGGTATACAGAGTTTCGATATCCGTAACACCAGCGCCGAGAATCTTGGTGACGACCTCTTCGGTCAGCTCGGTGTTGCATTCCACCAGCACTTCGCCGGTAGACTGATCGATCATGTCCTTGGCAAGAACGCGGCCGTAAAGGTACTCAGTGGGAACTTCCAGCTCGGTAATGCCGGCCTTTTCCAACTGCTTGATGTGGCGCGCCGTAATACGACGGCCTTCTTCAGCAATGACGTTGCCTTCCTTATCTTTGATGTCAAAGGTCGCAATGTCACCACGCAGCCGGCTGGGCACCAGCTCAAGTTTGCAGACTTCTTCACCCAGAGCAAACTTACTGGTTTCGAAGAACATGTCGAGCATCTGCTCAGAGGTGTAACCCAGAGCGCGCAGGAGGATCGACGCAGGCAGCTTGCGACGACGATCGATACGAACGAACACGGAGTCCTTCGGATCGAATTCGAAGTCAAGCCAGGAACCACGGTAAGGAATCACTCGGGCCGAATACAACAGTTTGCCGGAGGAGTGAGTCTTGCCTTTGTCGTGATCAAAGAAGACGCCAGGCGAACGGTGCAGCTGGGAAACAATAACACGCTCAGTACCGTTAACCACAAAGGTACCGTTTTCAGTCATCAGGGGCATCTCGCCCATGTAGACTTCTTGCTCTTTAATGTCCTTGATCGCCTTGTTGGACGATTCCTTGTCATAAATGATCAAGCGGACTTTCACCCGCAGCGGCGCGGCGTAAGTAACGCCCCTGAGCTGACATTCCTTGACGTCGAACACTGGCTCGCCGATTCGATAGCTCACATACTCGAGCGCGGCGTTGCCAGAGTAACTGACAATCGGGAATACGGATTTGAACGCTGCGTGAAGACCGGTTTCCCGGCGGTCTTCAGGAGCGGCTTCCATTTGCAGGAAGTCCCGGAACGAATCCAGCTGAATAGACAGCAAATAGGGGACGTCCATCACGGAAGGCAATTTACTAAAATCTTTGCGAATCCGCTTTTTCTCAGTGTAGGAGTAAGTCATCTGCATTCCCCAGCTTTAGACCTGATACCTGGTATCAAGAAGCACTCAAATGTTCTGCTTCGGGGCCGAATTGCTCGGCTTATCGCGCCGTCTTGAACAAGACTCTGGCTGTAGGTTATAGATCTGACCTTGACCTATAAAAGCAAACCAGACTCTATAGCATATACAACAGAAAAAGGCCGGTGGCACAGAGCCACCAGCCTGTCCATGCTTAACGCACGGTGTCGATCAATAACCGACGATTACTTAAGCTCAACAGAAGCGCCTGCTTCCTCAAGCTTCTTCTTGGCTTCTTCAGCCTCGGCCTTGCTTGCGCCTTCCTTAACAGTAGAAGGAGCACCGTCAACCATTTCCTTCGCTTCTTTCAGGCCCAGGCCTGTCAGTTCGCGAACGGCTTTGATGACGTTAACTTTCTTTTCGCCAGGACCGGTCAGAACCACGTCGAACTCGGTCTGCTCTTCAGCAGCTTCGCCAGCAGCGGCAGCGGCAGGTGCAGCAGCAACGGCAGCGGCGGCAGAAACGTTGAATTTCTCTTCCATAGCTTCAACGAGCTCAACAACTTCCATTACGCTCATTTCAGCAATTGCATTCAAAATATCGTCTTTAGACAGAGCCATGACTTTCTCCGAAAATGTAAAAAATGGTGTTCAACAGAATCAAGCAGCGTCTTGCTTCTGGTCGCGGACTGCAGCTACAACACGTGTGATCCTGCCCGGTATATCGTTCAGGGTACGTGCAAGCTTGGTAACTGGTGCCTGTGTCACAATGGCCAGCTTGGTCAACGCTTCGTGCAGCGTCGGCAGCGTGGCCAGGCGATCGATCTGTTCTGCGCCCATCAGCTCACCGCCGACAGCCAGACCTTTGATCTCAAACGCCTCTTTCTCTTTGGCAAAATCCTTCAGCAGGCGCGCAGCGGCACCAGGATCTTCCATAGAGAAAGCCAGAATGGTCGGGCCAACCAGCGCCGGATCGATGCACTCAAACTCGGTACCTTTGATAGCAATCTTCGCCAGGTTGTTACGAACAACCTTCAGGCGAACATTCTCGGCACGAGCTTTGGCACGAAGGGCAGTCATGTCACCGGAGGTGACACCACGGTAGTCAGCCAAAACCACAGACAGAGCAGTTCCAGCAGTCTCGTTGACTTCAGCGACGATCGCCTTCTTGTCTTCGAGTCTAATTGCCACTGGATTTCTCCTCGATTTCGCCAGCGTTATGCCGGCAAACCCATCATTGTCCTCTACGAGGACGCCTAACGGTGTTTGGGTTCAGAGAGAACGTCTTCACACCGTCTGCGCAGGCGTTGCTTTAACCCTTGCAGCCCTTGTTACCAAGGGCTTCGGGGGCCTGCGGTCTTTGACAGCCTTGGCTTCCGCCCAGACTACAAAGTAACTACCAATCAGAGACTCAGAGTACCCTGATCAATAGTCAGGCCAGGACCCATCGTAGAAGAGATGGTGATCTTTTTCAGATACACACCCTTGGACGATGCAGGCTTGGCCTTTTTCAGGTCTGCCACCAGAGCTTCAAGGTTTTCCTTGATGTTCTGGGCAGAGAATTCAACGTTACCCAGCGGAGCGTGGATAATGCCGTTTTTGTCAGTACGGTAACGAACCTGACCCGCTTTGGCGTTCTTAACCGCGGTCTCAACATCAGCGGTTACGGTGCCAACCTTCGGGTTCGGCATCAGGCCACGGGGACCGAGGATCTGGCCCAACTGGCCAACAACACGCATGGCATCCGGAGTGGCGATAACCACGTCGAAGTCCATGTTGCCTTTCTTGACTTCATCAGCCAGGTCGTCCATGCCTACGATGTCGGCACCGGCCGCGGTCGCTTTCTCGGCATTGGCGCCCTGGGTGAACACAGCCACGCGTACAGATTTACCGGTACCGTGCGGCAGAACCGTGCTGCTACGCACAACCTGGTCGGATTTACGTGCATCAACGCCCAGGTTAACCGCTACGTCTACAGACTCTTTGAACTTCACGTTCTGGCCCAGTTCGGCCAGCAGCGCAACCGCTTCGTCTACAGAGTAGGCGCGGGTGGAGTCGACTTTTTCACGAATCAGCTTTTGACGCTTGCTCAGCTTAGCCATCTTACAGACCCTCCACGTTCAGGCCCATGCTGCGGGCAGTACCAGCGATGGTGCGAACGGCTGCTTCCATATCGGCAGCAGTCATGTCCGGCTCTTTGGTCTTGGCGATTTCTTCCAGCTGAGCACGGGTAACCGTACCCACTTTGTCAGTGTTCGGACGACCAGAACCGCTCTTGATGCCAGCAGCCTTCTTCAGCAGGACCGGCGCAGGCGGGGTCTTGGTGATGAATGTGAAGCTGCGGTCGCTGTAAACGGTGATAACAGTCGGAATAGGCAGACCAGGTTCCATGCCCTGAGTCTTGGCGTTGAACGCCTTACAGAATTCCATGATATTGACACCACGCTGACCCAGCGCAGGACCAACGGGGGGACTCGGGTTGGCCTGACCGGCAGCAACCTGAAGCTTAATATAGGCTTCAATCTTCTTTGCCATGATAGATCTCCTGTGGGTTCAAACGCCTTTCGGCTCCCCGTTTTTTCACAACTGCGTTAAGCAGACACAAAAAGCCCGCGTCGCCACAGCGCGCGAGCTTTCAATTTTCAAAGCCGCCGTCAGTCCTTTTCGACCTGCCCGAACTCCAGCTCAACAGGAGTAGAACGACCAAAAATGAGCACGGCAACTTTCACTCGACTCTTCTCGTAGTCGACTTCCTCTACCACACCATTGAAGTCCGCAAACGGACCTTCAACAACGCGAACAATCTCGCCTGGCTCGAACAGCGTCTTGGGCTTGGGCTTGTCCGCACCGCTTTCAACCCGACGCAGAATAGCTTCAGCCTCGCGCTCGGTAATCGGAGCCGGCTTGTCTTTGGTACCGCCAATAAAGCCCAGTACCCGAGGCGTATTTTTGACAAGATGCCACGACGCGTCGTCCATTTCCATCTGGACCAATACGTAGCCGGGATAGAACTTGCGCTCACTCTTGCGCTTCTTCCCGTCCCGCATTTCGACCACTTCTTCAGTCGGAACCAGGATTTCGCCGAACTTGTCTTCCATCTGCTCGAGCGCTACACGCTCTTTAAGAGTGCGCATTACATGCTTCTCGAAGCCAGAATACGCATGAACGACGTACCAGCGCTTAGCCATTGCCCACTCCCGTTAACCGATAAATCCGGCGACCAGCCAACTGATCAGCGAATCCATGCCCCACAAAATAAGCGCCACTACCAGAACAAACACAACCACAATGATGGTGGTCTGAATCAACTCTGGCCTGGTCGGCCAGACGACTTTCCGGATCTCGACACGCGCCTCTTTTAACAGAGCGGCAAAACGCCGCCCCCGCTCGGTTTGCAACGCCACAAACGCAGCCACCAAGCCAAGCGCAACAAGAGCCAGAACCCGATATAGCACGGACTCGGCACTGAAGTACTGATTACCGACGACACCGACGGCAATCAAAACGAAAACAACCAGCCATTTCACGGTATCGAAACGGCCGGCTGACTGAACGGCTTTTGACTCCATAGGAATCAACTTATGTATCCGGATGTTGAAAAATGGCAGGCCAGGAGGGAATCGAACCCCCAACCTGCGGTTTTGGAGACCGCTGCTCTGCCAATTGAGCTACTGGCCTGCACCGAAACAACTCAGCGCAACAAACAACGAGCAACCCGAAGGTTACTCGATGATCTTGGAGACCACGCCGGCACCAACGGTACGGCCGCCTTCACGAATCGCGAAGCGCAGACCATCTTCCATGGCGATCGGAGCGATCAGGGTAACAGTCATTTTCACGTTGTCACCCGGCATTACCATTTCAACGCCTTCCGGCAGTTCACAAGAACCAGTTACATCAGTAGTCCGGAAGTAGAACTGCGGACGGTAGCCCTTGAAGAACGGAGTATGACGACCACCTTCTTCTTTGGACAGTACGTACACTTCACACTCGAACTTGGTGTGCGGCTTGATGGAGCCCGGTACACACAGAACCTGACCACGCTCAACGTCGTCACGCTTGGTACCACGCAGCAGAACACCAACGTTCTCACCGGCACGACCTTCGTCCAGCAGCTTGCGGAACATCTCAACACCAGTACAGGTGGTCTTGGTGGTGTCGCGGATACCCACGATTTCCACTTCGTCACCTACCTTGATGATGCCGCGCTCTACACGACCGGTAACTACGGTACCACGACCAGAGATGGAGAATACGTCCTCAATCGGCATCAGGAACGGCTGATCAATCGCACGCTCCGGCTCAGGGATGTAGTCGTCCAGGGCCTCTACCAGCTTCTTAACAGCGGTAGTACCCATCTCGTTGTCGTCTTTACCTTCCAGAGCCATCAGCGCAGAACCGGTGATGATCGGAGTGTCGTCACCCGGGAAGTCGTACTGGCTCAGCAGGTCACGAACTTCCATCTCGACCAGCTCCAGCAGCTCTTCATCGTCTACCATGTCCGCTTTGTTCAGGAACACAACGATGAACGGTACACCTACCTGACGGGACAGCAGGATGTGCTCACGAGTCTGCGGCATGGGGCCGTCAGCGGCGGAGCAAACCAGGATAGCGCCGTCCATCTGGGCAGCACCAGTGATCATGTTCTTCACATAATCCGCGTGGCCCGGGCAGTCTACGTGCGCGTAGTGACGGGTCGGAGAATCGTACTCAACGTGAGAGGTCGCAATGGTGATACCACGCGCACGCTCTTCCGGTGCGTTATCGATCTGATCGAAAGCACGGCTCTCACCTGTACCCCATACTTCGTGACACACACGAGTCAGGGCGGCTGTCAGAGTGGTCTTACCATGGTCAACGTGACCAATGGTGCCCACGTTTACGTGCGGCTTGTTACGCTCAAACTTTGCTTTAGACATTCGACCAATCTCCCTAATCAACCAGGATCGTAACGTTGACCGGATAAAAATGGAGCTCATGACCGGAATTGAACCGGTGACCTCATCCTTACCAAGGATGTGCTCTACCGACTGAGCTACATGAGCATTGAAACCAAATTGGAGCGGGCAGTGGGAATCGAACCCACGTCATCAGCTTGGAAGGCTGAGGTAATAGCCACTATACGATGCCCGCGAGCAATTAGTGGTGGAGGGGGCAGGATTCGAACCTGCGAAGCTTTCGCGTCAGATTTACAGTCTGATCCCTTTGGCCACTCGGGAACCCCTCCCGTACAGATCTGCAACCGCAAACCTGCTCAAAACTTAAAGTGGAGCTGGCGGACGGAATCGAACCCCCGACCTGCTGATTACAAGTCAGCTGCTCTACCAACTGAGCTACGCCAGCTCACATTCGCCTGTTCAGCGAGGGCGGTATACTACGGATTTTTTTCTGGTGATGCAACACCTTCACAAGCGTAGATTTCAACGAAGTCGAAATTGCTGTGACTTTCCGCCTCAACCGCCTGAACCACCTCGGTTTCCCTTGCTGGTTCAACATCAAAAACGAGGGCGTATCCTATACGATTTCGGGGGAAGTTGACCAGCACAACATTGAGATTCTGTTGTTTTTTTTCCTCCAGCACAGACTCTGCCGCTGCCCTCGACTCAAACAGGCCGAGCGAGATGGCGTTTCGGTACTCGCCTTCTGTCACTACGTAAGACTCCACGCCACGGCTATAGAGATCGCGAAACTGGGATAGCGCCACGTCTCTGGGCTGCGGAGGGATCATCACCCAATTCAGGGGCGGCAGCTCCCGCTCTCGCTCCTCAATGCTGAAATGCTCGCCAACCCGTTCTGCAAATGCAGCGGCGTCCTCACGGGAGTCAAACCAACCGACCCTGACACACTCCGTAGAAGGTAGCGGAGCCTGCTCACTCGAATCGGACACTTTCAGGCTTGCAACCCGGGGCAAAACACCACCGGCTGACCGCTCATAGGAGACCTTCGGAATCAAGTCGGGGGCAAACCAGACAGCCAGGTTGACCAGCAACAACATCAGCGCAATCAGCCTCATGCCTGCGATTCCTGAAGATCGACGATTTCCAGCCCCTCAAGCACCAGACCGGGCCGATGCTCCGCCTGCAGACCCAAGGACAAAAATCGCCCTGCATCTCCGCCGGTCAAAACAACCCGGTCCAGCCCGAGGCGACCAACATCGCCAAGCAGACGCTGGACGAGACTCTCAGTGAGCCATGCGAGGCCATGATTTGCGCACTCTCCGGTAGACCGCCCCGGCGCAGCGTTGATCTGATCGTCGTATTCGAATCCAATGCGGGCGGCATCCAGTTTGAGGCTGCGTCGCATCATATGCAGCCCCGGCAGAATATACCCGCCCAGGTGCTGGCCGTGGCCATCGACATAGTCAATGGTGACAGCACTGCCGGCATCCACCACAGCAAAACTCCGCCGGGCGCCAACCCACGCGGCCACCATTGCATGCCATCGGTCAGCACCCATTTTGGCCACGTCCTGGTAGGAATTCCTAAGCCCGTCCCGGCTGACCTCTGCCCAGTGGTATCGAATCGGGGCAGAGGTAACGGTTGCCATGGCTTCTTCCAGGCGCAGCCGACTCTGTTCGGATGCCACGGTTGATACGGCAACACGATCTATTTTGGAGGCGTACGGTGTCAACTCAGCAAAAGTCACTGTTTTTTCGAGGGCTCCACCACCTTCATGGACGACGCCCTCATTGGATGTGAGGCGCCATTTTACCCGGCTGTTGCCACAGTCCAGCAAAAGAATCATGATCGAACCCGCAAGCTGATATCTCCGGCCCTGACGGGCACCAGCCCCTCAGGGGTATCAACCTGGTAGTTGCCCGCGGGGTCAATACCGGCACCCCGGCCCGTAACCCCGCCGTCTCTGGCCAACAGGTCCTTGTTGAAAAAGACATCCCGAGCCTGCCATTCATCCCTGAACGGGGCAAAGCCCAGACGTTCGAACTGTGCGACAATCTCTACAACCTCCGACACAATGGCGGCCGCCAGAGCATTTCGAGTCCAGACGACATCGGGCCATGCCTCGGCCAGGCTTATCCATGGCTGGTCAACCGTGTCAGCCTGTTTCATATGCACGTTAATTCCTATACCGGCAATCACCTGCACCTCTCCGTCCTGAAGCTCTCCCTGAATCTCAACCAGTATTCCGCCGAGCTTTCGGTCACCGTAGAACAGATCATTGGGCCACTTCAGACCGGCATCCGTTGCCCCAAATGTCGACAGAGCCCGACTGACCGCCACCCCCAACACCAGGCTCATACCATCGAGGGCAGAAAACCCGCCCTGAACACTCAACCCCAGGCTCAGGTAAAGGTTCTCTCCCTGTGGACTCACCCATTGCCGCCCCCGGCGGCCGCGACCTGCGGTCTGACTGTCCGCAATCACCACCGGCACGCCTTTCGCCCCCGAGGTCAACCGCCGTGCCACTTCCGCGTTGGTTGAGTCAACGGCATCCAGAACATCAAGGGCAATAATGTTTTGGAGGCACTCCGGCAGAGCTTTCCGAATACGGCCACCTGCCAGGAGGTCCAGTGCAGAGATGAGCTGATACCCTTGGCCGCGGATGGTTCTGATTTCCACGCCTTCGGCTTGCGCCTTGCGAACTTGCTTCCAGACCGCCGTTCGGGAAATACCGAGCGTTTGTGCCAGGGATTCGCCGGAATGAATTTGGCGATCTTCAAGCAGGGATAACAGTGAACTGGATTTCATGAGACAACTTCCGGAGGCGACATGGAACAGCCCGGATTAAACAACAGGACAGCCAAAAACACAAAAGGACAGTCGCGTTGACTGCCCCTCTGCCAGAACCGCAAACCACTGTATTCAGGGTATCGGTGTTGCGGTCAGGTTCGCACGGATATCGACATTCTGGAATTTCGCTCCATAGACAACCGTTTGAGCACCACCAACTGGATGGATCAGATCAATGTTATTGATCGAGAGTTCCTTGAAACGGGTGTCTGCCTTCACCGCAAAGCCAAGGGGGCGATTGGCAATGTCTCCCGGGCCTGGGTTGGCTACATACCGGTATCCAGCCGGCGAGCCGGGGCTCATGATCTTTTCATCACCACGGTTTCCCACTACGCCCTGTGCGTCAGGCCCATCTTCTTTTTTGGTTACCCTGGTCTGGTAGACATCCACCGACAGCTCGGTTCGAATCCCGAAGCGGTTGTCGTCAACGCCATCGCCGTCGAAGTCGCCGCCATCACTGGTATAGATGTCGTTAACCAATAACTTCATACCGGTGTTGTTTATCGGCCTTCCCTGACTGTCCACGGCGCGGTTACTCTCCCACATCAAGGCATTCTTCTTGTTGTCGCCCTCGGCACGAGCAAGAACCTGCACCATGTCGATGGTCACACCCTCACTACCCCGAGTCTCCCACTGCCCGCCGGCGGCCACACAGGCCCCCTCAGTACTACCCGAGCCCCCAACACAGACATCTCCGGCGCCTCCGGGCTTCACCAAAGCCGTGCTGCCTGTCTGATATTTTTGAATCCGTAAACGCCCCAGGCTGGCGCCATCGTCCTTGGTGCCCACCCGCACGTTGCCGATATCCATGGTGCTCCAGGACTCCCTGGAGCCAATGGCCAGCCCCTCTTCGGTTACATCCAGCGTCATATCCCGGACGTGACCGTCATAGCTCATTTCCGTCAGCCAGAGGCCCTTCTGAGCAATTTCGCCATTACCTTCATCATAGGGAGCCGCGATCACCGCTGCCTTACCTTCCCGAATCTGGATGTCAGAATTAATCGTGAGCCCCTCTCCCGAAGCGCCGCCGGCGCCCAGGGTGATATGTCCATCGAGTTCGAACTCATAGGCGGGATAAAATCCCAGCGCCAACAACAGCTCGGTACCGCCCTGAAGCGGCGCGTCATCACTACCAACTCTGAGTCCGTTGATACGATAACCCGCTTCCAGGCCTTCAAAGCCTATTCGCAGGCCATCGTAGAACCGTGTGTCATTACGCACTTCGTTGCGCGTGACATTGACGGTGACATCCCCCGATCCCCAGGATTGCAGACCGCTGAAGATCACACGGTTGCCATCTTCCGTGTAGCTCAGGTCCGCGAGGCGCAAACTCCACTCCGTGGCCATGCGAAGCCCCTGCGGGCCGGCGTCAGGGTGCCCGCCACCCTGGAGATACAGCTCATTGCGATAGGTTCGACCGTTGAACACCTGGTCTTCCAGTAAAAACGACAGATTCAGCGAACCAAAGCTTCGACCACTACTGCCTACCTCTACAGAGCCGATATTCAGATTACCCTGCAATCCACCAAGGGTCAGCGCGACCGCGGGCCGGCCGCGCCAGTCCTCTGAAACATCCAGGCGAAGATCGTGTATGCGATAGTCACCGGTGATATCCCGCAAAGCCAGACTATTGCCATCATCCAGATAGATGAACGACGCCGTGTGTATGGTCGTTTCATGATCCAGCCTTAACCCCTCACCCGACCGGCCACCGGCCCGGATGTCGGTCACCGAGGAAAGCTCGTAGTGACCCTGCAATCCACCGTAGCTTGGCAAGGGTAGCCCGGTGACAGAACTGTAACTTTGGCCGTAATTGCCCGGTTCGTTGCTGTAACGAATGGCGCCAACGCTCCAGTTACCGATCACCTCCGGGGAAACCAACTGTAGTGTGTCTCCCACAACATCCAGCGTAACCCCAAGAGCCTGGACATCCATGGTGATATCATCCAGAAAGACGCTGTTGCCATTGGTTCGGTATCCCAATCGCCCACCCGTCATGGTGTAGGCGCTGTCGAAAGTGTATCCACTGCCGCCCACGGCCCCACCTTGTCGAATACGCAGACTACCCTGCAGGGAATGGTCAAAGAATATCCCCCCCATACCCACACCGGGGGCTCCGGCCAGGCGTATATCTGAAAACTCAACCCTTCGATCTTCTACCAGATAATCAAGGTTCAGCGATGCATCGGCACCAACGTCTACCTTTACCCGATGGAACGCCCCTTCGTCATCTCCCCGGGAGGATCCCACGCGCATACCCTCGAGGTGCACACCCTGGCCGTCATCATAATAGGAGAGGCGGTCGGCGGAGAGGTTCAACTCCATCTCCAACGTGATCCCACTCTGTCCCTGAATCTGCGACAGCGCCACATCATCCAACCGCTCCATGGCAACCACAGGGTTAACAAACACAAGCACCATCGGTGCCAATAGAAGAAGACCTGGGAAGAGACGAGCATCTGTCATGGCCATTAGGTTTTTCCTCATGGGTTTCCGTCCGGAAAGACCAGGAGATTGCCCTGCATGATGACATCACCCTGCATCTGGATCGCAAAAATGTCGGTCTGGATGAACCCAGGATCGGTCGGTCTGGCGGTGCTGCTCGCCGCGACCTTGAAATGAACATCGGTAAACCGAACCGTATCTGGCAACCCGAGCTCAATCACATCTCGATCAAACAGCTCACCGTCGCCGCCAAACCCCGAATCGATCTTTCTTACCCTTAGCGTTAACCCCTCAAAAGCAAATAACCCGCGAATTTCATCAAGAACCATCCAACCGCCGTCTTCTTTCAGGCGGTAGGCGAATCGGGCGCCGCATTTTTTGTCGCTATCATCGCACCGGCCAAAGTAAGCGTTCTCTACCGGCCCGCCCATCTCATTGATGCTGATGTCACCCGACAGGTAGATTCCGCCCTGTCCTGCCACCTTCGACAAAGCTTCATCTCCCAGCGGGGCCATCTCCGCTCTGAGCGGCAAGGTGAGGACTAGCATCAGTGACAGCGAGAGAACAGGAACTGCGTATGGAAAAGTCATGGCGCCAGGTCCTTTGTCTGTATTTGCAGATGCTGTATCAGCATGCCTTCAACCCGTGCCGCACCGAAATCACGATCGCCAACACTGAAGTTACCAATCTGGAGGTTGCTTCGATACTCAGGGTTGCTGTAGTAGTCCTGGTAGAAATCCCAGGTTTGGGCATTACTCCCTGCCCTCAGTCCGTTTGCAGCAATTTGACCGGCTCCCGGGGAGCGAATGGTTTCCACCTCGAGGATGAAGTTTCCGCCGCCATCAACGTCGAAAAATACCGGCTGTAGGCTGTTACCAATCGCCAGCTCCAGCGCAAAATCCGACATGGTAATCCGTGACCCACAAGCCGTTCCGTCCTGCGTACAGGCATTGATCGACACTTCGGGTGAATAGAAGTTGAGTTTGAACTGACCTGCCATCTGCCTGCGCTGGTCGTCGCCCCACAACCGCAGGTAGCTGCCATCAATAACAGCACTACGGGCATGAATATTGAGATTGGCCGACCTGTCGTCACCGACCGCTACGTTCATTTGCATGCCAATATCGGCGCGCTCGCCAATCCATTCGGCTGTGGCTGGCCGGCTGGAACATTGGCCACTGCCAGCTGCGGCCGACGCGCCCATGCAGTCGAAGCCCTCGGTCCCCGAAATTTTTCCTGGCGCAGCCAGTTCAAGAACCGCCCTATTGGGAACACCAATGCCATTACCATCAACAATATCAATTCGCCAAGGATTAACCAGCCGCCCGAGATTCACCGGCGTCAGGTTTTCCCCATAATTGGAGTTGGCGCCTGCGATATACAGGTGGTTGACCGTGATATCCACTTCCCGACCATCGGTACTCTTGATACCGGATATACGGAAGATGCGCGCCTGATTGCCATCGGCGTCCGGCCGGTCGGTGCCGTGTGAAAAAGTAAAATTGTCGAATACCAGACCGATACCCGCACCATCGATTTCCGACATTTCTGACTCTGCAAGACGCTCCAACTCCGCCAGAGCGGAGGACGGCGCGATAGCAAGCATCATCACAAACACCGCAATCAGGACCGGTCCGGCGCCGACAATGCACCGAAACATAGAGGCGCTCATCAGAACAGCCCCCTACCGCGATCGATGTACTCGGTACGATAACGATCGGTGCCATTCAGGGCTTCGTTAAGGTTCACCTCAGTAGCGCCGTTGGGAATATTGAAGAAAGCTCCGGAGGTTGCCCGTATAAAATCCTCTACAGTCAGATCGCTTTTCTTGACGTCTTTCAGCCAATCGAGATCTTTGGTCTGGAATGAAATGAAGGCGCCATCCGCTGGCCCGGTTAACCTGCGCTCGCCGTTAACCTCCTCTACCTGGCCAATCGGGAAGCTGTTGTACATGTCCAGATCAAAACAGGCGTCAATGCCTAACACTCTGCAGCCGTCGGCATACACGTAGATATCACCGGAGCCGCAGCTAAAGAATGAACAATTGGGAACCTCTATCTCCGAGCTCGAACCCCAGCCAATCAGGTTTCTAACCGACCAGCGGGTGAAGCTGCCCGCGTTCTCCAGAACGAATTTTTCTCCGTTGGGGATGCCGATGTGCTCTGCTCTTATTGGGTCAAGCTCACCCACCCGAGGATCATTATCATCGCCGTAAACCAGCTGCGCTTTGGTTGCGAGGGGGCTGCCGCCTTCCAGAAGGGGGGTCAGCAGTACAATCAGTTGATCAAAAAAATTACCGCTCGAGCTGGCATCCCGCAGGCCTTCCCCGCGGTCGATGATGTCGACATTGACATTACCGGTCAGGGTTTCAATTTTTCCCGACAGCACCCCCATGGCCTCACCAAAGCCAAGGCGAACACCAACCACCTCGTTGGTCGCCTCATCAAATGCAAACTCGAAAAAGGGGTTATCGATCATGAACGGAACGATTTCGTTCTCATTATAGGAAGAGCCATCCGGGCGATACTGCCTCGCCGCTTTGGGATTACGCTGATAGTAGGCCTGGTTGTTGATATAGCCGAGCGCAAAATCCCTTATCAAGACGTCCGAAGAGCCGGCCTTCTCACCTTCCCGTTCATAACGTCCAAGTTCCAGAACATCAACATTGGTCTGGATTTCGATATCCATGCCAAGGTTAACGCGGGTATAAGAGGTAGTGTTGTCCGGATCGGGATGGTATTGGCGATCAACCGAAAGGAATGCTTGCCCGGTGACTTCCGACATCTGTTCATCGGAAATAGGCTGAAGACCTGCTTCGGCGAATACCGGCAGGGAAACAATGGCAACAACAAATGCCTGCAGTTTTTTACTCATAGCCACACCCTGCGCCGTTTCTTGTTATTGACGGCATCGATTAAATGACTGATGAGTGTCTCTGAAGCTGGCTCTTTTTATATTCCGGGTCGGCCAGTCTTTACCGAATGTTAACTTTGTTTGCAGGTTGTAGCTGTGCGGCGAGTCATACTTTCGAAAACACAAATAAAAAAGCCCCAGCATCAAGGATGCTGGGGCTTTTGGTATTAAGAGCCTGACGATGACCTACTCTCACATGGGCGAACCACACTACCATCGGCGCTGGTCTGTTTCACTTCTGAGTTCGGGATGGGATCAGGTGGTTCCAGACCGCTATGGTCGTCAGGCAAAACGGATGATCACTGGGAAGGACGAGATGGAACGTGATGTTGATTTCGTTTGAGCGTGGCTTTCGCGTTGCTCTGCGTTATCCGCAATTGTCTTGGGTGTTATATAGTCAAGCCGCACGAGCAATTAGTACTGGTTAGCTCAACGCCTCACAGCGCTTACACACCCAGCCTATCAACGTCCTGGTCTTGAACGGCTCTTCAGGAGGCTCAAGGCCTCAGGGAGATCTCATCTTGGAAGGGGCTTCCCGCTTAGATGCTTTCAGCGGTTATCCTGTCCGAACATAGCTACCGGGCAATGCGTCTGGCGACACAACCCGAACACCAGAGGTTCGTCCACTCCGGTCCTCTCGTACTAGGAGCAGCTTTCCTCAAATCTCCAACGTCCACGGCAGATAGGGACCGAACTGTCTCACGACGTTCTAAACCCAGCTCGCGTACCACTTTAAATGGCGAACAGCCATACCCTTGGGACCGGCTTCAGCCCCAGGATGTGATGAGCCGACATCGAGGTGCCAAACACCGCCGTCGATGTGAACTCTTGGGCGGTATCAGCCTGTTATCCCCGGAGTACCTTTTATCCGTTGAGCGATGGCCCTTCCATACAGAACCACCGGATCACTATGACCTACTTTCGTACCTGCTCGACGTGTCTGTCTCGCAGTCAAGCGGGCTTGTGCCATTACACTAACCGCACGATGTCCGACCGTGCTTAGCCCACCTTTGTGCTCCTCCGTTACGCTTTGGGAGGAGACCGCCCCAGTCAAACTACCCACCACACAGTGTCCTCAACCCCGATAAGGGGCCAGAGTTAGAACCTCAAACATGCCAGGCTGGTATTTCAAGGTTGGCTCCACCGGAACTGGCGTCCCGGGTTCAAAGCCTCCCAGCTATCCTACACAAGCATGCTCAAAGTTCACTGTGAAGCTATAGTAAAGGTTCACGGGGTCTTTCCGTCTAGCCGCGGATACACCGCATCTTCACGGCGATTTCAATTTCACTGAGTCTCGGGTAGAGACAGCGCCCCCATCGTTACGCCATTCGTGCAGGTCGGAACTTACCCGACAAGGAATTTCGCTACCTTAGGACCGTTATAGTTACGGCCGCCGTTTACCGGGGCTTCGATCAAGAGCTTCGCACGAGTGCTAACCCCATCAATTAACCTTCCGGCACCGGGCAGGCGTCACACCCTATACGTCCACTTACGTGTTTGCAGAGTGCTGTGTTTTTAATAAACAGTCGCAGGGGCCTGGTATCTTCGACCGGCTTCCGCTCCACCCGCAGGGGCTTCACGTACACACCGGCGTGCCTTCTCCCGAAGTTACGGCACCATTTTGCCTAGTTCCTTTACCCGAGTTCTCTCAAGCGCCTTGGTATTCTCTACCTGACCACCTGTGTCGGTTTGGGGTACGGTCTCGAATAGCCTGAAGCTTAGAAGATTTTCCTGGAAGCAGGGCATCAATGACTTCGCGCCCGTGGGCACTCGTCGTCGCGTCTCAGGATTGTGGACCCGGATTTGCCTAAGTCCACTCCCTACTCGCTTAAACCGGGACAACCGTCGCCCGGCTCACCTAGCCTTCTCCGTCTCTCCATCGCAGCTATCCAAGGTACGGGAATATTAACCCGTTTCCCATCGACTACACCTTTCGGTCTCGCCTTAGGGGCCGACTCACCCTGCGCCGATTAGCGTTGCGCAGGAACCCTTGGTCTTCCGGCGTGCGGGTTTTTCACCCGCATTGTCGTTACTCATGTCAGCATTCGCACTTCTGATACCTCCAGCATGCTTCTCAACACACCTTCGCAGGCTTACAGAACGCTCCCCTACCCCGCATACAATGTATGCAGCCGCAGCTTCGGTGACCAGTTTGAGCCCCGTTACATCTTCCGCGCAGGCCGACTCGACTAGTGAGCTATTACGCTTTCTTTAAAGGATGGCTGCTTCTAAGCCAACCTCCTAGCTGTCTGAGCCTTCCCACATCGTTTCCCACTTAACTGGTACTTTGGGACCTTAGCTGGCGGTCTGGGTTGTTTCCCTCTTCACGACGGACGTTAGCACCCGCCGTGTGTCTCCCGGATAGTACTCACAGGTATTCGGAGTTTGCATCGGGTTGGTAAGTCGAGATGACCCCCTAGCCGAAACAGTGCTCTACCCCCTGTGGTATTCGTCCGAGGCGCTACCTAAATAGCTTTCGGGGAGAACCAGCTATCTCCGGGCTTGATTAGCCTTTCACTCCGATCCACAAGTCATCCCCTGGCTTTTCAACGACAGTGGGTTCGGTCCTCCAGTGCCTGTTACGGCACCTTCAACCTGCTCATGGATAGATCGCCCGGTTTCGGGTCTATGCCCAGCGACTAATTCGCCCTATTCAGACTCGGTTTCCCTACGGCTCCCCTAAACGGTTAACCTCGCCACTGAACATAAGTCGCTGACCCATTATACAAAAGGTACGCCGTCACAGAACAAGTCTGCTCCGACTGCTTGTACGCATACGGTTTCAGGGTCTATTTCACTCCCCTCACAGGGGTTCTTTTCGCCTTTCCCTCACGGTACTGGTTCACTATCGGTCAGTCAGGAGTATTTAGCCTTGGAGGATGGTCCCCCCATGTTCAGTCAACGTTTCTCGTGCGCCGACCTACTCGATTTCACTGGACTCAGGTTTCGGATACGGGGCTATCACCCACTATGGCGGCACTTTCCAGAGCCTTCTCCTACCAGTTGTCCAGCTTAAGGGCTGGTCCCCGTTCGCTCGCCGCTACTTAGGGAATCTCGGTTGATTTCTTTTCCTCGGGGTACTTAGATGTTTCAGTTCCCCCGGTTCGCCTCTTACACCTATGGATTCAGTGTAAGATACCTAGCCGAAACTAGGTGGGTTTCCCCATTCAGAGATGTCCGGATCACAGCTCGTTTGCCAGCTCCCCGAACCTTATCGCAGGCTTCCACGTCTTTCATCGCCTCTGACTGCCAAGGCATCCACCGTATGCGCTTAGTTGCTTGACTATATAACCCCAAGACAACTGATCACGATTCAACATCCTTCACCAGGCAAGCCTGATAAAGAACCCTGTTTCGAGACAGCCACTTGAAGCAATAGAACAACCACTTCAACGACAACACCGGATAACGCTTGAAATCGCTATCACTTTGAACAGTTTCTCTCGGAGATAATGAGAGAAATCTATTCGTGTTCTATCTCGTCCAATTTGTTAAAGAGCAAATCTGACCCAGTGATCAGAAAGGAAGGCTTCATCGATATGAAACATTCGTTTCTGTACACTGACTTTCGTCAGTAAAGTTTGGTGGAGCTAGGCAGGATCGAACTGCCGACCTCCTGCGTGCAAGGCAGGCGCTCTCCCAGCTGAGCTATAGCCCCAAGAAGCTATCTACAAGAATTTTGCTGATCTAGGCGTCGAAGTGCGCCGCATAGCCTGCTATGCAAGTGCTTCGACAACGACGAGCAGCGAAATTCTGGTGGGTCTGGGTGGACTTGAACCACCGACCTCACCCTTATCAGGGGTGCGCTCTAACCACCTGAGCTACAGACCCGGTTTTGCTTGTCTTCGAACCGCCTGTACTGCGTTGCAGCTTTCGCTCAATCGGTCACGTACGTGTGTACGCTCCCTCTTTCACTCAACCTGCGCCTTGCCAGCCGCTCCGAATCCGGCGCCAAACCCCGAGACTGACTCAGCGTTTGTGGCAAACCGATATCGGGCCTGCAAAGACCCTTTTGCTCTCTTTATTAGCCAACCAAGTAATTCGTGTGGACTCTGACCGAAGCATTCGGCTTCGTTTAAGGAGGTGATCCAGCCGCAGGTTCCCCTACGGCTACCTTGTTACGACTTCACCCCAGTCATGAACCACACCGTGGTAATCGTCCTCCCGAAGGTTAGACTAACTACTTCTGGTGCAATCCACTCCCATGGTGTGACGGGCGGTGTGTACAAGGCCCGGGAACGTATTCACCGCGACATTCTGATTCGCGATTACTAGCGATTCCGACTTCACGGAGTCGAGTTGCAGACTCCGATCCGGACTACGACGCGTTTTAAGGGATTGGCGCACTCTCGCGAGTTGGCAGCCCTCTGTACGCGCCATTGTAGCACGTGTGTAGCCCTGGCCGTAAGGGCCATGATGACCTGACGTCATCCCCACCTTCCTCCGGTTTGTCACCGGCAGTCTCCCTGGAGTTCTCAGCATTACCTGCTAGCAACCAGGGATAGGGGTTGCGCTCGTTACGGGACTTAACCCAACATCTCACGACACGAGCTGACGACGGCCATGCAGCACCTGTCTCAGAGTTCCCGAAGGCACCAATCCATCTCTGGAAAGTTCTCTGGATGTCAAGGCCAGGTAAGGTTCTTCGCGTTGCGTCGAATTAAACCACATGCTCCACCGCTTGTGCGGGCCCCCGTCAATTCATTTGAGTTTTAACCTTGCGGCCGTACTCCCCAGGCGGTCAACTTAGTGCGTTAGCTGCGCCACTAAGACTTCAAGAGTCCCAACGGCTAGTTGACATCGTTTACGGCGTGGACTACCAGGGTATCTAATCCTGTTTGCTCCCCACGCTTTCGCACCTCAGTGTCAGTGTTGGTCCAGGTAGCCGCCTTCGCCACTGGTGTTCCTTCCTATATCTACGCATTTCACCGCTACACAGGAAATTCCACTACCCTCTACCACACTCTAGTCAGACAGTTCGAAATGCCGTTCCCAGGTTAAGCCCGGGGCTTTCACATCTCGCTTATCAAACCACCTACGCGCGCTTTACGCCCAGTAATTCCGATTAACGCTTGCACCCTCCGTATTACCGCGGCTGCTGGCACGGAGTTAGCCGGTGCTTCTTCTGTGAGTAACGTCAATCCCAAAGGGTATTAACCTTTGAGCCTTCCTCCTCACTGAAAGTGCTTTACAACCCGAAAGCCTTCTTCACACACGCGGCATGGCTGGATCAGGGTTGCCCCCATTGTCCAATATTCCCCACTGCTGCCTCCCGTAGGAGTTCGGGCCGTGTCTCAGTCCCGATGTGGCTGATCATCCTCTCAGACCAGCTACGGATCGTCGCCTTGGTAGGCCTTTACCCCACCAACTAGCTAATCCGACTTAGGCTCATCCAGTAGCGCAAGGTCCGAAGATCCCCTGCTTTCTCCCGTAGGACGTATGCGGTATTAATCCGGGTTTCCCCGGGCTATCCCCCACTACTGGGCAGATTCCTAAGCATTACTCACCCGTCCGCCGCTCGTCAGCGGGGTGCAAGCACCCCCTGTTACCGCTCGACTTGCATGTGTTAAGCCTGCCGCCAGCGTTCAATCTGAGCCATGATCAAACTCTTCAGTTTAAATCATACAAGAACCCGTAAGCTCTTAATTCTTGCTCAAGACAAAACTCAATTTCGACGAGTCACTGTCCTGATATTTCGTATCCGAAATACCTCGGCCAGCGCCCACACGAATTACTTGGTTAACTTTTTAAAGAGCGTTTGAGCTGTTGCTCAATCAAGGCCGCGTATTCTACATCGTTCCGCCACCCTGTCAACCGTTTATTTTTCGCTGTTTCCGCTTCCGAAAACCGCCGAAAAACTGCCCGGCTTACTGCTTGTTTCGAGGCGCGCATTCTACACTGAACCGCTTCCCTGTCAACCGCTTTCTGAAGAATCTTCAAAACATTTTCTTCAGCGCTTTCAAGCAGTTATCACTAAGGTTTTGCCTCTTCTCAGTGGCCAGCCCCTCAAGCGAGATGCGCATTCTACAGACCTCTGCTGAGGAGTCAACGGCCAATCTGAAATTTTTTCAAATTGGCCGTAACCAGCCTTACTTCACTCGACAATGACCACCCGGGCAATCTTCTTCTTGCCCGCCTGGACAACGCAATCATCGCCTTTGACAAACTTGCGATCACCTTCAAACTGCTTGCCATCTATATAGACCGCACCACGACCAAGCACATCTCTTGCAGCAGCGCCATTTTTCACCAGCCCAGCCAGGCGAAGCACCGCCGCCATCGGCATATCATCCTGCCCCTCGAGAGAGACTTCTACCAATGGTACGTTTTCCGGAATCTCCCCAAGCGCAACCCGATTGCCGGCAGACTTGTGAGCGGTTTTTGCTGCCTCTTCATCATGGAAGCGAGTAATCAGCTCTTCGGCCAGCAATTTCTTATAGTCCTGCGGATTAGCGCCAGCTTCCGCCTCAGCACGGAACTGCTCCACTTCCGCCATCGGCCGGAAGCTCAGCAATTCAAAGTAGCGCCACAGCAACTCATCTGGCATCGACAACAGTTTGGTGTACATTTCACCCGGGGAATCGTTAACCCCAATATAGTTACCCAACGATTTGGACATCTTCTGTACACCGTCCAGACCCTCAAGAATCGGAACAGTAATGATGGCCTGGGGCGCCTGTCCATAATGCTTCTGCAGAATCCGGCCCATCAGCAAATTAAACTTCTGGTCAGTACCACCCAGCTCTACATCGGCCTCCAGCGCTACGGAGTCGTAGCCCTGAATAAGCGGATACAGGAACTCATGGATGGCAATCGGCTGCTCGGCCCTGTAACGCTTAGTGAAATCATCACGCTCGAGCATCCGTGCAACGGTATACTGACCCGCAAGCTGGATCATGCTCGCGGCATTCATCTGGCTCATCCATTCGGAATTAAATACAACCCGCGTTTTCTCCGGATCCAGAATCTTGAACACCTGCTCTTTGTAAGTAATGGCGTTCTTGCGAACCTGCTCTTCTGTTAAAGGAGGACGCGTTGCACTTTTCCCGGTGGGATCGCCGATCATTCCCGTGAAGTCACCAATCAGGAAGATGATTTCATGGCCAAGATCCTGGAACTGGCGGAGCTTGTTGATCAGCACGGTGTGGCCGAGATGCAAATCAGGGGCGGTCGGATCGAAACCCGCCTTGATCCTCAGCGGCCGATCTTCTTTAAGCTTTGCAATCAACTCCTCCTCGGGAATCAGCTCGTCAATACCGCGCTTGATAACGGCCAACGCTTCCTCAATTGTTGCCATGAACCTATCGTCCCCAGTTTGACTTGGTGTCAGGGTTTGCCGGCAACCGTTACAGACTTCAACAAAACAAATCTGTGTTTAACCGACACCCTTGTTACAGTGTGAATGCTCATTTTTCAAACAATGCGAGCAATAAAAGGACCGGCATTATACCAGCGGCAAGCAGTTTTGTACGACCAGACACCCGCTCAACCGTAATGTTCGACACTGTCCTGATAATGTCATATGCGGTAATCTGTTTGACTATACTTGATCTAGCGCTTTAATTAGCTATTACAACTTGCTGGAATACCGATAAAAACGGGTGAGCCACGTGCTTAAGACATTCCCCAAAACACATATTACCCTGGCTGCGGCGGCGACGATTGTAGTCTCTGCTGCAGTACTGATGAGCCCCAGCGCTGACGTCGAAGCCAAGCGCATGTCATATACCATTGACCTCGAAGAGGGCCTGGTGTCAGGCGTGGCACCGAAAGACACCAGCTCCGGCCAGGGCCAAGAAGCCAACGACACTCCGTCCCAAGGTGACAAAGTTGAAAGTACCGGGCAGTCAATCGCTCAGGCAGGTCGCCCAGCAAAGCCCGAGGCCCCAAAGGTCGACTGGCAGGAGTTTCGTGTTAAGTCTGGCGATACGCTGTCTTCCCTATTTCGCAAGGCCGGCTTCAACGATGGCAT
Organism: Marinobacter sp. LQ44; assembly: GCF_001447155.2. Classification (NCBI taxonomy): domain Bacteria; kingdom Pseudomonadati; phylum Pseudomonadota; class Gammaproteobacteria; order Pseudomonadales; family Marinobacteraceae; genus Marinobacter; species Marinobacter sp. LQ44. The sequence continues at coordinate 3,163,278 of NZ_CP014754.1, read as the reverse complement.
CATGCTATCGGTCATTCATGGTGAAGGCGAAGCAGGCAAACTTCAGCGTCTGTACGCCGGGGAAGACATTCGCTTCGGCGTTGATGCCGACGGGCAGTTAGTGGCCGTGGAATTGCAACGCAGCCGGCTGGAAACCCTCAAAATTTCAAAGGGCGAAAACGGCTTCCGTGGCCAGACACAGGTTCGCAAACCGGAGCCGCGCCCAGCGTTTGCTGCCGGCGTGATTGATGGCTCTCTCTATCTTGCAGCCAGGGACGCGGGACTGAACGACAGGCTTACGATGGAACTGGCCGGGATCTTCGGCTGGGATATCGACTTTGTTTACGATGTCCGCAAGGGTGACAGTTTTGAGGTGGTATACGAAGAACTGTATATCGACGGTGAAAAATTTGATACCGGCCGAATTCTTTCTGCACGCTTTATCAACCGTGGCACCGAGAATGTGGCCCTGCTGTATACAGACAACAACGGCGACAGTGACTATTACACGCCGGAAGGCAAAAGCATGCGCAAGGCGTTCCTGAGAGTTCCAATCAACGCCCGCGTGTCATCGCCCTTCAACCTGCAACGCCGACACCCGGTGCTGGATGTGGTCAGACCACATGAGGGCACCGACTACGCCGCGCCCCCGGGTACGCCGATCAAAGCCGCCGGCAGTGGCCGGGTGCAGTTTGCCGGCTGGAAAGGCGGCTATGGTCGCACCGTGGTTTTGCAGCACGGCGACAATATCACCACCCTGTATGCTCATATGAGTCGACTGGGCAAAGGCGTCAAGAATGGCACTCGGGTAAAACAGGGAGACACCATTGGCTATGTCGGCTCATCTGGAATGGTGACCGGGCCTCACCTGCATTACGAGTTCCGGGTCAACGGAGTTGCCAAGAACTCCCGCACGGTCAAGCTACCCGATGCCAAGCCAGTGCCAGGCTCTGAAATGGCCCGCTTCCGCCAATTTACCGAGCAGCGACTCGCCCAGTTCAATGGTTTCCGCGAAAGTGGTCGCCAACTGGCTCTGGCCTCGGATAACTGATCATGACCTACTGGCTCGGCCTGATGTCAGGCACCAGCATGGACGCGGTTGACGCGGTGCTGGTGTCTTTCACTGGCCGGCACCTCGATATTCACTCCACCCTTTCACTACCCTACCCCGAACAGCTCAGACAACGACTCCTTCTGGCCACGAAAAACCAGTCAGACACCGACGAGCTCGGTGAACTGGATACGCTGGTAGGCCAGCACTTTGGTCATACCGCAAAGGAAGTGATCCAGCGCTCGGGTCTGACGCTCCGGGATATTCGCGGCATCGGCAGCCATGGGCAAACGGTACGCCACCAACCGACCGGCCCGGCCCCCTTCTCACTGCAGATTGGCAATGCTGCCTGTATTGCGGAAACCACCGGACTGACCACGGTCTCGGATTTTCGCAGCCGAGATCTTGCCGCTGGCGGCCAGGGTGCACCTCTTGTACCTGCGTTTCATCAATGGCTGTTTGCTTCAGAAGAGCAGGATCGGTGCATCCTGAATCTTGGAGGAATTGCCAATATCACCTGGCTTCCAGCCGCTGGCCGTAAACCGGTGATAGGATTTGATACCGGCCCGGCGAATGCCCTGCTTGACGCCTGGTGCCTTGACCAGACCGGGCGTCACTACGATGAATCCGGACACCTGGCAAGCGAGGGTGCTGTGCATTCGGAGCTGTTAAGCAGCATGCTTTCTGACGCCTATTTCAGCAAGCCAGCGCCAAAAAGCACCGGCAAGGAGCGCTTCAACCTCGACTGGATCCGAACCCATTTGCAGCGGTTCCCCGATCTGGCTGCTGAAGACGTCCAACGGACCTTACTACAACTGACCGTCATTACCATTCTGAAGCAGTTGCCACAGGAATCCGCCAATATGACGGTTTACGCCTGTGGCGGTGGAACGTTCAACAGGTTAATGATGAATGAACTCAGAGTCGGACTGGGATCGGTAGCGCTGACCACAACAGCTGATCTGGGGCTGGACCCGCAATGGGTTGAGCCGGTGGCGTTTGCCTGGCTGGCCAGGCAAACCCTTGAAGGGCAGCCGGGAAACCTGCCCGAGGTCACAGGCGCCAGAGGCCCGCGGGTGCTGGGCGCGATTTACCCAGCCTGAGACATCAGATCGAAAACGAACTGCCGCAACCGCAGGTTGAGCTGGCGTTAGGATTCTGAACCACAAACTGCGAACCCTGAAGGCCTTCCTGATAATCAATGGTGGCGCCTACGAGGTACTGGTAGCTCATGGAGTCAACCAACAGCTTAACTCCATCCCGCTCTATGACGGTATCATCGTCTTCCTGATTTTCATCAAACGAAAATCCGTACTGGAACCCCGAACAACCACCACCTGTTACGAACACCCGCAGCTTGAGGTCAGGATTCTCCTCTTCCTCGATCAACTCGCGCACCTTGGCAACAGCGCTGTCGCTGAAGAACAACGGTGTGGCCATTTGCTGCTGAACTACACTCAAGGTATGCCTCCGGGAGATAAAGCGGTCAGAGGATTATGGTATTCCCGACTAAAACAGTCAACTATTCGGATTTACCCTCACCCTCAGACTCCGCACTTTGCACAGATTCTTTATTGTGGGTCAGCAAGCCGCTGGTTTCATCCTGACGAACCAGATTACCGTTCACGGATGCTCCCATGGCCATCTCGATAAGGCGATAGTATACGTTACCGTTAATGGCAGCGTTCTCTGCCAGTTCGAGGTGGCTGGTGGCGCGCACGTCACCGTTCACTTTGCCGTTGATGATAATGTGTGGCGCGGTGACATCGCCGGTGATCTCACCCACTTCCGACAGCCGGACCACAGCGTCACTGCCCTCTTCCGCCAGCACTCGGCCTTTAATTTTGCCATCCACATGCAAGCCGCCGGAAAAGCGTACATCGCCTTCAATGGTTGTTCTGGATGAAATCAAGGTATCGAAATGGCCAACGGAACGGCGCGGCTTCTGTTTTTTCTTGCCCAGCATGTATCAGCTCCCAGTTAACTGTGCCCAATCAAATGTTCGTTCTGCCTGTGAGGCATTCCGCCCTTGCGCCTGTGCCACCACCTGGATTTCGTAAGGCTCAAAGCCTTGAGGAAGGCTCAAGGTACCCTCTACATCCTGGAAGTACCGAAATCGGAACCTGACTCCCAGATCCTCGATGTCGTCGGACAGATCGCGCAAGGCTATCACTTCTTTCTCACCGTCCAGCCTGCCTATGATATTCACGGCCACCTGCCCGGCTATAAAACTGTTGTTATTGCCCACCTGAGTCAGCACCATCTTGAACCGATAGGTGTTATCGCCACGGGCGGATGCCAGTGTGAAGCTGTCAACCTGCAACCCCTTGCTGGTCTCGGAGGGCGCCATGATATTCCGATAGAATGTCAGGTCTGCCTCCAACTCCGAGATTCGGGTTTCGAGCCCGACGATGGTGTTTCTGGCTTCCCGCAGAGCCTGTTCGTCGATCGCGCGCCCGCGCTCAAGATTCACCAGGTTCTGCCGCGCGGTGCGAAACTGATCCCGCAGACTGCGCACTTCGTCAACCAGCTGCTCGTTCGAGGCTTCGGCAGATGAAAACCGGAACCCACCCTGCGCCAAGCCAGCAGCGTAACCGGCAATGGCGGCGACCAGGGTAAAGGCCAGCAGGATCATCGTCCGGCGCAGGCGGTAGCCCGGCCGGTGACGGATCACCACATATTCATCGTTCGGTTTGCGGGTATCACTCACCTTGGCCGGCCCTCAAGGAAGAAGTGCCGGAGCCTTCAGGCCCTGGGTTTCGTCAAGACCAAACATGATATTCATGTTCTGCACCGCCTGCCCCGCCGCACCTTTGACCAGGTTGTCGATGACCGAGGAGACAATCACCACATTGCTCTGCTCCTGGCGATGCAACGCCATCCGGCACTGGTTGCCGCCACGAACACTGCGGGTTTCCGGGTGACTGCCAAAAGGCATGACATCCACGAATGGCTCGGTCTTGTAGCGCTCTTCGTAGAGGGCCTGGAGCCGATCAAAATCCGCAGGCTCTGACAACTCCGCGTATAAGGTGGCCTCGATACCCCGAATCATCGGCACGAGGTGCGGCACGAAAGTTACGCCAACCGGCCCGGTAGCCGCCAGACTCAGGCCCTGGCGGATCTCCGGCAGATGCCGATGCCCGGAGGCGCCGTAGGCCTTGAAGCTTTCACCGATCTCTCCATGTAGCATGCCGATGTTGCCCTGTCGGCCGGCACCGCTGGCACCGGATTTTGCATCGGCAATCAGCCGGCTGGGGTCTACCAGCCCCTGTTCGAGCAAGGGCAGGAAGCCAAGCTGCACCGCGGTGGGATAACAGCCCGGGTTGGCGACCAACTGGGCCTGGCGAATGGCGTCACGGGCCACCTCTGGCAAGCCATAAACCGCCTTCTGTGCCCACTCCGGCGTTTCGTGGGTCATACCGTACCACTTGGCCCAGACATCCAGGTCTTTCAGGCGGAAATCCGCAGACAGATCCACCACACGAACGCCGGCTGCCATCAGTTCCGGCACCATGCGCATGGCGACTCCGTGGGGTGTGGCAAAGAACACCAGGTCGCACTGTGCCAATACCGCTGAATCAGGCTCCGAGAAGGCCAGGTCAAAATGCCCTCGCAGATTGGGGTACATGTCAGCCACCGGCATACCCGCCTCGGAACGCGAAGTGATGCATCTCACCTCTGCGTCCGGATGAACGGCAAGAATCCGCAACAGCTCAACACCGGTGTACCCGGTTCCCCCAACGATGCCTATTTTGATCACACTTATCTCCAACGTGGTCTGGTCAGAATTCCCGGGTAGTCTACCATGATAATCCAAGGACTTATTGCAGCCTGCAGACCCATGGTTACAATGTTGTCAGAATCCTTCTGAAGGACCCGCCCATCGACCCGGAACCTGGCGTACATGCGTAACATCAGGCAACAGATCACCGAGAACCTGATTCCCGTTTTCCGGCGGAAACTGTCGGGCGTCGATGCACTGCCACAACTGGCTGTGCTGGGGCTGTTGTCCGGCATTGTCACCGGCGCGGTGATTCTGTTGTTCCGGCTCGCCATTGAATGGCCACTGGAGCACTTCCTGCCCGGTGCGGGGTCAGAGAAATTCGAGCAACTGGGCATTGTGACCCGAGGTCTGCTGCCGCTGGCCGGCGCCGTTGGTCTGGGCATTCTGCTGCACAAGCTGTCCATTCACGATCGCAAGGTAGGCATCGTCCACGTTATGGAGCGCCTGAACTACCACCAGGGCTACATCTCGTTCAAAAGCGCCATGGTTCAGTTTGTTGCCGGGGTTACCACCGTGGTATCCGGTCAGTCAGCAGGCCGGGAGGGCCCTGCTGTGCATCTGGGCGCGGCGTTTTCAAGCCTATTCGGGCAATGGCTGAGACTGCCCAACAACAGCATACGAACGCTGGTAGCCTGCGGCTGCGCAGCCGCTATCTCGGCGTCTTTCAACACGCCGATTGCCGGCGTGATCTTCGCCATGGAAGTGGTGATGATGGAATACACCATTGCCGGCTTTACGCCGATTATTCTGGCCGCGGTCAGTGCCGCCATCATTACCCAGATCGTCTACGGGTCGGAGCCAGCATTCAGCGTGCCAGCGCTGACCATGAACTCGCTGCTGGAAATTCCGTGGATCCTCGCAATTGCCGTGATTATCGGGATTGCCGCTGCGGCCTTCATCCACCTGGTGGACAACATGGGGCGCCATCACCACCGGCCGGTACTGCTCCGTATTACTGTGGCTGGTCTGCTGATGGTGCCGTTTGCGATCCTGGTGCCGGAAACCATGGGCATTGGGTACGACACGGTCAGCGAAACCATTCACGGCGAGCTGGGGTTCTGGCTGCTACTTGGCGTGGGCGTGGCAAAGCTGGTGATTACCGGGCTGTCTATCGGGCTTGGTATGCCAAGTGGCGTGATCGGCCCGACCATCTTCATGGGGGCGACACTTGGCGGAGCAATGGGGCTGATCGGCGCCCAGATCTTCCCCGAGCAAGCATCGTCTGTGGGCTTTTACGCCATGCTGGGCATGGGAGCGATGATGGGCGCGGTGCTGCAGGCACCGCTGGCCGCACTGATGGCCTTGATGGAACTGACTCGAAACCCGAACATCATTTTGCCTGGCATGCTGATCATCACCACCGCCAGCCTGGTGACCAGCGAAGCCTTCGGCAAAAAATCCCTGTTCCTGACCATTCTGAAAAACCAGGGCCTGAGTTACCAGAATTCGCCAGTGATCCAGGCGTTAAGACGAGTGTCTGTGGGCGCGATCATGGACCGGAGTATTTTGCGTACGGATCGGGAACTGACCCCGGACGAGGCCCGCAAGGCACTGAAGTCGGAACCCAAATGGTTGCTGGTTGAGGGCAGCAATGGGCCAACTGCCCTGTTACCAGCGGTGGATCTTGCCCGCTACCTGGAAGACACGGAAAAACAGGTTGCCGAAGAGGGTATCGACCCTCCGGACAGCGTCGACCTGATGCAAATCCCGGCCAACCGGCGAGATGTGGCGCCAGTGCAATATCAAGCCACCCTGGAAGAGGCCCTGAACGCATTCGACTCGACCCAGGCTGAGGCGCTGTACGTACAACGCCATGTAGCCCCGATGATTCAGCGGGTTTATGGTGTGGTGCTTCAATCAGACATCGAAAGTTATTACCAATACCGACGGAGTTGATGGATGTTGTGGGTCAAGGCGTTTCACATTATTTCCCTGGTGTGCTGGTTTGCCGGCATTTTCTATCTGCCCCGACTGTTCGTATACCACGCAGCCTGCGAGGATCAGCCGGGCCGCGAACGCTTCAAAATCATGGAGCGCAAGCTGTACCGCGGCATCACGACCCCATCGATGATCGCCACGGTAGTCTTTGGAATCTGGTTACTCAGTTACAATGTATCCGGGTATTTCAGCATGGGTTGGATGCACGCCAAACTGGCCCTGGTCGCGCTGTTGATCGTTTACCATTTCTATTGCGGCCACCTGGTAAAAGTCTTCCGGGATGACAAGAATACCCGCAGCCACGTGTTCTATCGCTGGTTTAACGAGGTTCCGGTATTTATTCTGTTAGCGGTGGTCATTCTGGCTGTTGTAAAACCCTTCTGAGGAGAGCAACCATTAATAGCTACACCCGCCCCCATGTTCTGGTGCTGTCAGGGCTGGACCCCTCCGGTGGTGCCGGCATTCAGGCCGATATCCAGGCGATTACTTCCCTTGGCGGGCACCCCCTGCCAGTGCTGACCTGCCTGACCGTGCAGGACACCAACAACGTGTATGGCGCCGAGCCTGTCAACGCTGAGCTGATCCGGCAACAGCTGCAGTGCCTGGCAGCGGATGTGCCCATCCATGCCATCAAGACCGGCGCCTTGGGCAATGCCGAGGTGGTCGATGTGCTGGTGGCGTTTCTCGACAGCCAGCCGGAGTTACCGCTGATTGTCGACCCGGTCATCAAGGCCGCCGGCGGCAGCGATCTCGCCGATGAAGCGTTGGTTCAGGCGATGAAAACCCGACTGTTCCCCAGGGCGGAAATGATCACCCCCAATGGCGTTGAACTGGCCCAATTGGGTGGCAGTGATGATCCTGACCAGGCCGCCAGAAACCTGATTGACGCCGGCTGCCAATCGGTACTAGCCACCGGTGGCCATGGCACGGGCATCCATATCGTCAATACCCTTTACAACCATGCTCCGGAACCCATGCACTGGGAAGTGGAGCGGGTGGGTGCCAATGAGTTCCACGGCACCGGTTGCACCCTGGCGGCCGCCATCGCGGCCGGGCGCGCCAGCGGGTTATCGGCCAGGGCATCGATCTCCCAGGCGCAGAACTACGTTCATCGTGCCCTGCTGCACGCGCTGAACGTGGGCAAAGGTCAACGGGTTCCCGACCGGGGCATTCTGTGGGAACGCTGAACCGGATGCTAAAACCTGGCCTGTATGCCATTACCGATAACGTACTGACCCCGGCAGATCAACTGATTGCCGCCGTGGAAGCGGCATTGCAGGGCGGAGCGACATTGGTACAGTACCGCGACAAGGCAGGCACCAGTGCCGAGCGATTGCGCCAGGCAACGGAGCTGAACGCCCTGTGCCGCCAGTCCGGTGTGCCCCTGCTGATTAACGATGACCCGGAACTGGCCCTGCGGGTGGGCGCTGCGGGTGTGCACCTGGGCCAGGACGATTGCACCCTGACCGACGCCCGGCGTGTTCTGGGGCCAGAGGCCATCATCGGCATTACCTGCCACCATCGGCTGGACCTTGCCCGCAACGCCAAGGCGGCAGGGGCCGACTACCTGGCGTTTGGCCGGTTCTACAACTCGGCCACCAAACCCGGTGCACCACCTGCAGAAACGAGTGTATTGACGGAAGCCAGAGCGCTGGCGCTCCCGATCACCGCGATTGGCGGCATCACCACCGACAACGCCGAAGCCCTGATCCGTGCCGGCGCAGACTTGATTGCAGTGGTGGGCGGACTGTTCGGGGGCACCCCGGAGGACATCCGGCACAGAGCCGAGACCTTTACCCGGCTGGTGGCCAGACATCACCCTCTTTTCTCATCTTCAAACTGACAGGAGCTATCCGTGACTCACTCTGAAACGCTATTCGAGCAGGCCCAGAAATACATCCCAGGCGGCGTAAATTCACCGGTGCGGGCCTTCCGCGGCGTTGGCGGTACTCCGGTTTTCTTCAAGCATGCCGAAGGCGCTTATCTGTACGACGAAGATGACCGCCGTTACATCGACTTTATCGGCTCCTGGGGCCCGATGATTCTTGGCCACTCAGACCCGCGCATTAAAGCGGCCCTGCATGCCCAGGTGGATCTGGGTGTGGGCTATGGCGCACCCACGGCCATCGAAACCGAAATGGCGAAAAAGGTGTGTGAACTGGTGCCCTCCATTGAACTGGTGCGCATGGTCAACTCCGGCACCGAAGCCACCATGAGCGCCATTCGCCTGGCCCGTGGTTACACCGGCCGGGACAAGATTGTAAAGTTTGAAGGCTGCTACCACGGCCACGTGGATTCGCTGCTCGTGAAGGCCGGCTCCGGCGCGCTCACCCTGGGTGTACCCAACTCCCCGGGCATTCCCGCCAGCCTGGCCGAACACACCATTACTCTGAACTACAACGACATCGACCAGGTTAGAGAAACCTTCAAGGACATCGGCGATCAGGTGGCAGCCATCATTGTCGAACCCGTTGCCGGCAACATGAACTGCATTCCGCCGGTGCCCGGGTTCCTGGAAGGGTTGCGGGAAGTCTGCGATGAACACGGCACGGTACTGATTTTTGATGAAGTCATGACCGGCTTCCGGGTGTCACTCGGCGGTGCCCAAGGCTTCTACGGCGTAACGCCGGACCTGACCGCCCTGGGCAAAGTGATCGGTGGCGGCTTGCCGGTGGGTGCTTTTGGCGGCAAGCGGGCAATCATGGAACACATTTCTCCACTGGGCCCGGTCTACCAGGCCGGCACCCTGAGCGGCAACCCCCTGGCCATGACCGCGGGCCTGACCACCCTGAACGCTATTTCAGAGCCCGGCTTCCACGACAAGCTGACAGAAAAAACCAACAAAGTACGTGATGGTCTGAAAGCCGCCGCGGACGAGGCCGGCATTCCGCTGGCCGTTCAGTCTGCTGGCGCTATGTTCGGTTTTTTCTTCACCGAAGCCCCCTCGGTGACCACCTTCGAACAGGTGATGGCGTGCGATGTGGAACGGTTCAAGAAGTTCTTCCAGGGCATGCTGAAGGAAGGCATCTACCTTGCCCCCTCGGCGTTCGAAGCCGGCTTTACCACCGCCGCCCTCAGCGATGAAGACATCGAGTTCACCCTGGCTGCGGCCCGGAAAGTCATGGCAACCCTGTAACGGGATCGCCTCGTCAGCTCTGGCCACTCGGGCCAGGGCTGATGTTTTTCAGAATATCCCCTCCAGAGATACCGTGTAGGTGTGACGACGGTAGTCGTACCGGTCAATCCGGCTATCCTGATTCCGGTACAGCCACTGATTACGCACCAGCCACTGCCGACTGATTGCATACTCTGCCATCAGCCCAAATTCCCGACGCACATCCCGGCGCCGCTGAGTGATCAGTGTGCCTTGTTCGAACCATTGGTGTGGATCGTCGTAACGACTGTGCCGCACGGCAACCTCCGCCCCTACCGAAAGAGCCGGCCCAACCGGATAAATCGCCTCAACGCCCAGTTCATGATGGACCGGGGATACGCTGGCGAAAAACTCGTCCTGTTGAAAGTCTTTACGGTGATTGCGCTGCCAACGATAAAACCCTTCAACAAGCAGCCAATCAAAGTTTTGTTCGGCACGGGCTTCAAACTGGTACCACTGGCCATCATAGGCGTCGTAATCCGGGCCGCCATTCACCTGATCCGCTGACACCGACCAGGAACAGCCGGCCAGCCAGTCCGATAGCGGGCACACACCGGAGCGGCCGAACAGGCTCAGGCCTGCACGGGTTTCCAGCTCATCATTGCCAAGCCAGGCCCGTGAGGCACCGGCGCGCAGGCCGAGCTCCCACTGGTCAAAGCGACGTAGAGCGGCCGCTCGGGCCTGAAGCACAGAGGTGTCGTCCGCGCGGCTGCGGGTATAATCCTGGCCATAGATGACGCCATCCCAGACCACCCGCCAATCGTCGTTCACCGGCTGGATCAGAGTGCCCGCCGCCACCAGCTCGGCGAAAAAACTGCCTCTGTCGCTCGGCGAGTCGTCGGGAACGCCGGCCACATTACTGTCGTAGCCAAGCCCGGTAGCCAAGTAGCCTTGGGCCATCGATTTCATTGAGGACAAGTCAGAGGGGGCATCCTCGGCCAGTTTGGCCAGTTGCCGCTGCGCCAGCTCACGGATGGTTTCTGGTGCGTCCTCACTGGCGGATTCCTGAAACCAGCGCTCAGCCACAGCCAGTCGGCCATCCGCCAAGGCAACGAGGCCGAGATTGTATCGGGCAAGGGCCTGATTCTGGCCTTCCAACAGACGGGAAAAGAGCGCTTCGGCGGCCGGATAGTCACCGGTTTTATAATAGGTGACCGCCAGGTTGTAGGTCAGCGCCGGGCTGTCGTAACCCAACTCCCTGGCCACTTCAAACTGCTGCCGTGCGGCGGGATAGTCACCCTGCTGAAACTGCTCAATGCCAATGGCCATGGCCTGCTGCGCGGATTGATCCGGCTCGGCAAAAACAATAGCGGAGATGGCCAACAGGCCCACGAAACGAAGAGTCTTGAACAACCGAAAACCTCAGGCTCGACATCAACGGAACCGGCCGGGGCAGCCCCGTTCCGGGCGAGCACAGAGGTTAACACAGATAACAGGTCAGGGCCGTGACGGTGGTGACGGTAGCTCCGGCCTCAGTTCGTCAAGATCTCGCACGGTTTCAGGCAGGCTGTCGCGCCCGATATCCGGTTTGCCGCGCCGATTTTCCCGGGCACGCTCAGAGACCGACTGGCCAAAATCCCGCCCCCGCTCTCTGGCATCCTCTGCCGTTGCCCTGCCGGGCGCCAAGGTATTACCCCGTTCATGGCGGCGCAAACCGGGCAACTCCGGCAGGCGTATTTCCCGGGTAACGGCGCCGGTCAGATCTTCGCTGTCGTCCACCATTCGCATGGTGACGTCAAGGTCGTCGGCCATAGCCAGCTGACCAGCGCCCGCCAGCACGGCCACCAGCATCAAGCGGGTAAAACTGGCCCGCCACCAGGACTCACAAACGCTCATGTTGCAGGCTCCTTGTGATTTATCCGACCGCCGGGGGCAGCCGGGCCATCATCGTTCGGGTACTGGGGCACCATCGCCCGGAACACCTTCTGGCGGCCATTGGCATCGAGTTCAGCGATGAGCTCGCCGGCGCCAGGAAACAGAATCGTCAGGGGTAATTCCAGCACATTGTCGCCCTGTACAAGGCTCACCTGCCAGCTGACCCGATGCTGACCGGGCAAGCCTGACAACTCAACATGGGGCGGAAGATCCAGTGTCAAGGTGACATCATCCAGGGCTTCACCCGCATTAAAGGCCAGCCGTACCGTCCGTTCCACCGGCGCCAGCTCTGACGGAGCCGCCGCTTCTTCGGTCAGGTCCGTGGCTGCCACTTCCGGCTCCGGCCCAGGCTTACCTCCCCCCTGGCCGAGCATCAGCCCCAGAACCAGCGCGGCCGCAACGGCACCGCCCCAGACCACATGAACCTTGCGATTGGAGGCCGGCGCGGGAAGCTGGCCGAACACCCGGTGTTCAAAGCCCGGTGACGGGTCTGGCAGCCTGCAGCGGGAGGCCAATTCGGACATCAGCGAGCGCTCGAACGCCTCATGCTGCTGACACAGAGCACAATTTTCCAGATGCACGAGCACAACCCGCGACTCATCAGCAGGCAGCTGCCCCCGAACATAATCGGGCAATTGTGATCGGATTTGCCGACAGGACATAGTTATCACCTCAATGTTCCAGACGCCCGGAATCATCATCTGGTTCCACGGCCAACTGAAGATGCCTCCTCAAGGCAGCCCGACTGCGATGCAGCCGGGATTTGACGGTTCCAATGGGCACTCCCAACACCTCGGCCACATCTTCCTGGCGCCAGCCATCCACATCATGAAGCAACAGCAGAGTGCGCTGGTCTGGCGACATCTGTTCCAGCGCCCGGTCGAGCATTGGGCCAAGCCGTTCTTTGCTGAGTTCCAGTTCGGGCGACTGATCGTCCGACATCTGGCTGTCGAGCCAATCCGATTGGCTCTCGGCCTCCATCAACTCGCTTACCGGGCGATCGGCCTGGCGCCCCTTCTTTCTCACCGAGTCGATAAACTGGCGGTACAGCACGCGGTTCAACCACGGCCGAAGCTGATCCACGGATTCCAGCTCATCCAGGCGCGGATAGAGCTTCACCACCACATCTTGCACCAGATCTTCGGCGTCCTGAAGGCTACCGGTCAATCGATAGGCAAAGCTGTGCAACGCCGTCAGGTGCGGCTGCACCAGGCGCTGGAATCGCTTTTGGGCGGATGGACGAAACGGAAGAATGGCCAAAAAGTACTGCCTGATCATGGGTTGCGAAAGCACGCAGTCTATACCAGCCCTGCCAGCCGTGCACTTCTCGGCCGATTATGACCAGGTCATGTGCAAATGTTAATCAAACCACGAGGAACCCGGCGCCGTTCCGGAGCGTGAAACCAGTACTGGCGATGACAACGCCGGATAAACACCGAATAAGGATACGAACCGGAGGATTTATGAAGCGTTCAACCCAAGTTTTGACGGTCTCCGCCCTCGCCGCCGCGCTGGCCGCCTGTGGTGGCAGTGGCAGCGATTCTTCAGGGCAGACTGGCACCGTATCCATGGGGCTCACCGACGCCCCGACCATGGACCTGAGCAGCGTGAACGTGGCGTTCAATGCCATCCGGCTCAAACCAGTGGATGGACAGTGGCAGGAGTTCAGCCTTGACGAAGTGGGTATCATCGATCTGCTCACCCTCCAGGGCGGCGTAACCCAGCCGTTGATCACCGATGAGGAAGTGCCCGCCGGTGAATACGAGGAAATCCGCCTGATTGTCGACACCGAGCAGTCCTGGGTCACCCGGGAGTCCGAAGGTGATGCCCGTTACACCCTGGGGGTTCCCTCCGGCGAGCAAAGCGGCCTGAAACTGAAAGGCAACTTCATTGTGGCCGCCGACACCAGCCAGAGCTTCACTATCGACTTCGATGTTCGCAAATCCATCGTTGACCCCCAGGGCCGGGCACTCGGAGATTATATGCTCAAGCCGGTACTTCGCCTGGTCAACAACCTGGAAGTGGGTAAGCTGACGGGAGAAGTGGATTACGCCACCATCCTGCAAGCTCGCAATGACAACCCGGGGCGGCTCGACTGCAGCCCGAACTATGACGGCGCCGTCTATGTCTACGCGGGCGAGATAGACGAACCGGTAGATCTGAACGTCGAGCGGGAAGGCCTCAATCCGCTGATGGTGGTTCCGGTCACCGAGCAGGAAGATGGTGATCTGTATGAGTGGACCGCCGCCTTCCTCACCGAAGGCACCTACACCATCAGCTACAGCTGCCAGCTGGATGATAACGAGACCGACGACGACATCGAGTTTGAGGGCACCCAGACCCTCGACGTCATCGCCGGCGAAACCACCGTGGCTGACCCCATTCCGCTGCAGATTTGATAAGACAGCATTGACGCAAAGGCCAGGGACGGCCTTTGCTCTCCTGGCATTCTTCTATCACAACGCCCCGGCACGGGCCTCAGCCTGATCGGCCCCGGCCACATTACCCCTGGCCCGGCGAATATCCGCCAGCAGCAACCAACCCGAACGCTGCATCCTCGAATCGTTACCCGCCAGCGACAGACCTTTCAGGGTGAACTGTTCGGCCGCCCCCAGATTGTCACCAGACACATAGGCTTCCGCCAGCTTGAAATAAACCTCTGAGGAACGCGGCGCTATGCGTTGTGCCCGCTCCAGGCGGGCGATAGCACCGGCAGAATCCCCCTGCGCCAGGCGCTGGTCGGCATCACGGATCAGGCTGACCGCCGCGGCCGGCAGCTCGTCACCGGACTCCCGATAACTGGGCGAACGAGTGGCGGGCGCCTCCGGCTCGCGCACCTGGGGCTGCTCGCTCTTGCGCCATACCTGGGGTTCAGTCTCGTTTTGCGGTTCCGCGCTTCGTGGCGGTTCCGGTGCACTCGAGCGATCGTCGCCTCCCATAGGTACATAGATGGAGCCACCACCGGGACCGCCGGCGCAACCGGCCAGGCCGAGAGCCATGGCCAGGCAACCGGCGCGGGTAATCGTTGTTTTATTCATCGGAACAATCCTTCAAACCAACTGCGTATTTGCCGCCCAAACTGACCTTCGCAATCCAGACGCTGCCGGGGCTCACTGCCGGCGATAAATGGCACCAGACGGGCGTCTTCACATCCCTCTCCGGTCAATGCCTGCTCCCGGGCATTGACCCAATGATACTGGACACCGTCCGGCATGACTGGGGAAAAGCCATGCTGTGGCAGCTGAGCCATCATTGCAGACCACACCGGCAGGGCACCAGAAGCGCCGGTCAATACCGTGGGGCCGTTATCGTCTCGCCCAACCCAGGCGACTGCCAGATAGTCACCACTGAAACCGGCGAACCAGGAGTCCCGGCCCTGGTCTGTTGTGCCGGTCTTTCCGGCCAGGGTAAGCCGATCTGGTAGCTTAAGGTAAGCGGAGCGGCCGGTGCCCTCCTGCATGGTTTCCTGCATGGCGTACTGCACCAGGTGCACGGCAGCGGGATCGGCAACCCGGTCGACCTTCAGGTTGTAGCGAGACAATGGCTCGTTGTGGGCATCGGTCACTTCCCGAATGGTCCGCAAGGGTGTGTTGAAACCGGAGGTGGCCAGCCCCTGATAGAGCTGGGCCACTTCCGCCGGCGTCAACGACATAGACCCCAGAAGCAACGAGGGATAGTCTGAGATCGGTGTGGTTACTCCAAACGCCCGTAACACTTGTTGCACACGCGGGATACCGACATCCAGCCCAACCCGCACCGCCGGGAGGTTGTAGGATCGGGACAGGGCCAGGTGCAGGGGCACCTCACCACGTTCCTCACCGTCAAAGTTCTTGGGCTGCCACAACCGCCCGTCGTCAAACTCCAGGGTAAAGGCGCGGTCCTGAACCGGTGTAATCAGGGTATACCGGTCGGCCTGCTCCAAGGCCGCCAGGTAGGTGAAGGGTTTGATCAGCGAGCCAATGGGCCGGCGGGCGTCCACCGCACGGTTGAAACCGGCAAACTCCGGGTCTTTACCGCCTACCAACGCCAACACCTCGCCGGTGTCCTTGGCAGTGACCACCAGGGCCGCCTCCAGAGCCTCGCGGGTGTCACCACGGGCAAGTCTCGGCAAGGTATCGCGAACCGCCTTTTCCGACGCATCCTGAACCGCCGGGTCCAGGGTCGTGAAGATGCGCAAACCTTCGCTTTGCAGGTCTTCTTCCCGGTAATCCCGCGCCAGATGCCGGCGCACCAGATCTATATACGCCGGGTAACGGTTGTCGGTATAGGACGGCCGGGCGCTCACCCCCAAGGGCTGGCGGGTGGCTCGGGCCAACTCGTCAGCGTTGATCAGCCCGGCTTCGGCCATTTCCGTCAGTACCAGGTCTCGCCGAGCCTTGGCGCGCTCCGGGTGTCGGCGCGGATTGTAGTAACTGGGGCCTTTGACCATACCGATCAACAGGGCGATCTGATGAACGTCCAGGTCTTTCAGGGGTTCGCCAAAGAAAAACTGGCTGGCCAGGCCAACGCCATTGATGCTGCGGTTACCGGCCTGTCCGAGATAAACCTCATTCAGGTAGGTTTCCAGAATGTCGTCTTTCTCGTAGTGCCACTCCAGCAGAATCGACATCAAGGCTTCGTTACCTTTGCGTACCAGGGTCTGGTCACGGGTCAGGAAAAAGTTCTTCACCAGTTGCTGCGTCAGGGTACTGCCACCCTGCACAATCTGCCCGGCTTTAATATTGGCCAGCATGGCCCGGGCAATAGACAGGGGCGCAACGCCGTGATGCTCGTAAAACTGGCGATCTTCGATGGCCATCAGGCCAAGGGGCAACAGTTCCGGTACCTCATCCAGCCGAACCAGCACCCGGTCCTCCCGGTGAGAGGGGTAAATACCGCCAATCCGAGCGGGCTCCAGCCGGACAATCGGAGAATCCGGGCCAGCGACCACCGAAAACGACTGAACACGGTCTCCCGACACCACCAGTGAAAGCCGGCGCCTGGGCTCTTCACCGTCGGGGAAACGAAAACCACGGGCGCTGATCAGAAACCGCCCGCCATTTCGCTGATACGTCCCAGCCCGAACGCCGTCCCCAGCCCGGTATCCTGCCAGTTCCAGCTCACGAGCAAGACCTGCCGCGCTCACGCTTGCGCCATCATAAAGCTCTAACGGCCGAGCGTAGACACGGGACGGCACTTCGAAACGGCGGCCCTCAAAACGAGAGGTTACGACCGCATCCAGATACACCATCCAGCCGGCCAGAAGCACCAGCCCCAGGGCCCCGACGCGAAACAGAAAACGCCAGAAACCGCTGCGTTTGGCCGCCGGCCTGGATTTGGACGATTTTTTACGGGGGGAACGAGATTTGGTCATGGCCGGATTATAACGAAGCCGGCGGTCCCTTCGGCAGGTCTGTTGTGTGTTATTTCTGTAATCCGCCCGTTATAGTAGGCCAATCAGAACAGAGCGATAAAAATCAATGAGTTCAGGGAACCAGGAGCATACCGTGAGCGCGACCCCATCGGAAACACTGATCAAGGCACTGCAAAACCCGGAGCTGTATGACCACCCGGTACAGGGCTTTCAAGTGATTGAAACCCACATTTCACAAGTGTTGCTGACCGGCAGCTACGCCTACAAGATCAAAAAACCGATGGATTTCGGCTTTCTGGACTTCTCCACTCTGGCGCGCCGCAAGCACTTCTGCGAGGAAGAACTCCGACTCAACAGCCGCCTGGCATCCGAGCTTTACCTGGAGGTGCTGCCCATCACCGGCACACCAGAGCAACCTGTCATCGGCGGTGAGGGAGAAGCCTTTGAATACGCCATCCGCATGCGCCAGTTCGACCAGGACCAGCTGTTCGACAAGCGCCAGGAGCGCGGCGACCTGCCACCGGAGATGCTCACCAACCTGGCCCGCCAGGTAGCGCTGTTCCACGATAGCTTGCCTGCCGTTGCCGACGATAAACCCCTGGGCACCCCGGACGCGGTGTACGCCGCGATGCAGGAAAACTTCGAGCAGATTCGCCCGATGCTGGACGACAACACCCTGCTGCTGCAACTGGACAACCTGGAAGAATGGACCCGGACCACCTTCGAACGGCACCGGGAGCTGATTACCAGCCGCAGGGCCAAGGGCATGGTGCGGGAATGCCATGGCGACTTGCACCTGGCCAATATTACGGTGTTCAACGATCAGGTCACGGTGTTCGACTGCATCGAATTCAATGAGCCGTTCCGCTGGATTGATGTCATCAACGATCTGGCGTTTCTGCTGATGGACCTGGAATCCCGCCGGGAACCGCTGCTGGCCAACCTGGTGCTGAACAGCTATCTGGAATACCGGGGCGATTTCGAAGCTCTGGCCCTGCTCCCGCTCTACAAGGCTTACCGGGCGATGGTCCGGGCCAAAATCGCCCTGTTCACCATGGCTAACCCAAGCCTGGGCGAGGACGAAAGAGCCGGCCTGATGCAACGATACCGGGATTACGCCCAATTGGCGGAAGATTACGGCGAGATCCCAAACCATTACCTGCTGGCCACCACCGGTCTGTCGGCCAGTGGCAAAACCTGCGTCAGTGCTGCCATGGCCGGTGAGCTGAACCTGATCAGACTGCGCTCAGATGTTGAGCGCAAACGGCTGCACGGCCTCGGACCGCTGGACGACAGCAAATCCGGCGTTGGCACGGACCTGTACAGCCCGGAAGTCACCGAACAGACTTATCAGCACCTCGCCAATCTGGCCCAGGACCTGCTGGCCTCCGGGCTTTCCGTCATCGTGGATGCAGCCTGCCTGAAAGAGCGCGAACGCACGCTCTTCGCCAAGGTCGCCGAGACCCAGGGCGTGCCCTTTGCCCTGCTGCACTGCGAGGCCCCGGAACACCTTAGGCGGGAGTGGGTGCGCAAACGCAAAGGCGATGCCTCGGAAGCCACCGAAGAACTGCTGGATGCACAGCAAAGCTGGTTCGAGCCACTGACGGTGGAGGAGAAAACCCACACCGTGCACCTGCATACCGACCAGGAGCATGTAGCTGAAGCGGTCGCAGACCGAATTCGGCAGCACTTTGGCTTG
Organism: Marinobacter sp. LQ44; assembly: GCF_001447155.2. Classification (NCBI taxonomy): domain Bacteria; kingdom Pseudomonadati; phylum Pseudomonadota; class Gammaproteobacteria; order Pseudomonadales; family Marinobacteraceae; genus Marinobacter; species Marinobacter sp. LQ44. The sequence goes on along the minus strand of NZ_CP014754.1, from coordinate 3,144,445 downwards.
TCACCGAGCCAAAGCGTCTAAACTTACCTGCATACGCTTGGCATCATTCCATTCGAGGTGTGAGATGGACGACATTCAGGAACACGAACTGCATCAGATTGATCACCCGCTGTATGAAATTCTGCGCAGCGAAGACATCAAGGCGTTCAATGCTGAGAAAGCAAAACTGAGCGAGCTGCCCAGTTTTGCCCATGGCGACTTCCGGGGGCTGGATTTACGCGGCCTGGACGCCAAAGGGTTGGATTTACGGCACGCTTACTTCCGGGGCGCAGACCTGCGCGGCATCGATTTTTCCAAATCCCGGATGGAGGGTGCCAGCATCGCCAGTGCCAAGATCTCCGGCTGCTATTTTCCCCATCGCCTGGAGGCCGACGAAATCGTGATGTCTTTGAATCACGGCACCCGGATGCGCTACGCCCTGCTGCCGAAATGACGGAACAGAACCATCCCTGGCAGACCGTTTGTCCTGCAACGGAGCTGGTTCCAGGCCGGTTTATTGAATTCCGACTGAAACAGAAGGCCCGTGAACCGGAAGGCATGCCCCTGACTGGCTTTGTGTTTCTGGATGGTAACGAGCCGAAAGCCTACCTGAACATCTGCCCCCACCTGGGCATTGAACTGAACTGGATGCCAGGTAAATTCATGGACGCCGACAACCTGTTTATCCAGTGCTCGACTCATGGCGCGCTGTTCAAGCCCGGCACCGGCGAGTGCATTGCCGGGCCCTGCCAGGGCGATGCCTTGACCGCCCTGGAGGTGCGCCAGCAGGGTGACCATATCGAAGTCAGGCTCGGAGACTGAACGGCACCGCTTCGGTCAGCTCCAGCCTGCCACCCGGATTGCCGTCCGGCCCTGCAAGCGCGGCACGATAAGCCAATACCTCAACCCCTGCGGCCTGCGCCTGACGCAGTAACTCACCGTAACGGGCGTCAATGTGATCCGCTGGGCGCACAACGTCGATCCCGGTGTGGTTGACCACGAACAACAGAACCGCCCGGTCGCCTTTTCCCACCTGCGCCATCAGTTCCCTCAGGTGCTTCTGACCCCGTTCGGTCACCGCATCCGGGAAATACCCGTTCGATCCCTCTGCCAGCGTGACATTCTTCACCTCCACCCAGGCGTCTGGCCGTGCCGGATGACCCGACAACAGCAAATCGATCCGGCTTTTCTCATCACCGTAACGCACCTCGGCCCGGCATTCTAAGTAACCGGCCAGCTCCGGCACCCGCCCGGCTTCAATGGCCTCCCGAGCCTGGGCGTTGGGGCGGGCGGTATTCACGCAGGCAAATACCGCAGGGGCGGTTTCCACCAGCTCCCAGGTATACTTCAACTTGCGCTTGGGATTATCGCTACGGCTCAGCCAGACCCTGGCGTTATCGGGCTGGCAACCCAGCATAGAGCCGGTGTTCGGGCAGTGCGCCGTCACTTCCTCGCCATTGGGCAATCGCACATCGGCAAGGAAGCGTTTGTAGCGTCGAATCAGGCGCCCTTCCACCAAAGGTTCAGCAAACTTCATGTGCTCTCCGCAAAAAGTCGTTGTCACAAGGCTGGCCACCCTGAGACTAATCTGCTATTTTCCGCAAATTCCCGTTTCAGGACGAATGCTTTTATCCAGGGTTAAACCGCGCAGCAACCGTGCTGGCGCGGCGGAAGCAAAGCGTTCTTGTAGTAGTACAAACAAGAGGCCGGGTTCAATGGCAAACACTGCAGAACAACCACGCGAACGTTTTACCAATTTCACCCCTTATGAAATGAAAAAGGGTGAAGACTACATGAGTGCTGACATGCTGCAGCACTTCAAAAATCTGCTCCTGCAGTGGAAACAGGAGCTGATGGAAGAAGTGGACCGCACCATGCACCACATGCAGGAAGACGCCGCAAATTACGCGGATCCCAGTGACCGTGCAACCCAGGAAGAAGAATTCAGCCTGGAACTGCGCACCCGGGATCGCGAGCGCAAGCTGATCAAAAAGATCGACCAAACCATCGACCGCATCGACAAAGACGACTACGGTTTCTGCGATCAGTGCGGCGTGGAGATCGGCATTCGTCGTTTGGAAGCGCGCCCGACGGCCACCCTGTGCATTGACTGCAAGACCCTGGCGGAAATCCGCGAGCGCCAGACCGGCATCTGAGCCCCACCGATAGCCGGCCGCATGAGCTGCCGGCTTGCTGAGTCTCTATGGAGCAACCACGGTACCGTGGGCGTTTTGCCCCTTCCCCGACAGGACCGCTGCATTTCGGCTCTCTTGTAACTGCCCTGGCCAGTTGGCTGGAAGCCCGCACTGCCGGTGGCGACTGGCTGGTTCGCATCGAAGACCTGGACCCGCTGAGGGAGCCCCCCGAGGCCACCGGCCGGATTCTCCATTCCCTGGATTGCCACGGCCTGCTTCCCGACGAACCGGTGCGATTTCAGTCCCGGCGTCACGACGCCTACCAGGCCGCCATTGGCCAGCTTCTGGCGCGGCATAAAGCCTATCGGTGCCGGTGCTCCCGAAAACTGCTCCAAAAGCACGGCGGTTATCATCCGGACCACTGCCGAGATGGCCATCCAGCACCTGGAGATACCCCCTACGCCATTCGATTTGCCCTGACCGACGAAGTCAGCCACTGGCAGGATCTGCTGCTGGGCGAGCAACAACAGCGAGTAGCTGCAGAGCTGGACGACCCGGTGCTACTGCGCAAGGAAGGCTTCTACGCCTACCAACTGGCCGTGGTGGTGGACGATATAGACCAGAACATCAGCCACGTGGTGCGGGGCTCCGACTTACTGGACATGACCGCCCAGCAGCAACAGATTTTCCGGGCTCTTGGTGCCCAGTCACCACAGTGGCTGCATATACCGGTCGTCGTGAACGATCAGGGCCAGAAGCTGAGCAAACAGACCCACGCTCCGGCACTGGATGATCAGCAGCCCGCCGCCAACCTGGTCAACGCACTGGCAGCCCTTGGCCAACAGCCTCCGCCCGCGCTTGTGCAGGCAACGGTGGACGATGTGCTCGCCTGGGGCCGGGAAAACTGGCGCCGGCACGCCATCCCCCTGACATCCCGGCAGGCCCGTGGTATAACCCCAAACACACACTTGCGTCCGGACCACTGAGCCGATGTATATCTACCGCCTGGTCTTTTTGCTGGTACTGGCCATTTATATTTTTTCTCCCAACATCCTGGACTGGTGGACCTCACCAGACAACGCCTGGTATAGCCCCTATGTGATCTGGGGTGGCCTGATTGCCATCGGTTTCTGGCTTGAATGGCGGCGAGACCCCAATGAGTTTTAGCGCCAGCGGCCTGCTACTGGCCAGCCTCCTGTACCTGATTCTGTTGTTCGGCATTGCCTGGAGTACCGAGCGGGGCACCCTGCTGCGTCAGTGGGTACGGCATCCTCTGGTTTATACCCTGAGCCTTGGCGTCTACGCCGGCATCTGGGCAGTCTACGGCGCCATCGGCATGGCGGCGGAATCCGGTTACGGCTTTCTGGCTTACTATCTGGGTATCTCCGGGGCCTTTCTGCTGGCGCCGGTGTTGCTGAACCCGATCTTGCGCATCGGCCGCGCTTATCAACTGACGTCCCTGGCTGACCTCTTTGCCTATCGTTATCGCAGCCAGTGGGCCGGCACCCTGGTGACACTCTGCTCAGCCGCCGCCATTCTGGCGCTGCTGAGCATGCAGATTCAGGCTGTTGCGGTATCGGCGTCCCTGCTCGCGCCTGACACCTCGCCCAAAGCCATCAGCGTGATGTTCAGCCTGATCGTCGTGCTGTTCACCATGCTCTTTGGCGCACGCCGGCACCAGAGCTCTGGCAACCATCAGGGGCTGGTGCTGGCCATCGCCTTTGACTCCCTGGTCAAGGTGGTTGCCCTGCTGGTACTGGGTGGTGTGGTATTGTTTGGAGTGTTTGGCGGCACCGACGGGCTTGAAGAATGGTTGGCCCGGGCCTCACACCCCGAGGCAACCATGACCATGGCGATCAATGATGGCAGCTGGCGGGCCCTGCTGCTGATGTCGTTTGCCGCCGCGCTGGTCCTCCCGCACATGTACCATATGACCTTCAGCGAGAACCCCTCGCCAAGGGCCCTGGCGAAAGCCAGCTGGGGCCTGCCCCTGTATCTGCTACTGCTTGGCCTGCCAGTGCCCCTGATTGTCTGGGCCGGCCAGGCCCTGGGTGTTGTTGTGCCCCAGGCGTTTTTCAGTATCGGGGTGGCCCAGGCACTGGAGAGCCCGGCGCTAACACTGTTGATGTATATCGCAGGGCTTTCCGCCGCCAGCGGGCTGATGATCGTCAGCACCCTGGCGCTGTCGGGCATGGTTCTCAACCATGTTGTGCTGCCCCTGAAAACTCCCAAAGACCAGGGCGACATCTATCAATGGCTGCAGTGGGTAAAACGCCTGCTCATTGCCGTTATCCTGTTTCTGGCGCTGCTGTTCCACGAAACCATTGGCCAGAACCTGGACCTGTCCATCCTCGGAGCCATCTCGCTCTCCGGCACCTTGCAGCTGCTACCAGGCGCCCTCGGCGTTATCTACTGGCCGGAGGGCAACCGGCGCGGTCTGATCGCCGGACTGCTGACCGGCCTGGCCATCTGGATGACCACCCTGGTGCTGCCGTTTTCCTACGCCGCCGACCTGCTGTCCTGGCTGGATCTTCCGGTCACCCCGGGTTATGACAATTGGCACCTGTTCACTTTCATCAGCCTGACGGCCAACATTTCGGTGTTTGCACTGGTCTCAATCCTGAGCCCCGCGTCTCCGGAAGAAACCAGCGCGGCACAGGCCTGCTCCCTGGGTGCGCTGTCTCGCCCACAGCGCAGGGAACTGCTGGCAACATCCTCCAACGACTTCGTTCAACATCTGACCGACCCGCTGGGCCCGACCGTGGCCCGACGGGAAGTAGAGCGTGCACTGGGGCAATTAAAGCTGCCCAACGTGGAGTTTCGCCCCTACCAGCTCAGGCGCCTGCGGGATCAGGTTGAAATCAACCTGTCGGGCTTGCTGGGCCCCGCCGTAGCCAGGGATATTGTCAAACGCCATCTGGGCTTCAAACCCCTGACCCACGGCGGCACCGGCCAGGACATCCGCTATGTGGAGCGGGCGCTGGGCGACTACCAGAACCAGCTTACCGGCCTGGCCGGGGAGCTCGACAACTTGCGGCGCCACTACCGGCAGACCCTGCAGAACCTGCCGATACCCGCCTGCTCTGTCGGTGAGGATGGCGAAATCCTGATGTGGAACCACGCCATCGAATCGCTCACTGGCATTTCTGCCGACGAGGTGGTCGGCGCCAAACTGATGGCCCTGCCGGAGCACTGGCATACCCTGCTGGACGACTTCAACCGGGGCGACGACCTGCACCGTTACAAGCACCGGCTCGACCTGCGGGGCAAGCCCCACTGGCTGAACCTTCATAAGGCTGCCCTGAGCGGGCCGGACCATCCGGAAGGTGGCTCGATCATTCTGGTGGAAGACCAGACCGAAACCCGATTACTGGAAGACGAGCTGATGCACAGTGAACGGCTGGCCTCCGTGGGCCGACTGGCCGCCGGTGTTGCGCACGAGATTGGCAACCCGGTCACCGGTATTTCGTCGCTGGCCCAGAACCTGAAACTGGAAACCGACGACCCGTCCATCCTGGAAACCGCAGACCAGATACAGCAGCAAACCCGACGCATCTCCGCCATATTGCAGTCACTGATGAACTTTGCCCGAACCGGCAACCACGCCCATGCCAACCGCTATGAGCCGGTCAGCATCCACCGCTGCGTGGAAGAATCCATCAACCTGTTGTCGCTGAGTGACAAGGGCATGGGCATCCAGTACCGGAACGAGTGCCCGGAAAACCTGCAGATACTGGGGGATGAGCAACGCCTGGTGCAGGTCTTCGTCAACCTCCTGGCCAACGCCCGGGATGCCTCGCCAGACGGCGGTACCATCCGGGTCAGTGGAAAGGGCGATGGCTACTCCGCTATCATCGAAGTGATTGACGAAGGCACCGGCATTCCCGCTGACCAGCTGGACCATATCTTTGAACCGTTTTACACCACCAAAGCACCGAACAAAGGTACGGGCCTTGGGCTTTCACTGGTGTATAGCATTGTTGAAGAACACTATGGCAACGTACAGGTGGAAAGCCCGGCAGATACCGAACGCCAGCGGGGAACCTGTGTAAGGTTACGCCTGCCCGCCTACGAGCCAGACACCGATACCGGCAACAGCACCCCGAACGAAAGGTCGTGAACGCGATATGCCCCGTATTCTGATAGTTGAAGATGAAGACATCATCCGCTCCGCGGTCCGCAAGCTGCTGCAGCACGCCGGTTACGAAGTGGCGGATGCCGTCTCCGTAGAGGAAGCGGACAACCTGGAACCGGACGGCTTTGACCTGATCATCACCGATCTGCGCCTGCCCGGCGCCGCGGGTACCGAGATGATCAACCGGGCGCCCAACACCCCGGTGCTGATCATGACCAGCTATGCCAGTCTGCGCTCCGCGGTGGACTCCATGAAACTTGGCGCCGTGGACTACATTGCCAAGCCCTTTGATCACGATGAAATGCTTGCAGCCGTGGAGAACATCCTGGCCCGCCAGAGTGCACAGCCGGATCAGTCTGCCAGCGGCGAGAACACCGGGCAGCACCAGGCGACCGAGTCCGACCCGGCAGCCATCATGTATGGCCGGTGCGAACCCATGCAGAAAGTGTTCACTCTGATTCGCAAGGTGGCCCCGACCGAGACCACCGTCCTGATACAGGGCGAGTCCGGCACCGGCAAGGAACTGGCGGCCAGGGCTCTGCATCTGCTCAGCCCCAGGGCCACCAAACCGTTGATTTCAGTGAACTGCGCGGCCATTCCCGAGAGCCTGATTGAATCGGAGCTGTTCGGCCATGAGAAAGGCGCATTCACCGGTGCGGTTTCCGCCCGCACCGGTCTGATTGAGGCCGCCGATGGCGGCAGCCTGTTCCTTGATGAGATCGGCGAACTGCCGGCAGAAGCCCAGGCCCGGCTGTTGCGAGTGCTGCAGGAAAGCGAGATCCGCAAGGTCGGCTCTACCCAGAGCCGGAAAGTGGATGTGCGCATGATAGCCGCAACCCACCGTAACCTGAAAGCAATGACCCGCACCGGAGAATTCCGGGAAGACCTGTATTACCGGCTTAACGTAATGCAAATCCGAATTCCGCCCCTGCGAGAACGCCGGTCAGACATTCTGGGCCTGGCCCGCCGTTTCCTTAAGCGGCAGGCAGAGAAGCTAGGACGGCCGGAGCTCAGTCTCAGCCCGGAGGCCATGCAGGCGCTGGAGCGGTGCCGCTGGCCAGGTAACGTGCGGGAGCTGGAAAATGCCATCGAACGGGCCTCCATTCTCACCGACGGCGACATCATTACCCCCGCAGTGCTGGACCTCGATAACGAGGGTAGTGACGAGTACATTCCGGAAACCCTGGTAGAAGGCAACAACGAGCAGACCCGCACCCGTGAGCCAGACTCCGCCAACGACCTGTCTCTGGAAGACTACTTTCAGCATTTTGTGCTGGAGAACCAGGACCGGATGAGCGAAACCGAGCTGGCCCAGAAGCTGGGCATCAGCCGGAAATCTCTGTGGGAACGGCGCCAGCGTTTGGGTATTCCCCGCAAGAAAAGTTCCTGAACAAAGAAATGAATCCAAAATCATTTGTTACCAGGCGTTCCCCAAGGTAACACTTCCGACTCAGGTTACGCGAGGCGGGTAACACTTTAGACGTATACGGGGTAACACTTATTTCTCACAAAAACCTAACCCACTGTTAATTAAAGATTTTCAAAAACTGGCACAGCCTTCGCACCCTTATTAGCGCACAACAACAAAAACAAAAGTGACAACGCAGCGGCAAAACAAAAACAAAAAGCTGCATGAGCATCCAGCAACAAAAACAAAAACAGGATGCAAGCGAACTGAGTGTTTTGGGTACTTTGCTTTTTAGTGGTCCCCAGGCATGTGCGAGTTGTAGATGTAGAGAAGAATCGCTCCTGAAGCGGCACTGCACCTACCAACATAGCCCGCATTTTGCTCCTGACCGCTCTATGTATTCAAAGCTTTCCGTTTGCGTTATTTGATGTCCTTACTGTTGGGACAACACGGTGGGGTAGAAAAATCAAAAAGAATCCCGGCAACAACAAAAACAATGCAGATCGTCAACGCTTTCAGGGCGGGTTCGTGGAAACGAATCCGCCTTTTGATTATCTGGCCTACAGACTCATCCTGACCGCCCCACCCCCTGAACAAAAATCAACTTCTCTATTTCCGTTTCTGCCTAAACATGTGCAATTCCTGCGCAAACCGTTAAAATCCCCGTCTTTGCGCATCGCAATCACGGAATTTCATGCCTAAACGACTTGTAGAAAAACTACGCTCCTTCATTCCCGGCAACGGGAAAAAGAAAGCCCGACGCTACCAGCGGCAGGAGATCCCCCGGGATCAGCACACCGTGTCCCGCTCGATGATCAGCGAGCCCGCACGAAAAGTCCTGCATCGGCTCAACAAAGCCGGCTATGAAGCGTATCTGGTGGGTGGCGGCGTGCGCGACATCCTCCTGGGCGGACAGCCAAAGGATTTCGACATTGCCACCGATGCTACCCCTGAGGAAGTTCACGACCTGTTCCGGAATTCCCGACTGATCGGGCGCCGGTTCCGGATTGTGCATGTGGTATTCGGCCGGGAAATCATCGAGGTGACCACTTTCAGGGGCAACGCCCGGGACACCGAAGACGAACCGGCAGCCGACGAGCACAGAACCAGTGAGCATGGCCTGCTGTTGCGCGACAATGTCTACGGCAACCAGGAAGAAGACGCCCTGCGCCGTGACTTCACCATCAACGCGCTTTACTACTGCATCCGCAACTTCACCATCATCGACTACGCCAACGGCGTTGACGATCTGAAAAATCGCCAGATCCGCCTGATCGGTGACCCGGAAACCCGCTACCGTGAAGACCCGGTTCGCATGCTTCGCGCCATCCGCTTTGCCGCCAAACTGGGTTTCGAAATTGAACCGGACACCGAAGCTCCCATCCGGGAACTGGCGCCACTGCTGACTCACATCCCATCGGCCCGGCTATTTGATGAAGTGCTCAAGCTGTTCTCGGCGGGCCATGGCGAAGCTACCTACGACTTGCTCAGCGAGTACGGGCTACTGGCGCCCTTGTTCCCGGAAACCGCCAAGGCCATCGACGCCGGGGAATCCGACGAACTCATTCGCCAGGCACTGCGCAATACCGACGCCCGGATTGCCCAGGGCAAATCCGTCACTCCTTACTTCCTGTTTGCCGCCATGCTCTGGCCGGCCCTACAAGTGGAATGGCGCCGCCGCCAGGATAATGGCGACCCGGTGCAGCCCGCCCTTCATGGCGCCATCGGCAAAGTCATTGGCCGGCAGGTGCAGGCCACGGCCATTCCGAAACGCTTCTCAGGCCCGATGAAAGAGATCTGGGAACTGCAGATGCGCCTGCCCAGGCGCCAGGGCAAGCGGGCTTTTGGCACGCTGACCCACCCGCGCTTCCGGGCAGCCTACGATTTCCTGCTGGTACGTGAGTCCGCCGGCGAGATCGAACCGGGCCTCGGCGACTGGTGGACAGAATTCCAGCGCCTGGACGAACGGGGGCAGGAAAAAATGCTGTCTGAGCTGGACTCCGCCAACGCCCCGCGCAAACGGCGCCGCAAACGCAGCCCGGTCAAAAGGCCACCGCAAGCATGACTGTCGTGGCCTATGTTGGGCTGGGCAGCAATCAGGAAGACCCAACCGCACAGCTGGCACGCGCGGTTGCTGAACTGGCCAGCCTGCCCGACACCACCTTGCTGGCACAGTCTGCCTTCTATGCCAGCCGGCCGGTTGGCCCCCAGGATCAACCGGACTTCGTGAATGGCGCCGTGCAATTGTCCACGGAGCTGACGCCGCACCAGTTACTGGATCATCTTCAAGCCATCGAACAGGCTCACGGCCGGGAGCGACTGCGCCACTGGGGGCCCCGAACCCTGGACCTTGACCTGCTGCTTTACGGCAACGACAGCATCCACGACGAGCGACTGACCGTACCCCATGCCGAGCTGGCCAACCGGGACTTCGTGCTGCAGCCCCTGCTCGATCTGAATCCCGAGCTGGTGCTGCCCGATGGCCGAAGCATTGAAACACTGCGACAAGCATGCCCGGACAACCAGCTTCGATTATTGCCCCCAAAGGCCGGAAGTCACTGACCCCAAGCCAGACTCCCATGCTACTCTTGTGTCCGATATACCCCGGCATTAATCTATCGCTCTGAGCTCGGACGACCCCGAGCCAGAACCGGCCCATCCACCCAAAAGGCAAGGATCTTATGGCAGTTACCATCAATACCCTGAGGGAATACAAGCAAAAGGGCGAAGCCTTCTCGGCCCTGACCTCCTACGATGCCACCTTCGCACATGTGGTCAGTGAGGCCGGCGTTGACGTTATCCTGATTGGTGATTCGCTGGGCATGGTCCTGCAGGGGCATGACAGCACCCTGCCGGTCACAATGGAACAGATGGTTTACCACACCAGCTGCGTTGCCAAAGGCAACCAGGGATCACTGATCATGGCCGATATGCCCTTTATGTCGTACGGCACCGTGACCGATGCCCTGGAAAACGCCGCAGAACTCATGCGCGCCGGCGCCCACATGGTCAAGCTTGAAGGCACCGACTGGATGAAAGACACCATCGAAGCGCTTAGCGAGCGCGGTGTGCCGGTGTGCGCCCACCTGGGGCTGACGCCACAATTCGTCAACAAGTTTGGCGGCTACAAGGTTCAGGGCCGTGACGAAAAGGCTGCCGAAGCCATGATCGAGCATGCCTGCGAGCTGGAATCGGCCGGCGCCGATGTCATCCTTCTGGAATGCGTACCCGCCCCTCTGGCGGCCCGCATCACCCAGGCCGTCCGGGCCCCGGTGATCGGCATTGGCGCAGGCGCAGACACCGACGGCCAGGTACTGGTGCTGCACGATATGCTGGGCATCACCACCGGCCGCAAACCCCGCTTCGTGAAGAACTTCCTGGCGGAAACCAACTCTATTCCGGAGGCCATCGCCGCCTACGCCCAGGCCGTCAAGGCGCGTTCATTTCCGGCCGAGGAGCATACGTTCAAGGCATGAGAACCGTACATTCACTCAAAGAGCTCCGAACCATTCTGCGCAGCTACCGGCAGCAGGGTAAAACCATTGGCCTGGTGCCCACCATGGGCAATCTGCACGAGGGCCACGTTTCGCTGGTACGGAAGGCGGCAGAGGCAGCGGATATCGTTGTCACCAGCATTTTTGTCAATCCGATGCAGTTCGGCGCCAACGAAGACCTGGACACTTACCCCCGCACACTCGCCGACGACCAGGACAAGCTGGCCGCCGCTGGCAACACCCTGGTGTTCGCGCCTTCGGCGGACGAGATTTACCCCGAAGGTCTGGCCCGACAAACTAAAGTGGTTGTGCCGGAAATCAGCGAAGGGCACTGCGGTGCCAGCCGGCCAGGGCACTTCGAGGGTGTGGCAACGGTCGTCACCATGCTGTTCAACATGGTTCAGCCCGACCTGGCAGTGTTCGGCGAGAAAGATTTCCAGCAATTGGCCGTCATCCGCAAACTGACCCGGGACCTGATGATCCCGGTTGAAATTATTGGCGCCCCCACTGTTCGCGAAGAGGACGGGCTGGCGAAAAGCTCACGGAACGGTTATCTCAATGAAGAGGAAAGAGCCATTGCGCCGGTGGTGTATCAGACGTTGACCAACGTGGCTGCGCAACTGGAACAGGGCCGCTCCGATTTTGACGATCTGGCACGGGAAGCGAACGACACGCTGGCCAAGGCCGGGCTACGCCCGGACTATTTCAACATTGTGAATAGCCAGACGCTGAAACCTGCCATCGAATCAGATCGGGAGCTGACACTCCTGGTCGCGGCGTTTTTAGGGACCACCCGGCTAATCGACAACCTTAGCGTCACCCGATAACACCAGGAACCACCGCCTGAAGACTGTCCGGCGGCGAACAGACAAGGAACCTCTGATGCTCGACAAACCGGCACCACTGACTCACCTTCCGGAATGGCGGGTTCTGGCCCAATTCAAGGATCAGCTGGCCGGAACGCCGATACGGGATCTGTTCAGGGACGACCCGCAGCGAGCCCAGCGGTACCTGGTGAGCGGCGCCGGTCTGACCCTGGACTTCTCCCGCAATCGGCTTACCGATGCCACCTTCAACGCGCTGATGGACCTGGCCCAGGCCTGTGGCCTGGTGCAGCAGCGAAATGCGCTGTTTGATGGCGGCATCGTCAATCGAACGGAAAACCGCCCCGCCCTGCACACGGCATTGCGCCAACCCCGCGGCCAGGACGTTCGGGTACACGGTGAAAACATTATTCCGGAAGTACACGCCACACTCGACAGAATGGCAGAGCTGGTGTCTGCCATCACCGAGGGCCGCCATACCGGTTATACCAACAAACCCTTTACCGACGTGGTGAGCATCGGTATCGGCGGCTCGTTCCTCGGCCCGAAACTGGTGGTGGAAGCCCTGAAACCTTTCTGGCACGGCCAGCTGAACTGCCACTTTGTCGCCAACATCGACGGCACCGACATCGCAGAAACCTTGAGGTCGCTGAACCCGGAAACCACCTTATTCCTGGTGCAGTCGAAGTCGTTCCGTACCCAGGAAACCCTGGATAACAGCCTGCTGGCCCGCCAATGGTTTCTCGATAAGAGCGGCAGTAAGCCCGCGGTGGCCCGGCATTTCCTGGCTGTGACCGCCAACGTGGACGAAGCCATCCGGTTTGGCATCGACCGCACCAACATCTTCCCCATGTGGGACTGGGTAGGGGGCCGCTACTCACTCTGGTCGGCCATAGGCCTGCCCATTGCCCTGACCATCGGCATGGAGCACTTCCGGGCGCTGCTTGAGGGCGCTCACGCGATGGACTGTCACTTCCGTGAACAGCCAGCAGCCAGCAACCTGCCAGTGATCATGGCCATGCTGAGCGTCTGGTACAACAACTTCTGGGATGCACAGAGCCACGCCGTTCTACCGTATGACGAATACCTCAAGCATCTGCCTGAGCACTTGCAACAGCTGGATATGGAAAGTAATGGTAAGCGGGTAACCCAGAACGGCAACGCGGTGGATTACCAGACCGGGCCAATCCTGTGGGGCGGCGTTGGCGCCAATGGCCAGCACGCTTACCACCAGCTGATTCACCAGGGCACACGGCTGATCCCGGCTGACTTCATCATCCCTTTACAGTCTCACAACCCGGTGGAACATCACCACGCTACCCTGTTTGCCAACTGCCTGAGCCAGGCCAGCGCGATGATGGCCGGGAAAACCCGGGCCGAGGCGGAGCAGGAACTGTTACAGGCGGGCATGGACCAAGACACGGCGCAGGCACTGGCGCCCCACAAGGAAATCCCGGGCAATAAACCCAGCAATATTCTGGTGATGGAAAAGATTACCCCGACAACCCTTGGGGCCGTGATCGCGCTGTATGAGCACCGCACCTTCGTGCAAAGCGTGATCTGGGATATCGATTGCTTTGATCAGTGGGGCGTGGAACTGGGCAAGCAGATTGGCAACCAGATCCTGCCCCGGCTGCTCGGGGATAAATTCGAAGGCACCGCCGGCGACAGTGCCACCGACCAGATGATCCGGCTATTCAGGTCAGCCAACCGCCCGTGAAATCTGGCGCCCCTGCCAGCTGAAGTCGACCGGCCAGAGCTGCTGGTCACGCTGGTAGTCCTGCCAGAGCTGCTGGTAAGTTTGCCGGCAGGCCGGATGCATTTCCGCCCCGGCAATGTCTGCCAGCGGCCGCAACACGAAAGCGTTCTTGAGAATCTCCGCCCTCGGCAGCTCGACACCGTCGACCACCCCGACAGAATCATCATAGGTCAATATATCCAGATCCAGGGTTCGAGGGCTGAATTTGGGCGCAGATCGGGCTCGGCCGTTGTCGGCTTCCAACTGCTTGAACCGGCGGGACAGCTCTCCCACCGAAAGCCCGGTGTCGATTCCCACCACCAGATTGAGGAAATCGGAACCTTCAAAACCGACGGATTCACTCTCGTAAACCGGCGAGATGGTCAAATCTCCAAACCACCCTGCCAGCGCGTCCAGTGCCACAGTGACATGGCGGTATCGCTCGATGTTAGTACCAACACTGATGTAAACCCGGCTCATGCCCGCGTTCCCCGCACAATCCGGACGCCCACGGAGCGCGCAGCCGGCACGGCCCCGGGCTTGTTCAGGGTCAGCCGTAGCCAGCGAACACCAAATTCCGACTGCAACAGCGCAGCAATCTCCTCCGCTGCCCGTTCCAGCAGCTGGGGTTTCAGGGTTTGCAGGCATTCACTCACCCGCTCACTAACGGCCGCGTAATCCAGTGCATCGGCGACATTGTCGCTGGCCCCGGGCGCACGGTTGTCCCAGGCCATTTCAAGATCCACCAGTATCCGCTGGGTGACTTCCCTCTCCCAATCGTAAACGCCGATCACGGTGTCCACTGCCAGGCCCTCGATGAGCACTGTGTCTACCAAACCTTCTGCCAAACCGGACTCCCAGTGTGTTCCACTCAAGGCTGATTGAATAATGTGCAGGCAAACGATAGTGTGGGAGTTTGCCTGTGTACTGAGCTTCAGGGCGGGCATTTTCTCACAGAACACCCGGCGCCGTCTGCGCGCCCGTGATATGGCCATGAACCTGACCAGTAACCCAGTTCTGATTGTCGCACTCTGCTTCGGCGCCTACCTGGCCGGCTCCGTGCTGTTTGCCATCCCGGTATGCAGGCTCTGGCGCCTGCCTGACCCAAGAGCCCTGGGCTCCGGCAACCCCGGCGCCACCAACGTATACCGGGCCGGTGGCTGGCAACCGGCGGTGGCTACACTGGTACTGGATGCCTTCAAAGGCTGGCTGCCAGTGTGGCTATCACACGTTGCGGGTATGTCGATACTGGTTCAGGCCATGGTGGCACTGTGCGCGGTCACCGGCCACATGATTCCCTTGTTCTATCGTTTCAAAGGCGGCAAGGGCGTGGCCACAGCACTCGGGGCCGGTTTGGCGTTGGCGCCGGTGACCACCGGTATCATGGCGCTGCTTTGGCTGCTGATCATGTGGCGCTGGCGCATTTCAGCACTGGCCTCCCTGGTGGCGGTTACCAGTGGGCCGGTTATCAGCGCGCTGATTGAGCCGGAAACCCTGCCACTGTTCGGGCTGCTGACCCTGCTGATCGTTGTGCGCCACCGCAACAACCTGATCCGCCTCGCCCAGGGTCGGGAAACCGGGCTCTGAAGCCCGGCCGGGTTAATCAACCAGGCCGTTCGCCCGCGGCTCGTTAACCGGCGGCAAGGTATTCATCGGCCAGCGCGGCACAGACACAATGCGCTCACCGTCCCTTTGACCGCTCTTGAGCCGCTGGGCACCGGCATACGCAATCATCGCGCCGTTGTCGGTACAGAACTCCGGGCGGGCGTAAAACACCGAGCCATTGAGTTTCGCGGTCATCTTTTCCAGCCCTGCCCGCAGCCGCTTGTTGGCGCTTACTCCACCGGCAATAACCAGGCGCTTGCAACCGGTTTGCTCCAACGCCCTCCGGCACTTGATAGTCAGGGTATCCACTACCGCCGCCTCAAATGCCAGGGCGATGTCTGCTTTTACCTGCTCATCGAAGGCATCGTTATCTTTCGCATCGTTCACCGTGTTCAGGGTAAACGTTTTCAAGCCGCTGAAGCTGAAATCCAGCCCGGGACGATCCGTCATTGGCCGGGGGAAACGGTAGATCCCCTCGCGGCCCTTTTCCGCCAAGGCTGCTACCCGGGGGCCTCCCGGGTAATCCAGCCCGAGCATCTTGGCGGTTTTATCAAAGGCTTCGCCGGCAGCATCATCCACCGACTCTCCCAGCATCTGGTACTGTCCGATACCATCCACCCGGACCAGCTGGGTGTGGCCACCGGACACCAGCAGAGCAACAAAAGGAAACGCTGGCGGGTTGTCTTCCAACATTGGCGCCAGCAAATGCCCTTCCATGTGGTGAACACCCAGCACCGGAATGCCCAGCGCGAAACCCAGAGCATGGGCCACGGAACCACCCACCATCAGCGCCCCAACCAGCCCGGGGCCGGCGGTGTAGGCTATCCCTTCAAGATCGCTACGATCCCTGCCAGCCTTGGCCAATACCTGGTCACACAGCGGCAACAGTTTGCGAACATGGTCACGGGACGCCAGCTCAGGCACTACCCCGCCATAATCCGCATGCATAGCAATCTGGCTGAACAGCGCGTGGGCCAGCAAGCCCTGCTCGGTGTCATACAGGGCAACGCCGGTTTCGTCACAGGAGGTTTCAATACCAAGAATCAGCATAGTCTGGGCCGCGTCCGAAATGGGAATGAGGAACTGGCGGCATTTTAGCAGAAACCCGAAAGGCTCCGGCAGTTTCATTGAACAGTCATTGACCTGAACATATCCAGCGGCTATCATTGCCGCCCTAAATTATGCACTGGTCGAGTTTTAGCCAATCTGACCAGGTATCGAGCCCGCATGGCCAAGGCCCGCGGAACCAATTGAAACCGAATCTATCAGGTAGGTGATTTTCGAATGCCAGCTGTTAAAGTGAAAGAGAATGAGCCGTTTGATGTAGCACTGCGTCGCTTCAAGCGTTCCTGCGAGAAGGCCGGTGTACTGTCTGAAGTACGTCGTCGTGAGCACTACGAGAAGCCGACCGCTGTTCGTAAGCGTAAAGCAGCTGCCGCCGTTAAGCGTCATCTCAAGAAGCTTCAGCGTGAGCAGCGTAAGTTCGAGCGTCTGTACTGAGTTCAGCGCGCATCGACAGCAAGACTGATTGCCGGAACGGCGTTTCGCCTTCTCCGGCAAACTGAAAATGCCGCCGAGGCCTGGCTTCGGCGGCATTTTTGGCTATGGTGAATACCGGTTTGTATCAGGCACCCCGACTGAAGTGGAGCCACCATGAGCGGACTGATCCCTCAACGATTTGTTGAAGACCTGCTTGATCGGATTGATCTGGCAGAACTGATCGGTAGCCGCATCACCCTCAAAAAGGCTGGCGCCAATTACAAGGCCTGTTGTCCGTTTCACGACGAAAAAACACCGTCGTTTAACGTTCGTCCAGACAAAGGCTTTTACCACTGCTTCGGGTGCGGCGCTCATGGCGATGCCATCAGCTTTATCCGCGAATTCGACGGTCTGGGCTTTACCGAAGCCGTAGAAGAACTGGCGAAACGGGCCGGGCTGGAAGTGCCTTATGACCGCGCTGCGCGACAGGAAATGCAACAGGCCAGAACCCTGACCGACGCCCTGGATTTCGCCAGCCGCTTCTACCACTCGGCCCTGGGCAGCCAGCAAGGCGCTTACGCCCGGGACTACCTGAAACAGCGCGGCCTGGACGATGCCATCATCGAGCAGTACCAGATCGGCTTTGCGCCCGGCACCGGAACGGCGCTTTTTGACGCCGCGCCGAAAGATCTGAAAGAGCCGTTACTGGAAACCAAAACGGTTTCAGACAAGTACGGCCGGCCAAGAGATCTGTTCCGCAATCGGGTGATGTTTCCGATCCGGAACACCCGGGGCAAAACGGTGGCCTTTGGCGGCCGCACCCTCGGAGACGACAAGGCCAAATACATCAACTCCCCGGAGTCGGATGTGTTTCATAAAAGCCGGGAGATCTACGGCCTTTATGAGGCCCGGCAAGCCATCCGCCAGCTGGACAAACTGCTGGTGGTTGAAGGCTATATGGACGTGATCGCGCTGGCCCAGAACGGCATACACGATGCAGTGGCAACCCTGGGCACCGCAACCAACCAGGACAGCCTGAGCGCCCTGCTAAGGCAAGTCCGGCACATTGTGTTCTGCTTTGATGGCGACCAGGCCGGTTTCCGTGCTGCAGACCGCGCCATGGAGAACGCCCTGGAACTGATGGCCGACGGCCTGCACCTGCAGTTTCTGATGCTGCCACAGGGTGAAGACCCGGACACACTGATCCGGAAGGAAGGCGCAGACGCCTTCAGACAGCGGATTGAGGCGGCAACGCCCCTGTCACGTTACCTGTTCGACCGGCAGAGCGAAGGTTTGAACCTGGAGCTGCCGGAACACCGGGGCGAACTGAGAGCCCGGGCAGAACCGCTTCTGAACAAAATGCCCCGCAGCACACTGCGGGACGCCATGTGGCACGAAATGATGCGTCTGTGTGGCGGCCGGAAGCCCTGGCAGGAGCGGCCCAAAGGCAATGATTTCAAAGCCCGCGGATGGCGCGGCGAGCGGCAGAGCCGGCCGACAGAAGAACGCATAGATGTGAAGCTGAGCAAAGACAGCACGCTTTGCCTGGCACTACTGGAAGCACCGGAAATGGCGGCGGAAGTCAAAGCATTGGCTGACAGCAACCGCCAGCTGGAGCAGGCCGGGCGATTCGCCCGCTGGCTGATGGAACAGAATATCAGTACCCGCAAAGCATTAGTCGCGGGACTGGCAACGGACAAACAGGCCAGAGACAGGTTCTACAACCTGTTTGATGGACTGGAGCATATACCGGCCCGGGACAGCATACTGGCAGCCGCCAGAGAACTGCTGAGCCCGAACGAAGAGGCCGCGCGCCAGCAAAGACTGGCAACCCTGCTCCGGAACCTGGCCACGCTCACCCCGGAACAGCGGGAAGAGCTGAGAACGCTCAGCAAGGGCAACGTAGATTGAATCCTGCGTTAAATCCCGTTGCTGGGGCATGACCACTTGAAACTGACGCCACTGATCACCATCTAACCATTCGGTGGCACAGCAGATACGCGGCAGCTATAATGGCTGTTTAACTTTTTTCCTCTTTAAAAGCGAGTTCACAGGGTGTCTATGTCAGGCAATTCGCAGAAATCACGTTTGAAAGACCTCATCGCACGAGGCAAGGAACAAGGTTACCTGACTTACGCCGAGGTAAACGACCACCTACCGGAAGATATCGCAGATCCGGATCAGGTTGAAGACATTATCCGGATGATCAACGACATGGGTATCCAGGTGTGCGAAGAAACACCCGACGCCGATACCCTGTTGATGACCGAAGGCGACTCCACCGCCGACGAAGCCGCCGCTGCTGAAGCCGCCGCCGCTCTCGCCGCCGTAGAAACCGATGCCGGCCGCACCACCGACCCCGTACGCATGTACATGCGTGAAATGGGTACCGTTGAACTGCTGACCCGCGAAGGCGAAATCGTCATCGCCAAGCGCATTGAGGAAGGCATTCGCGACGTCATGGCGGCCGTAGCCCACTTCCCCGGCACCGCCGGCACCGTGATTCAGGCTTACGATCGCATCATCGAGAACGAAGGCCGCATCAGCGACATCGTTACCGGCTTCCTGGACCCGGACGACGCCGAGCCGTTCATGGGCGAAGACACCAGTGAAGACACCTCTGCTGACGACAGCGACAGCAGCGATGATGACGACGACACTTCAACCGAGGAAGAAACCGATAACGGTCCGGACCCGGAAGAAACCCGCCTGCGTTTTGAGTTGCTGAAAGAAAAACTGGATGCCGCCGACAAAGCCCTGGCCAAGCACGGCCGCAGCCACAAGAAAACCCAGGAAGCCCTGAACGAACTGGGCCAGGTGTTTGCACCATTCAAGCTGGGCAACAAGGCGTTTGACGAACTGGTGAACGTGGTTCGCTCCACCAACGATCTGGTGCGGGAGAACGAACGGGCCATCATGCAGATCTGCGTACGCGACTGCAAAATGCCGCGCAAAGATTTCATCAAATGGTTCCCGGGCAACGAGACCGACCTGGAATGGGCGAAAGAAATCGCGGCCACCAAGAAGCCATACGCCGCCGCCATTGGTGAACGCATCGACGAGATCGTGCGCCTGCAGAAGCGCATCCAGAACGTCCAGACCGAAGTGGATCTGGACGTAGTCGACATCAAGGAAATCAACCGTCGGGTGTCCATCGGCGAAGCCAAGGCCCGCCGCGCCAAGAAAGAAATGGTCGAGGCTAACCTGCGACTGGTAATTTCCATCGCCAAGAAATACACCAACCGTGGCCTGCAGTTCCTGGACCTGATTCAGGAAGGCAACATCGGCCTGATGAAGGCCGTGGACAAGTTTGAATACCGTCGCGGCTATAAGTTCTCTACCTATGCCACCTGGTGGATTCGCCAGGCCATTACCCGCTCCATCGCGGACCAGGCCCGTACCATCCGGATTCCGGTGCATATGATTGAGACCATCAACAAGCTCAACCGTATCTCCCGCCAGATGCTGCAGGAAATGGGCCGCGAGCCCACGCCGGAAGAGCTGGGCGAGCGCATGGACATGCCGGAAGACAAGATCCGCAAGGTACTGAAGATCGCCAAAGAGCCGATCTCCATGGAAACCCCGATTGGCGACGATGAAGACAGCCATCTGGGCGATTTCATCGAAGATATCCAGGCCCTGTCGCCGGTGGATTCCGCCACTGCCGAAGGCCTGCGCGAGGCGACCCGCTCGGTGCTGGCCGGGCTGACCGCTCGCGAATCCAAAGTCTTGCGCATGCGCTTTGGTATTGAAATGAACACCGACCACACCCTGGAAGAAGTCGGCAAACAGTTCGACGTAACCCGGGAGCGTATCCGTCAGATCGAAGCCAAGGCCCTGCGCAAACTGCGCCACCCTTCCCGCTCCGATCACCTGCGCGGCTTTATTGACGACCAGGGCAACGGTTAATCCGCAAGACAGTAGCGGGCGCCACCCCTCGTGGGTATAATGGCGCCCGCTTCCCTTTTAGGGCCTATAGCTCAGTTGGTTAGAGCAGAGGACTCATAATCCTTTGGTCCCTGGTTCGAGTCCAGGTGGGCCCACCATACTTCAAGCAGTTACATCACTTCCTGGTCATGCCACCATAAGTTGGCCGGAACGGCCACATTATGGTGACTTATGTCGGGAGTTTTGGCCGCTGTTCCGTTGTTACGCAGCTCTTGATGGTCACGAAACCATAAGGTTGCCTTAGATTGATTCCATAAATTGGTCGCTCGGGTCGCAATGCGAACATTGGAAGCAACCAATTAACGCTTCTTCCCGCATTACTTCGAAACCTATATGAGGTAAAGCACACTTTTTCAGTATACAGCTAGTTCACATTCCCCCTGAAACCAAGCATAAACGGGTTGCAGTAGCCATCTGGGCAAACGGCATCCTGACTCTCGTCCAGATCGCGGAAAGGACTTTGCCGGCAGTTTGGCGCTGATTGCCGATGCTATACATAACTTCTGGGACATGGCATCGCTGATTATCGCGTTCGCGGCCCGTAAGATTGCGCGTCGCCCGGCTTAATAAAAGCTGACCTTCGGCTACGGGCGAATAAAGGTAGGTGTTGCGCTGTTAAATACACCACCTTGATCATGATAGGGCCCTACCTGATATACGAGGGTGTCATGCGGTTCCCAGATCCGCTGGAACTCAAGGGGTGTTGGGTAGTCCGACTTACATTGTTGCACTGATAATGGACGCGTTGAGCGCGCTGCTGACCTACTCAATGCAGAAGGGCAGCGTTAATATTCATGCGTTGTTTTACACAACTTGTCTGATGCGTTTGCGTCAATAGCGGTTGTTGTAGGTGGAGCCCTTATCCTGCTCTACGACATGCGCTGGGTTGATCCCGCGATCACCATTGGCATAGCCAGCTATATTCTCTACCTGGGTCTGACTGTTCGGCGACAATTAGGATGACCGGTTAGCGACAATTATCTTGGCCGGTTGGGTGTAACAATTGGCCCCTTGTTTTCCATGGTGGAGCAATGGGTGCCAGGCCAACACATAACCAACCGACAAGAGGAGCTGTTCATGCAGCACCGACAAAATGGCGCAAGCCAGGAAGTGGCTGCCGCCAAGGCGGGCATTTCCGTTCGATCCGGACGACGCATCGAGACGTCAACACAAAACCCCCGCGCTAACACCGAGCGTCAGTGGCGCACCCGAGAAGACCCACTGGAGGCCGTTTGGGAGACAGAGTTGCTCCCCTTGCTAAAAGCCAAGCCGGATTTAACCGGAACAACACTGCTTGATTACTTGCAAGAGCAGTACCCTGAGCACTACGACCAGACCATTTTGCGCACACTGCAACGCCGGGTGAAGCAATGGCGAGCACTGCATGGGCCGGAGCGAGAGGTCATTTTTCGCCAACAGGCCGTTGTCGCACAGCAGGGGTTCTCTGATTTTACCCACCCCGATAACCCGATTACGATTCAGTCCAAGGCCTTTCCACACCTGCTCTACCAGTTTCGTCTGGCCTACAGTGGCTGGCGCTCGGTCACCGTGGTTCAGGGCGGTGAAAGTTATGCGGCTCTGGGGGTATAGGACAAATAAAGCGCCTTTTCGCTGAAATCCTATCATATGAAATCCGTGCATGAACGGCCCAAAGGTCCTTTCGGAGCCAGAATTCAGCCTTTTCCGTTCGGTAGCGTAGGTATTGGCGGTCGGTTTTTCATCGGTTTTCTTGAAAGATGCACCCAGCAGGCGCGTCTCATCCTGCCGTGTTGGGGCAAGTCGTTGGTGAAGGAGAAGGAGTGGTGGTTTAGAGCTGGAACAGCGCCGCCTGATCCGGCGGCGCCCTCGCTTCATGGACGCGGGGTAACGGCAGCGATTCCTTCATCGCCAGATGTTGCAGAATCTTCTCGATCACGGCAGGGTCTTCGATACAGGAGACCACCTTGACGTGCCCGCCGCAAAGCTCGCACTTTTCTATGTCGATGTTGAAAACGCGCTTCAATCGTTGCATCCAGGTCATGGCTTTGCGGCGTTCGGCAATGGTCTTTTCTGAGCATCCCTGTTTCGCAAGTTTCCTCCCCTTGCCTCTTTTTGCTGGCGTGATCAGCGCCCGATGTTTACTGTTGGGGGCGAAAATACCGTGGAACCGCGTCAGGTTCACACGCGGTTTCGGCACCAGCGCCGCTAGCCGCGCCATGAAATCCAGGGGATCGAAAAACACATGCGTGGTGCCATCACGGTACGGCGTCTTCAGTTCATAGCGAACTTTGCCATTGCTGGTGAGCGCCAGCCGCTTTTCCGACACCGCGGGCCGAGAAATGTAGCGGCACAGCCGTTCCAGCACGTCACGTTGGTGGGCTTCGGCCATGACTCCGGCGTGCAAGGAAAATCCCGCTTGTTTGGCCACACGGTCTGATACTCTGGGGGTATCCAGACGGGGTGGCAGGCTTTGCAAGGTGAACACCTTGCGTCCTTTCTGCGGCCCCATTGCGATGCGGTAAGTGATCGAATGCCCTTGCAACTGGCCGAGGGCATCATCCTCCTGATCGATGGCATCCAGAAGTAAATAGGTGTTTTCATCGTCACGTTGCAGCCAGCCTTTTTTCTCCAGAACCCGAGTGACGCGATGAGAGAGCTGATGCACCAGAGAGCTGAGTTCCTCTATCGCGGGGGCTTTGACGCGGTGAAAGCGCATGACGCCGTATTTGTCCTCCGCGTAAACGCCGTCGAGAAACAGCATGTGAAAATGAATGTTCAAGTTCAGTGCAGAGCCGAAGCGTTGAATCAGGGTGACAGCCCCGGTATGGGCAGTACGCTTGTTGAACCCGGCCTTCTTGACCAAGTGGGTGGCCACCGTGCGATAGACGATCTCCAGCACTTTGCCCATCATGGCGGGTTGCTGGGCAAGCAGAAAACGCAATTCGTAGGGGAAACTCAGCACCCACTGCCGGATGGGCTCTTTCGGCAGCACTTCATCAACCAGCAAGGCGGCGGACTCCGCCATTCGCCGAGCACCGCAACTCGGGCAGAACCCCCGTCGTTTGCAACTGAAAGCAACCAGGCGTTCATGCTTGCAATCTTCGCAGCACACCCGCAAGAATCCGTAATCAAGCCGACCGCATTTGAGGAACTCGTCGAACTCCTGCTTAACGAAGGCAGGCAGCGTTTGTCCTTGAGCTTCGAGCTGGGCACGAAACGCGGGGTAATGGGTTTCGATGAGTTGATAGAGCAGCGTTTCTTCTGGCCGGTGGCGCTCGTAGGGGCGCGTCGGAGCAGGCGCGGCCATCCTGGCCAATGGCATGATGCAATCCCTTGATGCTGTACGCATATACAGCTTAACAATTGCTCAGAGGTTTGGACAGGGGCAGAAAGGGGTGCCGATGCTCGGACGCAGGCTGGATGACAGGGTGATGTAGTGTTTATATTTTGCTGAGAAGTTAGGCCGGACGCAGAGATGCGCCATCGGATCGAGCGCAGTTGTTGGCGCAATTGGTCAGGATGCTCCGAAGATATTCGGTCGGTAATTTGCAAAATGGCCTCCCGCCGAAAAGCAAGACGGCCGCAAGAGGTGGGATGCCACGGCGCGGCTTAGGTGGCCCGCAACGTCACATAATCGGGTAGCCGGGGGTATTTATCCCCCAGCTCCCACAACACCCTGCATGCGGGTCCGCACAGGGCGTTTCACCGGGAATGGTGAAGCTTGATCCATCCATCGCGCAGTGATGCCAGTCCCTCGGCTTTCAGGTACGCATTGGACAGCGCCAGCTGGATGCCCGGCGTCTTGGAACTGCGCCAGGGCCCTTTGCTGGTGAAACCGGGATCCTCGGTCAGTTGGCGACCGAGATAAAAATTATAGGAATCAGGCGGTAGGGATGGCTCGAAATCGGGTTTTTTCTACAGCCTCGTTAGGTGTCATATATGAACAAAAAGGTTTTTTTATCATTACTCTTTCTGTTTATCTTGGCGCCATATTTTATTTATAAAAACTTGGAGGCATTAAATGCACCTCCAGAATTTAAAGTGATAAATTCCACAGAATCACCGCAGATGGAACATTTTCCGGTGCGGCAACGTTAGACAGGCCAGGCACTTTCCAGGGGACCACATGCACGGAACTGACGGAGAACTGATCCGCCAGGCACAGGCCGGTGACCGCCAGGCATTCGGCCGGCTGGTGCAACAACACCAGGGGCGGGTGTTTTCATTCGTCCGGCGTTTGTGTGGCAATCCGGACAATGCGCTGGATATCACCCAGGATACCTTTATCAAGGTCTGGCACGCCCTGCCCGACTGGCGACCGGATGCCCGCTTCGAGACCTGGTTGTTACGCATCGCCCGCAATGCCTGCATCGATGTGCTGCGTCGCACACATCGTGAGCCTGAGCCGCTGCCGGAAGATGACGCACTGATCGATCCTGCGCCATCGCCCCTGCGGCAGCTGGAAGGCGGCCGCAGGATAGCTCAACTGGAGCAACTGCTGACCGGGCTGGCCCTGGCCCAACGCGAAGTGCTGCTACTGCGTGAGCTGGAGGGGCTTTCCTATCAGGAAATAGCCGCAGCACTTGAGATCAGCGAAGGCACGGTGAAGTCACCCCTGGCCCGCGCCCGCTCGGCACTGCTGCAGGCGCGCCGTACACTCACAGGAGACAGCGATGACTGAACATCCGGACATCAGCGAGTTGTCAGCCCATCTGGACGAGGAACTGGATGGCGCCAGCACCGCGCACATAAGCAGCCACCTGCTCGGCTGCCCGCGCTGCCAGGATCAGTACCGGGCCCTGCGCGAGTTGAGCCAGGATATGCAGCGACTGCCGGCCTTCGAGCCGGAACTGAACATGACCGGCCTTCTCGATCGACTGCCGCAGCGCCAGCAGCCGGGCACGCGCCATCTGCGACGCCAGCGTCTGTGGTCGGGCATGGCCGCAGCCGCGGCACTGGTGCTGGGACTGTTGATTGGTAATGGCCTGAACTCACCAGCCATCGATAACCGCGAGCCGACCTTCGCGGCGCTGGCAATCCTAGACAGTACGCCACCCGGCGCCCTGTGCCGCCAACCCGAACTCTGCTATCTCAAGGGGAACCCGCGATGAACACAGCCACCCTGCGCCTGGCGCTGATAGCCTCCCTGCTGTTCAATCTGGGGGTACTGGCCGCGCTTGGCTGGCAACAGCTGGCCGAGCGAGCGAGCGCATCCGGCACCCCGCTGCTGGTGCGCGAGCTCCAGCTGGATGACCGACAACAGCGCCAATGGCAAGACATCGAAGCGCCCTTCACGCTCGAACTCAATACCTCCACGCTGGCCATACAGCAGCAGCGCAACCAGTTGATCGACCACATCTTTGCCGAACAGCTGGACGCCGAGCTCATCCGTGCCGCGCAGAGCACGCTGGCCGAGCTGCAGAACCGGCAGCAACAACTGGTCATAGAACAGTTGTTGCGTGAGCGGGAGATTCTCGACGCCAGCCAGCGCCAGCACCTGGCCCGTTTGCTAATGCGTCAGTCGCCCCAGCGATCGGACGTGGAAACACTGCATAACGAATAAGTTGATCGGCAAAGGGAACAAAACCAGCGCCAGCGTCGTTAGCCTGAATGAAGCCGGTCGCAACAGCTGGCTGGCCAATACTCAGAATGGAGACCGACCATGCCCATCAGACTTTCCCCGATTGCCCTACCCTTTGCCCTAGCCGCCGGACTGCTGTTTTCCGGCCTCAGCCTGGCCAGCGACGGCGCGGCCATTCATCAACACGACCACGGCGATGCTCCCTTTGAACTGCACCTGAACAATGGCGAGCAGTGGGCCATTGACGCCCCATTGAGCAAGGCCATGGGCGAGATCGGTCAAGCCATGCGTGAGTCACTGCAGGTCATTCACGAAGACCGCCTGGCAGCGGAGGATTATGTGCCACTGGCCAAGCGAGTCAATGACGGCGTTGCCTACATGGTCGCCAACTGCCAGCTACCGCCGGCTGCCGACGCGCAACTGCACATGATCATCGCCCAGCTGATGGCTGGCGCCGAGAAAATGGCCGGCAGCAGCGCCGACTCTCCCCGCGATGGTGCTGTACAGGTCATTGGCGCGCTGGACGCCTACGACAAGTACTTTGATGACCCGTCGTTTGTCCCTGTCGCCCACTAGTGTCTGTTGCCGCTTCACATTGGCAACCATCCGAAAGGGTTGGTGAACTACACCGGGTTAGCCCCGGGTTTGGCCTCTCTGTAGCGGTCAACTTGTTATCAAATCGTTAATAAACTTTTTTTGTTTTTTCAGTCAGGTTTCAGGAGCTAATGATCTAATGAAACCATCAACCAAACAGGAGGTGAAATTATGAAATCATTAATAGTATTCGCCGCAGCAGCGACTCCACAAAGAAATGACACGCTATGGATTGTCAGAAGTTGGAATGGAGGCGCGAAGACAGATGATAAGTGAAGAAGGACGAGCCTACCATCGTGCTTTAGAGAAGAAACAAATGGAGCAGAAGGTAACGTACAGCAAATGATAACAGAAATACCGCTGGTGGGCATCAGCGGTATCTACTAGAGGCCCAGTTGCATGGGCCTGGAGCAACAAATCAAGGAGTTCGTCATGAAGAGCATCATTACAGCCATAGCAATGACAGCACTGTTTAGTTCCTTTGCCTACGCCGATTCTGGCTTAGCCGACAGGATTAACGAGGCAAGGAGCTATCCGAACAAGACCGTGGAAACCGTTGACAGGCAAGAACTCCGCCTGAAACATCAAAAATTACACAAGCAGATGAAGGAGGCGGGAATAGCAGATTCAAGTGAGTCCTAGTACGCTCAAGGCAGGTAGGGCTATAAGCGAAGCTTGCTTCTCGGGAAAAAACGTGGCCAGTCGTGTTTTCGTGACTGGCCATACTATTTTTGGCCGGAAACTTGATACAAAATTCATTACTGCAGAATAAGCCTCATGAGTTAATATATGTATGTTTCACTTGAGCCTTGACGACGATTCTGTTGGTTAGCTAAATCGAAATTGGAAATTGAGCTGGTTGAAATTTACCCAGAGTAAGTTTATGCGAATTACTAATGGGTTCGAAAGTAAGCGAACATCATTTATAATGTAGGCTCCGTTCGCCAAGCTTATCGGATATTTACACACATGCGCCACGATGACGGTCGTAAACTTGATCACAAAACATTAGAAGCCATTCGCGTTCGCGCCGTTCAACGGGTCATGGATGGCGAGAGTCCAGAAGTCGTCATCAAAGCGCTGGGGATGAGCCGAGCACGAATCTATGAATGGCTGGCTGCCTACCGCGAGGGTGGCTTTGACGCGCTCAAGGCCAAGCAGATTTCCGGTCGTCCCAAGAAACTGAGCGGTGCTCAGATCCGGGAGCTGTATATCTGGATAACGACCTTTACGCCGGACCAGTTGAAGTTTGATTTTGCCCTGTGGACTCGGGGCCGAGTGCGTGAGCTCATCCGGCAAAAGTTCAACGTCCGGTTAAGCGATGTCTCGGTCGGTCGTCTGCTTCGAAACCTGGGGCTGACGCCTCAGAAACCCCTGCATCGGGCCTACCAGCAAAAGCCAGAGGCCGTGAAACAATGGAAAGAAGAGACCTACCCGGAAATTCGCAAGGAAGCAAAAAAAGTCGGCGCCACCATCTATTTCGGCGATGAAGCCAGCATTCGGTCTGATTATCACAGTGGCACCACCTGGGCACCCAGGGGTGAAACTCCGATCATCCGTAATACGGGCAGTCGCTTCAGCATCAATCTGATCTCGGCCATCTCGCCTCGCGGCGAGCTTCGCTTTAAGACCATTCAGGGCAACATGAACACCGATGCGTTTCTTGGTTTCCTCAAGGCTCTGGTGCAAGACGTTGACAAGCCGGTTTTCCTGATCCTCGATAACCACCCGGTTCATCATGCTCGTCGGGTTCGAGACTATGTTGAGAGTCTCGACGGCAAGCTCAGGTTGTTCTTCCTGCCGCCGTACTCGCCGGAGCTGAATCCTGACGAGTCTGTTTGGGGCTATATCAAATACCATCACGTCGGTAAAAAGATCATTAACAGCAAAGAACAACTTCGGAGCACTGTTTACCGGCAGCTTCGACGTTTGCAAAAATTGCCACGACTATTGAAATCGTTTTTTGGCCATCCGGATTTGGCTTATATCTCCGGGTAATGTTCGCTTACTTTATTTCGAATTAGTAAGTGCAAGGCTGTCCTTGCCCACCCTTAAGGCCACACCTTGAATTGCTGCCCGTTTCCAGATCCACCCCACCATAGTCAGCACCTGGAAGCGCGACCTATTGGAGAGCGCGTCCGACCTCCTCGAAGGCAAGAGTATAGTCGGTAAGCAATTCGATGAACTCAGCACGGACGAACTGTACCGTGAGATTCGCCGACTGACGGTGGAACGCAATTTTTGTTGCTTAAGCTCCTGGGTGGCTCGTTCCACTTTGGCTGAGCTCCATGTATTTCACAGAGCCCTTCGGAAAATCCTTGCGAACCAAAAGCACTTCATCAAACTGTCACGTCAGTGACACGACGGTGTCATCTCTCAGCTTTATCGTTCAATTGTAACTCGCAATACGGCGAGCTTATTTATTGCAAAAGGTGATCCTGTGGCCCCAACTCAATCAACCAATGTGATGCTTCGAGTCGAGAGTATGGGCGTAACCTACCCGGGAAACGTCCTCGCGCTCAAACCCACCAACGTTCACTTTCACAAGGGCGAATTCACCGTGCTACTGGGACTTTCAGGCGCGGGTAAATCCACTCTGCTTCGTTCACTGAATCACCTGGTTAAGCCCACAACCGGGAAGGTTGTGTCTGGCGAGTTTGGTGAACTGACCAACCGTAGAATCCTGCGACAGCACCGCAGCCGCACCGCCATGGTGTTCCAGCATCACCAGCTGATCGAACGATACACCGCGTTACAGAATGTGCTGACAGGCAGACTTGCGTATCACGGTACTTGGCGAAGCCTGCTTCCCCTGCCCCGGCAGGACCTGGAGTTGGCTCTGCAATGCCTCGACCGCGTAGGTCTGGCTGACAAAGCGCTTTCCCGAGTAGATCAGTTGTCCGGCGGCCAGCAGCAGCGGGTTGGAATCGCCAGAGCATTGGTGCAGCAACCATCCATGATTCTTGCCGATGAGCCCGTTGCCAGCCTGGATCCGGCCACTTCTGAAAAGGTACTCGGCCTACTGCGCGATATTTGTCAGGAAGATGGAATCACCGCGGTTATTTCCTTGCACCAATTGGAATACGCCCAGCGTTTTGCAGACCGGATCATCGGCCTTTCGAACGCTCATATCGTTTTTGACGATGCTCCTGAAAACCTGAAATCGAAACACCTGGACGAGATTTACCACCGTTCACCCAGCGTGGTAGCTGCGGAAGGCAAACCAGCCATCCATAAACCTAAGACCACCCCGATAACGACAGACGTACTGGAGAGATAGCACAATGAAGACAATGATTCACTCTTTGCTGGCTCTGATAATGATGCTCGGCATCCATTGGTCAGCCCATGCCGCAGATACAGACCCTGATCTTTTGAAAGTTGCCTTGCTGCCGGATGAGAACGCGTCAGAACTGATCAAGCGAAACCAACCTTTGAAGGATTACCTGGAAACCACTCTTGGTAAGGAAGTAGAACTGATTGTTACCACCGATTACTCCTCCATGATCGAAGCCATGCGTTTTGGCCGAATTGACCTGGCTTACTTTGGTCCGTTGTCCTATGTGATGGCCAAGAGTAAGAGTGACATTGAACCCTTTGCCGCCATGGTGGTAGACGGGAAGCCGACTTATCGCTCCATCATTATTGCCAATGCGGACTCTGGCGTTGGCTCCTTCGCGGATATCAAAGGCAAGAAAATGGCCTACGGTGACCGCGCATCCACTTCCAGCCACCTGATCCCCAAGACCGTACTCCTTGAGAAGGCAGAGCTCGAAGCCGGAAAGGACTATGAGGCTCATTTCGTCGGTAGCCATGACGCTGTTGCGGTTAACGTCGCCAATGGCAATGCCGACGCCGGAGGGTTGTCCGAAGTTATCTTCGAGCATGTGATGGACCGCGGTTTGATTGATCGGAGCAAGGTCAAAGTGCTGGGCTACAGCGGTGACTTTCCTCAATACCCCTGGGCCATGCGTTCGAACCTGGCCCCTGAGCTGAAGAGCAACATTCAGAAAGCCTTTCTGCAGATCGATGACCCGGAGATTCTCGACAACCTGAAGGCTGAGGGATTCGCGGCAATTACCGACGAAGATTACGATGTCATCCGCGCTATGGGTGTCCTGCTCAATCTTGATTTCGCAAAAATGTGAGGAGTGCCCCATGAACTATACAACGACGGAACCGGCGACTCTGTCGCCGGCCCCGTCGGCCTCCGTGCTGGATGAGCACGCGAAAGGCTGGCGGAAAAAACTCGGACAGTCGCTGTTAGTGCTGCTCATCATTTTTGTCGCAAGTTGGTACGTAGGGCTGCTCAATTTCAATACACTTGCCAATGGCGTGCCAGCCATAGGCACACTCATTGGCGAATCTCTTCCACCTGACTTCACCAATGTGGCCAGCTGGGTGTCGCCGTTAATCGACACGCTTGCGATGAGCATTGCCGGTACTGCCATTGCAGTAACCTTGTCTGTGCCACTGGCATTCCTGGCTGCGCGCAACACCTCTCCACATCCGGTGGTGTTCCAAGTAACTCGAACCCTTTTAAACGGTTTGCGTTCAGTCCCGGAACTGATCATGGGCATCATCTTCGTGGCTGCTGTTGGTTTTGGGGCGTTGCCTGGCGTACTGGCGCTCGGTCTTCACTCCATTGGCATGGTTGGAAAGTTTTTTGCCGAAGCGATTGAGCATGTAGATGAGGCGCCAGTGGAAGCGGCCGATGCTGCCGGCGCTACTCGCTTGCAGGTGCTCTATCACGCCGTGCTGCCACAAGTACTTCCTCAATTCGCGGACGTGTCCATTTATCGCTGGGAATACAATTTCCGTGCCTCGACCGTAATGGGCATGGTGGGTGCCGGTGGTATTGGCTTCGAATTGATGGGCTCGCTGAGAATCATGCAGTATCAGGAAGTCAGCGCCATTCTCATTGTCATCTTGTTGATGGTCACCGTCGTGGACAGTCTCAGTGGCCGCCTTCGTAAGAAATTCAAATAAGGAACGTCGATGAAACCCAAGGTTGTGATAACCCATAAGATCCATGACAGTGTTCTGGATGAACTTGCCCAAGATTGCGAGCTGGTCACCAACCAATCCGGCGCCACGTTGCCCCAGGAGGAAGTGGCTGCGCGCGTTGCAGACGCTGATGCGATGATGGCGTTCATGCCAGACCGAGTTGGAGTGGAGTTCCTACAGGGGTGTCCGCGCTTGAAGGTGATTGGTGCAGCCCTGAAAGGCTATGACAACTTTGATGTGGATGCCTGCACGCGTCATGGGGTTTGGCTGACATTTGTACCGGATTTGCTAACCGTGCCTACTGCAGAGCTAACGGTCGGGCTGACGATCAGTCTCACCCGACAAGTCAAGGCGGCGGACCACTTCGTTCGATCCGGTGAATTTACTGGCTGGACACCACGCTTCTATGGGCAGGGGATCGAAGGCTCACGGATTGGTATTGTGGGTATGGGGGCTATCGGCCAAGCGGTGGCGCAGCGCCTGAACGGATGGGGAGCGGATTTAATCTATTCCCAGCCGGAACGTTTACCCGTGCAGCATGAGCAGGCACTGGGTTTGTCCCATACTCCCCTCAAGATGCTGCTGGCCCAGTCAGATATTGTGATCCTGGCACTGGCGCTCAATGAGCAAACCCTCCACACCATTAATCGCGAAACGCTAACAGGAATGAAACCGGGCGCATTCCTTATCAATCCCTGCCGTGGATCTGTGGTGGATGAGGGTAGTGTTCTGCAAGCGCTTCAATCCGGTCAGTTGGGGGGGTACGCCGCTGATGTGTTTGAGATGGAAGATTGGGCGAGAGAAGATCGTCCGAGGGAGATCGCCCAGGGGCTCAGGGCCCACCCCAACACGCTGTTTACTGCTCACATCGGATCGGCAGTCAGCCAGGTGCGTCTGGCTATCGAGCAACGCGCTGCTCGGAACATTCTGCAAGTGCTTCGGGGTGAGCGGCCGGGTGATGCGATCAATGATCCCAGTGGCCGCGAGAGCGGCCCATGCTGAATCTTGTCTGGCTGAAGAGTTTCGTGGCGGTGCTGGACCACAACGGGTTTCAGGCCGCAGCCCGCCAGTTGGACATCGCACAACCCACACTGTCCCAGCACCTTCAAAAACTCGAAAACCAACTTGGCGTTTTATTGGTCCACAGGGGGCGCTCTGGCTGTGAGCCAACCCGGGCTGCCTTAACCTTGTTGCCTTTTGCCCGAAGTCTGCTCCGGCTGGAGGAGCAGGCGAGATCTTCCATTATGGAGGCTCGACTTCGCGTTGGGGCGAGCTCCAATATTGGGATTTATATGCTCCAGCCCTACATCCGTCGTTACAAGGAGCTGGGCGTAGGGCCCGAGGTGGATGTGGTAATAGATTCCAATCCGACTATTGCACGGCATTTATCGGACGGTGAGCTGGACGTGGCGATTATGGAGTGGTGGCATGATCTACCCGGATTCCATGCTCAGGCGTGGCGTAACGAGCCCGTTGTTCTAATCGTTCCGCCTGGTCACCCGTTAGCCCGTCGAACCGATATCGACCGCGATACGCTGTCTAACATGGCTCTGATCGGCGGCGAACCCGGCACCGGCACTGGCCGGCTTTTGGCGACCTACTTCGGTGAGCATGGGCCATTTCCGACGGTATCTATGCAGCTGGGTAGCACCGAAGCCGTCAAGCAAGCGGTTAAGGTCGGACTTGGCGCATCGTTGGTGCTTGAAAGTTCTGTACGGGAGGAGGTCCAAAATGGAAGTCTGGTGGCTATTCCCGTGAGTGAGCCTGGCCTTAGCAAGGAGCTGATGGTGATTTATCCGAGCAGCCTGGACAAACACAGGCCAGTATACTCGTTTGTTGGGCATCTCTGTGAATAGCTATTGGGTCCACCTCACGCATATCTAGCTGGGAATGCAGATACTGAGCCTCACGCTCACTTCGACAACGCAGTATTCCGTCATCTGCATATCGGCAGAATGGGATATCCGGATGACGAACGGTCAGCCAACGATCCAATGCATAATGCAGAAACAGGTTTGCCAGAACTGGCGATAACGGGCCACCTTGTGGTGTGCCAACGTTCCGTCGTTCCTGCTTACCATCTTTCGTCTGCATCGGTGCCGTTAGCCAGCGCCTCACATACAGCAGCACCCAGGATTCAGAGCAATGGTGGGGTCAGTTCACGAAACGGAAAAAATTGTACGCTAAGCCTTTGGCATCAATGATATCGACACCATTTTTTCCACAATTCATAAAGTTGCGCAGTAATTAGTCGACGACTGGCCCTTGCTAAATAATTTTCATTTCAGCATGAATTGTGCTTTAAAAATTCAATTCTGCAACTACACTCATTGGGCGAACAGAGCGAGAAATCCGCCGTTAATTCCAATAGCGGGTACGCGAATGAATATCAGCTCTTAGGGGAATATTATGTTAAATTGTCTATTCACCGCTGAAGAACTAACCCCCCAATAACCCCTGCGCAAAATGCCCAGTAGCAAACGCCAGCCCCGCTGCGGCCGTACCCATGATCAAAGTCCGGAGTCCTGATCGCATTGCTGGTAAGCCATAGACGATACTTTTAAGCATTCCGATACCCAAGAAGACGACGCCTGCCAAACCAAGACTCGTCAGGAACTGAATCTGACTCTCCATACCCGGGATGGCATAAGGCAGTAAAGGTAAAGCACCAACCGACAAAAATGCGGCGAAGGTAGTCAACGCGGCTCGGCGTGGGCTGAGTCCGGCACCCGAGAGTCCGTACTCTTCTCGCAACATGGTTGCTACCCACACATCGGGATTACGACTGATAGCCTCCACTACTTGCTCCAGCAATTCGCCGTCGAATCCCTTCGCCTGAAACAGCTGGCGAATTTCCTCACGTTCACCTTCTGGCACAGCACGGATATGTTCACGTTCTGTGCGTTCAGCAAATTTGATCTGATTCAACTGCGCCTGGCCCGCTTCGTAATTACTTACCGCCATGCTGAAGCCGTCTGCAATCAGGTTTGCAAAGCCGAGTACCAACGCAACCTGTGGCGAGAAACCTGCGCCGAACGCACCCGATACAACCGCAAACGTTGTAACGCAGCCATCGATGCCGCCAAGCACAGCATCTGGTAGCGTCGAGGCCTTAACGGGACCAGCAAGCCGTGCACGAACGGCATTAGGCTGGTGCTCGCTGAGCAGTCTTTCATTTTCTGTGGATGGCATCTTTCAGCTTCCTGTTCAGGACGCGATTTGGTGCTTTGGGATTATAGGCTCAGTTCGACCTTGTCACTTTATCTGTCAATATACATCTTCAAGATAACGTCCCTGGCCTCTCAGAGTTTCAATATCGATGTGCAAGGGTTTGAGAATGTCTTCTATAACCTGCCGCACAGCCGCCGCCATATCCCGGCCACCACAGACCAGTATCTGCGCACCGGTGTTAACCATCTGTCGCACGGCTAATTCATCCTGTTTGAGCTTATCCTGCACGTAGGCGCGCTCGTCTGTTCTTGAGAAGGCTGTGTTCAGCCCGCTCAGTCGATGATCCTCAAGATAGCGCCCAAGCTCAGGTTGGTAGAGAAAATCTGACCTGGCATCGCGACCGCCCCAGTACAGATACATAGGGTTGCAACTGGTATTGTTTCTGATGAAACCGGTTAACGGACCAATGCCGGCACCTGCACCGATTAGGATAACTGGCTGGCTACCTGTAGCTGGCCGAAAGCCTGGATTGGGGCGGATGAAGCCATCGATACAATCACCCGGCTTGAGGTCATGCAAATAACCGGAGCAAAGACCGCCGGCCTGCTTACGGACGCATATCTCAACAATTTCGTCATTTGCCGAGGACGCGAGCGAGTAGAACCGCGGGGGTTGACCGTGTGGGGGAATAACCCCCAAAAGGTCTCCCGCCTCGAACGGTGGCAGCGCTTTAAATCTTCTTGGAGAAGCCGTTAGCCATCCGCCCTGCTCCGCCGGTTTGAACCGGAAGATACTGGTGGGCGCCTGAACCGCAATCCCGTAATCCGCCCTTTCTACCAGTTCCAGTTTGACCGTTGCTGGCTGCAATGCACAGTAGTTCAAGAAAAGCGGAGTACCGATAACCTCACCAACCCGGTTTCCCCACTCACTGAATTGCGAGGCAGAACACCGATCAATCAGTTCAATGGCGTGCAAACGGCTGACGCCTTTACCGGCGAGCGCAGTATCCACCGACAAGGCAAACTGACAGAAGTTCGGAAACTGCCGGTCACCAAAACCCAGTACCGTGTATCGCAGGTTCTTCTCAGCCCGGAATTCTTTGAGCCTGGCCATAAACTGCCGGGCCGATGCGGGTGCATCACCATCGCCGTATGTCGAAGTCAGCACGAACAGCCTGGAAGCCTGCGGATACTGCTTAGCCAGGGCATTCATCTCGCTGCAATGCACGCGGAAACCGGCCTTATTCAGGCTGCTATGGAGTTCCCGGGCAAATCCCCAGGTGGCATTACCTTCGGAGCCGACCAGAATAATTGTATCCGCCTGAGCGGCATCGGCGTTGTCAGGAAGCTGCCCTGAAGACCGGCGACGCTGCCACCAGATGGTTGCACCTGTTATCGAGAGAGCTGGCACAGTCAGTGCCGCAGCGCCAAGAATCAGGCCAAGCCACCATAGGCCTTCACCGGTGTGCAAACGTACAATCCAGTCCTGCAATACGCCGCTGTCAGAGCGCGGCTGGAACTGCAGCAACTCGCCCGTAGCCTGGTCCACGAATCCGGAGCCGCCGGCGGTTGACAGCGAATAGACGTCCTGCGGATCACCGGGATAGGGAAACACCAGTTCCCGGAGTTCGCCAAGATCGAAATTGCCTAGCGCTTTTAAGGTGCCCACAGGCGATGGTTGCCCGCCCGAGACCTCAGCCGGAAACCCTGGCCCTGTGTCAGGCGCTTCCGGCAGCAAACCAAAGCGCTGTGCCGACATATAGCTACCGGTCAGTGCGGATAACAGTAGGCCGAGCACGGCAAACCGGGCCAGCTCGGCATGGATTCGTTTCCCGCCTGAGCCGGAAAGCGGTCTTAATATATTCTTCCAACCCCCGGTACGCCGGGCTATCAAAAATATTCCCGAAAGACACAGAAGCACCATCAAAACAGCCAATACGCCGGCCAGCGCTCTACCGGCATCATCCAGCATAAACGCACGATGCAGATCCTTGATCCAGCCAAAGAATGCGGAAGGTTCGTAGGGCGTGCCCTCACCTGTTACCGGATTCACCAGATCCGCACCGGCCTGGCCGTCACGGCTGTAATAGACAATGACCTTGCCAGAAGGCTCTCGCACGATCTGCTCAGTCCCGGGATAGTGAGCAACGACCCGGTCTGCCAGCTCGGCAATACTGACTTCACCGGAAGCCGGAATGACCGCTGACACTCTATCCAGCGTCGGAGCCAAAGCCAACACAGCTCCCGTGACCGAGAGAACGATCAGGAACACGCCTGCAAGCAAACCCGGTAAACTGTGGAACTTGCGCAACATAATAGCCGATGCTCCTGGTGAATTATTGAAGCTCGTAGGTCAGAGCGCGCACGTAACCACGTCCTGAAACCGGCTTTCCGGACCCTTCGGTGGTCAGGGGGGCTATCACATCGGCTCTGATATCGCGCATATCTTCAACAGCAGAGTCGACTCGAACCTCATAGCCGTTGTCGATCAGCGAATCATCGAGGTTCAGAGTCACTTTCAGCGTGCGGCCACTGGTAACACTGGCGCCAGTCAAGCCGTCATACTCTGCAGGATCAAGCCCACTGCCCCGGGCCCAGCCTCCCAGGTGTTTGTAGTATTTAGATTTCTTCCCGGAAACCCAAAGGGTACCCTGATACTCTCCGGCGGCATCGGTAAGATACAGCGCCAGATAGGCTCCATCGCCGCCGTAATTCTGTAGTTCCGTAGTGAAGGTCACGTCACGGGCCTGGGCGAATACCGGTAAAGCCAAGGCGGCGAAAAGGCTGCAAGTGAGAACAAACGTTTTCATAAATGGTCTCCAAAAACCTGATGAACGTTAAAGGAACAGGGCAAATTCGCTCAGTTACTCAACGGTAACCGTGGGACGCCCCTTGACGATGCCGTTGCGTGGCGCCTGACTTTTGGGATTGTCCTGTCCATTTTTCCTGTTGCCGCGGTCCCTCTCCTCATCGTCACTGTCTTCACGCTCCCATTTCATCATGGTCAATGAAGCGGGCGCGAAAGAGGCTTCTGCCCTGACCCCATCGGCATCGAGGCCCCGGACTTCATAACAACCGTCGTCAACCTTTATTCGGTGAACTGTCCAGCCTTCGGCTTCCAGCTTTTCACGCAGATTTTCACGGGGCTGCCAACT
Source organism: Marinobacter sp. LQ44 (assembly GCF_001447155.2). Lineage (NCBI taxonomy): Bacteria > Pseudomonadati > Pseudomonadota > Gammaproteobacteria > Pseudomonadales > Marinobacteraceae > Marinobacter > Marinobacter sp. LQ44. Next base: position 3,106,214 of record NZ_CP014754.1, on the reverse strand, counting down.
CGCCACCGGATCATCGCAGTCGTCATCGGCCACTGCGGTACCGCTCAGAAGTAACAAAGACAGGCTCAGAATAATGGGTTTGGTCTTCATGGTGTCTCTCCTGCTGGTTGTGTTAAATCCACTCTAAGGCGCTAACCTGACAACGACCTGAACAAACGAGGCCATTTCAGCGGAACTGAAAAGCTTCTTTATGGAAGCGAGTCAGGCGGAAGGGTGCTGCCCGCAAGCCGTTTCTAATGGCTTCCCCCAGCCCTGCCGGGCCGCAGAACCAGACCTCTGCGCCTGCTGCCGAGCGTCCGTTGGTAGACAACGTCTCGGCAGACAACCTCTGCCCCTTGCTGCTGTCATGAATCTCGAGGTGTATCCCGGGAAAGCCATCGCAAAGCGCCCGAAGTCGATCCACCATGGGATCCTGGCCGGCGTTGCGCGTGCAGTAATGCAGATCGGCTTCAGGCACGGTGGCGTCGGTGGCGCTGCTTAGAGCTTCGAGCCAGGCCAGAAACGGCGTGATCCCGATGCCACCGGCTATCCAGATCTGGTGGGATTTGCGGTTGCGGCGATCGAAGTTAAAACAGCCGTAAGGGCCTTCTATATTTACGGTTTGCCCCACGCTGATTTTTTGGCTCAGATTGCGGGTGAAGTCGCCGAGCGATTTAATGATGAACGTAACCGTGCCATTTTCCCTATCGGCACTGGCAATCGTGAACGGGTGCGCGCCCTCTAGTCGGTCGAAGGTCACAAAGGCGAATTGCCCCGCACGGTGACCGGGCCATGCCGGCCCCATGTGGCAGGTAACTTCGGTGACGTCCCGGTCTGGTGTTTTGATCGCGGTGACCATGCCGCGAACCTGGCGACGACGACCAACTCTGCCGGTCAGGGATAGCCCGCTGGCGATGCTGCCGCCAAAGAGCAAAATGGCCATCAGCACACCGATTGGCTGCTGCCACCATTGCAGCGGAGTAAGCCACGCCGCGTGGAAAGCGAGCAACAGATAAAGCACCGGCATGCCGCGATGCAAATAGCGCCAGTATTTGTAGGGGAACTTGCGCAACAAGGTGATCAGCAGCATGGCGAACAGCAGATAGATGGCGAACTCCCCTACCTCTTCCGCCGCATCGCGCATGGTGTCGATGAACCCGGAATAATCCTGATCGTGCAGCTTGCCGGCTTTTCCGAACACCGACTCTATTACATCGTCACCCATTTCAATCAGCCAATGGGCGGCGGCGAATACCACTGCCAGAATGCCCGCCCATTTGTGGGTGCGATAGATCTGATCCAACCCGCCCAGCGGTCTCTCCAACCAGGCTGGGCGCAGTGCCAACATCATGGCTAGTGACATCAGAGCAATGGATAACAGCCCACTGAGCAGCAGGCTCTGGTCATAGACTGCCCAGGGAGAACCGGCCCCAGGACCTGCAAAGAGGTTCCAGGCCCATAGGCCCAAAACCAACACAACGAAAGGAAAAATCATCCGCATCATCACATCTCCTGCGATCGGTACCTGGAATATTCCCCCGAAGGCTAGCGCCCAAACCTGACAGCCAGCTGAAGGTCGGTGAAGAGAGATCGAAGCGTTATTGACCATTCAGGCTGTTGTCAGGTTCGAGCTGTAGTATCTTGATTTCAGGGCTGGGTCAGAGGTGAACAATGCGGGTTCTTTTGGTGGAGGATACGGCGGGATTGGGCGAGGCGGTCCGGGATCAGATTGCGGACGACGGCCACGCCGTGGACTGGGTGCAAACTCTGCGCTTTGCTGAGGCGAGTATCAGGACCACAGCCTACGACCTGATTCTGCTGGACCTGATGCTGCCCGACGGCCATGGCTTCGGCTTTTTGCGAACGATCCGGGCTACCGGAATAACAACACCGGTGATCATTCTGACCGCCAGGGATCAGGTGTCTGACCGGATTGAAGGATTGAATGCCGGTGCTGACGACTACCTGGTCAAACCCTTTGATCTTTCGGAGTTGTCGGCCCGCGTGGCCGCGGTGGCTCGCCGATATCGCGGCAATCCAAGCCCGATCATACAAGTGGGCGAGCTGATGATTGATCTTGGCGATCACCGCATCAGTCGCAACGGCCTGCCGGTAGAACTTACGGCACGGGAGTGGGCATTGTTTGAGGGCTTTATCCAGCGACCCGGAATGCTGTTATCGCGATCGCAACTGGAGGATCGTCTATACGCTTTCGGGGCCGAAATCGAAAGTAACACCATCGAAGTTTATGTCAGCCGTCTGCGTAAAAAGCTGGGGCGGGACGCTATCGTAACCGTCAGGGGAATGGGCTATCGCCTGGAAACACATGACCACTAGAACCAGCCTGCAAAAAACACTCGGTATCGGCCTGACACTCGGTGTCACCCTACTCTGGCTGTTGGGCGTGACCGCTTCGGGACTGGTGGCACAGCATGAAATGAACGAGGTCTTCGACAGTGCCCTGGAAGAAACCGCCCAGCGCATACTGCCACTGGCGGTCACCGACATCCTGAACCGTGAGAACGGCGCGGGCAATCAAAAGGCCCCAGCCCTGAAAGACCATGACGAATACCTGACCTATCTGGTACGGGACGAAGCTGGAAATATTCTGCTCCAGTCCCACGATGCCGACCCTGGCGTGTTTAGCAGGACCCCCGCGGAAGGGTTTTCAGATACTCTGACCCACCGGCTATATGGCGTATCTGCAGTCAGCAATACCATCTATCTTGAAGTGGCCGAACCCTTGGCGCACCGGCGTGAATCCGCTCTGGAGGCGGGATTAGCCTTACTGTTGCCTTTACTGGTGCTGATTCCGGTCAGCCTGTTGGGTGTCTGGTGGATTGTCCGGCTTTCCCTTCGTAAGGTGGTCGATTTTCAGCAAGACATTGAATCCCGCGGCGCGGGAGATCTGTCCCCTGTTGTAGAAGAGCAGTTACCCCGTGAATTTGAACCAATCGCCGGTGCCATCAACCGGCTGCTTGAGCGTTTGCATCGTGCTCTCGAATCAGAACGCAGCTTTACCGCCAACAGTGCCCATGAATTGCGAACTCCCCTGGCAACAGCGCTTGCCAAAGTGCAGCGACTGAAAACCAGAATGCCCGATGATTATCTCAAGAATGATGTTGCAGAAATTGAAGAAGCGTTACGCAGTCTCTCGGTGCTGTCCGGAAAACTGCTCGAGTTGGCAAAAGCAGAAGGTGGCGGTGCACTCTCACAAAGCCAGCAGGATCTTGTGCCCATCCTCGCGATGATTGCCCGGGATTTTGAGGCCCAGGCACCCGGGCGAGTTGTTTTATCCCTGCCGGAGCGCGAAGTGAACTCCTTTCTTGATCCCGATGCCTTCGCCATCCTGGTGCGTAACCTGATCGAGAATGCCCTTAAGCATGGTTCCCGTAGCGAGCCGGTGAAGATCAACCTGAACGATAATGGGGTTTTAAGGGTCTGCAATGGCGGTGCAAGAGTGCCACCGGAACAGCTCGCTCTTTTAAGAAACCGGTTTGCACGCGCCAAAACGGACGCTGCAGGTTCTGGCCTGGGCCTCGCGATTGCCGATGCGATTGCTAAAGGTGCCGGCATGACCCTGCATCTCAGATCGCCGGCAACAGGACGGCAGGATGGTTTTGAAGCGGAGCTGAATCTGGCATGTATCTGACACTCACCGACATTGTGCTGCTGACGAGCATCATTCAATCGCTGGCTCTTGCCGTTTTTCTCCTACTTCCATCCAACAGTGGGCTCATATCTAACCGACTCCTGGTTGCCACTCTGGTGTTCTTCGCCGCCGGGTTGGGAGAGATCTTCCTCTATGGCAGCGGGCTTGCGTTCCAGCACCCAAACTTCGCCTACCTCGGGACACTCATCGGGCTTCTGCAAGCAGGCACGCTCTATCTATATGCGCAATCGCTGATGTATCAGAACTTCCGGTTACGCGGGAAGCATCTCGTGCACACGTTGCTCTTCTGGGTGGTCGGCGCAATTTTTCTGGTTGAGTATTATTTGCAGCCGAGCGAGACCAAAATTCAGATTCTGCTTGAACGGGACCACCCGGGCGTACTTACCTCTCCCCTTCTTGCAGTCGCTATTCACGCGGTCTTTCTGGGCTACCTGTGCACGACGATTCGTGCGATCAACCGTTTCGGCCTTGGTATTCGACAGATTTTCTCGAGTATTGAAAACAAACAACTTGCGTGGTTACGGACGCTTCTGATCGGCTATGCAGTGGCCTGGACCGTAAGCATGTTTTACTGCCTTGCGGCGCATGTGTTTAGAAGCGTGCCTGGAACCGAGTGGGTGGCCGGCGCTGGCGCTGTAACGGGCTTCATTTTCATCAATTTTCTGATGATAAACTCTCTTCGCCAACCCGTTGTTTTCTCTGGATTGGCAGCAGACCAGGCCGCCTTGCTGGAAGAAGAGCCCACGCCGCAGTTTGATCAAACTTTAAAGGTCAGGCTCCAACAGTTAATGCACCAGGAAAAGCCCCACTTGCACCCCAACCTGACCCTGGAACAACTTTCACGGAAATTGGGCGCCCCTTCAAGAGAGGTTTCACGGGCCATTAACCAAGGCTTTGGCTGCAATTTCTTTGAGTTCGTCAGTCGCTATCGCATCGACGAGGCGAAATCGCGCCTGGCCGATGCAGCCAATCAGGCAAATATTCTGCAAACTATGTATGACTCTGGCTTCAACTCGAAGTCCGTATTCAACACTGCTTTCAAGAAAGAGACAGGATTTACCCCCAGTGAATATCGCCGACGAGCCCTGCAGGGCGATATCCGACCCTAGCCACGATCCTGAACCTGGCTACCCGGCGTTCGAGTACGCTCTCACCCGATACTGAAACCTCTATCCTTTTGAATTATATATTTTATTTCCAAACCATGGAATCGGTTCGGTTTCGTACTTGCGAACGATTCTTTGGCCTCCCTTCCGTACTCTGATTGCGAAACGCCACCAAACCCGGTGCTCGTGAAGCTCAACGCAATATGAAGAGGTCATGTATGAAAACCAAATTACGCAAAACCGCTGTTCCCGCAGTGGCCGCAGCAATCTTCAGCCTGATGTTTGCCGGTAGCGCCCAAGCTCATTGTGATGCTCTGGACGGTCCCGTGATTACCGAAGCCCGTGCGGCACTGGAGTCAGGCAATGTTAAGCCCTTGCTCAAATGGGTGCCGGCAAAGGATGAGGCCGAAATCAAAAGGGTATTCGCCGATGTGCGCCAAGTCCGCGGGCAAAGCGAAACTGCGAAAAACATTGCCGATCAGCATCTGTTCTCGACGCTCGTTGAGGTTCATCGTGCCTCCGAAGGCGCACCCTTTACCGGCATCAAGCCTTCCGGACAGATTGATCCGGGTTTAATGGCGGCGGATGCGGCGTTGGAAAACGGGCAAATTGATCGCCTCGTGGCAAATATAACCCGCAAGATCGAGAACGGTATTCGTGAGCGTTATCATGAGGCTCAGCGTGCAAGGGCCATGGCTGATCAAAGCGGCGATAAGGGGCGTGCCTTTGTCGCTGACTACGTCAATTACATTCACTATATAGAGGGCGTGCATGGCGCTGCTGGAGGGCAGGGGCACTAATTCCTATCTTCACGCAGACGCAAAGCAGGCTGACGGCCTGCTTTGCGTTGTATTCATTTCCAGTTTCGCCTTCGGCTGAATTGGTACCATCATTCTATTAAGGCGCATCAAAAAACATAAATGAAGCCAACACCAATCTCCGCTTCATAATCATTCCGGGATATCGGGCTATCTGAGACGTCACTCCCATAAACTTCGTAAAGAGCTTCGCCGAAGATCTGCCAGTTCTTGTTCAGGTAGTTCCGGTAATTAACATTGACCCCCGTCGAACGATACCCGCTATCAACGTCGGTTTCTGGAAGACCTGAATCTATCGATTGCCGGGTGTTCACACCAAAGTCCCGGTTGGCTAACTTGCCATCGTGGAACGTTGCAGCCGCGCCAATTTCCCATCCAGTGCCATCAGGCTGGCAAGCAAGGCAGGTTCCTGCGCCGAAAACCCCCAACGTACCGATCTCTCCCGCTGAAACACGACCATCAAGGAAGTAACGCCAGTTTTCTGCAAGAGCGTGACGCACCTCAAGCAACACTGCCGCTCCAGAACTTGATTCACCCAGGCCATCCAGTCTGCCATCCTCGGAATCACCCTCTTCCCGGCCTTCTTCGTAGCCTACCGAGGCTTGAATCAACCAGGCATCCCTGGCCAGTGTTCGCCACCCAATGGCCTCACCTGCCCAGAAAAAAAGGTGGTCACCCGTTCGCCACTGAACACCCCCAGCCGGATCGACCTCAAGCTCGAACTCGTCTGAACCCTCATAAGCCGTCTCATACTCAACGCCCAGGCCAAGCCCAACACCCCAGCCATCGCCATCGGTAAAATCAACGACAGAGGGAAGCGGAACCAGAGGGGTTCTCGTCTCCGTCGCATTTACCAACCCAAAACAAGAAATTGCGCCAAGAAATGTGGCGGTTTGCAGAACTGCTTTTATCATGGTTTTTCCCCCATCAAATCGTGAGGGGTTATACGGCGTACGCTTCATTATGGATGCATATTTTAGAGAGGCTGCCGGGCCATAAACCCGGCATTCAAATATCTATTACCCCAGTTTTACGTTCATGGTGATTTCTGCAGTGAATACCGTTTGCCCGTCTTCGTCGATGACAGAAACCGGAACGATTTTTTGCCCCGCACTATCCCAGTCAATTCCTTCTCCGTTTGCGATCGCGCGCAGGTCGGTTTTCGCTTTGGCCAGGTAATTCACGCTCATTGACTGAGGAATCCATCGGGCACCGCTCGGAATTGTCGCATCAGTCATCAGGCCAGCGACTAACTCGGCGGCGTTGCACATGGCAATGGCGTGGACCGTTCCCAGGTGGTTTGTGATTTCCTTCCTGAATGGCACCTTCGCCTCGGCGTAGCCTTGCTTCAATTCGACAAGCGTTGGCTGGATAGTGCTGAAGTAAGGCGCTTGCTGACACATCATGCTGGAAAAACTTTCGGCACCAAAGGCGTTGAATGCTGCGAGTGCTTGGCTCATAAATCGTGATCTCCATGATATTTGGTAGCGACAAGTTACTAAACAGAATAATATTCTGTAAAAGAATAATGTTCTGTTTATGGAGGGGCTGTCAAGGAGTAAACTGCCGTATTAATCGATACAGGAATGAGCAAGAGCCCTTTATGCCTGACGACGATATTCTCGAAAAGCCGTTCCCAGGGCGCAGATCTGCGCTGAAGCGGAACATTCTTGAGAACGCCCTGGCTTGCTTCAATGAGCTTGGCGTGGAAGCCACGACCATCGACACCATCAAGGTTCGGTGTGGCGCCAGTGTTGGTGCTATCTACCATCATTTCGGAAACAAAGAAGGCATTCTGAGCGCCCTATTCTTCTGTGCGCAGGATAATCAGAGAGCGAAACTGACATCAGCTCTGGAGACGGTGGAAACACTGAAAGAAGCTGTCCACGTTATCGTTAAAAGTTATGTGGACTGGGTAACGAGTTACCCGGAGTGGGCTCGTTTCCTTTTTCAGGCACGATCCGCTGTGGCTAAAGGGCCACATCAGCAGCAACTCAGAGAGCGCAATATTGAAAACTACCGTGAGCTGAGGGAGGTGTTATTCAGGCTGGATTCCGGCGCGAATGAGATTATTCAATGCCAGGAATTGCTTCCATCTCTGATCATCGGGCCGGCGGAGAACTTTTGCAGGGCCTGGCTTTCCGGGCGGATCCAGACGTCACCCCTCGAGTATCGGGAACAGTTTGCGGAATCGGCCTGGCGGTCCATTCATAGGTAAGGGCCTGATAATGGCGTTGGAGTCGGGCAGTACCCCGCCCTTATATACATGCTCAGTAGCCTGCGACCGACGAAAGGCTTGAATCCTGCCCTGACTATTCTCCGGCCTTTCTGGCCGATGCTTCTCATTACCGTATCAGGATCTGCCGATGTCTGACCCCTCCTAGTCGCATTAAAGGAGCACCCTCACATCATCGAAGACCGGTCTGAAACGGCAGAAAAACTTGCCGCCCAATCATTCATCCTATTGTACTTGGCAGTACTCATTGATTTTTTAAATAGAAATTAGAAAAATCAATATAACCATATGTTTTTTTAATGAAAATATTGGATAACACAATATTGTGAGTCTGTTTGGTAAGTAGGCTGACGAAGTGGCCAAAGGCAAGTATCATCAGTCCATCGCCTTTCTTTAGGCGATAAAAAACCCCAGGACCGAAGCCCTGAGGTTTTACCAAGCGGTAGGGGCCTTCCGCCAAGAATAACCCCCTACCTATATCCACACAGCCAGTAAGACTGATGGGTTGAGAATAGTACAAAACGAGACGCTTGTATGCCAATACCCTTTGGATCTATCGTCCCGTGATCGTAACGCCTCTTACCGTCACCTCACTGGCTATCTCGTACAGGAGATCAGCCATGGTCATCAGACCCGCTGTCTACGTTCGAGCCTACTTCCGAATGGTCAACGGCACGCTTCAGCGTGTTTGCGCCCATTTCCGGAGTTGGCCAAACCGCTAAATGAGGATGATGCCGAGGGCATCCCTGGGCATCGCTAGAATCTTTTCATTGATGTGAGGTGACGCATGTCCAAAAAATACCGAAGCGCTGTAACAGGCCGTTATGTAACCGAGACCTTTGCCAAGAAACACCCGCGGGAAACCGTCGGTGAAAAGAGTAAACCGTCTCGGAAGAAAAAATAACGAAGTCGGCACAAGGACGTGCCCTGGAACCCGCTTCAGGCTCTGGTGGTCTCCCAAGTACACTGCGCATAATCGGCGTTACGTTAAGGTCACAAAGCGAACGTTCAAATTTTGGACAGTGCTCGCGTTGACCAGAGCCGGAGCGATTAACCGGCACAGCAGGACAACTGCTTTACATCCTTGGTGAACGTTTGCGCACAGAGTTTGAGTCCTTCAACCATGGTCAGATAAGGGAACAAGTCATCGCCGATTTCCTGAACGGTCAAACCTGCTCGTAACGCCATCACTGCCGTTTGGATAATTTCACCGCCTTCCGCTGCGACAACCTGCACCCCGAGCAAACGGCCTGTGCTGCGCTCTGCTACCATTTTAATAAATCCATGGGTGTCAAAGTTTACTAGCGCACGCGGCACGTTTTCCAAGTCGAGCAGCCTGGTGTCCACGCTATAACCCCGAGCAACTGCTTCGGCTTCAGTGAGGCCAACGGTGGCGACTTGAGGATCGGTGAACATGACCCCGGGCATGGCACTGAGGTCGAGTTTGGCCTCGCCTCCCGTCATGTTGACGGCGGCTCGGCTGCCTGCGGCAGCTGCGACATAGACAAACTGCGGTTGATTGGTGCAGTCACCAGCAGCGTATATTCCGGTGACCGTGGTTTGCAGATGCTCATCCACCTGAATTGCGCCGCGTGAAGTTTCCACGCCAATGCTCGCCAGGTTCAGGGCCTCGGTATTGGGCGTTCGACCGGTCGCCACCAGTAGTTGGTCGGCTCGCAAGGTGCCGGCAGGCGTCTCGACGATAAACTCGTTGTCGCTATAGTCCACGTTGCTGGGCGTGGTCTGGCGAAGCACCTCAATCCCTTCCCGTTTAAAAGCCGCCTCTATGGCCTCTCCGATCGTAGGATCTTCGCTGGACAACACACGGCTCCGGGCTAAAACGGTAACCTTGCTGCCGAGTCTGTCGAATGCCTGAGCCAATTCCAAGGAAACGAAACCGGCACCAATCACGATCAGCCGTTTGGGAACGGTATCCAGCGCCAAGGCACTGGTTGATGTCAGGTAAGGAGTGTCTGCCAGCCCCGTTATTGGCGGCTCTGCCGGTCTGGCTCCGGTTCCAATAAAGGCGCGATCAAAATGAACCGGTTTTTCACCACCCTCAGCCAGCGTGACTACCAGGCTATTGGTATCGACAAACCGGGCCTCACCGTTCAGGACTGTGATGTCCTTGTGTTCTCGAAGTATCTTTTCGTACTTGGTGTCACGCAGCTCCTCCACTCGTGCCTGCTGTTGCTGAAGCAGTTTTGCTCGGTCTACCTGAGGAGCCTCAGCACTGATGCCCGCGTCAAACGGGCTTTCTTTTCGCAGGTGCGCGATATGTGCTGCACGAATCATAATCTTCGAGGGCACGCAGCCAACATTTACGCAGGTGCCGCCGACAGTCCCACGTTCAATCAGGGTGACGCGGGCACCGCGCTCTGTTGCCTTCAGGGCAGCCGCCATGGCGGCACCACCACTGCCGATTACCGCAATATGCAGTTTGTTGTCATTTTTCACTCGGGAAACTCCTTGGAGCTTTGAAGTTGCTCTCGTAGCTGGCGTCATAGTGCTTTTTCCGCCAGAACGCATAAACCGTCAGGCCGATGAATACCGCCAGTGCCGGAAGAAGCACATAGTCGAGATAGCCCGTCAGGGCGGCCAGTCCCACGGTGGCCATCAAAATGACCAGAATCGGTGTGAAGCAGCATAGTGCAACCAGAATAGTCCCTACCCTACTATGCCGACCCTGAGCAGGTTCTTCGGATTCTTCATTGCCCCTCCGGAGTCGCCTCTGAGGCCGTGGGAGTGGAGGGGTAACCAGCGTCGCTCGTGGCCTCGGTGAGCGCCTCTATGGAAGTGAGCGCATCGTTAAAGGTGACGACGGCTTCTCGATCAGGGTAGCTCACGGAAACTTGCGACACCCCTTCCACCTTACTTAAGGCCAACTTGACGGTGATCGGACACGCGGCACAGGTCATGTCAGGCACCGAGAGAGTTACTGTTTGAGACGCAGCCCAGGAGGACATGCTGAGCAAAGTGAGGAACATGGCAAGTACAAACTGTTTACGCATGAGAAAAATCTCCGTTTAGTAGAATAGAGGCAAAATGTAAGGGAACACTAATGCGACCAGTACCAGAGCCGTAACTACCCAAAAGATCACCTTATAGGTCTTTCGGACTTGAGGGATCGCACACGTTTCACCGGGTGAGCATTGCTCTACAGGGCGATAGATTCGTCGCCAGGCAAAGAACATGGCGACGGTGGCCGCGCCAATGAACAGCGGTCGATAGGGCTCCAAAGCTGTCAGGTTGCCGATCCAGGCACCGGAAACGCCCAGAGTGATAAGTACCAATGGCCCGAGACAGCACGCCGAGGCGAGAAGTCCAGCCATGCCCCCGACAGCGAGAGAAGCACCTCCGGATTTAGATTTGAATTTCGACATGACGCTGACACCTGTTGCCCATGGACTCGATGCGATAAGGTTACTTCCGTAGTCAAGTACGGAGTCAAGCAGTATGTCGGTTAAAGCCAGTTCACTGACTATTGGCGGCTTGGCCAAGGCGGCCAATGTAAATGTCGAGACGATCCGCTATTACCAGCGGCGAGGTCTGTTGTCGGAACCCAAACGACCTCTAGGTGGTATTCGACGCTACGGTTCCGCCGATATTGATCGGCTGACATTTGTTAAAACGGCGCAGCAGCTGGGTTTCAGTCTCGACGAGGTCGGCGACCTTTTAAGGTTGGAAGATGGCACTCACTGTCAGGAAGCCAGTGCGCTCGCCGAGCACAAGCTGAAGGATGTGCGTGAAAAGATCGAAAGGCTGGTCAAAATTGAGAAGGCTCTGAGCGACATGGTCAGTCAATGCCACGCACGGCCGGACAGCATCGCGTGCCCGCTCATTGCATCTCTACATGAGGGAGACATTGGAACAAAAAGCCAAAGGGATTAGCTTCTGAACCAATCGACCTCTTGAGGCTCTACCCCGTCACTGCGGACACTACGAAAAGATAGGCAGATTTATCGAACCGAGGTGCGCGAACGTTCGCTTTTGTTTAAAAGCGCCACGTTGGAACTGGCGTCGTTAGCAAACAACCTCGGTTCAACGCGGCCAATTTATGGTGACAAACTGCGGCCACATTATGGTGTCATTACCACTTCCGATAACCCTCTCCCCGTTAGGTGTCAACCAAACGTCAGCGGCGCTTTTTACGGCTAACCTAGACGATACGACTCTGAGGTTCTGTTATGCTTCCAGGCTGATATACGGGGGTATCCATGACCGAAATATACAGGGACACACCAATGGCGAAGGCCATTTTCGAAATGTTCGATAACCTGGCTGACTTCCTGGAAGACCGAGGGGCCAAGCCTGGTAGCTGTAAGGCGTATATTTTCGGCGGCTGTGCTCTCCATCTCCATACTAACGCTCGTGGTAGCAGTGACCTGGATATAGAGCTCGAAGCGATGGACAGGATTTCTCCCAATGAGCTGGTTCTTGCCCTGGATGAAGTCTTTTTTGATGATCCGGAAACCGGCCCTTCCTCTATCGTATTCGATCCGAATTTCACTCCGACCCTCGCGCCGCTACATGAGGATTACCAGGAAGACGCCATTTGGCTTAACCGGAACGAGGAAGACTCACCGGTCTGGGTCTACCTGGTTCAAAAAGTGGACCTGGCTATTTCGAAACTCGGGCGCTATGGAGACCAGGACATCGACGATATACACACGCTGTTTGACCATGGACTCTCCATCGAGGAGTTCAAATACCGCGCCGAGGAGGCCCGTAAGTACTTTCCAGGTAACCTCGACAGATTGACAGGGAATATCACCCACGTTATAAAAACGTATACAAAGTGATCAACGCGGACATTTCATGACTTCCTTACTTAACGTCGCACACAAAGGACTCGACCGTGTGACAGACCAAGAGGTTGTAAAAGCAGCCCTTGAAGTCTGGCATCAGGGCTATGTCCCGACGCTTTCAGGGTTGCCCCTGGAAGAGCGACGCCTGGCCGGCTATCTGGTTGACCGTTTATCCAGGTTCAACTGCCTGAGTGCCGAACAGAAGAAGGAACTGCAAACCGTCGCCTCTGATGCGAAGGCGAGCCTTCCTGAACGTTTGTCCCGGGCCCGTGTCGACGGGCTGGCCCAATCCTGGGGGCTCGATCACGATCTCAGGCCGTTTATGAAAGCCCTACTCCCCTTCCAAACCCGGCACTATAAGCGCGGTCTCGATAAAACCGCTGCCTGAAGATACCATTTAGGCCGAAGGGCCCTGGACTAAGGGGGCGTCGGATTCGTTGAATCGGCCGCACTTGAATTTTGGTCGCTGGCTCGAGTCCAGGTGGGCCCACCACACAAAGCTCCACACCAAGCGGTCTGGGGCTTTTTCTTTGCCTGAAATTTAAGCCGCTGCGCCATGCTTACATGCGATTACATCGCCGTCATGACACACGAACCACTGAAGCCTTGCATGAAATTCTTTTTTCATGCAAAGATACCATATACCGCGCGAGAGCACTCATGATTGAGAGGTGAACCATGGCATTTAGAGCAGACGAAGCAGCACGCATCGGGTACGAGCAAGTAGAAGCCTACCTTGTACCAAGGCCAAGAGACTCCGATGAGTCCGTCAGGATGCGCAGTAGGGAAGCGCTCATGGACATCGTGGATGAGCTTGGTCCGGTTGTTGACACCTACCCGACTTGGCACCCACTGGTCTGTAACCACGACAGTCGTATCCCAGAGACCACACCAAGCGCCCAATGTGGCTACAACGGCCTTGACCATACCCGGCTCTTCCGCAACGGCTTCATCACTTGCCCCTACACTGCAAGCGGGAAGGCCGAGAAAGTCATTGAGTCAGTGAACGCATTACCACCCCACCCTGTGGCCAATATCACGGCCGAAAAGCTAGACGTGAAGCTGTACATGCCTGACGCAACTCCCGTCCTGGTGAAGTGTGAATGGAATAGGGCGCTCAATATGGACGGAACCATACCCCTCTCCATAGCGATGCCCCTGATACTTGAACAGGAGCTTCCCTGCTGGAGGTGGTCCGAATTGGCAGAAACCTGGGAGTCAATGCGCTACTACCTGCTAGGCAGCCCCCACGGTGCCCGTTCCTCACTATTCGTCAACCAAGAGACTGGGCAGGCCATCAAGAAGATTTGGAACTCGCTCATCTACACCGGAATGTTCGGCCCGATCAAGGTGTAGCGCAGCTGGCGCAAGCGGCACGATTACCCACCACCGCCGCTGGCGGCCTCCCGGTCATCGCCTGTGCCAGCCCACAGCGAACACAAACGACAGCGCCCCAAGACATTGCTGCCAAAGGGCGCTGAAGGCCAGATCGCGACCTGAGCCCATCGATAAGTAAGAACGGTCTCCCATTGCCCCCATAACCTACTCAATGCTGGCTTGGATTTGACTGGCAATTCCGGTAGATTTACTAACACTTCAGGCATGGATTGTGCCGATTAATACTTTGTGGAAACACGGACGTGACCAAAATAGCAGACCCGCACTCGCTTGCGCTTCACGAAGCGTTGATGATCGAGGGTGGCTGGGACCAATACTCCGATAAGGAGCTGGCCAGCTACCTTCCGAGTTCCAGTTTCACCCCTGCCCGATTAAGAGACCAGCTTGCCAGTGGCGAGTTGGTGTTGCTCAAAGAGATCCCTGCGGTTCCTGTTTTCAGGTTGGTATCCGGGCGCATTGTTCCCACGGAAAGCACCTCTGCAGCCATTGCAGAGAATGCCGTCACGGCCTTCGAAAAACGCTTTGGTGACCGGCAAGCGTTTCCTTCCAGAGGCACCGCCTACGCTCATTCCGATAGCCTGCCACCACCGCCCAAGCTCGACTACACGCCGGAACGCCCGGTGATTGAGCCACCCCCCGAGCCTCTACCCCCGCCGGTGGTGATCTCGGAAAACTTTGGGCTTCCGCCCTTGGGCCCCAAAGTGTTTGCCAAGTCCTGCACCCGGCCCTCCGGGGATACCGACAGTAATGAGGGCGAGGAAAAAGCCAGCAACTTCGGCACCCTTGCGATGCTTGCCCCCGCCACCGTCACCAGCCCCGGTGCAAACGGCTTGCGGCCGCTGGGCCTGATCTCCGGCTCGGCAATGAGACTGGCAAAAGGCTGGGCTATGGCGGCGCGTATTGGTGCCAGCGTAATGAGTACGGCTGCCAGCACAGTACTTTTGGCACTCTGGCCATCCAAGCTGGGCGACAGCACCCTGTACACCGAGGAAGAACTCCTTGAAATGGCTGAGGCGGCCATTCGGGTGCGTTTTCATCTGCACGTGGATGCCACCGGAAACCTCCGGGTGGCTGGTTATCACGTTAATGACAGCACCGGATACAAAGACCGGGTTCCGGTTGCTCACGCAGAGCTCAAGGGCGAGAATTTTGAAGTGGTGGTTGATGACGACTTCACCCTCGTGTGGTACCCGGATGACAGCGGCCACCGCCCGGTAGTGAGCACCGAATACCCGGCGGATTCCGGTATTGATCCCTACAGCATTCTGGTGACACCGATTAAGGAGGATGGCCAGGAACACTCGCCACCCGGATACCAGCGGCCGTTTGAGGATCAGGTCGAGCTGATCGTAAGTTTTCCGAAGGATAGTGGGATTGAGCCGTTGTATTTGGTTTTTCAAAAGAGCATTGGTGGTGGAGAGGGTGTTCTAAACAAAAATCTGACAGGGCCATTGTCAGCTGACGAAGCAAACGCTCCCCATCTTGCAAAAGGAAACCTTCCTCCTTATGCGGAAGGTACACGCGCTAGGGATATTGTCCTTGAGCAAGAAAGGGTATTTGCACGTGTGCATGGCGAGGGTAACCAAGCTAGATCATGGATGATGCGCCAACAGGAAATCGAAGGGTTAACACCTCTGCAAATACAAGATAAGTTTGCGCTACCAGAACTACCGAATTTTGTGTCTGATGTTCATGTTCCCCCAGGAACTAATATTCGAGTAGGGACAGTTGGGGCGCAACCTGACTGGGGTTCAGGTGGTGCAATTCAATACGAATTGTTACAGCGACTTCCATCTTCTGCGTTCCAAAACATGAGGCCATTACCATGACGATTAATTATTCAGCTACGAAGAACGTATTGAAAATAAAACCATCGGGTATTGAGGTGCCGTTTCAATGGCCAATAGCAGAAGTGGTAGTGTTTGACGCTATCCTTGTAGTCCGAATTGAACCTGATCCGGGTGCGTATTTTAACGAGAACGTATTTGGAGTCAGGGAGGATGGGAGTATTGCTTGGGTGATCGAAAAACGGAAGCATGTGTATGATGATAGTCCATATACATCAATCGTTGCCAAGGATGATAACGTAAAGCTTTTTAATTGGGATGGCGATGAATTGTTGGTAGAGCCAAAGAGTGGAAAAGTTATCTCGGTAGGTTTTGGCAAGTAACTTGTCTTCAGTTTCGGCAACGGCGGTCGTGAAGAAAGCACGCCGGTCGACATCACCCTTAACAACAATAACTACAATTTAGCGTTTGGTTTTACCGACACTCACGTCTTTGGAGAGTTTTCCCAAGCACAACAAAATGCGCTGAACAGTTTTGAGTACGCCAATCCAAATCGTAGCCGGTTTTTCAAACAGCGCTTAGCCGATAATAACTTTAAAGGCATGTATGCCTTTGATGCGCCGAGCCTGAGAATCATTACCACACCCAATGGTGGCACGGCATCGCAGGTGAAATTCAACAACTTTGCGTCTGTTTTCGTAGCCCCGACTGAGTTGGGTAACAACACGCCAGATGACATCTACAAGTTGTATGTCGAATCACCCTACCGCGGTGATGAAAATGCCGAAACTACCTCTATCGTATTCGGTAGTGGTGAGGATGCCGAAACGCTCTTTATCGAAACCCTGTCGAACGGTGGCAATGATAAGTTCATTACTGCAGACTTCGAGTTTGTTGGAGACGAAGCGAGCTTCTTGCGAGGCAGATCAGACCAAGCGCGGCTGGATTGCCCAACCAATGCCACCATTGGCTATTCCTCTACACCCAGCGCACCCCTGGTAGCGGGTGTCAGTTTCCTGTTGGACGGCAATTCGCAGGAAACGACTCGCGTGCATGTGGATGAGAACAACACGCAAACGGACCGTGACCCAGCAGCAGCCATATCCACCGACAGCCACGATGCGGCCTGTCGCAATGGCAATAATGGCCCAACCAAATTTATTCCATTACCCGGTCTCGGTGGCGCAGAGTACTTCAACCCGATCTGACATTAGCCTTTCTAAAGCCGTCACCGGATCGCAAGATCCGTGGCGGCTTGCCTGAACCACGTCCAACTCTCTTTATCCAGCCAGATACCCTGGCATTGGTCATCCAAAAGGCACTGCCGTGCCCAGGCCACCCGTTCTGCCTGTTTCTCCGGCAATGGCTGCCAGGCCAGCCCATTCCACAAACGCCCCTGACAACTCACCCTGTCCCCCCTGCCCCAGGCATCATTCTCCCGGCCCTCAACGTAGCGAATCTCAACAGGCGTTTCCGGCAGCATCCTTTTGAGCAATTTGCCGTACAGGTGGGCGGCGGTGGTCTGGCCAATATCCGGCTGCGCGTTCACTTCGATCACCCAGGCGCCGGCATCACGCCAGGACCGGCGAATGTCTGGCATAATCAGGTCGATGCCGGCCAGGTCCAGCCGGCACAGGCGCGCCACTCTGGCGGCCAGCTCGGCGTTGTCCGGGTGCACTTCAGAGAATATGGGTACTGGCTGACCACCGGCAGCGACATTCGGTAAATGCGACAGGACAACGATCTGCCCCTTTTCAGGCACGCTGGTGGGCTTAAGGCTTTGAGCCTTCAACAGGTCTTTGGCGGAGTGCACACCTGGCAGTGGTTTGAGCGGGCTGTGACCGGTGCCTGAGCGCTCTGGCCGGGCGTTTTCATGGTCGATCAGGGCCGCCACGGTGTCCTTGCCATTGCCAATCACTCGAGCCGGAACCCGTTCGATGGCCCAGACACACTCCCCCGCATGCACCGTTAACCGGTAATCCCGGCCCTGCACCTGGGGCTGAGTCAGCACCTGTTTACTCAGCTCCCGGCACTGCCGGTAAGCCTTCGCCAGCGAAGGCAGGTCTTCCAAATGCAGATGAACGCCCTGGCCACCGTCCAGATCCGCCGGCTTGCAGACCAATGGAAACCCAAGAGCCTCGGCAACGGTCTTCAGCTGGGCCTCCTCCGTGATCAGTGCCTGCCAGGGAACCGGAATACCTGCTTTGGCCAGAAAGTCGCTGGTGGCCGCCTTATTGCGCACCAGATTGGCCGACATAACCGACGTTCCAGAGGTAAACGAACCGTCCAGCCAAACGCCGGATGCCCCGATGCCGATCTGGAACATGTGGTGGCCAAGGCTGACGACGGGCAACCGTGCTTCAAACGCCGCGAAGAGGAAGCGCAGGGTATTGGCCGAGGTTGGTGCACCGGCCGACAGCGATTTCATCAGGGAATCAAGGCCGTTCATTGCCTCACGCATCAGGGTGTCGGTTTGCGGCGCCATGGAAACCGTCAACAGCCACTTCAAAAGTGACAAGCTTGCGTTCTCGGTACCCTCGTAGGCCGGGCAATACATCCGGTAATACTGGGGCTTGTCCGGCGATGACAGTGCTTTTGGCATTTCGAATACCGGTAAACCAGCGTATCGAATCATCCGGTGATACCAATACCCGAGCCATTCCAGCCAGGGCTCGGGCCCAACCGGGTGAGCCGGCGGTTTCGGTAAGTTACCAAAGGCTGGTTCCGGAAATGCGCGTTCAAGCAAGGTAGCGAAGGTCGGCGACAGCGGTTCAGCCTCCCTAGAAGGTGGCCGGATATTCACGCAGAAGCCCGGCTGGCGGGTAGTATCGGCGCCACCAGGGTAGCGAGTAACCGGCGGCTGCATGTTCCAATCGGGTCTGGACGGCATTCAGTGCTCCCTCTGGCTCGGAAACCGTTTGCGAGCTACCACACGGTAGAGGCGCCATGGCATCAGCACAGTTTCGTGTGAATCCGTGCTTGCCCTGAAGTTCAGGTACCGGGCAACGGCGTCCAGAATCATGGTGTTGGAGACACGCTGCAGACGAAATAAGCCGCGACAGAAATCACAAAGCTCGGTTTTGCTGACGAATTGCCAGTGACAATCCACCATCCCCGCCGAGAGGATCTCCCAGTGTTGTGTATCACACTGCAACACGAACTCAGGCCCCAGATAGTCGCCCTCATGCCCCATACCATTGTATTCACCCACAAACTCATCCAGGAATTGGGCTTCGGACGAACCGGCTCGCACATCAAGAATGGACAGCATGCCCCGGGGCACCAGCGCACGGTGACTGGCATTCAGAAACGGGCGTTTATCCGAGCAATGGTGCAGCCCTGCAAGGCTGACAAGTGCATCGATGGATTGATCAGCAAAGGGTAAATCGGCCAGCCCGCAGCTTTCGTACAGGTCGCTATTAAAGCCCGAGCTGGGGTCAAAGCCTGAGGAATCCCCACGAACTTTGCTATCCATCGCATAAGGCCTGCTCTTTGACTTCCCCTTGGAGGCTCGTCAGAACTGTCTTCCAAGAGGGCCATGGGACAGCACCGACACAATGACGTCGCAGCCACTCCAGTCCCAAACGCCACACGGAGAGAACGTTCCGATGACGGATCGTGTTGCTCTGGTAGCGTCGCTGTTGCCCGCTGTCTCGGACTTGAAGACCGGCAACCATCACCACGACATTGGCCAGCATCGCGATCAGCAGCAGGATTTCGATCCGCTTGCCTTGGCGAGACTGATGCATGCCGAAGCCCAGCCCGAACTGGGGACTCTTGACGTCGCGGAAGCCCTCTTCAATCTGCATGCGCTGCCGGTAAATGGCCACCAACTTGTCCGCCAGCGTTGAGCGCGCCGGTAGGTTACTGACCAGCACCCAGGGCTCCTTCTGGCGCTGGGCAATCGCCCGGCTGCGGCTGTCCTGGGAGACCTGTCCGCGCTTGTTGCGATGCTTGCGCCCCTGCGGCGGCCGATGGTAGAGCACCATGCGGGTGGTCAGTGGATTGCTCTCAGCAATTTGCACGGAACCCAGCGCCCGCGGTACCGATGTCGCTTGCGGAAACAGGTCTGACACAGGTTGCCACGCCTGCCCTGGCAGCTGGCAGCGAACCGGGCTACGCACCCGGCCGACGTAGTACCAACCACGTGCCTCAACCGCCTCGAACCAGGGATTACGAAAGCCCGCATCGGTGACCAAGATCGGCGTGGCGTTGTCAGGCAGTATCTCGGCCAGAGCGGCCAACAAGTATGCCTCACAGTGTTGGCAGCCATCCTTGTGGTGGACTTTCTCGAAGATTGGCAGCGAGCGCCCGGCAAAGGGCACCGCGGCGCGCAGCAAGAACCGTTTGCCACGGTCATCAATCGGCGACCAGTCCACCAGAATCAGCGGGCGGGTCATGTGGCCAATCAGCAGGCTGGCCACGAGCCAATAGAACAGGGGACGCTCCTGATGCAGGTGAGGGTTGCCCAGCAACCGATCGACTCGCTTGATGGTGTGCTTGGTAGCCACTGGCCCTGGCAAGGCACGCCCCAGGGCGGTCAAGCCCAGGCGGCGCTCGCCCAGCAGGGCACCCACCGTGTCGAGCAGCGCCTGCAGGCGCTTGGCATGGACCAGGGGGAGTGATGAGGTCAGCAGAGTATGTAAGAATCGAGGGGCCTGCATGGGTCTCCTTAGGCATATTGTTGGTTTGGCGATTAACAACATGCCGACCCATGCAGGCCTTTTCAATCATATCATCCTGATTTTCTTATCTATTTCGTGGGGATCCGTCAGGGTCAAAGCCCTGATAGATGATGGAATTGGGAAGGAAATACTGAAGATACTCACCACCGGCGGGCACATCCGCTACCCGCAGCATGGGATTAGCAGCGAGATCCGCAGCCAGCGGCTCAACGGCCCGCTGAAACTCACGCACCCGGGCATGGGGCACATTTAACATGGCTCGGTGGTAGCTGCCGCCCCGGTGCTGGAAAATTTCTGCATAGTCTGCGATCACCTGCCCGTGACTCCCCTGATTTTTTGGTTAACATTAATACGCCTAGCTCAGGGCAGCATCTACCATCTGGTATAAAGTGATCCGGTAAGGCCCCGGTTTCGTTTAACCGATAACACAAATCCGGCGGAGACAGATGCCAGACAAACAAAATCTCAAGGAACTGGTGTCTGCAGTGGCAGCCAGGAAGGCTGAGTTTGCGGACCTGATAGTGGCCCTGGCACCGGATCTCAGCTCGCAAGCCATCCTACCTACGGAACTTGCGCTGGAGCTGTCGACCGCCCTGCATGACCTAGAGGAGCGTGCAACCGGGCACGACCCGCTGTACAAACTGGTCAACGACCACACAGCGCCCGCCCTGGCGCTCAATGAGTCTGGCCAGGTGGTCGCGCTCAACGTGGGCGCAGCCCAATTGTTTGATATGCAATCCGGTGATGGATTGGTCGCTCTTGGCATCAGCCCGGAGGCTTTCCATCAGTTCAAAGAACGCCTTGCCACTGCTCAGGGTCCCACGCTGCTTAAGGCCTATCGAAAAGGCAGTGATGAGCATGCCCTGCCTTTGATTCTCGTGGGCATGTACCACCAGAAGCTGAAAACCTTTGTGCTAAATGCCTTGCAACAACACTGGCCGGAATCCATCGATTTGGCGTTTGCCGACGTGTTCGGCCTGTCCGCCAGCGAGCGGCATATCCTCGCGCTTCTGTCTCGCGGCTGCTCGTCAGAAGAGATCGCCGGGGAGCGAGGCAGTTCCGTGGCCACCGTGCGGCAACAGATCAAAAGTCTGTTGCAAAAGCTCGGTGCCAAAAGCCAGGTGCAGGCCGCCACTATGGCGGCCTCTGCAGCGACTGCAATGGATACCGTGACGACAAAGGGGGATCTGCTTTCCGTTCACTACGACAATTACCCCATGAGCATCCATGAGCTGTTTCGCGAGCAACGACAGATTGGCTGGCGAAGATTTGGCAAACCCGGCGGACGGCCAGTGCTTTTCCTGCACGGTCCGTCTTTCGGTGCCGGGGATTTTCCGGATGAGCGGCGACTGGCCGCGCAGTTTGGTCTGGATGTCATAGCCGTTGAACGTGCCGGCTATGGCCGGACCGAACCATCGGACAAAACCGAAGACCCACTGGAAAGCCAGTGCCACGATATCCTCGCCGTACTTGGCTCCCTGTCGATCTCCAAGGTAACCATTCTGTCCCACGAAGTCGCCCTGATACCGGCACTTGCGCTCATGCAACACTCCGGCATCCAGATAAACGGCGTTGTTTCTGTCTCTGCCGCGCCACCGTTCAAGGAGCTGGAACAGATCAACGCCATGCCAGCTCATCAGGCCATCTTCATTCAAGCTGCCCGCCACGCGCCCTGGCTGGCCAGGTTATTGATTCGCCTGCTGATCCTGAGGATGAGAAAGCTCGGCCCTGAACAGTGGCCGAAAGTGATTTTCGAGGGCGTGGAGCCGGATGAACATGTGATTCGCAAAAACTCCCTGAAACAAGGGGTAGTTGCAGCCTATGGGTTTTATGTCAATCAACTCGGGGCGGGGTACCTGGAGGACCTCAGGATCATGATTCAGGATTGGGGCCATCTGTTGGAAACTCCGAACCTGACCTTGAAACTCATTCATGGAAGCGAAAACGCCAGCACTCCAGTTTCTCATCTGAATATTTTTCGGGACATAAATCCTGATCTTTCCATTGAGCTGATTAAGGGCGAGGGGCTCACGCTGGCCGTTTCGCAAACCGAACGGCTCTAACAGATCCCTGGCAAGCGTGGCTGGCGCTGACAACCTGCTGGTTGGAGCGTCGTGACAAATCACTAAACAGGCCTGCCTTGCTCAACGTCAGATAACTTTACACACCTGGCACGAACAGAGACAAAAATCTTATATCGATCAATGCCCTGAAACCTTGGCCCACCGCTTGCTTAATCCTCTATGACATCCGTATGGAAACCCGACACTACACGCCCTTGAGGAATGGGTAGTGCAAGATCGATACAGGGTGCCGTTGGTCACCGACAGGTGCTGATCTCAAGGAGTGTGTCATCATGAAAATCAAAACCGTATTATTCAGTGCGTTACTGGCCTTCAGTGTCAGTGGCAGTGCTTTTGCGTACACCATCGCGGGTGGTACAGACGTTGGAGGGGTCGATACGTTTCTCGGCCAAATTGACGGCCTAAGCCCTTCAAACCCGGCCACAGAGGCTACCTGGGCATCAAGTGTTGTGGGCACCACGTTGACGTATGCTGGAAAAACAGAGCCTGCCAATTTTCAGGTAACGCTCGAGGACGCTGGTATCGTCGCGTTTCAGCTGATGACCACACCGTCCTACTTTCTGTTGAAAGACGCCCGCACACACGTTCTGTTCAAGAACGAGCCCAACATGGATTGGGGCGTGTTCCGGCTTCTGGACTACTTCAAGGACAAAGAAGATCTTCAGCTCAGCCATCTGACTGAGTTCAACGGCGGTACCGTTACCGTTCCCGAACCGGGCACGCTGGGCCTTCTTGGTCTTGGCATACTGGGATTGCTGACGGTTCGCCGGAAGCTGCAACGCACTGCATAAACAGCTAGAAACGTTGCCCTCACTTCAAAGCCCTCCTCTTGGGGGGCTTTGTTTTTAGCGACCACGCTGATCCTGGCCCACCATAGAAGTCGCTGTCAGGTTTCTTTACGCATCAAACAGAATTACCGCGCTCACTAACACACGGCTGAAGCCCCAAAATACGTGAAACTCATCACAAAACGGACAACGTGATCGCTCTCGCACTTCTCGGGCTGGCTCGTAAACCCAATGCCAGGCAATAACTTATATCAAGCTTGACCCTCAGACGCCTTTTTACCTGTCACCAAAGCCACACCACGCAATGCTCCGTCCAGCTTATGATCACAGGATAATGATAAATCGGTCACAAGAC
This sequence comes from Marinobacter sp. LQ44, assembly GCF_001447155.2. Taxonomy (NCBI): domain Bacteria; kingdom Pseudomonadati; phylum Pseudomonadota; class Gammaproteobacteria; order Pseudomonadales; family Marinobacteraceae; genus Marinobacter; species Marinobacter sp. LQ44. Next base: position 3,082,497 of record NZ_CP014754.1, on the reverse strand, counting down.
CGACAAGCGACTAAAAAAAACAACGGAGTATTACAATGCACGGCTTTGATTTCGCAGGTAAGCGGATTCTCTGCGCCTCTGTTTCGGCGATCAGTCTATCCCTGTCGTTACCCGTGTTTGCCAGCATGGGAAACCTTGGCACAACCTATGGCGTGATGCCCAGTGACATAGCCTCAGCACAGGCACTGTCGATGTTTAATACACAAGTGTCTGCCACCTATTACAACCCAGCCTATCTGACCAAGGACCCCCGGGGTGAGCTCACCGCCGGCCTGCTGCATGCCGAGCAGGAGCTGCGCGCCAGCAGCCCCACTCGGGATGGTGATGTGGTGTCCAACTCCCCAAGCCAGCACGTACTGGTTGGCATGAAAACCAATCTGGGCTCGCTGACTCGTTTCGGCCATCCGCTGTATCTGGGCTTTGTGGCGGGCGTTGAGAAATACGGAAAGGAAATGCTGGCGTTTGAATCGGAAACCTCGGAAGACGGCCAGTTTCTGCAATACGGCCGCGAGCCTCTGTTCCTGAACATCGGTGGGGCAACCAAGATCTGGCGCGGAATTGATGCAGGTGTGGCCGCACGGATTACCCTTCAGGCTGAAGCCAGCCTCGACGCACGCTCTACGCTCGCCGGAGAGACCAGCCAGGAACGGCTGGGGGTGAGCGCAAAACCGTCTATCAAAGGCATTGCCAGCGTCAACGTCGATCTTGGTGAAACGATCTGCCCGGAGCAGGCGTGCATCGTTAGCGGCTTCGAGACGGCCCTCGCCTATCGCGCTCGCTCCAATACCAAAACCACGGTGGACGCCAATGTGGTGGTGCCCCAGGTGATTCCCGAGCCGGGATTGCCTCTGGCTGTCTCCACCATTGACTCCTTCCAGCCCGAGATCATTGCTTTCGGCCTGCATTACCGGGGTGATGGCTGGCGTGTTGGAGCCAGTCTCGAACATCAGAAGTGGTCGGAACTTGAAGATGTCTTCGCCAATGACACCATCAAGAATCAAAGCGGTGTCAGTGAAGGGTTGAGAATGTCTTTTGACGACATTCTCGTCCCCAGAATTGGCGGTGAATACCAGCTTACCAGAGCCTTTGCTGTCACCGCGGGCGTTTCTTATGAAGAATCGCCCCTTCGCAGCACCCAGAATCCGGAGGTCAACTACTTCGACAACGACAAGATCGTAGTGGGTCTGGGCGTCAGCGCTGAATACGAGCGCACTCGCCTGTTTGCCTATGCGGTCCGGTTTGATCTCGGCTACCAGTACCAGCAACTGCAGAAGCGGGATTTTCAGGTAACCCCGTTTGGTAGCGAAACCGCCAATGAAACCGTCGAAACCGATGGCGACGTGCACGTTGTCGCGGGCTCTGTGACCTTCAAGTTCTGACGAGGTGTAGTATGAAGCGTTCCATTCTGGCAATGGCCCTGGTCACGTCTGTTGTTGCAGGCTGCGGCAGGGACGAGCAAACCGTCAACAGATCAGAGATTGCAAAAGCCGACCTGTATTTCAGCTACCCCATGGCGGGGCAAGCGGCAGTCGCCACCAGCACCCCCATTTTCCTGCGCTTTACCCAGGGTATCGCCACTCCGGAAGCTGAACTCGCTGCAAGCCTTCAGTTGAAAAGTGAGCACGGTGACACTGTTACACTGACCGACGCGAAGATGACCTCAGAGAACCGGGGGCTTGCGGTGCGGCCTGCACAGGCGCTGTTACCCGGTACCCGTTATACGCTGATCAATACGGATCTGAGGGTGGGCGGTGATGTGGTGACGCTGCCTGATGGCGGCATTGAATTCACCACCGCGCCAGCCACTACAGGCCCGTTATTGGACCAGGCCGAAGGCACTGGCTTTGACCTGGCTCGGGTTATTCCTGCTGGCAATGATCGGTACCCTGCAACGGACATGTCGACCCTGCGGATTCAGTTTACCGAACCGGTGGATGAACAAACCGTCCGTTACGGGGACACCATTGCATTGCTGGATGGCCAGGATGAAACCGTTGCAGCACAGCTGTATATCAGTGGTCACCGAGTCACGGTTGACCCTGAATCAGATCTGGACCCAAGCCAGACCTACTCCCTGCACCTGAGTGACGACATTCGCAGCATGCTGGCACAGGCATCGTTGAACCTTTCAGACGATACCCCCCTGACCTTCCAGCCGCTCGATTCCCGTTCACCCAAGGGTGAGCGAGAACGGATGCCACAAACCGCAACAACCACGCTGGGAGACCTTTCACTGTCCGGGGAGGGATTCAACTCCGTGGGCCTGCGTTCAATTCTTTTGGGGCAGGACAACAGTACCCGTGCGCAGGGAACCGTCTTCGCAGAGCTGGGCTACATACCGCGGTTTGATGCCAACAAACAGAGCGTACCGCTGCGGATTGATCGGGGCACCCTGATGACCGGCTCCAATGTGGATGTCAACGTGGCGGGCGCCCTGCCCGCAGGTTTTTCATCAGAGGCAATAGAAGTGCGCTTCCTGTCAGATGCCAATGGTTTTCTGATGGCGAACCCCTACACCGATGATGAGAATGCGCCACGGATGGTTGAGCTCTTTATCGACATGGCGCTCATTACCGGCAACACCGTTGCCAATGCTGCGTTGGCCCAGGAACTTCTGCACGTGCATCTGGTTGGTACCGCCATTGTGGAGCAAGGCACCCTGACCATCGAAGCGGTTGGCGTAATCGAGCCAGACGTTATGGGCGTGGATGTGGCATCCGGTCTGATTTCTTTCCGGCTTGAAGGCTATCGGAACCCAAATGATGCGCCTAAGGCAGAGAACTTTGCCGATACTCAGGCACCGTTCATCAAAAGCTGGGTACCTGGCGACGATTACGCCGATACATTGCGCCCCGGCGACCCGTTAATCGTCTACTTTTCGGAACCTGTACTGCCGGGAACCATTAATCAAGACACTGTTAAACTGTTTGGGGGCGGTAACGAGCTTGCCGCCGAACGTTCTCTGAACGGGTCGGTCCTGATTATTCAGCCTGAAGTAGCACTTGCTCATGGCACCGAGTACAGCTTGATTCTCGAGAACATCAAGGACACAGCCGGGCTCAGCCTTGGCTCTACCACTCTGAATTTCAACCTTGCGCCGACACTGCCGGGAACCCCAGGGGATCAATCACCGCTGGTGCTGGCGACCATGCCCGGCTTCCCTTGCACCAAAACCGCGATCAACCTGAGCCAGGGCCATCAAGGCCGATGCGCAGGTGGCAAGACAACGGACGACCTGCTGCCGATTCCCGAGCACGCAAGTCATAAGCCTCTGGTGGTCCGATTTTCACAGAACATCGACCCAGACACCCTGATTCCAGGCACCGGCTTCTCTCTGGAGGCATTCCAGGATGGCATCTGGGTTTCAGTACCTGTCGGCGAATACGATGTTACCCGCACGCCTCGCAGTCTGGTTATTACGCCAGTCGTAGGCTGGGAACCTGGAGTTCAGTATCGTTATACCTTGAACAGCAACGAAGCCATCCGCTCTGTTTCGGGCCTTCCGTTGCAGACCGAACTGCTTACCCAGGGCACACGGAATCGAAACAATCGAACCTTTGGTGGACAGGCCCTGGTAAATCATTTCATTGCAACGGCAGAGACGTCGCAAACCGTCAGTTTGCCTTTGCGTAATCTGCCAACCGCAGATGCCAACTCTGACCTGACCTACCAGAAGGGAACCGAGCAAGGTGCCACAGGTGATGAAACGACCGGTAATTCGGCGGGGCTGAGGGCAACGGGCGTTTCACCGCTGAACAGCACAACCGTTGTAACTGATGCGAATATTGGCTGCCAGGTTGGTTTGGACTGTGCCAGCGACCAATCCATTTATCTTACCGCGATGCTCGATACATTGGTCTATGGCAGCCCCCAGGCTAATGACGGCGATAACGGACCAATAATCCCAGTTGATATCTACCCGTCGATATTGGCGACAACCTCCAGCAGTGTTTGGGTCCGGATTGACACCAGCTTTATCGATGCCTTCCCGGATTTCATACTGAGCGTCGACCTGAGTCCGAACGAAGAGATCCCCACCGGCCCGATGCTGATGCGCATCCGATACGATAACGACAGCGAAGCCGGTCGAACTCCACCCAAAGGTTTCATTTCCAACGACGAGAGCGGGCAACTGACGTTTGAGACTTCGCTAAACGTTTACCTGGATGCGCCCTACTTGAACCCGAGCATTGGGCCGGCCAACTTGACTCACAACCTGCGCAGTTATGAAATCAACAACCTGAGACTAAGAGGCCCTGTCTCCTTCCTTGACGATGGCCGAATGCAGATATCGTTGAGCAACACAGACCCTGTACCCATTAACGTGGACGCCCGAGGTAATATCGAAATCACCGGCCAGAACACTGGCGGTCTCTGCGGGCTCTGGCCGTTTACCTACATCTGTGGAGGCATCGCCAATGTCGCGGTTGATGCCAACAGCCGGATTCATCTGGAAATCCCGCCAGGCAAACTGAACCTGAACTACTTGTCCCCCTATACCCAGAAATAAGCGCCAGCCCGCTCAAGCAAGCGGGCTATCCCCACCAAACCTTCCTTATGGCCAGCCACCCGCTGGCCTTTTTTATACAAAGCGTCGCATTCATTCACAAATCCCCAACAAACCTGACCCGAATTGATCTACACAGACCTCTGCTTTTGTCTAACCATGTAAGTGGGAAATTGTGTGTTCAAATCGACGTAAATTTACGTCATCCGGGCCAACGTCCTAAAAAGACAAGCGGGCTAGTATCCAGTATAGAGGTGTAGATACGAAAACGGCTCGCATGATCGCCGGCGCATGAACACCTGAATGACAAAAATAAAAGGAGCTTTACACATGATAGGTTCTCACCGCTTTGCCCTGCGGGCTCTGTCCCTGGCCATTGTCACAACAACTGCCGGCCTTTCTTTCAATGCTCACGCCAGTATGGGCAACCTGGGTACCAGCTACGGCGTAATGCCCGTCGACGTGGGCACTGCTCAATCGCTCTCCATGTTCAACGATCAGGTGTCCGCGACTTACTACAACCCCGCGTCACTGACCAGTGACCAGCGCGGCGAGCTGACAGGCGGCATACTCCATGCAGAGCAGGAGTTGCGTTCGAAGAACCCCAATGCCGACGGCGACATTGTCTCCAGCTCGCCCAGCCAGCACGTGCTGATCGGCATGAAAACCAATCTGGGCTCACTGACCCGTTTCAAGCATCCGATCTACCTGGGCTTCGTGGCCGGCGTGGAGAAATACGGCAAGGAAATGCTGGCCTTCGGCTCCGAAACCAGCGAAACCGGTCAGTACCTTCAGTATGGCCGTGAACCTCTGTTCCTGAATATCGGCGGCGCCACTCCGATTTGGCGCGGTATTTCCGTCGGCGCTTCGGTCAGAATCACTCTGGAAGCCACCGCCAACCTGGATGCGGTTTCCACCCTCGGTGGCGAAACCAGCCGTGAGCGCCTGGCGGTCAGCGCAGAGCCTTCCATGAAAACCATTCTGGGCACCCGTGTCGATCTGGGCAGCACCTTCTGCCCGGACAGCAACTGCTTCCTGGATGGCTGGGAGACCGCGTTCACCTATCGCACCAAGTCATCGGCCTCCACCACCGTGGACTCCAACATCATCGTTACCCAGACCATTCCAGACCCGGGCCTGAGCCTGGCGGTGACCACCATCGACTCCTTCCAGCCGGAAACCTTCGCTATTGGCACACAGTATGTCGGCGACGGTTGGCGAGTGGGCGGCAGTATCGAGCAGCAGAACTGGTCGGAACTCGAAGATATTTTCGCCAGCGACACGATCAAGGACCAGAGCTCTGTTGCTCCAGGCAACCGTATCCAGTTTGACGATATCCTCATTCCCCGCCTCGGCGGCGAATATCAGTTGAACAAGAACTTCGCGGTACGAGGTGGTGTTGCCTATGAAGAATCACCGCTGAAAACGACGCGTAATCCCGAACTCAACTACCTGGACACCGACAAAATCATCGTTGGCCTTGGCATCAGCGCCACCTATGACCGGACCCGCCTGTTGGCTTACCCGGTGCGACTGGACCTGGGCTATCAGTATCAGCAACTGCAGAAACGCGATTTCACGCTGGTCGACTTTGATGGCAATGAAACCGATGTGACAGCAGACGGTGACGTTCACGTCGTCAGCGGCTCCATCACCCTGAAGTTCTGAGGAGAGGAAGGCCATGAAATACAATAAGACACTGGCACTCGTTCCCGCAATTCTGCTCGCCGCCTGCGGCGGCAGTGATGAACAGACCATGAGTGAGCGCTCCGCGCCCGGTTCTGTGGTGTATTCTTTCCCGATGGACGGACAAGCCGATGTGAGTCCGAAAACCGAGCTGGTACTGCGATTCTCACATGCGATTACCGATGATGAAGCCACACTCCGTGAGAAAATCCGCGTCAGTTCTGGCGATACTTCTCAGGACTTTACCGTCGAGAAAATCGACGGTGGCAAAAGCCTGAAGCTCCAGCCCACTGGCAGGTTAGATATCCTGACCCGCTATTCCGTCACCTTCGAACAGCCGCTGGCAGCGGAGGGCGGTCGCACCGTCGCTACCCCTAATGCGGTCGGCGAACCGGGTATCCAGTTCGACACCCGGGGTGACTTTACCGCTATCGCCAACCTGACCAACACCGACGAAACCTTCCGGGTGGCCTGGCAGGTGCCGGATCAGGGAAGCGCCTTCCAGGCCATGAACTTCTCCACCTTTCGCCTGGCCATGACCCACCCTGTCCATCCGGACTGGAAAAAACTTGGCGGCACCATTGAGCTGCTGAATTCAGATAACCAGACGGTGCCGGCCACCGTTCTGGTCAAAGGCAACCGCATTACGGTTGATCCCTGCGTCACAGCAGATCCGAAAGACTGCGGCAGCAAGGCCGATGTTCTCGAAGCCGGCCAGACTTACACACTCAAACTCAACAACCTGGCCAGCCTCACCAACGGCCCGGAGGGTGACCGCTTCAGCCAGGAATTCAGCTTCCAGCCCCGCGACACCGGCCCAACCGTGGTGCTTCAGCAGGCGGCAGTGGATTCCGGGCTCGCGCAAGGGGCATCCGAGGAGTCTGCCCAGCGATCAATCCTCAATGGCCAGATCATTAACGGCGTTACCCTGAACTCGGTGCTTCAAGGCGTAGCAGGCCCGTCACAGCAAACCGGCGATCTGTTCGCGGAGCTGGCCTATGCCCCCGCCTTCAGGGCGGATGAGGCCCTGCCCCTGCGAGTGCCCAAGGGCAGCGTTCTGAACAGCACCAGCCTGGATGTGCTGATCGGCGGTGCGGTGCCGATCCTGAATGCGGACTCCGGACAACTGCAGACCACCGGTAACATCAAGGTCACCATGTTGTCGGATGCCTCCGGTTACCTCAGCCCGAACCCCTACACTGACAACCAGAATGCCCCGCGCCACATTACCCTGTTTATGGACGTTTCCATGAACACTGAGGAAGCGCAGCCCAATGCCTCGCTTTCACAGGATCTGATGGGTGTGGAGCTGCGAGGGATTGCACTTGTACAAAATGGCATACTGACCATCGACGCCATCGGCATGGTCGAGCCCAACCTGCTGGGCCAGGAGTTTACCGATTCCACTATTGCCTTCCACTTGCAGGCCGCCACAGACGTGGATTCAGTCCTGGATGCAGAAACGCTGCGGGAGCTGGACACCACACCGCCGCAACTGGTGAGCTGGATGCCAGGCCCTGAGAACGCCACCCCATCTACCCGGCAATCGATGCAGCGGCCGGGTGATCCAGTGATTCTGTTCTTTGACGAACCACTGGATGCCGAATCTATTAGCAACGGGGTAACGCTCAAAGCCGACGGAACACCCGTCGCCTTCGATCACAGTCTTGATGGTACCGCTCTGGTGCTTAATCCTGAGGGTGGTCTTGAACACGGAGTTCCTTACTCTGTAGAAGTGAACGGCCTCACTGACCTTGCGGGCAACCCTGTGGCACTCGCGCCACTGAATTTTACTCTTGAAGCTTTGGATGACCCCGAGACCACTGTTGAGTTTGTCTCACCGATTGCCCTGACCACCTACCCCGGCTATCCCTGTGCCACTACACCCGTTGATCTTGATTCAGCTAACCCGAATCACGGCCAATGTCTGGACGCAGCGCCCGACGGCCCGGCTGGTCAGATATTACCGATTACAACCATGCCTGAGGATCGGCCGATTACGGTCGTATTCTCTCAGTCCATGAACTTGGACAGCATCCGTTTAGGTGACACTTTCAAAGTGGAAAAACGCGGCGAAGCCGGCGACTTTGCGGAAGTCGCCGGTCGACTGGAAAAGAACAATCAGCGCATACGGTTCTATCCCGATGAAGGTTGGGAGCCCGGCAGCTATTACCGTTACACCATGGCGTCTGCCACTGGCATGAATTGCGAGTCTGCGATCTGCTCAGAGCAGGGCTATCCGCTGCAAACCGACGTTCTGGTTGACCCCGAGGATGTTGGTGGCCCGAATATGGAGATCTATTTCCAGGGTACAGAAGCGGTTAATACTGTGTTCACACCGCTTCGTAACCTGCCCGTGCGAGACACCAACTCCAACTATGTGATTGACTGCACCTCGCCCGGCGCGACCGATTGCCTGGAGCCCTTCGCACATGAAGTCGATGAAGCAAATGGCGGCTTCCTGCCCTCGGCAAACGCTGCCAAGTTGGGTGTTATTGGCAATCAGGCCAGCGCACTCGGTATTCCAGTGGGTGCCAGCGTTGGCTGCTCAGCCTCGGAGGAGTGTCCGGAGAACAAATTCATTTATCAGACCTACGGTCTTAATACCGAAATCGTGGGAACGGTAGTATTGAATGAGGAGACCGGCGAGGAAGCTATTCGGGTTCTGCTGTATCCGACCATGCTGGCCACAACCTCCGCAAGCGTGTTCCTGGATGGCTTCGGAGAACAGGCAACCGGCCCGCAGATTCTGCGCATGACCTACGGCGAGCCCACCGAAGACAACCCGATGGGGCTGGTTGAGGGTTTGATTGTTGAGGGCGAAGACGGACAGCCCACGTTCATGACGACGGCGGATCTGACCCTGGACGCGCCGAATCTGTCGCTGCCGCTCGCGCAGGCGCTCTCGCATGACCTTTATAGCAAGCCGTTGTCCCTGGAATTGGATGGCCCGATCGTGTTCTTTGATGATGGACGTATGCAGGTGGAGCAGAGAAACAAGAATGCTCCCCTTATCAATGTTAATGTCAATGTTGAGATCCCTCTTGTCGGAGGCTTCCTGAGCTACGCCGCGTGTGTAGAAGCGAGAGGGTTCGAGGGAATATTCTCTTGCATCGCTGACTCGTCAACGGGCGTAGATAGAGGAGACATATCCATTCCTCTGGAAATTCCCTCGCAAGGCGTCTACCTGAACTTCATCTCCAACCCGGTAAAGGAAATACCGGCTCAGCGTTAACCCAGGCCCCTGCCTGATAAGGCCAGTCTCCGGACTGGCCTTTTTTATGAACAAAGGTCAGCTGTCCTTTGCCATCCGTTCTTTTATCTGGCGGCCATTTCCTGATAATCTGGTTGCAACTTGAAACCTAAAACAACAATTCCGGGAGAGCCCCATGCAAAACGGCACACACTACCGTACCTGTCATCTTTGTGAGGCCATGTGTGGCGTCGCCATTGAGGTGAAAGAGGGCAAGATTGCCTCCATCAAGGGTGACGAGCAGGACCCGCTCAGCCAGGGCCATATCTGCCCGAAAGCTGTGGCCTTGCAGGATTTGCATGAGGATACCGAGCGTCTGCGCAAGCCGATCCGTAAAACCGCCGACGGCTGGCAGGAGATGTCCTGGGATGAAGCCTTTGACCTGGTGGCCGAGCGGCTCACAGACGTTCGTAAACGCCACGGCCGCAACAGCATCGGCGTTTACCTGGGCAACCCCAATGTACATAACCACGGCACCTTGATGACCACCATGCCGTTTTTGCATGCCATTGGCACCCAGAACCGGTTCTCGGCCACCTCCAACGACCAGCTTCCGCATATGCTGGCCAGCCTGGAAATGTTCGGGCACCAGATCCTGTTCCCGATTCCGGACATCGACAACACCGACCTGTTCATCTGCATTGGCGGCAACCCGATGGCTTCCAATGGCAGCCTGATGACGGTGCCGGACGTACGCGGGCGGATCAAAGCCCTGAAACAGCGCGGCGGCAAGCTGGTTGTGATCGACCCCCGCCGCACGGAAACCGCCAAACTCGCGGACCAGTTCCACTTTGTTCGCCCCGGCACTGATGCCCTGCTGCTGATGGCCATGGTACATACCCTGTTTGCGGAAAACCTGGTCAATGCCGGTGCGGCGGAGCGGCTGGTGAAAGATATGGACCTGCTGCGGTTGGCTGCGCTGGGATTCAGCCCCGAGGCTGTCTCGGACGCCACAGGCATTTCTGCCAAGGACATTCGTCAATTGGCCAGGGATCTGGCAAACACCCGCAAGGCCGCTCTGTATACCCGCATGGGCACCAGCACCCAGGCGTTCGGCGCCACCACTACCTGGCTGGCCTACTGCCTCAACATCCTGACCGGCAAACTGGATATTCCGGGCGGTGTTCTGTTTACCCAACCCGCTGTTGATCTGGTGGCGCTGGGTGCCCTGTCCGGCCAGAATGGGCACTTTGCCAAGCGACACAGCCGGGTTCGCGGGTTGCCGGAGTTTGCCGGCGAGTACCCGTCCAGCACCATGGCCGACGAAATGCTCACCCCCGGCGACGGGCAGATCCGTGCATTCGTAACCGTTGCCGGGAACCCGGTTCTGTCGAACCCTAACGGCCAACGGCTGGACGAGGCCCTCGAAGGTCTCGAGTTTATGGTGTCGGTGGATTACTACCTGAACGAAACCACCCGGCACGCCGACGTGATACTGCCGCCCACCGCCGCGCTTGAACGCAGCCATTACGATCTGATTTTCAGCATGTTTGCTGTGCGTAACGTGGCCAAATACAGTGAAGCCCTGTTTGAGCCGGTACCCGACGCCCGCCACGACTGGCAGATCCTTCTGGAATTGGCCCACCGCCTGGAAAAAGCCCGCAAAGGCGGACGGTTGCCGCTACGCTCCGAGCTGGGCTGGAAGGCATTCAAAGCCCTGGGGCCAGACCCGATTCTGGACGCGATGCTGCGTACCGGCCCCTACGGTGCCAACCTGGGCAAAGCAGGCAAGCTGATTCAGCCGGCACTGGACCTGGCCATTGACAGCTTGCCCAAGCGCCACCCGCTGAAGGGCCTGGCCAAACTCAGCCCACTGAATCGACGTTGGCAGGATTTACCCAAGGGTTTGTCATTGTCACTGCTGAAAGACTATCCCAGCGGCGTTGATCTCGGCCCCCTGCAACCCTCGCTGCCAGAGCGCCTGTATACCCGGGATGGCAAGATACAGCTGGCACCACGCCGATACCTTGCCGATGTGGAGCGACTGAAAGCCTTGCTGGAGCATGGCAAAACCAATGACTTGCAGCTGATCGGCCGGCGCCATGTGCGCAGTAATAACTCCTGGATGCACAACAGTCAGCGCCTGGTGAAAGGCAAAAGCCGTTGTACGATGATGATACACCCGGCCGATGCCAAGGCCCGTGGGCTGGCTGATGGCCAGCAGGCGGAAATCGGCTCCGGTGGCCGATCGGTAGTCCTGCCTGTGGAAGTGACCGAAGATATCATGCCCGGCGTGGTGTCCATCCCCCATGGTTGGGGGCATCATCGCCCGGGCACCGGCCAGTCCACGGCAGCGGCCCATGCTGGCGCCAGCATCAACGATGTGCTGAACGACGCCGATGTGGACCCGGTTTCCGGCACCTCCGTGTTGAATGGGCAGGTAGTGAGTGTCAAAGTCTGGCAAACTGAGGCGCAACGCAAGCAGGCCTGAACCATTCACTACAGGGAGACACATCATGCCCAGAGGGCTCCAGCTGGTCATCATCGTTCTTGGCCTGGCGGCCATCGGCATTCTGCTGTTCTACATCTGGCGCCAGGCCAGGGCGATTTCGGAACATCGGTTGCGCCAGAAGAAGTCTGAGGAGTTCCGGGCCAAACGCCGGGACGAGATGATCGAGAGCATCCGGATTATTGCTATGGCGGTCGAGGAAGACCAGGTGGAGTACTCCGAGGCGTGCCTTCGGCTGAAAGGTCTGTTGGACCACGTTGCCCCGGACCTGCTGGAAAAATCGCCGTTCCGGGTATTTCAGGAGGTTCACGACAAGATTCAGCACATGCCGACTCACCGGGCCCGGCAGGCCACCGACACCCGGTTTGTCGAGAAGATGGATAAAGAGCGCCATGCCGTCGAACAGGCTCATTCAGACGAGGTGCGCCGGGCCGCAACCGCCATAAGGCATCATCGTTTCGATTGAGCAGCCCCATTTTGTAATTTTTTGTAACCGGAATCCGGGAACCCAGAATAATATCGCAAAGCAAATCAACGGTTTTGCTTTGCGTGAAAACCTGACGTTGCGCTCATGGATTGCGAAACAGGGTTCAGTGCTTTCCTTTTCTCGCAGCTTGTCTAACTTTAAACAAGGACGCTGCTCCCATGCATCCGGGGCAGAAACCTGTGTTGTTTTCTCCTGATAAGTTTGGACGACTCTGCAAAGCGGTTGAATTCGCCGGCCTCTCAAGGCCGGCTTTTTTACGAGCCCTGGCCCATCATGCCGGCCATGGCCATAATGCTGTCTTTGCTGTTGACCAGTTCATCGAACTGTTCCTCCACAGCCTCGCGATCCAGACCCAGCTCCTCGTATACGGAAGCGTCAGCCAGCTTTCCCGCCCCAAGGGCCACCCCTCGCTCCGTCAGCAACTGACGCCCCAGCCAAAGCAATCGGGCGTAATCGCTGTGGGGGCCATCGTAGGAGGGATTCTTTTGATAGCGAATAGCTAGGGTTACTTCGTCCGGCATACCCCAGTTTTCCATCAGCTGGGCGGAGATCTGCTCACGGGTGATGCCCAGCAGGTAATGCTCGATCACGCTGGAATCGATATGCGGGTTCACTTCCAGGGAGCGGCAAACCAGCTTGAAATGGGGAGGAAACACCTGGGCCAGCACCAGGTGGCCAAAGTTGTGCAGCAAGCCCGCCAGATACGCCAGGCCAAACATGGGGCGCCGGCCCCTGGGCATCATGCTCGCCAGAATGCCAGCCGATTGGGCCTGCCAGATGGCCTGCTGCCAGTAATCCACGTAGCCATCCGGATGGTCTTTCGGGTGTTTGAGTGCCCGCCCCAGGGCCAGGCCCATGGCAAGGTTCATCACCAGATCAAAGCCCAGCACCCGCGACACCGCATCGTGAACTGAGCGCACCTGCCCCGCTGCGGCATAAAACGAGGACGAGGCCCAGCTTACTACCTGGGCTGCCAGGCTGGGATCACTCTCTACCACATCCACAAGGTCACCCATCACCGCGTTCGGGTTTACCCGAAGGTGAATAATGCGCTGGGCGGTCTCAGGCAGTGGCGGCAATTCCAGGGTATCCTCCAGCCGTTGCTGAATGCGCAGGCCGGTAAATTTTTTCAGCGCAGAATGCAATTGGTCCCGATCAGCACCGTGATTGTCGAGATTCACAGAAATGGTGCTGGTATCCACTGCAAAGTCATGGCGTTCGGCCTTGGCTGTCAGTTGGTGAAAATCCACCGCTGGCATCATGATTGCCAGCTTTTCATCCGCCAATTCCAGGGCCACGGATTCCAGTTCGTCCACCCGTTGGTCGACCACGGTCGGCCAACCGGTCAATGATGGCAAGGCAGGCAGTTCCTGCAGCCCTGAGCGCTGGCGCACCCGGACCTGCTCGCGACGCTGCATCATTCTCAGATCACGGCCAAGCTGTTTGTTCAGCGCTTCCAGATCCAGCAAATCATCCCGCCGGCAAATAGCCTGCAGGTTACCCTCGCTGTCGTTCAGCAGCACCATACGCAACAAGTGCTGCGGCTGAACCTGGTTCGCGTTTCTCAGCGACACCCCTGCGGCGCTGTCGCCAAGCGCTTGCTGAACCGAAACAGGGAGCTCCATAGCTTTCTCCAAAAGAAGGTTTGATACCTATTTGGCTGCATTGTGCAGCTAATTTCAAGCAAACTCTGGGCAGAAAGTGGGCCAAGCCACAATGTACCAACAGAGTATGTTTCGGCCTCACACCTCGCCGTACCGAATATTCTCACCGAGCCACCGCCTGATCAGAGCGGATACTATCGCTGGCTGTCGCATGAGCGCCGGCGCCATCGCCTTGACCGGTTCAATCCAGCCTTTGTCCCGTTCAAAGTCCGCAAGCCTGAACTGCATCAGGCCTGTCTGGCGGGTACCCAGAACTTCACCCGGGCCACGAATCTCGAGGTCTTTCTCGGCAATAAAGAAACCGTCCTGGCTGTCTCTGAGCGCCTGCAACCGTGCTTTTCCGTTATTCGACAACGGCGGGTGGTACATCAATACACAGAAACTGGCCTGTTCCCCCCGGCCCACACGCCCCCTCAGCTGATGCAGTTGCGCCAACCCGAGGCGCTCTGGGTTCTCAATGATGATCAGCGACGCATTGGGCACATCAACCCCCACCTCAATCACGGTGGTGGCTACCAGCAAATCCAGTTCGCCGTCTTTGAAGCGCTCCATTACGCCGGCCTTATCTACGGCTTTGAGCCGGCCGTGGACCAATCCGATTTTCAGATCCGGTAATCGTTCCGCCAGTTCCTGCGCGGTCACCTCCGCGGCTTGGCACTGCAGCGCTTCGGATTCCTCAATCAGCGTGCACACCCAATACGCCTGACGACCTTGACGGCAGGCGGTGCGCACCCGTTCAACAATATCATTACGGCGGGTATCCGGCAGCACAACGGTTTCTATCGGCTTCCGGCCGGGCGGCAGTTCGTCAATCACTGAGGTGTCCAGGTCGGCGTAAGCGCTCATGGCCAGGGTTCGGGGGATCGGTGTTGCGGTCATGATCAACTGATGGGGGGCCAACTGACCGCCGACGCCCTTCTCACGAAGCGCCAGGCGCTGGTGCACACCAAAACGGTGTTGTTCATCAACAATCACCAGGGCCAGACGATGGAACTGGACCTCGTCCTGGAACAGCGCATGGGTGCCGATGGCCACCTGCGCCTGGCCCGAGGCAACCGCTGCCAGCGCCTCCTGCCGGGCCTTGCCCTTGACCTTGCCAGACAACCAGGCAAGCTCAATTCCTAAAGGGGCAAGCCAACCCTGGAAGTTCCGGAAATGCTGCTCGGCCAGAATCTCGGTCGGTGCCATCAGTGCTACCTGGGCACCCGAACCAATGGCTTGTAGTGCTGCCAGAGCCGCCACCACGGTCTTGCCCGAGCCAACATCCCCCTGGACCAGGCGCAGCATGGGCACCCGCTGACTGAGATCTTGCCGGATCTCCTTCATCACCTGCTTCTGGGCGCCAGTCAGGCTGAACGGGAGTTGCTCCAGAAACTGCTCTGGCAAGTCACCGTTTGGCAACAGTGGTAGCGCCGCCCGGGCCTGAATCTGCTCACGCACCTGCAGCAGGCTGAGTTGATGGGCCAGCAATTCCTCCATCACCAGGCGCTGCTGGGCCGGGTGTCGACCCTCCATCAGCAGATGCACCGGGGCATTGGCAGGCGGGGAGTGCACCAGTTTGACCGCTTCGGAAATACCCGGCAGCTGGTAATCAGACAACAACGATGGCGGCAACCAGTCCTTGATCGGGAAACGGGCCAGGTACCCCAGGGCCTGCTGGCACAGGCCTCGCACCCGGGGCTGCTGAATGCCCTCGGTCAGTGGATAGACCGGAGTCAGTGTCGCCTCACCAGCAGCTGGCATGGGTGGTGGATTGACCTGGTACTCGGGGTGATAGAACTCATAACCGGCCCGGCCGGGGCGAACCTCGCCGAAACAACGAACCCGAGCGCCTTCCGTCAGCTGATTTTTCTGAGCCGCGTTAAAGTGGAAGAACCGCATCACCAGAAAACCACTGTCATCGCGCAGGGTAACCTGAAGCGATCGACGGCGCCCCATGACCAGGTCGGCCTTCATGACTTCGCCTTCAACCACCGCAATGTCGCCGATACGCAAACTGCCCATGGGGACAACGCGGGTTCGGTCTTCGTAGCGATAGGGCAGATGAAACAGGAGGTCCTGAATGGAATGGATACCCAGCTTGGCGAGTGTTCCCGCGAGGGCGCTTCCTACGCCCTTGAGCTGGGTAACGGAAATGTCGTCCAGTGACGTCATAACAGCCCTCAGGCGCGCTCAGCAACCACCGGCGTTGCGGTTTTCGCCTTCTCCATTACGCGGCACTGGCTGGCCGCCAGCGACAACACATCAATGGCTTTCGGGCGGGGGAAGGTTACGCGCCAGGCCAGGGCGACCGTACGGAAGGGTACCGGCGGCGCAAACGGGCGCACCGCCAGGATATCTTCCTGGTATTTGATGGCGGTGGCGGCAGACAGGGGTAACACGGTGATTCCTAACCCGGAAGCCACCATGTGCCTGATGGTTTCCAGAGAACTGCCTTCAGTAACCAGTTCAGGCTGGCCGTTATCAGTGCGCTTGGTGATGGCATCAACCAATGGCGGGCAGGATTCCAGCACCTGGTCCCGGAAACAATGGCCCGGCCCTAACAACAGAAGCTGCTCTTTGGACATCTCTTCCGCCGTGATCTGGTCTTTCGCCGTCAGCGGGTGGTCCGCCGGCAGCAACACCACGAAGGGTTCATCATACAGCGGCAGCGTGACCACCTCCGGCTCTTCAAATGGCAAGGCGATGATGATGGCATCGAGATCGGAATGCCGGAGTTTCTGGCGCAGGTTGGCCGTATAGTTCTCTTCGATGTAGAGCGGCATTTCCGGCGCAGCGCGGCGCAACTCCGGCAACAGGTGCGGAAACAGATAGGGACCAATGGTATAGATGGCACCCACCTTGAGCGGTGAGTTCAGCTGATTCTTACCGTCCTGGGCCATGTCCTTGATGACACCCACCTGATCCAGAACCCGCTGGGCCTGCTCGATAATCCGCTGGCCCACTTCCGTCACGCGGATACTGCTTTTGCTCCGTTCAAATAACGGAATGCCGAGCTCATCTTCCAGCTTTTTAACCGCCACACTCAACGTGGGTTGGCTGACGTGACAACGTTCTGCCGCGCGGCCAAAATGCCTTTCCCGGGCAAGCGTAACGACGTATCGTAACTCGGTGAGTGTCATGGTGAGCTCCGGTCACAGGGTGCAGGTCGAAGTTTCACATACTTTATCAGCGAAAGCATAAGGATTGAAATTGTCTATGGCAATGACGGATCGCAAACATTCAGCGCGCATCCTGGTGGCGGGCTGTGGCAAGCTGGGCGGCGATATAGCCTCCTTGCTGGCCGAGACGGCTGAAGTGTTCGGCTTGCGCCGGAACCCGCACAAGGTACCACCCGGAGTTACCGGCATAGGCGCCGACCTGACCCAGCCAGATACGCTGAAAGGCAAGCTACCAGAGAGTATTGATGCGGTGGTCTATTGCCTGACACCCTCAAGCTACGACGAACAGGGTTACCGGGATGCCTACGTCACCGGACTGCAGAACCTGATCAATGCCCTGGGTCCGAAACCATTAACCAGACTCCTGTTCATCAGCAGCACCAGCGTGTACGCCCAGAACGATGACAGCTGGGTGGATGAACGCAGTGAGGCGAAGCCCAACCGCGTTACCGGGCAACTCATTCTCGAAGGCGAACAGACCGCCCTGAACAGTATTCACCCGGCCACCGTGGTCCGGTTCAGCGGCATTTACGGCCACAGCCGGCAACGCTTTCTGGAGGAGGTTCTTGAAGGGCGAATGAACCCAGAGCCCCCTGCGCCGTTCAGCAACCGGATTCACGAGCAGGATGCGGCCCGGGCGGTCGCCTGGCTGACAGAAAAAGCCATAAAGGGAGAACCACTGGACGATCTCTACATTGGTAGTGATTGCGAGCCGGTGCGGCTGGATGACGTGGTAGCGTGGGTTCGGCAGCAGGTGCCGTGTAAAGATCCAGTGGAGGGTGCCCGTAAGGGCGGCAGAGCCGGAAGCAAGCGGTGCAGCAATCAGCGCCTGCTGGCCACCGGCTTTGAGTTCCGGTACCCCGATTACCAGGCAGGATACCGGGAACTCATCGACGGCCTTAGCTGAGCACCATCACGGCTTCCATTTCCACAGGCACACCTTTCGGCAACGCTGCCACGCCCACGGCAGCCCGTGCCGGGTAGGGTTCCTGGAAATAGGTCGCCATGATTTCATTCACGGTGGCAAAGTTGGCCAGGTCGGTCATGTAAATGTTCAGTTTGACGATGTCTTTCAGCTCACCGCCTGCGGCCTCGCACACGGCCTTCAGGTTTTCAAACACCTGGCGGGTCTTGGCGGCGAAGTCACCTGCGACCACTTCCATGGTTTCCGGGTCCAGCGGAATCTGGCCAGACAAATACACGGTGTCCCCGGCTTTTACCGCCTGGGAGTATGTACCAATCGCCTGGGGGGCGTTTTCAGTCTGGATGACAGATTTGTTGGTCATGACCTGTAGTTTCCTCTCGTTCAAAACGCCAATCGTCACCCTTCGCCGTGGCTACTGTCAACCATACCTCGGTCTGGTCAGTGGCGAACCCGGCTGATGTGGGTCACCGCCCGAATGTTGCGCACCCGGCGCATCACCCGTGCCAGGTGTTTACGGCCATTCACGTGAACCACCAGGCTGACAATACCGAACTTGGCATTCTGCTCTTCCACGTTAATCCGCTCGATGTTGCCATCGGCCATGGCAACGGCGTTGGCCATTTCTGCAATCACACCGCGTTGGCGCTCCAGCTCTACGCGCAGCTCCACTGAGAACTCATCGGTAATGTCTTTGGCCCATTTCAGGTGGGTCAGGCGGGCACGGCCCTCGTCGTCTTCCGGCAGGCGGGAGCATGTGTCCGAATGAATGACCATGCCGTTGCCGGAATCCATCATGCCGACCACTGGGTCGCCCGGAATCGGCTTGCAGCAGTTGGCAAAGCGCACCAGCATGCCTTCGGTGCCACGAATGGTCACCGCACCCTGTTTATCGACCTCAACATTCTCCAGATTGGCCGGACCATCCAGGGCTTCGTTGCCAGATACCAACTGCCGGGCCACCAGGTAGGCCATACGATTGCCCAGCCCGATATCACCAATCAGATCATCAAAACTGTTGACCTGATTGTGGTTGACCACGGCCTGCTTCTGGGCGTCGCTGATGTCCGCCAGTTTGGCACCGAATCCTTTCAGGGACTTCTTCAGCAGGGTTCTGCCCAGTTCGATGGACTCTGCCCGTTTGCGGGTTTTCAACACATGTCGAATGCTGCTGCGGGCCTTACCGGTGACCACAAAGCTCAACCAGGCGGGGTTCGGCTTGGCGCCGGGCGCGGTGATGATCTCGACGGTCTGGCCACTTTGCAGCGGCTGGCTGAGGGAGGCGAGATTGCGGTTGATCCGGCAGGCAACCGCAGCGTTACCGATATCGGTGTGAATGGCGTAGGCAAAATCCACCGATGTCGCACCGCTGGGCAACTCCATGATGCGCCCTTTGGGGGTGAACACATAGATCTCATCAGGGAACAGATCCACCTTAACGTGCTCGATGAACTCCATGGAGTCATCCGCCCGCTCCCGCATTTCCATCAAACCTTTCACCCATCGATCAACCCTGGACTGATTGATGTTGGTGACTCCGGAATCGTCGGTTTTGTACATCCAGTGCGCGGCAATCCCATTATTGGCGATATGCTCCATTTCCTCGGTGCGGATCTGGATCTCGATGTTGACGTGCATCCCGAAAAGGGTTGTGTGCAACGACTGGTAGCCGTTGGCCTTGGGCATGGCAATGTAGTCTTTGAAGCGGCCCGGCAGCGGTTTGTAGAGGCTGTGCACGGCACCCAGAATGCGGTAACAGTCGTCTTCCGTGTCTGTGATGATGCGAAACGCGTACACATCCATGATTTCATGGAAGGATTTCTGTTTGAACTTCATCTTGTTGTAGATGGAGTTCAGGTGTTTCTCCCGGCCCTGAATGCGCCCGGGCAGACCACGCTCTTCCAGCTTCTCCTGCAGTTTGCCCCGAATCTCATCGATGATCTCCCGGTGGCTGCCCCGCAGCTTATCGACGGCCTTGGAAATGTACCTGGACCGCATCGGGTACAGTGAAGAAAAACCAAGATCTTCCAGCTCTGTGGAGATGGCATGCATCCCGAGCCGGTTCGCAATCGGGGCATAGATATCCAGGGTTTCGGTGGCAATGCGCTGGCGCTTTTCATAGGGCATCGGCCCCAACGTGCGCATGTTGTGCAGGCGGTCGGCCAGTTTGACCAGGATGACCCGGATATCCTTGGCCATGGCCAGGGTCATTTTCTGGAAGTTCTCGGCCTGAGCCTCCGCCCGGGAGCGGAATTCAATCTGGGTCAGTTTCGATACACCATCCACCAGCTCAGCGACGTCTTCACCGAACTGCTCGGTCAGCGCATCTTTGGGAATTCCGGTGTCTTCAATAACATCGTGGAGCATGGCCGCCATCAGGCTTTGATGATCCAGCCTCAGCTCGGCAAGGATGTGGGCTACGGCCAGAGGGTGAGTAATATAACGGTCGCCACTTTTACGCATCTGGCCTTCATGGGCCTGCTCCGCGTAATAGTAAGCCCGCCGCACCTGATTGATGCGACTGGTATCCAGATACGAACTGAGCTCTTTGGCCAGTTCTTCAACCGTTGCCTCTTCCGACACCGCGCCTCCAGTGGTCTCTGTTTGCCAGGAACAAAAAAGCCCGAATGCATGCATCCGGGCCTTCCCTTGTCCTTCCAGCAGGTTTCTATAGCTACACTATAAAACTGCGGTGACAGATTTCAATGGGTCTCAATCACTGACAGGTAAATGTACGCATTCCTGCCGGCGATGTTACTCGTCGTCGTCTTCGGTCAGCAGATCGCGAGTAACCTTACCTTCGGCGATTTCACGCAGGGCGATAACCGTCGGCTTGTCATTCTCTTCAGCAACCATTGGCTCTGAACCTTTGGTGGCAATCTGGCGGGCGCGCTTGGTGGCCAGCATGACCAGCTGGAAGCGGTTATCAACGTTTTCCAGACAATCTTCAACGGTAACTCGTGCCATTATCTTCCCCGACAAAAAAGAATCACTGATTTAGCAGACCGCGTAGTTTACTGCCCCCGGTTCAATTTGTATACAGGGAAAACCAGATTCAACCCCGACTGGAAAGTCCCGCCAGCAATTTGCCGTGGCGCAACTGTTGCACCGACATTTTCAGCCGCTGGGCGCGGGTGATGGCCAACAGGTCGGCCAATGCCACGCCGAAATCGTCGTTCACCACCAGGTAGTCAAACTCAGCAGCGTGCCGGCACTCTTCTTCCGCCTCCGCCAATCGGCGCTCAATCACCTCCGGTGCATCGGTGCCGCGGCCAATCAGGCGCTCGCGCAGCACCTCCGCCGAGGGCGGCACAATAAAGATACTGACGCACTCGGGGACCAAACGGCGAACTTGCTCGGCGCCCTGCCAGTCAATTTCCAGGATGACATCCTGCCCTGTGGCCAGGGTCTCGCGAACCCACACATGAGAGGTGCCGTAGTAATTACCGAAAACATCGGCGTGCTCCAGGAAATCGCCCTCGGCAATCATCGCCTCGAACTCGTCGCGGCTGACGAAGTGGTAGTTCACGCCATCCTGCTCGCCGCTGCGCATGGGCCGGGTGGTGTGAGACACCGACACACCCAGCTGCGAATCCTGACGGAGCATTTCCGCGACAAGGCTGGTTTTGCCCGCACCCGAGGGAGCGGAAATTACAAACAGGGTACCCTGTTCACCGGCCTGGCTCATGACTACTGACTCCAAATACAGTTTGCGCAGCCCCAGGGGCCTGCGAGAAAGCGATGAATTATACGGGGTTTGACTTATATGCGCATCCCGAGCCTCGTTCTACTGATAATATGGCGTGTTGAACCCAGACACCGGGGCCATCAGCCCCTCTCCCTGAATCTGCCGATTAGTGGAATCCCGGAATGGACAAACTCCTGATCATCATGGACCCGAAACACAAGCACCAGACTGCACTGGACCGAGGAATCGAACTGGCCCGGGCAACCGGTGCCAGCCTTGAAATCGTGGCCTTCGTGCATGAATATCTCGACGCCCTCCCCTCCGACCCGGTGGTTCAGAACAATGCACGCAAGGCACTGATTGAATCACGCCAGGAATGGCTGGAGAAAATGCTGGCACTGGCAGACTGCGACGATCTGAGCGTGGTCGCCCAGACGGTCTGGGCCAAGCAGATTCACCAATGGATTAACGAGCATTGCCAACGCGAGAATATCAGCACCGTAGTGAAAACCGGGCACCGATCCGAGACCTTCCTGTACACACCCACCGACTGGCACCTGATTCGGGAGTGCCCGGCGCCGGTGATGCTGGTGGCAGACAACAAATGGAAGAAAGCACACCCGATTCTGGCCGCCATTGACCTGAGCTCGGAGAAGCCGGTCAAACGGGCCCTGAACAACCGGATTATTGATCATGCCTGGCGACTGGCCAAGGCCATGGATACCGAACTGCACCTGGTGCATGCGCTACACACGTCGGTGGTGCTGGCCGATCTGGACATCATTGATACCGCCGCCCATACACGCAAGCGCGAGGAAGAACTGAAGCCCAGAATCGAACACCTGCGCAACACCTGGCACCTGAACCCTGAGCAGGTTCACATTGTCGCTGGCCCGGCACAAAAAGTGATCCCGAGTGTCGCCAATAAAATCAAGGCTGATATGGTGGTCATGGGCACCACCGGCAAAACCGGTCTGGCGGCCAAGGTTGTCGGCAATACGGCGGAGAAAGTTCTGACTCACCTGAGGACCGATCTCGTGGCCATTAAACCGGCCGAGAAGGAATAAGGCAGAAACGGGCCGGCCTACTCCGGCCCGCGACAATCATTCAAGGTTTTGCACCTGCTCCCGCATTTGCTCGATCAGCACCTTCAGGTCCACCGCCGCGCGGGTAACCACGGCATCAATGCTTTTGCTGCTGAGGGTATTGGCTTCCCGGTTCAGCTCCTGCATCAGGAAATCGAGGCGCCGGCCAATGGCATCATCGTTTTTCAGGGTGTCGGTCACTTCACTGATGTGAGCCTCCAGCCGTTCCAGCTCTTCGGCCACATCACTCTTTTGCGCCAGCATCACCATTTCCTGAGCCACGCGCTCCGGCTCCAACTCCACTTTTGCCTTTTCGAAGCGATCCCGCAGATTCTGATCCTGGGCGGCCAGTAGTTGCGGCATTTTCTCACGCACTTCTGCTACCAGCTTGCCCATGGTGGCCAGACGATCTTCAAATAACGGCCGCAGTCGCTCGCCCTCCCGTTCGCGAACGGTCATCAGCTCTTTCACGGTGTCTTTGAAAAGGCCAGCAGCGGCTTCCTTTGCCGCGCTATAGTCTTTCTCCGGCAAAGACATCACGCCTGGCCAACGCAGAATATCCAGTGCATTGATATGGGCCGGGTTATCCAGAATGCGGTTGATGTGGTTGGCTGCCTCGTTCACCGCCTTGGCCATCTCATCGCTGATCTCGAAGCTGTGCACCTCGTTCTCGGCAGACTGCAGGCGCATGGAAATATCCACCTTGCCCCGCTTCAGCCCCTGGTTGCGCAATTCTTCCCGAAAGCCGTTCTCCAGTTCCCGGAACGCCTCCGGCAGACGGAAAGACGGCTCCAGGTAGCGGTGGTTTACGGTACGGATCTCACACGTGAGCGTACCCCAGTCACCCTGGGTATCCTTGCGGGCAAAAGCAGTCATGCTGCGGATCATATTGGCTCCATAACCGATGAACAGAAGCATCGAGTTTAACAGGGTATTTGCCCGGGCGGCGAACCCGACCAAAGATCACCCGGCAAGCCCACCGCCCCGTGCTTGCTACGTGTTATACTCGCCGACCTTTCAACGATTCCGCCCGGCACTGCCCGGACATGTATTTTCATAAACAGGACACACTATGCGACCAAGTGGCAGAACGCCCGAGCAACCCAGAGACGTCCGCATCACCCGCAACTACACCCGCCATGCCGAAGGCTCTGTGCTGGTAGAGTTTGGTGATACGAAAGTCATCTGTACCGCCTCCGTTGAGAACAAGGTACCACCGTTCCTGCGCGGTGAAGGCAAAGGCTGGATCACCGCCGAGTACGGCATGCTGCCCCGCTCTACCGGCAGCCGCATGGGCCGCGAAGCCGCCCGCGGCAAACAGGGTGGCCGCACCGTGGAAATCCAGCGCCTGATCGGCCGCAGCCTGCGCGCCGCGGTAGACCTGGAAGCGCTGGGAGAACACACCATCACCATCGACTGCGACGTTATCCAGGCCGACGGCGGCACCCGCACAGCGGCCATCACCGGTGGCTGCGTGGCATTGGTAGACGCCCTGAACCACCTGGTCGCCACCAAACGCCTGAAAAAATCTCCACTTGTTCAAATGGTGGCAGCGGTCTCCGTTGGCGTTTACAAAGGCACGCCGGTAGCGGACCTGGACTATCCGGAGGATTCCGAAGCAGAAACTGATATGAACGTGATCATGACGGATAAGGGTGGCTTCATCGAAATCCAGGGAACGGCGGAAGGCGCTCCGTTCGAGCAGGCCGAGCTGGACTCCATGCTTGCGCTGGCCAGGACAGCGATTAACCAGTTGTTTGAAATCCAGAAAGAAGCTCTCGGCGCGCAAGCCTGACGGCCTATTGAGAACTAGCGGGTTCGGAGGGGGAAGCCTTTCCGGGACCCTCTCCGGCCATGGATGGCCGGAGCGGAGCGCACAGGGATGTGCTCGTAGCGTGTCCCGGAAAGGCTTCCCCCTCCGGACACGCGGTCGACTATCTCAACGCTTAAAAGCCGATTTCAATATCATAATCCATGATCACCGGCGCGTGATCAGAGAAACGGGTGTCTTCATCAATCCAGCCATCACGGATGGTCTTGCGAATACCCGGTGTCAACAGCTGGTAATCCACCCGAATACCCGCCTTCTTGCGGGAACCCTCGGTTTGCTCTGGCCACCAGGTAAACTGATTGCTCTGCTTGTTGATTTCCCGGAAACCATCAACGCAGCCCATCTCATCAAACAGACGATCAAGCCATGCACGCTCATGGGGCAGGAAACCAGAGAAATCCGTCTTGTGGTACAGCGGGCTGGCGTCCGTCACATGGTGGGCGGTCTGCAGGTTGGCGCAGAAAATAAACTGCCGGCGCTTACGCAGGGTCTTCTGCATATGCAGGCCGAACGCTTCCATAAACTCGTCTTTGTGATCGAGCACAGTCAGGTCATCTTCGCCAAGCAGCTCGTCCTCCCGGCCAAGGGCGCAGGGCGCCAGCACGCAAGCCACGGAGACCTTGTCGAAATCCGCCTGAATGAAACGACCCTCGCGGTCTGCCTGCTCATTGGCAAACCCGTACATGATGGCTTTCGGAAAATGGCGGGTGTAGATACCGACACCACCGTGTTCGTTCAGCTCACCATCAATAAAATAGGCCTCATAGCCTTCCGGAATCAGTTTTTTGTCTTCTACTTCGTAGGCACGCATGCGGTGGTCCTGCACACAGACGACATCAGCGTCCTGCTCGGCAAGCCAGTCAAAAAAACCCTTCTCAACGGCCTGTTCAAGACCATTGACGCTGATTGTCACTACCCGCATACATGTTCCCTGATTCGGTTTGTGTGTATGATACCGGTTTTACGCTTTAATTAAAGATCAAACCCCGCCAGAAGCCTTGCCATGCACGACTATCAGCAAAATTTTATCGAGTTTGCCATTGAGCGGAATGTTCTGCGCTTTGGAGAGTTCACGCTCAAATCCGGCCGAACCAGCCCCTACTTTTTCAATGCCGGGCTATTCAATACCGGAAACGACCTGTTGCAGCTAAGCAAAGCCTATGCCGCAGCCATCGAACGCAGCGGCCTGAATTATGACATTATTTTCGGGCCCGCCTATAAGGGCATTCCGTTGGCCACGGTGACCGCCATGGCCCTTGCAACAGACGGTAACAGCAAACCGTTTGCCTTCAATCGCAAAGAAAAGAAAGATCATGGTGAGGGTGGCAATATTGTCGGCGCCCCACTAAAAGGTAAGGTACTGATTGTGGATGACGTAATCACTGCCGGCACCGCCATTCGCGAATCCATCGATCTCATTCGTGCCGCTGGCGCGGAGCCTGCCGGCGTGCTGATTGCCTTGGACCGGCAGGAAAAAGGCAATGGCGAGTTATCCGCCATTCAGGAAGTGGAGCAGGAATTCGGCATCCCCGTTGTCAGCATTATTCGTCTTGAGCAGGTACTGGACTACCTGAAGTCCAATCCGGAGTTTGCCGGCCACGCGGAAACAGTGGCCAGCTACCGGAACCGTTACGGAGTCTGACCATGCACCACCGTGTGTCCAAATCAACGGTTATTGCCAGCCTGGCCGTAGCAGGACTGCTGCTGTCCGCCAGTGTGCAGGCCAATATGTATCGTTACACGGATGACAACGGTCAGCTGGTGATCAGCAATACCATCCCGCAGGAAGCCACCAAACGCGGCTACGACATTCTCGGAACCAACGGCCGAGTTATTGAGACCATCCCGCCCGCCCCCACAGCCGAAGAGATCGCTGCCCGGGAAGCGGAGAAAGAGCGCCAACGCCAGGCCGAGATTCAACAGCAGCAGGATCGCCAGCTGTTGAAGCGCTTCAGCCATCCAGACCAGGCTGTTCGCGCCATGCATCGGAAGATTCGCGAGCTGGAAGGGATTATCCAGTTAAAGCGAGGCAATATTTCCGTGATTTCCAGCCAGCTTGATAACGAGCAAAGCCGAGCGGCAGATATGGAGCGGGCCGGCAGGGATATTCCGGAAGCTACCCTGGAACGGATTCGTCGGCTGGAGTCACAGATCCGCGACGTGGAACGGGAAATTGCCGCCCAACAGCAAGACATCAGTGCAATGAAAAAGGAATTTGAGGCGGATATAAAAAGACTGGAAGTCGTTACTGGCCAGGAGCGGACACTCCCCCTGGAGCCGGAATAAACGTTTGTACTGGCGGAAATAGCGAGTAGGGTGAGGCGTTACCGCCTCATCCCTCTCCCAGAACCGTACATACGGGCCACGTATACGGCTCATGCCATTAACTTACCCCGAACTCGGGGACAGTGATGCCGGTTTTAACCTTCGCAAGATCTATCAACTTCAGGTCATTGTGCAGGTAGGTGTTGGGCAGGGCCAGACTGGCCAGTGGGGACGCCGCGTTGCGCCAGCTTTGCATCTTGATATGCCGGAACGGGGGTTGGTAACCTAGCTGTTTCAGCCTCCGATGCAGCCGACTCGGCTTTTTCCACTGCTTGAGCTGGATGCAGCGCAGGCGCCGCCTTAACCAACTCATCACCTGCTTCAGCACCCTCGCGCAGTTCGCCACCCGGAAGTAGTTGGCAAAGCCCCGTAGCACCGGATTCAGCTCGCGGATAATCGCCGCAAGCCCGATGCCCCGGTTACGCTTTGTCAGCGCTTTCAGCTTCTGCTTGAGTTTCACCACCTTCTTGTCCTGGATGCGGGTGTAGTTCGTGTAGATCACCACGCCCAGGAACTTTACCCCCTCATCGCTGTGGGCGATGTGGGTCTTGGTGACGTTCACCGTCAGCTTCAGCTCTTCTTCCAGATAGCGTTGGGCCACCCGTAACGCATTCTCCGCGCCCGCTCGTGAGCCGCACAGGATCAGGATGTCGTCCGCGTAGCGGACGATCCGGTGCCCCCGCGCTTTCATGAACTGGTCGAAGGCGTCCAGGTAGGCGTTTGCGATCAGCGGACTGATCACGCCACCCTGAGGGCTTCCCAGTTCCGTCTCTTCGAGGTGGTATCCCACCATCACGCCACTTTCCAGGAACTGGCGCAGCAGTGACAGGACACTGCCGTCCGTGATCCGTTGGCGGAACTGGCGGATGATCAGGTCATGGTTGAGCGTGTCGAAGCATTTCGACAGGTCCATGTCCACAACCCAGTCACGCCGGTATCGGCGGATAAACAACTCCGCCTTGCCGATGGCGTGGTGACCACTGCGTCCCGGACGATACCCGTAACTCGACGGGTGGAAATCCGGCTCGAAGATCGGTTCGATAATACGGCGCAGCGCCTGTTGCACAACCCGGTCCCGAACCGTCGGAATGCCCAGCAGACGCTCACCGCCGTCATCCTTGGCGATGGCTACGCGTCTGACTGGCTGCGCCCGATAGCGCTTTTCCTTCAGCTCGAGCAACAGGCACGACAGCTCCACCTCCAGATTCGCCTCAAACCCACTCAGGCTCTGCCCATCGATTCCGGCCGCGCCCTTGTTGCGTTTGATGTGTCTGAAGGCTTCATACAGGCGCTGTTTTGACAGCAATTGCCCGTACAGACTGTAGTATTTCCTCATGCCTGCTCATCTCCGCGATGACGGCTTCGAGGGTTGGCTTGGCTGCCGGTGTGTTTCAAGCGATCCGCCCGGGTGCTAGCGCTCAGGCAATCTGCCGCCACGGTATCGCTCTACTCCCTTGTTCGGAGAACACCAGAGCCACTGCGTTCCCGCAGTACCCCAGTGCACGTCCCTGCCCCGTCGGGCAGCTTGTGAACACAGCGTCCACCTCTCACTCGTCGTCCGTCATTCTCGTTAATGACTTCCGCCCTTCGCATCCGATCAGAGCTTTTGACCCTGACCGGTCCGCTGAACCTCCGTCAGCGGTCATTCCGGTTTTATCCTCCACGCTGTTACCAGGCTTCTCAGGCCGGAACTTCCTCACTACTACGGCTTCATCTGCCACCTCGCACCAACTGCGGCCTCGGCTTTCACCTTGCGCCACAGCCTCCGACAACGCCGGATTCGGTGTCAGGCTTCCCCGGTTACTGCACCGGCTCCCTGTTAACGATGCCACCCTCAAACACAGCCCAGGTCTGACTGAGTATCGGGCGTCGCGTTATTTCGCACGCTGGCCCACCTGACCTGCCGAAGCAGGTTCACTTGCGTTGTGTACCGTTAACTTCCTATGGCTTCCTTCAGACCCCACCGTTGGCCAGTGGCGCCCTTGCCAGTCGGATTGTCTTCCCCTCAGTCGGGGTGACGCCACCTTCTTTCAGATGGCCGGGTTTGCCGGCTTCGCCGGGCAAACGACAAAGGGCGCTCACCAGAGCGCCCTTTGTGGTTAGAGCTCGCCATTATGATCAGGCGGACGCTGTTTCCTTCTTGGCTGCCGTCTTGCGAGCCGCTGGCTTGCGAGCGGCCGGCTTCTTGGCAGTGACTGACTTCTTGGCATCCTGGGCAGCTTCCGCTACGTCTTCGGCGGCGCCGGAAACAGCGTCAGCACCTTCAACGGCTTCTTTTTCCAGCTTGGCAACCAGTTCGGCAGCAAAATTGCCGAAACGGCTGTTCAGGCTACGCAGCTGCTCGAACAGGTTCTCGGAGTATCCGGTGTAACGCTTGCGCAGGGTCTTTACGCTGTATTCGCGAGCTTCTGCTTCCAGCTTCTCTGCGTAATCAAACGGCTTGGAAGCCAGCTTCTTCTGCTGCTCTTCGGCGGCGTTGATGCCCTTCTCAACGATGTCCTGCAGTTGTTCCTGGTAGGATTTCAATTTACCCATGGTAGTTCTCCTTGATTTTAGGATCGTTTCGGCACCACAAGCCCTTGCTTCTGCGTGCCTTTGGTGACTTTCACCCACCAAGGTACGGATAAAAATTAGAATGTTCATACTAAAACCAATCTTCGGTTTTTACGGATAGTTCACTTGATCGAAAGGTAGCGGCTGGCATAATCCCACCTTGTTTGAGGTAGCCCGTCTCCCGGTTTTATTCAGGCTCCATACGACCAGTAACGAGAGAGCCCGCCACGGCTCCGTATGCGAGTTGACCATGAAAATTTTACTGCCACCCTTGCCCGGCCAGGCTGCGCTTTGCCTGCTGACTATTGCCCTTGCCTCCCTGATCACTGGCTGTCAGGAAGACACTCGCGCCAGCAAACTCGACCCACAGCGCGCCTCGGAAGTCTCGGATGCCAGGCTGAAACAGGCACAATCAAACCTCCTGGCCACACTGGGACAATCGCCCGCGGCAAAGCAGAGCCAGTACTCTGCGGATAGCGCCGCCAGCCCACGCACTCTGGCCTGGAATCCACCGATGACCCGCGAAGACGGCTCATCACTGGCACCTGGCCAAATCTCTGGGTATCGCATCTATTACCGGATGAAGCATAAGAATGATTTCAGTATCATTCCGCTGAACGATGCCAGCACAACCCGTTACCGCCTTGAGGGCATGCCCCCCGGCGCCTATGAATTCTCGATTACAACGGTGGATGTGGATGGGCTTGAAAGCCGGCGTTCAGACCCGGTTGAAGTCAACTTGATCTGAGCGCACAGCAAAGGTGTCGGTTACCAGCGGAAGATCACCCAGCTAGGAACCAGCAAGTCAGACTCAGTGTCCTGAATCCAGCCGCCACCGGATGGCACCAGATAGTATTCGGGCCCTACGTTAGGCACCACCTTGATTTCCATAAGCTGGCCATTCACGCGATATTCATAGAACACTTCATTCTCCCCCGGCCGGATCACAATTTCCGGCCCGCCTTCCGGGGGCTGGTAATCGGAAATAACCACGGGCTCCTGGGGCGTGACTACCGGAGTGGCATCCAGTGAGCCTTCTTGCTGAGCCATCACCGGTAAAGACACAAGCCCAGCCAACATGGCGGAACAGGCGATTCGTTTCATTTTCGTGGTACCCTTTCGCTCATCTTTCTGGCTAGAGTTGCACAAGCCAACCCACGCTTCAATCAGATTCCGGACCGGCTTTGATATGACTGATAAAAAGACCCCACCCGTGGTTCTTGTTGACGGATCGTCCTACCTGTTTCGCGCTTACCATGCGCTGCCACCACTGACCACCAGCAAAAACCATCCGACCGGCGCCATCAAGGGTGTTATCAGCATGCTGCGGCGCCTTGAGCAGGACTTTCCCGGCTCCAAGGTGGTGGTGGTGTTTGACGCCAAAGGCAAAACCTTCCGCCACGACATGTATGAAGAGTATAAGGCCAACCGCCCCCCCATGCCGGAAGACCTGGCCGTTCAGATTGAACCGATCCACGACATCGTCCGCGCCATGGGGCTGCCCCTATTAATTGTGCCGGGCGTGGAAGCCGATGACGTCATTGGCACTCTGGCCTACGAAGCCACCAGCAAGGGTATCGACGTGGTGGTTTCCACCGGCGACAAAGACATGGCCCAACTGGTGAGCGATCACGTGACCCTCATCAATACCATGACCGAAACTGCCATGGATCGGGAGGGAGTGATCGACAAGTTCGGGGTGAGCCCGGAACAAATCATCGATTACCTCGCCCTGGTGGGCGACAAGGTGGACAACATACCCGGGGTGAACAAATGCGGCCCGAAAACCGCGGTGAAATGGCTGCAGACCTACCACGATCTCGACAACCTGATAGAACATGCGGACGAAATCAAAGGCAAGATCGGTGAATACCTGCGGGAAGCCACCGGCACCCTGCCCCTGAGCCGGGAACTGGCCACCATCCGCCTGGATGTCGATCTGGACTTCGGACTGGAAGACCTGCAGGAGCGGGAACAGGACGACCATTCCCTGCTCGAGCTGTTCAAGGAATATGAATTCCGTAGCTGGGTTGCCGAGCTTGAGAATTCGGGTTCAGAAAATAGCGAGAACCAGTCTTCCCCCAAATCAGAACCCGAACCAGCGGTCGAGAAGCAGTATTCTGTGATTACCGACCAGGCCGAGCTGGATACCTGGCTACAGCGGCTGAAAGCTGCGGATCAATTCGCTTTCGACACTGAAACCACCAGCCTTCGCTACATGGACGCCGAAATCGTCGGCGTGTCCTTTGCCATCACCCCCGGTGAGGCGGCCTACGTGCCGCTGGGCCACGATTACATGGGTGCGCCGGATCAGCTGGACCGCGATCACGTACTTAACCAGCTCAAACCCCTGCTGGAAAACCCGGACGTGAACAAGATCGGCCAGAACCTGAAGTATGACAAGAATGTGCTCGCCAACCATGGCATCTATCTGGAGGGCATCAGCGACGACACCATGGTGGAGTCCTATGTACTCAACTCCGTGGCCACGCGCCACGACATGGACAGCCTGGCCCGGGAGTATCTGGGCGAACAGACCATCACCTACGAGTCTATCGCCGGCAAAGGCGCCAAACAGCTCACCTTTAACCAGATTGATCTGGAAAAGGCCGGGCCCTACGCCGCCGAAGACGCAGACATTACCCTTCGCCTGCATCGGGCCCTGAGCCCGAAACTGAAAGAAATCGGCAAGCTGGAATCCGTGTACCGGGATATCGACCTACCGCTGGTGCCGGTGTTGTCCCGCATGGAACAACGGGGCACCCTGATCAGCGCCAGCACCCTGCGCCAGCACAGTCAGGAGCTGGCCGAGCGCATGGCGGAGCTGGAGAAAGAAGCCCACAAGGTGGCCGGGGAAAGCTTCAACCTGGGCTCCACCAAGCAGCTGCAGGCGATTCTGTACGACAAGTTCGGCCTGCGGGTGATTAAGAAAACTCCAAAGGGCGCGCCCTCCACTGCCGAGCCGGTGCTCCAGGAACTGGCCCACGAGCACGAACTGCCCCGACTGATTGTAGAGCACCGCAGCCTGAGCAAGTTGAAGTCCACTTACACCGACACACTACCGGAGCTAATTCATCACCGTACCGGCCGCGTCCATACCTCTTACCACCAGGCGGTGACTGCCACGGGGCGCCTGTCGTCCTCCGAGCCGAACCTGCAGAACATCCCGATCCGCACTCCAGAAGGCCGCCGCATTCGCCAGGCCTTCATCGCACCGGAGGGCTACAAACTGCTGGCCGCCGACTATTCCCAGATCGAGCTGCGAATCATGGCGCACCTGTCCGGTGACAAGGGCCTGCTGAGGGCCTTCGAGCATGGCGAAGACATTCACAAGGCCACCGCCTCCGAGGTATTTGGAGTCAGCCTGATTGAAGTCACTTCAGACCAGCGCCGCAGCGCCAAGGCCATCAACTTCGGCCTGATCTACGGCATGTCGGCCTTCGGCCTGGCCCGCCAGCTGGAAGTGGATCGCAAGACCGCCCAGGAATACATTGATCGCTACTTCGAGCGTTACCCGGGCGTGCTCAAGTACATGGATAACATCCGCAAACAGGCCCACGACGATGGCTACGTGGAAACCCTGTTCGGCCGCCGCCTGTACCTGCCGGAGATTAACGCCCGGAACAAACAGCTGCAACAGGCTGCCGAGCGCACCGCCATCAACGCGCCCATGCAAGGTACCGCGGCCGATATCATCAAGCGGGCGATGATCGATGTGGACCAGTGGCTGCGCTCGGAGCATGCTGACGATGCCTGTATGACCATGCAGGTGCACGATGAACTGATCATTGAAGTGCGGGAAGACGCTCTGGAGACCGTGCGCAAGGGCCTGGTGCAGCGAATGCAGGCTGCCGCCAAACTGGACGTACCGTTACTGGTGGAAGCCGGCACCGGAGACAACTGGGATCAGGCCCACTAAGGGGCTGCACCCTTCCCTGATACCGCCCTGTTTTTGTTCATTTTCACCGAAAAGGCACAAAAGCAGGGCACCCTTTTCCAATTGCCCGGCCTTCCCGCTACGTTTAAGCGCCTCCCGATCACGGCACGAAATCTGCAACGATCCGAGAGTCTGGGCTCTCTGATGCCCTATGCCGTGACAGCAATGCGAGGCCTTTCCATGAATTCCGTAGCGAATGAACGCAACTGGTTATTCGACCCTTCCCACCTGAAACTGGTGCAACAGTGCCGCCGGCTGATTCAGTCTGAATTCGGGGTAAAACTGCACCTCAACGAAGACCACTTGGCGGAGCACCTGGCCGAATACGCGGGCAAAACCCGATCGAAACATCTGGTGCATACATGGGAAGCTCTTAAACAGAGGGTGCCGGAGCTGGGGCAGATAGACGCTGCGCCAGCAGCCGCCAAAACTTATCGCGGGCAGGAGATTGCTGGTTCAGAGGAGGCGATAGGCGGGGAAGAAGCCCGACCACGGAAGAAACAGGTTATCTACCGTGGTCAGGTCGTTGGCTGACCCGGACGCGCCGGGCCGGTCACACCGAGGATCAGCGGCTTAGAACGCCTTGCTGAACTCGATGGCGGCGCTCCAGGCGCTCAGGTCGTATTCGGCCTGGTAGTTGGATGCACCAAAGCTCGGATCTTGCTGAGTCGGGTTCTCATGCTGATAGAACACTTCGTCAACGTTGGCGTTGCCATCGAAGATCAGGGTGCCGATTGCTGCATCAACTGTCCAACCACTATTGACGTCTTTCCACTGGGTTCCCAGTGTCAGCCAGTGACGGTCTGTTGAAGGAATACGAGCGGTAACGTACTCACCAACGGGCGATTCGTCATAAGCATAGCCTGCCTTGAAAGCCCAGGCCGGGGTAGCTTGCCATATCCCACCAACATTGAATTGCCAGGTATTACCCCACTTTTCCGTGGTGTGGCTAATCACTGCACCAGGAACGCCCGCGATCTCGCCATCAGGGTCACGGCTGATAATGTCCAGCTCCTCGAAGCGACTCCAGCGAGAGTATGTCGCACCCGCCAACAGGGTTACATCGTCTGTCAGTTTATGGCGCGCCCCCACAGTAATACTCTCGGGAATCGCCAGGGGTACCTCAACCTTTTCATTCAGAGTTGTTGTTACTCCAGGCATACCCGGGACGGGAACACCCGTCACCTCCATATCACCCTTGAGGTTGAGTTCTGTACCGGTCTGCGCCGTCATGCCAAACTGGGTTTTGTCAGACAGTTCGTACAGGAAACCAACGCGAAAGGTCACACCAATATCATCGCCTTCTATGTCAGCGTAGGGTTCTGCGCCGACCGGGAGCGGCTCCGCACTCGGCCCAAGATCCTGATTCCTGGTAAGCCGGCCCTCAGCATAGATGATGTTCAGGCCGGCGCCCATGGACAGGCCCTGACCATTATTAACCGCGACCGAGGGTGTAAACGCAATGGCGGTTAACTCGGTTTTGTCCGCAAAAAACCGCCCCACAAAATCGTCTTCGTAGTCACCGGCCAGCCCATAGGGAGCATGGATACCGAAACCCACGTCTACTGAATCACTCACCTCATGGGCCAGGTAGAAATTTGGCAGCCACGCACCATCGGCAATATCGCCGCCCCGGCCAGCCGGGGTTACAGGATTACCAGATATCCGAGTGGCAGACGCCCCTTCCTTTGCCTCTGCATCAATGTCGAGGTAAGCCGCACCAAACGAAATATTGGTCCCAGACAACTGGCTCATGCCAGCGGGGTTAAAGAATACGATAGTGGCATTCTCGGGGTTGGCCGCCGCGCCGGCATTTGCGGTACCCATAGCACTGGCGCTTTGTTCATTGAGGGCAAAACCACCGGCCATAACGGATACCGGAGCAGCAATCGCTGCCAGGGTTGCCAGTCGAACGGCCTTTACGAGGGCATTGGTGTTCTTGTGCATGCTGTCTCCTTTGTTAGTCGCGCGCGGAGTATACGCAGGCCACCACAATGGCCTCAAATGCCAAAACTACTGGTTGCAGGCACTAACAAAGTACGACTTTGGTATTAAGGCGACCCTGAATGGGCCGCCTGCAAGGAGGGCAAAACGCGGATTCTGATCAGTCGCCCTGGATGGTCAGCTTGTCAACCGAGGATGACAGCTTGTCTGCACCTTGAGCATCGGCACCGAGCTTGATCATCAGGCGCAGGTCGTTCGCGGAATCCGCGTGAGCCAAGGCATCTTCATAGGTAATGGAGCCTTCGGCGTACAGCCGGTACAACGCCTGGTCAAACGTCTGCATGCCGGATTCGTTGGACTTGGCCATCAACTCTTTGAGCTTGTGCACCTCTGCTTTACGAATTAGGTCCGCCACCAGGGGCGTGTTGATCAGTACTTCGATCACTGCCTTGCGGCCTTTGCCATCCGGCGTGGGCACCAGCTGCTGCGCGACGATCGCCCTTAGGTTGAGGGACAAGTCCATCCAGATCTGGTTGTGCTGTTCCGGCGGGAAGAACTGGATGATCCGGTCCAGGGCCTGGTTGGCGTTGTTGGCGTGCAGGGTAGCCAGACAGAGGTGGCCGGTTTCTGCGAACTGTACCGAATACTCCATGGTCTGGCGGGTGCGCACCTCACCAATCAGGATAACGTCCGGCGCCTGACGCAGGGTGTTCTTCAGGGCAACTTCAAAGCTTTCGGTATCGATGCCCACTTCCCGCTGGGTGACGATGCAGCCCTGGTGCTGGTGTACGAATTCGATCGGGTCTTCGATGGAAATAATATGGCCACGGCTGTTGCGATTCCGGTGCCCAAGCATTGCGGCCAGGGAGGTGGACTTACCGGTACCGGTGGCGCCCACGAACATGATCAGGCCACGCTTGGTCATGGCCAGGTCTTTGACAATCTCGGGCAGCGCCAGGTCGTCAATCTGAGGGATTTTCACTTCAATCCGTCGCAATACCATGCCGCACAGGTTTCGCTGGAAAAACGCGGACACCCGGAAGCGGCCAATACCACGGGCGCTGATGGCGAAGTTACATTCGTGGGTTTCTTCGAATTCGGCGCGCTGCTTGTCGTTCATGGCGCCGTAGACAAACTCCCTCGTCTGCTCCGGCGTCAGCGCGTTCTTGGTGACCGGGAGCACTTTCCCGTTCACCTTCATGCTCGGCGGTACACCCGCTGTAATAAACAGGTCCGAACCGCCTTTCTCCACCATCAGCCGCAACAGTTTTTCGAATTCCATTTTTTTACCCAGTCTTCATTGTTTGGTGCCTGGGTGGAGCGGGTGCAGCTTCCCGGGACACGCTGTAAATACGTCCATGTAAGCTTGACTGCAGCATCCATGCTGCAGACAGTCCCGGGAAGCTGCACCCGCCCCACCCGTCAAACTGTATTCGGGGGGTCTGATGAACTCCCCTTCCGCTCCCGGCACCAACGACACGGCCAGGAGCAATCCAATTAAAAGTTATCAGGCATCTTGGCCTTGGCCCGTGCCGCTTCACGGGAAATAAGACCCTTCTGCAGCAGGCGCTCCAGGCATTGATCCAGCGTCTGCATGCCCAGGGAACCGCCGGTCTGGATCGACGAGTACATCTGGGCGATCTTGTCTTCCCGGATCAGGTTACGGATGGCCGAGGTGCCAATCATGATTTCGTGGGCGGCAATCCGGCCGCCGCCCATTTTCTTCATCAGGGTCTGGGAGATAACCGCCTGCAAGGATTCGGACAGCATCGACCGAACCATGGACTTCTCCTCAGCTGGGAACACGTCCACCACACGGTCGATGGTCTTGGCGGCGGAGGTGGTGTGCAGGGTGCCGAACACCAGGTGGCCGGTTTCGGCGGCGGTCAGGGCCAGGCGGATGGTTTCCAGGTCCCGTAGCTCACCTACCAGGATGATGTCCGGGTCTTCCCGCAGGGCGGAGCGCAAAGCCTCGTTGAAGCCCAGGGTGTCCCGGTGCACTTCCCGCTGGTTGACCAGGCACTTTTTCGAATCGTGCACGAATTCGATCGGGTCTTCGATGGTCAGGATATGTTCATAGCGGGTGTCGTTGATATAGTCCATCATCGCCGCCAGAGTGGTGGACTTACCGGAGCCGGTGGGCCCGGTAACCAGCACCAGGCCACGGGGTACGGACGAAATATCCTTGAACACCTGGCCCATGCCCAGATCTTCCATGGTCAGAACCTTCGAAGGGATGGTCCGGAATACAGCGCCGGCGCCACGGTTCTGGTTGAAGGCGTTTACCCGGAAACGGGCCACACCCGGCACCTCGAACGAGAAGTCGGTTTCCAGGAACTCTTCGTAATCCTTACGCTGCTTGTCGTTCATGATGTCGTAGATCAACCCGTGCACTTCTTTGTGCTCCATCGGGGGCAGGTTGATGCGGCGCACGTCGCCGTCGACACGGATCATGGGGGGCAGACCGGCTGACAGGTGCAAATCCGATGCGCCCTGTTTCGCCGAAAAGGCAAGCAGTTCAGTAATATCCATAGGATTCCTCGGAGGGCTTTTTCTTTTAGTCCAGAAGCGGCAAACTCACACTATGAGCAGCATAGCAGACAACATCGGGAGCGTAACCCGACGCATACAAAAAGCAACATTGAAGGCAGGCAGAGCCCCCGGTAGTGTGCGCCTGTTGGCAGTCAGCAAGACACGCGGGCCGGACGAACTCAGGGTCGCAGCCAATGCCGGTCAGGTCGCCTTTGGTGAAAACTACCTTCAGGAGGCGCTCGACAAGATTGAAGCCCTGAAGGACGTCGATCAGATTGAGTGGCACTTTATTGGCCCCATCCAGTCCAACAAAACCCGGCAAATTGCCGAGACGTTCGCCTGGGTACACAGCGTTGATCGGCTAAAGATTGCCCGCCGGCTGAGCGAGCAAAGGCCTACCGGTTTACCGCCATTAAATCTTTGTCTTCAGGTCAACATCAATGACGAGGACAGCAAATCCGGCTGCACACTGGCCGAGCTGCCCGAACTGGTGGATGAGATCGGCGATTTGCCCAATGTGAAATTGCGTGGGCTAATGGCGATTCCCGATCCAGACCAGTCTGAGGCAGATCTGCGAATGAGCTTTCGCAAGCTGGCCAATACCCTGCGGGAGCTTAAACAGGGGTTTCCTGAGGCCGGTCCGATGGACACACTGTCGATGGGCATGTCGGATGATCTCGAGATCGCCATCGCAGAGGGAGCAACTTGGGTTCGCGTGGGCACGGCTCTTTTCGGTGCGCGGCCACCCAAACACAGCCAGAGCTGAAACTGCTGGTTCCTGTTATCATCGCATTCAATGAATTAACTGACCAACGCCCTGGAGTGACCCTTGAGCACATCACCCACGATTTCTTTCATCGGTGCCGGCAACATGGCCAGCGCCATCATCGGCGGCATGCTGGAGAACGGCTACCAGGCCGGTAATATCTGGGTAAGCGCCCCTGACGATGGCCACCTGCAAGCCATCCGGAAGCGGTTTGGTGTCAGCGTGACCACAGACAACCGGTACTGCGCCCAACAGGCGGATATTGTGGTATTGGCCGTCAAACCCCAGGTGATGGCGGATGTCTGCCACGACATCGCCCCGGTGGTACAGAACACCCGCCCGCTGATGGTTTCCATCGCCGCAGGCCTGACCGCTGAGACTCTGGACACCTGGCTTGGCGGCGGCATGCCGCTGGTTCGCGTGATGCCCAACACACCGTCACTGGTTGGCAAGGGTGCCGCCGGGCTGTTTGCCAACGCACAGGTCAAAGACGCACAGAAGGCATCGGTACAGTCGATGTTCGAAAGCATCGGCTCAGCGCTGTGGGTGGACGACGAAGACCAGCTGCACGGCGTTACCGCGCTGTCCGGAAGCGGCCCGGCGTATTTCTTCTTGATGCTTGAAGCCCTGGAAGGCGCCGCCACCGAAGCCGGTATTGCACCTGAAACCGCCCGGGCACTCGCCATTCAGACCATGGCGGGCGCGGCCGAAATGGCGGCCCGAAGCGACGATGACCCGGCGCAGCTCAAACGCAACGTCATGTCCCCCGGCGGCACCACCGAGCGTGCAGTGAATACCTTTGAGGACGGCGGCC
The DNA here is from genome assembly GCF_001447155.2 of Marinobacter sp. LQ44. NCBI lineage: Bacteria > Pseudomonadati > Pseudomonadota > Gammaproteobacteria > Pseudomonadales > Marinobacteraceae > Marinobacter > Marinobacter sp. LQ44. The sequence continues at coordinate 3,042,893 of NZ_CP014754.1, read as the reverse complement.
TGCGGCAACTTGTGAAAAAGGCCTATGGCGCGGCGTTTGATCGCTCCCGGGAAATGTCCAAAGAACTGGCAGATAAACAGTAACCGTTAACGGAGACACAGCTACATGCTGGCAGATATTGTGATTACGATCCTGCTGATCGCGTCCACCTTCTACATGACCATCGTACTGCTGCGCTTCCTGCTACAGCTGGCCCGGGCCGACTTCTATAACCCGATTTCCCAGTTTGTGGTGAAGGCCACCAATCCGCCGTTACGCCCGCTGCGCCGTTTCATTCCCGGCTGGGGCGGCATTGATGGGGCAGCGCTGGTACTTGCTGTCATTATCCAGGCCATGACCTTCTTCCTGATCCTGGTGGCCCTGAACGGCGGAATTCCCGGCATCAATCCGATTACCCTGCTCGTCTGGGCCGTTTTGAATGTGCTCAGCCTGATTGTCAAAATCTACTTCTGGTCAGTGATTGCCGTGGTGGTGGTCAGTTGGATTGCCCCGCAAAGCAGCCACCCGGCTATCCAGCTGGTCGCGCAGATTACCGAACCGGTGATGAGACCGGTGCGCAGCGTCATGCCGTCCATGGGCGGGCTGGATCTATCACCAATCATTGTATTCCTGATTCTGAACGTCATCTCTGTGGTCATTGACCATATGAAGATCGCCGCGGGCCTCGGTTCCATCGGCCTTGGAATGTAACCTGCCTCACAGATATACATTCAGTTACAGTTTTCTCTAATTCGAAACACCAAAGGCTTCAGCGTCAACAATATGATTCTGAAGCCTTTTTTGCATCAGAGCCCGGCCTACCGCAGAAAATGCCGACTGGTGCACCCCATCCAACTAATTAAAAAGGCTACTATTAACGTCATTTAATCTCGGAAGTCGCGCAGAAGGAACATCCAATGAACCCGCAGGGAACTCTGTCGCAGCAGGTTGAGGCATACCACAACTGGAAGAAAGAGCTAATACGGCAGATTGGCCGGTACCGGCTCTGGCTGCAAGATAACAATCTGTTCTCGGAAGACGTCAGCACCCGAATTCGCCATGGCCTTGAACTGCTCATTGAAGATGAGCTGACCATCGCCTTTGTGGGCGAGTACTCCCGCGGCAAAACCGAGCTGATCAATGCCCTGTTTTTCTCGGAGTACGGTCAGCGCATGCTGCCGTCCCAGGCAGGCCGCACCACCATGTGCCCCACGGAGCTGTTCTTTGATCGCAGCGCCAACCAGAACTACCTGCTGCTTCTGCCCATCGAGACCCGAACCGGCGAACTTTCCCTGCAGCAACTGCGCAAGCAGCCTGAGCGCTGGGTAAAACACGAGCTGGACGAGCGCAACCCTGAAGTCATGCGCGAAGTGCTGGCCGAAGTTGCCCGCATCAAAAGCGTGAGCCCGGAGGAGGCGCGCCAGCTGGGCTTTGACGAAGCCATGCTCGAACACGATCGCAACAACCCTGGCAACGTACTGGTGCCCGCCTGGCGCAACGCACAGATCAGCATTCGCCACCCGCTGTTCGAGCGTGGTCTGCGCATCCTCGACACGCCGGGGCTGAACGCGCTGGGCTCAGAGCCAGAGCTGACCATCAGTATGCTGCCCCGCGCTCACGCGGTCATTTTTGTGTTGAGTGCAGACACCGGCGTAACCGCCAGCGATATGACGATCTGGAAAGATCATATCGATACCGAACACGCCGACCACCGGGCCGGCCGGTTTGCCGTGCTGAACAAGATTGATGTGCTGTGGGACGACCTGCAGGGCGAGCAACACACCACCGATGCGATTGAGCGGGTACGCACCTATACTGCGGAACATCTGAGCATACGCCAGCAAGACGTGATTCCGCTGTCGGCAAAACAGGGACTGCTGGCCCGGGTACGCAAAGACAACGAGCTGTTCGGGCGTTCCAACATCGGCCAGCTCGAGCAACTGATCATTCAGCGCATCCTGATGCACAAGGAGCAGTTGATTACCCAGAACCTGATCAACGATCTTCTGGGCATGCTTCAAAACAGTCAGGCGGCCATGCAATACCGGCTTGAATCACTGGAAGAAGAACGCCAGGCCTGTGCCGGCGCCACCATGGACAAGGCCGCCCTCAGCCGGCTGGCAGAGCGCGCCCAGAAAGACTATGACTTCTACTACAAAAAGCTGATTACCCTGCGTTCCTCCCGCCGGCTCATGGACTCCCAGGGGGAGATGCTGAAGAACCTGGTGGCCGAGGATCGTTTTGAAAATCATGCTGCCAAAGTTCGTCACACCATGTCCAAGAGCTGGACGACGGCCGGCATGAACCGGGCCATGGACCATTTCTTTGAACTGTTGGAAAGCGACCTGACCAACCTGCTGGCCGAAGGCAGGCTGGCGGAGAAAATGGTCGGAGCCATCTACCGCCGTTATAACGAAGACACCCGTGCCAGGCACCTGGAGCCCATCCCGCTGCGGGCGGGCCGCCATGTCATCGCCATTCGGGAACTGCGCAAGAAGGCCAAGCGTTTCCGCATCAGCCCGAAAAACCTGCTGACCGAACAGTCCCTGCTGGTGCGCCGCTTCTTCAATGTCATGGTGGGTGAAGCTCGCACCCTTCACGGCCGGGTGCGTAAGGATGTCGAACGCTGGCCCCAGGAAGCGTTGCTGCCAATCATGCAGTATTCCATGGAGCAGAAACAGCTGCTAGAGCACCAGATCCGCCGCCTGCGCGATATGGTCCGAAGCGACCGGGACAGCCGCGCCGAGCGCCAGCGCCTGGATAATGCCATTGCCGACCTGCGTAAACAGCTGGAACTGGCCGATGCCATGATGCGGCAAATTCGCAAACCGGCACCCACCATGATTCAGCAAAAAGTGGTCAACATTTCAGGCGCCATCTGACTGGCCGGGGCCCGCTCGAACATCACGCGGGCCCCGAAACCGGCACCACAGCCACGCGCCGGTTGCAGCAACCCCCACCCGCCTTTAAACTGCGTTGCTGTCGCGTTTTTCTGAACACTCCAAGGCCAATGGCCAGACACTTGTGGACCGGACCAGGAACTCATCACCGCCATGCCTGATTCCCTGCCCTCGGACTCCGTGGGCCTTGTAAGCCCCCAAACCATTCGCTTTGACACGCCGATCGAACTGGCGTGCGGCCAGTTTCTGGACAGTTACGATCTGGTGGTGGAGACCTACGGCACCCTGAATCCGAGCGCCAGCAACGCGGTATTGATTTGCCATGCCCTCAGTGGCCATCACCATGCCGCAGGCTATCACAGCATGGAAGACAAAAAGCCAGGCTGGTGGGACAGCTGCATCGGCCCTGGCAAGCCCATCGATACCAATCGTTTTTTTGTGGTCAGCCTGAACAACCTGGGCGGCTGCCACGGCAGCACCGGCCCCAATTCCACCAACCCGGCAACCGGCAAACCCTTTGGCCCGGACTTCCCGGTGATTACCGTTGCCGACTGGGTGAAAAGCCAGGCCTGTCTGGCTGACCACCTGGGCATTGAACAGTGGGCCGCGGTGGTTGGCGGCTCGCTGGGCGGTATGCAGGCGTTGCAGTGGAGCCTGGATTACCCGGAACGGTTGCGTCACTCGGTGGTGATTGCCTCCACGCCCCGGCTCAGTGCCCAGAATATCGCCTTCAATGAAGTGGCCCGCCAGGCCATTACCTCCGACCGGGAGTTCTATGACGGCCGATACTATGATTTCGGCGCGGTGCCTCGTCGGGGCCTGATGCTGGCCCGTATGGTCGGTCACATCACGTATCTGTCTGACGCCTCCATGGGTGAGAAATTCGGCCGGGAGCTCCGGGAAGAGGCCTACAAGTTCGGGTTCGACGCCGAGTTTCAGGTAGAAAGCTATCTGCGCTATCAGGGCGAACGTTTCTCCGAAAGCTTTGATGCCAACACCTACCTGTTGATGACCCGGGCCCTGGACTACTTCGACCCGGCCTATGCCGCCGGCGGGGATCTGGCCAAGGCTCTGGCACCGGCAAGCTGCGAGTACCTGGTGTTGTCATTCAGCACCGACTGGCGCTTTTCGCCGGAACGCTCCGAAGAGATGGTGAACGCCATGATCTCTGCCCGTAAGAAGGTCAGCTATGCCGAAATCGATGCCCCCTGGGGTCATGATGCGTTCCTGATTCCAACCCCCAGATACACCGACGTTTTCACCGCGTATATGGACAGGGTTGCACGGGAGGTCGGCGCATGAGACCGGATCTGGAAATCATCCAGCAATGGGTTCAGCCGGGCCACCATGTGCTGGACCTTGGTTGTGGTAATGGCACCCTGCTGGACTTTCTTCAGCGCGAACGAGGCGCCACGGGTTTCGGCCTGGAGATCAACCCGGACCACATCACCACCTGTATGGCGAAAGGGGTGAGCGTAATCGAGCAGAACCTGGACACCCAGGGCCTGGACAATTTTGACGACGGCATGTTCGACGTGGTTCTGATGACCCAGGCACTGCAAGCCGTGCGGCGACCAGACAAAGTGATCGAAGAGATGCTGCGGGTCGGCCGCGAGGGCATCGTCACCTTCCCCAACTTCGCCCATTGGCGCCTGCGCTGGGGACTGGCTTTGAGTGGCCGTATGCCCGAATCCGACGCACTACCGTATAAATGGTATAACACCCCCAACATACGGCTGTGCACGTTCAAGGATTTTGAAGCCTTGTGCCGTCAGAAAGGCATTCGCATCAAGAGCCGCAGGGTGGTAGACGGCCAGCACCAGAACAGCTGGCTGGCCAGGCTCTGGCCGAACCTGTTGGGGGAGATTGCCATCTATCGAATCACGCGGGAGACCCCATGATGAAGACTCGTTCCATCACTCACCTACTGACCCTCACCCTTGGCCTGCTGATGTCTTTTCAGGTGCAGGCAGGCCAGGAGGACTTCGGTGACTATCAGGTACATTGGAGTGTTTTTCCAAGCACCTTCATTGACCCCGAAGTTGCCAGGGCCAACAACCTGCAACGCAGCCGTGGCATCGGCATTATCAACATTTCCATTATGACCGAAGGTGAACATGGCCAGATCCGTCCGGTTGGCGGGCAGGTACAGGGCCAGGTGACCAACGACATCCAGCAGGTTAATTTTCTGGCCTTCCGTCGCATTCAGGAGGGCGATGCGGTGTATTTTATCGCCCAATACCAGCACCGGCCTGGCGACCTGATGACCTTCAGCATTACCGCAAGACCCACCGGCCACGACCGGGACCTGCCCGTCAGGTTCTCTCACACTCTGTTCAACGACTGACGCCATGAGCCAGAGATTCGTAATCGCCAGCAACAACAAGGGCAAGATTGCCGAACTGACAGAGCTGCTCAGCCCCCTGGGATTGCAACCCATTGCCCAGGGAGAACTGGGTGTGAGCGAAGCCGAAGAACCCGCCGTCACTTTTGTCGAGAACGCCATTCTCAAAGCCCGCCATGCCGCCCGGGAAACTGGCATGCCGGCCCTGGCTGACGACAGCGGTCTGGCCGTCGATGCCCTTAACGGCGAACCCGGCGTGCGCTCGGCGCGGTACGCCGGCGACGGTGCTTCCGATGCTGACAACGTGGCGGCTCTTCTGGACGCCTTGAGGGACATCCCCGCGGCACAACGCAGAGCCCAGTTCCATTGTGTTCTGGTGTACCTGCGCCACGCCGACGACCCAACACCGATTATTTGTCATGGCCGCTGGCCCGGGCAGATCCTGGCTGAGCCCCGCGGCGATGGTGGTTTCGGGTATGACCCGGTGTTTCTGGCTCCGGAATTCAACTGCAGTGCCGCCGAACTGACCCGGGAGCAGAAAGGCAGGATCAGCCATCGGGGCCGGGCCCTGGCCAGCCTGCTGGAACAACTTCAGGCGGAGCTGTGACCCCATGACCGCCACCCCGGTTGCGGTCTGCCCGCCACTGAGCCTGTACATCCACGTGCCCTGGTGCGTGCGCAAATGCCCCTACTGTGACTTCAATTCACATGCCATCAAGGGGGAAATTCCGGAAACAGCCTATCTGAACGCCATTCTGGAGGATCTGGATCAGGACCTGCTCTATATCCAGGGGCGACCTATCGAAACCGTCTTTATCGGCGGCGGTACTCCTTCCCTGATGAGCGGAGCCTTCTATCAACAGCTGTTCGACGAGCTCCGCCAGCGTCTGGCCTTTTCAATCGACGCGGAAATCACCCTCGAAGCCAATCCCGGCACGCTGGAAGCGGGCCGCTTCGAGAATTTCCGCGCAGCCGGCATCAACCGACTGTCCATCGGGGTACAGAGTTTTCACCCGGAACACCTGCAGGCCCTTGGCCGCATCCACGATCAGGCCATGGCTCACCGGGCCATCGAATCCGCCCGGGCTGCCGGGTTCGACAATTTCAACATCGATCTGATGCACGGTCTGCCGGGGCAAACTCCGGAACAGGCGGTCAGCGACCTGCACGCCGCACTGGCCCACCGGCCAACCCACCTGTCCTGGTATCAACTCACCATTGAGCCGAACACCGAATTCTTCTCGCGACCACCGGCGCTGCCGGACGACGATCGGCTCTGGGACATATATCAACAGGGGGCGACCCACCTTCGGTCAGCAGGCTTCGATGATTACGAGATCTCGGCCTGGAGCTTACCTGGTCGGGAAAGCAGGCATAACCTGAATTACTGGAGCTTTGGCGACTATCTGGCGCTGGGTGCCGGCGCCCACGGCAAAGTCAGCCTGGCTGACGGCCGGATTCTGCGGTACTGGAAAACCCGGCAACCAGACGCCTACCTGCAAAGGATCGGCTCGCGCACCTCCGGTAGCGAAGAGCTGGCACCAGGGGACCGGCCGCTGGAGTTCATGATGAATGCGTTACGCCTGAAACGGGGCACACCGGAACAACTGTATCTTGAGCGTACAGGTTTACCCTTGTCGTCAGTTGCGGTACAACTTGAGCAATTGCGCAAACAACATCTGCTGACCCCTGATCGCCTGCAGGCGACCGAGCAAGGACAGCGTTACCTGAACAGCCTGCTGGAGCACTTCCTCTAATGAATTCAGCTCAGCACACGGTGCCGTCCGGGCCTCGCCGGATGAGACCGCCCATGAAGGTATCCATCGTGGTAGCGGTGGCGCTGTTTCTGGTTCTGATGGCCATCAACCAACCCCTGAAGACCGGCTCGGCCCCTCAGGGCATTGTCAGCTTCCAGCTTGCAGGCACGGCGGACCAGGCCTATGCCATTATCCGCAGCTGGCGTGCGAACGGCTTGATCTGGGCTAAAACCTCATTGTGGGTCGACTTTCTGTTTATCGTGGCTTACCTGGCCGCCCTGTTGCAGTTGACCAGACACTTCACCCGAGACCGGCCCGGCATCCGGGAGCGCAAGGTCGCACGCTGGGTGCGAGCATTGTTTGTCACGGCCGGGTTGAGTGACGTGGCAGAGAATATCGTACTGCTGAACAACCTGAGCCCGCCCACAGACTCCATGAGCATGACCGCCACTGTTCTGGCGCTGGTCAAATTCACCGGGCTACTGCTCGGAGTGGCCGGACTCGTCATCATCCGGGCTGCCCGCCGGCATCCGCTAAGCCACTCCTGACATCGACCCGCCTTAATTGGTGCGATAGAACAACAAATCCCAGACTCCGTGGCCAAGATTCTCACCACGCTTTTCAAATTTGGTGATCGGACGGTCATCCGGGCGCGGTGAGTAGCCGCCCTGCTCCTGAGTGTTGGCGAAGCCTTCCGAGTCGTTCATCACTTCCAGCATGTGCTCGGCGTAGTTCTCCCAGTCCGTCGCCAAGTGCAGAATACCGCCAACGCGGAGTTTGTGACGAATCCTCTGAACAAAGTCGTGCTGGATCAGACGGCGTTTGTGATGCTTTTTCTTATGCCAGGGGTCCGGGAAGAACACCATCACACGGTCCAGGCTGGCGTCGGGCAGGCACAGGTCGATGACGTCATTGGCGTCGATATTGTAAACGCGCACGTTCTCAAGCCCGCGATCCTCCACCTCTTTGAGCAAGGCACCAACACCGGGCAAATGCACCTCCACACCAATAAAATCCTGCTCGGGGGCCGCTTCTGCCATATCGGCCAGGGATTTCCCCATGCCAAACCCGATTTCCAGGTTCAGCATATTGTCCCGGCCAAACACTTCCCTCGGGTCGATCATGCCGTTGTCACGGGTCAGGCCATACTTTGGCCAGCTGCGCTCATAGGCTTTTTTCTGACCCTCGGTCATCCGGCCCTGGCGCAGAACAAAACTGCGAACACCTCGGCGAGTGGTAATCGGGTTGTCGCCGGAGGCATCTTGAGTCTCATGCTGGTCAGTCATCTGTGGTCCTCAACCGTCAATGCGGATCTGATTTAGGGAACGTTATCCACCAGTTTACCAGAGTAGGCCGCCTCAAGCGGAGACAACCGAGCCTTGCCCCTGCTGACGGTCCAGTTGCCGGTAGCCGAGCGCTTCCATCAGATAATTCCGGGTTACCGCTGGCTGGTCATCCAGGTCCGCCAGGGTGCGGGCCACCCGGAGTATCCGATGCAATGCCCGGGCAGACAAACCCAGCTTCTCCATGGCTCCGGACAGCAGTTTCTCGCTCTCCGCGTCCAGATGACTGGCCTCATGCAACGCCTTGCCGGCGAGGGCCGCATTGAGAGCGCCCCGTTCTGACTGCCTGGCCCGGGCCCGTAGCACCCGCTCACGGACGCTGGCGCTGGACTCTCCGGTTTCACCGGCCCCCAGCAACACACCCCCGGCCTGCACCGGCACTTCGACGTGCAGATCAAACCGGTCCAGCAATGGCCCAGAGATTCTGGAGCGATAGCGCATGACCTGTTGCGGGGTACACTGGCACTCCATGGTCGGGTGACCACGGTAGCCGCACGGGCACGGGTTCATGGCAGCAACCACCTGAAATCTGGCAGGAAAGGTCACCTGCCGGGCGGCCCGACTGATGGAAATCTCGCCGGTTTCCATCGGTTCCCGCAACACCTCCAACACCCGGCGCTGGAACTCTGGCAACTCGTCAAGAAACAGTACGCCTCGATGAGCCAGGGAGATTTCTCCGGGTCTTGGGCTACTGCCACCCCCTACCAGCGCCACCGCCGACGCGGTATGGTGCGGGGCGCGGAACGGAGCCTGCCGCCAACCACCGGGTTTAAGGGGAAGGCCGGCGACCGAATGTACGCTGGCCACTTCCATGGCAGCGGCATCGTCCAGGGCGGGCAGTATGCCGGGCAGTCGGCTGGCCAGCATGCTTTTGCCGGTACCCGGCGGGCCGAACAGTAAAAGATTGTGCCCGCCGGCAGCCGCCACTTCCAGGGCCCGTCGCGGAACCTGCTGGCCACGAACGTCCGCCAGATCCAGTTCGTCGCCCCTGGGTCCGGTTTCAGGCTGGGCTCGAGCTATCGGGGATATCCGGGCGCGACCAGACAAATGCTCGCAGATGGTGAGGACATGGCTGGCGGCAAACACGTCTTCATTACTGGCCAGCGCCGCTTCGTCCGCATTGTCCTGAGGAAGCAACAGCGCACGGCCCGCGTCTCTGGCCGCCAGCACCGCTGGCAACACCCCTTTCAGCGGCCGCAATGCGCCATCCAGGGACAACTCGCCAATGAACTCGAGGTCTTTGAGACTCTCGGCGGGAATCTGCCCAGAGGCAGCAAGAATGCCGAGGGCGATGGGCAAGTCAAAGCGACCACCCTCTTTGGGCAAGTCCGCGGGAGCGAGATTGATGGTGATGCGGCGGGCGGGGAATTCGAATCCGGCGTTGATCAGGGCACTGCGCACCCGATCTTTGCTCTCACGCACACCGGTTTCCGGCAAACCGACAATAGACAGGGCCGGCAAGCCGCCAGAAAGATGCACCTCAACGGTAACCGCTGGTGCAGACACGCCGATACTGGCACGGGAATGGACAATAGCAAGCATGGCAACCTTCCTTGGTAATCAGTTTCTTACAAAGCCCGGCCGCTGCATCCTGCAGTCCGGGCCAGATTGGTCACTGTGACGACAGTTTCTGCTCGAGCTCGGCCACCCGCTTCTCTAGCGCTTCCACCTTTTCACGGGTTCTCATCAATACCGCCTGCTGGGCATCGAATTCTTCACGGGTGACCAGTTCCAGCTTCGACATCACCGTCATCACCGTCGCTCTGGCCTGCGCCTCAAAATCGTCTTTCGCAGCACGAGCCATATCCGGAACGAACTGGCCAAACTGGCCCTGTAACTGAGCAAAAAAATCCTGTGGCCCTTTCATACAATACCTCTGGGAGTCTCTGTTCCACGACACGCTAAAGCCTGCGGCTGCGTCGCTTTCCACTTTGAGAGGAGTGTATCACACCGCTGCCCCTGCCATACTGTGCCCGGTGGGCATTATAATGATGGCGGATGGCCAACCCGGTCATGCTCTTTTTTGAGCCAAGGCCGGGCTCATCGCACCAAATTAGTGCGCGTTATTGCGCCATTCTGGAACAGGATATAACCAACAATATGATTTAAAACAACTTTTTTGCGTTGGCACACCCGATGCTAAAGCCCTCGTACGCAATCCGCACAATTGATGTGCGAGGTGGCAGCATCCCGAACTCAACAACCGGCCGCTGGCCCTCACTGTTGGGACGGCTTTACCAAGGAGAAAGCAATGAAACTTGTGACAGCGATCATCAAGCCTTTCAAATTGGATGATGTCCGTGAGGCACTATCCGAGATTGGCGTACAAGGCGTAACCGTCACTGAAGTCAAAGGCTTCGGTCGGCAAAAAGGCCACACAGAACTCTACCGTGGCGCGGAATACGTGGTGGACTTCCTGCCCAAGGTCAAAGTGGAAATCGCCATTGGCGACAACCTGCTCGACCAGGTCATCGAAGCCATCACCAAGGCGGCCAATACCGGCAAGATCGGCGATGGCAAGATCTTCGTGACCGAACTGGCGCAAGCCATCCGGATTCGAACCGGCGAGACTGGCGAAGAAGCGGTCTGACACCAGACTGACTCAGACATAAGCCAACGCAAAAAATTTATAACCTAAGAGCCTTGTGCGGAGGGCCTCCTATGGAAAGCACTGTTTTTGAAATACAGTACGCATTAGACACGTTTTACTTCCTCGTTTGTGGCGCATTGGTCATGTGGATGGCAGCAGGCTTTGCCATGCTTGAATCCGGCCTGGTGCGTTCAAAGAACACCACTGAAATTCTGACCAAGAACGTCGCCCTGTACGCCGTTGCCTGCACCATGTACATGGTCTGCGGCTACGCGATCATGTACGGTGGCGGCACCTTCCTGAGCGGCATTACTGGCATGGGCGTTGAAGAGGGCTTCGAGTACGAAGCGGCTTCAACCTACGCGCCATCCGCTGACTTCTTCTTCCAGGTGGTCTTCGTTGCCACTGCCATGTCCATCGTCTCCGGTGCCGTGGCCGAGCGCATGAAGCTCTGGGCATTCCTGATCTTCGCGGTTGTGATGACTGGCTTCATCTACCCGATGGAAGGCGCCTGGACCTGGGGCGGCGACGATGTATTTGGCATGTACAACCTGGGCGATCTTGGCTTCAGTGACTTTGCCGGCTCTGGCATCGTACACATGGCCGGTGCAGCTGCGGCTCTGGCAGGCGTCCTGCTGCTGGGTGCCCGTAAAGGCAAATACGGCCCGAACGGCGAGATCCGCGCCATTCCTGGCGCCAACCTGCCCCTGGCAACCCTGGGCACCTTCATCCTGTGGATGGGCTGGTTCGGCTTCAACGGTGGCTCGGTTCTGGCGACCGCTTCTGCCGAATCCGCCAACGACGTAGCCATCGTGTTCATGAACACCAACGCCGCAGCGGCTGGTGGCGGTCTCGCCGCCCTGATTCTCGCCCGACTGATGTTTGGCAAAGCTGACCTGACCATGCTCCTGAACGGTGCACTGGCTGGCCTGGTCACCATCACTGCCGGCCCGGACACACCCACTCCGCTGCTGGCGACCATCTTTGGCGCCTTCGGTGGCCTGCTGGTGGTCGTGAGCATCGTAACCCTGGACAAGCTGCGCATTGATGACCCGGTTGGTGCCATCTCGGTTCACGGCGTCTGCGGTCTGCTCGGCCTGCTGCTGGTCCCGATTACCAACGGCGACTCCAGCTTCAGTGGCCAGATCATCGGCGCCCTGACCATCTTTGTATGGGTCTTCGTTGCCAGCCTGATCGTCTGGGGCATCCTTAAGGCGGTCATGGGTATCCGGGTATCCGAAGAAGACGAGTACGAAGGTGTGGACTACTCTGAGTGCGGTATGGAAGCCTATCCGGAGTTTGTCAGCGGCAAGCAGTAAGCCGGCCTGACTTGAAGTAACAGAAAGGGCGCCAAAAGGCGCCCTTTCTGTTTCTGTCGGTAATGATCTGGAACTAACAGACTCCCTGGAACAATTGGTCATCTGCGTGCCGCAGGTACAACATCAATTCCATTTCCGCTTCCTGAACGCTGTCAAACGGCCCCTGGATCGAGCCCTCGCGAGTCTGGAAATACCACTGCCCATTAACCAGCGAGAACCGCTCACTACGAAACCAGTGACGCTCCTGTTGTTCACCTTTGCGAGTTTCCATAACAACTCCTTTCACTCCGAACACAGCACGATGATCAATGAATGATCACACTTTTTCATCATAGCTCAGAGTGTGGGGCTGTCTAATTTTGTCAGGCCTCTTCAGGGCGAACCGAGTCTTCCAGCGCGTCCATCATGAACTGCGGCATCGCCAGGGCTCCGTGGTGAATGCCGGCGTTATAGTAGCGGGTCACGAACGGGCGGTTGTTGGCGTCTTCCTCGCGGAAGTACTTCAGCGGGTTATCTTTGCTGCCCATGGTGCAGCTCCACCAACCGGTTGGGTAGACAGGCTGCGGGAACGGCAGAGTCTGCACATGGCCGAAGCCGGCCTTTTGCATATCGCTGTGGATATCCTTGATGATGCTGTCAGTATGCAGAAGCGGCGATTCACTCTGCTGCACGATAATGCCGCCCTCGCGCAATGCAGCCATGGCATCCCGGTAGAAATCCAGGGCAAACAGACCTTCAGCAGGGCCCACCGGGTCCGTACTGTCGATAATCAGCAGGTCGATGCTGTTGGGCTCAATATCCCGCATCCACCGAATGCCATCGCCAAAAAAGAAATTTGCCCGGGGGTCGTTGTTGGCCTCACACAGCTCTGGAAAGTACTTTTCCGACATGCGGGTAACCCGCTCGTCAATTTCCACCTGCCAGGCTTCCTCGACGCCCGGGTGCTTGAGCACTTCTTTCAGGGTACCGCAGTCTCCGCCGCCTACAATCACTACTTTCTTCGGGTTCTTGTGGGTGAACAACGCCGGATGGGTCATCATCTCGTGGTACAGAAAGTTGTCACGGGTGGTCAGCATCACGCAACCATCCAGCACCATCAGGTTGCCAAAGGTTTCCGTTTCATAGATTTCCAGCTTCTGAAACGGGGTTTGCTCTTCATGCAGCTTGCGCTTGACCTGAAGTGAAAATGCTGTGCCCTGATCCTGGAACACCTCGGTAAACCACCTTTCGTTCAATACCGTCATCTGTACCTCCCATTCATTGCGCCACCACGGGGTCGGTGCCTGTCCAAAGGGGCGTATTGTAGGGGCCCCCAAGCCATAGCCAAAGTACTATTCCCCCTCGTCGCCACCTATTTTCCACATTTCAGGCCACTCATGGCCCGCCAATGCTTTCGATCCGGGCAGTCAGGTCCTACAATGCAGCCTGTCAACGGCCTGCGGGCCATTCCGGTTTCCTGACAGGATAGCAACAATGCCTGAAACCACAGCCTTACCTGCCCACAAGGTTTATAACATCGCGCACTGGAGTGACGGTTACATCGCCGTTACACCCCAAGGCGAAGTCGAGATCTGCCCGGACCGGGGGCGGACTGCAGCCCGTATCAACCTGCCCGACCTGACCCGGTCCCTGGTACGTTCCGGCGTTGCCTTGCCGGTACTGATCCGCTTTACCGACATACTGCATGACCGGGTGAACAAGCTGTGCGGCGCCTTCAACAAGGTAACCGCCGAACAGGGCTACCAGGGGCGCTACACTGCGGTTTACCCGATCAAGGTCAATCAGCAGCGGCGAGTCGTGGAAGAACTGTTGGCGGCAGAGCCCGCTGCCTCGGCCGGACAAGTCGGGCTCGAAGCCGGCAGCAAGCCGGAGTTGATGGCGGTATTGGCGCTTGCCCCGAAAGCGGGGTCGGTGATTGTCTGCAATGGCTATAAAGACCGGGAGTATATCCGTCTGGCCCTGATCGGCCAGAAGCTGGGCCACCGGGTGTTTATCGTGGTGGAGAAGCAATCGGAACTGCCGCTGATCCTGGAGGAGGCTGAGCACCTTGATGTTTCACCCCTGATTGGAGTGCGGGCAAGATTGGCCACCATTGGCAAAGGCAACTGGCAGAATACCGGAGGCGAGAAATCCAAGTTCGGGTTGTCCGCCAGCCAGGTTCTGGATGTCGTCAACACCCTCAAACAGGCTGGAGCGCTGGGCACGCTGCAGTTACTGCACTTCCACCTGGGCTCCCAGATCGCCAACATCCGGGATATCCAGACCGGTCTGAAAGAATGCGCCCGCTTCTATACCGAACTGCGCCGGCTGGGCGCACCGGTTGGCACCGTGGATATCGGCGGTGGGCTGGGCGTGGACTATGAGGGTACCCGCTCCCGCAGCAGTTGCTCAATGAACTACAGCGTCTTCGAATACGCCTATAACGTGGTGCATGTACTGCAAGCCGAATGCGATCGCCAAGGCATTCCCCATCCGGACCTGATCAGCGAATCTGGCCGAGCCCTGACCGCCCACCACTCGGTGCTGGTCACCAACGTGATTGACCGGGAAACGCCGGACCATCGGGAAGTCACCGAGCCAGCAGCAGACGCACCAGCACCACTGAATGACCTCTGGCGTGATCTGATCAGCCTGCAGGATGACCAGTCGCCCCGTTCGCTGGCAGAAATTTACCACGATGTGCTGCATGCGATGACCGACGTCCATGCACAGTTCGCCCATGGTCTGTTATCACTCAGTGAGCGGGCCCAGGCGGAAACTCTCTACACCACCTGCTGCCGGCTCCTTCGGAGTCAACTGGACAGCGGCAGCCGGGCGCACCGGGAGATCATCGACGAACTTAACGAAAAGCTCGCGGAAAAGCTGTTCGTTAATTTTTCCCTGTTCCAGTCCCTGCCGGATGTCTGGGGCATCGACCAGATCTTTCCGGTAATGCCCATCAATGGCCTGAACCGCCCGCTTAACCGGCGCGCAGTGATTCAGGACATCACCTGTGACTCTGATGGCCGAATTGATCAGTACGTAGATGGCCAGGGCGTCGAGACCACCCTGGCGCTGCCGGAAGAACAGGAAGACGAGCCACTGCTGATGGGGTTCTTCATGACCGGCGCCTATCAGGAAATTCTGGGTGACATGCACAATCTGTTCGGAGATACCCACTCTGTGGATGTGCGCCTGAACGACCGGGGCGAATACAACATCGGAACACCGATTACCGGTGACACGGTCGCCAAGGTGCTGCGCTATGTCAACTTTGAGCCGGACAACCTGCTCCGGGCCTATCAGGACAAGTTTGACCTCAGCGACCTGGACAAGCCGACGCAGTCAAGGTTGCTGGGCGAGCTGAAAGCGGGACTCGAAGGTTACACCTACCTGGAGGAATAGCCTTCAAGCGCCCTCGGCCTGGTGCAACCTGCGCCAGGCCGAGGGCGAAATACCCTCCCATTTACGAAAGGCCCGGGCAAAATTGGAGGGGTCGCTGTAACCCAGGTGTTCTGCAACATCGTCGATACTCAGGAGTGAGTGTCGCCGTAACAGATCCAGGGCTCTTTTATGGCGCACGGTTTCCTGGAGAAGCTGGAAGCGCGCGCCCTCTGCCGCCAACTGCCTCCGCAGTGTGCGAGCCGACACATGCAATTGCCCGGCAACATCCTCCAGACTAAGCAGGCGGCCATCACGAACCGATTCCAGCATCCGGACCACGCGCTCGGTCACCGATGTAGACGCCTCCATCTGCCGCATTTCTTCCTCACACTGCGCTTCCGCCACACGACGAGCCACAGGATTGGATAAGGACAATGGCAGGGTCAGGAACTGCTTTTGGAAGCGAAGCTGGTTAACACCGGTGGAGAAACTCACCGCGTTACCAAACAGCGGCCGGTAAGGCGCAACATTGGCTGGTCGCTCGTAGTCGACCAGGCACCGCCCACCCTCCAGCAACCGCTGACCAAACAGCAGATTGTTCACTTCCATCAGAGACGCCAGGACCACCTCGATGTTGAAACGGTGCAGATCCCGGGTGTCGTGTTTGATATCGAGCTGAATGACCGCTTCATCGCCCTCAATAGAGAATGACAGGGCCATGTAGGCAAAACGAATCCGAAAATATTTGATCAACACCTGCAGCGCCTGCTCGAGGGTGTCGCAACTGATGGCTGCCTGAGACAGCGCACCATGGGCGGTAAATTTCAGGCGGCGGCCAAACTCAAGCCCCAGGCCATCATCCTTACAACGGTTGAAGGCCTGTCGACACAGCTCGGTGAACTGATCGAGGGTAATGAAATTATCTGGATGGCCCAACTGGTGCTGGCGGATACCGGCAGCACTGACCAGTTCTTGCGGGGCAACGCCTCTTTCCTCTGCCAGCTGGCAAAGAATCTCTGCGTAATGGGCCCGGATAACAGGCAGGGTGCCGCCGGAAAGCAGTGCATTCATGGTTTGAACTTTGAGTCGTTATTATGGTTGTCAGACTAGCGCCTGCTCTGGGCTCCGGCAATCACTCCACTGACACGAAACCGCCGACAGTGCGGCCAGATTTTTTTCACCCAAGGCAATCCACTTATTTCAGCCTGCCGTACATAACCAAACTGACAAACCAGCGGCGAGTGCCTAGAATGATGACTGTAATCAGCTCAACTCATGCGACTGTCAAGGAGCGTCCGGTGACCACACTGGATCAGCAACCAGCGAAAGCCGAGGGCCGGAAAGATCCTTGGGGCGTCCTGCTGGAAAAAGTAGGCAAACACCAGGATAGAGCTGCGTACCACGCTTTGTTCGAACACTTTGCGCCACAGCTAAAGTATTACGCTATTTCCAATGGCATGGCCAGCCACGCCGAGGAGTTGGTGCAGGAAGTGTTCATTTCCATCTGGCGCCGGTCCTGTCTCTACGACTGGCGCAAGGCGGCGGCGTCGACCTGGATATTCACCATCGCCCGTAACCAGCGCATTGATATGTTGCGGAAAATGCAGCGAACCAGCGCTGAAATGGCGGTTGAAACCGAGGATCTATGGCAGATTCCCGGCGATAACGAGGACGAGCCGGTGACATCCCTGCACCGATTGATGTCGGAGCGCCGGATTCGCGAGTCACTCAGCCAGTTGCCGGAAGAGCAGATTACCGTGATCGCCAAAGTGTACATGGAACATAAATCTCACCAGATGGTGGCGGACGAACTTCAGATCCCCCTGGGAACCGTGAAGAGCCGGGTACGCCTGGCATTGAACAAGTTAAAAGTGATTTTGCAGGATCAGAACGTATGACACGGCACCACCCCGACAGCCTCAGCCTGATGGAATACAGCGCTGGCAACCTGACTGAGCCCCATGCTCTCTGCATCCGGCTGCACCTGGAGCAGTGCCCACACTGTCGGAGCCGGGTGGACACATTGAACAGTCTGGGCGCGGTAATGATGGAGCAGCAGCCGAAGGTCAGTGTGTCGGACAGCAGCTTTGAGCAGTTGATGGCGCGTATCGACGCAGCTCCCGACGATATCTCACCGGTGGCGCAGGCACCACGCTTGAGCCCACTGCAGAAGCTGCTTGGCCAGGACATCAACGATCTGCCCTGGAAGCGTCAGTTGGGCGACGTCAGCATACTGGATATTTCGGAAAAGTTTCCCGGCCAGGATGAGCGAGTGGTGCTGCAGAGACTGGTGGCAGGCGGCAAAGCGCCGGCCCATACCCACCGTGGTGATGAGACAACGATCGTACTCCAGGGCGCATTCGCCGACCAGAAGGGCGTGTTCAACCAATGGGACTTCGTGGTGTTGAATGAGCAGGACGAGCATCGGCCCGTTGCTGTCGGGTGTGAAGACTGCATTACGCTGTCTGTACTTAGCGCTCCGGTCAGGCTGACGGGCACCTTTACCAGGATGTTGAACCCGTTTATTCGGTAAGCCTTGTCGATCACTGCACTGGAAAATCGGAGGCAGACTGCCTCCGTTTTTTATTGCGACTGAAAAGCCGTCAACGCAATGCCGTCATGGTTTAATTGACTTGGGCGCCTATCCCCCTAAACTGATCCATAGTAGGTAACCACTCCAGCCCCCATTCAAAACGCAACAGCTGACACATGCCCGACATCATCGTCATGTTTTTCCTGCTCGGCCTGGTCGCAGGAACCGTCAAATCTGACCTGTCTATTCCACGAGAAGCCTACGACATTCTCAGTCTGCTGCTGATGCTGACCATTGGCCTGAAGGGTGGCATGGCCCTGTACGGGAACCTGGCACCAGGTCTGCTTCTGGAGATGCTTGCGGTGGCGGGCCTGGGGTTTGCGTTACCGCTGCTGATGATCCCGATCCTGCGTTACGGCGTCGGGCTTTCAATCGCCGACACCGCCAGTTTTGCCGCCCACTATGGTTCGGTCAGTGCGGGCACCTTTGCCGTCGCACTGGCGTGGGTTGAAACTCGCGGCCTCAGCTCCGGCGGTCAGGTAACGCTCTATCTGGTGCTTCTGGAGTTACCTGCCATCATGGTCGGGCTCTGGTTCTACCGGCGTTTTGGTAAGCGCACCGGTGACATCAAAGGTACCCCGCTCTGGCAGGAAACCCTGACCAACCGAAGCGTTATCCTGCTGGTGGGTGGCGTGGTCATTGGAGCGCTTTACGGGCCGGGACAGGGCACCGGCGTCACCGCCCCCCTGACCAGCGCCTTTTCTGTCATTCTGTCGCTATTCCTGCTGGAGATGGGGCTGGTGGCCGCCGAAACCCTGCGCAACCTCAAGCTGATCCATTGGAGAATCGTACTATTCGGGCTTGCAATGCCCCCCGTGCTGTCGGTGGCGGGGCTAACGGTGGGCACCCTGCTTGGGCTCGACACCGGCTCTATCGTCATCCTCGCAACCCTCACCGCCAGCGCGTCCTACATTGCCGCACCGGTGGCGATTCGCCACGCTGTTCCGGATGCCAATATCGGCTTGGCCATGCTGGCTTCGTTGGGCGTCACCTTTCCGTTTAATGTGCTCGTCGGCATCGGACTCTATTACTCCATGCTCAGCTGGGCGGTGCCGTTATAATGTTCCGCCTGGCGAAGCTACCAGGGTAGCTCCGAACCGTCCCAACTGAAGAACCGCCCATTACTGCTGTCGTCCAGGTCGCCCAACACCTGGATCAGGTTGGCGGCCGTCTCCGACGGCTTATGTACCGTCAGTTTGGTCAATGACTGGCGGAACGGTGCACTCAGGGCCGACTCGGTGGTCCCCGGATGCAGTGCCACGCAGGCAATGGGCTTGCACCGGCGGGGCAGTTCGATGGAAAGATTGCGCACCAGCATGTTCAGGGCGGCTTTTGAACTCCGATAAGCATACCAGCCGCCAAACCGGTTATCGGATATTGACCCCACCTTGGCCGAGATGGCCGCCACGCGCTTGAACTCACGATGCCGCAGCCAGGGCAGCAGAGCCTGGATCAGCAAGGCGAATCCGGTGGCGTTGACCGCGAAAGCACGCCCCATGTTACCCCCCGCGACGTCCTCTAACCGCTTTTCAGGAAACAGCCGGTCGTCGTGCAGCAGGCCAGCGGCGTAAATCACGGTAACAATCGGGCCGGAACCGTCCAGTACTGCTTTCAATTCGGCTCTATCAAGCCGCTGCTCATCTTCGGCGTCCCAGGCCAGCAATCTCACACCGGGATGCTTCCTGAGACTGTCCGATGCTCGCTGCGGATCCCGGCACAGGCCAATAATGGCTTGGTCCGGACAGGTCTCCAGATAGTGTTTTGCCAGCGCCGCACCAATAGCACCGGATATTCCGGCAATCACGATCGTCATTCGCACGTCCTTCCATTATCAATGGATACCATGCCGGTGATACGAAAAATCAATGCCTTCAGGCCACCCGCCAGCAAACCAAAAAATTCAAACGCTCGTATGAAGAAACGCTTCCGGATTGAAACAACGACATCCGGCAGTCATTCAGACTGCCAAATCCAAACAGGAGAGTATCCATGCAATACCAGGCACCAGCGAACGATCTTCGCTTTCTGTTGTTTGATGTGTTGGGCGCAGACAAGCTGCACGAACTGGAAAAATACGCCGATGCGACTCCGGATCTGATTTCCGCGGTGATCGACGAAGCCGGCAAGCTGGCGGCAGAGGTCATTCAGCCGACCAACCAGACTGGCGATCGCCAGGGTTGCAGCTATGACCCGGAGACCAAATCGGTCAAGACACCTGACGGCTTCAAAGAGGCCTACCAGAAATTTGTGGAAGGCGGCTGGACCGCTCTGGACGCACCGCTTGAGTTTGGCGGGCAAGGCCTGCCACACACCCTGAAGTTTGTCGTGGACGAAATGGTGTGCTCCACCAACCTGTCCCTGGGCATGTATCCCGGGCTGACCCATGGTGCCATCAGCGCCCTCCATGCGCATGGTTCCGAAGAGTTGAAGCAGACTTACCTGGAAAAACTGATTTCCGGCGAGTGGACCGGCACCATGTGTCTGACCGAGCCCCAGTGCGGCACCGATCTGGGCCTGATCCGCACCAAGGCCACACCGAATGACGACGGCAGCTATGCCATCGAGGGCACCAAGATCTGGATCACCGGCGGTGAGCACGATCTGGTCGATAACATTGTACATCTGGTATTGGCCAAGCTACCGGGCGCACCAGACACCACCAAGGGCATCTCCCTGTTTGTGGTGCCCAAGTTCCTGCCGGATTCCGGTGAGCGCAACCCGGCTTTCTGCGGCGGTCTTGAACACAAGATGGGCATCAAGGGCTCCGCCACCTGCGTGATGAACTTCGAAGGTGCCAAGGGCTGGCTGGTGGGCGAGCCGAACAAGGGCATGAGCGCCATGTTCACCATGATGAACGAAGCTCGCCTGATGGTGGGCATGCAAGGCCTTGGCCTGGCCGAGATGGCTTATCAGGAAAGCCTGGCATTCGCCAGGGAGCGCCTGCAAAGCCGGTCCCTGAGTGGCCCCAAAAACCCGAACGGTCCGGCGGATGCGATCATTGTGCACCCGGATGTACGCCGCATGCTGATGCGCCAGAAGGTGCTGAACGAAGGTATGCGGGCGCTGGCGCTGTTCACTGGCCACCAGCTGGATCTTTCCGTGGCTCACCCGGATGAAAGCGTGCGTGAAAACGCCGACGACCTGGTGCAGCTGCTGACGCCTGTGGTTAAAGCCTTCCTGACCGACGAAGGCTATAACAACGCCAACTGGGGCCAGCAGGTTCTGGGTGGCTCTGGCTTTACTCAGGACTGGCCCCTGGAGCAGCTGGTTCGGGACGGCCGTATCGCCCGCATCTATGAGGGCACCAACGGCATCCAGGCGATGGACCTGGTGGGCCGGAAGCTGTCGCTTAAGGGCGGCCAACTGGTTCGCGCCCTGTTCGCCGAGCTGACTGGATACCTGAAGGACAACCCGGAGGCGCCGTACCGCGAAGAACTCAAGGGTGCGCTGAAGAGTCTGGAGCAGGCCACCATGTGGCTGGCCCAGAATGCCCCGAAAGATCCGGGGCAGGCCGGCGCGGCCGCCACCCCGTACCTGCGGATTATGGCCCTGACCGTGATCGGTTATCTGTGGTCCCGCATGGCCGGTGTTGCAGGCCAGCAGCTGCAACTCGGCGAAGGCAATAAGCCGTTGCTTGAGGGCAAGCAGGTATCTGCCCGCTACTATTTCGAGAAGCTGATGCCTGAAGTGGACTGGCTGCTGAAAGACATCCAGACCGGCAAAGACAGCCTGATGGCGTTTGAAGACGAGCACTGGGTGGCTTAAACGGCAATACCGGTCTGGCCAAAATGGCTGGCCGAAAATGACCGACAATTGGCAACTTCTGACCTTCTTAAAGACAGATCAGAACTTGATAATAGTCACGTTGATTAGTGTCTCTGAACTAGTCCAACCCGCCTCTTGCCGAGCCGGGTACCTTCTTGAAGCCGCGCTCTTGCGCGGCTTTTTTTATCGCGTTTTCCCGCCCGCCGCTGTCTCGGTTACAATGCGCCTTTGTTTTCTCCCCTGCATTCCGGAGGCTGAATGACCGCCGATGATTATCCGTTCCGCTTTGGCGGCATAGAGCGCCTCTATGGCCGCAAGGCCCTGAACGCTTTCCGTCATGCCCACATAGCCATCGTCGGCCTCGGTGGTGTTGGCTCCTGGGCGGCGGAATCGCTGGCGCGCAGTGGCATCGGCACGCTCACCCTGATCGACATGGACGACATCTGTGTGTCCAACACCAACCGCCAGCTGCATGCCCTCGAGGGCCAGTATGGCCGCACCAAGACCGATGCCATGGCCGAGCGGCTGAAGGCCATCAACCCCCAGGCGGATATCCGGGTGCATTTCGGATTTCTGACCACCAAGAACGTGGCAGAGTTGATTACCGAGGATATGACCGGGGTGGTGGATGCCATCGACAGCGTGAAGGCGAAAGCAGCGCTGATTGCCCATTGCCAGCGGCGTATGGTTCCGATTGTCTGTGCCGGCGGGGCCGGCGGCCAGATGGACCCAACCCAGATTCAGGTGGCAGACCTGAGCAAGACCACCCAGGACCCGTTGTTGGCAAAAGTGCGCAATATGCTGCGCCGGGAGTACGGGTTCTCCCGGAATCCAAAGCGGCGTTTTGGAATTGAGGCGGTGTATTCACTGGAACAGCTTACCTACCCCGCCGCCGATGGCGAGGTGTGCCTTCAGAAGCCGGCCACCGAGGGTCCGGTGCGGCTTGACTGCGCCTCCGGCTTCGGCGCAGCCAGCCCGGTAACCGCCAGTTTTGGTTTCTTTGCCGCCTCCCGGTTATTGAACCGGATTGCCCGCAAAGCCAATCAGGCCGATTAACGGCAATCCAGCACCAGCTTGCCCCGCACATGACCGCCTTCCAGCAGTTCGTGGGCTGCCTGTACCTGGTCCAGGGAAAATACCTGCTCAACATGGACCTTCACATCACCGTCTTCAATCAACTCGGCGATTTCATCCAGGTGGAAGGCATCCGGCCGTGAGCGCATGCCGTGGGCTCGAACGCCCATGGCCTCGGCGGCGCTGACCACGTCATCGGCAGTCACCGTAGGGATGGTTACCAACACGCCGGAATCACTGAGGGTTTGCAGGGAACGCTTGCCGGTCTCACCCCCTACCAGGTCCAACACCACGTCCAGGCCATAACATTCTTCGGTGAAGTCGGTGGTGTGGTAGTCAATCACCTCATGTACCCCGAGTTCCGCCAGGAAATCCCGGTTACGGGAGGACGCCGTCACGATGACGTGGGCGCCCCGCTCCAGGGCAAACTGAACCGCAAAGTGCCCGACACCGCCGGCCCCGGCATGAATCAGGATTTTCTGGCCAGACTCCAGCTCCGCCACCTCAAAGAGGGCCTGCCAGGCAGTGAGTGCCGCCAGGGGCACGCCGGCAGCCGCAATCAGGTCCAGCTCTTCCGGTACAATGGCGAGATCTTCAGCGTCGGCAATGGCGTACTCGGCATAGGCTCCGCCGGTGACCGGGAAGCCGATCATGCCCATCACCCGGTCGCCTGGCACCAGTGTGGTCACGCCCTCGCCCACTTCCACCACCTCACCGGCCGCATCGTAACCGGGCGTCCAGGGCAGTCTGTTTTCTATCTGGGTTGCGACGAATCCCATGCCCTTACGGGTTTTCCAGTCGATGGGATTGAGGCCGGCTCCGTGTACGCGAACAAGCACCTCGCCCTCACCCGGTTGCGGAATGGGCGATTCTGTCACGCGCAGCACATCACGCTCACCAAAGCGATCATAGACCACGTGGCGCATGGTGCCGGTTTCGGTCAGATCAGATGATTCCATGGGTGTCTCCAGACAGCAGTGAACGGTGCCGTTACCGGCCTGAACTCTCAGACTAGCAGAATTTTACCGGCCCGGCCTCAACCGGGGAGGCCCCGCCCGCCGGCAACCAGCGCGCTGCCAAGTATCTCGGCGAAGGCCTTGGGTGCCCGGGCTGGCCGCTGGGATTTCATATCGACACAGGCATGGGTAGAGAGCGCCCGCAGCAAGGTTTTGCCATCGGCCGGGCGAATCAGCTGAAACTGCCGGGCAGAGCGGAAACGGCCATCCCAGTCAGTGAGCCAGGTACCCAGCACCAGTTCATCCCCGGCATTGGCAGAGGCCAGGTAATCCAGCTCAGTGCGGGTAATCGCCATGGCCTTGCCGGTTTCTTCGTGCAGGGCCCAGGTCATGCCCAGGCTGTCGATGTGCTGCCAACTCACTTCTTCCAGCCAGCGCACATACACCACGTTATTGGCGTGCCCCAGGCGGTCGGTGTCCTCCGGGCGAACGGTGATGGTCATGGTAAACGGGTCAGGCAAGTCCCAGTTCAGTGCCTGTGTCATGGTTGCTCTCCAAGGCCAGGAATAGCGTGCAACGGTAGCCGGCCAATACGGTCATTGTGAAGTGAACCAAAGTATAGAACGCCATCATGGGGATTCACCGAGGTGATTTCCTGAAGGTGGCTGCCGCGGGTATCGTGCAGGCTGGTGATCATCTTACCGCTGGTATCGAAGGCAACCACCAGCCCATACTCCTGTGGCTGGGGCTTCAGACTGTCAGGCAACTTGGCCACCAGGTTTTTAAGCCAGGGTTTTCGGTGCATGCTGTCCACCTGGGCATTGCGCAGGGTTGGAAACGCAACCCAGTAGCGGCCTTGATCATCCACGGCCAGGTTATCAGGAAAGCCCGGCAGGTTGTCTGCAAACACTTCGGCCTGGCCCGCCCTGGGCCCGGAAATCCAGTATTTCAGGATGCGGTACTTCCAGGTTTCGTTAACCAGCACATAGTCACCCGCCGGCGACACCGCCACGCCATTGGCAAAATGCAGGTTGGCCAGCAGAACTTCGGTGCGGCGGGTACGGGGGTTATAGCGAAGCAGGCGGCCATGGGGGCGCATCTCCAGCAGGTCCAGAATGTAGTCCGGCTGGCGGAAGCGGGAGCTGGCGTCAGTGAAGTAGATACGGCCATCGGGCGCAATGTCCACGTCGTCAGTAAAGCGGAACGGCGTGCCTTCGGCCTCGCGGGTCAATACCGACAGGGTGCCGTCTGGGGTGATGGACAACAGGCCTTTCCAGGCGTCAGCCACAATCAGGTTGCCCTGGGCATCGAATACCATACCCAGGGGCCGCCCGCCGGTTTCCAGCCAGTTCTCTACGGTGCCATCCGGAAACACCCGCACGATTTTGCCGTCCTGGGTGCCGGCGTAAAGCACGCCGTTTGCATCAATGGTGGTATCTTCCGGACCATAGACCTGGCCCCGGGCCAGCAAGTCTGCCAGGCGCAGGCGTTCATTGGGCGCCAGTACACCGGTCATGGCCGGTGGCGATGGTGCCTCCCAGGCCTTGCTGTCAACCGGCGACGGCGTGAGCAGGAAGCTGCCCAGCAGCAGAAAGATGACCAGCAGGCCTATCAACAACCATTTCATCATGTGCGCCCGATCCATTGGTGATTGTTAGACGGTAGGCAATATCAAAGCACCCTAACCTTAGCAGACATTACCGGGTTTCTGGCAACGCAGGACAGGCCGTCAGGATCCGAGAAAACGACGACACAAAGCCGCAAAGGTATCGGGCTTTTCAGCATGCAGCCAGTGCCCGGTACCCTCGATTATCTTCAGTTCGGCGGCTGGGAACAGTTGCCGGATGGTGTCTTGATGTTTGCTTTGGATATAGGCGGAATCAGCGCCTTTGATAAACAGCACCGGACCATTGTACGGACCCTCACCCTCCGGCGCGGCGGCCAGTTTCTGATAACAGGCGTCAATCACAGGCAAATTCAGGCGCCAGCGGAACAGCTGATCACCATCACCGGCCTGCTCTGCCGGTATCCGCTCCAGGTTTTTCAGCAGGAACTGCCGCACGCCCGGGATTTCAACAAATTCGGCCAGGCGCTTGTCCGCTTCCTGGCGAGTTGTTACGCCAATCAGGTCCAGGTTCTTCATGCCATCCAGAACCGCATCATGCCGGGCTTTGTAGGTGACCGGTGCTATGTCCGCGACGATGATACCCTTGACCCGTTCCGGATAACCCAAGGCGACCTGCATCGCCACCTTGCCACCCATGGAATGACCCAGAACCCAGGCCTTGTCCAGATTGAGAGCGTCCATGTAGGCCACCACATCGGCCGCCATGGCCGGGTAATCCATGTCGTCGGTGTGGGGTGAGCTGCCATGATTGCGCTGATCGAGGGCGTGAATCTGCCAGCCATCTTCCAGGCGGCGGGCGATACCTCCAAGGTTCTCAAGGGAGCCGAACAGCCCATGCAGAAGGATCAGGGGCTCGCCCTGGCCGGTAATACGATGATTCAGTTCAACGGTCATGCGCTGACAGCCTCCGGTGATGGGGATGAACCGGATACACTACCATCGCCAGACTCGGGGGCAAGGAGAAATTAGGCAGACAAACCGCAGGTACAAAAAAGCCGGGATAAACCCGGCCAGAAGGTCACAGACATTACGACGGACAGCTCAGCAGTAGAAGATGCTGTCCAGATATTCCGCCAGTGCCAAAACGTTTTTACGCTCGGCCTCGTTATGGGGTACAAAGATTTCCCGTTCCATACAACACCTCCATTTTGCCTGTTGGCTACTTCAACCTGATGCGTACCATGCTATCGTTGAAGCTATGGCTAGCCGTTGACTGGCTGTGCCAATCGCTTGACATTTTGTATCACACTGACACACAACCACCCGGAGCCAACCATCGGCATGCACGCGCAAACGGACCAAGCGGATACCCCGCAAGTTGCGGCCTCCAGCACACTGGCGCTCGTGCATTACCTGGATACGCTCGGGCTGTTGAATCGCCCCCGGATTGAAACCCTCACCGGCCTTAGCCTGGAAGCCCTGGAAGATCCGGATTTGCGCATTCCCGCCAGCACCCACTACCAACTTTGGGATCTGGCCGAACAGCTGACCGGAGACCCCGGTGTTGGACTGCACGCCGGGCAGGTGGTTGACCCTGAACGAATGGGCCTGGTCGGGCATGTTTTCTTCAATTGCGACACCCTGGGCGAGGCCGTCGTGCAGTATGTGCGCCTGCACCGGCTGATCAACGAATCGGTAACCCTGAGCTTTGAGCAAACGCCGGATCAGGCCATCCTGACCTGGCAGCCAGACCACCCCGATCACTACTGTCGTCAGGATATGGATCGCACCCTGGCGGCGGCGCTGTGTCGAACCCGTCATTTTATTCACCGGGGCATTGAAGCCGACTGGCTGGAAGTGGCCCATCCGGAACCCGGCTATGCAAGTGAGTACCGGAAACTGTTTGGCGGGCCGGTTATTTTTGGTACCGGCATCACCAGAATGGCGTTCTCCAGCCAGCACCTCGGGCACCCGATTCCCCATCGCAACCCGTATGTCTATTCCGCCGTGCTGAAGCAGGTCAATGCGGTGCTGGCTCGCCTGCAAACGCGGAAGTCTTTCAGCCGCAAGGTTCGCCGCCTGATTTCACGGCAAATGGCCACTGATCGCATTGATGCCGACACCCTGGCCCGGCAGTGCCACATGAGCCGCCAAACCCTGTACCGCAAGCTGAAAAAAGAGGGCCTGAGTTTTCATGATCTGGTGGAACAGGTGCGCCAGGACAAGGCCCTTCGGTATGTAGCTGACGACCAGTATGCCCTGGGGGAAATTGCCTTCCTGCTGGGTTTTTCTGAACTCAGCGCCTTCAGCCGTGCCTTCAAACGCTGGACCGGCATGGCACCGGCCCAGTTTCGGGCAAACCATCAGGAAGGTAACGAATGACTGCGGATAATCTGTCATTGCTGGCCATCCCCCTTGCCGCACTGTACCTGGCAGCCCTGGCCTGCATTTATCGGATCCTGCTCAGCTATCGCACCGCCCAGGGGGCCATAGCCTGGATCATCGCACTGGTAGGCCTGCCCTATATCGCGGTGCCACTGTTTGTTCTGTTCGGCCGAAGCCGCTTTGGCGGTTATGTCAAAGCCCGCCGGATGGGCGATCAGTCCCTGACCACCCTGCTGGACCAGTTCGAGAAGCAGACCACGTCGATCTCCAACCCCGGCCACGAACATTTCAGCGATGAGCTGCAGGTACTGTGCAAGTTGAGCCGGCAACCGTTTACCAGCGGCAACCAGTGCACACTGCTGGAAGACGGAACCGCAACATTTGAGGCCCTGTTCGAAGCTATGGAGGATGCCAGTCAATACATTCTGCTGGAGTTCTACATCGTGCGCTCAGACAAGGTGGGGCAGCGCATCAAGGCGATTCTGGAACGCAAGCTGGCGCAGGGTGTCGAGGTGTGGTTTCTGTACGACGACATCGGCAGTGTGTTGCTGTCACGGCGCTGGCTTAACGAACTGTCAGCCGCCGGCGCGCGCATCGCTTCGTTCGGCAACGGTAACGTGCGCCGCCGGCGTTTCCAGATCAATTTCCGGAACCACCGGAAGTTACTGGTCTGTGATGGCAAGGTGGGCTTTGTTGGCGGCATTAACCTGGGCGACGAATACCTGGGCACGGCGATGGACCAGGAACCCTGGCGCGATACCCACTGTCGCATTGAGGGCCCGGCCGTGACCGGGTTGCAGCTGGCGTGGCTGGAAGACTGGCACTGGGCCAGTAATATCCGCCCGGAACTGGACTGGCACCCGAGCTTTGACACCGGCGGTGATCAACAGGTTCTGGTACTGCCTACCGGGCCTGCAGATACCTGGGAGACCTGCACGCTATTCTTCCTGAACAGCATCAACAATGCCCGCACCCGAATCTGGATTGCGTCGCCCTATTTTGTTCCGGATTTCCAGATCATGAACGCCCTGCAGCTGGCGGCGCTGCGAGGGGTGGACGTTCGCATCCTGATTCCTGAAAAATCCGATAGCCGGCTTATTCGCCTGGCTGCCTATTCCTACCTGGTGCAAGCCAGCCAGGCTGGCATCGGGATCTATCGGTACCAGCCCGGCTTCATGCACCAGAAGGTGGTTCTGGTGGACGACCGTTATGCCGCCGTGGGTACGGCCAATCTGGACAATCGTTCCATGCGCCTGAATTTCGAGATCACCGCGGTGAACACCAACGAGAACTTCATACGCTCGGTCGATGCCATGCTCCGGAAAGATCTTGAGCACTGCCAGCGAATGACAGAGCGGGATTACCAGGACCGCTCCATTCTCTTCCGACTCAGCTGTCGCGCGGTGCGATTGCTGGCGCCGTTGCTGTAGCGGTTATTCTGGCTCCGGCAAAAACATTGTGCGACCATGGCCTTTCCAACGGTTCACCTGCTGTACACAGATAACCCATGAACGCATTCAAGCCCAGAGAAACCCTGACCGAACAAGTCGCCCGCCATATTGAAAACCTGATTGCCTTTGAACAGCTGAGATCCGGTGAGCGCATCTACGAAAGCTCCATGGCCAAAGAGATGGACGTCAGTCATGGTTCCATCCGCGAGGCGCTGTTACTGCTGGAAAAACGGCACCTGGTCCGCAACGTGCCACGCAAGGGGGCGTTCGTTACCCCGCTGGACGAGCACTTTGTACGAAGTCTCTATGAAATTCTCGAACTGTACCTGGCCCACACCGGCCAAAAACTGGTGCGACAATGGCAACCCGAGGACATGGCCCGGCTTGAAAATCTGTATCGGCAAATGAAGGACTGCTACCAGAAAAACGACCTGATGGCGTTTCTGGAGCTGGGCATTGAATACACCAAGGCGTCACTGGTGTACGCGGACAACTACTTTATCGTCTCCGCCATTGATGACCTCTGGCCCTCGGCCAAACGCTGTGCCTTTGTCGCCTTTCGCCAAGGCGGGGCACAAGTACTGGAGGACAATCTGGCACACATGGAAGAATCCATCCGGGCCATTGGCAACCGGGACGAAGCGGCCCTGGCAAGCATCCTGCACCGATACGCCATCCAGCAATGCGAACAGGTTCTGGCCGCCATCAACGCAGGTTGAGGCTGGCGCTGGCTGACGGTTCAGTAGAACAGCTGGGTAAAAGAGAAGCCAATGTTCAGGTAGGCGGTCCAGTTATCCTCGTTGTTGTAGGCAGCGGCCAGTTGCACCGGCCCGAGCAGGGTATCCACGCCAGCAAAGGCACTCCAGGACCGCACCGTGTCGCTCCAGCTGGCGTCACGCATACTGTCCCACGCATTGCCGGTTTCAAAACCGGCGCCGGCAAACCAGGGCATGACCGGACCACCAAACTCCTGCCGACCGTAAACGGACGCCAACACGGCGTCGTTGCCGGTAATTTCCCCCGGGGCGTAGGCTGAAAGCTGGCGAAAGCCACCCAAACGGGCGGCATTTTCAATACCGGCCTCGCCGCTGAAAATCTGGCGGGTATACAACAGCCCGGTCAGGTTAAATCGCTCCCAGGTACCAGTGCCCAGCAGCATCGCCGTCACGCCATCAAAGTGCCGGTCTGAACCGAGATCTTCCCGCTCAATCCGCCCGCGGATCCCGGCAAAAGCACCGGATTTCGGGAAGAAGGCATCGCTCAGGGAATCGTGCACCAGCTGCAAGCTGACATGCCCCTGATGCACATTGTCGGCGGGGGCGACCGGAACACCCACTTCGTCGTCAACCGAGGCATACCCGCGCACATAGGCCAGCCGGACTTCACCATTGCCGCCCAGCTCCATGCCCAGGGCCAGGTCCACTTGTCGGAAGGTGACATCCACTTCCGAGATGCGCCGCCCCTGATCGTAAATGCTGTAATCGTCGCGCCGATATTCCACACCGACAACGGCAAACCGGTCATAACCGTAGGTCAGCGGCTGGTACCACTGGCTTCGGACCCAGGGCTGGGTACCCAACTGAACGCCGGTCAGCCATTCGGCACCCAACCGGTTCAGCTCGGTCATGCGCAGGCCAGCTGCCAGGTTGAAGCGGGTATTTCCCTCAAAGTTATCTTCATAGTTGAGCCCGAACGACAGGTAATTCGGTCCCCAGCTTTTCTCCCGCGCCCGTATCACAAGGACCGGCCCCTCTTCCGTGGGCGCCAGCGACCAGCCCACGGATTCGTAGTAGCCGAGGCCATAAATACGCTTCAGGTCTGCCTCAAGCTCCGGTACGTCCAGAACTTCCGCCGGTTGCTGGCGAATCCGCTCCCTCAGGAAGTCCGTCGCCAGGCGCTCACCCTGGGCGATCTCAACCCGAACCACTGGCCCGGGCACCCAACTGCCGGCGGCCCGGCGCGACTGATACGCCACCCACTGTTCCTCAGGCACCGACAGCCGATTCAGGGCAACCGCATGCTCTCGGGCGGCGGTGGCACCCAGTTCGAACAGGACCAGCGCATCGTAAAAATCGGCGGAGCCAAAGCCTTCGAGGTCCGGGTGAACCCACACGTCCTGCTCGGCCAGCATGGCCAGTTGGGCATCGGTATTCCTGCGGGTTATCAGGGTAGTCAGTTGCCCCACCACTGAGAAAGCCTCCCGCAATTGGTCGGCGCTCATCATCGGATCGGTGATATCCACGGCAATGACCACATCCGCGCCCATCTCCCGAGCCACGCTGACTGGAAGATTGTTGGCAACCCCTCCGTCCACCAACAGCCGACCGTCCCGCTCAACTGGCGCGTAAACGCCCGGAATGCTCATACTGGCCCGAATCGCTTCGGCAAGATTACCGTCTCCGATGACCACCTCTTCCCCGGTTTCAAGGTCGGTGGCCACGGCTCGGAAGGGAATGGGTAACTGATCGAAATTTTCAACCAGGGCGGCATTGCGGGTGAGTTCATTGAGGATAAAGCCAAGATTCTGCCCGGTCACCAGGCCTCCGCCCAGGTGGACACCTTGCCTGCTGACCCCCAAACCGGGCACCAGTGGCAGACGCCAGTCGTCCTGTTTGCGCCGGACCGGCTTGAACGCCCGGCCGGGATCGTCGCGGAAGCTGGACAACCAGTCCAGTTCCAGAAACCGCTGCTCAATCTCGGATACCGACATGCCCGAAGCGTAGAGTGCCGCCACGGCGGAGCCGGCACTGGTGCCTACCACCACATCCACAGGCACCCGCATTTCTTCCAGCACCCTCAGAACACCCACATGGGCCATGCCTTTGGCACCGCCACCGCTGAGCACAAGCCCAACTTTCGGGCGTTCTGAGGGTTCCGACGCCAGTACTGGCGCCCACAACAGGGGCGCCAGAATGAACAGCAGAACCAGATAATACCGCCGGTCGGGCAAACCCCGGTCAGCTCTTGTCGCGGTGTTTGTCATCGTCGGCCAGGGAAAGGTGGGAAACGTCCGGAACCATCGGCGGTGGCAGATCTCGTTTTACCCCCAGATCGGAGCCCGGGGGCGCCAGGCTCCAGTCGTCCAGATGCTCGAACATGGGCGCTTCCGGGTCTTCATGCTCCACCAGGGTGACACCCACCGGGTCCAGGGTCAGGCCTGAGCCAGCAAGGATATCGTCCACTTTCTCGCCAGCCACTGGCAGGCGATCTCCAGGTTCGGTCGCCGGCACGTTGCCCTCAGAGGCCGGTTTCGGCGGGGCCGATGGTGCTTCAGTCTCGGCTTGCTGATCAGCCTGGGGAACCGGCGCAGGTTTCGGTGCCGGGGCCGCAGCCTTAGCAGCCCCAGCCATCGGTTGTACATGGGCAATCATGCCATGCTTGCGCAGTACCGCCTGGTACTTCTCTGCCTGAACCTGTTCCAGCTTGTTACGAATAACGACTGGCTGGCCACTGAACATGCGGTCCAGTTGCTCCACGCTGGCCTTGAACAGGGCCCGGGCGTTGTTGCGGGCAGTCTCGACATCAGTACCTGGCGCGCATTCACCCCTGAATACAAGCTGGAACATGGCTATCCCTCTCACTTTCCCAATGGTTCTGGCTCCATGATAGCGGAAAACCAGCTCTGCGGCAGGCAGGCAAACACCCCGCAGCGCGGAATTATGTCCAAAATGCAAACAATTGAAAAATACCGGGAATCAATGACGAAATTTTCAACACTCTCTGCAATAATCAAGCGTAACCAAACTTTACACTTGGTAACATAGAAGTTATCTCATCCGTTTTCGGGAGTGCTCGTTATGCGCACCAGACTATACGCCTTCGCATCCGCGGTTGCGTTATTGATGTCAGCCGTTCAGGCACATGCCGAAAATCTTGACGTTTTGATGAGCCAGGTGTTTTCCAACCAGGAAGCCACCTACATCGGTTTTGAAAGCGTGGAACGGGAAGACATCCCGGAACAAGCCGCCGTCGACCGTAAATATCTGATCGTCGACTTCCGACTCGCTGAGCAGAATCCGGAAAATGAGCAGCTTCAGGCCAGCGTCCACAAAGTCTGCATGACCCTGCTGAAAGACAGGGCGCTGGTTCGCTCCCTGTCAGACTCCGGGTACGACATGGTGTCAGTGGCGTTCGACCGCAAATCCCAGTTCGACTGCCTCTAAACCGCTGGTCAGCTCAACGCTGGCCCAGCAATTTGGGGAAAGCTTCAAGGGCCGTATTAACCGCATCCAGATTGAACGCCTCTACATCCGCCAGCAGTTTTTCGCCGTAGCTGGTCACCGACGGCGAACGATGACGCTGCCCCCATTCAACAATTCGTAGCGCAAAGTCTTTCATCTGTTCCGGGTCGCCGCTTTCACGAACATCCTGCCACTGGTCACCAAAGTCCTCCGCCAGCTTCTCCCGCAGCCAGCCTCGCTCCTGCATACTCATGGTCTGCGCCAGCAGCCGCTCGGCTTCCTCCGGCGTCCCGTCATCTTCCGCCTGCTCTACGGTAGCCTCAACCCGGGGCAACACGAGAGTAAAGGTGGACCCAACATCCGGTTCACTCTTTACCGTCAGCTCACCGCCCATCATTTCCACCAGCTTCCGGCTGATGGCCAGACCCAGGCCGGTGCCCCCGTATCGCCGGGAGCTCTGACCTTCCTGCTGCTCAAAGGCATCGAAAATACGGTCCTGCTGATCCGGCGCAATGCCAATGCCGGTGTCGGCCACGGTCACTTTCAACCGGTAGTAGCGGATATCCGCGTCCTTACCGGTCGATTCCTCCAGTTCTTTGGCCACGGCCCGCACTGTCACTCCACCCTCATGGGTGAACTTGATGGCATTGCCCACCAGATTGAACAACACCTGGCGCAACCGGGTTTCATCCAACATCATTGCCGAGGGCATGCCAGAGCCTACGCTCACCTCCAGGGTAATGCCCTGCTCGGTCGCTCGCAGATCAAAGATATGCCGGACATCGCTGAGCAGCCGGCGAACCGAAACCGGGCCAAAGTCCAGGCGCATCTTGCCCGCCTCGATCCGTGACAGGTCAAGAATGTCGTTGATCAGCATTAACAGGCTACGGCTGCCGGCGCGGATGGCGTTCAGGTAGTTCCGCTGCTGGGGATCGGTCACCGAGTTGTAGAGCAGATCGCTGTACCCAATGACCGCATTCATTGGGGTTCGGATCTCGTGGGACATATTGGCCAGGAACTCACTCTTGGCCCTGCTGGCGGTTTCCGCCTCCCGGGCCAGGCGTTCGGCCTCAAGCTTGGCTGCCCGCAATTCATCCTCACTGCGGCGCAGGGCGTTCTCGGAACGGATTCTCTCATCCACCTCCAGCGACAGCTTGCGGTTCCAGTACAGGAAGATCAGCACCACAACGATGGCAATCAGGATAATGCGCCGGACCACGGTGTAGTCAGCTTCCTGTTCGATATCCAGGTGTATCCAGCGGTTATACACCGCCTCGGTCTCCGATGCCGGCAGGCTGCTCAGGGCCTTGTTGAGGATACGGTGAAGCACCGGATTGTCCTTGCTGACCGCCAGCCGCAGGTCATACTGATAGGGCGTAATGCTGGTAATTCGCAGGTTCGACAGGCCCAGCCGGGCAACCGTGTAACTCACCGCCGGAATATGCGTAACCATCACATCCAGGTCGCCGTTGGACAGCGCCAGAAGCCCCTCCTCAACGGTTTTTTGCGGATACAGATCCAGGTTCGGGTGATTGATCAACAGATAGTCGTGGCTGGCCTGGCGGTTAACCACACCGACCCGCTCATCCCGCAGTTCCCTCAGATCACCAATGAACCGGCCGGTATCCCGGATGGCCAGGGCAATCGGTACCGACACATAGGCCCGGGTGAACAGGAATTCCTGTTCGGTTCGGGGGGTGCGGGACATACCCGGCAGAATATCCACTTCACCCGCCTTCAACATGTCCTCGGCCGACTGTCGGGAACCTGCAATCACCCGATTGAAGCGAACATCCAGGTTCTCCTCCAGCCGTTTGACCAGGTCAGAGGCAAGGCCCGCCGGGCGGCCGTCCTGCTCGAACTCAAACGGTGGCCAATCGCCACGCATACCCACTTTCAACCCTGGATGACGTTTCAGCCACTCCAGCTCCGAAGCGGTCAGGGCCACGCCACGTCCTTCCAGGGCCGGCATGTTCGCCTGCAGCCAGGCCTGGCGAATATCCCGGTGCTCGTTGTGGCTCAATGCCTGAATGGCCCGGTCGAACACCCGGAAAAGGCGGTCACGGCTGGTCGGCACCTGCAACACAACATCCACCGGGCGATTGTCCAGCAGAACGGCCAGACCGATACCATTGATCATCGCGGATTCAAGGTAATCCGAGACCACCGGAACCGGCCCGAGGAAGGCGTCGGCCTTGCCGGACAACACCAGGCTGATGGCCTCACCAAGACTGGCGACGGGCACCGGCGAAAAGTTATCAATCGGGTCCAGCAAAGGGAACTGGTTGGGATCACCACCAATAATCGCGACGTTGGCAAATTCCAGATCGGAAAGCGTTCGGTAGGCGGCGTCGCCGGCATTTACAAATATCCCATAGGTCAGCGACATCATCGGTGAGGTGTGCCGAAGGCCCGGGATCACCGGTGATCCCGGAATGCGGGTCGTCAGAACCAGGTCAGCATCGTCGCCCTGGTCGACTGCCATGAAAGGCTCAACCGGCACGCCAAGCTTGTCTGACAGGCGGGCGAGATAATCAATCCAGATACCCGCCAGCGCACCCTCACCGGTATCGAACACCAGCGGCACCTGGCTCTGCCTGACAGCCACCCGGAAGCCATCCTGCTGGCCCAACCACTCCAGATCTGCAGCGCCCAGAACCGGCGCCGGCGACGCCTGGGGCGGTTCCGCCCATACGACCCCTTGAAGCAGGACAAACAAGAGGCCATACAATAACTGTGGAAGAGACTTCACTGGATATCCTCGGTGGTTCCACTACATTTCAGGGAACAATACCTGCAAATGTGGAAGATTTCATACTGCCTCACCGCACACAGGAGAAGCCTGTCTTATGGACACCAGCAAACACACTCTAAGCGTCCTTTTTCAGCAGCTTGGCTTACCATCAGATCAGAAAAGCATGGAGAGTTTTATCGCCCGGCATTCTCCACTGCCTTCGGAAATTGCCATCCAGGATGCCCCCTTCTGGTCCGAAAGCCAGTCGCAATTTCTTGAGGAGGGCCTTGAGGAAGACAGCGACTGGGCCGAGATTATTGATGAACTGGACGCCCTGCTGCGGCACTGATCGGCGCCGTCAATCCACCATGACCTGATTGCGGCCGGCATCTTTGGCCTGATATAGGGCCCGGTCGGCACGATCAAACACGGCATCTTCGGTATCGCCATCCCGGAACTCCGACACGCCGGCTGAAAAGGTGATTGAAACCGGCTTACCGCCGAAATGGAACGGCAGCTTGCCGACATGTTCCCGAAACTGCTCTACCACGTCACGGGCGGCCTCCAATCCCGTCTCCGGCAATAGCAACACGAACTCCTCACCACCGAAACGGGCGATGAAATCTGTGCTGCGAAGACGGCTTTTCATCTCCCGTGCCACCAATTGTAGTACCCGGTCACCGGCTTTATGGCCAAAGGAATCGTTGATCTTCTTGAACAGGTCAATATCAATCACCGACACACTGAGCGGGTGTCGGTAACGCTGCCAGCGGTTGTATTCGAATGATAGCCGCTCCTGCCAGGCTTCCCGGTTGGGCAGCTGGGTAAGCAGGTCGGTCATCGCGCGCTCCCGCTCCCGGCGAACCTGCGCCTGCATCTGCTCGGAATGAGCCTCCATGGCGGCGACCTTCTCCTGCATGGCATTGAGTTGCTGCGCCAGCATTTCATCCCGCTCGGCATCCCGCGTGCAGAATCGTTCCAGGGCACCGCCGATGAACTCCAGTCGCTGGCTCACAGACTGTTTGAGGCTCTGTAGGTCCTGACTGTGCTGAATATCCTCGGATACTTTACTCAGCTCCGACCGGATTTCCCGGTCCAGCGTTGCAGTATCATTGTGCCTGGAAGCGTAGGCATCGGACTGTTCGGAAAAGTGCTGACGCAAGGTTTCCAGGCGCTCATCCAGCCGTTTGAGGAAAGTCTCGAACTCCCGCTGGCTGCGGGTAACCGCCTCAATCACCAGCTCCGCCACCTGATTCAGGCCTTCCCGAAGGACCTCCCAGTCGTTGCTCGATAA
This sequence comes from Marinobacter sp. LQ44, assembly GCF_001447155.2. Classification (NCBI taxonomy): domain Bacteria; kingdom Pseudomonadati; phylum Pseudomonadota; class Gammaproteobacteria; order Pseudomonadales; family Marinobacteraceae; genus Marinobacter; species Marinobacter sp. LQ44. The sequence goes on along the minus strand of NZ_CP014754.1, from coordinate 3,005,298 downwards.
CAGGGTTTGCTGAAGCGTCCTGGCCTGCGACTCCACCTCTGGTTCCAGGCTGACCTGATTCAACAACAACCCCAACAACTGGCCTACACGGCGGGCGATTCTGAGCCGATGCCCCTCTTCGGCGATATCATGCTCACTTCCCGTCGGCTTCGCCGGCGCGACGACCTGTGTGTCGGCCTTTGGGCCCTTTGGCTCGGCTTCATCAAGACGGGTAATGGCTTTATCAATCTGATCCTGCAGGGCTTTCCAGGCATCGATATCGAACTTCTGCTTGCGCAGATCGGATCTCAGGCGGTTAAGCAGGTTATCAAGTTCTGGTGTCTGGCCTTCCGAGGCCAGGCTGGTTCGCACCAGCATCCGTTCAAGCACATTGCGCTCGGCTAACCACTGTTTTTCGCGTTGCTCTGCCTCGTCCAGTTCCCGAAGATACTTATCCTTCCAGGACTCCTCAGATGCCATGAAACACTCCCTCAAGAACCGGCATGATCATTGTCGTTTCGGTTGATATAGTTGGTCGAACGTCGACGCGCCCGGGGATGACTCTGATCGTACACCCGGGCAAGATGCTGAAAGTCCAGATGAGTATAGACCTGAGTGGTGGCGATGTCCGCATGGCCAAGCAGTTCCTGGACCGCACGCAGGTCGCCGCTGGACTCCAGCATATGGCTGGCAAAGGAGTGCCGCAGCAGGTGCGGATGCAAGCGCTGGTCGGCACCCTGCACCATGCCCCAGCGAGCCAGGCGGGCCTGGATACTGCGCTGGCTCAGGCGACCGCCCCGCTGGCTGACGAATACCGCGGTTTCGCCCTCGTTAGCCATGGCTGTTCGGTGCGCCAGCCATTGATTCAGAGCCGCGACGGCTTTGCCGCCGACCGGCAGAATGCGCTCCTTGTTACCTTTACCCAGAACACGCACCTCCCGGCCTTTCAGGTCCAGGGCGGGCAGACTCAGGCTGGCCAGTTCTGCCAAACGGAGGCCCGAAGAGTACATCAGCTCGAACATGGCCAGATCGCGGATTTCCAGGGGGTCGTCGGGATTGATGTCCAGCAGCTGGCTGATCTGGTCAACGTCTGCCACTTTCGGCAGCCGGCGCCCGCTTTTGGGAGCCCGAACATCCAGAGCGGGGTTGTCCCGGGCGAGACCTTCCCGAAGCAGGAACTGATAGAAACGGCGGATGGCCGACAGGTGCCTGGCAATGCTCCGACCGCTTAAACCGTCTCGGCTCAGCCGGGCCACGTAGCGGCGGATGTCGTGAATCGTCAGCTCTGACCAGGCCGGGATGTCAACTTCGATCAGCCAGTCGACCAGGCGATCGAGGTCTCGTTGATAGTGATCACAGGTGCGGGGGGAATGGCACTTTTCGGTGGCGAGATGCCGGACAAACGCAACCACCGGGGCGGCCATCGCCTCGGGTGGTCGGGTGTCCGTCGCCAGCCCGGTCACCCCTGGCCGCTCTCCACAGCCAGGCCAGACACCGGGGCATCTGTGCGATAACGATCAAGCATGGGGGGCAGCAGCCGGCTCAGGGTATCGCTGATATAGCTGAGAAACAGCGACCCCATGCTCTGATCAAAATAACCCTGCTCGCAGCTGCCGACAGCAAATACGCCAACCAGCCCCTCATGACGCAGCGGTACCAGGGCCACCGAGGCAATCGGTTCATCCCGGTCCGGGAACAGGAACTCCCGCTCGCTTTCCCGGAACTGGCCGCACACCGCACGGTCACCCTCCAGCAACGAGCCCAGACGCTCCCGGGCCTGGACGGCGTTGACGATGTGCAGGGCGCCCTCGCCTTTCTCCGGCTGCGCCGAATCACTGAACAGAAGCACCGAGGCAGCATCCAGGCCAAAATCGCCGCGGATGCTGTCATCAACAGCGGCGGCCATGTCGTTGAGTGACTTGGCTTCGATCACCTGCATCAGCAACCGTTTGCTTTTCTCGAAGAGGCGGTCGTTATGACGGGCGATCGATACCAGCTCCACCAGTTCACGGCGAAGGGTATCCCGCTGCTCACGAAACAGATGAACCTGGCGCTCCACCAGCGAGATCGCCCGGCCACTGTCGTGGGGCAGAGTCAGGCTGCGCAGCAGTTCATCCTGATCAAGAAAAAAATCAGGATTGGCGCGAAGATAATCGGCCACCTGCTCCCGGGTGAGTTCGCCGGCCTTCTGGCGGGCCGTTTGTTCTGTCATCGTGTTCTCCTGAGCCGTCAGGACCTTGTTTTATTGGTTCGGGAACTTCTGCGGCGCCGGGGCTGGGGATCACCCGGCAGACGAAGCTGCCCTTCAAATACCGTTTTAGCGGGGCCTTCCATCATAACAGGGGACCCATTCCCCTGCCATTCGATCACCAGCCGGCCACCCCGCAGCTCCACCTCCACCCGGGTATCCAGCAGGCCTCGCAGCTGGCCTGCCACCACCGCAGCACAGGCTCCACTGCCACAGGCCAGGGTTTCTCCCGAACCACGCTCAAATACACGCAAGCGGGCATGGCCCCGGTCGACGATCTGCAGGAATCCGATATTGGCCCTTGAAGGGAACCGGGGATGCTTCTCCAGCATGGGGCCAAGGGTGGCCACCGGTGCCGTGTCGACGTCATCCACCAACAGTACACCGTGGGGATTGCCCATGGAAACCGCCGACAATTCCACGCTCTGGCCATCAACATCGACGGTGTACACGGTCTTCTGACAGTCCGCGGCGAAGGGAATGGCGGGCGGATTGAGTTCCGGCACGCCCATATTGACCATCACCAGGCCATCCTTGCCGATTTTCAGCTCGATCACACCCTTGGCAGTCTGTACCCGGATCACCCGCTTGTTGGTCAGGCGCTGGTCACGCACAAACCGGGCAAAGCACCGGGCGCCGTTACCGCACTGCTCCACTTCCGAACCATCAGCATTAAAAATACGATAGCGAAAATCCACATCAGGCAGACCCGGCGGTTCGACCACCAGCAACTGGTCGAAGCCGATACCAAAGTTCCGATCCGCCAGCTCCCGGATCAACTCCGGACGCAGGCGGAAAGGCTGGCTTATGGCATCCACCACCATAAAGTCGTTCCCCAGCCCGTGCATCTTGGTAAACCGGAGCAACGGCCCCTGGCCCCGTCTTTGCGGATTCATTTCTTGCTCCCCGTTCATTCCGGCAGGCAACTTTCAGGGCCAAGCTGATCGTCCAGGGTCTCCCGGCGGCGCACCACATGCACCTGATCGCCGTCAACCATCAGCTCGGGCGGGCGATTACGGGTGTTGTAATTGGACGCCATAACAAAACCGTAGGCACCCGCTGACCGAACCGCAAGCAAATCGCCCGCTTTCAGCCGCAGTTTGCGATCCTTGCCCAGAAAATCGCCGGTTTCGCACACCGGCCCGACCAGATCCCAGGCTTTTTCCTCACCGTCCTGATGGGGCTGTACCGGGATGATGGCCTGCCAGGCGCTGTACAGTGCCGGGCGGATCAGGTCGTTCATGGCCGCATCGATAATGGCGAAGTTGCGATGCTCGGTGCACTTCAGAAACTCCACGCGGGTCAGCAATATGCCGGCGTTGGCGGCAATGGAGCGGCCCGGCTCCATGATCAGTTCCAGCTCCCGATCACCCAGCCGCTCGGCCAGTGCCTTGACGTAATCCGCCGGCTGCGGGGGCTGTTCCTGATTGTAGGTCACGCCCAGGCCGCCCCCCATGTCCAGGTGGCGGATATGAATGCCCTGGTCCGCCAGGGTATCGATCAGCACCAACACCCGGTCCAGGGCATCCAGAAACGGAGAGACTGACGTCAGCTGGGAACCAATGTGACAGTCCACCCCATGGACATCCAGGTTTGGTAACGCTGCGGCACGGGCGTAAACCTGGGGGGCCTCGGCGATATCGATACCAAATTTGTTTTCCTTCAGTCCGGTGGAAATGTAGGGATGGGTGCCGGCATCGACATCCGGGTTCACTCGCAGCGAGACCGGCGCCCTCAGGCCCAACTCTCCGGCCACTTTGTTCAGGCGGTCCAGCTCGGTGTCAGATTCAACGTTGAAACAGCGCACGCCCACTTCGAGCGCCCGCTTCATTTCCCATTCCTGTTTGCCAACGCCGGAGAACACCACCCTGGCGGGATCGCCACCGGCACGCAAAACCCGCTCCAGCTCGCCGGCAGAAACAATATCGAAACCGGCGCCCAGGCGCGCCAGCACATTCAGCACCGCCAGGTTGCTGTTGGCCTTCACGGCATAGCACACCAGGTGCGGGCGGCCATTCAGCGCGCTGTCATAGGCCCGATAGTGACGCTCGAGGGTGGCCCGGGAATATACGTAAGCCGGGGTGCCAAAACGCTCAGCGATTGACGCCACCGGAACATCTTCGGCGTACAGTTCGCCATTGCGGTAATTGAAATGATCCATGTTGATCCTGACTATCTGGATGGGTTACTGCCAGGGTTGGTGGCTCAGCGTTCCGGCGACTCATCGGTGTCAGCGCTCTCGTCCGCCTGCCCGGACTGGACCGGATCTGCCTGTGGCGCTTCGCGGTACAATGGCCCTTTCTGGCCACAACCGGCAAGAAACAACAGCAATATCATCACGAGCGCCCAAGGCCGGCGAGATGGTCCAACCTGCATACCCATACCCCTGAGTGAATAATGGCCGAAGTATACCCGACACCCGCCCCTGATCGCGAGGGACCCGATGGCTTATGGCAGATAACGGTTGAGGGCGTCCTCCAGACTGGTGCGGTAATACAGTGACTGGCCGGTCTGGATATCCCGTTGATACAACTGCGGGTCCAGATCGTGGGGCAGGTGCAGGTCGGTGAGATACACCGGATAAGATTCGCCACTCCGGCGCAGCGAACGGATGTAGTGGGCGACGGCGGGAATCAGCCGGTCCCCGTATTCCTGCACACTGAATTCCTGATCGTTGCAGTAGATATCAAACCGCAGGGTACTGTCGCCCTGCTGAACGCCAACCGCCTGCACTTCCAGGCCTGAAGGCGGCGCCATGGTGCTCTGATAGGGCCGAAGCTCGGCAAGCCAGCGGCCGTCGCGGCGAACCATTTCATAGCAGCGGATACCACCTGCCGGGTCAAGGTTATCAGCCTGACGCAACAGGCGCCGTTCCACCAGGTTCTCCAGAAAACGCATCAACGGACCGAGCAAGTGGTTGCGATGCCCTGCCCGCATCGATCGGGTCCACAAACTGCCATGCTCATCGACAACCCAGAGCTGGCCACGGTCACCCTGAAGCAACCAGAACACCTGAATATTGCCCGCTTCGGACGCCGCGCAGACCGCCTTGAGCACCGGCTCGTCCCGCAGGGCGTGGCGGTCCGGCACGATTGGCAGATACCGATCCTGCGGCTGCAACAGCGCTGCCAGCAGAGCTTCACGGCTGTCCAGGGCGACAAACCCCGGTTCCCGGCCGCTGAACTGCAGCAGGAAATAGCGATGATCCATCTCGATGATGTAACGCAAGGGGTGCGGCCCGGTGCCGCCGGCAAAGAAATGGCGCAACACATCTCCGAACAACTCCCTCACCCGGCGTGCAATGGCACTGCCGTGCCCCCGGCTGGGGGCCGCCACGCGAATTTCCGGCAGCTCGGCCGGGTTGATCGCCACCTGGGCCAACACGTTTTTCAGGCACTGGATCAGGGTATCTCCGGCGGCATAGTGCTGCAGACTGATCTCATGCCAGCTGTTAAGGGTAATCTGATCAATGGTCAGCACCAGGTTATCGCGACCACCGCTGAACCCCAGTGAGTCGGAGCGGGCACTGAGCTTGTGCAGCCCACGTTCGGTCAGGTGGGCTTGCGGGTCTACCGCCACATTAATCAGCAACAGGTTTTTCAGCGGGCGCACACCTCGGGACAGCGCCTCTCTGGGCGCCGGAGACATGGGCATGGGCAGAAAGCCCGACAACACCTCCACAATGTCTTTCAGTTCGGCCACCGAGGCAACACTCTTGCCCGCCCGGACATTGAGCCGGGTGGAGCGATGCAACAAGCCGTTGCAGTAACACCACACCAACAGCTCCGCCAGATTGCCTGCGCGGCGGATCACCGGTTGCCAGAAGGCGTCGGAGGGATCTTCAAGATCCCGGTACAGCAACCACCCGTCACCTTCCCCGCCCTGTTCGGACTGGTGGTGAAAAGACAGGTTTTCCTCCGCCAGCGACGGCACCAAGCCCGGGTTAACCAGTTCGATCTTGCCCGCCTTGCGCTGAAAGGCGGCGTAGAGTTTGCGGCCCAGCAGGTTAATGTCATTGGCGCTGATAGCCGCCTGGGTGTGCTGCTCCCGGGCCATGCGCGACAACAGGCGGTAACTGTGGGTAAGCTCCGCCACGATGTTCCGCCTGAGGCCTGTCACCTCTTCTGCCCGCCAGCGCTGGCGATCGTCCAGGGCGCTCAGCCGGTCTTCAGTCCATTCCCACTGTTGCACCAGCTGCCGCAGCAAATCGATTCGCCACTGGTCCCCGGCCATTCCGGCCCGGGTGAGCGGCAAACCCGCCTTCAGGTAAAGGCTCCGGCGTACCAGGTCGAGGCGCTCCGGAGCACCACTGGTCAACAGCCACTGCTCCAGGCGCTGATACAGCATGACGTAGGGGTCCAGAACATCGGCACTGGTTTGCCCCTGATACACCGCCTGTTTGAAGCTGGCGGATAATAACGGCTGGGCGGTATCGGTGGCGTAACACTCAATCAGAAACAACTTGAGAATGGCCTTCCAGGGAGCATCAATGCCTTTGTAGAGCTGCCAGATACCGGCGCCGGGGAACTCCTCATCCGGAATCGACGGCACGGCGCCAAAATCAATGTACTCGCTGGCCTTGATGAACCGGCACTCCAGCAAACGCCGGCGGCATTCCCCGTAGTCCGCCTCGGCCTCCGACGGGATCAGCCACCAGAGCGGATACCGCCCAGCCAGATGGATGCTGGTCCGGTAGAATTCATCCAGCAACAGAAAGTGCTGGGCACTGCCACAGTTCTCTCCGGTGACCTCGGCCCGCTGCCGGCCGGCCCGCCAGTCAGCGGCCGAGAAGACAAACACGTGGAGCTCAACGCCCAGCGTTGCCGCCCATTGCGACAGCTTTTCGGCCTTGCGCTCCAGGCTGCGGATGCCCTGTTCAGACAGATCATCCCGATGACAAAGCCAGGCATCCAGATCACTGGCAACCGAGTGCCCAAGGGTGCCGGGACTGCCCATCAGGAACAGACTGTCGAGATCGGCCTTGCGAAGCCCTTGATCGCGAACACTGAAACTTCGGGCAAACCGGCGCGCGGAATTCAGCACATCGTTACCCGGCGTATAGCCGGCCAGGCCCTGGGGGCAGCTGCCATCAAGATAGCCCGGCAAAGCGGGATGATTCAGATGAAACGCCAGCGGTAACAGTTCAAGCACCACCTGCTGCCGGTAAGTCAGGGCGGAACACGCCCGTTCCCAGCGCTGACGATTGACCAACAGAAACCGGTCCCGCAGCCGCCGCAGGGTTTTTCGGTCGATGCCGTCCTCAAAGTCGAGAACGATGGGCGGTGCGAGAACAGTCAAGAGGGCTCCGGCAAGTGGTTATTTTCGGTCAGATAGTCAGTATGATGAATGAATCGTGGCAAAACCGGTAAAAAAATAAAAGGATGACCTGTTTTCGGTAAACATCGGAACCGGCACCTCCTGAAGAGGCACCTGCGCTGTGAAAGAATTCATTATTCAACGTTATCGGCCGGATCTGTCCGGACCTGTCATTCAGCCAACCCTGCTGCGGGTAGACGACGATGGCCGAATCGCCCACGTCGACCGCCATGCCGAGGCCATGTTCGGCTACGACGCCGGGGCGTTGATCAGACAGCCGGTGCAGCGCATTCTCGCCTCCCGGCAGGACGATCCCTTTGCCCCGGCCCACCGACACCACCTGGACAACGGCCAGACGGTGCTGGTGACCTTCCGCCACAAGGATGGCTTCTTTTTTACCGCCATTCTGGGCTTGCGCATGGAAATGCGTGATTCAGACCAGGCCGCCAACGCCTCCATTTCCCTGAAAGACAGCGGCGACATGGACGGCCGCCTGTTACGACTGGCAGAACAAGGCGCGGGTTTCGGGCTCTGGGAGCTGGATATGACCTCCAATGAGATTAGCTGGTCCGAGGGCATGTACCGCTTGCTGGAGTTGCGCCCCGGGACGGAATTGTCACCCGAACAGGCCTTGTTCTACTGCCAGGTCGGCCAGAACCGCGTGCGTGCCCTGTTCCGCCGCTGCATGCGCACGGGCCGCCCGTTCAGTATGGAGCTGTCGGTATTGACCAGCCGGCAACGTCTGCAACGAGTCATCCTGTCGGGCCGCGCCCTTAAAAGCGGCGGCCGGATCCAGAAGCTCGGTGGCGTGATGGTCAACCACAGTGAAGCCATGCTACACGACCACGCCCGGCAGCAGGCCCAGAGGATACTGGAAGCAACCGCCAACGCCACGCCAGACCTTGTGGTCGCTGTCGACACCAGCCTGAACCTGTTGCATTTCAACGCTCCCTGGGCAAAACAGTTCCGAAACGCCTTTGGCGCCGAACCAAGGCCCGGCGACAACCTTAAAGCCCTGCTTGCCGACTTTACCAACGAACGGCGCATGATTGAGCGCCTGTGGCAACGGGCCTTTGACCGTGAACACTTCGTGGCCGAGATGCCCCTGAACCGCCAGGGCGAAGGCCTTCCGGTCTACGAATTTCATTTCCAGAATATCCAGGGCCTGCAAGGCGAGGTGGTCGGTGCGGTCCATGTAGCCAAAGATATCAGCAATCGTGTCCAGCTCAGCGGCAGCGGCGACTACCGGATGCGCCATGACCCGGTGACCGGATTGATGAACCGGCGCTCCTTTGTCGAGCATCTGGAACGGGCCATGAAGCATAAGCGCAAACGCCAGTCGATGGACGGCTTACTACTGCTCGACCTGGACGGTTTTGAACAGTTCAACGAACAGGCCGGCAGTGGCACCTGCGATCGGTACCTGCGTGAACTGGCTGGAATGCTCGGGCTGCGGGTGCGCCAGCGGGACGCCCTGGCCCGGCTGTCCGGTGACACCTTTGCCCTGTTCATAGAGAACTGCCCCGAACCCAGAGCCCGCAAGATTGCCGAGGAGATCCGGGAGCAGATTGCCCAGTTCCAGTTTGAATGGCAGGGCAGACAGTTACAGACCACCGCCAGCGGCGGCCTGCTGATTCTCGGAACCGACGCTCCGCTCCAGCCTGAACCGCTACTGACCCAGGCCGCCGACCTGTGCCATACCGCCAAGACCTCCGGCCGCAACCGTATCCACACCACCCAGGCCCTGCCCGGCGAGTTGGCCAATCGGGGCACCGACCGCCAGCTTGAACAGCTGCATCAGGCCCTGGATAACGGCCAGCTGATTCTGGAGTTTCAATCCCTCAAGCCGGTGGCCAGCGTCACCTGGGGTGACCACATTGAAATCCTGTGTCGCATTCCGGGTACAGGCGACGACTCGCCCCTGCTGCCAGAACAATTCCTGCCGGTGGCAGAGCGGTTTGACCTGGCCAAGCGCCTGGACCGCCAGGTTATCCGGCAGACTCTCCAGTGGCTGAGCCAGCATCGACTGTTGGAGCCGAGGCTGAAGTACTGCGGCTTCAACCTGTCGCTGGCCACCATTCTGGATGACACCTTTGCTGATTTCATGGAACAACAGGTGCGCCAGACCCCGTTCCAGGCCCATTGTTTCTGCCTGGAGATCCGGGAATCCCACGCCACCCAGTATCCGGATGAGGTAGCCGTATTATGTGACGCCCTGCACCGGGCGGGGTGCCGGGTTGCCCTGGAAGGGGCGGGGGCATCCGTGGAAAGCTACAGCCTGGCCGCCAACCTGCCGGTGGATATCATCAAACTGGACCGGCGCATCATGAACGATCTGGAACGTGATCCGGTGCAGCAGATCATGGTGGATGCCCTGCATCGGATTGCCGAAACCGCCGGCAAGGAAACCGTCGCCACCTTTATCGAGAACGATGAAACCCTCAGGAAAGTTCGAACCCTGGGCATTCACTTCGGCCAGGGTTACCGTTTGTCACGGCCGCGGCCGCTGGACGAGCTCAAGCCAGCGGAGGTAGAACTCAGCACCGGCCGCATAGGCGGGTAAGCGGCTGCCGGGAGCCGCCTACCAGCCCTCCATCGGGATGCCATGTTCCCTGAGGTAGTCACCGTTACGTTCGAGATAGCCTTTTGTGCGTTCCGTGAATCGGGAGGGGTCGCCCGGCACCTCCGTGGCCTGCATGCGCATTACCTCGATCTCATTGCCAATCTGATTCAAAATCCAGACCACCACGGTACCGCCGGGGGCCAGGCCAATGGTCATAAAGTTCCGGGGGCCGGAATACACACCCATCGGCGTCTTGTAGGTTGCCGGCTCCCGCATTCGGTCCAGCAGGTCTGGCGGCACCTTGATGATCTTGGTGTAGTACTTCTGCTCCGCGTAGGAAAACCAATTCACAAGAATCAGTTCCGGAAAGGGGTCCACCCCGCCCCCCGCTCCGGTTGGACCATGGGGCCCCTTCCAGCAGCACCCTACGGTACCTATGGGCTGGCGCCAGCTCCGCTCACCGGTCTTCTCCAGAAACATGTCGGTCACCCACACTTCGTAGTGCTGTGGTGCCGCTATGCTGATCATCCAAAGTGTGTCGTCTGCTTTCGACCACGCCGAACACCCGCTGCCCAACAGGGCGATGGCCACGATGCCCATGGCGAGAATTTTCTTAATCATCATTCGCCCTCTGTCTGTGGCTAAGCGACGGGGCAGCCTACCAGCCCTCCATCGGGATGCCATGCTCCCTGAGGTAGTCACCGTGTTTTTCGAGATAATTCCTGGTTCCTACCTCAAAGTCATCCGGATCACCCGGCACCTCCGTGGCCTGCATGCGCATTACCTCGATCTCATTGCCAATCTGATTCGAAATCCAGACCACCACGGTACCGCCGGGCGCCAAGCCAATGGTCAGGAGGTTCCGGGGGCCTGAGCGCACATCAACCTGGGTGACATAGGTGGCCGGCTCCCGCATTCGGTCCAGCAGGTCTTCCGGCACCTTAATTATCTTGGTGTAGTACTTCTGCTCCGCGTAGGAAAACCAATTCACAAGAATCAGTTCCGGAAAGGGGTCCACCCCGCCCCCCGCTCCGGTTGGACCATGGGGCCCCTTCCAGCAGCACCCTACGGTACCTATGGGCTGGCGCCAGCTCCGCTCACCGGTCTTCTCCAGAAACATGTCGGTCACCCACACTTCGTAGTGCTGTGGTGCCGCTATGCTGATCATCCAAAGTGTGTCGTCTGCTTTCGACCACGCCGAACACCCGCTGCCCAACAGGGCGATGGCCACGATGCCCATGGCGAGAATTTTCTTAATCATCATTCGCCCTCTGTCTGTGGCTAAGCGACGGGGCAGCCTACCAGCCCTCCATCGGGATGCCATGTTCCCTGAGGTAATCACCGTGTTTCTCGAGATAATTCCTGGTTCCTACCTCAAAATCATCCGGGTCACCCGGTACTTCCGTGGCCTGCATACGCATCACCTCGATCTCATTGCCAATCTGGTTCGAAATCCAGACCACCACGGTACCGCCGGGCGCCAGGCCAATGGTCAGGAGGTTCCGGGGGCCTGAGCGCACATCAACCTGCGTAACATAGGTTGCCGGCTCCCGCATTCGGTCCAGCAGGTCTTCCGGCACTTGAATGATCTTGGTGTAATATTTCTGCTCCGCGTAGGAAAACCAGTTGACCAGAATCAGTTCCGGAAAGGGGTCAACTCCGGCCCCAGCTCCAGTTGGGCCACGGGGCCCCTTCCAGCAGCACCCCACCGCGCCGATGGGCTGGCGCCAGCTCCGCTCACCTGACTTCTCCAGAAACATGTCGGTCACCCACACGTCGTAGTGCTTGGGTGCGGCTATCCTGATCATCCAAAGAGTGTCGTCTGCCTTCGACCACGCTGAACACCCGCTGCCCAACAGGGCGATGGCCACAAGCCCCATGGCTAGAATCTTCTGAATCATCATTCGCCCTCTGTCTGTGGATAAACCAGGCGCTCCCCGGAGAGCACCGGTGCGTGGGGATGCAATCCCTCTAACTTCGCAGGTGTTCCCGCCACCAAGGTTTCGATGCCGTTGTAGTGGGCGGAGTAATGGATATAACGCTGGAGCAACAGGTGTTCATGTTCCGTGGTCAATGAAGGGGCGTCGCTCCCTTGTTCAACCTGTTTCAGGATTTGTTGCAGGATGGGGTTCAGTTCCTCTGGCAAGGTATTGTCGGTTTTTCTGGTATCAATAGCTTGCAGCGGCGCACCGCTATCAGTGGCCAGCCGATGCATCAACCTCAAGGCCACCTGCGAATACTCCCCCCGCACCTGGCGCAGCATCCGCAACACCAGTTCCACTCGGCCATCCAGCGCCGGGTGCTCATGGCGCAGGGTGACAACTTCCAGCCGGGCTGGTCCTTCAGGACCCAGGTCTTTCGGCCATGCCTGCAACTGTTCGGATTGCCGAACCGGCAGACTGTAGGGGCCTATCCAGCCTTCTGCCTCTATCTGTTTCCTTCTGGCCTCCAGGTTGTCCCACTGCAGGGTTTTGTCCGGCCAGCGCACTCGATCGCGAGGTACCTGAAGCAAGGGACTTAACAGCACATCCTCTCGCTGGCTGTCGCCGTAACCACCGCCAATATCGGAATGAACGCCCGGCAGGGAGATTTCCCGGAAGTTGGCCGGCAAGCTGCCGTCGCGGCTTTGCAGACTGTTCAGAGCAAAGTTCCTGCGGTGCTCATGGGCGGCGGTCAGGTGCACCGCATGGCCCACCTTGTCCGGATTCAGGTACAGCTTCACCGGGTGATTGCGGCTGTTATGGGCCAACAAATCGCCGGCGGCCGGGTTAACAATGGCGGCCACGGAGTCGAACAGCCCCACGAAGCGAATTTCTACCGTCTTCGGCCAGAGGATACCGCCGTCAGCCAGCGCTTGGGCGAGCAAACCATTTTCTCCCTGATTTATCTCGTGTGCAGTATGGCGGGCCGCTGCCGCGCCCCGGCTGAAGCCGAACAGGTCCAAGGTAAGTTTATCGATGGGTTTGTCAAGCCGGTCGGCGGGCAGGTCATGCAGGACTTCTTTCACCCGCGAGGTCAGTTGCGAGAAGGCGTAGTCCACCTGTGCAATAACGCCAGCCTCCCCCAGCCCAGTGGCTGCGCTATATAACACATCATCATCCCCGGTCTTGGTGCCCGCCCCAGGAGCATAAATTTTGCGCCGGTAGGTGCTGGTACCCTCCACCTCTTTTACTTCTTCGACGTACAAATCCCACAACTTAGCCACATTGCTGGGGGCATTGGCGTAACTGTCGCCCATCATCAGGCCCATCCGCCACTCACACTCTTCCCGGCTGATGGTGTTGTTCTCGTAGGGAATCAGGCACTCCCGCTCCAGCTGCTCTTTGAAAGCCTGGGTATTGGCGGCATTGTTCATGGTGCCGTCGGTAAACAGGCCAACTTCCAGGTGGATCTCGGGGGAGGGTTCCCGGGAGGAGTCCGCCTTGGCGCCTTCGGCGGCGGATGCGGACATCAGAACGGGAGCCACTAACGCGGAAGCCCCTAAGGGCAGGCTCAGCCGATGGTCATCTTCGCTGCCCTGAGCCGCCTGCTCCTGACGCTGACACTGCCGGTAGTTCATCGAGAACATATTCACTTCCAGCGCCCCAACCCCCCAGGGGTCGGATTGGCGCAACTGATCGGGGGTCACGCCGCATTCGTTAAGTTGCGCCACGGCGCTCTCAATCGCCGAAGGCGTGTATATCCAGTTGTCACTTACCCGCCACCGGCCGCCGGCAGGCAGGCTGTCGTCTGGCTGCCAGGTCACCAAGGGGGAGAAGGGTCCATCCCAGCCTTCACAGACCAACATCAGCTCACCGTCTTTCACCGCCCGGTGGACAGTCTCGGCTATATTGCCTCGGCCACGGTAGTGGTGCCTGAATAACGAGTGCATGTTAGAGCGAACATGGTCGTGCTCTTCAACCAGGCGCCTGGCCTTATCGGCGGCGAAAAAGGGGGTTTCAACGAGGGGGATATCACAGGCTCTCAACTCCGAGGGCCTGACCAGTTTCATGAAGCTCATCGTCAGCATTCCTTGTTGACGGTAGAAGACGGGTAAAAATGAATCGGCAATCCTAGCCGATATTTCGTATTTATGACAAAACCGCACTTCACGGTTTTGTCATAAATTTTCTACGCTGATCAGTCTATGACACACCCATGGACTACACCAGCTTTAGCCCCTTCCGGGCGCGGGCCACCGCCGCGCGCACCTGGTTCGGTGCGGTGCCGCCCAGGTGATCACGGGCCTGCACGGAGCCTTCCAGGGTCAGCACGTCAAACACATCCTCACCAATCACGTCGGAGAACTGCTGCAGTTCTTCCAGGGTCATATCGGACAGGTCACGGCCTTCGGCCACACCAAAAGCCACGGATTTGCCGACAATCTCGTGGGCATCCCGGAATGGCACGCCTTTCTTGACCAGGTAATCGGCCAGATCGGTGGCGGTAGAGAAGCCCCGCTTGGCCGCTACCCGCATGTTATCGGCCTTGGCTTCGATCACCGGAATCATGTCGGCGTAGGCCTTCAGGCAGCCCTTGATGGTATCGACGGTGTCGAACAGTGGCTCTTTATCTTCCTGATTGTCCTTGTTGTAGGCCAGCGGCTGGCTCTTCATCAGGGTCAGCAGGCTGATCAGGTGGCCATTGACGCGGCCGGTCTTGCCGCGCACCAGCTCCGGCACGTCCGGGTTTTTCTTCTGGGGCATGATGGAGGAACCGGTGCAGAAACGGTCCGGCAGGTCGATGAAATCAAACTGGGCCGAAGTCCACAGCACCAGCTCTTCACTGAACCGGGACAGGTGGGTCATCAGCAGGGCGGCAAAGCTGCAGAATTCGATGGCGAAGTCCCGGTCAGACACCGAATCCAGGCTGTTTTCCGTCGGCCGGTCAAAGCCCAGCAGTTCGGCAGTCAGGTTTCGGTCGATCGGATAGGTGGTACCGGCCAGGGCAGCGGCCCCCAGAGGCATTACGTTCACCCGCTTGCGGCAGTCCTGCAGGCGATCGGCATCGCGCACCAGCATCTCGTACCAGGCCAGCAGGTGGTGGCCGAAGGTGACGGGCTGGGCGGTCTGCAGGTGGGTGAAACCGGGCATGATGGTGTCCGCTTCGCGCTCGGCCAGGTCCAACAGGCCAGCCTGCAGGCGGGCCAGTTCCTCGGCAATCACGTCGATTTCGTCCCGCAGGTACAGGCGGATGTCAGTGGCTACCTGGTCGTTACGGCTGCGGCCGGTGTGCAGCTTTTTACCGGTAATGCCGATGCGGTCGGTCAGCCGGGCTTCGATGTTCATGTGCACGTCTTCAAGGCTCACAGACCATTCGAAGCGGCCTGCCTCGATGTCTTCTTTAACGCCTTTCAGGCCATCAATAATCTGGTCTCGCTCAGCGTCGGTGAGCACACCCACTTTCGCCAGCATGGTGGCATGGGCGATGGAGCCGGTAATATCATGGTGATACAGGCGCTGGTCAAAACCGACCGATGCCGTAAAGCGTTCAACAAAGGCGTCGGTAGGCTCGCTGAAGCGGCCACCCCAGGGTTTTTCGGAGGATGTGGTCTGGTCAGACTTTTTCTGATCCGTCATGGTCTATCTTTCCTGCTGACAGCCCGGCATCATCACGCCGGCAATGGATAAGTGAAAATTTGCCGCAGTATAGCATTCTGACCACGGTTAAGGAGACTCCCCTGGCAACCGACAAAGGCATCAACAAGAAGGACTCCACCGACTTCTACGTGCCCGATCTTTGCCGGGTGCGGGCGGTGTTCCTGCTGCTGGTCACCAGTGAGCTTTTTGTCCTGGTGTTGTCCATCGTGCAGGCCGAGCGCGGCTGGATAGACTGGAACTACTTCGGCTTGCTGTCCCTGTTCGTGCAGTGGACCACCCTCACCAGTGCCGCACTGATCTGCCTGCTGCGGCCATGGCTGGCGCAGATGAGCGTGGCCCGCGCCACCCTCGCCATTGTGGCCATTGTGCTGCTGGATGTGCTGGCCTTCAGCCTGTTTGCCGACAACGTGTTGCACTCGCAGCCGGGGGTTGCGCTGTGGCCGGGTATTGCCAAGAAACTGTTGGTGGCGCTGCTGATCGTGCTGATGGTGTTGCGCTACTTTTACCTGCAGCACCAGTGGCAACAACAGCGGGAAGCGGAAATGCAGGCCCGGCTGACGTCGCTGCAGGCCAGGATCCAGCCCCATTTCCTGTTTAACAGCATGAACACCATTGCCAGCCTGATTGCCAGCAATCCGGACCAGGCAGAAGAGGCGGTGCTGGATCTGTCCGAACTGTTCCGGGCCAGCCTGCGCACCGATGATCAACTGGTGCCACTCAGCCGTGAGCTGGAGCTGTGCCAACGCTATCTGGCCATTGAAGCCCTCCGCCTGGGAGACCGGTTAACGCTGGACTGGGACATACAGCCGGGCCTGGAGCATCAGGCCATTCCTCCGCTGACCTTGCAACCGCTGCTAGAGAACGCCATCTACCACGGCATTCAGCCCAGGCCCGAGGGCGGCACAGTGCGGATCGAGGTGTACGGCAAAGGCCATTTTGTATACTTGATGGTCCAGAACCCGAAACCGGAGTCCAGCAACCGCCAGCACCAGGGCAACCAGGTGGCCCTTGTTAACATTCAGGCCAGGCTCCAGGCTTTGTTCGGCGAGCCAGCGGTTCTCAAACACAGCCATCAACACAACATCTACACTGTTACCCTCAGGCTGCCCGCAAGGACAGCAAGCTGACAAAACAGACCAGGCGACCGCAGGAGTACCATGATCCAACAACCGCAGCGCATTCTGATCGCAGACGACGAACCCCTGGCCCGGCAGCGCATTCAGCGCCTGGTGGAAGAACTGCCAGAATACCGGGTGTGCGGTGAATCGAGCGATGGCAATGACGCCCTGCGCAAGGTGGCCGAGCTGGAACCGGATATCCTGCTGATGGACATTCGCATGCCGGGCATGGACGGCATGGAAGCGGCGCACCAGCTGAGCCAGCTCAGCAACCCGCCGGCGGTTATTTTCTGTACAGCCTACGACCACTATGCCATCCAGGCGTTCGAGGTTCGCGCCATTGCCTACCTGCTCAAACCGGTGCGACGGGAGGCTCTGGCAGACGCCCTGGCAAGGGCAGGAAAGGTAAACAGGGTTCAGCTCCAGGCCCTGACCCACAACAGCGACCTGACCACCGAACAGGTTGCCGTGCGCACCCACCGGGGAACAGAACTGATTGATCTTACAGACATCCGCTACTGCGAAGCGGACCAGAAATACGTCACCCTGCACCACAGCCGGGGTGAAACGGTCTGTGATTACACCCTGAAAGAACTGGAGCAGGCGTATCCGGAAAAACTGTTACGCATTCATCGGCATACCCTGGTCGGCGTGCGTTTCATCCAGGCCCTGCGGCGCAACAGCGATGGCCAGAGCATGCTGGCACTGAACGACTCAGACACCCTGCTACCGGTCAGCCGCCGCCATGCCAGCCATGTCAGGCAATGGTTGCAGGAGCACCAACCCTCCCCCTGACGGGGTACAGGGCCGTCTACGGCGGGACTTTTTCACTGCCACAAGGTAACCTTGGGGCACATTTTTTCCTACGACTGTGAGTGCCATGTCAACACGAACCCTTCGCATTGCAACCCGCAGCAGCGCCCTGGCGTTGTGGCAGGCGGAATTCATCAAATCCGAACTGGAAAGGCTGCACGATCACATCACCGTGGAGCTGGTGAAGATCAAAACCCAGGGCGACAAGATTCTGGACGTGCCCCTGGCCAAGATTGGTGGCAAGGGCCTGTTTGTGAAGGAGCTGGAAGAAGCCATGCTGGACGGCCGGGCCGACCTTGCGGTGCATTCCATGAAAGACGTGCCCATGGAATTCCCGGAGGGCCTTGGCCTGGTGGCTATCTGTGAGCGCGAAGACCCGACCGATGCGTTTATCAGCAATCAGTACGGAAATCTGGACCAACTGCCCCAGGGTGCCGTGGTTGGCACCTCGAGTCTGCGCCGCGAAACCCAGCTCAGGGCGAACCGGCCGGACCTGGAAATCAAGATGCTGCGAGGCAACGTCAACACCCGACTGGCCAAGCTGGATGCCGGCGAGTACGACGCCATTGTCCTGGCCAGCTCCGGCCTCAAGCGCCTGGGCTTCCACGACCGGATACGCTACTGCATGCCGGATACGGTCTCGCTTCCGGCCGTTGGCCAGGGCGCGCTGGGTATTGAATGCCGCCTCGATGACAGCGAGCTGCGGGCATTGCTGGCACCACTGAATCACGACGATACTTCTGACCGGGTGAAAGCAGAAAGGGCCCTGAACCGGCGCCTCGAAGGGGGTTGCCAGGTTCCCATTGCCGCCTATGCCCTGCTGGAAGGCGACAACACATTGTGGCTGCGTGGACTGGTCGGTGCAGTCGACGGCACCGAGATTTTTCGGGTAGAAGGCCGCGCGCCCCGCGCCGAAGGCGAACGCCTGGGCCGTGAACTGGCTGAGCAACTGCTGGCTATGGGTGCTGACAAGGTACTGGCTGAGATCTATGGCCACACCCCAAGCTGATCGGAATAGCCAGGCCCTGCCCTTGCAGGGCCGGCGCATACTGATTTGCCGGCCAGAACCCGAGGCAAGCCGCCTGGCACAGGCTTTTCAGGCCGCCGGCGCCGAGGTTCGCCGGATGCCCTTGATGGCCCGGGAGCCGCTGCCTGAAACACCAGAGCGCCGGTCGACTCTTCAGGATCTGGACCACTTCGCCCACATCATTGCCGTCAGCCCCTACGCCGCCAGCTTGCTGCTTGGTGAGATCGATCACTGGTGGCCTCAGGTGCCCATGGGCATCCAGTGGTATGGCGTGGGGGCCGGCACCGCCGCGGTTTTCGCCCACCACGGCCTGAGCCCGAACAAACCAGACAATGGCTGGACCAGTGAAGCCCTGCTGGCCCTGCCGGGTTTGCAGAATCTAAACCATGAAAAGGTGCTACTGGCACGGGGAGAAGACGGCCGCGAGCTGATCCGGCAGACCCTGGAGCAACGAGGTGCCCGTGTAACGGTTCTGCCGCTGTACCGACGCTTCCGGCCGTACTATGCTGCCAACGACTTAGAAGACAATTTCGCTGGGTTCCGGCCGGAGGTGATTATTGCGCTTTCCGGTGAAACCCTGAACAATCTGGTAGAGGCCAGCAGTGCGTTCCTGGCAACTCTGAACAATGCGCTGTTGGTGGTTCCAGCGGAACGAGTCTCGGAGCAGGCCCGCAAGGCCGGCTTCAGGAACGTACTGGTTCCGGACGGCCTGGCTGATCAGGATCTGGTGACCAGTGTGGCTTCCTGGTTGATGCAGGAGGCCGGTGACAACGGTAAACCAAGTAAGGATGCCCGTGACTGAAACAACAAAGCAACTGCCCGCTCCGGTTAATCCGGCCAATCCCGCCCCCGTGCGCCTGTGGCCCGTATGGCTGATTGCCATTGTGGCGCTGATTATTGCCCTGGCTCTGGCGTTCTGGAACTGGCAACAATGGCAAACCCACCAAACCACCATGCTGGTCATCCAGGAATTGCGCCAGGATACGGCACAACTGGAAGACCGTTATGGCAGCCGTGGTAGCGAGCAAAGCCAGCGCCTTCAGTCACTGGAGAATAACCTTTCGGCCCAGCGCGAGCTGATCGCCACCCAGCAGCGACAGATTGACCACAACGCCCGGGAGCTGCTTGAGGCCGGGAATCGTACCCGGACCGACTGGCTGCTGGCCGAGGCAGAATACCTGCTACGCATCGCCAACCAGCGCCTGTTGATTGAGAAAGATATCCGGGGCGCCCTGTCTGCCCTGGAATCTGCGGATGAGGTTCTGCGGGAATCCGATGACATCGGGGTTTACCCGGTTCGCCAGCAACTGGCCCGGGAAATTCTGTCACTGCGAGGCATCCAGGGCGTCGACCGCACCGGGCTGTACCTGAAACTGGAAGCGGCCATTGCCAGCATTCATGACCTGACCGACCAGGCCCTGATTCACGATCAGGCCCCGGGCTTCCAGATGACCGAAGACCCGAATGCCCCGGCCGATGGCCGCAACATGTTTGTGCGGGGCTGGAATCGTTTCCTTGATACCCTCAAACAGGTGGTCGTGGTCCGTCGCCTGGACGAACCGGTCAAACCCCTGTTGTCGCCGGACCAGAGCGCCTGGGCTCGCCTTAACCTTCAGTTGATGTTGGAAGAGGCGGAAATGGCCGTCCTTCGGGGCAACCAGCCTTTGTATGAACGGGCCCTGAACAAGGCCATCACCACCGTCAATGACTGGTACGATGCCACTAACCCAGCCATCCAGGGCCTGGCCGATACGCTGACGGAACTGGCGGGCCGCAATGTGGACCCAACCCTGCCGGATATCAGCCAGTCTCTCGGCTTGCTGAAAGAGCGGCTGGCCGGACGGCTGGCGACCGGTAATGATGACGCTCCCGAAACCGAACGCGGGGGCAACGACTCATGATCCGGCTTCTGCTGCTCCTGCTGGTCGCGCTGCTGGTCGGCACCGCATTATCCCTGGGGCTGACCTATGATCTTGGCTATATTCGCATCAGCCTGGGCCATTACCTGATCGAAACCAATTTCTGGGTGGGCCTCGGGCTGATAATCCTGCTAGTGGTATTGGCGGTTTCTCTGATCAATACCTTCAGGCACCTGCGCCAGGGCACCGGGATGGTGGCCGGCTGGGTATCCCGGGGCAACGAACGCCGGGCCCGGCGCCGCACCACCCAGGGTCTACTGGCACTGGCCGAGGGCAACTGGCCGCGGGCCCGCAAGCTGCTGGCCACCTCGGCAGACAAAGCCGACACACCGCTGATCAACTACCTTGCCGCCGCCCAGGCGGCCTTTGAAACCGGTGACCACGAAGCGGTGGATGAGCTGCTGCGCAAAGCCTATGACAGTACCCCTGGCTCCAGCATGGCGGTAGGGCTGACCCAAGCCCAGCTGCAACTGGCGGGCAATCGGTTGGAGCAGGCCCTGGCCACCCTGCTGCGCCTTCGCAAGGAGTCGCCCCATCATCCGTTTGTGCTGAAGCTCCTGAAGAACACCTACCTGCGCCTGGAAGACTGGCGTGAGCTGTCCCGGTTGATACCGGAGCTTCGCAAGCGGGATGTATTGCCAGGCAAAGAGCTGGACGAGCTTGAACGGCAGGTATGGCACAACCTGCTGGAAAGGGCCGCAGAAGACACCCAGAAGCTGCGCAAAGACAACCCGGAGGCGTCTCTGGAACCGCTGACCCGGCTATGGGACGAACTGCCCGGCTTTGTGCGCCGGGACGAATACACCATCCGGGATTACGCCAGCCTGCTGGCCAGGCTGGGTGACGAAGCCCAGGCAGAAACCCTGTTGCGCAAGGTACTGAGAAATCACTGGAGCGATGAGCTCATCAACCTGTATGGGCGGGTAAAGGGCAACCAGCCCGAGGAGCAGCTGCTGATTGCCGAACAGTGGCTGAAAGACCGTCCCAATAATGCGGAGCTGTTGCTGGCCCTGGGCCGCCTCAGCCTCCGTAACGAGCTCTGGGGCAAGGCAAAAGAGTATTTCCAGACCAGCCTGCACCTGCGCCGTAGCCGGGAAACCCTGGCCGAGTTAAGCCGGCTGAATGCTCACATGGGTGAAGAAGAGGCCAGTATCAAGCTGCTGATGCAGGGCCTGGAAAGCGATAACAGCCTGCCAGACCTGCCGATGCCAAGGGCCTGACACCGGAACCAAAAAGGCCGGATAGTTACCATCCGGCCTTTTCGCTTCATCACATCGGCGTTCAATCCCGCGGAGCGTATTCCAACACATCCGAAAAGAACGCCTGCTTTGGTAACCCTTCAGCCATCAGCGCATCCATCAGGGTGTAGACCATGACTGGCGAGCCACTGGCATGCACTTCCACATTTTGCCAGTCTGCCCCGGATGCCAGCACGGCACCCACCAACTGATCGTGATGGCCACCCCAATCGTTGTCCTCGTCGTCACCCACTACCGGGAAGAAGCTGAACGGTGACCAGTCGTCATGCCATTGCTGGGCCAGCGACCGCAGGTACATATCCTCGTGCTTGCGCACCCCCCAGTACAATTTGACCGGGCGCTGGAAACGGGTTTCCTGCAGGAATTCACACAGGCTTTTCATCTGCGCAAAACCGGTGCCTGCCGCCACCATCAGCACCGGCTTGTCCGGAGCGGCGGCCAGGCACGCCTTGCCATGGGGCAACTCCACGGTAACATCCTGCCCGGAGGTCAGGGCATCAATCACCTTCTGGGCAGACACCCAGTCTGGCGAGGCCTGGATGTGCAACTCGATATTGGCGGCCGACGGACTGCTGGCAATCGAAAAATAGCAGGGCTCGGCACCTGGAAGATTCACCGACAGGTACTGGCCGGCGTGAAAAGACACCTCGCGGCGCTTCGGCAACTGCAATTCAACCCGATACACATCGTGACTGATGGAGCGCACATCCACCACTTTCGCCGGGTATTGCCGGGGTTGATGATTTCCTGATGCCATAACGGCGGGTATCTCCAGTTTCAGGTCAGTCAGCGCCATGGTTCGACACATCATTAAACGCTCACCAACCGTGATGAGTTTCTGATTACGGGTATTCAGGGCCTGACCGGACACCAGCCGGGCCTCACAGATTTCACATACGCCATTTCGGCAGGCGGCCGGCACCTGAATACCGGATTCAGCAGCGGCCAGCAGCAAGTCCGTATCGCCTGCCACCTGAAAACCCAGGCCGGATGGCTGAAGCCGAATCCGATGCATCCGGCTGCTCCTGTCAATCGAGGCGAGCGGCGGGAATTTCAATGCCGAGGCTGTCCCACAGGTCGTCCACCCGCCGCTTGACCTCATCGGTCATGGTGATCGCGGTGCCCCACTCCCGATCGGTCTCACCAGGCCATTTGTTGGTGGCATCAAGGCCCATTTTTGAACCCAGACCAGACACCGGCGAGGCGAAGTCGAGATAGTCGATCGGTGTATTTTCCACCATCGTGGTGTCCCGAACCGGGTCCATCCGGGTGGTCATGGCCCAGATCACATCCTCCCAGCTGCGGGCGTTCACGTCGTCATCGGTGACAATCACGAACTTGGTGTACATAAACTGCCGCAGGAACGACCATACGCCCATCATCACCCGTTTGGCATGGCCCGGGTACTGTTTTTTCATGGTAACGATGGCCAGCCGATAGGAGCAGCCCTCCGGCGGCAGGTAGAAATCCACAATCTCCGGAAACTGCTTCTGCAGGATCGGAATAAACACTTCGTTCAACGCCACCCCGAGCACCGCTGGCTCATCGGGCGGACGGCCGGTATAGGTGCTGTGGTATATCGGGTCTTGCCGGTGCGTGATTCGCTCCACGGTAAACACCGGGAAATGGTCCACCTCGTTGTAATAACCGGTATGGTCTCCGAAGGGTCCCTCCGGAGCCATGTCGTTCGGATAGATAAACCCTTCCAGCACAATCTCGGCGCTTGCAGGCACCTGCAAGTCACTCAGGCCCGCTTTTACCAGCTCGGTACGGGCACCCCGTAACAGCCCGGCGAAGGCGTACTCGGATAACGAATCCGGCACCGGCGTTACCGCCCCCAGAATGGTCGCCGGGTCCGCGCCCAGAGCCACCGCCACCGGATAGGGTTTGTCCGGGTTGGCCCGGCGGAATTCCTGATAGTCCAACGCCCCGCCCCGATGGCTAAGCCAGCGCATGATTAGCCGGTTGCGGCCAATCACCTGCTGCCGATAGATTCCCAGGTTCTGGCGCTCTTTATTGGGCCCACGGGTGATCACCAGCGGCCAGGTTACCAGCGGGCCGGCGTCACCGGGCCAGCAGTGCTGCACCGGAATCTGGTACAGGTCGACCTGATCCTTGTCGATCACCACGTCCTGGCAGGGTGCCGAGCGGAGCACTTTCGGGCTCATGCGCATCACCTGCTTGAAGATCGGCAGTTTTTCGATAGCATCCTTGAAGCCCTTGGGGGGATCCGGCTCTTTCAGGAACGCCAACAGCTTGCCGACCTCCCGCAACGCCGCCACGTCTTCCTGCCCCATGCCCAGCGCCACCCGTTTGGGGGTACCAAACAGGTTGGCCAGTACGGGCATGTCGTAGCCTTTCGGGTTTTCAAACAACAACGCCGGCCCACCGGCCCGCAGTGTGCGGTCGCAAATTTCTGTCATTTCCAGGTGCGGGTCGACTTCTACGCTGATGCGTTTCAGCTCACCCAGCTTTTCCAGCTGGCTGATGAAGTCTCTGAGGTCGTTGTATTTCATGGTGTGCTCCGTTTCTGGTCTACGGTACTACGGAGTTTGGGCGGTTCTGGACTGCCCTTCGCTTGGGGATTCGTGCTTTTGGAGCCGGAACGAGGCAGGGAGGGGGTGCCAAAACGGAAAACGTGGTTTCCCTGATTGTTTTGGCACCCCCTCCCTGCCTCGTTCTTCGAACTTTGGTGCTGACGATCTCCAAGACAATCGGTGCGCGCAAGAACGTCGAACGGCGTTGTCGGGGGCATCCTCCGGAGACCGTGTCTTGCCAGGGATGGCAAGACCGAGCCCCCAGGGATGGGTTCACGGCGTGTCTCCGGAGGAAGCCCCCGACAACGCCCGCCCCAAAAGTCAGGCGCGCACAGAAACCAGTATCAACGACGCTTCATAGACTGGAAGAACTCGTCGTTGGTCTTGGTGTCACGCAGTTTGTCGAGCAGGAACTCCAGTGCACCGGTGTCGTCGTCCATGGAGTGCAGCAGCTTGCGCAGAATCCACACGCGCTGGATGTCTGCTTCGCTCATCAGCAGGTCTTCACGGCGGGTGCCGGAACGACGGATGTTGATGGCCGGGTAGACACGCTTTTCGGCAATCTTGCGGTCCAGGTGCACTTCCATATTACCGGTGCCCTTGAACTCCTCGTAGATAACCTCGTCCATCTTGGAACCGGTATCCACCAGCGCGGTCGCCAGGATAGTCAGGCTGCCGCCCTCTTCCACATTCCGGGCCGCACCGAAGAAGCGTTTGGGCTTTTCCAGGGCATGGGCGTCAACACCACCGGTGAGCACCTTGCCGGAAGACGGAATCACCGTATTGTAGGCGCGGGCCAGGCGGGTGATGGAGTCCAGCAGGATGATGACATCCTTCTTGTGCTCGACCAGGCGCTTGGCCTTTTCGATCACCATTTCCGCTACCTGCACGTGACGGGCCGGCGGCTCATCGAAGGTGGAGGCTACAACCTCGCCGCGCACGGTGCGCTGCATTTCAGTCACTTCTTCCGGGCGCTCGTCAATCAGCAGCACCATCAGGTGACATTCCGGGTTGTTGCGGGCGATGGACTGGGCGATGCCCTGCATCAGCAGCGTTTTACCGGCCTTGGGCGGGGACACGATCAGGCCACGCTGGCCTTTACCGATCGGGGCTACCAGGTCGAGTACCCGAGACGAGAGGTCTTCGGTACTGCCGTTGCCCACTTCCAGGGTCAATCGCTCCTGGGGGAACAACGGGGTCAGGTTTTCAAACAGAATCTTGTTGCGGGCGTTGTCCGGCTTGTCGAAGTTAATCTCGTTAACTTTCAGCAGGGCGAAGTAACGCTCACCATCCTTGGGAGGACGGATTTTACCAGAGACGGTATCGCCGGTACGCAGGTTGAAACGGCGAATCTGGCTGGGTGAAACATAGATATCGTCCGGGCCAGCCAGGTAGGAGGCGTCGCCGGAGCGGAGGAAGCCGAAACCGTCCTGCAGAATTTCCAGTACGCCGTCGCCGTAGATGTCTTCGCCGCTCTTGGCGTGTTTCTTCAGGATGGTGAAGATAACATCCTGTTTGCGCGAGCGAGCCAGGTTGTCCAGGCCCATTTCTTGCGCGATATCGAGCAATTCGGGCACAGATTTCTGCTTGAGTTCAGTAAGATTCATAATTTGTAGGATTGTCAGGAATGGAAGTAAACGACTGTTGGAATGACAGGGGTGCCCCTGAACGCATTGATCAAAAAAGCTGAAACATGGTGCTGGCTAGATGGAGCAACCGGTGCAGATGGAAGCCGGATTTGTTTGCTGAAGCCAGAGAGTGGGAACAACCGTTCGCCGGGCAAGCCGCATAATCGACCACCTTGAAGGCGTCTGTCAAGACCTCTGCCCAAAATTAAGTCAGTTTCATGATCTTCCGCCACCGGCACACCTCCCTCTGATGGGTTACTCCCTTCCCATCTGCGGCCCGTATACGGATACTGATACTACTATTACTGATGAACGCATCTCGAATGCAGTGGAGCGGAGCCAAGCCATGAGCACTGAGCTTACCAATGAACTCAAACCTCTGAATATTGCTATTTTGACGGTATCTGACACACGGGGTTTCGAGCAGGACACTTCCGGGCAGTTCCTCGAAGACAGCGTGATTGAGGCCGGCCACCGACTGGTGTCTCGCCGGATTCTTCCGGACGACATTTACCTGATACGCGCTATTATTTCACAATGGGTTGCGGACCAGGACGTTCAGGCGATCATCATCACCGGCGGCACCGGCTTTCACGAACGAGACAGCACACCGGAAGCGGTCAAGCCCCTGCTGGATAAGGTCATTGAGGGTTTTGGCGAGGAATTTCGCCGGTTATCGGCGCTGGAAATCCGCTCTTCCACGATTCAGTCCCGGTCATTCGGTGGCATGGCCAACAATACCGTCATTTTCTGCCTGCCGGGTTCAACCGGTGCCTGCAGGACTGGCTGGGAAGGCATTCTGAAAGACCAGCTGGACAGCCGGCACGGCCCCTGCAACTATTCCGGACTGGTCATGCGCAAGCCAGAGCGTGCTTTCAGCCGGCTTCAGGAAGTCATTGGCAACCGCGCAGAAAAATAACCGGGAGGTACCATGGCAGGCTCTGACCTGATCTCTGTTGACGACGCTCTCAACTACATATTGAGTCGCGCCACCGCTGTCACACAATCCCAGGCGGTGCCGCTCAGCGAGTGTTTGGGGCGGGTCCTGGCCGAGAACCAGTATGTGCCAGCGGACGTTCCCCCAGCTGACAACAGCGCCGTGGATGGCTATGCGGTGCACCACTCAGACGTCGCCCCCGGGCGGGCACTGGCGGTCTCTGACCGGGTGCCAGCGGGCACGGCCCCCAAACCACTGGCGCCCGGTACCGCTGTGCGAATCTTCACCGGCTCGGAGATTCCGGAGGGCGCGACTGCGGTGGTGATGCAGGAGCGGGTGGAACGTACCGATGACAACATCCTCATCGTGGCCGAAGTCAGCGCCGGGCAGAACATTCGTCGTCGCGGTCAGGACCTCACCCAGGGGGAGCTGGCATTGCCCCGGGGCACCCTTATTCGCCCCCAGGAAATGGGCTTACTGGCCTCGATGGGCATCGCACAGGTGCCGGTACTGGACCGGTTGCGGGTGGCCATCCTGAGCACCGGTGACGAACTGGTGCAACCCGGCGAGCCGCTTGCCCCCGGCCAGATTTACAACAGTAATCGCTACACCCTGCTCGGGATGCTGGCACAGGCGGGATGTGAGGCTATCCTTTGCGAGACCGTTCGGGATACTCGCGACGGCACTCGTCAGGCACTGCAAGAGGCGGCGAGGAAAGCCGACCTGATCATCACCAGTGGCGGCGTGTCGGTGGGCGAAGAAGACCACGTGCGCGCGGTGCTCGAGGAGTCCGGCCGGCTGTCTTTGTGGCGGATGGCCATCAAGCCTGGCAAACCATTGGCGTTCGGAAGCATTGACGACACGCCGGTGCTTGGGCTGCCCGGCAACCCGGCCTCTGTGCTGATTTCCTTTATGGTCATCGTGATGCCCTACGTTCGCAAACGCCAGGGGCGACCCGACGCGCTGCCGATCGGGGAATGCCTGCCCGCAGACTTCACCACCCATTCACCGTCCATCCGACGGGAGTTTGTGCGCGCCCGCAAGACAGGCAACGGGGCCACCGCTTCCGTGTCTGCTGCCCCGAACCAGAGCTCCGGCGTGCTGAGTGCCGCTTGCTGGAGCTCCGGCCTGGCGGTGGTGCCGGAAAACAGCACCATCAATATCGGTGACCCGGTGATGTATTACTCGTACCCTGAACTGATGAGCTGATCATGACTGACCAGAACCTGACTGTTCGCTTTTTCGCACGGCTTCGCGAGGAGCTTGATACCGAGAGCCTTGAGTTGCCGGCAACTCCGGGCCAAACCGTTGAGGGCGTGTTGTCAGAACTGGCCGCCCGTGGCGGCCCCTGGGCTCAACTGCAGGGTGACCAGCCGGTCATGGTGGCGGTCAACCAGGCCATGGCCAAGCCGTCAACGCCGGTCACGCCGGGCGATGAAGTGGCCTTCTTTCCACCGGTGACCGGAGGTTGAAATGATTTCTATCCAGACGGAAGATTTCGATGTCGGCGCAGAATACGAGGCGCTGCGCGCCTCCGGTTCCGGCACTGGTGCGGTGGCGACCTTTTCCGGGCTGGTGCGGGACTCCGGGGACCTGTCCGGGGTGACCGGGTTATTCCTGGAGCATTATCCCGGCATGACGGAACAGGTGATTCAGGGATTGATTGACTCCGCCTCCCAGCGCTGGGATGTCCGCAAGGCGAGGGTGATTCATCGGGTCGGGCGGCTGGCGCTGTCGGATCAGATCGTGTTTGTTGGCGTTTGCAGTGCTCACCGGGGGGATGCATTTGCAGCCTGCGAATTCATCATGGACGCCCTGAAAACGTCAGCCCCGTTCTGGAAAAAGGAAATCACCGGAGACACTGAACACTGGGTAGAGCAAAAAGACTCGGACCTGGACCGCTCCAGGGCCTGGGAATAAAGCTCACTTTTCGACTGGCGGCCAGCGAGGGTGATTGAGGCACAAAAAAACCGCCCGTGAACCATGTTCAGGGGCGGTTTTTCTTCAACAGCGGATCAGAGGTTGCTGTCGAGGAAGGCGGCGAGCTGTGACTTGGACAAAGCGCCAACTTTGGTGGCGTCCACGTTGCCGTTCTTGAACAGCATGAGGGTCGGGATGCCACGGATGTTGAACTTGGGCGGGGTCTGTTCGTTTTCGTCGATGTTGAGCTTGCAGACCTTGAGCTTGCCGTCGTATTCGTCGGCGATTTCTTCCAGAACCGGGGCAATCATCTTGCACGGGCCGCACCACTCAGCCCAGTAGTCGACCAGTACCGGGACGTCGGACTTCAGTACGTCCTGTTCGAAAGAAGCGTCGGTGACATTAACGATATTTCCGCTCATTACCTTTTCCTGATTCAGGCGCTCCGGGGCCTGTAACGCAGCCGCGTCGGAGTCGCTGTTGACTGTAGCAGGCTGTACAAACCGTCATCGGAATGTCGCCTGCCCGGATTTCGTTAGACGAATACTTTACGCGATTGCCGGCCTCAATGTGAAGCGAGATCTGTTTCCGTCGGCGACGATCCGCATCCGTATTCACCGCAGACCGTTACTGACAGCGCACCGCGCTTTCTTTTATAGTACGGCCATTGTATCGACAAGTTCACACCATACAGGACGCCAACCCACGTGACGGCCGCATCCCCCGCCGAGAACACCGCCCCCTCCCCGGATATGCTGGCAGCCATTGATATGGGCTCCAACAGTTTTCATATGGTCGTAGCCCACCTGGTCCATGGTGAAATTCGTACCGTCGAAAAGATGGGCGAAAAGGTCCAGCTGGGCGCGGGGCTTGACCCCTATAACCGGCTGACGGAAGAAGCCCAGCAAAGGGCCCTGGAATGTCTCAGCCGGTTTGCCCAGCGCCTACAGGGCATGCCTGCCGAGGGGGTTCAGATTGTCGGCACCAACGCTTTGAGGGTGGCCCGCAACGCCCCCGAGTTCATTGCCCGGGCAGAAGAGGTCCTCGGTTACCCGGTTGAGATCATCGCGGGACGGGAAGAAGCCCGTCTGATCTACCTTGGCGTTTCCCACACTCTGGCCGATGACGAAGGCAGGCGACTGGTCATCGATATTGGCGGCGGCAGCACCGAATTCATCATCGGCCAGCGATTTGAGCCCCAGGAGCTGGAAAGCCTGCATATGGGCTGTGTGTCGTTTCGCAATCGCTATTTCCCGGACGGAAAAATTACCCGGCGGCAGATGGACAAAGCGATCACTCACGCCGAACAGGAGCTCCTGAACATCCGCCAGCACTACCTCTCGGTTGGCTGGCAAAGTGCCGTCGGTTCCTCAGGATCCATCAAGGCGATCTGCAGTGTGCTGGCCAATCTGAAGATCACCGATGGCACCCTCACCCGTGACGCAATGGAAGAGCTGCGTAAACGGCTTGTCGACATGGGCAAGGTTGAAAAACTGGCAGACCTGGGCGTTCGTCAGGATCGGCAAAGCATTTTCCCGGCCGGGTTTGCCATCCTGCTGGCGGCATTCCGATCACTGGGTATTCAGGCGATGACCTTCGCAGATGGGGCTCTCCGGGAGGGGCTGCTGTACGATATCGTTGGCCGTATCCAGCACGAGGATGTGCGGGAACGCACCATTGCCGCGCTGCAGGAGCGCTACCACGTCGACCAGGCTCACGGTGCCGCCGTTGAGCAGACGGCCATTGCCGCCTGGCAGCAAGTGGCCGATCAATGGGGTCTGCATACGTCAGCGGACGAGGATGTACTGCGCTGGGCCTGCCGGCTGCACGAGATTGGCCTGACCATCTCCCACAGCCAGTACCACAAACATGGCGCTTATCTGCTGCGTTATTCCGACCTGCCAGGCTTTACCCAAGAGTTCCAGAAAGATCTGGCCACGCTGGTGCGCGGCCATCGGCGCAAGTTTTCATCCACGGTATTTGAAGGCATAGAGCCGGAAGACAAACCGCGCCTGCGCTACCTGTGCGTGCTGTTGCGAATGGCCGTATTGATTCAACACCCCCGGAACCTGGAAGAGCCGCCCGAGTTTGTCCTCCATGGCCATGAGAACAGACTGGTGGTGGAATTTCCGGAGGGCTGGCTGGACAATCGGCCGCTAACCCTGGCAGACCTGGAAAACGAGCGGGATTACCTGGCCAAACAGGATTTCACCCTGGAAATCGGCACCCGGTAAACCAGACGGGGCACTAGCCGGCCAGTTCGGCCTCCAGATTTTCCACTGTTTCGCTGACCTCCAGCCATTCGGCCTCGGTCTCCTCCAGGGCCCGCTTGAGTTCGGTCTGCTCCGCCAGCAGCGCCTTCAGGCGTACTTTCCCGCTGTCTTCGTACACCGCAGGGTCGCCCAGAGAAGCTTCCACGCCTGCCAATTGCTGCTGCAGCTGATCCATCCGAGCTTCCAGAGATACCTGTTTTTTCCGCCACGGGCTCAGCTTCTGGCGAAGTTCCGCCTCCTGGCGTTTTCTGGCCTTGCGCTCGTCGGCCGTCAATGCCTGGGCACTGCCGGCTTTCTTTTCAGCATCGGAATCCTCAGCCACCTGGCGTTTGGGTGGCTCGTCCTCATCCTTTCTGCGATCTGCCAACCAGCGTTCGTAATCTTCCAGGTCGCCATCGTATTCCTGAACCGTGCCATCCGACACCAACCAGAACTCATCCACCGTATTGCGCAGCAGGTGCCGATCGTGGGACACCACCACAATAGCGCCATCAAAGTTCTGTAATGCCATGGTCAGGGCCTGGCGCATTTCCAGGTCCAGGTGGTTGGTGGGCTCGTCCAGCAGCAACAGATTGGGTTTCTGCCAGGCGATCACCGCCAGGGCGACCCGGGCTTTCTCACCCCCGGAGAACGAGCGAATTGGGCTCAGGGCCTCATCGCCATGGAAATCAAAGCCGCCCAGAAAGTTCCGCACCGATTGCTCGGACGCACGGGGCGACAACCGCTGCAAATGCAGGAACGGGCTGGCATCCAGATCCAGGGCTTCCAGCTGGTGCTGGGCAAAGTAGCCGATGGCCAGGTGCTCGCCACAGGTACGCTCACCCGACAGCAGGGTACCGGTGCCCCGCAGGGCATCCATAAAGGTTGATTTGCCCGCACCGTTGGGGCCGAGCAAACCAATGCGTGAACCGGGCAGCAAGGTGACGTTGATATTATTCAGGATAGCCGTCTGGCCATGGCCGGCCACACCGTTGCGAATGGACAACAACGGGTTGGACACCTTGTCTGCCATCGGAAATTCAAAGCTGAAGGGCGAATCCACATGGGCTGGCGCGATTCGTTCCATGCGTTCCAGAGCCTTGACCCGGCTCTGGGCCTGGCGGGCTTTGGTAGCCTTGGCCTTGAAGCGGTCAATGAATCGCTGAATCTCGGCAATACGGGCTTGCTGGCGCTCGTAATTGGATTGTTGCTGGGCCAGGCGCTCGCTGCGCTGCACTTCAAACGCCGAGTAGTTGCCGGTGTAGAGTTCCAGCTTTTTGTTATCAAAATGCACCAGGTGTGTGGCCACCCGATCCATGAAATCCCGGTCATGGGAGATAAACAGCAGGGTGCCCGGGTATCGACGAAGCCAGTTCTCAAGCCACAGACAGGCGTCCAGGTCCAGGTGGTTGGTGGGCTCATCCAGCAACAGCAGGTCCGATGGCCGCATCAGGGCCTGAGCCAGATTCAGGCGAATACGCCAGCCCCCGGAAAACGCCGACACCGGCCGGTCCACATCGCTGTCGACAAACCCCAAACCCCGCAACAACGCCTCGGCTCTTCTGGGCGCCGACCAGGCTTCGTGCACGTCCAGTTCCCCGTGTAACCGGGCGATGGCGTGATGGTCATCCCGGGCTTCGGCATCCGCCAGCTCACGTTCCATGCGGCGCAATTCAAAGTCGCCGTCCAGCACGAAGTCTCTGGCAGATCGCTGACTGGCCTCAACTTCCTGCGCCATGTGGGCGATGCGACAGCCCCCCGGCAGCGACACACTGCCCTGCTCAGGTGCCAACTGGCCCAGTAAGAGCTGGAACAGGCTGGATTTTCCGGCACCATTGGCGCCAACAATCGCCACCCTCTGGCCGGGCTGCACCGTCAGGCTGACGTTTTCTAGCAACCAGACGCCGCCTCGTTGTAAACTGAGATCGGTTATCGTTAACATAGACTGTCTTTATCCATGGATTTCAGCCAGGGAAGTGCCCTGCCATGACCGTTCCGCAGACAGAATCATTGAATCTGCCCGCAACAATGGAACCGGATAATCCCCTGTGGCGTTATGCACTGGCCTGCTGGCAAAATCCGGAGCTGGCCGAGGCCTGCCTGACGTTGCAGGCCTGTGACTGGAGCGTCACCCGAATTCTCTGTGCCGGCTGGCTGGGGGTGAACGGGCACCTGTTCACTGGCGTTGAGGACGCTAAGGTAACAGAGTGGCGAGCCCGTGTAACCGGCAGCATTCGTTCGGCCAGAAAATCCATTCCCCGGCATCATATTGGTTGTCGTGATCTCCGGGAAGCGCTGGCCCGGGCCGAACTACAGGCCGAGCAAACCGAACTTGCCCTGGCCTGGCACACACTGACACCCAGGCACCCGGAGACTGGCAACATGCACAATCGCAAAGCCGCCATCCAGCAAAACCTATTGGCTGCAGCACCGCGTCGGGAAGCAGACACCCGGGCCCCCATATCACTGGACACGCTGGCAGGCCTCCTGGCTGCTGCGGCAGGAGAACCACAGCCATGATGATGAAATGGCTTATTCGGCTATCGTTTCCGGCCCTTGGCCTGCTGTTGTTATTGATTTTCTTTGGCCTTGGGGACCCGGACAAGGTCTCCGAGCCTGCGGCTGAGGAAAAGCCTGAAGCCATCCCCTCGTTTGAAGGTTTGCTGCCGGCCCCTATCCCCACCGAGGGCCCGGAAATTGTCTTCAAATGGCAGGATACCGAAGGTAACTGGCATTATGCCGACCAGCCACCGGCCCAGGGCCCCTGGAATGCGCTGGCCATCGAGCGGCCAGGCAAGAACCTGCGCAACGAGCGCCGGGCCGACAATGACAACGACTGGCGTTCGCCTTATCGGGCACCCTTCTCCCTTGCCCCATCCCCCGGGGATAACGGGACCTGACGCCAACAGCATCACACTGTTACCACAGTTTCAGTGGCATCCTGCCGCTGAACCCGTTACCTTTCCTGTTTGCCAAATCCAAGTGGGCCGTCAGGCCCTGTTACACGCGCAAAGGATACCAGTATGAAGAAAACCCTGTTAGCTATCGCCATGACCGGCCTGGTTGCCGGCTGCTCTACCGCCCAGGATTCCGCAAAGGACCCCGCTCTGGACACGACGCCGGAGAAAGTCAGCTACGGCATGGGCCTGATGCTTGGTGAGCGCATGAGCAACGACCTGCCTGACCTGCAAATGGATCAGTTCCTGCAGGGCATCCAGCACGGCCACGCCGGTGACGAGGAGACCAAGCGCCTGACCCGGGAGCAAATTCAGGAAGCACTGATGGCCTACCAGGAGGAGCTTCAAAGCCAACAGGAACAGCAATACAACGAACTGGCCAGCCAGAACCTGGAAGCCGGCGAAGCCTTCCTGGCCCAGAACGCTGAACGGGATGGTGTGGAAACCACCGAGTCCGGCCTGCAATATGAGGTCATCGAGGAAGGCGACGGCAACAACCCGACAGCTTCAGACCGTGTACAGGTACACTACACCGGTGAGCTGATCAATGGCGATGTGTTCGACAGCTCCCGTGATCGTGGCCAACCGGTTACCTTTGGCCTGAACCAGGTAATTCCGGGCTGGACCGAAGGCCTGCAACTGATGAGCGAAGGCGCCCGCTACAAGCTCTACATTCCTGCCGATCTGGCCTACGGCCCGGGTGGCAATCAGGCCATCGGGCCCAACGAAACCCTGATTTTTGATGTGGAACTGCTGGCAGTCAACCCGGAAAACGAATAACTCCGGGTAATAAAAAACGGCCTGAACATTCAGGCCGTTTTTTTGGAAGACTCTGTTGGCTGCCCGGAATCAGGCTGAGGCCATTTTTCCAGCGTGGGCGTTATGCAGATGCTCGATCAGGAAGTCTTCCATCTCGAACCGGCTTTCCAGCACTTCACCCAGCTTGGACAACTCTGAGAACAGCTCTCTGACGTCGCCTTCGGTCAGCAGTCGACCATCAACGCGATCATTGAAATTGAGAGCCACACCGGTCGTCTGCTCAATCCGGGGATAGACCTTTGCCGCCAACTCCAGGCCGCCATCGTTGAACTCACGGGCTTCCTGGATCAACTGTTCGTAGACTTCGAAGTGCCCGGCAGACACATAATCGACCAGCACCTCACAGAGGCGGACAAACTTGTCTCGCAGCATCTCGGTCTGGGAAAAATCGGTCTCGGTCGACAGATCGCAGTAGCGCACCAACAGCTCCTGGCGCTCTTTCAGCCAACGGTCGATCAGCTCGCTGACTCCGCCCCAACGCTCCCTGGCGTTTCTGCAGTTCTCCAACATGACGTCTGTCTCCCCTCAGTCAGTCTGCCTGATAAATGGCCGTTCACTTGATTGTCGTCATGACTGAATCAAGTTACCCCAAGGCCATGGTGGCCCGCAACCGTTTCAGCCCTGCAACCAGTTTTTCGGCCGGTATCGGCGGAACATCATCACCAGGCCAACCAGCACCAACAAGCTGAAGAACAAGGCTGTCCAGCCAGGAATGCTCAACCCGAGAAAGCGCCAGACCACCTCGGCGCAATCACCGGTACCTTTCAGGGCCGTCTGCAGCACCTCAAACCAGGGCAACACCTCAAGCATGTAGTCCACGGACGGGCCACAGGCGGGCACCTGATCCTCCGGCAGGCTTTGCAGCCACAGCTGCCGGCCAGCAATGCCCAGTCCGGTACCGGCGGTCAGCACCAGAAAAAAGCCATACACCCGGTTACCAAAACCGGTGGGGCCATGGAGAAACGCAATCAGGGCTACCAGCCCGGCGCCCATGAAGCCAAAACGCTGCAACCAGCACAACGGACAAGGCTCCAGGCCCATGACGTGCTCCATGTAAAAGGCCACGGCCAACAGAGCTGCGCACAAAAGAAAAACGACGCCGAACACCCATCTGCTTGTCAAATCAACACCCCGGAATCATCATGTAAGCTGATGCTGCCAATCCTAACCCATGAAGAACATTGCGCCTATGACCTTTCACCGAAAATACGCCCTAACGCTGTTACTCGCTATCGCTTCCCTGATCGCCTGGCCGGCCATGGCGGAGGAGGAGCCGGAGGAACGGGGGGTAACCGACTACATCGCCATGGAGCCGGCATTTGTGACCCATGTGGGCGAACCCGGCAACAAGGTCATTTACCTGAAGGCATCGGTAACCCTTCGTGCCTCGCAGGAGACAACAAGAGCCGCAGTACAGGCCCATATGCCGCGATTGCGGCACGAACTGGTAATGTTGTTCGGTGAGCAGACGGACGTTGACCAGCTCACTACTCAGCAGGGCCAGCAAGCGTTAAGAGGGGAAGCCACACAGCGGATCAATGCCGCCCTGGAAGAACAGAAAACCGGTGAGCGCATCACCGGCGTGCTGTTTACGGAATTTGTGGTGCAACGGTAGGTCAGGCGATTCGGGAGAACAGGTCGTCGCTGGAGGGTTGCTCAGCAGCCACTTGGCCGGCATCATCCCAACCCGCTTCCCAGGCGGCGATGATCACCTCACCCCGATACGGGCATCGGTTTTTATCCATGCCCATGGAGCCCGCCATGTACCCCTGGCGATACGCCTTGTTGAGGGCTTCCACATCCCATCCGAGCTTGATATCTCTTGCCATGGCGCCGTCTCCTTACCTGTTGTAAACAAAAGTAACAGCAGGTAACGAAGCCGGCAAACCCTTCGGTGGTTTCTGTGCGTCACGTCCCTTTCGGGTTGTGACTCAACCACGGCTCACGAGCGAAGATACTCTTCCAGGAAGGTGGCAAACGGAAGTTTATCCGACTGTTCCTGGGCATCCTGTTCGGCCAGGGATTCCCGCGACATGCGTTGGTAATCCGCCAGCACGTCCGGAGCCAGTGGTTCGCTTCTGAGGGTTTCCTGGTGCTGCTGGGACAACGCCAGCACCCAGTCCCGGTGACCAAGCCCGGAGGCTTCCATCGACGCCAGTACGCGGGCTGATGGCACAGACCATTCCTGCCCCTGCAACTTTTCACGCTGAGCAGCCAGGGCTGAACGGTAGGTCTCGTCCTTACCCCAGCTGTCCAGCAAATCCGCCAGCGGCTGCAAGCGATCCAGCAACTCACGGGCAGCATCACCCACCGGCACCCGCTGGCCACCCTGGCACACCCCCAGCTCCTGCCAGCGGCCTGATGCCACCACATCTTTATAGTTGTCATCCAGCCGCTGACATTCGTCATCTCCGATTCGGGGAGAGTCGGTCAGCAGGCAGTCAAGCAGGAACAGATCCAGAAAATCGATCTGCGCCCGGTTGACCCCTACCGGCGAGAATGGGTCCAGATCCAGACAACGTACCTCTATGTATTCAACTCCACGGGCATCCAGCGCCTGGATAGGCTTCTCAGCGCGCTCGGTGGTGCGTTTGGGACGAACGGCGCTGTAATACTCGTTCTCAATCTGCAACACACTGGTGTTGATCTGGATAAACTCGTCGTTACGACGGGTGCCAATGGCTTCATAGGCAGGCCAATTGGTATGGATAGCCTGGTCCAGGGTACGGGTGTAAGTGTCCAGCTCGTTGAAACAGATGTTGAGGGAGGCCTGGGCATTGTTGTGGTAACCCAGATCACCCATCCTCAGCGACGTAGCGTGTTTGCCATACCAGGTTCGCTCGTCAAACCGGCTTAGGTCATGCTTCACGCCGGCAACGAAACTGGCGTCCAGGGCTGGTGATGCACCGAACAACAGCATTAACAGCCAGCTTCGGCGGCGGAAATTGCGGATCAACCAGAAATACTGGTCGGATTTGAAATCCTTCAGGGCATCCTGATTGCCGGTCAGTTGCTGCCACTTACGCCAGAAACTGTCGGGTAACGACAGGTTGTAGTGGGCCCCGGCAATACTCTGCATGATGCGACCGTAACGCACAGCCAACCCCTGCCGATAGACATGCTTGAGCTGGCCAATGTTGGAGCGGCCATACTCAGCGATGGGAATGCTCTGATCGCCATCAATCTCACAGGGCATACTGGCCGACCAGAACACTTCGTCACCGAGATTCTGCTGGACAAACCGGTGGGTGTCTCGCAGCGATGCCAGCATGGCCTCAGTGGAGCTGAAAACCGGGGTGATCAGCTCCAGCAGGGCTTCGGAATAATCGGTGGTAATCCGTGGATGGGTCAGGGCCGAGCCCAGCGCCTCCGGGTGCGGTGTCTGGGCAATGAAACCATTGGCATCCACGCGAAGGCCTTCTTTTTCGACCCCTTTGAGGAAACCGTCCCAATCGCTGGCCGCAAACTGGTGAAACAGGGAGTGGCGGGATTCAGCCATGGTGAGCTCCTGTTGGCGCGATTGCCCCCTCGTGAGGAGCAATCGCGTTGAATCGATAAGGTGATTTAACGACCGTTCTTGCGGGCAGAGGCCAGCGCCTGCGCCAACGCACCCGCCATGGCGCCCTGCGCCTGGCCCTGGCCACCCTGGGGTTTGCGACCACCGGAGCGACCTGCGTTGCGGT
The DNA here is from genome assembly GCF_001447155.2 of Marinobacter sp. LQ44. Classification (NCBI taxonomy): domain Bacteria; kingdom Pseudomonadati; phylum Pseudomonadota; class Gammaproteobacteria; order Pseudomonadales; family Marinobacteraceae; genus Marinobacter; species Marinobacter sp. LQ44. Next base: position 2,966,744 of record NZ_CP014754.1, on the reverse strand, counting down.
CGGCGCCCCGGGCTGGCTTGGCCTGGGTCTCGGCACCGGGCTGGTCATCCATACGCATAGACAGCCCGATGCGTTTACGGGGAATGTCCACTTCCATCACTTTGACCTTAACAATATCACCGGCCTTGACCACTTCGCGCGGATCTTTAACGAAAGTATGAGACAGGGCGGAGATGTGCACCAGGCCGTCCTGATGCACGCCGATATCAACAAAGGCGCCGAAATTGGTGACGTTGGTTACCGAACCTTCCAGTACCATGCCTGGTTTCAGGTCATTCAGGGTTTCCACCCCTTCCTCGAAGTTGGCAAAGCGGAACTCGGGGCGCGGGTCGCGGCCCGGCTTTTCCAGTTCGGAGATGATGTCTTTGATGGTTGGCAGGCCAAACTGTTCGGTAACGTAGTCCTGAGGGTTCAGGCTGCGCAGAAACGCCGAGTCGCCAATGATGTCTTCCACCTTGCGACCATTACCCTTCGCGATGGCCTCAACCACACCGTAGGCTTCCGGGTGCACCGAGGAACGGTCCAGCGGGTTGTCGCCGCCAGCAATACGCAGGAAGCCGGCCGCCTGCTCAAAGGTGCGCTCACCCAGGCGGGAGACCTTCAATAGCTGCTTGCGACTGACAAACTTGCCGTTCTGGTTGCGAAAATCGACGATATTCTGGGCAATGCTCGGATTCAGGCCGGAGACCCGGGTAAGCAGAGGCACGGAGGCCGTATTCAGGTCGACCCCAACGCCGTTTACACAGTCTTCCACCACCGCATCCAGGCTACGGGACAGCTGCACCTGGGAAACGTCATGCTGGTACTGGCCTACCCCGATGGACTTGGGTTCGATCTTTACCAGTTCCGCCAGTGGGTCCTGCAGGCGGCGGGCGATGGACACCGCACCACGGATGGTAACATCCAGATCCGGCAGCTCTTTTGAGGCAAATTCCGAGGCGGAGTAGATGGACGCACCGGATTCGTTCACCACAATACGGGCCAGCTTCAGTTCCGGATAGCGTTTGCACAGGTCGCCCACCAGCTTCTCGGTTTCCCGGGACGCGGTGCCGTTGCCGATGGCGACCAGCTCAATCTGGTATTTCTGGCACCAGGCCGCCAGTTGGGCAATGGATGGCTCCCATTTGTTCTGGGGCGCATGGGGGAAGATGGCCCCGTGGTCCACCACCTGGCCAGTGCCGTCGATCACCGCGACTTTAACGCCAGTACGCAGACCGGGGTCCAGGCCCAGGGTTGGCCGAGGGCCGGCCGGGGCCAGCAACAACAGGTCTTTTAGGTTGGCGGCAAACACGTTGATGGCTTCGGCCTCGGCGGCTTCCCTTACCTGAGACATCAGGTCGGTTTCAATCTGGGTAGAGAGCTTCACCCGCCAGGTCCAGCGCACCACTTCCGACAGCCATTTGTCGGCGGCCCGCCCGTTATCCCGAATACCCCAGCGCGCGGCAATCCGCTGCTCGGCGGGATGGGGCTGACGGCGATCGTCTTCGACATCCCCCACCACCAGCGAGTAGGTCAGTATGCCTTCGTTACGTCCGCGCAGAATCGCCAGGGCCCGGTGTGAAGGTACTTTCTTCAGGGGCTCCACGTGATCGAAATAATCCCGGAACTTGGCGCCTTCGTTTTCCTTGCCATCCACCACCGCGACTTTCAACTGACCTTCCTGCCAGATAAAGTCCCGCAATGAACCCAGCAACTCGGCGTCTTCGGCAAAGCGCTCCATCAGAATGTAGCGGGCGCCTTCCAGCGCGGCTTTGGTGTCTTCCACGCCAGATTCCGGGTTCAGGTAACCGGCGGCGGTGGCTTCCGGGTCCAGCGTAGGGTCGCCAAACAGGGCGTCAGCCAAGGGCTCCAGCCCGGCTTCACGGGCAATCTGGGCCTTGGTGCGGCGCTTGGGCTTGTAGGGCAGATACAGATCTTCCAGGCGGTTCTTGGTGTCTGCCTCCTGGATGGCGGCGCGCAGCTCATCGGTAAGCTTGCCCTGCTCATCAATGCTGTTGAGGATGGTGCCGCGGCGGTCTTCCAGCTCGCGCAGGTAACGAAGACGCTCTTCCAGGGTTCGCAGCTGGTTGTCGTCCAGCGAGCCGGTCACCTCTTTCCGGTAACGGGCAATAAACGGAACGGTGGCCCCTTCATCCAGCAAGGCAACGGTGGCATTAACCTGTTGCTCGCGTACGCCGAGTTCGTCGGCAATGCGCCGGGAGATACTGTTCATGCAACCTCTGTGTATTATCGCGTTCGGAATTAATGCGCAAAGGTACAGCGGCTTACTGCTGCAGGCAAGCGGACTGGTTACGGTGGTTCAGGAATTGTACAAGGTCATTCCAGGGCATGGGGCGGGCAAAGTAATAGCCCTGGATCTCATCGCAGTGCTGCTGGCGCAGGAATTCCAGCTGGCTTTCGGTTTCAACACCCTCCGCCACCACGCTGATCTGCAGGCTGTGGGCCAGGCTGATGATGGCCCGGATGATGTGCTCGGCATCCGCCGACTGCCCCAGTTCCTGGACGAAGGATTTGTCTATTTTCACCAGGGAAATGGGCAGGTGTTGCAGATTGCTCAGGGATGAAAAACCGGTACCGAAGTCATCCAGGGCAAAGCTGATGCCTAGCTGATTGAGTTCCCGCAGGCATCGCTGGGCGTAATCCGGATCGTGCATCATGGCGCTTTCGGTCAGTTCCAGCTCCAGCAGGCTGGTGTCGACATTGGCGTTGAAGATGATTCGGAAGATGGTTTCGGTCATCTTGCGGTCGTGGAACTGGCGGAACGACAGATTGACCGCAAACACCAGGCCGGGAAAGCCCATTTCGGCGCTTTCCTGCAGGCGCTTGCAGGCCTGCTCTATAACCCAGTAACCAATGGGTACAATCAGGCCACTGCGCTCCGCCACCGGTATGAACTCGTCGGGCCCCACCAGGCCTCGTTTGGGATGATTCCAGCGCAGCAGACACTCGACGCCACGAACCTCTTCGGTCGCCAGATCGATTCTTGGTTGATAGTAGAGCTCCAGCTCTTTACCGCGTAAAGCGTTGCGCAAATCCGCTTCCAGCCGGAGCTGGTAGCCAGCAGAAATATGTAACTGCCGGTCATAGAACCGATAACTGGTACCCGGGTCCCGTTTGGCCTCGAACATGGCCCGGTTGGCCCGCCTCAGCAGTTCTTCGGGGCTGTCGCCCGCCTCGGGATAGGTGGCCACGCCCAGGCTGGCGCTGACCACAATCATCTGGCCGTCAACCGTCAGCGGCTCATCCAGTGCAACCACCACCTTACGGATAATCTGGGTAATATCGAGCGAGTCTTCCACCTTCTCGATAATAATCGCCAACTCGTCGCCGCCGATGCGCATCAGCGAATCCACCCGGCGCATCTTCTGGCGCAGCCGCTCCGCCAGCCGGAACATTAACTGGTCGCTTTTCTGATAACCGAAGGATTCGTTGATACTGCGAAAATCATCGACATTGAGGTGCAGTAGTGCCAGCCGGTGGCCAGCTCTCTCCGCCCGCAACAGGGCCTGCTGCAGGCGATCGAAGAACAGGTCCCTATTGATAAACCCGGTTGCCACCTCACGGCCTAACTGGCCGTGGGCCGACTCGGACAGCTGCACCCGATACCAGAGATACTTCACCGCCCGACGGAAGTTCCAACGATCCAGGGTCTGCCGGCACAGATAATCGGATGCTCCGTCACGCAGCAGCTCTCCTGCACGCTCGTTACAGGGTTCCGCGCTCAGCGCTAGCACCGGTTTGTCTTCACTGGATACGGACAGATACTGCAGAAAGGCCTGTTCGTCACCACCGTGAAAAATGCAGTCCCAGACAATAACATCGAAACTGGCGTTGCGGATAAGATCATCACAATCCACCAGGTCCGGGCACCATATGGCGTCCGGACTGATTTCCGGATCGTCGTCCAGCAGCGCGGATAACCACAGAAAATCCGCGTATTCCGGGGTCAGCACCAGCAGGCGTAGACGATCAGGTCTGGTGTCCAGAGACAGTGTCATCGAGCAAAATCCATGTGTCGGCCAACAGCAGAGTCCATTCTAGGAAGCATAGCTGATAGATCGTCAAGGTACAGAAAGTCTGGCTGGTGTAGAATAGCCCCACGCTAAATACCTCCCCATGGTTCCCTATTTGGTCTCTACATTGTGAACAAGCTCAACCCGAGACAACGCGAAGCGGTTCGCTACGCCGAAGGCCCTCTGCTGGTGCTGGCCGGGGCGGGTAGTGGCAAAACCAGTGTGATCACCCGCAAGATTGCCTATCTGATTGAAGAGCTGGGCATTCCGGGGCGACACATTGCCGCAGTGACGTTCACCAACAAGGCTGCCCGGGAAATGAAGGAACGGGTCAGCCGGATTGTTGACCGGGGTAAGGCCCGGGGGCTGATCGTGTCCACTTTTCATAACCTGGGACTGAACATCATTCGGGAGGAACACGCTCATTTAGGCTACCACCCCGGTTTCTCGATCTTCGATGCCGAAGATGCCAAAGCTCTGCTGCAGGACCTGATGATGCGGGAGGCCAGCGCTGAGGCCGGCGACGAGCTGAACGATGTACAGATGACCATCTCGTCCTGGAAGAACGCCATGCGCAGTCCGTCGGAAGCCTACAGCAAGGCGGCTGACGAGCGTGAGCAGCGCATCGCCATTGTCTACAAGCACTACAACGAGTATTTGAAAGCCTACAACGCGGTGGATTTTGACGACCTGATCCTGCTGCCGGTGCAGCTGTTCCGGGACACCCCGGACGTGCTGGCCAAATGGCGCCGGAAAATCCGTTACATGCTGGTGGATGAATATCAGGACACCAACGTGTGCCAGTATGAACTGGTCAAACAACTGGTCGCAGAGCGGGCAGCGTTTACCGTGGTGGGCGACGACGACCAGTCCATCTACGCCTGGCGTGGTGCTCGGCCGGAAAACCTGGCACAACTCAAAGAAGACTTTCCCAGCCTGAAGATCGTCAAGCTGGAACAGAATTACCGCTCCACTGGCCGGATTCTGCGCAGCGCCAACACGGTAATTGCCAACAACCCCCACGTATTCGAGAAGGCCCTGTGGAGTGACCACACGATTGGCGATGAAATCCGCATCATCCGTTGCCGTAACGAAGACGCGGAAACCGAGCGGGTGGCCACGGAGATCCTGGACCAGAAACTGAAGAACGGGCTCGACTTCAAAGACTTTGCCGTACTCTACCGGGGCAACCACCAGGCCCGGTTGCTGGAAATGAAACTGCAGGCGTATCAGATTCCCTACCGGATTTCCGGTGGGCAGTCGTTCTTCTCCAAGAACGAGATCAAGGATGCGATGTCGTACCTGCGCCTGATGATCAACCCGGATGACGACGCCGCCTTCCTGCGGGTGGTGAACGTGCCTCGCCGGGAGATTGGCCCGCGCACCCTGGAACAGCTGAGCCACTACGCCCGCGCTCGCAACGTCAGCCTGTTCAAGGCACTGGGCGATATGGGCGCGGAAACCCATGTCACCGAGAAAGGCCTGGACCGGCTGCGCCGCTTTGCCCACTGGGTGGACAAAACCTGCGAGCGGCTGTTCTCGGAAGACCCGATTCCAGTGATCAAACAACTGTTCACCGACATTGAATACGAAGAGTGGCTGCACCAGCATTCTGGTAGCCCGAAGCAGGCCGAACGCCGGATGGAGAACATCTGGTACCTGGTGGAGTCGATCCAGCGCATGCTGGACGACGGCAAGGGCACCGCCGACGAGATCGGCATCGAGGATGCCATCGCCAAGCTGATTCTGCGAGACATGATGGAGCAGCGGGAAGAAGAAGACGACAGCGACAAGGTGCAATTGCTTACCCTGCACGCCTCCAAGGGCCTGGAGTTCCCCCATGTTTTCATCATGGGCCTGGAGGAGGAAATCCTGCCGCACCGTACCAGCATTGAGGAGGGCAACATCGAAGAAGAGCGTCGCCTGATGTATGTGGGTATCACCCGGGCCAGGGAAACCCTGGCACTGACCTATGCCGCCTCACGCAAACAGTACGGCGAGAAACTGGAGACCATTCCCAGCCGGTTTCTGGACGAGCTGCCGGAAGACGATGTTCGCTGGGAAGGTCTCGGGGACCAGGACAAAGAGGTCAACCAGAAGAAAGGCAAGGCAACCTTGAGTGCGCTGCTGGGTGATTTAGGCCTGTAAAACAACAAAGCCCCGCACGAGGCGAGGCTTTGTCACACATCAAGAAGCCGAATTACTGGCTTTGCTCGATGATGTATTCAATAGAAGCAACAATCTCTTCATCAGAGCAGCTGGCACAGCCGCCTTTGGCCGGCATGGCGTTGAAGCCATTGATGGCGTGATCAATCAGGGTATCCATGCCCTTTTCGATGCGAGGGCCCCACTGATCGGCGTTACCAATGACCGGAGCACCAGCGGCGCCGGTAGTATGGCACGCCATACAGGCGGCATCATAAACTTCGCTACCGGAGCGCGGGCCGGAGCTTGCGGCGGCCGGAGCAGCTGCTGCTTCACCACATTCCTCACCCTGCAGGCACACCTGGCCTACCGGTTTGATGCGGTTACGGATCTCATCTTCAACACTTGCCAGTGCAGCACCAGCGGCCAGGCCAAAACCCAGAACAACAACAGCCAGGACTCTCTTCATCTTCACAATGCACCTCGCATTTGAGCGTTATAATCTTTCGGTTGCCGCATTATAGCGATTGAGCCCCCGCAAAAAAACCAAAGGCCAGAAACAGAATTTGATTTCAACCATTTCAGTGACAGTTTCGTAGGTTATAACGGAACTGAAGCCAATTCCGGTTACCATACCTGCTAACCCGGATTTCTCATAGGTCCCCGGCAAGTCTCGCAGACTGTGCAGGTTACCGCCATTACCGCTCATTTGCGGCCGAGATTGACTAATAACCGATCAATTTCTGTTGTCCGGACACACGACCCCCTTTCCCCCATTGCATCGGGCCGGGGGAGCCCGGGCTTCTATCCCGGAACCAGTTGACGTACCAGGTCAGAGAGTTCGTCTTTGTAAGGATAGGCATCGCTCATCAACACCCGTATGCGCCGAGTGTTGCGAATGATGACCGCGCCCACCTTGATCAGTTTCAGCCGCAGGTTACTGGCGCTCATTCTCTCGAAGGGCGTCTTCTTCAAGTGGGCCCGTAATCGCTCGAACAACGTGTAGGCAAAGCCCGATAGGAGCAACCGCCACTGATTGGTCCACCACCGCGTGCTGGAGGTGCGATCTGCGAACAGACACAACTGCTGATCCTTGATCCGGTTTTCCATATCGCCACGGGCGCAGTACTGCTCGTAGTAGAGCTTGAGGCCGTCGTCATAGCGGGAACTGATCACGAAGCGAGGGTTCGAGCCAAACTCACCTTCTTCCAGGCGAGCCACCACCCAGCGAGGGTATTTCCAGGTGTGGGCCTGGTACTGGAACCGGTAGGTGGCAGAGACTTTTTCTCCCAACTCCCCGTGAGCCCTGCGAACCAGCATCGAGGGCACGTCCACCTCCTTGAGCAGCCGGCTGTTTTTGCTGATGCCCACAAGGTAATCCACGTTATTCCGGTCGCACCAGCTCAGCAATCGGGGGCGATAGAAGCCGCTGTCACCCCGGAACACGATGCGGGTATCCGGCCAGTACTGCCGGATGAACTTCACCAGCAGGGCCAGAATGGCCCAGCTGTGGCGGCTGTCGCTTCGATTGCTGGTGCGCAGGTAGCTCACCAACAGGTGACGGCCGCAGAACACGTACAGCGGGAAGTAACAATGGTGATCGTAGTAGGCGTTAAAGAACTTGCCGGGCTGGTCGCCATGCACTGGAATGTCAGTGCCATCAAAATCCAGCACAATTTCCTTGGGTGGAGTCTCGTGCTGTTCAATGAAGTGATGCCACAGCAGTTCGTGGGCGTTGATCACCGCCTGCCGGTCCACGCGCTGTTCCATCCGGCACAAGGTCGATTTGCCCGCCAGAATGGCATCTTCACCGGTTGCGGTCTGAAGTGCCTGATCAGCGCGTAGCGCCTCGTGATCGTTGAGGTCTTCGTACCCGGCAGCCACGCCAAAGACCCGCTGCCGGACCATGGTTTGAAGCTTGTGGCGAACCAGCACGGGATTACGGGCATCGTCCAGCACCGTAGCCAGGCGCTGAGTGAGCTGGTGTTGTTTGTCGACTTCGCGAAGCAGGAGCAATCCGGCATCGGAGGTGATGTGGCCACCGGAGAAATCGGCTTCAATTTGGCGGCGAGAGAGTGGCGAGAAGGTCAGTTTTTCAGGTACCATTTCGGATAGCGGCTGTTGGTGCTTAGTGAACGGTGTAAGGTCCTGAAATTATACCGCTTTCAGCCGCTTTCTTTTATCCCCTCGTGAGAAATCCGGGCTAACCGTGTGGTTTAACATTATTCCGGCCAGAACAGGGAGTCGCATGTCTTACAACAACCCCCACCGCCTGCGCAAACCGCTGTTGATCGTTGAGTTTTCGAGCCTGGCGATCCTGTTGGTTTCGATGGCCTGGTTCGGCAACCAGTCCACCGCTGAGAACCCGGTGAGCGCCGCCTGGCTTCTGGTGCCGGCGGTGGCCAGCCTCGGAGTGTTCCTGAGCTTTATCGGCCTGATGTACCTGCGCTGGGTGGTATCGGCCGGCAACGAAGGCAACACCCGGCACAAGCTGATTTTTATTCTCCTCGCCCTGAGCCTGCTCGGCGTCTGGGTTTACAGTATTGCCAATACCTGGCTCAGCCTGACCGCCACCAACTGAGAGGCTCTGATGAAAAGATATGGACATGGATTGTCAGTCGCTGTACTGACCATGGTTCTTCTGGCGGCCAGCTCGTCAGTCTCCGCCCAGGCAAACTCCGGGGATGACAGTGAACGGGTCAACTGCGCCCTTATCCGTGATGGCATCCAGCGCCTGGCCTGCTACGACGCCCAGAATGATCCGGAGGCGGCCAGAGAGTCTGCTGACGACCAGGCGTTACAGCAGGCAGATGAGGAAGCAGCGGCCTTGGTCGCCGATGATGTCAGCCGGGAGGAGAGGGTCAGCGAAGCCCTCGGCGACGACCCGGATGCCGGCGTGATGGCCGCGCTGGTGGATAATTACCTGACCGCCGAGAAGGCGATTTTTTCCTTCACAGGCAGTTTTGTGACTCACCGGCCAAACTATATTCTGCCGATCACCTATGTAGACGACCCCAACCCGAGGCCGGTCAGCCCGCGACTGGGTACAGGCGGGTATGACTATGGTCTGGAGCAGGAAGAAGCCAAATACCAGATCAGCTTCAAGATTCCCCTTCTGACCGGTATCTTCGACGACCGCACAACCTTCTGGTTCGGTTATACCCAGCAATCCTACTGGCAGGTATACAACACCAAAGATTCGGCTCCGTTCCGGGAGACCAACTACGAGCCAGAGATTTTCTTCCGTCACCGCCTTAATTGGGATATCGGCCCGGGAACGCTGAGCGCGGTTTCCCTTGGTTTCAATCATCAGTCCAATGGCCAGTCAGAGCCTCGCTCCCGCAGCTGGAACCGGATCACCGGCGCGGCGGCCTACAGCTATGATCGATGGCTGTTCATGGTGCATCCGTGGTACCGGCTGCCGGAGAGCAGCAGCGATGACGACAACTCGGATATCGAGAAATATCTGGGGTATGGCAGTTACCATGCGGTTTATAAGCTGACGGAGGATCGCACGTTCTCGCTGAAGCTTTTGAACAATATG